>NZ_AMDP01000068.1 GCF_028128615.1 Enterococcus sp. 5H | reverse complement strand
TAGAATTTCCACCAATGAATGTAGTAGAAAAAACAGCAATTGGTAAAGATAAAATGAAAGTAACAATTTATAATCCAAATAGAGGAAATGTGTCAAAGGTAGAATTTCCAACGTGGAGTAATACAAACGGTCAAGATGATATTAAATGGTTAAATGGCACAAAGAATTCCGATGGCTCGTATTCAGTAATTGTGGATGCCAATGAGTACAAACATGACGGTCAATTCATAACTCATATTTATGCGACAACAAATGGAACACGTAGTGGAATAGGTTCAACAAGTTATAATTTAGAATTTCCGCCAATGAATGTAGTAGAAAAAACAGCAATTGGTAAAGATAAAATGAAAGTAACAATTTATAATCCAAATAGAGGAAATGTGTCAAAGGTAGAATTTCCAACGTGGAGTAATACAAACGGTCAAGATGATATTAAATGGTTAAATGGCACAAAGAATTCCGATGGCTCGTATTCAGTAATTGTGGATGCCAATGAGTACAAACATGACGGTCAATTCATAACTCATATTTATGCGACAACAAATGGAACACGTAGTGGGATAGGTTCAACAAGTTATAATTTAGAATTTCCGCCAATGAATGTGGTAGAAAAAACAGCAATAGGTAACAACAAAATGAAAGTTACAATCTTCAATCCAAATAGAGGAAATGTGTCAAAGGTAGAATTTCCAACATGGAGTAATACAAATGGACAAGATGATATTAAATGGTTAAATGGAACAAAAAATTCAGATGGCTCATGGTCAGTGATTGTGGATTCAGCTCAATTTAAAAACGGAGGACTATTTATAACCCATATCTATGGTACCATTAATGGTAAGAGTACAGGGTTAGGCTCAACTAGTTATAATTTAGAAAGAACGGTCGTTACTCAGAAAGAATTGAATGTTCCGTTTATTAATCAATATTCATCTGGAGCGCCAATGGGCTGTGAAGCGGCTTCCTTATTGCAAGGGTTGCATACAGTTGGCAAGGCAAAAAATTATAATTTAGGAACATTTCTGAGAGAAATGCCAATTTCGCCGAATAAAAATCCTAATAATGGTTTTGCAGGTACGCCTTACGCGTATATGACAGACGGTACGTATCAATCGATTTTCGCAAAACCTCTAGCTGATTGGGGAAAGAGATATGGAAATGTTCAAGATATCTCTGGTAGTTCTCCTGCAGAGTTAAGATGGGAATTAGAGCAAGGAAATCCAGTAGTTGTATACGTCACTTACGAATTTGCTTCTCCAATATGGGGTAACTATTTCTGGGGTAGAGGAGTAGATAACGCGCATATCATGACATTAGCTGGATATAATGACCAAGCAAAAAGATATTTAGTTTCAGATCCAGCAAAAGGAAAATATTGGGTGGATTATTCTACTTTTGAAAAAGCCTATAATTTAACTAAAGGGGCAGTAGTCGTTAGAAAATAATCAACATGCAATAAAAAATAAAACCACATCGATTAGAGAAACAATCTAACGATGTGGTCTTTCAGTGTAATTAATTTGCTGAATAATCTTTGGTGTATTGAACCCTTAAAATGAACCGTTCAAAAAATTTAATTAAAACAATTCATTTGGGTGTAGAAGTATTTTATTCCAACGGATGAGATATCTAAATCAAAATACACAGACATCTCAAGAATATTTAAATCCTATATAAGTCTTTCAACGATAAGTAACAATTCAGCAAAAAAAGCTACTTCTTAAAAACAAAGAATAGTATTCCAAAATTGTATCTAGGCAGCGACACGGTCAAACTACTATTTATGTAGAAAAAGTATCAATAAAAGAGCGAAAACATTGAATTGGTATTTAGCCTGATACTACTTTTTTTATTCAGAGAACAACGTGAAGAAAGTTAAAGATAGAGTGGAACTATCGAAAATAAGCATACATGGTCATAGGTATTCTCATGCCGGTTTACTGATTCACTTGTGAGAAAGTCCTCCAATGGTTCAAAAACGATTAGAAAGTTTAAATTGAAAATTAGTGTTCTCAATAAACAAAAAATTGTGCTGAAATCACACGCATTTCAGCACAATTTTTTGTTTAATTTTCAACTAAACTAGATAACATTGGAATTGAAATCTCTGTGACATCTTTTACTTCAATGATAGAAATTTGGTCACGATTATATTTCTCTTTAGGAATTCGTTTTAAGAAATAGCCTAAAATCTCGTTAATTTCTGTTTTACGAACAGAGCGCTTTTTATTAACAATCAGGATTTCAGCATGTTGAGCAGCTTCGGTATAAACGACGGTCGTGTTACCCGCTGAATAAACTTTAATAAAGTATGCATCGGTATTTTCTAGTTGTTTATTAACTAATTGTTTGTAGCTATTCGTTACATTGACCAGTTTCATGTTCTTCACCTCAATTTTATGTATTTTGTTTATTTTTGATAAAACAGCTTATGTGTAAAGACAAACGAGCTGTTAATGTGTTTGTTGAATGTAGTAATCAGTTTTATTATAAATTTTTTCGACTTAAATAAAAAGAAATTTGACTTGAGATTAGCAAAAAAGTAAAGAGAATGAGTAATAGATTCTCTTTTTATTTGTATAAAATAGAACAGAAAAGAGAGAGAAGGCAGTTTTAAACTACTTTCTCTCTCTTTGTTATTCTTCTTCAGTTGTTGGTTCCACTACTTCAGTAGAATCAACGGTGGTTTGACCAGTCACGATAATTTTACCTTCATCATCTAAAGTTGCAGTTAGTTGGTGTTCTTCTGGATGATCCAAATAATATTCTGCAATCCCATCTTCAATTTGTTCTTGAATGGTTCTGCGTAATGGACGAGCACCCATTGCTGGATCATAGCCTAGATCAACTAGTTTTTCTTTAACATCTGTAGGTACTTCAATATGCAATTTTTGATGAGCAAGTAAGCCGTTAACTTCATCTAACATTAAGCTGACAATGTTCATCAAGTTTTCTTTGCTTAGGGTCTTGAATTCGATAATTCCGTCAAAACGGTTTAAGAATTCTGGTGTAAAGAAGTTATTTAATTGACCTAAAACAGATCGTGTTACGCCTTCACGAGCAGCACCGAAACCAACATTTGCTTCCACATTTCCAGTTCCTGCATTGCTTGTCATGATAATAATAGTATCTTTAAAGCTGACCGTTCTGCCTTGTGCATCTGTTAAACGACCGTCATCAAGAATTTGTAAGAACATGTGTAGAACATCTGGATGAGCTTTTTCGATTTCGTCTAATAAAACCAAGCTGTAAGGATTGCGACGAACTTTTTCCGTTAATTGACCAGCTTCGTCATAACCAACATAACCTGGAGGGGAACCGATTAGCTTAGACACGCTGTGTTTTTCCATGTATTCACTCATGTCAAAACGAATCATCGAATCTTCTGAACCGAATAATTCAAAAGCTAATTGTTTTGCTAATTCAGTTTTACCCACACCAGTTGGTCCAACAAATAAGAAAGAACCAATTGGACGATTTTGTTTGCCCAAACCGACACGGTTACGGCGAATGGCTTTAGCCACTTTATCAACTGCATCATCTTGTCCGACAACATGACTTTTAATATCAACAGCTAAGTTTTTCAATTGTGTTTGTTCTTTTTCTTTTAAATCACCGACTGGGATACCTGTTTTTTGTTCGATAATCATTTCAATATTTTTCTCATCAATCACAGGTGTTTCTTCGTCACTGATTTGTTTTTCTTTCATTGATTGTAATTTATTGATTTGATCGCGATAATAAGCTGCTTTTTCAAAATCTTCTTCAGCAGAAGCTTGTTGTTTTTGTTGTTCTGCGTCGGCTAGTTTCTTTTCGATTGTTTTTGGATCAACAATTTGAATCGTTAAGTTCATTTTTGAACCAGATTCGTCTAGTAAATCAATCGCTTTATCTGGTAAGAAACGATCTTGAATGTAACGATTTGAAAGTGTTGCAGCGGCTTTGATAGCTTCGTCAGTATATTTCACATGATGATAGTCTTCATAGCGCTTTTGTAGTCCTTTTAAAATAGCAATTGTTTCATCAACAGTTGGTTCATCAACACGAACCGGCTGCATCCGACGTTCTAAGGCAGCATCTTTTTCAATAATCCGGTATTCGTTTAACGTAGTTGCGCCGACCATTTGTAATTCTCCACGAGCTAAAGCTGGTTTTAAAATATTCCCGGCATCCATATTGCCATCGCCAGCAGCGCCAGCGCCGACAATTTCATGAACCTCATCGATAAACAGAATAACATTCTCTGCTTGTTTGATTTCTTCGATTAATTTTTGCATGCGCTCTTCGAATTGACCGCGGATGCCTGTACCTTGGACTAAAGAAACCACATCTAAACGAATGACTTCTTTGTCTAATAATTTTTGCGGTACATCACCATCAATGATTTTTTGGGCTAAACCTTCGACAACGGCTGTTTTACCAACCCCAGGTTCACCGATTAGGACAGGGTTGTTTTTTGTTCGGCGATTTAAAATCTCGATAACTCGTTTGATTTCTTCATCACGACCAACTACTGGATCAATATCGCCATTTCTAGCAGCTTCAGTAATATTGATACCATATTCGCCTAAAAGTCCGTCCACTTGACTAGCATTTCCTCTTGGCGGTTGTCCACCATTAAAGCCATTGCCGTCACCGAATTGAGTAGGTGGGACTTGACCATTGGGATTTCCTTGCTGTTCTTGCATTTGACGAGATAAAGAACGATATAAATCATCTAAACTTCCAAAACCAAATGGATCTTGTTGCGACATTGTTGGTTGATTATCATTTGTTTGTGCTTTTAATTTTTGGTAGCAACTTTGGCAATAGTCTAATTGCTTTCTTTGACCATTTACATTTGCATATAAATGGATTGTTGCAGGATTCTGTTGACAATTTTGACAGATCATAGGATAAAACACGTCCTTTCAAAATAAGACTAATCTAACTATTTTAAGTCATAGAGATTAGGTCAAAAGATCAGTTGACCATTTTTGACCTTTGAAAATATTATAGCATCTTTTATAGAAGAATCAAGCAATTGAACTCTGATTTGGATTGAAAGCTTAAGGGAAAATTAAACTTAAACTAAAAAGATAAAGCTTGAAAGTCCATTTATTTCCTTTTTTGAAAATTAATTTCATATATCTATAGAACAAACAGGTATAATTTAGACAAATTTGACTTTTTATCATACAATATCTTCAGGCTAAAAATAAACACGAAAGCTGTGATTAAGTGATGGATGAAAACCCATTTATGGAACAAATTAATGCGTTAAAAGAAGGGAAGATTTCAGAATTTACCGTCGAACCCAAAGACTTTATGGTCTTTAGAGAAGTCTGGAAAGAATTATCTGATAGAATGTCGATTGTCGGTGAAGCTGGATTAAATGGAAGAATTATATATCATTATCAAAAGGAAGAGAATTAAATGATCTTTTCATTCGATAAAAAATAGGTGAAAAGTGTTGTATCTACTCACAAAAAATGGTAATCTTAAAAATTGAAAGGGTCTTTTTTGGATTACGTTTCACACTGGAGCGTATCAGAAAAGGAAAACCCTAACATAAAAAATTATTTTACTTACGAAGGAGACCGATTCATATGGAAAAGAAAGATTTTCACATCGTAGCAGAAACAGGGATTCACGCTCGTCCAGCTACATTATTAGTTCAAACTGCAAGCAAATTCAACTCAGATATTAACTTAGAATACAAAGGTAAATCTGTTAACCTTAAATCAATCATGGGCGTTATGTCTCTTGGTGTTGGTCAAGGTTCAGACGTTACTATCTCTGTTGACGGTGTAGACGAAGCTGATGCATTAGCAGCAATCGTTGACACAATGCAAAAAGAAGGATTGTCAGAATAATGTCTGAAATGCTAAAAGGAATTGCCGCAAGTGATGGTGTTGCTATCGCTAAAGCTTACCTGTTAGTTCAACCTGATTTGTCTTTTGATAAAAAATCTGTCGATGATACTTCTGCAGAAGAAAGTCGTTTGGATGCTGCTTTAGCAAAATCAACGACTGAATTACAAGCAATCAGAGAAAAAGCAGCGCAAAGCCTTGGCGAAGAAGAAGCGCAAGTATTTGATGCGCATTTAATGGTTTTAGCTGACCCTGAAATGATCGGTCAAATCAAACAAAATATTCAAGATAATAAAGTGAATGCTGAATCAGCGTTAAAAGAAGTTACTGATATGTATATCGGTATGTTCGAAGCGATGGACGATAATGCCTACATGCAAGAGCGTGCAGCTGATATTCGTGACGTTGCTAAACGTATTTTAGCTCACCTTTTAGGTGTAACACTTCCTAATCCTTCAATGATTAACGAAGAAGTTGTTGTGGTTGCCCACGACTTAACACCAAGTGATACCGCTCAATTAGACCGTACGTATGTAAAAGCATTCGTTACTGATATTGGCGGACGTACATCACATTCAGCGATTATGGCTCGTTCTCTTGAAATTCCTGCAATCGTGGGAACTAAAGAAATCACAGCTAAAGTCAAAGAAGGCGATATTTTAGCTGTTAACGGAATCGATGGCGATGTTATCGTACATCCATCTGATGCTGAAAAAGCTGACTTTGAAGCAAAAGGTAAAGCTTATGCTGACCTTAAAGTTGAATGGGATAAATTAAAACATGCTGAAACAATTACAGCAGATGGCAAACATATTGAATTAGCTGCTAACATTGGTACACCAAAAGATTTAGAAGGCGTACGCAATAATGGTGGAGAAGCTGTTGGTTTATACCGTACAGAATTCTTATACATGGATTCTCCGGACTTCCCAACAGAAGAAGATCAATATAAAGCTTATACAGCTGTTCTTGAAGGCATGAACGGCAAACCAGTTGTGGTTCGTACAATGGATATCGGTGGAGATAAAGAATTACCTTATCTTCAATTACCGCATGAAATGAACCCATTCTTAGGTTACCGTGCATTACGTATCAGCTTATCTGAACGCGGCGACGAAATGTTCCGTACGCAAATGCGTGCATTATTACGTGCCTCTGTTCATGGTAACTTACGTATCATGTTCCCAATGGTTGCGACATTAAAAGAATTTAGAGCAGCGAAGAAAATCTTCGATGAAGAAAAAGCAAAATTAGTTTCTGAAGGAACAAGCGTTTCTGATGCTATTCAAGTTGGTATCATGATCGAAATTCCTGCAGCAGCTGTAATTGCGGATAAATTCGCCAAAGAAGTTGACTTCTTTAGTATTGGAACAAATGACTTGATCCAATATACAATGGCCGCAGACCGTATGAACGAACGCGTTTCTTACCTTTACCAACCATACAACCCTTCAATCTTACGTTTAATCAAAAACGTTATTGATGCATCTCATGCAGAAGGTAAATGGACTGGTATGTGTGGAGAAATGGCGGGCGACCAAACTGCAGTGCCTCTATTAGTAGGTATGGGCTTAGATGAGTTCTCAATGAGTGCAACATCTATCCTTAAAACACGCAGCTTGATGAAACGTCTAGATACTAAGAAAATGGCTGAACTTGCGGATCGTGCGTTGAATGACTGCGATACAATGGAAGAAGTTATGGAATTAGTTTCTGAATACACTAAATAAGCCTATTGAAGCAAGTTGAATCTTAAATGATTCAACTTGTTTTTTTATTTTGTTACAAAAATGCAAGACATACAATAAAAATTTATTAAAACGACAGCCTCCTTAAGGAATAACTAGAAAAATTGTTGTATAGTAAGAGTTAGTAAAAGTTTTACAGGAGGACTTTATGAAACGTAATCAAAAAAATATGGCATTGATCATGGCGATGCTTTTAATTTCTACTGGTGTATCTGGTGGAGTAGCAGCATTTGCTGAAGAATCAAGTACAGTTGAAAGTACAACCGTTAATTCAAGCTCAACAGCAACTTCTAGCAGTTCAGAAGAAGAATTAAAAATTAATGCAGTTGCATTAGGAAACGCCTTAACAACAGAACAAAAAGACTATACCTTAAAAGAATTAGGGATTAAAGGTGAAACACCAATTTATACAACCACAGGACAAGATTTAATGAGCTTTATTCCTGACGGTGGTTTTACTGCTGATTGGGCTGTTTACAGTTCGGTTCGGATGGAAACACAGAAAAAAGGGTCAGGCATTACAGTTGATATTGCCACACCTAAAAACATCACAAAAATTACTTCTGCCCAATATCAAAATGCAGCAGTAACAGCAGGAATTACAGATGCAAAATTAACGGTAGCATCAGCTGTACCGATTGATGGTTCTGGAGCTTTAGCAGGTGTCTATAAAATCGTTGAAGAATCTGGCGGCATCATTAATCGCGACCGAGTAGAAGTCGCACAAGATGAAATGGGCGTACTTTCTAAAATCACAGAAGAAAACAAAGATAAAGATGGTTATTCAGATGAAGCTTTAAACGCAGCCCAAGAACAAGCCAAAACAGAACTAGCAGCTAAAACGGCTGACGGTCAAAATCTAACACAAAAAGATATTCAAGAAACCGTTGAAAATGCATTAAAAAGCCAAGGCATTCAAGATGTGATGACATCCGCTCAAGTCAATGAATTAACATCATTAATGACCAGTATGAAAGATAAAAATATTTTTGAAGACTTTGTAAATCAACTAGATTTATCAAAGGCAAAAGACCAAATTCAAGAAAAATCTAAAGGACTTTGGGCAAGTATCAAAGGATTCTTTAGCGGACTTTGGGATTCGGTTACTGGGAAATAGGTTATTGAATTTGAGAAATGAAGAGTAGATATGAAAAGTCAAGGTTTGGAAGCTAATTCCGACCTTGGCTTTTTTGTGGTTTTTAAGTAGAATGGATTTTAACTGGACTTGCTTTATTACAAAAAAAAGATGTAATTGTCAAAAAGTAAAAAGTTCAGGAGAAATGGAAATAAAGGCTAGCAAAAGTTCAAATTTGTTTGTGGTTTTGGAATAAAGAAATACAATTTTTAGAGGAGCAAAGGAAAATACTGCATAAAATTTGGTTTATACATAGTAAATGATAATAATTAGGGAATACTTTTTCAAAAAAGGAACATCCAGAAGGAAGTTCTTTTTTTAAAGAGGATGGTGCAGTTTAATCTTATAAATAATTCCCTGTAAGTTACACCGTAATTCTTAGATTTCTTGCTTAAAGATGTAGCATTCTTCTTATTACGCAAAATTTCTTTTTTTATACGTATTTTCTTACATAAAAGATTCCTTATTTTCAAAATAATTGTTACAATGTGTTTAGGAGAGTGTAGATTATGAATTATGAAGATGATAGTATAAAAATTCAACTCAAAGAATATGATTTTTGTGAAAAAGAGGTTGAAAAATTAAAAGATCCTTTTGAAACAAACTATCCTATTTTATATATTTTATATAATACGGATAAGAAGAAAATGCCAGAAGCATACGTTGGACAAAGTAGACGTTTTGACAAACGAATGTCTGAGCATTTAAAAAATGACAAGAAAGCTATGATGAAGAAAATTATTATGATCGGACATGAAACATTGAACGTATCTGCAGCGTTGAATATAGAAACAAATTTAATTAGTTGTTTTATTGCTGATGAAAAATATAAGGTTGAAAATAGAAGCCAAATCAAAGGCAGTGAATCTCATAACTATTATGATAAAAAATATTATGATGAAATCTTGTTTCCTAGAATATGGACACAACTAAAAGAAGAAAAAATTGTTAAACATAGTGTAGATTATTTAAGAAATAAAGATACTTTCAAATTATCACCATTTCGCGGATTATCACCAGAACAACAAGATTTGAAAGAAAAGGTAATTGATTTTTGCAAACGAAGTTTAAATGACAATGAAAATGAACACCATGTCTTCTTTATCGCGGGAGAAGCAGGAACTGGGAAAAGTGTTGTTTTAAGTTCAATTTTTAAAACAGTTCAAGACTTAGCTGAGAAAAAAGAAACTAACTTTAATCTAGATAATAACTATCTTTTAGTCAATCATAATGAGATGTTAAAAACATATAAAAAGATAGCTGAAAGTCTTCCTAATTTGAAAAAGAAAAATTTTATGAAACCTACAAGTTTTATTAATGAGTGTGACAAAGGGAAAATCAATCTAGCAGATATTGTTTTAGTAGATGAGTCTCATTTATTACTTTCTACAAAAGATAAGTACAACAGTTTTGAATACGAAAATCAGTTGGAAGAGATTATTAAAAGAAGTAAAGTCACGATTGTTGTATTTGATGAAAAACAGGTTTTAAAGCTTAAAAGTCATTGGAATGTTGATAGCCTTGTTGAGATAAAAAATGAATTTCCGATTCACGAAGAATATCATTTAACTACTCAATTTAGGATGAAAGCTGATCCAGAAATTGTACACTGGGTAGATTCCTTTGTTGACCGAAAAATTTTACCATTTCCTAAAGTTACTAAACGAGAGAAGTCTGAATTCGATAAAAGATTTGGTGATGAAGATTTCGACTTTTGTTTTTTCTCAAGTGCCGAAGATATGCGAATGAAAATAAAAGAAAAAAATCAAAAATATGGTCTAAGTAGAATAGTTTCAACTTTTGATTATACGCATAAAAAAGATGGTGGAGATTATCTTGTTGAAGAAGGTGATTTTTCCGCACCATGGAATCGCACAGATTACAAAAAAAGCTGGGCAGAAGAGGAAGAAACGATAAATGAAGTTGGTTCGATTTATACAATACAAGGATTTGATTTGAACTATGTAGGTGTGATTTTAGGACCTTCAATAGGTTACGATGCTGATAAGAATGAATTAAAAATCGATATTGAAAAATACAAAGATTCAGAAGCATTTAAAGGTCGTGAAGGAATCGAAAATATTGATAAAGTGAAAGAACAAATTATTTTAAATTCGATCAATGTTTTGTTAAAACGAGGAATCAATGGTTTATATATTTATGCTAGTAATGATGAGCTTAGAGAGAAATTAATGTCGATTCAAAAGGAGAAATCAAAATGGACGAACTAATAGAAAGAATCAATCAATTTAGAGATGAACGTGATTGGCGACAATTTCATAATCCAAAAGATTTAGCCATTTCGATTTCATTGGAAGCTTCTGAACTACTAGAAAATTTTCAGTGGAAAACGAGTGAAGAAGCGAAAGAGAATAACCAAGAGAATATTGAGCAGGAATTGGCTGATGTATTGATTTATAGCTTGATGTTGGCTTCTGATTTGGGTTTGGATATTGAGGAGATTATTGAGAAGAAATTGGAGTTGAATGGTAAGAAATATCCAGTTGGAAAGAGTAAAGGGAATAAAGAGAAGTATACAAAGTTTTGATTTTGCTGAAAAAATTGATATAAACGGCTCTAACTTCTATACCTGTATTTTAAGCGAAAATATATATCTAATTTGAATTGAGGGGATTGAAATTAAAAAGAATAATCTACCAAACTATATTTTGATAATTTTAGGTATAGTCACGATGACTATGTCCTTATATTTGTTAGGAGATAATAGCTCAAGTATCACAAATAATATTTTAATATATATAACAGTGCTTACAAATACTATGACAATTTCAACTCCCATTTTATCTTGGTTTAAAAGTATTAGCAGTAATAGAATTAAGCACTATAGTTTTTTAATAGGAATTTTAGTTACTGCAGGAATATTTTGTTGGAATATTTTTGATTCTGACATTATTAAAAATATTTTATCATTTTCTTCAAGAGGAGGATTGACCGCACTTAGCGTAAGTTTATTGCTGTTTAACTTAGTTGAATTAGATTTTAAGGAACAAATAGAACAAGAAAATGAGCATGTAAAAGAAATTGAGCAGTTAAAAGAAAAAAATAAAAAACTTTTAGAGGAAAAAAAGGATTATTTATTGAAGATGAAGCAAAAAGGAGAATAATAATGGATAAGTATTCAGAGTTAATGAAAAATAACGATAGTAACCTAAGAAAGCCAACAGTTAAACTTATTAGTAGTCGCGATTCTTTGTACAGTGGTTGGGAAATCACAAGGATAAGCAAGACCATTAATAATGTGTATTACCAAAATGAATTGATAAATACTATTAGAGCGTTATTAATCGGAGGAACTGATCCTAAAGATATATATGTGTTGAATGATTCGGTAAATATTGGAAATCAATATACTAAGTACTCATCGGGTATCATAGATATTGATAATAAAAAAGGGTTAGTAAAATGGTACCATTTAGGATCACCAATATCATTATTTCCTGATAAATTTGTATCACTGATATTTCTAATATTTGAAGCATATAGAGAAACAGTTACATTTTGCAATAAGAATCAGTTTTTATTACCTAATAAAGAAGAGTCACTTTTTGAAATGAAACAAAATATTAATAATTTAAATTTTTCTATTAAAGATACAATATTTCGATTTATAATTTCTAAGAATAATATCGATAAAAATACTAAGGAGAAAATGAGTTCTCTAGAAAAAAAACTTGATTTTTATGACAAAAAGATGGAAGAGACGAAATCAAATAATTACTCTGTGGAGTTTATTATCGAAAATATGAATGATAATAAAATGAAATTTGATCCCAATTCAGAATTTAAAAAATATTTTTTAGCAACTAATCGACCAATTGTTTTAGTCAGAGAAGAGAATAATCTAAGGATTCTGTGCTCTGAATTGATTGTAAGAAGTAAATTTCAACATAGTAATTATAGGTTTTTTGAAAATAAATCTATTTCTCAGAATAGTCCTCTTTGCTATATTGTAGCCTTTGGCATAGGTTTTTTGCCTACTTTAATAAATGTAACAAAACAACGAATATATCTACACAAAACTAGGATTGATAATTTAAAACGAGCTAAAGATAAAGATGAAGAAATTTTAATTTTAGAAAATGAAATAGAAGAGTTAGAAAAATTTTTGAATGATAATGTGGATGATAAAGTTGTTTCTGATACTATAGAGCTATCGTCAAAAAATAAATTAAGAGAAGCGGCTAAATTTTCATTTGATAGTGTGAATAGATTACAAAAAGTAACTGAAAAAGCAACGCTTAATATTATGGAAGAAAATAATATTACAATTTTAAATGAAGATTTATAGAATACATTGCAGAATTATTTCCACTAAGAAATAAAAAAATCATTTTGTGGTATAGATGGAGTTGTTTCAGACTATTTAGTAAATCTTAAGAATGAAATGATTTTTTTTTGATAATCGTATTTAATAAACTAGGCGCACTCAACACAATGTGCCTAGTTTATTTTGTATCAACATCACTTTCTCAAAACTTCACTCGAAACCTTCCTCTCCTCATCCAACTTCCGAACCTTATCCTCTTCAATCCCCATCAACCTAATAAACTCCTCAAAAAAAGCATGAAACAAATGCCCACAAGCATAATACTCCTTCACAACCTTTTTCTTATTAATCGGCCCTTTCCGAAACTGAAAAAAATGATCCAACACTGCAAGCGGCTCCTCCCAAGACTGCAACCGATCCAACGTATGCTGCAAATCCGTAATATCCTGATAAGGAATCACCTTTAAACTCTGACCTTCTTTTTTCATAACCCATTTCCTCCATTTTAAAAGTACTCTTAAAACCAGTAGCATGAAGCGCTGAAAAATATTGTTCAACGCTTCAAAACTTAACACATTTATCTGCACATTGACTCAGGCAACTATTTAAACAAACCAGTGATAAAAACGACTTCCGTATGATTTTTCCAAGCCTCGTGATGCTTCTATCACTTTCTTCTCAAAGCAAAACAAAAAACGCTATTGTAGTAATCAGCGAGAAAAAGTCAGCTTTTCGACAACTTCCCAAAAATGCCCCAATACGAAAAGCGCATTGCTTCATTTTTAGTCCAGTTGCTCAAATCTTAACGACTTTTTATCACCCTAACTTAACCACCAATACCGTCATCAATCCCCTAGAAAAGCTTAACCTCTCCATAAAATACAAAATCCCAACCAAAAATTTCCAGACAGACTAGAAAATTCCAGTAAAATTAGGTACAATAAAAAGTGCTAGTGCTTTTGTGCTAGCAATTGGCAACTTGTATAGATAGTGTTCGCTGTCTATGCAAGGCTTCATCATTTGATTGCTGTCAGATGGTGAAGTGCCTTTTTCTATTTAATTGGTTGTTTTGCGTTTGAACGAAACCTCCTTTTACTAAATTTGTAGAATAGAAAAAACGATATCAGGTAATATCACCCAATATCGTTTACAATAGTCCAAAGAATCATCTACCACTTTTTCAAAGTAACCTAAAAAAGAATCCAATAAACCTATAGGAAAATAGGTAAACTTTAGGTACAATAAAAGAAGCTAGTACATGTTGCTAGCACTATTGGCAACTTGTTTGGGCAGTGTTCGCTGTCTTTACAAGGCTTCAATTTTCTGGTTGCTGCCAGACATTTGAAGTGCCAATTTATTTTTATATTCTGATTTGAACAGTTTATGTTCAAATACACTGTTTTTTTATCTATCCTACTCCTCAAGTATATCTGAAAAGAATACGAACACGCAACTATATTTTTCACTAGAAACCATTAAATAACACCAAAAACCGCTCCCTTATATATAAGAAAAAATAACAAAAAAATTTTCATACGACAAACAACTTACCCCAAAATCCCATCGATTCCCTCAACTAATTTAACCTTGATAATTCAAGAATACTTGCTACAATGAGATTATGGATAAAATGAGAAAATAAGGAGAATATTATGGATCAGGAACTCTTATACATTGAACTATTAGCAGAAAAAGAAACAATCAAACAAAAATTAAGAAAAAATGCGAACCGTTCAATGTTACGTTTGTTAGGGATTTTGGGGATCACTATTTTTGTATTCATTGGTTTAACTGCAGTCATCCATTTTCGGATCAACTATTACGGTATGCGCTACCTGCAACTTATAAGAAGTTATCAAGCAATCATTGTAGTTGGGGGGACAATCTGCATCGGTCTTCTTGGGTTAATGCTCGCAATTTACATCCGAAAAATCCGAAATCAACAAACTATTGATACATGGCTAAAAAAACAAATAGCACAAATCGTCGCCTATGAAACGATCTACAGCGATGAAGAAAATTATTATCTAGCGACAAAACAAGCGCGTATCCCTAAAGTAAAACTATCGAAGGCAAACACAATCTGTGTAACAACCTCTTTAGATGATGAACCAATCATGATGGGAACGCAGAAAATAGTTGCTGGATTTGAACGAGTTCAATTATTTATGATTACAGAAACGGAAAAAGAACTTCCATTTTCTTTTAAAAGCCAACTGCCGACCCAAAGGAAAGCGCTTATTTTATTCGCTACTGTGGGATTGGGAGTATTTCTCTTATCGTTTGCCTATGTAAAAGACCTATATGCACGATTTGATGCGCCACTTGCAGCCGAAGATATCAGTGGAAACGACTGGGAACAAGCAGATCCAGCTGGGGAAAATAGTTCAGGAACACCCGTTAAACAAGGAACAGCTCCCGACTATCAAGTCAGCGAGCAGATGAAATTAGAGTGGAATCAACAAACCGATGAACTGTATATGACAACAGATAGCGGACAGAATTGGCAATTTGTGCCACTAAAACCAGCATGGCTGCGAGCAGGTAATTATATGCTGACAGGTGGAGAAATTCCGCAAGGTTACTGGATGGATAAAAGCTATTCACTGGCACCTGATTTTTCGTGGTTTATTTTTTCACCAGATGAAACAGCACTTTACACACTGCAAACAACCGATGGTGGAGGAAATTGGACACAAGGGCTAGTAGAAGAACACATGGGACGTTTACGTTATCGCAAAGCAAGTTATTACACACCAGATAGCGGTATTTTAGTTACTTCCAGCGAAACAGATATGTCAGAAGAATTTATTTCAATTTATTCAACGGTCGATCATGGCGAAAATTGGACGAGAATGGGCGGCACGTCTATTAGTCAGCCGATTCAAAATAGTAGTTTTTTATCCCAAATGATGGGCTTTATTGCGACTAGAGAGCAGCTTTACTATACAACAAATGGCGGTTCATCGTTTAAAGAAGCGATTGTAACACTACCAGAAGACTATAAAAAAGGCGGCTTAGACCTTTTTCAATCACCAAACGAAATCATTCAAACAGGAACCAACACATTAGAAGCTAAATTTTATTTGTTAAAAACGGGTGACATTGACCGTGGAAAAATGTTTGCTTGCTTATTCCGTTCTACCGACAATGGAGAAACGTGGCAATTTGTAGAAGAACTTTCTCAAGTTAAGCAAACCGATTAGATATTTACGAATAGAAAAATATTGTTTAATTAAAAAGATCTAAAGTATTTTTGATAAAATTTGCATAGGACATCTTGATTTCCCTTTTTAATTGGTTTAAGCCGATTTAATGCCAAAGGATATCAAGATGTCTTTTTTGTTTATTTTGTAATCACTAGAGACAAATGTATCAAGGTAATGATAAACTAGTAATCGTGCATAATATTTCAACCTTTTTAGGAGGTAAAATGAACATGAAGGATTCTAAAATAATATATTTATTTGTAGTGGCGCTTGTACTAACGAGTGGATTAACAGGATGTGACATAAAAAATAAAGCAGAAATAGAACAAAGTTTTGACAAAGTATTAGCTATGTATCCAACTCCGGATTTGGAAAGCTTTTATGATATGGAAGGTTATCGGGATGATGAATTTGATAAGGATGATAAAGGTGTTTGGGTGCTAAATTCTGAATTTTCAATGAGCAAAACAGAGGATGGAGATTTACTTACCGAAGGAATGCTACTCAGAATCAATAGAAATACAAGAAAAGCAAAAGGGTTCTACTATATTAGAAAAACTTCTAATGATTTAAGTAAACCTATCGAAAAAGAAAAATATCCAGTGATTTATGATAAAGCAGGTTTTCATTTATTAGATGATGTACAAGGAGAAGTAGTTAAAAAGAAAATTGAAAATTTTAAGTTCTTTGTTCAGTATGGAAGCTTTAAAAAACTAGATAACTATAAAAATATAAAAAAAATGTATAATCCGGAAGTTCCTATGTATGATTTAGAATATCAACTAACAAATGACGATTCCAATGTTCAAGCGTTAAGAAGTATATATGATATTGATACAGAAAAATCACCAATATTATTGTTAAAAGGAACAGGGGATTTAGAGGGTAATTCAATTGGCTATAAACAGCTAGAATTTAGATTTGATAAAAAACTAAGTGTATTTTTCGCAGATTCTATTGATTTTCAACCTCTATCGGAAGAAGATTTAGATTGATAATATTTAAGGAGTTAAATAAAAAATGAAACGTTTAAAGGGATTATATTTATTTTTAGGAATACTAGCATTAACGAGTGGATTAACAGGATGTGACATAAAAAATAAAGCAGAAATAGAACAAAGTTTTGATAAAGTATTGGCTATGTATCCAACTCCAGATTTGGAAAGCTTTTACGATATGGAAGGTTATCGGGATGATGAGTTTGATAAGAATGATAAGGGCGTTTGGGTGTTACATAATAATATGGCAATATCGTATGAAATAGATGGAGACATTTATTCAGAAGGAGCACTTCTAAGGTTGAACAGAAATAACAAAAAAGGAACAGGTTTTTATTTTGTCAGAAAATATTATGATGATATTAAAAAAGGGATTGAAGAAAAAAAGTACCCAATAGTGTTTGATGAAAAAGGAATTCGCCCAGCCAAAGAATTAGAGGATAGGAAGCTATCAGAGAAGATAGAGAATTTTAAATTCTTTGTTCAGTATGGAAACTTTAGTCAGTTAAACACATATAAAAATATTAAAAAAATGTACAATCCAGAAGTACCCATGTATGAATTAGAGTATAAGCTAACAAATACTGACAATAATGTTCAAGAATTGAGAGAACGTTATAATATTCCAACAGAGAAATCACCAACGCTGTTATTAAAAGGGACAGGGGATTTGGAAGGTGATTCAGTCGGCTATAAACGGTTAGAATTTAGATTCGATAAAAAGCCAAGCGTATTTTTTACAGATTCTGTTGATTTTCAACCTCTTTCTGAGGAGGATTTGGCTAGTAATTATTGACAATATATAAGGAGTTAAATAAAACATGGGACGTATAAAGTGTGTATATTTATTTTTGGGAATGCTTGTACTAATGAGTGGATTAACAGGATGTAACACAAAAAATAAAGCAGAAATAGAACAAAGTTTTGATAAAGTATTAGCTGTGTATCCAACACCAGATTTGGAAAGCTTTTATGATATGGAAGGTTATCGGGATGATGAGTTTGATAAGGATGATAAGGGTGTTTGGGTACTTGATTCTAGTATGTCTATCAGTGAAGCGGAAAATGATGGCTTGCTTACAGAAGGTATGATTTTGAGGCTAAATAGAAACACCAGGACAGCAAAGGGATACTATTACATTTTTACAACATGGAATGATTTGAGTAAGCCAGTTACAAAAAAGAATTATGAGGTAACTTATGACAATGAAGGCTTCCATCTAGTTGAAAATATAAATGATGAACATATAAAAAATAAAATACAAAATTTTAAATTCTTTGTTCAATATGGAAATTTTAGTCAGTTAGATACATATAAAAATATTAAACAAATGTACAATCCAGAAGTACCTATGTATGAATTAGAGTATCAATTAGCGAATCAGGATAAAAATGTTGAAGCATTGAGAGAGCGTTATGAAATTCCAACAGAGAAATCACCAACGTTATTGTTAAAAGGAACCGGAGATTTGGAAGGAAGTTCTGTTGGCTATAAGCAGTTAGAAATACGTTTCTCTAAAAAACCGGCAATTGTATTTGATGATTCAATTGATTTCCAGCCTTCATCAGAGGAGGATATATTCAATAGGAAAGCATAGCTTCTGAAAGGGATGGAATATTTTTAATAGAATACTAAAGCAAGATCTACGTGAAATTAGTCGTTAAATAGAGTAAAACTTTGTAATTACTAGAGACAAGTGTATCCATATAATGGTAAACTATTAAATATGAAAAATATTTTTTCCTTTTTGGGAGGTAAATAGAATATGAGTCGTTTAAAGGGACTATATTTATTTTTAGGAGGATTAATAATAATGAGTGGATTAACAGGATGCGACACAAAAAATAAAGCAGAAATAGAACAAAGTTTTGATAAAGTATTAGCTATGTATCCAACACCAGATTTGGAAAGCTTTTATGATATGGAAGGTTATCGGGATGATGAGTTTGATGAGGATGATAAGGGCGTGTGGGTGCTAAATTCTGAATTTTCAATGAGCAAAACAGAGGATGGAGATTTACTTACCGAAGGAATGCGACTAAGAATTAACAGAAACACACGAAAAATGAAAGGTTATTACTATAGCTCTATTACGCCTAATTCTTTTGGGAAAAGCAGCAGAATTGAAAAGTACCCAGTAGTTTATATTGACAAAGGCTTTCAACCAAAAGAAGAAATTCCCGATAAAGAACTTGAGAGCAAAATAAAAAAGTTCCAATTTTTTGTACAATATGGAGACTTTGAAAAGCTAGATAAGTATAAAAATATAAAAAAAATGTATAATCCAGAAGTTCCCATGTATGAATTAGAATATCAACTAACAAATGACGATTTAAACGTAAAGGAACTAAGAAATAGGAATGATATTCCCACAGATATACCCCCAACTTTATTATTGAAGGGTACAGGTGATATTAAAGGAAACTCTTTAGGGTATAAGAAAGTAGAGATTAAGTTTGATAAAAAATTAAGCATTTATTTTACAGATTTTATTGATTTTCAACCTCTGTCTGAGGAGGATTTAGATAATGAGTAAGTATGAAGTTAAAGATAAAGGAATTAAAGAAAATAGTGAGTCTACAAGTGCTGTTGCTACTATTTCGTATGAGATAGAAAATGCCTTAGTGAATGGTTTATCAGATAGAGATATAATTAATCAGTTAGAAGCATTACAAGGCAATAAAAAATTCCCATCAAATCTCCAACTAGTCGACGCATTCTACGATAAAAAAACAAGTTCAAGCGGTGTAGCATTTTTAGATACTAACACTGGAAAAGTTGTTGTTGGTTTTGCAGGAACAAACTTAGATAATGGATTTTGGGGAAATGCTTCTAAGGATGTAGGTCAATGGGGAAACATTGCTTTTAAAGGTGACGGCCCTTCCTCATCGTATTTTGACGCTAGCAACAAATTTATGAATGATTTAAAATCAAATGGATATAACATTGATACGGTTACAGGGCATTCACTAGGTGGAAGAAACGGAACTATCATGGGGATGGAGCATAATATCCCGAATATTATTCTTTATAATTCTGCTCCTTTGATGAATTTATTAGGAAATCTGAAGAAGTCGAATCAACAGGAATTATCTGATCTATTTGCAAGCTACAAGGGAAATGTCATTTATTTTGTCTCGGAAGATGACCCATTAAATAAAGCTGCCAATGGTGTGGCAGGTAGTGTCTATCCAGGAAAGATTATTGTTATTAAAAATGGCAAAGCACATGATATTACTGGTTTCTTAACCAAAAAAGAACAAGAATTTATTCGTCAGCATACACCTGATTTAAATAAAATTTATGTAGCTCAACAAAAAGTTCAAACGGATACTCGGAGTAAGTTAAAAGCATTAGATGTTTTGCGAGCAAAGCTTTTGAAAAGTGGTGGCGGATTATCTGCCGCAGAAGAAATTTATTTAGATGCGTCTGAAGCCTTGATTTTAACACAAGGGATGAGCAAAACCCTTCAAATCGAAATAGAGGATATCAAAAAAATGTACCGTGAAGCAAAGAAAGACGCAAATACGTTATGGACGAATACGTTAAAAATGGCTGATTCTATAGGTTCTACATTACACCAAGGAGAAGTATTGGATTCTTTAACTGCTGGTGGAGCAACAGAACCGTTTGTTCGAACAGAACCCAGAGAAGAATATGCGCAAAAAATATCTGAATTATCTTCAATCCAGCAAGAATACTATGATTTAATTGGACAAGTCCAAACTTCTATAGACAAACAAGTAGAAACCGACCAAGAGTTAGCTAGGCAAATAGGAGGATAAATGCTCGTGGAGAGGACATATATAAATCAATTAACAGAATTAGAATCTGAGTATGAACAGAACCAAAGAACGATTGAAGAAGAGCTAGAAGAAGTGTTTTATGAAAAACAAAAGTTTGGCCGTGAGCTAGAAAATCTTTCAGAAAATTATAGCTATCACTACCAACAAGCTGAATATAGTGAACCGATTAATATGAGCAGAGTTTATCATTTATTAGATCAATGTAAAGATGATAGCGATAGGGTTGTTAATCAAACGGTGAAAGAATTAGAAAATAGACAAGAAGAAAATACCATTCATTATAAGAAACAAACCCAATTGATAGAAGATGAACTCACTCTTTTCAAAGAAATGGAGAGAAAAAAAGAAGATGAGTAATGAAAAAATGAAAATGGAGTTGAAAGAATTAAAAAAAGCGTTAGAAAAAGCTTTGATTCAGGGAACAGTTGCGCCACCGTGTGTTCAAACGACTACAACGAGAAAAGAACTTGTTAAGAGTATGGGGCAATCTAGAGTGGAGCGATTAAAAAATAGCAGCAGTAATTACATATCAAATTTCCAGTCATCTGCTAAGGGTGCTTGGGTAACAAAAGTAAAAACAACTTTTGAAAATACTTCTACAAAATTGACAACGATCACAAAAGAGGGAAAATGATGGGCTTATAAAAGTGGATAGGTTTATTATCGTTTGAAAATAGTAATTGATTTTCCCAGTTGACATCCAACTAACCATCTGCTATTATAATTAAAAATTAATAAACAAACACGAAGAAAAAGAAAGTAAAATTCTGTGGAATTTCTAACAGAGAGCCTTGGCAGCTGAAAAGAGGTGGAAGAAAGCGAATTTGAAAATGGCTTTTGAGTGGGTACTTCGAGAAGGTTTTTCTAGAGGTACACGGTTATTCCCGTTAGCAAGAATCACGATATCAAGTGTTTGCGGCGTATCGGAGTAGAGGTGGAAATCGCAAGATTTTCGCAAATTAAGGTGGTACCATGTAAGTTATTACATCCTTAGGAGAGTTTAGACTCTTCTAGGGATTTTTTTTATTTAGAAATGGAGAAATGAAAGTATGTGTCAAACAGCAGCGCATCATTATGAGATAGTAGGTAGCTTTTTACGTCCCGAGGAATTAAAACAGGCACGAGAGAAATTTGAAGCTGGACAACTTACGGTAGAGCAATTAAACGCGGTAGAAAATGAAGCAATACGAGACTTAGTTGCAAAACAAAAGGAAGTCGGGTTGAAAACGATTAGTGATGGCGAATTTCGCCGTAGTTATTGGCATTTAGATTTTTTCTGGGGATTTAAAGGAATTGAACATAACGTGATGGACCAAGGTTATCTGTTTCATGGCGAAGAAACGCGGGCAGATTCAGCTCGTGTAAATGGAAAAATTCAATTTAATCCTACTCATCCTGTATTTGAAGAATATACATTTTTAACAACTATTTCGGATGGCACATCGATTCGTCAAAGTATTCCGGCACCAGCGCAATTATTGGCAGAATTAGTACGTGGAGCGAATGAAGATAAATTAAATGAATTTTACCCAGACCGTGAAGTATTGTATCAGGATATCGCTAAAGCCTATCGTGAAACAATTTTAGCTTTATATGAATTAGGTTGTCGAGATATTAAATTAGATGATTGTACTTGGGGTATGCTAGTGGATAAAAACTTTTGGGAAACAATGACTAATGGAGCTTATGATACCCAACATTTACAAGAACTATATTTACGTTTAAACAATGATGCTGTTGCTGAGCTACCTGAGGATTTACATGTGACGACTCATGTTTGTCGAGGAAATTATCATTCCACATGGGCAACTTCTGGCGGTTATGAACCAGTCGCAGATACCTTGTTGGGGAATCAAAATGTCGAAGCATTTTTCTTAGAATTTGATGACGACCGTTCCGGGGATTTTGAACCTTTGCGTTTTGTACCAGATGAAAAGCAGGTCGTTTTAGGTTTGGTAACGAGTAAGGATGGAAAATTGGAAGACAAAGATACCTTGATTTCCCGAATTAAAGAAGCAAGCCAGTATGTTCCGCTAGACCGTTTAAGTTTAAGTCCGCAATGCGGTTTTGCCTCAACAGAAGAAGGAAATATTTTAACTGAAGAAGAACAATGGGCGAAATTAGGTTTAGTTATTGATGTAGCCAATGAAGTCTGGGGTCAAAAAGCTTAAATGATACATTAAAAAATGAAGGGAAGATCAATGATGGCAGAAGTTGAAAGTTTTACATTAGATCATAATAAAGTAATTGCGCCATATGTGCGAGTAATCGCAACAGAAGTCGGAGCAAAGGGTGATGAAATAACGAATTTTGATCTGCGTTTTGCTCAACCGAATCAAGCAGAAATTCCAACAGCAGCCATTCATACGTTAGAGCATTTATTAGCGGATTTGTTAAGGGATCGTTTAAGCGGCATTATTGATATTTCACCTTTTGGTTGTCGAACGGGTTTTCACTTAATTGTTTGGGGAAATCCTTCAGCAGAAGAAGTGGCAAAAGCTTTGAAGGAAACGTTAGAGCAAGTCGTAAATGAAATTCAATGGGCGGATGTACAAGGAACAGATGCAAAAAGCTGTGGTAATTATAAAGATCATTCGCTTTTTTCAGCTAAAGAGTGGGCGAAATTGGTTTTGGACCAAGGAATTAGTCTTTCAGCTTTTGAAAGAGATGTTGTTTAGGTGACTATTTGGTAGGAGGAACTTATGAAAAATACAATAAAGTTATTCATTTTGCTAGGTGTACTGTTAGTCACAGGTTGTACAAATCAGGAACAAAAAAGTCAGGTAGAAGCAGAACAAGAAACGACAAAAGTTGTGGTAGGTTCAGTTGGTAGTGACGCAGAAATTTGGCAGTTTATTGCGGATTCAGATTTAGCAAAAGCTGCTGGTTTGGCTATTGAAGTAAAAGAAATTGATGGCGGGCCGCAATTAAATAATGCGACGGTTGAAAAACAGGTAGATGTTAACGCATTTCAATCGTTAGGTTATTTAGTTAGTTTCAACAAAGATAGCGCTGAAGAATTGGTTCCAATTGCAACGACGTATATGGAACCGATGGGGATTTACTCAGAAAAATATCAGTCAGTTGATGAAGTAAAAGATGGATCTTTAGTCGCTTTAGCAGATAATCCAGCAAATACCGCTCGTGGTTTACGCTTACTTGAAGCTTCTGGCTTAATCACTTTATCAGATGATTTTGATGCTGGGACAGGAACACCGTCCGATATTATTGAAAATCCTAAAAATCTTGAGTTTAAATTGATTGATGATACAACAGGGCCACGGATTCTACAGGATGTTGATTTAGCTTTAATCAGTAATACAGTTGCATTTGAGGGTGGTTTAAATGTATTGAAAGATGCAATTTTTAAAGAAGAAATCGATAAAAATACGAAGCCGAGCATTAACGTTTTAGTGACAACAGAAGATCGAAAAGATGATCCTGCTTTACAAAAATTAGGCGAATTGTATCATACGCAAGAAGTAAAGGACTATAGTAAAGAACATTTTGGTGGAACGAAGGTTGATGTACAAGAAAATAATCAAGAATTATGGGAGTCGGTCCAATGAAAATTGTGATTGCTGCAGCAATGAAGGAGGAGTTACTTCCTTTTCGGGAGCTATATCAAACAGAGCTTGTCATTCAGCGTGGAAAAACAGTCGTTGAAAAAGTGATTGGTTCAGCAAAACATACATTAATTTTAGTAGAAACAGGGATCGGCAAAGTTAATGCAGCAGCTTCTGCAAGTTTAGTGTGTGAAATTTTCCATCCAGATATAATTATTAATACTGGCTCTGCTGGTGGTTTTTCAGAAGAAATAACAATCGGTGATGTCGTGTATGGTACGGAATTAATTTATAGTGATGTAGATGCAACGGGATTTGATTATGCCTATGGTCAAGTTCCTAAAATGCCAAAAAGTTATCTACTTGATCAAAAATGGAGTAAGCTTATTGGTCAGTTAAAGCAGCCTGAAACTTATAAACTGCACAAAGGCCAAATTGTTACAGCAGACTCATTCATGAGTGAGAAATCAGTTGTAAAGACAATTAAAAAACGATTCAAACACGCCTTAGCCTCTGATATGGAAAGTACAGCGATTGCCCAAGTTAGTCAGTTTTATCAGATTCCAGTTTTAAATATTCGTGGAGTTTCAGATATTGCTGGAAAAGAGGCAGCAGTGAGTTTTGATGCACATTTAAATCAAGCAGCAATTCATGCGTTTGAACAAATACAAAAAGTGATTAATTTATTATGATGCACTTCAATAAAAAATATTGATTTTATTCTTCCCTAAGATTCAAATATAGGATCATAATAATATAGAAGGAAAAGGCAAAACTAGTTGAAATAGTCAATCTGGTTTCGCCTTTTCTTGCTTTGTTTTGTCAGGTTTTAAGAAATAATATAGGCTAAATAATTTTCATTTTCAAAAATAATCAAAAAAAATCAGTTTTCTGCACCTTCTTATCACCTAAAATGTTTACATTTATTCAGTGATAGTGTACTATTTAAAGGTATGCATAACATAAATTCATGTATAAAATTAAGTTATTCGGAGGGAAACAAATGTCTGCGAAATGGGAAAAAAAAGGCACTAATGATGGTGTGTTAACTTTTTCAGTTGATCAAACACTAATCGAAAAAGGCTTGAAACAAGCATTTGATAAAGTCAAAAAAAATCTTAACGTTCCAGGATTCCGTAAAGGAAAAGTATCTCGTCAAGTATTTAACCGTATGTATGGCGAAGAAGCGTTGTATGAAGATGCATTGAACGCTGTTTTACCTGAAGTTTATGAAGCAGCTATTAAAGAAGCTGGAATTGATCCAGTATCTCAACCTAAAATTGATGTTGAAAGCATGAACAAAGGTGAAGATTGGGTTGTTACTGCAGAAGTTACTGTAAAACCTGAAGTTAAATTAGGCGAATACAAAAACTTAACAGTTGAAAAACAAGACCGTGAAGTTACTGATGAAGACGTGGATGCACGTATCCAACGTGAGCTAGAATCACAAGCTGAATTAGTAATCAAAGAAGATGAAGCAGCTGCCAATGGCGATACTGCTGTTATTGACTTTGAAGGATTTAAAGACGGCGTTGCTTTTGAAGGCGGCAAAGGCGAAAACTATTCTCTTGAATTAGGTTCAAACTCATTTATTCCTGGTTTTGAAGACCAACTAGTTGGTAAAAAAGCTGGTGAAGAACTTGAAGTGAAAGTTACTTTCCCAGAAGACTATCAAGCTGAAGATTTAGCTGGTCAAGAAGCTGTTTTCCAAGTGAAAATTCACGAAGTTAAAGCCAAAGAATTACCTGAATTAGATGATGAATTTGCTAAAGACGTGGATGATTCAGTAGAATCATTAGCTGAATTAAAAGAAAAATTCCGTACTGAATTAACAGAATCTAAAGACGAAGCTGCAACAGAAGCTAAAGACGAAGCTGCTATTCGTCAAGCTGTTGATAACGCTGAAATCGTTGACCTTCCACATGTAATGGTACATGACGAAGTCCACCGTTCAATGGATGAATTCTTAAATAACATGCAACGTCAAGGTATCGCTCCAGATATGTACTATCAATTAACTGGAACAACTGAAGCTGACTTGCACAAACAATTTGAAGCAGAAGCAGAAGTTCGTACGAAAACAAACCTTGTAATCGAAGCGATCGCAGCAGCTGAAAATATCGAAATCTCTCAAGATGAAATCGATAAAGAAATCACTGATTTAGCAGAACAATACAACATGCCTGTAGATCAAGTAAAACGTGTCTTAACTGAAGATATGTTAAAACATGATATCCGTATGAAGAAAGCAGTAGAAGTTGTTACTGAAACTGCAACTGAAAAATAAGCATAATTAAAATAGCAAACCTGATTTCAGGAGTATTTTAGATCGTAGATAAAGTCTCATTTAGGACTTTATCTACGATCTTTTTTGTACATTAGACATGAAGAAGGAGCAAAAACACAAGTTGCGTTGGATAAATCTATTTATTTAGGTTTTAAAATATAAGAAAGAGGCTGAGACAAAAGCGTTTAGCTCCGAGAACCGGGTAGGTACTGTGCAACATCAACTCGGTTCTCGTTGTGTTTTACAGCAATAAGAAGGGATTCACGAAAATTACCAAGAATCACCATGAGCTTGCGAATGGATGATGACTGGTACCTACTCGGTGCTCTTCAAATTTTTGAACCAAGTAGGTACTATTCTACATCAGTTCGTACCTCACTGTGTTTCATAGCAATTTCGGCTTATTTCCGAAGCCTTCAATTCTTAGAGCTTTAGCTCTTAGAAATTGTTGTGATCGGAACGAAGTGCAGTAGCTGCTTTTTTCTCGTCGTTTAGTCGGATCTAGTGAGTGAAACAAAACGGATCTTTAGTTTTGTCCCACTCACTCTTTTATTTCAAGTAAATAGTAATTTCTTATAAATAGCCCAATCATGGTTGGGTGCCTTTATAACAAGGCAGTCTTTTTTTGTATGATTTGTCTAAGTTGTATTTCAAGATCAATAAAATCCTTTGATTTAAAAGGAAAATCAAATAGATGGATTCTGTACGTGAAACGTTGTTCTTCATCCATGATATTTGGAATATTCGTTAAAATAAGATCGGCTTCCATTGGCTGCGGAGTATCTAAAAAAACAATATTAAAATCATGTTTAAAGCGGTCACTAATTTTAGTCATAATATTTTTTTTAACAAATAAAGGTAAATCACTATCTAAGAAAATTTCGATTGATGGCTCATAAAAATTTAAAGGAGCTATAGCTGAAAATAGTAAAATATATTTTTGAAAAAGAAAGTTCTTTTCTAAAAAGAGATCATCATTACTTTTTTCTTGTAAGGATTTTATGAACAAATAAATTTTTTCTTTCAAAACAGGGTAATCATAATCCAATTCATTTAAGTTTTGATGACCATCAATGTCTACTTTAATATTTTTAAATGTTTTACAGAATAGGTGTGCACAGAAACTGGTGATAAAAAATCTTTCTTGCAGTTCTTTCGGAACAGGCATAAATTCTTCAGAAAATTGCTCCATGAATAATTCAGTGGCTAAGTATACATCAGATTGTCTGGCTTTATGGTAACGGAATACTCTTTTTTTAAATTCAGCGGAATCAAATATTTTGGCTTTCATTTGAAGAAGCAGTACATAGAAATATAATTCTGAATCCTCATAAATATGGTATTCTTCTTTAAAATTTGTCAAAAAAGATAGCGAATTTTTTAAACTAGTAAGATCGACATAGTTTAGCCAGTTATCTTCAATTTCTATAAAATGTTTTTTTCTGAAGCGAATCCAATTTATGGCTAGTATATAAGCCATTTGTTTTCTTTGAATAATAGATAGCTTCAACTTAAAAAACTCAGTGAATACATCTACAGCTTGATATGCTTTTACTTGGTCGATTGAATCAAAAGGCCATGAAGTACCTTTAAAAATGACCCAACCAAGAATGTAAGAAACGATTCGAATATCTTTTTCTTTACCTACAATTTCAAACGTATTTCTTTTTAAAGATAAATTGTATAACGTTAAGAATTGATCTATTTTTTTTAAGCTACGTCGAACAGCACTTTCACTGGTAAAATGCGCGAGTGAATATTTTTTTACTGAATAAAATTCCTCAAACATAACATATCTAAAAATTTGTATTGTTGCATCATTTTCCCAAATATAAGTTTTAAAGTCCATGAAATTGCTACCTGAATCAGAACGTAGCCGAACACCATTATATCTTTCAAAATCTACTTGGAGATTTTTACCTTTTTCTTCATTGTACTGACTAACTAAGTCTTTTAATTGTCGAATATACCTTTGAATACTCCGCTCAGTAACATTAATACGTAGACTTAATTCATTTGTCGAATATCCATGATAGCTCTCTACCAAAATATTAACAAGCTTAAGAATAACTCTATTTTGATCTTCTAACAGTAACTCTATATCCTCATCCATAGTTGAGAAACTCCTTCCTGTAAAAACTTATCATATGTATACTCTACATTTTATTTGAGAAAAAAGGTAGTAATTATGCTCTTTAAAAAATTAATTACTTAAGAAACCAATCTCTCAATCTGTCGTCGATAATGACAGATTTCAAAAAAATATAAGTCTACATTTCTTTTATTATGTATATGTAGTTAAGAAAAGCAAAATTCAAAAAAGATAACAAAGGAGAGTGATTTTCATATAGTACATATAAATGCGGTAGAAATATTTCAAAAAAACATAAAAGAAAGCAGGAAAAATTAAATGAATAATGAAAATACAAAAAAAGAATTAGAACAACTAGGTACATTTGAAATTAGCAGACATTTACTATCTGCAGCTGAAAAAAATAAAGAGATCAAAAATATTTTGAATGCAGGACAAGGAGATCCTAATTGGATTAATACAAAGGCTCGTTTAGCATTTAATAAATTAGTAGAATTTGGTATTAAAGAATCAAGTCGTACAATTAATGAAACTGACTTAGCTGGGTATGTTGTAAAAGAAGATATTAGTAAACGATTTAAAGAGTTTTTAAACCCTTTGAATCAAATTGATTCTTTTTTATTGGAGGGCCTATCCTATACTCACGATAAACTAAACTTAGATGAAGATGCAGTAGTAAACGAATGGACAAATGGTGTGCTAGGCAATAATTATCCAACCCCTTCTCGTATTTTGGAAATGAATGAGCCTGTTTTAAATGCTTATTTGGAAAATGTTCTATATAAAAATAAGGATTTAGCCCATCAAACAGATGTTTTCCCAACGGAAGGTGGAACTGCGGCAATTGTTTATATCTTTCAATCATTAAAAGAAAATCACTTAATTGCGCCAGGAGACAAAATTGCGATTAATACACCTATTTTTCCACCATACTTA
The DNA here is from genome assembly GCF_028128615.1 of Enterococcus sp. 5H. Lineage (GTDB taxonomy): Bacteria > Bacillota > Bacilli > Lactobacillales > Enterococcaceae > Enterococcus_L. The sequence goes on along the minus strand of NZ_AMDP01000068.1, from coordinate 50,554 downwards.
GAAATTCCTCAATTAAACGATTATGAGATGGTCGGCGTCGACTTCCAATCGAAAGAAGAAGACCATTGGCAAATTGATCCTGAAGAGTTAAAAAAAGTAATTGATACAGATGTAAAAGCTCTATTTCTAGTGAATCCTTCTAATCCAGGTTCAAAAGCATTTAGTAAAGAAGTTTTAGATACACTTAAAGAAATTGTAAAAATTAAACCAGATTTAATGATTATTACGGATGATGTTTATGGTACTTTTGTCGATGATTTTGAATCTGTTTATGGTGTTTTACCATACAATACATTATTAGTTTATTCATTTTCTAAACTATTTGGTGCGGCTGGATGGCGTCTAGGTACAATTGCGACAAATAAACAAAATATTTTTGATAAAAAAATAGCAGAACTAGATGCCAAAACTAAAGCTCAATTAGAGGAACGCTATCAAATTGCTGCGTTCCAACCATCTAAGCTAAAGTTTATTGACCGAATCGTTGCTGATAGTCGTTCAATTGGTTTATATCATACATCTGGATTATCAACACCTCAACAAATGATGGAAATTCTATTCGCGCTAACTCATTTAGTTGAACAAAACAAAGTAGACAACTATATTAAGCTAGCAAAAAATATTATTTCAACTCGGTACGATTTGCTACACGATAGCTTAAAAATGGAAAAAGATTCTAGTTCTCTAAATGCTAAATATTATTCATTAATCAATATATTTAGTGTTGCCGAAAATTTATATGATAGTGAGTTTTCTACATATCTTAAAGAAAACTATAGAACAATAGACTTTTTAATAGAACTTGCTGAAAAAAAAGGCATAATTCTGGCATACGGCCCAGGATTTGATACACCTAGTGGCTATTTAAGAGTATCAGAAGCAAATTTACCGACTGAAGATTACAAAAAAATTGGAGAAAATATAGTAGAGTTACTTGAAGAATATCATGATACGTTTAAGCAAAAATAAATAGAAAAATCAACTGTTGAGGAGATTAGATTTTTAGTCTCCTTAACTAATTAGAAAATAGGAGGTTTATAAAGTTGAATACTAATAAGAAGATATCTTCATTTGGATTTTTTGCTATGACAGCAGCACTATTTGTAACAGTATATGAATACCCGACATTTGCGGATATGGGAAAATCATTAATTTTTTTCCTACTTCTATCTGGTTTCTGTTTCTTTTTACCAGTTGCATTATGTGCTGCAGAACTAGCTACAATTGAAGATCCATCATATCAAGAGGGAGGAATCTTTAGTTGGGTAGGTAAAGTCTTGGGAGAAAAATTTGGCTTTGCAGCAATTTTTTTCCAATGGATTCAAATAACAGTAGGTTTCGTTACAATGCTCTATTTTATAATAGGCACATTATCAGTCGTTTTCAATGTACCTGTCATTAATGATAATATGTATGTAAAATTTTTAATAGTTGTTCTTTCATTTTGGTTGATAACTATTTTACAGTTTAAAGGTACGCAAATAACCGAAAAAATAGCGAAGTTTGGTTTTTCGATAGGAATTGTACTTTCAGTGATAATAATGTCAATTTTAGCTATAAAATATTTTAGCAATGGAAACCATATTTCCTTAAATTATCAAAAAAGTGATTTTATTCCAAACAAAAAAAGTTGGGGTATGCTAACCTCATTTATATTAGGCTATATGGGCGTAGAAGCAAGTGCTCCTCATATAACAAAATTAAACAATTATTCAAAAACATATCCTAAAATTATGATCGTTTTAGTCTTTGTCGCTGTAGGATTGACCACTTTAGGCAGCTGTATTGTCTCAATGGTTTTACCGGGAAATATATCAGCAAATGCTGGTGTGATAGATGCTTTTAGACAATTGATTTCACCGGGAAAAATTTCTTGGGGGGTAATTTTGTTAGGATTGATGATATCGTTTGGTATAATTGCTCAGATTAGTTCTTGGATTGTAAGTCCAACAGAAGGCTTACGTTTTGTTGCAACTAAAGGTTTGTTACCTCAAAAATTTACTAAGGTAAATAAGGCAGGAGTTCCAATTCCTTTATTAATATTACAGGGAATCGTAGTAACTATTTGGGCAGCTGTTTTAACATTCTCATCAGGGAGTTCAGGTGGTAATATGTCTTATCAGATAGCTTTAAATCTTACCGGGATGATTTATTTAGTAGGGTATATTCTATTTTTTATTTCCTATTTTATTATCATTACTAAGCATAAAGATTTAAAACGTGCATATCAATTGCCGGGCGGTAAAATAGGGAAAGTTATTATTGCAGGAATGGGTTTATTATTAACAATAGGAGCATTAGTAACAGCTTTTATGGTTCCTACAACCATTAGTAGTCAACAATCAAGTGTTTATTTAATTACACTAACGATATCATTTATTGTAACTATTATGCTTCCTTTCGTATTTTACAAATTATATAAAAAAAGAATTTAGAAAAAGCAGTAATGTTTAAACAAGATTTAAGATTGCCAATTTTCGTGAAAAATGAGAAAGCAAGTTTTATAGATGAAATAGATTTTCTTTTGAAAACAATGGGCTTTCTCAGACTGTAGGTAATGTTCTAAAAAACATTATCTACAGTTTTTTTGCTAGTCATGAAGAGAGGACATATGATGAAAGGGAGACTTTTTAAAGTAGGCGGATTTACTTTAAATAATTAACTGATTTTCAGAAAATTTTAAAGAGAAACGCAGGATTGGGTAGAAAAAGTATTGAATATTCAAAATACAAAAAAACATCAAGTTTCACTATAGTGAACTTAAGGAGATTAGCAAGTAGGAAACTACTACTTTCGTATTTAAAATCTTAAAAAGACATTTCTGATTTCCAGGAATGTCTTTTTGAATATGGTACAATTATGAGGCAGTTACACCGCTATCCAACCATTCGATTAAAAGCTGATAAATTCGTAACCCTTCAGGATTAGTCAAATCGCCATCAAAATCATGAGGTAGGTTTTCAACTTCTTCATAAGTAACGCTGGATAGTTTATTTTTAGCTTCTCTTGAAAATGCGACAGGAACATCTTGATCCCCATTACTATGAGCTAAAAAAGCTGGTGGCAATTCAGCAAGTTCTTCATCTGACAAACTAAAGCTTACTTTTTCACTTGGCGAATTTACCAAATAACTTAACCAGTTGCCAAATTGGCGACCTGATAAATAAAGAGAAAAACGTTCATTAATTGACACAGCTGTCATCGGTTTAGCTTGAATCATGGCTTGAGCTGTCATGGGTGCGACTTTTGGAAATTGGTTATAATAGCTATTTGGCTGGCTAAATGTATCAATTGTTAAGTCATAATAACCATAGAAACTAATTAGCCCTTTTTGTGACGCTGTTTTGTGCCGAGCTGATAATAGATAGGTGAGGAAACCTCCAGCAGAACGGCCAAACAAGAAATAATCAGGTTTCTCTAACTTTAATGTTGTTTGATAATTAGTTAAGAACCAGTCAATCGCATCTTTTAAACAGGTTTCAATAGTAGCAAGTTGTACTTCAGGCGCTAATGGATAATCGATTGTAAGTAAGTTATAGCCGCTTTCTACTAATAGCTGACAGTACGTTTCAGGTAAATCATCGCGATCACCATAAATTAAACCACCTCCGTGGAAATAAAGGATGGTCGCTTTTTCAGAAGAAAGTGGGTCTTGGGAATAGAAAGTCATCATTAAATCTAGCCCATCTAATTGACTATAGCAAAATTCTTGTTTTAACATAAAAGTCCTCCTTTTTCACTAACTTATTTCTATTTTAACTCAAATAGCCTCAGTCATTATGTTTAATGCGCACAAAGATAGTAGTTAATTTGTGAAATGTGGATAGTGTGTGAAAGTCGGCAACCGCTTACAATGATTATGATAACAAAAGAGGGAGATGTATCAAATGGATTTAAGAAAAACTTTAAAAGAAAATATCGATCATTTATCAAGTATTGGAAATGACCCAACTGGCGGAATGACACGTTTATTATATTCTGATTCTTGGTTGGAAGCACAAAAATCTGTGAAAGAAAAATTAGAAACCATCGGTATGACGGCTTCATTTGATGAAATCGGTAACCTCTTTGGTAGAGTGGAAGGAACTGAATTCCCAGAAGAAACAATCCTATCCGGTTCACATATTGATACAGTTGTTAATGGTGGAACGTTAGATGGGCAGTTTGGTGTCATTGCAGCGTATGTTGCGATTCAATATTTATTAGAAACACACGGCAAACCAAAACGTTCATTAGAAGTTATTTCAATGGCCGAAGAAGAAGGCAGCCGTTTCCCTACAGTATTCTGGGGTAGTAAAAACTTCGTCGGTGAAGCGAAAAAAGAAGATGTAATTGAAATCGCTGACTTTGAAGGTCTGAAATTTGTGGAAGAAATGCAGCGCCATGGTTTTGATTTTAGAGATGAAAGCAAAGCGGCTAGAGAAGATATCAAAGCTTTTGTTGAAATTCACATTGAACAAGGCACTGTTTTAGAAAAAGAGCAGTTACAAATTGGTGTTGTGAATAATATTGCTGGACAAAGACGTTATACAATTGTATTAAAAGGTGAAGCAAACCATGCTGGAACAACTCCTATGGGCTATCGTAGAGACGCCGTTTACGGATTTGCAAAAATTTGTTCACAAGCAATTGATCGTGCGTTAGAAGTTGGCGATCCGCTAGTGTTAACATTCGGTAAAGTAGAACCAAAACCAAATACGGTTAATGTAGTACCAGGTGAAGTATTGTTCACAATGGATTGTCGTCATACAGATAGCGGAGAACTACATGCATTCACCAAAGAAATCGAAGAACTAATGAAAAAAATTGCTGCAGAACATGAATTAGAAATCGATATTGATCTATGGATGGACGAAGCGCCAGTTCCAATGAATCAAGAAATTGTAGATGCTATCGAAACAGCAGCTAAAACAGAAAATATGAAATACAAAATAATGCATAGTGGTGCAGGACACGATTCACAAGTAATCGCACCGCATTTCCCAACAGCAATGATTTTTGTGCCAAGTATTAACGGAATCAGCCATAATCCAGCTGAAGCAACAGATTTAGATGATTTAGTTAATGGTGTGAAAGTTTTAGCCAGCACACTTTATGAATTAGCTTATAAATAAAGGAAAGAAGGAAGAATAAATGGGTTATAAAAACAATCAAACTGGTTATCTGGATGGTTTATTATCATCTAGAGCAGTGATTAAGAAAAATAATTATGCATTAATTCCACATGATGGACTTGTAAATAATGTGATTCCAGGTTTTGAAAATTGTAGCTGCTCAATTTTAGGTTCTAAACAACTAGGAGCTAATTTTGTTGACTACATCATTACGATGCACAAAGACGGAAAAAATGCCCGTGGTTTTGGCGGCGAAGGTGTTGAAACAATTGTCTATGTTATTGATGGCACTTTGAAAGTCAGTGACGGTAATGAAACTCATGAATTAAAAAAAGGCGGTTATGCATACTTACCTGCCAGTACCTTGATGTATTTAGAAAATGGACAAGCTGAAGACACAGAAATTTTCTTATATAAAAAACGTTATCAGCCATTAGAAGGATATGAAGCTCACAAAGTAGTTGGAAATGTAAACGATATGGAGCCGATTGAATACGAAGGGATGAAAGATGTTCTTTTATGGGACTTTTTACCAAAAGATTTAGGTTTTGATATGAACTTCCACATTTTATCATTTGAACCTGGCGCAAGTCATGGTTACATCGAAACACATTACCAAGAACATGGTGCCTATTTATTGTCAGGTCAAGGAATGTACAACTTGGATAACGAGTGGATGCCGGTAGAAAAAGGCGACTACATCTTTATGAGTTCTTATGTTCAGCAAGCTGCTTATGCTGTTGGTCGTGACGAACCGTTAATGTACGTCTATTCAAAAGATTGCAATCGTGATCCGGAAATTTAATTTAATGGAAGAGGAAGTTTAAGAATGAATGAAACTGTTGTAGTGAAACCAGAAGAATTGCATGAGTTGATTGAAAATAAATTAGAAAAAGCTGGGTTAAAACACGAACATGCAAACGAAGTGGCGACACATTTGGTATTTGCAGATGCTTGCGGTATCCACTCGCACGGAGCTGTCAGAGTAGAATATTACGCAGAACAAATTGACAAGGGCGGTGTGACGCTTGATCCAGTTATTGAGTTTGAAGAAACTGGGCCGAGTACTGGAATTGTTCATGGTAAAAATGGAGCTGGTCAATTTGTCGCTGATGTTGGTTTAGGTTACGCAATTGATATGGCGAAAAAATCTGGTGTTGCTGCGGTAGGTATTTCTAAAATCAGTCACAGTGGAGCATTATCTTATTATGTGAAAAAAGCAGCTCAACAAGATTTAATTGCAATTGCAATGTGCCAGTCTGATCCGATGGTTGTACCATTTGGCGGCAAAGAAAATTATTTTGGCACGAATCCGATTGCATTTGCAGCACCAAGAAAAGGTCATGAACCTGTTGTCTTTGATATGGCAACAACAGTGCAGGCATGGGGCAAAGTGTTAGATGCTCGTTCTAAAAATAAAGCTATTCCAGATACTTGGGCAGTCGATAAAGATGGAAAACCTACAACAGATCCGCATAAAGTGAATGGCTTATTACCGATTGCTGGTCCCAAGGGCTATGGCTTAATGATGATGGTTGATATTTTATCGGGAATGTTATTAGGTTTACCGTTTGGAAAACATGTTTCATCTATGTACGACGATATCACTAAAGGTCGAAATGTTGGTCAAATGTATATCTTGATTGATCCAAAACGCTTTACTGATTTAGAAATGTTTAAAGAGTCTGTTGATGGTATGGTAGAAGAACTACATGAAATTCCAGCAGCTGATGGTTTCGATCAAGTTTACTATCCAGGTGAAATCAATCAAATTAATTATGAAAAATCAATGGAGTCTGGTATTGAAATAGTCAAAGATATTTATGATTATTTGAAGAGTGACACACTTCATTTTGACCGATATGAAAATACCAATGCTTTTGGTGAAAAGAAATAAAACTGTTTTCGAACTAAGATATATCATAAAAAATATTGATTGAATAAACATTGGCGAAGCGGAACGTTGTTACCATATGTTATCTAGCTGCATGGGCTAGTCTCTCGGGAAAAAGATAAAATGGAATGTGACAAAAAGCGTCACAGTCAATTTATCCTATTTTCCAGTCGAGACTAAGTGAGCCCATTCTGCTTTTAATGTTATCTAGCTGCATGGGCTAGTCTCTCGGGAAAAAGATAAAATGGAATGTGACAAAAAGCGTCACAGTCAATTTATCCTATTATCCAGTCGAGGCTAAACGAGCCCGCTTTGCTTTTAAATAAGGAGGCGTTACAATGAGAGTAAAAAAATCTGATTTACATCAATTAATCAAAAATAAAATAGCCAAAGCTGGGTTGTCAGAAGATCATGCAGAAATCGTCAGTGATGTGTTAACTTTTGCTGATGCAAGAGGGATTCATTCACATGGTGCAATGCGTGTTGAATACTATTCAGAAAGAATAGCAAAAGGCGGAATCACTAACGATCCAACTTTTTCTTTTGAACAAACAGCACCAAGTTGTGGTATGTTTGAAGGCGACAATGGTTCTGGTTTTGTTGCAGCAAAATTAGCAATGGATCACGCAATTCAAATGGCAAAGGAAAATGGTGTAGCTGTAGTCGGTGTGCGCAATATTTCTCATAGTGGCGCGCTTGCTTATTATGTTGAACGAGCGGCGGAACAAGATATGGTCGCTTTATCCGTCTGTCAATCAGATCCCATGGTAGTACCGTTTGGTGGCAGTGAACCCTATTTTGGCACGAATCCGATTGCATTTGCAGCACCAAGTAATGATGATCGAATTATTACTTTTGATATGGCAACAACTGTTCAAGCATGGGGGAAAATTCTTCATGCGCGCTCTAAAAAAGAAGCGATTCCAGATTCATGGGCGGTAGATGAAGCCGGTAATCCAACGACGGATTCTACTAAAGTAAATGCATTATTACCGATTGCCGGTCCTAAAGGTTACGGCTTAATGATGATGGTGGATGTTTTGTCAGGGATTTTACTAGGCGTGCCGTTTGGCAAACACGTTTCTTCCATGTATCATGATTTATCTAAAGGTCGTGAACTAGGACAACTTCATATTGTCATTAATCCCGATTTCTTTATTGGGATTGATACCTTCAAAACGAATATTTCATCTATGCTTGATGAGCTGAAAGAAATTAAACCCAGTCCTGGTTTTACTGAAGTTAACTATCCAGGAGAGCGCGGTCGAGCTCGTGAGAAAAATTATGAAGAAAATGGAATCGAAATTGTAGATGATATCTACGAGTATTTGATTAGTGACGATATTCATTATGACCGTTATGATCATAAAAATAAATTCGCTGAATAAGTTATTCGGCTAACTAAACGGAGGAATTTCAATGCTGCATACAATTATTAAAGCAAATAGTTATCAGGATTCAATTGTTTTGATGCTATTGACAAACAAATTAAATACAATTGACGGCGTTCACAACGTTTCTGTAATGATGGGAACTCCTGCCAATAAAGATATCTTTAAAACGGGCGGACTTTATACAGATGAGTTGGAAAAAGCTTCTTCTAACGATATGGTCATCGTTTTAGATATTGAAGATGATTCACTAATCGATCAAGTTTTAGCAGAAATCGACGTCTTTTTAGAAGAGCAAACAAAAGGCGGCGGTGAAGGTTCTGACGAAGAGATTGCTAAAACCTGGGATAAAGCCTTTGAATTAGGTAAAGATGCTGGGGTTGCTGTCTTCTCAATTCCGGGAACGCATGCAGCACTTGAAATTGAAAAAGCACTAGATGAAGGTAAACACGTTTTCTGTTTCAGTGATAACGTTGCAATTGAAGATGAAAAACGTTTAAAAGAAAAAGCGCATGAAGCAGGTCTTTTATTAATGGGACCTGACTGCGGAACAGGTATTATTAACGGAATTCCGGTTGCGTTTACTAATGCAGTACGTAAAGGCAAAATCGGAGTTGTGGGTGCTTCTGGGACTGGTATCCAAGAAGTTACCACGATTATCCATAAATTAGGCGGCGGCGTAACCAATGCAATCGGTACTGGCGGACGCGATTTAAAAGCTGAAATTGGCGGTATAACATTAAAAGACAGCATTATGACATTAGAGAAAGATCCTAATACAGAAGTGGTTGTTGTTATCTCTAAACCACCTGCACCAGAAGTTCGCGATGAAGTATTAAACTTATTAAGAAGTATTTCAAAACCTGCTGTTACAATTTTCCTTGGTGAAAAACCAGCAGCTCATGAAGAAAATCTTTATCGTGCGTATACTCTAGAAGAAGCGGCACAAATTGCTGTTCAATTATTAAATAAAGAAGATGTGCATGCCGTAAAAGAAACATTGACTGTTCCAGCCCATGCATTTAAACCAGAACAAAAATATGTTAAAGGTTTGTATTCTGGTGGAACATTAGCTTATGAAGCAGCAATGTTAATTAAAGAAGGTTTAGCTTTAACAGGGGATGAACATGCTCCAGAAGGCTTTATCTTAAAAAATCAAGGACATGAAATTATTGACTTAGGTGATGATGTTTATACTCAAGGTAAACCGCATCCAATGATTGATCCGACCAAACGAAAAGAAATGTTAGAAGAAGCTGGGAAAGATCCTGAAACAGCAATTATTCTTTTAGATGTTGTATTAGGTTACGGTTCTCATGCAAATATGGCACAAGAATTGGCCCCAACAATTAAAGATATTAAAGCCCAAGCTAAAGCTGACGGTAGAGAATTATTCGTGATTGGTACAATTGTCGGGACAGACGAAGATCTGCAAAATATCCATGAACAAGAAACTATTATGAAAGATGCTGGAGTTGTTCTATGTGCAAGTAATGCGCAAGCTGTTCGTTTGGCTTTAGCTATTTTAGATCATCCGTTGACGCAAGAAGATAAAGTGATTGAAGCTCAACCAGCAGTGACACCAGTTGCAATTGAACCAACGGAAGAAATGCTGGCATTACTAACAAATCAAGGCTTCATTAATATTGGTTTACGTAGTTTCTCAGAAGCGATCATTAATCATGGTGGTAAAGTTGTTCAGTATGATTGGCAGCCAGTTGCAGGTGGAAATATTACTTTGCAAAAAGCATTACAATTTTTAAATAAAGTTGAATTAGGCAAATAAAACTATCCAGCTTTACAGGCTAGCATCTTGAAAAAGCTAAAATATGTTTGCGCTAAAAGCAGCATATTCATATTTTCTTATTTTTCATTGATACTGAGTAGCCTGTTCAGCTTTTAACGGGGGAAAACAAAAATGGCATACAAAACAATCGACGAAGCAAATCAGGCAGTAGCCGCAAAAATCGTTGCTGGTTCTCCTTTCTTATTAGACGTAGTTCCAGCAAAATCAGTGATTAAAGAATTACATGAAGGCAAAGTTTTACTACATGCAGGTCCGCCAATTACTTACGATAAAATGGTTGATCCGATCCAAGGCGCTTGTGTAGGTGCTGCTCTTTTTGAAGAGTGGTGTGAAACAGAGGAAGAAGCCAGAAAAATGTTGGAATCAGGTGAAGTGAAATTAATTCCATGTCATCATGTTAATGCTGTAGGACCAATGGGCGGTATTACGTCAGCGAATATGGCTGTCTTAGTAGTTGAAAATAAAACAGATGGCAACCGCGCTTTCTGTACGATGAATGAAGGTATCGGAGCAGTATTACGTTTTGGTGCATATTCTGACGAAGTTATCACTCGTTTAAGATGGATGAGAGATACGTTAGCACCAGTTTTAAGTGCTGCTTTAAAAACCAAAGAAGATGGCTTAAATATTAACGTTTTAGTAGCAAAAGCAATTGCAATGGGTGATGAGTTTCACCAACGTAACATTGCAGCTTCATTGGCATTCTTAAAAGAAATGGCGCCAATTATCGTTGGTCTAACTGAAATTGACCAAACAAAGCGTGAAGAAGTTGTCCAATTTTTAGCAGATACAGATCAATTTTTCTTAAATATCATGATGGCTTCAGCCAAAGCAGTTATGGATGGCGCTCGACAAATTCAAGAAGGAACAATTGTTACTGCTATGTGTAGAAATGGTCACGAATTTGGTATTCGAATTGCTGGAATGGGCGATGAATGGTTTACTGGACCTGTTAATACACCTCAAGGCTTGTACTTCTCTGGTTTTAGTGAAGCTGATGCGGCTCCAGATATGGGAGACAGTGCGATTACTGAAACTTTCGGTGTTGGTGGTATGGCAATGATCGCTGCACCAGCTGTTACACGATTCGTTGGATCAGGCGGCTTTTATGATGCGTTAAATACAAGTAATGAAATGACGGAAATCTGTATTGACAGCAATCCGAATTTTCCTGTACCAACTTGGGATTTCAAAGGTATTTGTCTAGGTATTGATGCAAGAAAAGTAGTAGAAACTGGTATTCTTCCAGTAATTAACACAGGAATAGCGAATAAAAAAGCTGGCTTAGGTCAAATTGGTGCTGGAACCGTTACACCTCCAATTGATTGTTTTGAAAAAGCTGTTTTAGCATACGCAAAAAAATTAGGCTTTACAGAATAATGGGTGAGAAAATTGTTTGTTAATGCTTGTTTTCTAGATCAGATTCTTTTGACAAATGCTTTTTCAGAGAAAAAATGGCATGTTCATAGCAAATATAAAAATAGTTTCAATATTCAGGATGAAGGGAAAGAACAGTTAGTGGTCATTTCGACCACTGACTATCCTTTTATGCCAAATGGTATCTATATTGAGTCCGTTTATTTTTCAACATTGCTTTCAACTGTTGAGATTGGTGATTCAGTTAGGTGGCAAGAAGATTGTTTGCATTTTTCTAAAAATCATTTGCTATTGAATTATGGAGAACTTTATTCTTCAACAATGGAAATTACTGAAACGCTAAAATCAAGTAATTTACAACATTTTAATGATTATGCGGCGAGTTTGGATAAGGAAACTGGTGCGCAAGTTTCTTTAGCTGATTTTTTGATAGAGGAAAATCCATTTGCTAAAGCGCTTCAATTACTATGTTTGGAAGACGAAAGTAAAAAACAGTCTGCTGTTGCATTTCTTTTAGGGAGAGGTAAAGGTCTGACTCCTTCTGGCGATGATATGTTAGTCGGTCATTTGGCTGCTAGAATATTGTTAAATGAAAAAGATCGAATACTAGAAAAAAGAATACTTACTGAGTTGTCAAAGGAACCCGCTGTGACGACAGATATCAGCAAGCATTATTTGCTATGCGCTCTATCTTGTCGATTTAGTGCACCTGTTATTGAATTTATAGAAAATTTGACGACGATGAGTAGTATCGAACAATTACAAAAAGCTGTCGATAATATTATAAAAGTAGGTCATACCTCAGGACTTGACCTGTTGGCAGGTTTTATGGCAACAATTGAATTTCTAAATAACAATTAAAGGAGATTATATTATGGCAAATCGTGTCGTGTTGGCATTAGGTGGCAATGCTATCTTAAAACCCAATCAAGAAGCAACACTTGAAGTTCAAATGGATAATGTAAAAATTAGTGCAGATCTTGTAGCAAAAATTGAGGAATTAGACTATCAAATCGTGTTAACTCACGGAAATGGCCCTCAAGTGGGCAATATTTTGAGACAAAATGAAGAAGCAAAAGATATCGTTCCACCGTTTCCGTTAGATGTGTGTAACGCAGAATCACAAGGATTTATTGGTTATATGCTAGAACAAAGCCTAAAAAATTCATTAGAAACTAAAGGCTTAACTAGCAACGTTATTACATTGTTGACACAAACTGAAGTTTCAGCAGATGATGAAGCATTTACTAATCCTAATAAACCAATTGGTATTTTTTATTCTGAAGCAGAAGCTAAACAAATGGAGCAAGAGAAAAACTGGGTGATGATGGAAGATGCGGGTAGAGGCTATCGTCGTGTAGTACCTTCTCCTCAACCAAAAGCTATTCATGGTGTGTCTTCAATCGTTAATTTGTTGAATCAAAACACGATTGTTGTTGCTGGTGGTGGCGGAGGAATTCCTGTCGTTCGCGGCGAAGATGGTCTGCTAAAAGGAATTGAAGCTGTAATTGACAAAGATCGTACTGGGAAAAAATTAGCTGAACAAATCGATGCAGATGTCTTTGTGATGTTAACCGACGTAAGTAACGTTTATATCAATTATGGTAAGCCAAATCAAGAAAAACTAGAAACAATTTCTATTAAAAAAGCAGAACAATATATGAATGAAGGTCATTTTGCAGATGGTAGTATGGGGCCGAAAATGGAAGCAGCAATTGCTTTTGCTAAACAAGGAAAAACAGCTATCATCTGTTCTTTAGAAGAAGCAGACCAAGCATTACAAGGTCGAGCAGGTACAAGAATAACTGGGTAGTTAATACAAAAAGACGTTGGGACAGAAGTGTTTAACTCCGAGAAATAAGAAGGAATTCACGGAAATTGCTCTTCAAATTTTTGTGAATTTCAGCTTATTTCCGAAGGAGTTGCTTCTGCTCCCACCGTTTATTCAGAAACTAAGAGCTTGAAACATAACTTTTTGAGTTATGTCCTAAGCTCTTTTTAATGTTGATTGGAACGCTCCGAAAGTTCTAATGCCAATCGTAAGTTTAAACTGTTTGTCGGATCTTGGATATTTTTTCCAAGTAGTCTTGCGCAGTGATCGATTCTATATTTGATTGTATTTCGATGCAAATACATTTCTTTAGCTGTTTTAGAAATTTCACATTGAAAACTTAAATAGCATTGCAGTGTTTTTCTTAGTTCAATATAGGAATCTTCAACTGGATAGGCTAATTCTTTCAATGTAGTTTCACAGAAATAATGAATATCTTCTAAGCTCATTTTTTCAAAGAGACTTTTCATTCCTTTAGGATGATAATGGTGAACTAAAGTTCCATCAGTTATTGTCGCTAACTCTTCATAAGCCGTTTTTGCTTCAATATAAGAGCTGGCAAATTGCTCGATGGTTTCATAATGGTTACCTAAAGCAAATGTTAAATTAATTGGTAATTTTTCTGAAAGTTCTACAGAAATATCACGTAAAATTTTATCTAGATCATCGACCTTACTTTGAATTAGAATAGCAAAGTGATTCGTATTTTTGATTTTAAAAATACTAGTATGCTTAATTTTCAGCGGTAACGTTTCCTGCAACCATTGAAAAGCAACATCGCTTTCTTCTTCTTGGTATTTGATCTTCGTAGCTGTAATAGAAGATTGGCTGCAAACCGCATAAGCAACTTGATAATAGGTGCTCTTTTTTAAATCATAGTTGGCGCCCAAATCAAGCCAATCTCTTTTAGATTGATGGGGTGCTTGCTGATATTCAATTAACTGAGCTAAGAAATCGCTTTTGAAAAAGTCAAAAGATTTTTGAACTTTTTGATTTTTGTAAAGCATAAATGATAGAACTAAACAAGCTTGTTCCACAGCAAATTCTGACATCGGATAGGGCACTTTTTCTGGATTCAAAATTAATAAATAATGTGGGAAATAGCTATTAACTGTAACTGTAAAACCAGCAATTTGCAATGGTGCTTGATTTAAATCATTAATCATAAAGGATGTATTAGTATCTTCAATCCAGTGATCGTATTTTGATACGAGTTGTTCGACGTAATATTCCGCAGGTTTTGATGTTTGAGTAAAATGCTTTGAGTGCGCAATTACTTTTCGATAAGGACTTAGTAAAATTACAGGAGCATTAATCATTTTGCCAAAATCAGCGATGAAACGTGCGATACTTACATCATGGATTAATAGGTTAGAAAAACGTTTTTGAATATCCAGAGCATAACTTAGCTGTTCCGTTTTTGTATCCCACAAGAAATTTAAAAGCTGATGCAGCAAAGCACCTAAAGGTTGTGTACTAGGTACTTGAACGATAGGAAAATCAATTTTATTTGCGTATTCTACAACTTCAGGATCAATTGCTTCAATAAATCGGCCGACTTTAATTCCAATCCCGGCAGCCTCTTGTTCTTTTAAAGAATCAATCAGTGTAATCAATTCTTTTTGGTTATCTTTATAAACCATGGCCGTTGTTAAAAGAAAAATTTTCTTAGGAATAAACCCCGCTACATCCGGTGTTTCAGAAATTTCAATACTTTCAACAACAGTGTTGGCTTTGGTAGGGTTAGTTAATAATTTTAAATCAGAAAATCTGGGTATTTTTAATAAATCTTCTAACGTTGTCAATGGTTGTCCCCCTATATAAAAGCGAAATAAGTTGGTCAGCTCTGAAAGAAAAATAGGAAACTTGGAGGGTGGCGAACTTTGCCACAAACAGAGGTTATCTTTTTTCCTAAGAGCAAACGGGTGAAACATGAAAAACAAAATAATCAGCTTCAAAAATATCGATAGTTCTATTCTAAATGATAGCGCATGCAGATTCAAGAATGTTTTGTGCGAAATAACTGAAAGTTTAAATTATTTAGACAAAAGTGACAATGATTTTTTTTGAGATAAAGGTAGGATGAAAGTAAAATGGAAAAGAGGGATAGTTATGTTTTCAGAATTAACCGTACCAAGTAGAACCATCATGACTCCAGGACCAGTTGAAGCTCATCCCGTAGCTTTAAGAGCAATGTCAGCGTCTATTTTGGGACAATTTGATCCAGCTTTTTTAAGTATTATGGATGAAGTAAAAGAAATGATAAAGATACCTTTTGGCACGAAAAATAAACAAGCTTTTGCAATTGATGGGACATCACGTTCTGGGTTAGAAGCAGCTCTGATTGCTTTGATTGAACCGGGAGATAAAGTATTAATTCCTGTTTATGGTCGTTTTGCTTATCTTTTAGGTGAGATTTGTGAGCGTGCCAAAGCAGAAATTCATTATCTTGAAAAAGAATGGGATGCACCTTTTGAGCAAGAAGCAGTCATTGAAGAAATTAAAAAATTTCAACCTAAAATTGTTGCAATGGTTCATGGCGAAACAGCTAATGGTCAGATGCAGTCGATGGATCAGATTGGACAATTTTGTCAAACAAATGATATTTTCTTTGTAGTGGATATGGTAGCAACATATGGAGGAGTGCCGCTTGAAGTTGATGCATGGGGTGTGGATATTGCCATTGCAGGAACGCAAAAATGTGTGAGTGTACCTTCAGGATTATCATTGATTACTTATAACGATCGTGTAGAAAAAGTATTGGATAGCCGTTATCAAAAAGAGTTAGGTTTAAGCAAAGATATTCGTAATGAAAATCATATTAGCAGTAACTACTTGGATTTAAGCCAGTTACAACGCTATTGGAGTGAAGAACGCATCAATCATCATACAGAAGCAACAAGTATGATTTATGGACTTCACGAAGGACTAAGAATGCTGATTAATGAAGGAATCGAAAATGTTTATGCTCGTCATGCTCAAAATGATGAAGCAATTGTTGCCGGAATTAAAGCGATGGGCTTAGGATTTTATGGCGACTTAACAACGAAAATGCCGACAGTAACACCAGTAATGATTCCATCAGGGATTGATGGAGAAAAAGTTCGTTCATTAATGTTGGATGAATTTGGTGTGGAAATTGCTTCTTCTTTCGGTGCTTTACAAGGAAAAGTTTGGCGTATCGGCAATATGGGATACAGTAGTAGAAAATCAAACGTTCTTCATGTTTTATCAGCGTTAGAGGGTGCGCTTAATTTTTATGGTGCGGATATTGCCAAAGGTGAAGCTGTTAAAGCTGCTCTAACTGTGTATACAAAATAATGACACGTTCAAATGGTTTGTGTAAAAAAACATCTGATTGTTTGTTTTGCACAAACTTTTTGACAAGTTTGTGAAAATTAATGATGAACGAGACTTTGCTACCGCTTACAATTAAAGCGAATAAGAAGTTACTGGAAGAATTATTTGAACTGTAAAAGTGCACAAACTTTTTGTTAATGTTCAAATAGTTGGACGAGTAACAGTTGGAGGAAAAGACATGGATGTAAAAAGTAAGGGTTCAGGAATGGATTATTGGAAAAAGATTATTATTTTGTTATGTTCAGGTTGGGTAACGATCTGGGTGTATCGTTCAGCATTAGCACCTGCTTATCCGCAAATTAATGAGTCACTTGGCGGAAATATATCAGATACTGCATTAGGTTCAATTTCAAGTTTTTACTTTTTTGGATATGTGGCAATGCAGATTCCGGCAGGATTTTTAGTTGATAAAATTGGAAAGAAAAAAGTTTTAATTCCAGGATTTATTTTATTTGGGATTGCAGCGTTGTTAATTTCTCAAGCTTCAAGTATCTCAATGATTTATTTTGGTAGTCTTTTAGCAGGATTAGGTTGTGGTTCTTTCTATGGATCAGCGTATTCATTAACATCGCAAAATATTCCACAAGACAAAAGAAGTTTCTCAACAGCGATTGTAAATAGTGGTTCAGCTGTTGGTTCTGGTTTAGGATTAATTTTATCAAGTTATTTAGTTGTTCAACTGAATTTACCTTGGCAAACAATGATGTATATCTCTGTCGTTTTAATTATTTGTATGTTAGTAGCATTTACAGCAATTATTCGTAATAATAAAGAAGATGCAGAATTTTTAGCACAATCTGAAGCAGCGGAAGCAGCAGCTGCAAAAACAGAAGATACACCAGTTGTAAAAGAACATGTTTCAGTGAAGAAATTATTCTCACCTAAAATGTTATTTGCTTATATCTTATACTTTGCCACTTGTTATGCTTATTATATGACAGTAACATGGTTACCTAACTTTTTAGGTACGGAAAGAGGATTTGAAGGAGCTGCGATTGGTTTTTCAGCTTCGCTGGTAGCATTTGCTTCAATTCCAGGAGCACTATTCTTCAGCCGTTTGGCAGATAAATTTATGCACAAAAAAGTTCAATTTATTGTTATTTTAGAATTTTTAGCGGCAGCGATGTTATTACTTACAGTACAAGCAACTAATTCTACATTATTATTAGTTGGTTTAATCTTATATGGATTCTTAGGTAAATTAGCAGTAGAGCCAATTATTATTTCATGGCTTGGTGAAAATGCACCTAAAGTCGGTATTGGTACAACACTTGGCGTATTTAACTTTTTCGGAATGATGTCATCAGTTATTGCTCCTACTTTAACAGGTTCAATTTCAGATGCGACTGGATCAAAAGAGATGGGCTTTTACATTTCTGTTATTCTTCTAGTGGTAGGAACAACATTATTCTTATTAGCAAATATTAGTAAAAAGAAAGCAGCAACTAAAGCATAAGCTGTAAAATAAATAATGATGTATTTAGCTTCTGAAACTCAATAAGGTGGATAGAGACTAAATACATCATTTTTTTATCTGTTATGTGTCATAATTTCGCAAAAACAGATAAATAATAGAATTACGAACATACCATAAGTGAAAGGAGAAAAATTTTTTTAAAACTTATTTTTTGTAAGCGCTTATAAGGAGGCGAATAAATGAACAACCATGATTATCAAATCACTGAAGAAGAACTTCAGCGTTATCGACAGCGTGGTTATAATGAAGACTTACTTCCAAAACCGCTGTCTAAAAGAATGATGGGAACATTCAACTATTTTACATTGTGGATGGGATCGGTACACAACATTCCCAATTATACAGCGGTAGGAGGATTTCTTTTCTTAGGACTTTCTCCAATTAATATCATGCTAGCATTGGTTATTAGTGCACTAGCAGTAGCTGTGTTTATGACCTTTAATGGTCGAGCAGGGTCAAAGTATGGTATTCCTTTTGCGATTCATTTACGTTCCACTTATGGTGATGTTGGGGCGAAATTACCAGGATTTCTTCGGGGATGTGTTGCAGCAATTGCGTGGTTTGGATTACAAAATTTTACTGGATCTTTAGCGTTATTAATTTTGATAGGTAAAATTTGGCCGGACTTTTTATCACTTGGTGGTAATACAGAAATTTTTGGTATTTCAATCCCAGGGCTAATTGCTTTCACCATTTTTTGGTTGGTTAATATGTTGATCGGTTTAGGTGGTGGAAAGATTCTTAATAAGTTTACTGCGCTATTAAGTCCACTAATTTATATTGTTTTTGGTGGCATGGCGATTTGGGCAATTAGAGTAGCAGGCGGTATTGGTCCGATTTTATCTTATGATGTGTCGGGTGCGACACATAGTGTTTCTCCAATACTTGTATACTTTATGATAATTAGTTCTGTTTTGGCTGTTTGGGCAGCTCCCGGTTCTAGCGTATCTGATTTTACCCAAAATGCTAAATCGACCAGAGATCAAACGATCGGTCAAACGGCAAGTCTTTTAGTGGGATATGGAATTTTTGCTTTTTCTAGTGTAGTGATTTTAATTGGTGGATCTATTCATTATGGGATTCAAGAGTGGAATATTTTAAATATTGTTAATCGTTGGGATAACACTTTTGCAATTGTAGTGGCGATGTTGGTATTCTTACTAACAACAGTTTCAACAAATGCCACAGGTAATATTATTCCAGCAGCTTACCAACTATGCGCTCTATTTCCGAAGAAACTAAATTACAAAAAAGGTGTTTTATTAGCAAGTGTGATTAGTTTTCTGATTATGCCATGGAAATTAATGGAAAATGCAGATAGTATTTATCTATTTTTAAACACGATTGGTGCGGTATTAGGACCTGTTGCTGGTACAATGATTGCGCATTATTATTTTGTTCAAAAGCAAACGATTGATTTGGATCAACTTTACATGGATCAAAAAGCGGATAATCAGGAAAATGAATATAAAGGGTTAAATAAGCCAGCTTACATTGCTACAATTTCAGCTTTATTAATTTGTTTATGTGGTAATTTTATTCCTGCATTGAAAATTATATCTGATGTTTCATGGCTTGCTGGTTTTGCGTCGGCATTTTGTCTATATTTGTTGTCAAGAAAATATTGGGTTAAAAGTGAAAATAGTGAGCTTAATAAGAATAAACAAGTTGATTGATTTTAAGAATTAACTAGCCTGTTGAGTTAGACTTTTGGGGGAAGGTTTAATTCATAGAGCTATAAAATTAGGAGGAAAGTAAATGAGCTTTGATTTATTAATTAAAAACGGTTTAGTGATTCTAGAGTCAGGTGAGATTAAGACGGATGTGGCAGTGAAAGATGGATTGATTGCTGCGATTGGATCAGATCTTGGTGATGCTAAAGAAGTCATTGATGCAGATGGCCTAGTTGTTAGTCCAGGAATGGTTGATGCTCACGTGCATATTACAGATCCCGGCGGCGGTTATCGCGACCAATGGGAAGGGTATATTACGGGAACTGCTGCTTGTGCTAAAGGCGGGGTAACATCTTTTATGGAAATGCCTTTAAACCAAGTGCCGGCAACCGTTGATGGTGAATCACTGCAAGTGAAATACGATGCTGGTGCAAAAAAATTAAAATCAGATGTTGGCTCGTTCGGTGGTTTAGTACCGTTTAACTTAAAAGGCGGTATTCAAGAATTGAATGACGGCGGTGTGGCTGCCTATAAATGTTTCATGGCAACGTGTGGCGATCGCAGCATTGATGGTGATTTTATGAATGTTGATGATTATTCACTTTATGAAGGAATGAAACAAATTGCTAAAACAGGTAAAGTTTTAGCAATTCATGCTGAAAATGCAGCGATCACTGATAAATTAGGTGAAATTGCTTATAAAAACGGTGAAACAACGTTGAAAGCTTATGTGGCAACTCGTCCTGTATTTACGGAAGTTGAACCGATTCGCCGCGCTATTTTATTAGCAAAAGAGACAGGTTGTCGTATTCACATTTGTCATATCGCTTGTCCGGAAGGTGTGGAAGAAGTTACTAAAGCAAGAGAAGAAGGTGTGGATGTAACTTGTGAGACGTGTACTCATTACCTTTACTTCGATACGGATGAATTAGATGCGATTGGTCCGGTGGTTAAATGTTCTCCGCCAATCCGTGATAAAGAAAATCAAAATGGTATGTGGGAAAAAGTTCTTTCTGGTGAAATTGATTTTGTTACATCTGATCATTCACCATGTACACCTGATTTAAAAGATAAAGAAAATGCTTTTGAAGCTTGGGGTGGAATTTCTGGTGTTCAAAACAACGTCGATGTTCTTTATGATGAAGGTGTCCAAAAAAGAGGGATGTCATTAAAACAATTTGCAGATATTATTGCAAGCAATCCGGCAGATCGTTATGATTTAAATCAAAAAGGGCGAATCAGTGTGGGCAAAGATGCAGATTTTGTCTTAATTAAACCAAATGCTCCTTATACATTAAAAGCTGAAGATTTGGAATACCGCAATAAAATAAGTCCGTATATCGGTCGCGAAATTGGTGCTCAAGTGATGCAAACTATTTTAAGAGGTCATACGATTTACAATAAAGCTGACGGTGTATCTGAAGAATTTGTTGGATCGTTTATTAAAAAATAGCTAGAGTAATAAACGAAGATAGAGCAATCAGACATAAGGATAGACTACTTTTCATCTGATTGCTCTAATTTTCAAAGGAATACTTGTAGGAATTCTCATCTGATTTTTGGAAAAAATAGTAGGTTAGGGCACTATATCATTCGATGCATTCGATTAAGAAGTTGTTATGTTTGTGAATTTATACGCATGTGAACTTTGGAATGTGATCGAACCAAGAAGAAGGAGAATATTGGACGATGGAAGAAATAAAAGGGAAAAATAAACGAGCTCCGTATTGGAAACAGATAATCTATATCTTAACGATTGGCTGGATTGTTATTTGGATCTACCGAACAGTTTTAACACCGATTTATCCGATCATTAGCGATTATTTTGGTGGTGCAAGCGATGCTCAACTAGGTAATATTTCAAGCTTCTACTTTTTAGGTTATGTATGTATGCAGATCCCGTCAGGATTGCTTGTCGATAAAATTGGCAAAAAACGAATTTTGATTCCGGGATTTCTATTATTTGGTGTTGGTGCATTGATTGTTGGTTTAGCACAAAGTATGAATGTGGTTTTCATCGGAAGTATTTTGGCTGGATTAGGTTGCGGGACTTATTATGGTGTTGCTTACTCTTTAACAGCAGAACATGTACCTGTTTCAAAGCGGAGTTTATCAACAGCGATTGTTAATAGTGGAACAGCAATAGGAAGCGGTCTTGGGTTAATTTCATCTAGCTTTCTGGTTGGAACGGGTAGATTACCTTGGCAAGTGTTGATTTTTGTGACTGTTGGATTAATTTTGTTATCTATTTTAATGTTTTCGCGTTATATTCGAGCAGATCAACCACAGCAAACAAAAATTATTCATACAAAAGAAGAAGCAAAGCCAAAACTTTCTTTAAAAGCATTGTTTAAACCTCGGATGGTCTCGGCCTATATCTTATATTTTTCTACACTCTATACGTATTATTTGATTGATACTTGGCTGCCTAACTTTTTGGAAACTGAAAAAGGATTTTCAGGAACTTCAGTTGGCTTAGCTTCATCGTTGGTTTTTTTTACAGCGATTCCAGGCGCATTAATTTTTAGCCGCTTGGCTGATGAAATACCGAAGAAAAAAATTCAATTAATTATTTTATTAGAATTATTGGCTGCAGCGGTGTTATTTTTGACTGTTACTACAACGAATCAAACCATCTTGGTCATTGGTATTATGGCTTATGGATTTTTTGGTAAGTTAGCAGTAGAGCCGATTATTATTTCTTGGTTGGGAGAATCTGCGCCAAAAGGCAGCGTTGCGACGATGTACGGTGTATTCAACTTTTTTGGAATGTCAGCTTCGGTTATTGTACCTTCATTAACTGGGAAAATTTCTGATTTGACTGGTTCAAAATTATACGCCTTTTATCTAGCTATTGGCATTATTGGTATTGGGACGTTGCTTTTTTATTTGATTAATCAGGTTTTCCTGAAGAAAGATTTGGATTCAAAGTAAATAAAATAAAAAGCCGCTTTATTTCTTTTAAGTTAGTATAATTAAAAGAGATAGAGTGGCTTTTTAATTGGAAAGAAAAGGTGCTATCTAGCCAGCTACTTATTTCCTTAGTGTAAAATAGATGAAGTCTAGCTTTTTTTTCGTTATACTTAACTTAAGAGATGAGGTGGGTCAAATGAAAAAAACTGGAAAAATCTATATGGTGGCGCAGCAAGCTAATTCTTCTTTAGAAGAACTTAAGCAAGATGTTTCTGATTGGTTAAGTTTTTTGCGTATTTTAACAACACCTGAAAGTTATCGTTTTGATGATGCAGAATTTCAGGAATTTGATCTATTAGCACTTAAAAATCGCATTCAGCAGTTAACGGATGCGGATGATCTTTGGTTTAAAGTGAACAGCCAAGGCGGAGAATTTCAACTGCATATATCTAAACTAGCTTTACACGAGCGTATAATTTTAGACGGGAATGTATTTTTGACCTATCAACAAATGATCGAAAATTATTATGATACAAAAATGATAAAAAATGGTGTTTATGCTTATATTCGTGCATTGGATGAGCAGTTATACAATAATGTCGAAAATGTCGCTAAACGTACTTTTGAGAGTGATGCTGAGATACGTGCATTGCCTAAGCGATACAATAGTAAAAAAGAAGTTATTGTGGATTGTAATCAACTTGCTGGTTATGATGTGTATTTTAAAGGTTTGTGTTTAACTTCGTGCTGGAAAATGTATTATTCAAGTGTATATTTTCAACTAATTCCGAAATCTATCTTTTTGGAAGTTCAGCAGGTTCATGAAGTGGATGAGCTGGAGAATCAATTAATTAAGGTGACCTTATTTAAGGACCCGTTTAATTGGAATCTACCTGTGAATTTGAAATATCAGCGGTTGTTTAGAGATCAGATGGGATTTGATCAGTTAGCGTGGTCAAACGGAACAGGCGTCTTACGACCACCGTATATGGAGTATGCTTTTACAGATGAAATGATTCAAACTGTACAGTATCAAAACGATTACTTTCAGCCAGTCGAAAAAAAGGATGCGACTTATTTTGTGACGAGAAGTTATGATTATCTGCATCAAAAATATAATGAAAATCGTACGAAAGGAATTTTAAATGCACAAGCCTATTTTCCTTGGATTGATGAAAAAAGTCGAAAAATGATGAACTATCGAGTTTTAAATCCGGAGATGACGATTGATGGCGGCCTTTCAGCCTATGAATTTTATATTCGCCAGTTTCTGGAAATCAATGTGTTAGATCAAAAGTATGACGATTTTGTTTCCGTTTTACGTTTTTATTTACCAAAAGAAGCGATTAAAGAAATTCCTTTAGAAGCTTTGTGGGATAAATTGATTGACGTAAATATTAGTAACTTGAAGCAAAAAGAACTGTCTACGCGCTTTGATTTAAAAAAAGCAAAAAATCATTTACGCGTAGTATTTTTAGATTATAGTTATTTGGAATCGATGAACCAAACAATTGATATAAGTGATTGAAAGAAATAAAAAACGGGATAAAAACAGTTATCTGTTTTGCTCCGTTTTTTTTGCGATCCAGCGTTTTACATAGTAATTCTGTCACCATTGATAACTAATTTAGCACCTGTCACAAAACTTGATTCATCACTAGCTAGGTAAATGATGCCATTTGCGATATCTTCTGGTTTGCCTAAATAAGGGAAATAGACGTTTTGCTTGTATTGAAGGTTAATTTTCGGGAAACTAGTTTCAATTATCGGCGTATGAATCGTTCCAGGGCAAATAGAATTTATTCGGATGTGGTCTTCGCTATATTTCAGTGTGGCTTCTGATAAAATTGAATGTAATGTTTCTTTTGCTATTTCATAAGGAGTATTACTTCCTAAATTTATTAACCCCTCTATAGATGAGATATTAATAATTGAACCACCGCCATTTTGTTTCATAATTGGAAGAGTTGTTTCCAAACCATAGATAAAACTGTTTATTTCTACAGCTTGAATTTTTGCTCGATCTTCTAACGATAAATCTAAAAGCATTTTAGGAGAAGATATTCCAGCAGCGTTCACGAGTACATCAATTTTTCCATATTTTTCAGTAATTTTTTTAGTGACTTGTTGCCAACTTTTTAAAGAATCAATTTCATGTTGAAAAGCTGAACAGCGTCCGCCATTTTTTTTGATTTGTGAAATGACGGGCACGAGTTTATTTATATTTTTTCCTGTAAAAACAATAATAGCGCCTTCTTTAGCGGCTAACTTGGCAGTAGTTTTACTAATATTGTTGTTGCTGTCGGCAATTAAAAATACTTTATCCAATAATCTATCCATACAAAAACCGCTATAATGAATTGTTCATTATAGTTATCCTTTCTAACTATTTTAAATCAGTCTTATTTTATTTAATCAAAATGTTTGTTAAACACTTGAAGGTCTCGTGTGTTAGTGAAAATGTATCTTACACCGTAAGTGTAATATAGAATTTTTTTTAAATCCAATAATACAGATTTTAATTAAAAATAATTAAAAAATAAAACTAAAAACATTTCGTAATTCTGCGAAATGTTTTTAGTTTTAATAGTTGAATCATGTTTTAAGATTAGTTCTGTACAGGTTTTTTTACTAGACCTAAGATGACAGCAGAGACAACAGAACCAATCGCGATAAAGACTAAATACAAAATTGGATGACTTAATAACAAAGCAACAAAAATTCCGCCGTGTGGAGCTAGTAAACGAATACCGAAACCACCAACTAAACCGCCAGCTAAGGCAGAACCTACGACAAAGCTTGGAATAACTCGTAATGGGTCAGCTGCTGCAAAGGGAATTGCCCCTTCTGTGACGAAAGATAGTCCCATTACAAGGTTAGTTAAGCCGGCATCTTTTTGATCTTTTGTAAATTTATTTTTAAAGAGTAATGTTGCAATAAAAATTGCTAAAGGAGGCACCATTCCGCCAGCCATAACAGAAGCCATAATAATACTACCGCCCTCTGTAACACTTGCGGCGATAGAAGCTGTTCCGAAAACATAAGCAGCTTTATTAATGGGACCGCCTAAATCAATTGCCATCATTCCTCCAAGTAAAGCGCCTAATAAAGCAGCGTTTGTACCATCAAGACCTAATAGGAAATTATTTAAGCCATCGTTGATAACTTTCATAGGTACATTGATTAAAAGCATCAAGAAACCGGTAATCAGCAAGCCGAAGACTGGATAAAAGAGAATCGTTTTAATTCCATCCAGAGACTTAGGCAAACCTTTGAAGACTTTTTTCAAGAGAATAATCACGTAACCTGCTAGGAAACCACCGACTAGTGCGCCTAAGAAACCAGCACCGCCAGTGTTAGCCAAGGCACCTGCCGCAAAACCAACAATTAACCCTGGACGATCGGCAATACTAGAAGCAATAAATCCGGCTAAAACAGGTAACATAAAACCAAAGGCTGCACCGCCAATTTGGTTAAACCATGAAGCAGCTTCGTTGTATGAGCCAAGATATTGTAGCTGATCTTGAGGAACACCGATAAATTGGTCGATCATAAATGAAAGTGCAATCGCGATTCCACCACCGATAACAAAAGGTAGCATGTGCGAAACGCCGTTCATTAAATCTTTATAAATTCTAGAACCGATAGAACCTGAAGCAGACTCATCTTCTTCACTTGAATCAGAACCAGTACTATGAAAAATTGGCGCTTTTCCACTTGTTGCTAAAGTAATCAATTCTTCTGTTTTACGAATACCGTCACTCACAGGTCGGTTAACTAATTCTTTACCATCAAATCGATCCATTTCAACTTTCTTATCTGCAGCAACAATGACACCATCTGCACGTGCAATATCTTCGGCAGTTAAGCGATTCTTAATTCCTTCAGAGCCATTGGTTTCAACTTTGATATCAATACCCATTTCTTTCGCTTTTTTCTTTAGAGAATCTTCTGCCATGTAAGTATGGGCAATACCAGTTGGACAAGCAGTTACCGCCACAACAAATTTTCGATCAGTATTTTGTGATTCTTGAGCTGCTTGCTCTTGTTTTTCTTCAGCTTCTTTTGCGTCTTCTGCAGCTTGGAAGATTGTTTGAACATCTTCTGGTGTCTGAGCTTCTTTTAATTTTCCAACAAATTCAGGATCAATCAGTAAGCGAGAAAGTGCAGCTAAGGCTTGTAAATGTGTATCATTTGCACCTTCTGGAGCAGCGATCATAAAGAATAAGTAAGTTGGTTGACCATCAAGTGCTTCATAGTCAACACCTTTGTTACTTTTGGCGAATAGTACGGTTGCTTCTTTCACTGCACTATTTTTGGCATGGGGCATTGCAATTCCATCACCAAGTCCAGTTGAGGTTTGTGCTTCGCGTGCTAAAATACCATTTTTATATGTTTCAATATCTGAAATTCTACCACCATCGTACATCTTTTGAACCATTTCATCGATGGCACTTTTTTTGTCAGTTGCCTGTAAATCCATGATCATCACATCTTTGACTAATAAATCTTTGATGTCCATTGTTATTCCTCCTTAGGTTTAAACCTGAATGTTTTATTTATTATTACTTGAAATTTTTTCTATTTTTACTTCACCAATCAGTTCATCAATTAGTTCGGCAGAAGCTAAATCGTCAGAAAATGCTGTAGCACTGCCACAAGCAACGCCCCATTTAAAGGCTTCGATCGGATCATTTGTTTTTGCGAAACTACCTACAAACCCTGCGATCATTGAATCGCCAGCACCAACAGAATTTTTTAACGGACGTTTTAATACATTAGAACGATAAATCCCTTCAGTAGTGAATAGTAGCGCACCATCACCAGCCATTGAAATAATGACGTTTTTAGCGCCATCTGCTAGTAATCGTTCACCAAAAGGCAGTATATCTTCAACGGATTCAAATGATACATTAAATAGTTCTGCCAATTCATGATTGTTTGGTTTGATTAATAGAGGTTTTTTCGGTAAGGCATTTAGTAAATCTTTTCCAGTTGTATCAATGATAAAATCAGCTTGTTTAGCCTCGATAATTTGAATAAGTTCTTCGTAAAAGCCAGCACGTAATGTTGCTGGAGTACTACCTGATAAAATAACTATGTCACCAGCTGAAAGTTTGCTCAAAGTTTCTTTCAATTCTTGCATTTCTTCATTGCTGATAGCAGGCCCTAAGCCATTAATTTCGGTTTCTGTTTCGGATTTTAGTTTTATGTTAATTCGTGTATCTTCACGAACAGATGTGAAATTGGTTTGAATTTGTTCTTTTTTTAGCCAGTCGGCAATAAAATTTCCGGTAAAGCTGCCTAAAAATCCAAGCGCAGTTGATTCTGCATGGATTCTTTTTAAAATTCGGGAAACGTTGATGCCTTTTCCACCAGGTAGTTTAAAATCGTTCGTCATTCGATTTAAATCACCAATTTTTAACTCTTCTACATGAACAATATAGTCAATAGAAGGATTTAATGTGACTGTGTAAATCATTTTATAGCCTCCTCAATTATTGTTTTTTTCTGAAATTTTTCTAGTAATTCTGGCGGGCAAGTGTCGATTAAAAGGGTGACGTCGCTAAGATCAGTGACTTTTGTAAACGTTACTTTATTTAATTTTGTCTGATCGACTAAGACGTAAGCTTCTTCTGCTTGAGCGATTGCCAAGCGTTTGAGTGCAGCTTCTTCAGGATCTGGTGTCGTTAATCCAAATTCGAGATGTACACCATTCATACCCATAAATACTTTGTTAAAGCGAAAATGACTTAATTGATCCATTCCGGTTGAGCCAGTAATTGCCTTGGTAGACAATTTTAAAGCGCCACCTAAAATAATCGTTTGAATATTTAAGTCGCCTAACTTAGCTGCATGATGAACAGAATTAGTAACGACAGTGATGTCTTTACCAACTAGAAAAGGCAACATTTCTAAAGTAGTCGAGCCGGCATCAAGGTAGATAACATCGCCATTTTGAATATATTGGGCTGCTAAAGCACCAATTAATTGTTTTTCATGCGTGTTTTTGCTTGATTTTTCAGTCATATCTTGTTCAAAGCCTAAATTTAAAATTCGCTTAGCACCACCGTGAATTCTTTCTAATAATTTTTCGTCTTCTAATTCTTGTAAATCTCGACGAATAGTGGATTCCGAAGCATTTAGTAATGTAGCTAATTCCTGCGATTTAACTACTGATTGTTGATCCAATAAACGTAAAATTGCTTGGTGTCTTTCTTCTGTAAGCATTTTCACACCTCTTTTCAATGCTTATAATAGCATATTAAAATTCGTGATGCAATCATAAACGTTCAAAAACGTTCAAATTCATTATAAAACAGTCGTTGATTTTTTTGGATTTTATTAGTTGACAAATTCATTCGTTCTTTGGCTTAATGAAGTTAAGTGGAAAACGGAGGGATACCTATGGATAGTCGAACAATCTTACAAGGATTTGAATGGTACTTACCGGCAGACGGGCAACATTGGCGTCGCTTAGCTGAATCAGCGGTGAAAATAAAACAATTAGGTTTTAATGGAATTTGGTTACCGCCTGCTTATAAAGGTGTAAAAGGTCGGAATGAGGTTGGCTATGCTCCGTACGATTTATATGATTTGGGTGAATTTGACCAAAAAGGGACTATCCCAACTAAATATGGGACCAAAGATGAGTATTTAAATTGCATAAAAGCATTAAAAAAAAACGGAATAGCAGTTTATGGCGATATTGTTTTCGATCATTTTATGGGTGCAGATGAAAAAGAAGATGTTTCAGCTATTAAATACTGTCCGAAAAATCGAAATGAAGCGATCAGTGGAGAAGAAGAAATTTTGGCATGGACAAAATATACATTTCCCGGTAGGAATAAAAAGTATAATGATTATATTTGGACATGGAAAAATTTTTCTGGAGTTGATTTTGATGAGCGTCGGAAAGATCATGGCATTTTTAATTTTGAAAGAAAAGGCTGGGAACAGCAAGTCGATCAAGAAAACGGCAATTTCGACTATTTAATGGGCTGTAATTTAGATATGGACTATCCAGAAACTGTTGAACAATTAGATAAATGGGGAAAATGGTATCAAGAACTGACTGATGTAGATGGCTATCGTTTAGATGCAGTTAAACATATTAAATTTAACTTTTTCACTAATTGGCTATTAAATAGAAGGAAAGAAAAGGGTCAAGATTTATTTGTTGTTGGAGAGTATTGGAATGGATCTATCGGAAAATTAGTTGAGTATATTGATCGTTCAGGCGCAATTATCTCCATGTTCGATGTGCCATTGCATTATCATTTATATCAAGCTGCCACGTCAAATGGAAACTATGATATGCGAAATATTTTTAAAGGAACCTTAGCGCAAGAACGAGCCGAGTGGGCAGTGACTTTTGTTGATAATCATGACACGCAACAAGGTCAAAGTTTAGAATCTTGGGTACCAAGCTGGTTTAAGGTTCAAGCGTATGCTTTAATTTTACTTAGAAAAGCTGGGACACCAGTGGTTTTTTGGGGCGATTTATTTGGGATTCCTTCACGAAATATTGATCCTGTCGGAAGGCAGTTGGATTTATTGTTGAAAATTAGAGAAGACTTAGCTTACGGTAAAGAAATGGATTATTTTGATGACCCTGATATTATTGGCTGGGTTAGAACTGGTACTCTCGATCAAAATAAATCTGGTTATGCGGTTGTTATGACTAATGCTCAAGCTGGCAGCAAAAAAATGACAATAAGTGCGATTCATGCAGGAAAAACATTTATTGATGTGTTAGGAAATTGTACTGAAAAAGTTATTTTGGATCAGACTGGTTCAAGTTTGTTTCCTGTAAAAGATGGTTCAATATCTGTTTATATAGAAGAAGAGCTGGTGAGAGAGTTGAATAAAATAATAGTGTGAACAATTGTTTCTTTACTTATAAGAAAAGAATAGATAGACTAGAGTTGTAGGAAATAAAAATTTGATTTTTGGTGCGAACCCTAAGTGCACATAAATTTACTGAGGGATTCGCACCAAATTTTATCGAAAATAAGCTAATTTAGATTGTTTTTCTAATTGAATTCACATTTTTATGATGAATTAAATGGAAATAGAGACTTTTTCTTTTGAGAACGCTCTATTTCACGGTCTCACTCTTTACTGAGTGAGTGGATTGCAATTACCTGAAACCCACATTCTCGCTCCTTCAAAAGCGTCTCACTCTTTACTGAGTGAGTGGATTGCAATAATGTGGTTGTCTTGTTCTCTCTGATCTAACCATGTCTCACTCTTTACTGAGTGAGTGGATTGCAATACAGATAGCAAAAGCTTCTACTTTCCATTTATAAGTCTCACTCTTTATTAAGTAAATAATAAATAGAGGAAAAACTCGTCCACTAATGAGTTTTTCCTCTATTTTTAGTACCCACTTTTCCTCTATAAAATTTATAGCAATTTTTTAATCATGTCGAGTAAAACGACAAAAACTGAAAATTTCTATCTTTCTTTAACGGATACAATATGTATGTAAACAAAATTAAAGAGAGAAGGAAATAGTTATGAAAAAAATTGCTTTAGTGACATTTGAAGATCAAGCAAAAACCTACGAGGCTTTATCTCAAGTAAAACAAATTTCAAAAAGTAACACACTTGAACTTAAACAAGCAGCAATTATTCAAAAAAATGATGATGGATCAGACTTTACTATTAAAGATAGTTTAGATTATGAAAGTGGTGACCGGATTGCAACTGGCGGGATTATCGGTATGATTGTCGGTATTTTAGGTGGACCGCTAGGTGTGTTGTGCGGCTGGATTGTTGGAGATTTAGCTGGAATTGGTACAAACTATGTTAAAAACAAGAAAACCATGACGATTTTTGATTTTATTGCAAGTAGATTAGCTAAAAATGAAGTAGGCCTATTGCTTTATATTGATGAAAAAGATAATGACCTATTAAACACGATGCTTGTTGAAAAATTAGGTGGTACAATCGAACGCATTAACTATGATTCAGTTGATGAAGATATTAAAACAGCTAAAAAACATTTAAATTAATAGTAATTAACTAAAAAGAAAAATTTGGAGGAATTATCATGAATAAAAAAACTTTAGGCATTTCATTACTTACATTAGGAACAGTACTTGCACTTGGTGCATGTGGTCGTCATACAGAAGAATCTGGAGAAATTATTAAAGAATCAGGTAGTGAAACAGTTTATACAGACAGCTCAGGTCATACATTGGTAGAGACTGATACAGCCTTGAAAGACGATGGCTATTTTAAAGTATTAGTAAGAGATGGTGAAAATCCGAAAATTAAAGATATTGTTTCATACGATACAGATTTTAAAAATTCAGATTGGGATAATATTACACTAGATGTAGATCATGTTAAAGCAGTAAATGTAGCTGATTTTAAAGATAATGATAATACAACTTACAAAGAACTACTATCTTTAAAATATAAATTAACGAACGAAGATTCTTCAGACAAGCACATTACTCCAGAAAAAGCAGTTTTAGTGATGAATGATGGTGAAGAAGTTGATGCAGAAGCATTCTTAGATTATTGGGATGACGAAGTTTTAACATCTGATGCACATAAAGACGGCTATATTCATTTTAAAGTTAAGGATGAAAATAAATTAGAAGATATCAAAAAAGTAAATGTAAAATTTAAGGCTAAAGATGATCAAGATAACGAAACAACACATACCTACACAATTGATTTACCAATAGCATTAGCAAATTAGTCATAAATTGAAATAAGCATTTCTTCCCCAAGATTAAGCTGAACCGAAATAGTTAAATATAAATAAACAGGAAACAAATAGTTCTTTGAACGAAAAACAAAGAGGTTGAGAAAAAAGCGTTTAGCTCCGAGAACCGATTAGGTACTAATCTACATCAGTTTGTACCTTACTGTATTTCATCGTAATTTCAGCTTATTTCCGAAGCCTTCAATTCTTAGCGCTTTAGCTCTTAGAAATTGTGGTGATCGAAACGAAGTAAAGTAGCTGCTTTTTTCTCGCCGTTTATTCGGATCTAGTGAGTGAAACAAAACTGATTTTTAGTTTTGTTTCACTCACTTTTTGTTTTCGTTTATTTATGTTTATTCAATGTTTTTTACGCTACTAGTTGAGCAACTTCTTCGTACTTTTTTCCTACAATAACATTTAGCCAATCGGTTCAGCTTTCTTCATTTTTTTGGTATAATAGATAAGATTGAAAATAGAGAGAGGACGTTGATGATGGCACAAGAAAACGCCTTGATCCAAGGTATGAACCCGAAACAAAAAGAAGCTGTTCTACATACAGAAGGACCTTTATTAGTAATGGCAGGTGCGGGTAGTGGTAAGACACGGGTCTTAACTCACCGAATTGCTTATTTAATTGAAGAAAAAGATGTTAATCCATGGAATATTTTAGCGATTACCTTTACCAATAAAGCAGCGAAAGAAATGAGAGAACGGGTCGAAAAATTACTAAAAAGTGGCGGCAGTGATGTTTGGGTATCCACATTTCATTCAATGTGTGTGCGAATTTTACGTCGTGATGTCGATCATATTGGCTATAATCGCAATTTTACGATTATTGATACATCAGAACAGCGGACTTTGATGAAACGGATTTTGAATGAACTAAATATTGATCCAAAAAAATATGATCCGCGTTCAATTTTAGGCACAATCAGTAATGCAAAAAATGAATTGCAGACACCAGAAAAAGTTGAAGAACTGCAAGGCACACCGTATGAACAGGTAGTTGCTAAGTGCTATAAAATGTACCAAAAAGAATTAAGAAACAATCAATGTATGGATTTTGATGATCTGATTATGAATACAATCCGTTTATTTAACGAGCATCCTGATTCATTAACTTACTATCAAAATAAATTTCACTACATCCATGTAGATGAGTATCAAGATACGAACCATGCCCAATATACATTAGTAAATATGTTAGCAGCGCGCTTTAAAAATTTATGCGTAGTTGGTGATGCAGATCAAAGTATTTATGGTTGGCGTGGAGCGGATATGCAAAATATTTTAGATTTTGAAAAAGATTATCCTGATGCATATGTGATTTTACTTGAACAAAATTACCGTTCAACGAAGAAAATTCTAGATGCTGCTAATAATGTCATTCAAAATAATCGGAATCGTCGGGATAAAAAACTTTGGACTGAAAATACCGATGGCGAAAAAATAGTTTATTATCGCGGTGATAACGAACGTGATGAAACACAGTTTATCGTAGGGCAGATTCAAAAAGAAATGCGTGATAAGGATCGGATTTATGGTGATTTTGCTGTATTGTATCGGACGAATGCTCAATCTCGGGTTATAGAAGAAATGTTGCTAAAATCAAATATCCCTTATACGATGGTTGGCGGTCATAAGTTCTATGATCGTAAAGAAATCAAAGATATTTTAGGTTATTTAAATATTATTTCTAACCCAATGGATTCATTAAGTTTTGAACGCGTAGTAAATGAGCCAAAACGTGGTATTGGTAAGAGTTCAGTTGAAAAGTTAAGAAGTTTTGCTGAAATGCACGGTTGGTCTTTACTGGAAGCTGCTCAAAATGTTGATTTAGCGAATATTAGCGGAAAAGCTGGGAAAGAATTAGGCAATTTTGGCTTAATGATTCAAGATTTAACTCAAATGATCCCTTATTTAACGATTACTGAATTAGTAAAAGAAGTGCTAAATCGCAGTGGTTATCGCGATGAATTAGTTCGACAAAATAATTTAGAATCACAAGCTCGCCTTGAAAACTTGGATGAATTTTTAACGGTAACCCAAGAATTTGATAAGCGTTATGAGCGCCAAGATGAAGAAGATGCGGATGCACCAGATGAAAAACTAGCAGTGTTTTTAAATGATTTGGCTTTAGTTTCTGACTTAGATAACTTAGAAGAAAGCACTTCTCAAGTAACGTTGATGACGCTACATGCGGCTAAAGGACTGGAATTTCCAGTGGTCTTTTTGATTGGTATGGAAGAAGGGGTATTTCCTTTATCTCGTGCAATGCTTGAAGAAAGTGAACTTGAAGAAGAACGCCGTTTAGCCTACGTTGGGATTACTCGTGCAGAAGAAATTCTGTATATCTCTAATGCTTTTTCAAGAACATTATATGGAAAAACACAATACAATCGTCCAAGTCGCTTCTTAGACGAAATTGATGAAGAATTATTAGACTTGCAAGGCTCGATTGCGGCTCCAAAAATGCCAGCAAGAACCTTTGAACCAAAAGTCTTCAAACCTGCCTATGCTCAGCCAACTAAA
Source organism: Enterococcus sp. 5H (assembly GCF_028128615.1). Taxonomy (GTDB): domain Bacteria; phylum Bacillota; class Bacilli; order Lactobacillales; family Enterococcaceae; genus Enterococcus_L. The sequence continues at coordinate 15,461 of NZ_AMDP01000068.1, read as the reverse complement.
CAGCCGGTAACAGATAAAGTTGCCAGCGGTGGTGAGTCAATGGCGTGGCAAGCAGGGGATAAAGTAAAACATAAAGCGTGGGGAACTGGTACTGTCGTGAGAGTTGGCGGAACAGCTAAAGATTTGGAATTAGATGTCGCTTTTCCAGAAAAAGGAATTAAACGCTTATTGGCAGCATTTGCTCCGATTGAAAAAATATAGGAGGGATCACATATGGCAGATCAGCCACTAACATTAGCTGAAGCAACTGAAAAAGCGCAAGAATTGCGTACGCAGCTAAATCATTATTCTCATGAATACTATGTAGAAGACAAACCAACTGTAGAAGATTATGTGTATGATCGCTTATATAAAGAACTTTTAGACATAGAAACGAATTATCCAGATTTAATCACAGCGGATTCGCCAACTCAGCGAGTGGGTGGGAAAATTCTCCAAGGCTTCGAAAAAGTCACTCATGATGTTCAGATGTTTAGTCTAAATGATGGTTTCAGCAAAGAAGATATTTTTGATTTTGATGAGCGTGTTCAAAAACTAGCTGGGAAACAGGTTGGCTATTGCTGTGAATTAAAAATTGATGGACTGGCAATTGCACTAAAATATGAAAATGGCAAATTTGTTCAAGGAGCAACTCGCGGTGATGGAACTGTCGGTGAAAATATTACCGAAAATCTAAAAACAGTCAAATCAATTCCTTTAGAATTGAAAAAGCCAATTTCAGTTGAAGTTCGCGGTGAATGTTACATGCCGAAACAATCATTTGTTAATTTAAACAAAGAACGTGAAGAAGCTGGACAGGATGTTTTCGCAAATCCTAGAAATGCGGCAGCGGGTAGTTTACGTCAATTAGATACGAGTATGGTTGCAAAAAGAAATCTGAATACCTTTCTATATACAGTGGCAGATTTTGGACCGATGACCGCTCAAACGCAATTTGATGCCTTAAATGAACTATCAGAAATTGGACTGCGAACCAATCCTGAAAAAAAATTATGCGCCACGATTGAAGATGTCTGGGCATATATTGAAGAATATCATGAAAAACGTACAGATTTACCTTATGAAATTGATGGGATTGTCATTAAGGTTAATGATTTTACTGTCCAAGATGAATTAGGTTTTACGGTAAAAGCGCCACGTTGGGCAATTGCCTATAAGTTTCCGCCAGAAGAAGCTCAAACTGTTGTAGAAGAAATCGAATGGACAATTGGCCGAACAGGTGTGGTTACGCCAACCGCAGTTATGCAGCCAGTTCGGGTCGCTGGTACTACAGTTAGTCGGGCAAGTTTGCATAATGCAGATTTTATCGCGATGAAAGATATTCGTTTAAATGATACAGTCATTATTTATAAAGCCGGTGACATCATCCCCGAAGTAGCCCAAGTTTTGACCGATCAGCGAAGTGATGACAGTCAGCCGTATGAAATTCCTACTCATTGTCCAGTATGTGACAGTGAATTGGTTCATTTGGATGAAGAAGTGGCGTTACGCTGTATCAATCCTAAATGTCCGGCACAGATTAAGGAAGGCTTGAATCACTATGTTTCCAGAAATGCTATGAATATTGATGGCTTAGGCCCCCGTGTTTTAGAGCAAATGTATGATAAACAATTAGTAGCAGACGTTGCGGATCTTTATTTCCTAACGCAAGAACAGTTAATGACGTTGGATAAAATTAAAGAAAAATCAGCAAACAATATTTATCAAGCAATTGCCGCTAGCCGGGAAAATTCTGTTGAACGCTTGATTTTTGGCTTGGGTATTCGTCATGTGGGTGGCAAGGCTGCAAAAGTTTTAGCGGAACACTTTGGTGATTTACGGGCGATTAGTAAAGCAACTAAAGAAGACGTTGTGGCGCTGGATTCAATGGGTGAAATTATTGCCGACAGTTTAGTCACTTATTTTGATAATGATGAAGTTCATGAGTTAATGGATGAGTTGACTAAAGCTGGAGTGAATTTTGAGTATAAGGGCATTCGAACGAGTCAGTTAGCCGCTGTTGAATCTCCATTTAAAGACAAAACAGTCGTTCTGACTGGAAAACTAACCCATTATACTCGTGAAGAAGCGAAAGAAAAAATTGAAAATCTTGGTGGGAAAGTCACTGGCAGTGTCTCTAAAAAAACTGATATTGTCGTTGCAGGTGAAGAAGCTGGCAGTAAGTTAACGAAAGCGCAAGACTTGGGTGTTACTGTTTGGAATGAACAAGAAATGGTAGAGGCACTTGATAATAGCTTTACAAAAGAAGCTGAATAATAGCTGAATGTACTGATCTCATCGTTTTTTTTTACAAATGTAGGCTATTTTCTTTCATCTCTTTTAAAATTTCAAAGAATTTTATGATAGAATAAGAAAAAAGCTGTTTTTTAATCAAATATATCATTAAGCAGTCTAAAAAATGAACTAGTGAGCACAGGAGTTTGATCTTTTTTGTTTTAAGAACAGAAAAGATCAACTTAACTGGGTTTTTCTAAAGGAAAGAAGGGTATCCATGGCAATTAGTGAAGAACAAGCAAAACATGTAGCAAAATTATCTAAACTGTCTTTTTCCGATGGGGAGTTAAAAGATTTTACTGATCAATTAGGCAAAATTATTGATATGGTGGAATTATTAGAAGAAGTTGATACACAAGGCGTTCCGTTTACTTCTAACGTAGCGCAATCAATTAATGTTATGAGAGAAGATGTTGCAACTCAAGGAATGGATCGTAAAGAATTAATGAAAAACGTACCTGAATCAGAAGATGGTTACATTAAAGTGCCAGCGATTATTGACAATGGGGAGGCTGGTGCATAATGGAAAAATTATATGATAAATCTTTGACAGAACTGCATAATTTACTTGTTTCTAAAGAAATTACTGCGACAGATTTAACCCATGCAACATTAAACCGCATCAAAGAAACAGAAAAAGATGTTGATTCTTTTATTACAATCAGTGATGAAAAAGCCTTGGAATTAGCCAAAGCTGTTGATCTTAAGGGCATTACTGAATCAAATCCATTAGCTGGTATTCCGATTGGGATCAAAGATAACATCGTTACAAAAGATATTTTAACGACAGCAGCCTCAAAAATGCTGCACAACTTTAACCCAATTTATGATGCAACAGTTATGGATAAAATCTATCAAGCAGACATGATCCCAGTTGGGAAATTAAACATGGACGAGTTTGCGATGGGTGCAAGTACTGAAACATCATACTTCAAACAAACAAAAAATGCTTGGGATCATTCAAAAGTACCTGGAGGTTCTTCTGGTGGTTCAGCAGCAGCGGTTGCTGCTGGTCAAATTCCTGTTTCATTAGGTAGCGATACTGGTGGAAGTATTCGCCAACCAGCTTCATTCAATGGAATTGTAGGGATGAAACCGACTTATGGACGCGTTTCTCGTTTTGGTTTGATCGCTTTTTCTTCAAGTTTAGATCAAATTGGTCCAATGACTAGAAATGTACAAGACAATGCGTTAGCACTAAATGCTATCAGTGGTTTTGATGCAAAAGATGGCACGTCTGCCGGTGCATCCGTACCAGATTTTACCGCTGGTTTAACAGGTGACATCAAAGGAATGAAAGTCGCTTTACCAAAAGAATATTTAGGTGAAGGTGTGGATGCTGGTGTTCGTGAAGCTGTTCTTAAAGCAGCAGAAACCTTCAAAGCTTTAGGTGCAACAGTTGAAGAAGTTAGCTTACCACATTCTAAATATGGCGTAGCTGTTTACTATATTATTGCCTCGTCAGAAGCAAGTTCTAATTTACAACGTTTTGATGGTATTCGTTATGGTTACCGTTCTGAAAACGTCAAAAATCTTGAAGATGTTTATGTAAACTCACGTTCAGAAGGCTTTGGTATCGAAGTAAAACGCCGTATTATGCTTGGAACTTTCTCTTTAAGTGCTGGCTATTATGATGCCTACTTTAAAAAAGCCGGCCAAGTTAGAACGTTAATTAAACAAGATTTCGATAAAGTCTTTGAAAATTATGATATTATCATTGGTCCAGCATCACCAACTGTTGCTTTTGGTTTAGGTGAAAATATCAATGATCCGATTACTATGTACATGAACGATTTGTTAACAATTCCAGTTAACTTAGCTGGTTTACCAGGAATGTCAGTACCAGCAGGATTTTCTGAAGGATTGCCGGTAGGGCTACAAATTATCGGAAAACCTTTTGCTGAAAGTACAATGTATCAAGCAGCGTATGCTTTTGAACAAGCAACTGACTTCCATACGAAAAAACCTGTGATCTTAGGGGGGAATGACTAATGAACTTTGAAACTGTCATCGGACTTGAGGTCCATGTAGAATTAAAAACAAACTCTAAAATCTTTTCACCTGCACCTGCTCATTTTGGTGCAGAACCAAACAGCAATACCAATGTTATCGACTGGGGTTATCCAGGCGTTTTACCAGTGATGAATAAACAAGCATTGGAATTTGGAATGAAAGCAGCCCTTGCCTTAAATTGTGAAATCTCTAAAGATACACATTTTGACCGTAAGAACTATTTTTATCCTGATAATCCCAAAGCTTACCAAATTTCGCAATTCGATCAACCAATCGGACATGACGGCTGGATTGATATTGAAGTAGAAGGTCAAACAAAACGTATTCGTATTGAGCGTGTTCATTTAGAAGAAGATGCAGGGAAAAATATTCATGGTGACGGCGGCTATTCGTTTGTCGATTTAAACCGTCAAGGAACGCCATTGATTGAAATCGTGTCAGAAGCTGATATGCGTTCACCAGAAGAAGCTTATGCTTATTTAGAAGCATTACGTTCGATTATTTTATTTACGGATGTTTCTGATGTGAAAATGGAAGAAGGTTCTATGCGCTGTGATGCTAACATTTCATTGCGCCCTTATGGTCAAGAAGAATTCGGAACCAAAGCTGAATTGAAAAACTTAAACTCAATGAGTTTTGTAAAAAAAGGTTTGGCTTTTGAAGAAAAACGCCAAGCAAAAGTATTATTATCAGGCGGTGAAATTCAACAAGAAACTCGTCGTTTTGATGAAGCTACAAGCAAAACATTATTAATGCGTGTCAAAGAAGGTTCAAGTGATTACCGTTACTTCCCGGAACCGGATGTGCCTCGTTTTGCTATTGATGATGAATGGATCGAAAAAGTTCGTCAAAGCTTACCGGAAATGCCGGTTTCTCGTCGTAATCGTTACATCAATGATTTTGGTTTACCTGAATATGATGCGATGGTCTTGACTTTAACGAAAGAAATGTCTGATTTCTTTGAAGCAACATTAACTGAAGGAGCAGACGCTAAACAAGCCTCAAACTGGTTAATGGGAGAAGTTTCAGCATACTTGAACAGTGAAAAAGTTGAGTTACCTGATACAAAATTAACACCAGCTAACTTAGCAGGAATGATTACATTGATTGCTGACGGTACAATTAGCTCAAAAATTGCGAAAAAAGTCTTTAAAGAATTGATTGAAAATGGCGGCGATGCAAAAGAAGTTGTTGAAGCAAAAGGCTTAGTTCAACTATCTGATCCATCACAATTATTACCAATCATTAATGAAGTATTAGATAATAATCAACAATCTGTCGATGATTTCAAAAATGGAAAAGATCGTGCAGTTGGATTCTTAGTTGGTCAAATTATGAAAGCAACCAAAGGACAAGCCAATCCAGGCGTTGTGAACAAGTTGTTACAAGAAGAATTGGCAAAACGATAGAAAGCAGCAGATGACGTATGAAAAAAGCAAGAGTGATTTATAATCCAACCTCTGGTAAAGAGCTAGTCAAAAAAAATCTAGCTGATATTCTTTCTATAATAGAAGAATGCGGATATGAAACCAGTGCTTTTGCCACAACTCCAGATGAGAATTCCGCTAGAAATGAAGCTCGGCGTGTAGCTGAAGTAGGTTTCGATCTAATTGTTGCCGCTGGAGGCGATGGAACTATCAATGAAGTCGTTAATGGAATTGCTCCTTTAGATAATCGACCATCTATGGCGATCATACCTGCTGGAACAACCAATGATTACGCAAGAGCATTAAAAATCCCTAGAGATAATATTGTGAAAGCAGCAGAAGTAATCAAAAAAAATCAAACAGTTAAAATGGACATCGGTAAAGCAAAAGAGACTTATTTTATTAATATTGCGGCCGGTGGACATTTAACGGAACTAACTTACGAAGTCCCGTCAGAGCTAAAAAGTATCTTTGGCTACCTTGCTTATCTGGCTAAGGGAGCTGAGATGTTGCCTCGTGTAAAACCAATCAAAGTACGTATGGAATACGATGAAGGTGTTTACGAGGGAAATGCCTCAATGTTTTTCTTAGGTTTAACTAATTCAGTTGGCGGTTTTGAACAGATTGCACCAGATGCCAAATTAGATGATGGGAAATTTTCACTAATTATTGTTAAAACAGCGAATGTTTTTGAAATTTTACATCTAGCTGCGTTAATGTTAAATGGTGGAAAACATGTTGAAGATAATCGTTTGATTTATACAAAGACCAGCCGTTTACATGCGGAAACATTGGAAGCAGATAGCCGTATGATGATTAATTTAGACGGTGAATATGGTGGAGATGCACCAATGGAATTTGTTAATTTACATCAACATATTGAAATGTTTGCCAATGCTGATGCTATTCCATCGAATGCTATTATGGGTTCAATTTTGGAAGACTACGATGGCGAGTCTGAAGATGAGTATTCAGAAACTAGCAAAGAGTTTGTGAGGGAAGTCGAAAGATTGACCGAAGAAGACATTGATGGTGATGGTAAAATTGCTGATCGTGAGAAATAGAAAAACAGCTTTCTGTATTTTGTTTTGCAGAAAGCTGTTTTTTACAATGAGATAAAAGTCTTTATTGCTTTTCTAATGTTTTTTCATTAGAATGAGTGAAGCGCATAAAAGAAGGAGCGACTTATGAATAATTTTCCAGTGAAAAAAAATGAAACAATTCAAGTAGATATTATTGATTTAACCCACGAAGGAATGGGTGTTGCCAAAATTGATGGCTATCCCTTATTTATTGAAAATGCCTTGCCAGGTGAAAAAATTGAAATAAAAGTCTTAAAAGTAGGGAAAAGCTTTGGTTACGGGAAAGTTTTGACGATTTTAAAATCAAGTGAAGACCGTGTTCCAGTAAAAGATGAAAACTTTACTAAAGTTGGGATTAGTCCACTGCAGCATTTAGCATACGGTGTTCAACTAAAATTTAAAACCGATCAAGTGAAAAATGTTATGCAACGCGTTGCAAAATTACCTGATGTTCCAGTTTTAGATACTTTAGGAATGAATAATCCGTGGGGATACCGTAATAAAGCCCAAATTCCAGTAAGAAAAATTGGTGACAAATTACAAACTGGTTTCTTCAGAAAGAATAGCCATGATTTAATTCCTTTAGAACATTTTTATATTCAAGATCCAAAAATCGATGAAGCTGTAATTAAAATTCGTGATATCATGAGACGTTACAGCATCAAACCTTATAATGAGTCTGATAATACAGGGAATCTACGACATATCGTAGTCCGTCGCGGCTACCATACAGGTGAAATGATGGTGGTTTTAATTACAAGAACGCCTAAATTATTCCCAACAAGCAAAATCATCCCTGATATTTTAGAAGCATTGCCGGAAGTAGTTAGCATTGTCCAAAATGTGAATACTAAAAAAACAAATGTGATTTTTGGTGATGAAACGATCTTATTACATGGTGAAGATCGTATGATTGATACTATTTTTGATTTGAAATTTGAAATTTCGTCTCGTTCATTTTATCAAGTGAATCCGCAGCAAACCGAAGTTATGTACAACAAGGTAAAAGAATACGCAGCATTAACGGGTGAAGAAGTTGTCGTAGATGCGTACTGTGGAATCGGTACAATTGGTTTAACTTTAGCAAAAGATGCAAAGCATGTATATGGCGTAGAAGTTATTGAAGAGGCTGTTAAAAATGCTGAAACAAATGCTAAATTAAACAACATTACTAATGCAACATTTACAGCTGGATTAGCAGAAGAAGCTTTACCAAGAATGATTGAAAATGATATTTTACCAGATGTTGTCATTGTTGACCCGCCACGTAAAGGTTTAGAAACTAGTTTAGTAGAGACTCTAATCGAAACAAAACCAAAGCGTATTGTCTATGTTAGTTGTAATCCAGCTACCTTAGCGCGTGATCTTGCCTTGTTTGTAGAAGGTGGCTATGAGGTAAAAGAAGTTCAACCAGTAGATAATTTCCCGCAAACAACACATATTGAATCTGTCACATTGTTGCAAAAAAAATAAAAGCAATAAAATAATTAGTTTAAATTTGTCTTGAACAAAAAGACGTTTCTGAAAAAGAAGCGTCTTTTTGTTGTTTTATAAACGTTCATAGTTATATTTTGAGAATGTTGCTACTAATATTCTAAAATATATTTCACTGATGAGCTATAAACAAAAAAATTGGAGCAGTTATCGATGTTTTTGGTTCAGCTAAATTTTTTGATTATATTAGATAAACAAAATGCTCAGGAGTGTGAATCAGCTACTGATACTCCGATAGCGTTACTTAATCAAGACTAGCCAAATGTTTAGTCCGTTTTTTAACTTAATAATTAATCAAAAAAAACTAGTGAGAAATCTTTTTATGATCTCAAACTAGTTTTTTTGATCGGCAAAATTGAGGGTAGGAATTTTTTTCTTCTATATTATAGCGCTATTTTTTTACCAATCAAATAGTCATTAATTTTTTAGAGAGCATTTCCCATTCACGATCTAATGGTACACTGGAAAATTTAAAGAAGGTGCAATTTAAACTAGATGGTGCTAAAGGAAAATTACAAATACAAACATCAATATCTAATCGTTCAATTAAATTATTATCGATGGGCTGATTGAAGATAAATGAAAGATCAGCTGTGGTTGGTACGTATTTATGTGCTAAGTATTTATAATAAGCGGTTTCTGCTGATGTTCCACTTAAAGCAAATAACACTTTGCTGCTGCGATTTACTTTTGCTTCCGTTAAAGAAGTCAAACTTGCTGCCAAATCTTCCTTGTAAAGAAAATCTTCATTATCCTTTAGTATGTCATTCCAGATAGAAATAGTTTTTGGATATTTTTTCTCCATAAGTGCTTTAAAGTTTGAATTATTTTTATGGAATAAGGGTGAGAGTTCCTGTAATGCTTTCTCATTTACCAAAAAGGCTTTAATAATAGCTTTTAATTCGACGTTTAAAGAGTAGCTTAAGTTAGAATAGCGGAAAAAATCAGTAGCTAAATGCTCAAAAGCTTCCATTTCACTTAAAAAACTATTTGGTAAAAAGTGACTTTTCTCATCATAAACGATTGTATCCAAAGAAATAAGAAAAGAAAAAATAATCTCTGCATCAGTTATTCTACTAAATAGTTCTGGACTTAAAGATTTGCCCATTGCACTTTTTAAAACAATAAAAACTTCATTTTGAGAATATTTATCAAAAATTTCCTGATCTAAATAGATTAATTTGTGTTGCTTTATCCGTTGTTCTGTAACAGCTAGCCATCGAATTAGGCGGTGATAATCAACATTTAGGATTAAACCATAGGTGTGGATTAGGTTTCTTAAAACAGCATATAAATCCGCCTGTTTCTGTTCAGGATAGGAGTATTGGCTATATTCTGCAACTTGTTCAAAAAAATGAAAGTAAAAATAGCGAATGTTCACTTCATCCCCTAGTATTTCAATTGGTGAAAGATTTAGCGTTAAATCAAAATCTTCAAGTACATCTTTTAAAATCGCCAAGTGTTTTCTGAGTGTAGATTCTGAAATGAAAAACTTTTCTGATAAATAATCGATTGTTTCACTTCTTGCATAAAAAGTATCTTCCACGATCATAAACAGAATATTATTCCTTACCTCGTCTTCAATATAATCCAAAATAGGGTTCATATTACTAGTAGCTTTTAAAAAAATTGTAGCATTTTCAAGAATAAATGCATCTGGAAATTGTTCAATCAATGCTTGGGCATCTCGTCGTAAAGTTTTTTGCGAAACATCACAAATTTCAGCAAGATCAGAAATTAAAACTGGTAAATCGGATTCTAATAATATATTTAAAATGGTAACTTTCCTCTTTGTTGATGCATCTGATAATAAGTTGTAACCTATTTCATTCATAAATATTTCCTCCTAAATCATTACTTTATAGAATCATAACAAAAAAAACATGCAAAATTTATCTAAAATTTCTCTTTGATGAGAAAAAACAGATAAAAACGTTTGTAATTTTACGCAAATATTTAAACAAAAATAAAATATTTATTAAAAAATAGAGAGATTTCCGCTCTAAAGCTTTAATTAATAACACTTTTTGCTTTGTCCCTTTGAAAGACAAACATGGTTTGAATAAAAAAAGTAAATAATATATCTTTTTCATATACAAAAAAACATGAAGGAGGAAACAAAGTATGTATAATTTAGCAATGTTTAATTCACATGATTATTCCATACCTGCATCAATCAAACTTTGCGATTTTTATTTTTCTGATGAAAGTCAATTATTAAATCAGTTAGATAACGTTCATGGTGTTGTTATTCACAGTTCTGCTGAAGAAAATCAAAACAAAGTCCTTGAGTTAATTTTATCAATAAAAAGAAGATTCACACTTCCTATCTGGGTAAGAACTGAAAAAAATAACGCAATTAGTAAAAAACTAAATCTGGAATTAGGTGTTCTTGGTAATCTTGATGAAAATGTATCAAATGAAGAAATGTTTGTCATTATAGAAAATACCTTAAATCTTATTCATGATACTGATGGAGAAAGTACTACTGAAATAAAACCTAGTAATGAATTACAACTTAACTCTTTAAATTGTAGCATGAAAATTCCTAATAAGGCAGAAGTAAGCCTTACCCGTTTAGAATACAAAATGATTTCTTTACTAGCAACACGAGTGAATCAAGCATTTACATATGAAGAAATTTATAAATATGTTTGGGAAGATGGAGAAGAAACTGATAATTCGTCTAAACGATACCGAACGTCGAATTTAGCTTTTCACATAAGGAATAAATTAAGCCAAAATGGAATGAATCCTAAAATTTTAAGAACGGTTCGTTCAGTTGGCTATCTGCTTGATTCAAATTTGGAAAGTGATAATTTAAAGGAGGTGATGGAGTTCACTAGCTGAAAAAAATAAGTAAAGGAGGCAAGATGATTGAAGTGAATAAAATAAGAAAAAAACGATTAATTTATATCAATATTTTTATGATTTCGATCCTATGCTTAGCAGCTTTCGGTCAGTTTTATTTCTCAGCTACTAAGTTATTTGCCAAAACGCCGCTTTCATTAACTTTAGTGGAAGAATCTGTCAAAGAAAATCAAGCATTTCATTTAGACATTAGCGATGAGCGTGACCTAGAAGAGCTGGGGCAACTGACAGAACCAGAAATTCCAACGCCAATTGCTACCGAGGAAACGAATTCAACTAAGAACGAAACAAGTAACATCAAAAGAGAATTAATATTATCAATTCCTGAAGGAGTAACATTTAATGAAGCGGCAGAAATTGCTCTGCTTCAAGAGGATAAAGAACTTGAAGAGCTTCCAGTTTTTAACTGGAATCAGACAGAGCGAACACTAGCTATTTCAATGTCTCCTTCGCAAACATCGTTGCGAGTAGTATTAACTGCAGAAGATAGTGGAGATTATACATTTAAATTGAGTAATAAAATCAATGATATAATCCCAGAAGTTTTAAAGATTTCAGTAGAAAGATCGGAAAGTGATTATGAAATAGAAAAAAATTCAGTGACTAATGCTACTTCAAGATCAACTGAAGGTAGTACATTTGGTTCTGAAGCAGCAGCAACGAACATTATTGAAGTTGGAACGTGGGCGGAATTAAATAATGCAGTGATTAACGGTTTTACTGGAGCAGATGCTTATAAGAATAATGCAGATTATATCAAAATTACTGCAGATATTGAAAACCCAGGGAATTTAGGTACTGGGGATACGCGTATAAACGCGCCTGCCAGTAGAGTTGACTATGTCATTGACGGACAAGGACATACTGTTGATTTTAACCAAGTGCGTTTCACGTGGGCTGCAAGTACATCTATTGATAGAAATATTTACATTAAAGATATTAAAATGTATGGTCAAAGTGCTTATGGTCCTTTTGCAATTGGGGACACATCAACGATTACTTCAACTATCAGTTATGAAAATGTCTATTATAGAGGTTCACAATTAAGTGCCTCATGGCAAGCAACAATGATTTTTAAAGGAATAAATGAATTTTATTCAGTCAATTCTTATGAGGCGCCTCTTAGACCTGGGATAATAAAAAATACGTGGGCAAACCAGTCTGGTTTAGAAGCATTTCGAGCAATTTATGAAGAGAATAGTAAGACAACTGTAGAGGTCCAAAATGGTAATGGTTTTATATTAGCAAGCTTTCTAGGGAATACAGGAACCACGTTGAATCAGAGCGCTTATGCTGATCTTCAAAAAAATGCTGAACTAAACTTGACAACACTAGGTAATACTGGGGAGGCAGTTGGTACTGGTAATAATGTTATGGGGATGTTAAAAGGATCTATTTCATTAGGCGATGGAGCTAAAATTAATGCTACTACAGCCGATGGTACAACACGAGGTGGAGTATCGTTAGCTGCTAATACCTCGATTTCCATTGCTGATTCTGCTGAGTTTAATTTAGCTATCAATGGACCGATGGGTTCTGGTTTAAATGCTATTTCAATAGGGGCAAATGCTAACTTTAGTGTGGCAGATGAAGGTAAGTTGAATATTACATTAAAAAACCAAGGAACAAGTACCAATAATATAATTAATTCTGGGAGTAACAGTCAGTTTGTAATTGGGCAAAAAGGTACTTTTAATATTCAGTTGTTGGATGGTACAGGGACAAGGAACTTGATAAATGTAGGTAGTAACGGAACTTTCCGCTTTCAAGATGCTTATTCAATCGATTTAGATGCTCGAGCTAATACTTCAGCCAGTCTAATCTCTATGGCAAACCCAGGCCGTTTTATTGCGGATGTTCAAAAAGTATCTGCTTGGCTAAAGTCACCCCAGAGTGAAGAGCCTTTTAAAACATGGAATCCTATCTATGGGGTTAACGTTACCTACAATGGAACCACTACTACCAATATTGTAGGACAAAGTGTAACGCCAGCAATAACGGAAGACTTTCTAACTAATTACCGTACAAATACAACTGGTGGAAATCCTCATTCTGGATTTTCCAGAGTTCTATATGAACATATACCAGATGTAGTGATCGGATTGGATCAACCAACAGATAATCCAACTGAGACATCAAGTCGAGTATTATCAGGGGTTGTTAACCCAGATCCAGAATTTATGAATGGTGCAGGGATCACTTTTTACTTAGTTCAGGATGAAAATGATCCAAGCACGGATGTTTTATTAACTGAAACTACAACAATATCTCCTATTGAAGGTGATACACGCTTATTCCATACTATTGCTGATTCAACTACAGGAAGATTTAGTTTTGAATTGCCGGAAGATATTATACTTGAAGCTGACCAAAGAATAAAAGCAGTTGGTTGGCTGAATGGTAAAGAATCTTCGGATAGTAAAATTGTTTTGGATACAACACCTCCCAAAGGTGAACCACGTACAGTTTATACGGCTGTTGGAGAACTTACCCCTACGCCGAATCAATTTATCATAAATCCAACCGATACAAATCCAGTAATACCAGACTTTGGTTATGAATTTGCGGAAGAAAATCCTCAAGCAAGTATTGAGCAAATGATGACTGTTGCAGGAGAATATGACGTGTATGTCTATCTTCTAGATAACGCAGTTGACGCCACTGGTGCACCGGCACCAAATCGAACGAAGATTTTATCCAAATTAATTGTGTATGAAACACTAAGCTCGATTACAGGGACAGATTTTGAAGCATCTTATGTCGATATTCGCGATTTAAATGAATCTGAGTTATTAGAATATATTTTAACAAACAGTAAACCAGAAGCATACAGTATTGTAGATGGGGTTAAAACAGATATCAGTTCAATAGTCACAGTTTCAGACTTCGGTGGATTAAATGATATTGCGAATATTCAGCCGAAAGAATACACAATAACCTTAGTCGTTAAAGCTGCAGATTCTGGATTGTCACAAGATATTACTGGAACAATCAACGTTACAGTAGTTGATGTCGATGCTGTTTTAACCGTTGAATTTGTCAATGAAATCAATCAATTACTGCCAGGCTATACAATTAAGATTGACGGTCAGGTAGGAGATCAAATTGATTTAACGAAAGACGAACAACTAATGAAGCAGTTAGCTGACTTAGAAAGTGCCGGTTATGAAATCGCAGAACGTCCTGAAAACGAAACGGCTATTTCCATTAATAATACAGAAGTGACTGTTCAATACAAACTACAAGGTGTCTTGAGCTTAGCTTCAGCGCCAAGCAATCTAGATTTTGGCTCATTGACGTATAATGCTACTACTAAACGAGTAGACAACCCAGATGTGGATCAACCGCTAATTGTTACCGACACACGTGCGGAAACAGCGAATGGCTGGACCCTGACGGCATCCTTGTCAACGCCGATGAGAAATAGTGAAGGTCAGGAATTAATCAATGCCTTGCGCTATGTTTATAAAGGTGAAGAAACAATCTTAGATACGAATGCTCAAACTGTGTTCTTAAACACAGAAGGTTCAGCTGGAAGTTTCGATATTAGTAACAGTTGGGGCAACCAACAAGGGACTGATGGCGTGAAACTTCAAATCGGTTCCGCAGATACGATTCACACAGGCAGTTATGTTGGCATAATCACTTGGAAAGTAATGGCTGGTCAGCCCTAAAAGGAGAGGAAAAAAATGAGAACAAACAAAATGATCATCTTATTCTGCTCCCTAATAGTGCTGGTTAGTCTAGTGATGTCACCAGTCATTAGTTATGGAACAGATGGCGCTGGCGGACAGGTTAATACAGGCGGGAAAATCACATTTTATGAGGAAGAAGTTACTCCAGATGAGTCCAAACCTCAAGAACCAGGCTCGTCTTCAGAACAAGAAGCTGAGCTGGTGAAAAAGCCGGCAGGTAACCTTCCGAGTACTGGTGAATTGATCGGGAATTTTGGTTTTATCGGTATTGGGCTAGTGTTACTTTTCCTTCTGCTGATTGTATTACGTAGATGGACAAAGGAGGAGAAGTAGATGAATATGCAGAAGTTTAAAGCTGTTAATAGTTTACTCCTTATACTAGCTGGATTGACTCTCTATACTCCGTCAGTTCATGCAACGACTGATTCATTAGGACAAACTGGAACAGTAACGGTTGAAGGAAGTTCGATTTCTAATCCAATTGATCCAGAAAATCCTGGTGAGGTTATTGACCCGGGAGAGGGACCTTCTACTGAAGGACCATTGAGGATAGATTATGTCTCATCCCTTGACTTTGGTCGAGCACAATTAACCGATACCAACCG
>NZ_AMDP01000067.1 GCF_028128615.1 Enterococcus sp. 5H | reverse complement strand
CAGCTAGTAGCTGAGATTGACAACTATAAAGCACTGTTAGATACCATTGATGATCTGATTCGGGATGCGAAAACACACCGAACGGATTTAGAAAGACGCTCGATGAATGCCTATCAAGCGATGCAGAAACGACAAGAAAAATTAGAAAAGTTTCGCGAATACAGTAGTCAGTCAGCAAGTTTCTTTACGGACTATCAATCGTCACAAAGTGAATTAAACAATGGTTTAGCACAGGTACAAGATTGTAAAGCTTGGAATGCCTCTACAGGTTCCTTTGATATCACAAGACTTGATATGACATGGGCAAAACCTATAAATGATCGTTGGGAAAAACGAGAAAAAATGAAACAAGAAGAACTGAAGAAAGCAGAAGTAACCAAAGCGAATACTTTAGCGGAACATGGGCTAACTGAAGCCGACCTTGTTCAGCCTAACGATCCTGAAAATGTTGTGTTAGAAAAGTATATAAGACTCGCTCAAATGGGTGTAAATCCACATACAGGCTTGCCAATAACGGATGAAGAAAAGTGGAAATTCCAGTACGCAGCACATAGCAAAACTGTTTTTGATGTACTCGGAACTGTTGGTGGAGCCTACGCAGGACAATATGCAGCAAATAATGACTTCTATAAAAGCTCTAATACAGTGAAGTCTACTAAAAGTGATTTTAGTGCTGAGAATCCAAAAAATGGGAAAGACTGGAATAACTATTTTAGAGAGAAATACGGAGCTGACAATGTTTTTTGGAAGAATCCAGTTAATTCCATAGATGAAATTATAAGTATGCCCAGTTCCTTAACAAATGTAAATCCGCACGATATAATTGAATTAGTTAAGCAAGATGGATGGACAGTGACACCCTTAAAAAAAGGAAATAGCGCGGGCTTGACGTATGAACAAGGCGGTGGATACAGTATGAACCCACCAGCTGGTACGAGTGGAAGTTCTCGATATATTCAATATCATCCAGGTGGTGGTCACCATGGAGAACTCCCATATTATAAAGTGTCTTCCCCTGAATATGGCATTAAAAGAATATATATGAATGGAAAGGTTGTGATAGAATGACTGAAGATGTTGATACATTAACTATGATGCATAGTAGAGTAATTGAAAATTTGAAAAATTCTATTTTAACTCCTGCAGAACAAGTTGAAAGATTAAGAGGGTTTCAAGTCACTGATGAAATTGCTTCAGATTTTTCAGATATAACAGTTAAATACGCTAAAGAATTATCAGATAGTGGTTGGATAACACCTGAACAGTATGAGCAATTTTTAGAAATTGATAGAGACTTAGAAGAAATGAATAAAAACAAAAGTCTTTGGAATGATGAGGCGCTAAAAAGTGCAAAAGAATGGGAACAATTTAGAAAAGCGACTTCTGAACTACTCAAATCGTTAGGATATTAATAAAGCAGTAACGATTTCCTTCAATTAATATGGGTGTATTTTCAGCAGAGGAGTATCTATGCAAACAGAAAAAGAGCAGTTATATGCTTTATTGACTGGGCTTACAAGCAATGAGATAGGCATAAATGAGTTCACTAACAAACTTATTAAAATATTTGATTTAGAAATAGATTATGATGAATTAACGGAAGAAGAATATAGACTTTTGGGAGAAGTTTCAGATATGTCTGCTAGATTCTCTGATAGTTTAGAAGATTTGAAGTTGCCAAATGTATATTACAGTGAGGATCAAATTAGATCAGAAGTAGATAAGGTGCTAAAAGTATTAGTACGAAACTGAACTAAGTTGAATTTACTTCTATGAAAAAGTTGCCTACCAGATTCCAACTGGTGGGCTTTTTCTTTGGATTAAATAATTACTCAATAGAGTGTAGTCATGTGACCGACTTTAAAACGCTGTATTAACAAGATAATCAATTACTCACTAGAGTTGCCCAAAATATTTTTCTATCCTAATTAAAGTTATCTCTAAAACATTCGTTATACGTAACACTCATTTTTTCACTCTGTTTTAATTTTCTATCTCTTCAGAACTAATCCTCCTAAGATGATTTTCTGGATAAGTATATCAAACAAAAAGTTGAGGTTAAACCGATAACTGGTTTTTGAGATAAGTTAATATACACAATTATCCGCGAAATATTTTATATCTCTTATTCTTTTCTGGCGGAAATAATTAATTCTATGTTGTATGCTATATAAGCAGGAAAAATTATTCAAAGAAATTACCATGATCAAAATAAGCATCACAAAACTCATCAATGTTCTGTTTGATTATAGAAAGGAGATATCCAAATGACAAATCTAGCACTAGTAAATCTAGATGACTTAAAAGTTCTAATGTCAGAACAAGCAATTCCAAATGAAGTATGGGGGACTAAACAAGCTGCTGACTTTTTAGAAATAAGTGTTAGTACTTGTAAAAAAGAAGCGTTAAACGGAAAGATACCTGCTGTGAAGATTGGGGCAGACTGGAAGTTTAGTTCTATTGCACTATTTGAACTCGTTGCTAAAAGGAGGTTAAATAGATGAATGGTTCTATGTACAGCGCCCCACGCTAATGAGAATTAGTGAATGCCATTTTGAATGCCATAAGTGAAATATTCTATGAAATTCAATTAATATGTTATTGTGTTAAATGCCTTTTAAATCAGCTTTTTGATCTTCTTTGAAACTGAATGAAACGCTAAAAAAATCTATACCCAGTAGCTCAATAATAATTGATTTACTATAAGCTGAGACAAAAGCGTTTAGCTCCGAGAAATAAGAAGGGATTCACGAAAATTACTCTTCAAATTTTTGAACCAAGTAGGTACTATTCTACATCCGTTCGTACCTCACTGTGTTTCATAGCAATTTCGGCTTATTTCCGAAGCCTTTAATTCTTAGAGCTTTAGCTCTTAGAAATTGATGTGATCGGAACGAAGTGGAGTAGCTGCTTTTTTCTCGCCGTTTATTCTGATCTAGTGAGTGAAACAAAACTGATCCTTAGTTTTGTCACACTCACTTTTTTATTTTTTACTACTTCTTATAATGACTCAACAGCTAAAAACTCTAAAAATTTTTCTCAACCCTATATGGAGTAAATTAATCTCAAAAAATGCTTACGAGAAATTTTTTTTTATGTTAGGATAATCTCTGTTATAAAAAAAGAGGAGTGTGTTTAATGCCGCAAACGAAAAAAGAAAGTTTATTTTTTACAACCATTGTCTGTTTTTCGATGGTCATTTCAATGAGTGCTTATAACCTATTTTTACATGGACAGTTTTCTTTAAATAAGTTATTTGCAGGACTTATACCAGGTTTTATTGTTGCGTTTATACTGGATATTTTTGTAGTTGCAATTGTTGCTAAAAAAGTAGCCTTTGCTTTACCTGTTAATAAAGAGAAAAAAATCCATATGATTTTAGCAGTTTCTAGCTGTATGGTTTTAGGCATGGTCTTTTTTATGTCAATGTATGGTGTCATTGTTCAATTTGGTTTTACAAAAGATTTTTTCAGCTATTATAGTGGAGCTTTTGTCAAAAATCTGATTATGGCGTTACCGCTGCAATTATTACTGATTGGTCCATTTTGTAGAATGGTTTTAGAAAAGAGTAGGCAAAGTAACTTATTAAAAGAAAGTAACTAGATAATGGACTTACAGTTTGAGAAGCAAAGCAGAATCGCTTTGTTTCTCTTTTTTTTGAAGAAAAGGAGTTGTACTTTTCAAAAATGATATAAAGTTGTTATAATTAGATAAGTTATTATAAATGGGAGGGTTTTTGAAAAATGGAATTACATGAGCGGATTGTCAAATTACTAACATCAAGTAATGTCTTTTTAATTTCAACAATTGATAAACGTGGTTTTCCAACAGTCATTGCCGTTTCTGAACCTTTATGGAGAGAAGGACTATTGAAGTTGCAATTTTACTTGGATGGTAATGGTGAGACAATCAGAAATATTCAAAAAAATCCTAATGGTTCGGTTTGTTGCTATGAAGAAATCAGACATGAAAGTTTACTAATGAAAGGGAAATTTTCGATTACACCAATTGACTCAATAGATAGTGTTGAATCGAAATTATCACCGTACCAAAAAGAACTAAATCATAAAAATCCTGTAGTCGTAACCTTTGATACTTGGACAGCGAAGATACATATTGATAAACAGACAAGGGATATTATAGTATAAGTAAAAAGGTTTGCTTTGAAGCAATGGTGTTTCGAAGCAAACTTTTTTCTATTTTTATATCGATAATCTATTTCTTTAAACAATTTTTTTGTTTTTACTTTTTTCTTAATAAGTATTCATAAATTGTTCAATGTTTTTTATGTTTGAATTAAGTTTTCTTGGTTATAGTTAATTCATAATTATTTATTGGATATTTGGTTGATAGCTGAGGAATAATTGGCATTTCAATGGTATTTCAATAAGAGAGGAGGAATGGCGATGTACGCTGTAAAAGTATTACATGGATATATAAGTGAAAACGGACAACGTACAAGGGATAAAAAACGTGTTCGAATCTTTTTAAACAAAAATTATGCAGAAGCGTTTGCCGATAAGATTGGTGGCAGAGTAAAAGAACTTTAATAAATGAACAAACTTAACAGGAAACACAATCCTCGGAATGAATTTATTTCGAGAGTTGTGTTTATCTAAAAGTGCTAAACATAAAGATTAAAAACAGCAATTTCTGGTGGTACTCTAAAGCGGGCAGGAATTTTTGTGGTCCCTAAACCTGTATTAACATATAAAGTGGTATTGTTTTCTAATTGATAAAAACGTTCAAAATACTTCTCAGACAATACATTTTTGATCGTAAAAAATGGTAATTTTACTTGTCCGCCGTGACTATGACCAGAAAGAATTAATTGGATATTTTGATCTGTTAACATATCAGCTACATCAGGTTCGTGGCTTAATAAAATTGTATAGTCACTTTGCCGTTCAGCTAGTGTGTCTGAAATAGAGGAATTTCCCAATAGAGAATCATCTAAGCCTGCAAGATAAATTGATTTTTCGTTAGTGATGGATACATTAACTCCGGAATTTTCAAGTAGTTGAAAGCCTGACGCTGCTAAAATTTCGGGGTAAACGTGGGCAGCAGCGCCGCCATAGTCATGATTTCCCCAAACCGCAAATTTTCCAAGTGGTGCTTCTAATCTACTCAAAGCAGCTGTCACTTCATCGGCTGGTCCATATTTGGCGTAATTATCAAATAAATCACCTGTAAATACAATGATATCGGGTTTTTCTTGGTTGACCTTGTTTACGATTTTTTCTAATTGAGTTGTAGGGTAGTTTTCTTGAATATGAATATCTGAAAGTTGCACAACTTTGACTGGTTGCTGTCCTTCGTTGTTTCCAAGCGTATAATTATGTACCACGATTCTTTTAGGTTCAATAAAAAAGGCGTATAAGACCAGACTAATCGCGATTAAAAATAATAAAGAGACAATGTACCTTTTTTTCATTGGTTACCTCGCTTTCAACTAATAATATAACGAGAAAAAATTAAAAAAAGTTAAAATACCAAGCATCTTGAAGAAAATTTAAAATAATTTAGTAGTTATAGGCATTCAGTGTTTTTCAAATAAATTATTTGCTATAATAGATAAGAACTTATATAGGAAAGAAGGACGAAGAATATGATGTTAAGAGTCAATAAGTTACGAGAATTAATGAGAAAAAATAATCTTTCTGGTTTTTTGATTACTAGTCCATATAATTTACGTTATTTAACGAATTTTACAGGAACAACCGGTTTAGCCGTTATTACGCTGGACAAAGCGTTTTTTGTGACTGATTTCCGTTATACAGAACAAGCAGCAGAGCAAGCACAAGGTTTTGAAATTGTTCAAAATATGGGACCGATTTTCGATGAAGTAGAAGCGATTGCTGAAAAAGAACAGTTAGCTAATTTAGCATTTGAAGAAACTTTTGTAAGTTTTGCAGAATATAGTGTATTAGAAGAGATTACGCCTTGTGATTTGGTTCCAGTAGCAGGTTTAATTGAAGAATTACGTGAAGTAAAAGATGAAGATGAAATTGCGATCATCGAGAAAGCATGTAGTATTGCAGATGCCGGTTTTAAACATATTATAACGGTAATTAAACCGGGAATGACGGAAATCGAAATTGCTAATCAATTGGATTTTTATATGCGTTCGTTAGGAGCTTCTGGTGTTTCTTTTGAAACTATTGTTGCCAGTGGAGTTCGTTCTGCAATGCCTCATGGTGTAGCTAGTGAAAAAATAATTGAAAAAGGTGATCTGATTACTTTAGACTTTGGTTGTTATTATCAAGGGTATGTTTCAGATATGACGCGGACATTTGCGATTGGTGAACCAGATAGTAAACTAAAAGAGATTTACCAAATCGTTTTAGAAGCCCAATTAAAAGTTTTGGATGAAGCAAGACCAGGTTTGACAGGGATTCAACTTGATGCAATTGCTCGTGACCATATTGCTTCTTATGGTTATGGGGAAGCTTTTGGTCATAGTACAGGTCATGGTATTGGACTGGAAATTCACGAAGGACCGAATGTTTCGTTTAGAGCAGATAAACAGTTTGTTGCTGGGAATGTAATTACAGATGAGCCGGGAATTTATTTACCAGGATTAGGTGGCGTTAGAATTGAAGACGATTTGTTAATTACAAAAAATGGTAATCGTGTTTTAACTCACTCACCAAAAGAACTGATTATCTTATAAGAGAAAAAATATGTCGTGCCAGCTAAAATTTATTAGCTAAAAAGACAAAATTAAGGAAGTGCTTCTAGTTTTTATGGTAGCGAAATAGGCTATTTAATGATAAACTAAGAGTGATTGTAAACTTGAATAGGTAAATGTACGAACTCTTTTACAAACGAAGAAAAGATAGTTTGTAAATAGTTCCCACATAACTATTAAGGAGGATAAAAATGACTGACGAAAAAAATCTAGTAATCAATACAAAAGATTCTTTAGGCGAAATTGTTATCGCGCCGGAAGTGATTGAAGTCATTATCGGTATTGCAGCATCTAAAGTTGATGGTGTATATGGTATGCGCGGAACTTTTGCAAATAATGTAACTGAATTTCTTGGTCGTGCTGCTCACGGTAAGGGCGTCTATTTACGAGCAGAAGAAGAAGGCTTGAAAGTAGATATTTATTGTTACTTAAATTACGGTATTTCTGTACCGAAAGTAGCTTTGGAAATGCAAGATCGTGTGAAACAGCAAGTTTTATTCATGACAGATATCGATTTAATTGAAGTGAATATCCATGTTGTCGCAGTTGTACCGGAAAAATTACCGGAACCAGATTTTGATGAATTATTCCCGGAAGATGAGGGAGATAATGAGTAAGCCAAGTTTCACTCGTCACGAGATTCGAGAAAAAGCACTACAAGCACTATTTCCTTTGGATTTTAACACTGATTTGACAAAGCAAGATGCCATTTCTTACGCTTTAGAGTTTGATAACCAAGCAATCATCAGCGAAGATGGTGAAGAATTTGTTCCTGCTTATTTAGACTTAGTAGTTGGCGGTGTTTGTGATCGTAAGGAAGAACTTGATGAGATTATTAAAAAACATTTAGGCAGTAATTGGTCAATTGCACGTATTGCGAAAATGGATTTGATTATTTTGCGCATGGGGATTTTTGAGATGATTTATGTTGGCGATGTCCCTAACACTGTAGCCTTAGATGAAGCTATTGAGTTAGCTAAAAAATACAGCGATGATCGTTCAAGAAAGTTTGTCAATGGTGTTTTATCAAACGTAATGAAAGATTTAGATACGGCAACGTCTGACAATTAAACTAAAATGCTTAAGAAAGTAGAGTAAAACTTCATTAGTTTTGTTCTGCTTTTTTTGTTTATTGATGAAACATTCTAGAGTGTTATAAGAAGCGAAATTATGCTAGAATAAAAATATTGAAAGAAACGCGAAACGTTTACTATAGATAAAAAGAGGAGTGATCGATTGTGGGAACATTAATTAACGGGCGTGAGTTAGCAGATAAGATGCAGGCAGCAATTAAAATAGAAGTGCAAGAACTTGAGAAAAAAGGCATCCAACCTGGTCTTGTGGTACTATTAGTAGGCGAAAATCAAGCAAGTCAAACGTATGTAAAAAATAAAGATCTGGCTGCTGCAAAAATTGGTATTCGCTCAAAAGTTGAACGGTTACCGGAAACTATTTCAGAAGCCGAATTATTGAATGTGATCGAGCAATACAATCAAGATTCAGATTATCATGGTATCTTAGTTCAACTACCATTGCCAAAACATATCGACGAAGAAAAAGTTCTGCTGGCAGTTGATCCGAAAAAAGATGTGGATGGTTTTCATCCGATGAATATGGGGCATTTGTTTATTGGCGAACCGACAATGATTCCTTGTACGCCGTATGGCATTATGAAAATGTTTGAAGCTTATGATATTGATTTAGAAGGCAAACGAGCGGTTGTAATTGGCCGTAGTAATATTGTCGGCAAACCAATGGCTCAACTGTTGATGATGAAAAATGCTACCGTCACAATTGCGCATTCTAGAACAGTTGATTTGCCAGCTGTTGCTAAAGAAGCAGATATTTTAGTTGTAGCTATTGGCAGAGGGCATTTTGTCACAAAAGAATTTATCAAACCAGGTGCAGTTGTTATTGATGTCGGCATGAATCGTGATGAAAATGGTAAATTAATTGGTGATGTAAAATTTGATGAAGTATCAGAACTTGCAAGTTACATCACTCCAGTGCCTAAAGGCGTGGGACCAATGACAATCACGATGTTGATGTATCAAACAGTAGAAGCTGCAAAAAAACAAAAGTAAGGTGAGTAAATGGAACAGCAATATTTAACAGTAACAGCACTAACTAAATATTTAAAACGTAAATTTGATGCTGATCCATATTTGGAACGAGTCTATTTAACTGGAGAAATTTCTAACTTTCGTTTGCGGCCTAATGCTCATCAATATTTTAGTTTAAAAGACGACGGTGCTAAAATTTCAGCAATTATGTTTAAATCTGCTTTTCAAAAATTAAAATTTCAACCTAAAGAAGGAATGAAAGTCTTAGTTGTCGGCAGAATTTCGTTGTATGAAAGCGGCGGTTCGTATCAAATCTATGTGGATCATATGGAACCAGACGGCGTGGGTGCTTTGTATCAAGCCTTAGCGGAATTACGTGAAAAGTTAGGTAAAGAAGGTCTTTTTGAAGGACCTAAAAAAATGTTGCCGAGATACCCGAAGAAAATTGCGGTTATTACTAGTCCCAGTGGTGCGGTAATCCGTGATATTATCACGACAGTTAAAAGAAGATACCCGATTGCGCAACTTGTTTTGTTTCCAACTCTAGTTCAAGGAGATCAAGCAGCTGATGATATTGTGCGTAACATTCAGCGAGTGGAAGAACTTGGTACGTTTGATACGATGATTATCGGACGGGGCGGCGGCTCGATTGAGGATTTATGGCCGTTTAACGAAGAACGAGTAGCACGGGCAATTTATCAAGCCAAAACACCGATTATTTCTTCTGTAGGCCATGAAACTGATGTGACAATAGCTGATATGGTAGCAGATGTCAGAGCAGCAACACCAACTGCAGCAGCTGAACTAGCAGTTCCTGTATTAAATGAAGAATTACTAAAAATTAAGGATCGGCAAACGCGATTAGAACAAAGTTTCCTGTTTCAATTACAGCAAAAAAACGATCGTTTTCAACGCTTAAAAAATTCTTATGTGTTTAAACAACCTGATCGATTATACGAAGGTCAAACAATTAAGTTAGATCGGATCACTCAGCGTTTAACTCAATCAATGGAGACTGTTTATCATCAAAAACAACGAACGGCCCAAGAGATTATTGCTTCATTTAAACAGCAATCACCACAAGGTCAAATGAGAGAAAGTCAACAGCAACTAACGTTTTTGAACAAAACATTACATGATCGTATGGAACAATATATGAAAGATAAGCAAAAACAATTTACTTCCGCTGTTCAACAGTTGGATTTACTTAGTCCACTGAAAATCATGGGACGCGGCTATAGTTACACCACAAAAGATGAACAAGTAATCAAATCAGTCAGTGAAATTAACAAAAAAGAAACCATTCAAATCCACTATGTTGATGGATTAGTAAAAGCGACGGTAGATCAAGTCACACCGTTTGAAAAGGAGTAAAAGCATGGCAAAAGAAAAAGCAGTAGAAAAGACGTTTGAAGAATCCTTAACTGAATTAGAAGAAATTGTCCAACGTTTAGAGCGTGGCGATGTTCCTTTAGAAGAAGCTTTAGCAGCATTTCAAGAAGGTATGATTTTAAGTAAACAATGTCAAGATACGCTAGAAAAAGCTGAAAAGACGTTAACCAAAGTAATGACTGAAAATAATGAAGAAGTGCTTTTTGAAGAAAGTGAGGAAAATTAATGGGAGATTTCACAAATTTTCGTAAGCAGAATTTACCGCTTATTGAAAAAGAAATGGAAAATTTCATTGATGAGTATACCACAAATGAACGGCTGAAAGAATCAATGCTTTATTCAATTCGTGCAGGAGGCAAGCGATTCCGTCCACTTTTAGTAATTGCTGTATTAGACTCTTTTGCTAAACAGCCGAAGACACATGATTATCAAGTTGCCGCAGCGTTAGAAATGATTCATACCTACTCGTTAATTCACGATGATTTACCAGCAATGGATGATGATGACTTAAGACGTGGCAAGCCGACGAATCATAAAGTATTTGGCGAAGCTCATGCGATTTTAGCAGGTGATGGGCTACTTACGGCAGCATTTCAGTTACTTGCTCTTAGTCAGTTGGAAATGGACCAAAAGATTTTACTGATCCAGTTATTAAGCAAAGCTGCTGGGACTCAAGGAATGGTGGCTGGTCAAGCTGGGGATTTGCAAGGAGAAAAACGTTCATTATCTTTGGAAGAATTGGCAGATGTACATGAAAAGAAAACAGGAGCCCTCATTGAGTTTGCCTTATTAGCTGGCGGAATTTTAGCTCAACAGCCGGAAGAAATCGTTAATTTGTTAGGTACATTTGCCCAACATTTAGGTTTGGCTTTTCAAATTAAGGATGACTTGTTGGATGCTACTAGCTCAGAAGCTGAATTAGGTAAAAAGGTTGGTCGTGATGAAGCGTTAAATAAAAGTACATACCCAAGTTTACTTGGATTAGAAGGTGCTAAAACAGCTTTAGAAGAACAACTAACTTTAGGTTATGATACGTTACTAGAAATCAGACAATTAAACAGTGCCTTTCAATTAGAGCTATTACAGGCATTTTTAGAGCAATTGCGATGATGATAGAAAGAAGGATCTTATGAAAAAGGAACGCGTGGATGTTTTAGCGTTTAACCAAGAATTATTTGAAACTAGAGAAAAAGCTAAGCGAGCTGTGATGGCGGGCTTAGTGTACAATGATAAAAACGAACGACTGGATAAACCCGGTGAGAAAATCCCGATTGAAACACCACTTCAAGTTAAAGGGCAAACGTTACCGTATGTTTCTCGTGGTGGTTTGAAACTGGAAAAAGCGCTAGAAGTTTTTCAATTAGATGTAACAGATCAAACAATGTTGGATATTGGTGCTTCTACGGGTGGCTTTACTGATGTGGCTTTACAAAATGGTGCTCGTTTAAGCTATGCATTAGATGTAGGTTATAATCAATTAGCGTGGAAAATTCGTCAAGATGAACGCGTTGTTGTGATGGAGCGAACTAATTTTCGTTATAGTACACCGGAAGATTTTCAGCAAGGAACACCTGATATGGCAACTATTGATGTTTCGTTTATATCACTTAAACTGATTTTACCGCCGCTGCATAAAATTTTAAAACCAGGTGGGAAAGTTGTTGCATTAATTAAACCACAATTTGAAGCAGGCAAAGAATTAGTTGGGAAAAAAGGTATCGTTCGTGAACCCGAGACGCATAAACTGGTGTTGACTGATATTCTAACATTTGCCCAGCAACAGGGGTATTCAGTTAGCGGGTTAGATTATTCGCCGATCACTGGCGGAGAAGGAAATATCGAATTTTTAGCATATTTAACTTCCACAGAAACATCAAATATAGAAGATCTCTCAAGCAAGATAGATGAAGTGGTTCACGCTGCACATGAAAAATTAAAAAGCTGATTTTTTATGAAAGTCAAAATAGTAAGACTGGACAGGCGCATAGCGTTTTGATCTCAGTCTTATTTTTTATGCTTTCAATATGAATAAAAATACGCTATGATAAAATGGAAATGAACCAAAGAAAGGGCAATTCATTATGAGAAAAAAAGATCGGCATCGTTTAATTACTCGCTTATTAGCTGATAAAAATATCCAAAAGCAAGAAGATTTTGTTGCATATTTACAAGAAAAAGGAATAGAAGTTACTCAGGCAACTATCTCTCGCGACATTAAAGAAATGAAATTAATTAAAGTTCCAGCTATAGATGGCGGTTATCGATACAGCATGCCGGCAGAAACGAAAGAAGATACGTCACTGAAATTGGAAAAATTACTAAAAGACGCATTTATTTCAGTTGACCAGATGGAAAAACAGGTTATTTTGCGTACTATACCAGGGAACGCTGCGGCTGTATCTAATTTAATAGAAAAACAATATAAAGAAATTGTCTTTGCTGCAATCAATAATGATGATCGAGTGTTGATTATTGCACGGACCGAAAAAGATGCTGAATTTTTAAAAAATGAATTTTTCCGATATTTATAAAATCGAGGTGAACAAAACATGCTACAGGAACTTTCTGTAAAGAATTTTGCGATTATTTCCTCATTGCAGTTAGAATTTCAAATGGGAATGACTGTTTTAACTGGAGAAACAGGTGCTGGGAAATCGATTATTATTGATGCAATGGGGCTTTTGACAGGTGGTAGAGGCTCAAGTGATTATATTCGCCAAGGCGCATCGAAGTGTACGTTAGAAGGTTTGTTTACAATGCCGAAAAACCAAGAATTAGTAAATTTGTTGGACGAGTTGGGTATTGAAACAGACGAAGAGGTTATTTTAATTCAACGTGATATTTCAACTTCAGGGAAAAATGTTTGTCGAGTAAACGGTCGAATCATTAATATTGCTAATTTGCGCAAAGTTGGTGAATTTTTAGTTGATATTCATGGTCAAAATGAACATCAGGAATTGATGCAAAGTGAAAAGCATTTAGGAATGTTAGATGATTTTGGCGGTAGAGAATTACTTAAGATAAAAGAACAATACGAAGCCATTTACGCTGAATATCGATTAATTGAAAAGAAGGTCAGAAATCGCCAGAAAAATGAAAAAGAATTTGCACAGCGAATGGACATGCTTCAGTTTCAAAGTGATGAAATTGCAGCTGCTGAGCTAAGTGTAGGCGAAGATGAGCAACTTATTGAAGAACGGAATAAGTTAGGAAATTTTCAAAAAATTGCTGATGCTTTAGCGCTTAGCTATGAAGCGATCAATGGAGATGGTGACAGTAGTTTAGACAAAATTGGTTATGCCATGAATGAACTATTGTCCATTGAAACACTTGATACAGAGTATAAAGCGATCTCAGAGGCAGTCCAAAATAGTTATTACCTTTTACAAGAAGCCAGCGGTGATTTATCTCGCCACATTGATAGTTTAGAATTAGACGAAAATCGTTTAAATGAAGTTGAAACTAGACTAGAGTTAATTCGCCAGATGAAGCGTAAATACGGTGATTCTATCGACACGATCCTTGATTATTATCAAGAGATTACTCGTGAATTAGCTGATGCCGATTTTCTTGAAGGTAAAACTGGAGAGCTGGAAGCCTTGTTAGTTGAAAAGAAAAATCAAGTGATTGAAAATGGGTTAAAATTAAGGGAAATCCGTAAAAAAGTTGCCAAAAAACTTGAAAAAAATATTTTGCGGGAACTAAAAGAATTGTATATGGAACGCACTGAATTTGATATACGTTTCACTGAGCTTAACGAAGAGCAGTTTACAGAAGAAGGTTTGGATCAAGTTGAGTTTTATATTACGACAAATCCGGGAGAACCATTGAAACCGTTAGTGAGAGTTGCGTCTGGCGGGGAATTATCTCGTGTAATGTTAGCACTGAAAACTATTTTTTCTAAATCACAAGGGATTACTAGTATTGTCTTTGATGAAGTAGATACAGGTGTTAGTGGACGAGTTGCGCAGGCAATAGCGGACAAAATTTATCAAATTTCTGAAAACTCTCAAGTCTTGTGTATTACCCACTTACCTCAAGTTGCTGCTGTTGCAGATTATCAGTATTTTATTGAAAAAGAAGTGATTGGTAAACGAACAGAAACGAAAGTTAGAAGACTTAAACAAGATGAACGAGTGGCAGAAATTGCCCGCATGCTTTCTGGAAGTGAAATTACAAAGCTGACAATAGAGCACGCAAAAGAACTATTAAATATGGCAGAGCATGAAAGAAACAGTTAGCATAGGTAAAAATATAAAAATGGAGAAGGGCGCGAATGATATATTCAGCACACTTCTCCATTATTTTTTAATATTATAGACTCATTATAGCAGTTAGTATTGTTGAACCAGCAATGGCAATCAGCATCAACCAAACAACGACTTTAGTGACTTTAGAAAAAGTGCTAGACTTTTTATCGTTCATGGAATTTACACATCCTTATTCTTTTCTTGTCCTTAGTTTACATCGTTTTGGCAAAAACAGCAATAAAAAAAATTACAAAAGGTTGCGTTTTTTCAGCCTGCGAATGACAAAAGTACAAGTTCCGGCAGTAATAATGAAAAGCCACCAAAAGGCATCTTCCCTATTAGCAAAGGGGAGCTTAACGTTCATGCCGTAAATTCCACCGATAATTGTCGGGATCGTTAAAACAATTGTTAAAGATGTTAAAATTTTCATAACATTGTTCAAATTATTGGAAACAATCGCTGAGAATGTATCGCTGACTTTATCAACTAATTTTAATTGAATTTGGGTTGTTGTGGCGGCTTGTTGTGTCTCTACTAGGATATCGTGAAGACGCGGTAAGTGAGTTCTTGGTTCTTTGAAAATTCGAGCGCTATAAAGCATATTTAGAACTTTCAAATTTGAACTGATCGCAGCTTCAAAGTAAACTAAGCTTTTTTGGATATCCATCATTTGATAAAGTTGTTTGTTTTCCGTGGAGACTTTTAATTCTCCTTCAAGTTTGTTGGTTTGTTTAATTAAATCTTTTAAAAACTTATTATAGTGTGTTGAAATTTGCCAGGATAGAAACAGAATCAATAATTCTTGAATGGGTAACTCAGTCTCAGTTATAGGTTCAGTTAATGCATGTTTTAAAAAATCAGCAGACTTATTTATAACTGTAATCACTTTTTTGTCAGTAGTTAAAATGATTGCAAAAGGATAAGAGTTGAATTGGGTGTATCCGCTTGGACTAATAGTTGCATGAGGATATTGCAACAGCATTAAAGCAGGCTCTTCCAGTGTGTTTTGGTACAAGCCTTCAAATCGAGAATTTTCATCATCATCAAGAACACCTGTGATATAATCTTTAGGGAGTTTATACTTTGTGATTAATTCATTGATTTCTTCATTTGTTGGACTTTCTACAGATAACCAAACTGCGTCTACTATGTCAGATTTTGCAGGCGTAAAATGTCCGTTTTCTATTTTTAAATAGTTTATCAAATTGTCACCCCGTTTTATTTAATACTTGCTAATTACTATTATAATGGAAATAGCGGATTTTAGGGAATAAAGCACTTGTCATTTGGTATTATTTAGGCACGAATTTTTAAACGAACTGAAACATCAATGTAAAGAAAATAAAGTATAGTAAACTAAGTGTGTTACGAAAGGAATTGTTAGAAAAATGGTGTCGTTTTCAGTCATTATGCTTTTTTGGTATGTTTTTCCAGTAATTGTTCTATTTGCGTGTAATTTTCTTATCTCAACGTTTTCACTAACCGAACGTTTTAAGGTAAAAGCACCAGATATTTCAATCCCATTTTTATTTATAGGTTTAAATGAATTGTCAAAAGACAGTTATGGACAATCAATTGTTCCTTACATGATTATTTCTGTTTTATTGTTAGGGATCTGTGTAGCAGTTTTTCAAGCTTATTATTATGGAGAAATTCTATATGGCAGATATTTCAAGATGTTTTGGCGTTTAGTTTTTCTTTTAAGCATAATCTTATATGGCGTTTTAATTTTGTTAAATATTTTACATTATTTAGCATAAATTCTAAAAATAGGAGAAGTGAAATTTTCCACCACTTTCTACCACCAAATGTATTTGTAATATTTTTATGAGAAACAAATATGAATAAAAAAGGCAATTAACTCTTTGAAATTTGATTATACAGGCATTGATAACGTTTTTCCTAATTGGATATCCACTTTTTGAAATATTACAAATTTTTTAAATAACAATTAAAAGCCAGAAGATTTACTGTTTTTGGTGGTAGAAAGTGGTGGGATGTGGTAGACTGTTTCTATCAAGTGGAAAAGTGGGGAGAATTGGCTATGTTTATGGGTGAATTTCAACATAATATAGATGCCAAGGGCCGACTCATCGTACCAGCAAAATTTCGTGATCAACTAGGCGAAAAATTTGTGTTTACTAGAGGAATGGATGGCTGTTTATTTGGTTATCCAATGACTGAGTGGGAACAGCTAGAGGAAAAGTTAAAAGAAATGCCGCTAGCTAAGAAAGATGCCCGCACGTTTGTCCGCTTTTTTTATTCGGCTGCTACTGAATGTGAGATCGACAAGCAAGGAAGAATTAATATTCCTGCTGCGTTAAGAACTCATGGCAGTTTAGAGAAGGCTTGCGTTATTATCGGTGTTTCAAATCGAATTGAAATTTGGGATGAAGCTCGTTGGCAAGAATTTTCTACAGAAGCAGAAGAGAATTTTGATGAAATTGCAGAAACAATGATTGATTTTGGTTTTTAGAAAGAGGAGCATTATGACGAATGACTTTCAACATTATACTGTTTTACTAAAAGAGACAGTGGATGGCTTACAAGTGAAAGAAGATGGGATATATGTTGATTGTACCTTAGGTGGCGCAGGACATAGTGAATATTTACTATCACAGTTAGGTGAACAAGGTCATTTATATGCATTCGACCAAGACCAAAAAGCATTGGATCATGCAGCGCAACGTTTAAAAAAATATGTTGATAAAGGTATGGTAACTTTTATCAAATCAAACTTTCGATACCTTAAAGACGAATTAGCGAATCTAGAAATTTATCATGTTGATGGGATTTTGTATGATTTAGGGGTTTCTTCACCTCAACTTGATGAAGCGGAACGCGGATTCAGTTATCATCAAGATGCGCCTTTGGATATGCGGATGGATCAAGATGCAGCATTTTCTGCGTATGATGTCGTTAATAATTACACTTATCACGAATTAGTAAAAATTTTTTTCCGTTACGGCGAGGAAAAATTTTCTAAACAAGTAGCTAGAGAAATCGAACGCGTGCGTATGCAAGCACCGATTGAAACAACTGGTGAATTAGTAGAAATTATCAAAACAGCAATCCCAGCTCCTGCTAGACGTAAAGGCGGACATCCGGCAAAACGAATTTTCCAAGCTATTCGCATTGCTGTAAATGATGAGCTGAGTGTTGTAGAAGAATCGTTAGAACAAGCAATTACTTTACTAAACAAAAATGGTCGCATTAGCGTAATTACATTTCACTCGCTAGAAGATCGGATTGTTAAGAGCATGTTTAAAGAATATAGTACGATGCAAGATTTACCACCGGGACTACCTGTAGTTCCAGAAGAATTTCAACCAGAATTAAAAGTAATCACAAGAAAGCCGATTTTGCCTGGTGAGACCGAATTGGCTGAAAATAATCGCTCAAGAAGTGCTAAACTAAGAATTGCCGAAAAAGTTAAATTAAACATTTAGAGAAGGGAGCAGTAACATGGCTGAGTTAAAAAAAGTAGATGATTTTCAATATGACATTCCATTAATGGATGAGCCAGTCATGAGTCCTGAAAATGAGCCTAGAAAGGTTCAAAAAAATGTTAATTTACCTCAATCTCCGAAAAGGAAATTAAGAAATATTTCACTGTTAGAAAAAACAATCGGCTTTTTATTGTTAGTAGCGATTATTGGCATAGCAATTCTCACCATTCAAGTACGGACATCTATCACACAAATGACGAATGAAATTACTGAAACTCAAGCAACGATCCAACAGAAAGAAGAATCTGCATTGAAATTGGAACAGCAAAAAAATGAATTATCCAAAGCAGATCGCATTAAAGAAATTGCGAAAAATAAAGGTCTTTCTGATAACATTGATAATACAAGGAAAGTGAAATAATGAGTATAAAAAATAAAATAAAGAATTTTGTCAAAAAGAAGAACTTAAATCCAATGAACAATCGTAAAAAAGTAGGCATTATTTTATTTGCTACGAGTATTGGGTTGTTCTTTTTATTTGCCGTTAGATTAACGTACATTGTGGCTGTGGGAAAAGTTGCTGGCGTATCTTTACCAGAAAAAACAGCTAATCTTTATCAAGGCAGCAGTGTCGTTAAAGCCAAAAGAGGAGCAATTTTAGATCGTAATGGTGAAGTAATTGCTGAAGACGCCACGTCTTACTCCGTCTATGCAATTCTATCAGAGTCATTTGTAGGTGAAGAAAATAAAAAATTATACGCTCAGAAAAAGGATTTTCAAACACTAGCCGAAATATTGGCAAGAAATACGACCATTAGTGAAAGTGAAGCTTTAGGTTATTTAAATGGTGGAGTAAACGAAGATGGCTCTGTAAAATACCAAGTAGAGTTTGGAAGTAAAGGAAAGAACATCAGCATAGAAACGAAACAAAAAATTGAAGATGAATTAAAAGAAAAAAATGTTTATGGTCTTTATTTTGAAGATCATCCTGCTAGAATCTATCCTAACGGGGTTTTTGCTTCTCACTTTATCGGTTATACGGATGCTGCCGATGCAGAGGATGAATCTAAAGGTTTAGTTGGGATGATGGGTTTAGAAAAATCTTATAATGATATCTTAAGTGGTCAAGATGGAAAAATAGACTATGAAAAAGATGTTTACGGTAGTCCATTACCAGGAACTGTGGCTAGTGAGAAGCAGGCAGTTGACGGTAAAGATATTTATACAACGTTAGATCTTCGAATTCAAAGTCGTTTAGAAAGCTTGTTGGATCCTGTCATGGAAGAATATAAACCTGAAGATATGACAGCAATGTTGATGGAAGCCAAAACGGGTGATATTATTGCGATGTCTCAACGGCCTTCATTTAACCCTGAAACAAAAGAGGGATTAGGAAAAGATGACGTTTGGCGTAATATCTTAGTAGAAGATAAATTTGAACCTGGTTCTACTATGAAATTATTCACCGCGGCTGCCGCTATGCAAGAAGGTAAATTTAATCCGAATGCTACATTTGTGTATCCGGCTGGTGGTTACAAATTAGACGATCGAACGGTTAACGATCATGACTTTGGAGCAATTGGCACATTAACTTTCCGTCAGGCTATTTCTTGGTCAAGTAATGTAGGGATGCTTACATTAGAACAAAGTATGGGTGGAGAAAAATGGAAAGAATATCTAGAAAAATTTGGTTTTGGTAAATCGACTGATTCAGGTTTGGCAGGTGAATCGCCAGGAATGCTTCCAGGTGATAACTGGGTCGATCAGGCAATGTCGTCATTTGGTCAAGCAGTCTCTGTAACAAACTTTCAAATGATGCAGGCATACACTGCAATTGCTAACGACGGATCTATGACGAAACCACAGTATATCAAAAAAATTGTGGATAATGATACTGGTGAAGAAAAAGTGACACAAACGCAAAAAGTTGGGGAACAAATTGTCACACCGCAAGCAGCAAGTGATATTCGAACTTATATGGTAGATACAGTGGAAGACCCGACTTATGGTATTGCATACGATGTTTATTCAGTTCCAGGCTATCATGTAGCAGCTAAAACAGGTACAGCGCAAATTACTGGAGAAAATGGCTATATGGAAGGTTTGACAGATTATACGTATTCAGTAGTAGAAATGGTACCAGCTGATAATCCAGAATATATTTTGTATCTAACAATGAAAAAACCGCAAACATATACGCGCGATGCTCTTGCCAAAATTGCCAATCCTTTGATGAAATTGGTCATGGAATCAATGGACAGTGAACCGGATACTGATACAACAGAAGCAGCAAAATAAATAAGTAAAAATGAAAAACAAGGTAACTCAATTCGAGTTGAATAATTAGGAGAGATATCATGGAGTGGACACAAATTTTTATTCCCATAGCTTGCAGTTTTGCTATAACGGTAGCTGTAATGCCGCTGTTTATTGGTTATTTTCAAATGAAAAAACAAGGACAAACGACACGTGAAGATGGACCGACGTGGCATAATGTGAAGACTGGTACCCCGACGATGGGTGGTTTGGTGTTTTTAGTAGGGGCTTTTATCACATCATTATTAGTAGGCTTATGGAAACAAGAGTTGACTCCTTCGCTGCTGATTATTTTGTTTATTTTAGTACTTTATGGATTATTGGGTTTTCTTGATGATTTTATTAAGGTATTCAAAAAAAGAAATATGGGATTAAATTCTCGTCAAAAATTGATTGGTCAAATCATTGGTGGTTTGGTTTTCTATTTTGTCTATCGCTCAGAAGGATTGCCTGATTCATTGGATTTATTTGGTATTGCAACGGTACCGTTAGGAATTTTTTATGGTGTGTTTGTTATTTTTTGGCTAGTTGGTTTTTCTAATGCAGTAAACTTAACTGATGGTATTGACGGTTTGGTAGCTGGATTAGGCACGATCTCTTTTGCAACATATGCCATCATTGCGTGGAAACAACAGCAATTCGATGTAGTGATTGTCTGTCTAAGCGTGATCGGCGGGTTATTAGGATTTTTCCCTTACAATAGAAAACCAGCTAAGATTTTTATGGGAGATGTTGGTTCGCTAGCATTAGGCGGGTTATTAGCAGCAATCTCTATTATATTACGTCAAGAATGGACACTTCTTTTAATTGGTCTTGTCTATGTTTGTGAAACAGCTAGCGTAATTTTGCAGGTTGCTTCATTTAAACTATTTGGCAGACGAATTTTTAAAATGTCACCCATTCATCATCATTTTGAAATGTGCGGTTGGTCTGAATGGAAAATCGATATTGTTTTTTGGATAACGGCTTTAATTTGCTCAGGTGTAACACTATGGATTATTTTTTAATTGAAGTAAAATAAGGTGAGCTAGCATCATTTAGCTTTTCTAAGATAAGGGGAATTATAATGAACAAGATAAAAAATTATGAAAACAAAAAAGTCCTTGTTCTTGGACTAGCAAAAAGTGGTGTTAGTGCAGCTAAATTACTTCATGAACTAGGAGCATTAGTAACAGTTAATGACTTTAAACAATTTGATCAAAATCCGGAAGCCCAAGATTTATTAACCTTGGGTATTCGTGTAGTTACAGGTGGACATCCAATTGAATTGTTAGACGAAGATTTTTCATTAATTGTCAAAAATCCTGGGATTCCTTATACAAATCCTTTGGTTGAAAAAGCAGTGAATATGGGCTTACCAGTAATTACAGAAGTTGAGTTAGCCTCACAGATTGCTGAATGCCCAATTGTCGGCATTACAGGTACAAATGGAAAAACAACGACCACAACAATGATTGGGTTACTTTTAAATGCAGATAGAAAAAGCGGAACTGCGCGTTTAGCTGGAAACATCGGTTATCCTGCCAGTGAAGTTGCTGAAAAAGCAACTCCGCAAGATGACATTGTAATGGAGCTTTCTAGTTTCCAACTAATGGGGATTCAGACATTCCATCCGCAAATTGCTGTGATTACAAACATCTATGAAGCGCATTTAGATTATCATGGTTCAAGAGCAGACTATGTACATGCGAAATGGGAGATTCAAAAAAACATGCAATCGAACGATTTCCTTGTATTAAATTGGAACCAGCCGGAAATTCAAAAATTAAGCCAGACGACTAAGGCAACAATACTACCTTTTTCAACAAATGAGAAAGTTGATGGAGCTTATCTGGAAGAGGACAATATTTATTATAAAGGTGAATTTATTATGCCAGCAACAGAACTAGGAGTACCTGGTAGTCATAATATTGAAAATGCTTTGGCTGCAATTTGTGTTGCAAAATTAAAAAATATATCCACAGATAGCATTCGTCAAACGCTAAAAGTATTCACAGGAGTACCCCATCGAACTCAATACGTGGGAGAAGTCGCTGGACGTAAGTTTTATAATGATTCAAAAGCAACAAATATTCTAGCAACTGAAATGGCTTTGAGTGGTTTTGACCATTCCTCACTCATTTTGTTAGCTGGAGGCTTGGATCGAGGAAATGAATTTGATGAACTGATTCCTTCACTTAGAGGAATCAAAGCAATTATACTTTTTGGAGAAACAAAAGATAAATTATTACATGCGGCGAAAAAAGCTGACGTTAAATCAATACAATTAACAGAAAATGTCCAAAGTGCTGTCCGTGAAGCCTATGATTTTTCCGAAAAAAATGATACTATTCTATTATCGCCCGCGTGCGCAAGTTGGGATCAATATCCTAACTTTGAACTACGTGGAGAAGCGTTTATTCAAACAATGCAACAGCTAAAAGACATAGAAAAGTGAGATAATTTATGAAGATACTAATGACAGGCGGCGGAACAGGCGGACATATTTATCCAGCGCTAGCTTTTGTTAACCATGTGAAAACTTTAGCTCCTGATACTGAATTTATGTATGTAGGAACGGAGAATGGGTTAGAAAGTAACATTGTTCCTCAATACAATATTCCTTTTAAAACGATTAAAATTCAAGGGTTTCGTAGATCTTTAAGTCCGCAAAATTTTAAAACTGTGTATCTTTTCCTAAGCAGTATCGGAAAAGCAAAAAAGATTCTTAAAGAGTTTCAACCAGATGTAGTGATTGGGACAGGCGGTTATGTTTCAGGATCAGTTGTTTACGCTGCAAAGCAATTAAATATTCCGACAATTGTTCATGAGCAAAATAGCATCCCTGGTATGACCAATAAATTCTTAAGTAAATATGCAACAAAAGTTGCTATTTGTTTCCCTGATGTAGCGCAGTATTTTCCAAAGGATAAAGTTGTCTTAACCGGAAATCCACGAGCGCAAGAAGTTGTATCAGTTGAAAAAACTGATATTTTAAAGGAATATGGATTGAATCCAGAAAAGAAAACAGTAGTCATTTTTGGTGGAAGCCGTGGCGCGCTAAAAATCAATCAAGCTTTTGTTGAAGCTTTGCCCTTTTTTGAAGAACGAGACTATCAAGTTCTTTATGCATCGGGTGAGCGCTATTATAAAGAATTGCAAGAAAAACTAAAGCTTTCAGAAAAGAAATTGACAAACATCAGTATTCAGCCGTATATTGATAAAATGGCAGAAGTACTAGCTGCGGCAGATCTAATGGTTGGACGTGCTGGAGCAACCTCAATTGCAGAATTTACAGCATTGGGACTGCCAGCAATTTTAATTCCAAGTCCATATGTAACAAACGATCATCAAACAAAAAATGCACAAAGTTTAGTCAAATCAGGTGCTGTTGAAATGATTCCGGATCAAGAACTTACTGGATCTAAGCTAGTAGCTGAAATTGATACAATTTTATTAGACGAATTACGCTGTCAGTCGATGGCTGAAGCATCCAAAAAAGAAGGAATCCCAGATGCTGCTGACCGACTTTACAAAGTGGTCAAAGAAATTACTTGATGGGGGGGGTAAAAGATTAGTAAGAAAAAAGATAAACCGGAAAATAAAGACGAAAAAAAAGTAGATCCAATTGAACAAGTGGATGAAGAGAATTTGACTCCCTG
Organism: Enterococcus sp. 5H; assembly: GCF_028128615.1. Classification (GTDB taxonomy): domain Bacteria; phylum Bacillota; class Bacilli; order Lactobacillales; family Enterococcaceae; genus Enterococcus_L. Next base: position 34,497 of record NZ_AMDP01000067.1, on the reverse strand, counting down.
GCAAAAAGAAAATTTAGAATATTTAAAGTCACAGGGAGATAAACCAACTTGGAATCCCTTAGTTTTAACGGAAGAAGCTGAAACAGACGAACCTAATGAATCAGAAGGTGAAATAGAAGCTTCTGATGATGAAACAATTGATACAGAAGATAAACAAAATAAAACTTACGAATCTTTTGCTGACCGCTTACCAAATATAAAAAAAGTACGAAACAAACGTTTATATCGTCGGCTGACTTTAATCGTTTCAGTCTTTTTAATTGCGATATTGGTGGTACTTTACTTTGTTTCTCCACTTAGTAAATTAGGAAATATCAGTGTAGCAGGGAATCAGTCTGTTGATAGTCAAAAAATTATCGAACAATCAAAATTGGAAAAAGGCAAAAGCCTTTGGGAACAATTTGGTGATCGGAAAATTTATGAACAAAAAATTTCACGCCAGTTGCCGCGTATCAAAAAAGCAACAATTTCTTTAAATGGTATCAACTCATTTAAAATCGCAGTTGAGGAATATGAAGTAGTTGCTTTGGAATCTGTAAATAATATTTACCACCCAATTTTAGAGAATGGTAAAATTTTACCTGAAGAAATGAGTGCTCCTGAAAGCGGAATGCCAATTTTTCAGAATTTCACAGATGAATCAATTATTCAAAACTTAATGAATTCTTATAATAAATTACCTGAAAGTTTGAAGCAAAATATTTCAGAAATCCGATATGCGCCATCTAATGTTAACAAAGAATTAGTTAATCTTTATATGAAAGATACTAATATTGTAATTGTAAATATCTCGCAATTAGTAGAGAAAATGGCGTATTACGACAAGGTAGCTAGTCAAATGGATAAACCAGGAACGATCGATATGGAAGTTGGAATTTTCTCTTATCCATTTGTAAATGAGTCCACCGACGAGAGTGTAGAAGAATCTTCACAAGCATTAGAATGAAATTAAGAAAAATAAAAGAATAAAATAGTAGAATCTGCTTTCTAAAAAGCCCATGTTTATGGTAAAATTGAAAGAAGTGAGTATTCTAAAAAAAATATATATTTAAACGGACATTTTAGGTCCGCTTACATATTGGAATTAATAGGAGGAGGAACCCCATTCATGGCAAAGACAGGAATGTATGTAGGCCTTGATATTGGTACAACATCAGTGAAAGTTGTAGTAGCTGAGTTTATCGAAGGTCAAATGAATATCATTGGCGTAGGAAACGCAAAATCTGATGGATTAAATCGAGGGATTATTGTCGATATTGATAAAACAGTAAATGCGATTCAAAGAGCAGTAAGACAAGCAGAAGAAAAAGCGGGAATTCAAATTAAAAGTGTGAATGTGGGGTTACCAGCAAACTTACTTGAAGTTGAAAATTGCCAAGGAATGATCGCTGTAAGTAGTGAGTCAAAAGAAATCACTGATGAAGATGTAAGAAACGTTGCATCGGCAGCTCTGGTTCGTTCAACTCCTCCTGAACGTCAAATCGTAGCAATCCTGCCTCAAGAATTTACAGTAGATGGATTTGAAGGGATCAAAGATCCTAGAGGAATGATAGGCGTTCGTTTAGAAATGTTCGGAGTTGTCTTTACAGGTCCGAAAACGATTATTCACAATACTAGAAAATGTGTTGAAAAAGCTGGTTTAACAGTTAATGAATTAGTGATTATGCCATTAGCATTAACAGAAACTGTACTTTCAGATGGTGAAAAAGATTTTGGTACTATCGTTATTGATATGGGTGGCGGTCAAACAACCACTTCTGTAATGCATGATAAACAATTGAAGTTTACTCATGTAAATCAAGAAGGCGGCGAGTTTGTTACTAAAGATGTTTCTATTGTATTAAATACATCTTTTAACAACGCAGAAGCTTTAAAAATTAATTACGGTGATGCTTATCCGGAAAGAACATCTGTCAGCGAAGAGTTTCCAGTTGACGTAATTGGTAAGTCTGAGCCTGTCAAAGTTGATGAACGTTACCTTTCAGAAGTAATCGAAGCACGTGTTGAACAAATCTTTAAGAAATCTAAAGAAGTGTTGGATGAAATTGATGCTTTAGAACTTCCTGGTGGAGTAATTTTAACTGGTGGCGGCGCAAGTCTTCCGGGTGTCGTTGATTTGGCACAGGAAATCTTTGATGCAAGTGTGAAATTGTATGTTCCTAATCATATGGGACTACGCAATCCAGTCTTTACAAATGTGATTAGTATTGTTGAGTATTCTGCTCAACTTAATGACATTTACCATATTGCTAAAGGAGCAATCCCAGGCGAAAAGATTAAATCTTCTCAACCAACGATTGCGGTTCAACAAGAAGTTCAATATGACACATACTCTGATTTACAACAAGAAGAATATGACGATTCTGAAATCCATGAATCTGGTGAAAAAGTTACTGGTAAAATCAAAGACTTCTTCTCAAACATCTTTGACTAACAATTAAAACAGGAGGAAACGATACTATGGAATTTTCTTTAGATAATAACATTAACAATGGTGCTGTCATCAAAGTTATCGGTGTCGGCGGCGGTGGCGGTAACGCTGTTAACCGCATGATTGAAGAAAACGTCAAAGGCGTAGAATTCATCGCTGCAAATACAGATGTACAAGCTCTTAAAAACTCAAAAGCAGAAACAGTGATTCAACTTGGACCTAAGTATACACGCGGTTTAGGTGCTGGTTCACAGCCAGAAGTTGGCCAAAAAGCTGCAGAAGAAAGTGAACAAGTAATCTCAGACGCGTTACAAGGAGCAGATATGATTTTCATTACTGCTGGTATGGGCGGCGGAACAGGGACAGGGGCTGCTCCTGTTGTTGCTAAAATCGCTAAAGAACTTGGAGCTTTAACTGTAGGTGTTGTTACTCGACCATTTAGTTTTGAAGGACCAAAACGTGGACGTTTTGCAGCAGAAGGTATTGCTCTATTAAAAGAAAATGTTGATACACTTCTAATTATTTCAAATAATCGTCTATTAGAAGTTGTTGATAAAAAGACACCAATGCTTGAAGCATTCCGTGAAGCTGACAATGTTTTACGTCAAGGAGTACAAGGTATTTCGGATCTGATTACAGCTCCTGGATATGTTAACTTGGACTTCGCTGATGTGAAAACAGTGATGGAAAACCAAGGGACTGCCTTGATGGGAATCGGTGTTGCTAGCGGTGAAGATCGTGTAATTGAAGCAACTAAGAAAGCAATTTCTTCTCCATTACTAGAAACTTCTATTGATGGTGCTGAACAAGTATTGCTAAACATTACTGGTGGCCTAGATATGACATTATTTGAAGCGCAAGATGCTTCTGATATCGTAACAAGTGCTGCAACAGGTGACGTAAACATTATCTTAGGTACATCGATTAATGAAGACCTAGGTGATGAAATTCGTGTAACGGTTATTGCAACAGGGATTGATCCTTCAAAAAAAGATCGTAAATCTCATCGTCAAAATAGACCAACACAAATTCAATCAGTACAACAAGCACCAGTTCTTGATATGGAACAATCAAAGCCGTCACAAGCATCACAGCCTCAACCACAAGAAGAGACAAGTGCATTTGGTGACTGGGATATCCGTCGTGAGCAAAATGTGCGTCCAAAAGTAGAAGATACAACATTCGAGAATGTTGAGAAAAAAGACTTTGAAACATTTCATCGTGAAGAACCAACTCAAAATGACGATGAATTAAACACACCACCATTTTTCCGCAGAAAAAGATAGGAGCGATTTGACTGATGCTAGTTGAAAACTTAAATAATATCAATCAAAAAATTCAACTAGCGTGTCAAAAAGCGCAACGGTCAGTCGATGACGTAACAATGATTGCCGTTACTAAATCAGTGGAAAGTGGCACTGCCAAGGAGCTTGCTGAACTTGGCATCGAAAATATGGCTGAAAACCGGGTCGATAAATTATTAGAAAAGAAAATGGCACTGAAAAATTTTTCATCGATTAAGTGGCATTTGATTGGTAATTTACAACGTAGGAAGGTAAAATTAGTAATCAACGAAATAGATTATTTTCATGCTTTAGACAGTTTAAAATTAGCAGAAGAAATTCAAAAACGAGCAGAGAAAGAGATTTCCTGTTTTATCGAAGTAAATATTACTGGTGAGGAAACGAAACATGGATTCAAACCAGAGGAAGTAATTGAATTTATTCATGAATTGGCTCCATTAGATAAAATCAAAATAGTTGGTTTGATGACGATGGCACCATTTGATGCTTCCGAACATGATCTTCATGAAGTATTTTCTAAACTAAAAAAACTGCAGCTAGCAATAAATGATCTAAATCTATTACATGCACCTTGTACAGAGCTTAGCATGGGAATGAGTAATGATTTCCCAATAGCGATTGAAGAAGGAGCAACTTTTGTACGAATCGGAACAGCAATTTTTAGAGGTGCGTAAAGGAGGGGAATCTATGTCAATTTTTAGTAAAAATGCGTTATCGAGCTTTTTTGGATTATCTGGAGAAGATGAGTATGATAATTACGATGAATATGAAGAGCAAAAGGTTGTGAATCAACAACAACCAGCAAGACAGACGGTTCGACAAGTACAGCAGGTTTCACAGCCAACTGAGCCTTTAACCGAAAAGCCATCTGCTCGTTATCGTTCAACTGAAACGCATCAAGATAAGAAAGAAAGCCGTCAGGAAACAGCATTTAATGAGAAAAAAGTTGTCTCCATGCGTAGTTCTAATAACTCAAATTCTAAGCGTCCACAAGAGACACATAGCTCAGCTAGACCCGGTAAGATTACAATTCTTGAACCGCGTGTTTATTCTGAAGCAATGAATATTGCTAAACATATCATTGCAAGTGATGCTGTACTTATAAACTTCCATTTAGTTGAAGAAACTCAAGCTAGAAGAATTGTTGACTTTCTAACTGGAACAGTTTATGCATTGGATGGAGACATTCAACGTGTGGGCGATGAAATTTTTCTATGTACACCATCAAGTATCGAAATCGACAGCGCTACAGCTCAGTCTTTAGCAAAAAAACAAATGTTTGATTTTTAAGTCAGGAGGGAATTATTATCGCATTTTTCATATACTTACTATATAAATGTGTGCAGGTTTATTCTGGACTTTTAATCATTTATGCATTGTTATCTTGGTTTCCAGGTGCATATGACTCAACATTAGGTCGTTTGATTTCAAGAATTTGTGAACCATACTTAAGACTATTCGATCGTTTAAATTTAAGAATCGGTATGGTCGGTTTCAATGTAATGATTGCAATTATTGTATTAAACTTGGCAGCTAGTGCATTAGCAAGAATTTTACAATCTATTTTGTATTAATAAAAGAGAGGATGATTTGTCTATGAACGCAAATGTGTACCAACATTTTCGAAAAGATGAGCATCCTTTTATTGATTCTGTGGGTGATTGGCTGGAACAAGTTGAAAGTCAGTACGCACCGTTTTTATCAGATTTTTTAGATCCTAGGCAAGCTTATATTTTGGAAACCTTGATACGGCAAAATAGTGATTTGAAATTTCAGTTTTATGGCGGCTATGAACAAGCTGAAAGAAAACGTTGCTTAATTTTTCCAGATTACTATGAACCAAAACAAGATGATTTTGAAATTGAATTATTTGAAGTGGTTTATCCAATGAAGTTTTCTAGTTTGTCACATGGGAAAATTTTGGGAACATTGGTTAATACTGGTATTAAACGGGAGTTCTTTGGGGATATTATTTCTGATGGTGACAGGTGGCAAGTATTTGTTGCAAAAGAAATAGCTAATTTTATTTTGATGCAAATTGAAAAAATTGGCAAAATATCAGTAAGGTTAGAAGATAGAAATTATACAGAAATGATTATCCCAAAAGACGATTGGGTGCAAGAAAGAATGACAATTAGTTCATTACGTCTGGATAATTTGATTTCTACCGTATATAATATATCTAGACAGAGATCAAAACAATTGATCGAATCTGGTAAAGTTAAAGTAAATTGGACGGAAAACTTAAGACCTGATTTTTTAGTAGATTTATTTGATATTGTATCTATTAGAGGGTTTGGTCGTGTTCAAGTTCAAGAATTGGAAGGTAAAACGAAAAAAGACAAGTTTCGTTTGTTATTGGGAGTTTTACGAAAATAATCCAAAGAGGTGAAGGAATATGGCATTAACTCCATTAGATATTCAAAATAAAAATTTCCCTTCAAAAATGAGAGGGTATAATCAAGACGATGTTGATGATTTTTTAGACCAAGTAACGAAAGACTATGAAGATGCTCTTCAAAAAAATCGTGAACTTGAAAAATCACTGAAACACGCAGAAGAAAAGTTACAATATTTTAATGAATTAAAAGATGCATTGAACCAATCAATTATTGTTGCTCAAGATACTGCCGACAAAGTTAAAACAAGTGCAAATAAAGAATCAGAAGTGATCGTAACATCAGCTGAAAACACAGCGAATGAAATGATTTCATCTGCTGAAAAACGTTCTACCACTTTAATTTCTTCAGCTGAAGAAAAAGCAAGAGAAATTTTAACAGATGCGACAGATCGTGCTCGTCAATTAGCTGCGGAAACTGATGATCTTAAGAAGAAAACTCGTGTTTTCCATCAACGTCTAAGTTTAATGTTGGAAACACAATTAGAACAAGTTAAAAGCGAAGAATGGAACGAACTTTTAAAACCTTTCTCAAGTTATGTAAGTGATTCACATACAGTTATTAAAGAAGTTTTAGCAGATGATCTTGGCAAAGATGAAGAACCAGCTTCAGCGCCAACTCAGGAAGCTGCTCCGATCGAAACTTTAGATCAATCAACAATAGAGAAAGCTGCCTTAGATCCAAAAGCAATGCTTGATCTATTAAACAAAAATCCTGAATAATTTTGTAAATAAATAGAACAGAAAATTCAATCCTATTCTTTTAGCGAGTCAATGACAGTGAAAGATTGACAGACCCTAGCATTGAAAAGATCCTCTATTTTACTCAAGTTTGAATCTAGTAAAACTTGACGAGTAATTTCGTTAACAATTACAGAGGAAATGGTTGAAACTTCAACTATTTTAAATTTGGGTGGTAACACGAGTACTTTCGTCCCTTGGGATGAAGGTACTTTTTTGCTGTGAATCACTACGATTGCCAAAGGCAGAGTAGATGATGAACAGTACTTGGCGAACAAAGAGAGCGAAGTCACCGTACTAGAGAATCACTATACTTCGTTGCAAGTACATCAATTTCAAAGAGCAAAATGTCTAAGAATTGAAGAATAACGATTGCCAAAGGCAGAGTAGATGATGAACAGCACTTGGCGAACAAAGAGAGCGAAGTCACCGTACTAGAGAATCGGCGTGTTTTATTTCAAGCAAATCAATTTCAAAGATCTACCATTCTTAGATGTATAAGGTTGAAAAAACAGCAGATCATATATTGTATAAAAAGCTAAAATACTTTAAAAATTAAGCTTTAAAATAATAACACCAAAACAGCTATAAATGAAAGTGAGGAAGTAAAAATGAAAATGAAAGAAACACTACAATTAGGAAAAACAGCTTTTCCAATGCGTGGTAATTTGCCAAATCGTGAAGTTGAATGGCAAAAAGATTGGGAAGAACAAAAAATTTATGAAAAGCGTCAAGAGCTAAATGAAGGTAAACCAACATTTGTTTTACATGATGGTCCTCCCTATGCAAATGGGAATATCCATTTAGGTCATTCATTGAACAAAATTAGTAAAGACATCATCATTCGTTCAAAATCAATGTCAGGATTCCGTTCACCTTATGTTCCTGGCTGGGATACTCATGGTTTGCCAATTGAGCAGGTATTAACAAACAAAGGTATTAAAAGAAAAGAAATGACATTAGCTGAGTACCGTGAAAAATGTGAGGAGTATGCTCGTTCCCAAGTTGATACACAACGTGAAGACTTCAAACGTTTAGGTGTTGCAGGTGATTGGGAGCATCCATATATTACATTAGATCCATCTTATGAAGCAGCTGAAATTCGTGTGTTTGGTAAAATGGCTGAAAAAGGCTATATTTATAAAGGCTTAAAACCAATTTATTGGTCACCATCGAGTGAATCTTCTTTAGCGGAAGCAGAAATTGAATATAAAGATGTCAAATCAGCTTCGATTTATGTCGCATTTAAAGTTGTTGATGGTAAAGGGATTTTAGACACAGATACTTCGTTAGTGATTTGGACAACTACTCCTTGGACTTTACCAGCAAACTTAGGTATTTCAGTAAACCCTGATTATCAGTATGTAGTAGTGAAAGCTTACGGCAAAAAATATGTTGTTGCGAAAGATCTTTTAAATACAGTCAAAGAAGCTATTGGTTGGGAAGACGATGATCTTGAAGTTCTTGAAACAATTTCTGGTAAAGATATGGAATATATGACAGCGCAACATCCATTTTACGACCGTACATCATTGGTTATGCTAGGCGATCACGTAACATTAGAAGCGGGTACAGGATTAGTTCATACTGCACCTGGACATGGTGAAGACGATTATATTGTAGGGAAAAAATATAATTTAGATGTCCTTTCACCTGTAGATAACCGTGGAGTATTTACAGACGAAGCGCCTGGTTTTGAAGGTGTCTTTTACGATAAAGCAAACCCTATGATTACAGCTTTGTTGGATGAAAAAGATGCATTATTGAAACTGGATTTCTTTACCCATAGTTATCCACATGACTGGCGTACGAAAAAACCGGTTATTTATCGCGCAACACCACAGTGGTTTGCCTCAATCGATAAGTTCCGTCAAAACATCTTGGATGAAGTTGAAAAAGTTGACTGGATTCTACCTTGGGGTAAAACACGTCTATACAATATGATTCGTGATCGAGGCGATTGGGTTATTTCTCGTCAACGTGCGTGGGGTGTACCGTTACCGATTTTTTATGCAGAAAATGGGGAAGCAATCATTACACCTGAAACAATTGAACATGTAGCAAATTTATTCGCGGAGCATGGATCAAATGTTTGGTTTAAACGTGAGGCAAAAGAATTACTTCCTGAAGGATTTACGCATTCAGGTTCACCAAATGGAGAATTTACCAAAGAAAATGATATTATGGATGTTTGGTTTGATTCGGGATCTTCTCATGAAGCTGTGTTACGTCAACGCCCTGAATTAACTTTCCCCGCTGATATGTATTTAGAAGGCTCTGACCAATATCGTGGCTGGTTTAACTCAAGTATTACAACAAGTGTAGCAATCAATGGTGTAGCGCCTTATAAAGCTGTTTTATCACAAGGATTTACTTTAGATGGCGAAGGTCGTAAAATGAGTAAATCTTTAGGGAATACAATTTTACCAGATAAAGTGATTAAACAAATGGGGGCAGATATTCTACGTCTGTGGGTAAGTAGTGTGGATTATGAAGCGGATGTTCGTGTGTCTATGGATATCTTGAATCAAGTATCTGAAGTTTATCGTAAAATCCGTAATACTATGCGGTTCTTGTTAGCTAATACAAGTGATTTTGAACCAAATGAACATACGGTTGCTTATGATGAATTACGTTCTGTGGATAAATATATGGTGGTTCGTTTAAATCAAGTTATTGAAGAGATTCGTGAAAAAGGCTATGAGAAATACAATTTCATGCAAATCTATCGTTCAGTGATGAATTTCTTAACAGTTGATTTGTCTTCATTCTACTTGGATTTTGCTAAAGATGTGGTTTATATCGAAGCAGAAGATAACTATCAACGTCGTTGTATGCAAACTGTTTTCTATCAAACAGCGGTTGCTTTAACAAAATTATTAACACCAATTATTCCACATACTTCTGAAGAAATCTGGAGCTTCTTAAAAGAAGAAGAAGACTATGTTCAATTATCTGAGTTTCCTGGTTATGAAGAATTTTCAAATCAGCAAGAATTGTTAGACATGTGGGCAGCCTTTATGGACTTTAGAGACAATGTCTTAAAAGCTTTAGAAGAAGCTCGTAACGCTAAATTGATTGGTAAATCTTTAGAAGCCAAAGTAACTGTTTATCCAAACGAGCAAATTCGTCAGTTATTAACAGCGGTTGATGCAGATGTAGCACAATTACTAATTGTTTCTGATTTTGAAGTAGCTGCAGTAAATGCTGAACTTCCTGACACTGTTGAAACTTTTGATGATATGTCCATTTTTGTGGAAAAAGCTGCAGGTGAGACTTGTGATCGTTGTCGCGCTGTTCGTACAGATGTAGGTGAAGATGAAAAATTACCACACTTGTGTGGCCGTTGCGCAACAATTGTAGAAGAAAATTATCCAGAAGCTGTGGCAGAAGGATTTGAAGAGTAAGTATTTAATAGTAGAACAGAGTTCAGCTGAAAAGCTGAGTTCTGTTCTTTTTTTTAATAAAAAAATCCGCTTGCTAATAAAAGCAAACGGATCATACTAGCAAATACTATAGTTGTCCTCTTTCACGATACCAAATATCTGGCTGCCAATCCCAAGTAAAACCATCTTGTTCCAGTAACTCAAAAGCTGCATCTGGTCCCATCGAACCAGCCGCATAATTAGGAAAGTCCACAGATGTTTTATCCCAAGCTTGACGAATAATATCCACAATCCGCCAAGATTGAGCAACTTCATCCCAATGTGAAAAGTTTGTTCCATCTCCGTTTAAACTGTCCAATAAAAGCTTCTCATATGCTTCTGGACTATTTCCAGTTGTTTCAGCACTATGACGATAGTCTAATTTCACAGGTGTCGTTGTAAAACCTTGTCCAATTTCCTTGCCGTTTAAAGTCATTGAAAATCCTTCAGTTGGCTGGATATAAATTGTAAGGACATTTGGCGGTAAATCTGTTTTTTCCCCGCATTTATCTATGTCATCTTTAAAGACATTGATTGGTACTTGTTTGAAGACGATATTAATTCGAGTACCTTTTTCTGTCAGACGTTTTCCTGTACGAATATAAAATGGAACACCAGACCAGCGGAAATTATCGATTAAAAATTTTCCTGCAACAAATGTTTCTATTGTCGAATCTTCAGCAACATTGGGTTCTTCACGGTATCCAACAAACTGTTCGCTATCTAGTTTACCTTGACCATATTGACCGCGTACAAAGTTCTCTAAAGCTTCCTTTTCTGAGTATAAACGAATGGCCTGTAAAGCTTTAACTTTTTCGGCACGTATCTCTGCTTCTGAAAAGGCAACAGGCGGTTCCATTGCTAATAGAGAAACTACTTGTAAAATATGATTTTGAACCATGTCTTTTAATGCACCGCTGTGGTCATAATACCCACCACGATCTTCAACACCTAAACTTTCAGCAAAGGTAATTTGAATGTTATCAATGTAACGATTGTTCCATTGTGATTCAAAAATATTGTTAGCGAAACGAATCGCAGAAATATTTTGAATCATTTCTTTTCCTAGATAATGATCGATTCTGAAGATATCTTTTTCTGGGAAAACAGAACGAATTTCTTCATTTAGCTGGAATGCTGATTCAAAGTCTGAGCCAAATGGTTTTTCAATAATTAGTCGGTCAAAGCCTTCTTCAGTTAAGATATTTTGTGATTTTAAATGCTGAACAATTGTACCGAAGAATTGAGGAGCCATTGCTAAATAAAAAATATGATTGCCGCCAAGATTGTATTTATCATTCAGTGTATCTGATAATTTTTTCAGCGTATCATAGTGTTCTGAGTCATTAACGTTGTGTGATTGGTAATAAAAATGACTTGAAAAAGCTTCTGCTTCTTCAGCGGTTGGATTTAAATCTTTGATTGTTTCACGAACAATTTCACGATAATGTTCATCAGTCCACTCTCTCCTAGCCGTACCGATAACAGCAAAATGTTCCGCTAGATTGCCTTTTTGGTATAAACGGAATAAAGATGGATAGAGCTTTCTTTTGGCTAAATCACCAGTGCCGCCAAATATCGTAAATAGAGCTATTTTTTCATTCATCAGAGTTCCCCGCTTTCATGATATTCAGTATCTTAGATCTGAATGTATTTTATAATGGATCAACAAAAATCGTACTGGCAGCTTTGTAGCTGATTGCCAGTTGTTTTTTATCATTGCTAATACTAATTGGTCCTTCGTAAGCCGCAATTTCATCAATTCGGTACTCTTCATGGATTTGTAAATCAATTGAAACCAAATAATCTAACAATTCCTTTTCATCCAGTACACGAGCAATGCGGATAGTGGTTCCTACTGGGTAATCAGTCAATTTTTGGCGTTTTTGTTCATGAACAGGCTGATCGTCTGCCGGTATTACACCGCCATGAGGACAGAATTTCGGTTGATTTAAATATGCAGACAAGCGATTCGCTAACGTTTGGGAGGTAACATGCTCTAAAACTTCGGCATCATCGTGGACTTCATTCCAAGAATAATTTAGATGTTCTACTAAAAATACTTCCCATAAACGATGTTTACGAATAAGCGTGCTAGCTTTCTTTAAACCCAACTCCGTTAGTTGGACACCTTGATAAGGTGAATGTTCAACTAGGCCTTCTTTTACTAATTTTGAAATCATTTCGCTGACAGAGGCTGCAGAAACATCCAGCCCAGAAACAATTTGTTTGTTATTGATTTTATTTTCATCGCCACCTAACTCGAATATTAATTTTAGGTAGTCTTCGCGATTCGGGGTCATAAATTTCATCCTTTCAAAGAAGCCATCAGGTTAAGTTTATCAGAAAATTGTTTTTTTGACCATTTAATAATATATTAATCTTAAAAAAAATCTTTTGCATAGTATATGCTTGGAAAAAAGAGAAACAATCATCGGCTTGATAACGTTTTCTAAATAATAGTATCTAAAAAGAAATTTTTTGTCAGTCAAACTAACGTTCAAAATATCATTAAGATTAGAAAAAAATTAGAAAAATTCGGATATAAAAATTATTTAGCATAATATCAAAAAAAAGCTTGATTATGTATGAAAATTCTATAAAATTTAAGAGGAACAAAAAAATTAAAAGGAGTTATTTTATGAAAGTACCAGGAATGTGGAAAGGGTTAGGTTGGTTTTTAGTTATTACATCAGTTATCGGTATGTTTACTTTACTGAAATTAATTACAGATATCGGTATGATGTATGCAGCGATGTTTTTAGGTTGGTTATTGTGGTTTAGTTTGATAAGCGTATTGTTTTCTATCGGTGTAGGCGTATTGTTAATCAAAGGAAGTATTTGGGGCTACCATCTGACAAAGGTGTTATTTGTTCTAGCTATCATTAATGTTTTATTGGTTTTATTTAATTATGATACAAGCAGTCTTATATCTGTTCTTATCCGTGTATCGCTATACTGCAATTTACTTTTTTCAAAGCAGACGGATTTGTATTTATCCCATTTAAGATACACTGCGTCAAAAATTACAACTTATTAAACTTTGAAGGATGCTAAGTTCGAAAATCGAGCTTAGTATTTTTTTATTGATATAGAAATGTGACTTTTATAGGGAATTTGCTTTATAATGAAAGTATCATTTTTTAGGAGCGAGTATACGTGAAACGAAAAGAATATATACTATCGATAGATCAAGGAACGACAAGTTCTCGAGCAATTATTTTTAATCATGCTGGAAAAGAGGTAGCTGTTGCACAAAAGGAGATTACTCAGTATTTTCCAAGTCCTGGCTGGGTTGAGCATGATGCTAACGAAATTTGGAATTCAGTACAATCAGTCATTGCCGATGTGCTTATTGAGTCGAAATTGAAACCGTTTCAAATAAAGGCGATTGGTATTACTAACCAGCGAGAAACGACAGTCTTATGGGATAAAGCAACAGGTGAGCCGATTTATCATGCAGTAGTCTGGCAGTCAAAGCAAACGAATGAAATTGCGGATATGCTTAAGGAAAATGGACATAAAGCCTTTTTCCAGCAACGAACTGGTTTGATTATTGACTCTTATTTTTCAGCGACAAAGGTAAAGTGGTTATTGGAAAATGTTTCTGGTGCTAGAGAAAAAGCCGAGGCTGGAAAATTGTTGTTCGGTACGATAGATACATGGTTGATGTGGAAACTTACTGGAGGAAAAGTTCATAAGACTGATTATACTAATGCTAGCCGAACGATGCTGTTTAATATACATTCCTTAGATTGGGACCAAGAAATTTTGGATTTACTGGATATTCCTAGCAATATTTTGCCTACTGTCTGTTCAAATGCTGAAGTTTATGGTTATACTGAGGACTATCATTTTTATGGAGAAAATATTCCGATAGCTGCAATGGCAGGCGATCAGCAGGCGGCACTTTTTGGTCAAAGGGCATTTGAAAAAGGAATGGTCAAAAATACCTATGGCACAGGTGCTTTTATGGTAATGAACACTGGAGAAAAAGCTATTATATCTGATAATGGCTTGCTGACGACAATTGGTTATGGCATTAATGGCAAAATTACGTATGCTTTAGAAGGCAGTATTTTTGTTGCAGGATCTGCGATTCAATGGTTGCGAGATGGTTTAAGAATTATTGAAAATGCAAGTGAATCTGAATCATTAGCAAAACAAGTACCAGACTCTGATGGTGTTTATGTCGTTCCTGCATTTACTGGATTAGGTGCTCCATACTGGGATCAAGATGCAAGAGGAACTGTGCTTGGCATTACCAGAGGAACGACAAAAGAACATTTGATTCGTGCGACTTTAGAATCTATTGCGTATCAAAGCGCAGATGTTATCAAAACAATGGAGAATGATTCTGGTATTAAAATTAAATTATTACGTGCTGCCGGTGGTGCTTCCAGAAATGATTTACTAATGCAATTTCAGGCCGACATTATTGATAAGCCAGTAGAAGCAGCGGATTTTTCAGAAACAACAGCTTTAGGAGTGGCGTACTTGGCAGGATTAGCGGTTGGCTTTTGGAATGATTTAAATGAAATTCAAACATTTGCCCACGAGAGTAAACGATTTGATGCTAAAATTACTAACGAAAAACGCAGTGAATTATACGAAGGCTGGAAAATGGCAGTACAGGCAACGATGGTTTTTAAAAATAGAGAGTAAATGAGAGAACGGAGGAATAGTGAAATGAAATTGGATATGGTAGGAATCATTGTCGAATCGATGGAGCAGTCAATATTGTTTTATGAACGCTTAGGTTTTAAAGCGATTCGGGAAAGAGAAGCAGAGTATGTCGAGTTAGAGCATGAAGGAATCAGAATTTCATTAAATACTAAAAAAATGATCGCAGGGATTTACGGCTATCCACCAAAAAGTGAAGGGGACAAAATCGAACTAGCTTTTCTGTGTGATTCGCCCAAAGAAATTGACCAACTGTGTGAAAAGATGCAGCAGTTTGGTTACGAGTTGTTCAAAGAACCATGGCATGCTTTTTGGGGACAATATTATGCAATCATTAAAGATGTAGACGGTAATCTTTTAAGTCTGTTTTGTAATGAACAGGAGGGATAAATTAGCTATGGAGCAATTAATTCAATATTTAAAATCAGAAGCCAATACATGGTCAGGTGCTTCAGTTCACTATCGAGAAGATTGGGACTGCGATTATTTTGGGATTGAAGGAAAATGTTTTTGTATGTTAGGCAAAAATAAAACGGGTGATTGGGTGATGACGGTCAAAGGTGATCCAGAGCAAAATGAACAACTTCGAGAGCAATATACGGATGTTCTCCCTGGTTATTATGCTAATAAAACACACTGGAATTCCTTCTTACTAGAAAATACTTCTTTTACAAAGGAACAGCTAGCCCTTTTTCTAAAAAATTCATACGAACTTGTTTTAGGTAAATTACCGAAAAAAGTTCAAGAAAAATACAAATAATAAAAAAGGCTGAGAAAAAAGCATGTTGTCGTGTGAACTGATTAAGTACTTTGCTACAGCAAGTAAGATGGAATTCTAGTCAATTGGTGTAATCGGACAAAAGTGCAGTATTTGCTTTTTTCTCACCGTTTATTTGGTTTAACGTGTGGTGCAAAACAGGTTTTAAGTTTTGCACCACAATTTTTATTATTATACTGCTAAGCTTGATTAAGGTAAAAAGCAATTAATGTAATCAACCACAAATGGGCTGGATAAAAAATATAAAAAATATATTTAAAGATCGGCTTATTACTCCCTTTTTTTCCATTATAAAGAGCAATGAATGGCAGGACTGTAATAAACAAAAAATCGGGATTCATAATCATGACCATCTTGAGTGTATCAATGGAATAATCCGGCAGTCCAATTAAATTCATTGATAGTAGTATGAGAGAAAAAATGATGTAACCAATTGTTCGTTTACGCGGTTGTTCTCTGAAAAAATAACTAATCAGCATAAACGGAACAACTACTAAACCGCCTTCTACTAAACCTAGCAGAGCAACTATCGTTAAAATTAGTGCAACTAATAGTGCTAAAATTCGAAAGAAAGGTTCCTTGATTCGTCGAGAAAAATCAATTGCCCAAATAATAGAAACACCGATCGCCAGAGTTAAAAAGATATTATTATGAATACCTAATGCAGGATTTTTAACGATCAACGTATTAATAATAGTGTTTCCTAAAAACATAAACCCGGTCCAGCCATACAAGCGCAGTAAATAATTTTTACGACTTCTAGTATAATGAAATCCTTCTACTGCCATAAAGCCGAAAAAGACTCCGACACAGCGAGTAATAAGATTAAAGGGTACAACTAATTGCGGTGGTAAAAGTGGTGCCAGATGATCTAAAACCATCAAGCTCATCATAATAAGTTTTAATTGATTTGCGTTCATTAAGTTCTTCCAATCCATAAGTTATTGTCACTTTTATCAGTATAGAAAAAATAACAATCATTGGCGTGGGATTCAGCGAACAAATAGCTAACAAAAATGAGAGATTTAGGTAATAAATTAACTAACGAAAGAAGGCATATTAATGTTAGATGAATTTTTCTGCACGTATAAGACTAATTCCCCAGTTGTTTTTGAAGAAAAAGATCAAGATAAAATCAAAATAGTTCAGCTTTTTATAGAAAATGGGATCATGAAAATTAGTGATAAAAGTTATCCAATTGTGTATGGAGATGTTTTTTTTATAGATGCTGGTCAAGAATATTCTATAGAAGAACTTGACGAGGAAGTTATTCAAAGCAGTGTGATGATCGATGCTGTTTATTTGGAAGAAATAGCGAAATTATTGAATTTCAAAAAAGAATATCATCAGATTTTAAAAAAATACGGGAGTACACATGTGGCAGCTCCCCATTATAAAGCTATTGACCAGCGCTTTAAAGAAGCTTTTAGTGTATATACTGCTGAAAAAACGTTTGCTCAAGCATTGTTTATTTCAAGAATTATTGAGCTGTTTAATTATGCTGTAATTACGATCAATAAAAGAAAGTAAAAAAGTTTTCATTTTCTGTTGACTCTCCCCTTACTGGAAGTCGTAAACTAAGAATGTCTCGAGGCAAAACTAAAGCAATAGGAGGAAAACTATACTATCGATTGGTGATTTTTCAAAAGTCTCTCAAGTGTCACGTAAAACACTTCGTTATTACGATGAAATTGATTTATTGAAGCCATCGTTTACAGATCTAAAAAGTGGTTATCGCTACTACGAAGTAGGTCAGTTAGAAACAATTCTTTTGATTAAGCGTTTAAAAGAGTATCTGTTTACTTTGGATGAAATTAAATTGGTGCTGGAAAGCGAACAAGACCAAGAATTGCTTCAAACAAAAATCAATCAAAAGAAACAAAAACTCACACAAAAGATGCAGGAGTATTCTCTATTGTTGACACGCTTAGTGGATGATTTATCCACATTAGAAGGGGGAAACAAACTGATGTCTTATTTAAATGAAATCGAAGTCAAATTAAGCGAAGTACCGGAAATGAATCTATTATTTATTAGAAAACAAATGAATGTTCAAGATTATGGTAAATATGCAGGAGAGTTATTCGCAAAAGTTGGAGCAGAAAATTTAACACCCACAGCGCCACCCATGTCGATCTATCACAGTCCGGATTTTGATCCAGAAAACTCAGATATTGAAATTGCTGTACCAATAGCTGAAAAAACAGATCAAACTAGAATCTTACTTAAAAGTTTATGCGCATTTTCAAGATATGAGGGTTCCTATAGTGAACTAGCTTCAGTTTATAGCAAGCTGATTAAATGGATTGAAGAACAAGGGTACAAAGTAAAAGCTGCTCCTTTTGAGATTTACCAGACAGATCCCGCAGTGACAGCTCCTGAAAAAAATATTGTGGATGTTTATTTTCCGGTAGAGATTTAAAGAAAGTTATCATCTAGTTAAAGTGTGAGTAGGACAAAACTGATCGTCCCACTCACATTTTTATCATACTACGATCTTAGTCAAAAATTAATTCAATTTCTTTTTGTTTGCTTATGATAAATTCCAATAGTTCTCGATTTATTTTTGCCAATTTTTTGAATGTAGGTGTATCATTGTCTTCATCACTAAAATAAGCTACGCAAATCATTTGAATCGCGCAAATAACATAAAATATTGCTCTTTTTTCTTCTTTCGTTAAAGGATTCTCTTCATCATATCCATGCAAAATTTCAGTAAGAATTGAGATCCAGGCTAAACGATTTTCTTTATTCGCTTGGCTTAAAATGCTGGTTGCACAATAACAAGGATCGAATAAACGGATATTTTTTTCTACTAAATCAAAATCAATAAAACCATTTAAGCTAGAGTCTACAAATAAAATATTTTCAAAATTAGGATCGCGGTGAATAATTTGTGTTGGTAATGTACCATACAGCGTAGAAAAATTTTCTATAAAGGTAGAAAAAAACTTTTCTGGAATCTCTAGCTTCCATTGTTTCTGTTGTTTTTGGATAATGGGAAGTGCCCAATTGTTTACAACTTCAAATAAGTTAGATGAATCACACAAAACTTGATCTTCCACTTCCAAAAACGCTTGATGGAGTTTGGCAATGGCAATACCGTAGGAGAATCCATAATTGTCTGCAGAAGATCGAAAAAGCTTTTCAATCGTTAAAGGTTCACCTTTTACCCCTTGCTTTAAAATAAACATAGCATCATCTTCAATAAAGAGTTGGTCATCTATTGTTTTTACTGGTAAGGAAACAGAAAGCCCATGTTTAGCTAGAGTTTCAGCAATGAGAATATTTTTCAGTTCGCCAGATGTATCAACAGTTTGATGTAAAAAGTAATCTGTGCCTATTTGCCATACTCTTTTCGGAGCGTAAAGACTATTGTCGGTTGATATTTCTTGTATGGAAAGAGATGGGGAGATTGCCCAATTTTTTAATATTTCTTTTAATTCACACTTGTTTAGATGGATCATTTTAACCTCCAAATAGTTTGTTTGTACTATCTCATTTTTATAGATTTCCAAGTATTTTTTTGGGGAGCAGCCATATTCTTTGATAAAGGCTTTATAAAAACCTGCATAAGTTGAAAAACCATAGTGAAGTGAAACATCCATTGCTTTTTTTCCACAAGATATTTCGTAGACTATTTTTTTTAATCTTCTATTTAAGATATAAGCTGACAAAGATATTCCCATATTTGAGGAAAATAAACGATAAAAATAGTAAGTTGAATAACCTGATTTTTTAGCGAGTTCGTCTGCCGTTAGGTCAATAGTTAAGTTGTTTTCTATAGAAGTTAATAATTGATTGAATGATTTTGCTGTCATCTAAATTTCCTCCATTACTTTATGCTTAGTATACATGAAATTAATTTGAAAAGATTTCCTGTAGTGCGAAGTATCTATTTTATTTCATAAAAAACTATTGACTATCTTTAGGATTCGTGATAGATTGTTAAGAAATAAATGAGAATAAAATGAAAGAATGATGATCAGAATAGTAGACGATTGATTTCGTTTTAGAGAGTTTCCGGTTGCTGCAAGGAAATAGCGAACAATTGTTGAACACGCCTGTAAGTTATTTTTCTGAAGAATCTTAGTCTTTAGTAGGAAAAATCGGTGAGCTCGTTATCGCTTCTTAGTATCTATGACTAACAGAGGTTTTTACTGTGAGGTAAAAACAAATCTGAGGTGGGACCACGTGAAAAATTTCTCGTCCTCTTGGCTTATTTGCCAAGGGGACGTTTTTTTATTCAGTACAGTATTGAAGGAGGGGCAATAATGAAATGGAGTCGAAGTTTACCGATTGGAACAAAAGATAAGTTATTTCGTGAATCTAACGGTGCTTATCAGTTAGAAAAACAAGTGAATGATATTGTGAAAAAACGTGGTTATCAGCGAATCGATACGCCAGTGATTGAATTTGAAGATGTATTTTATAGTCAGGAAAAAAGTGAACTTTATCGATTTTTTGATAAAAAAGGACGACTCTTAGTTTTACGTCCAGATATGACTATGCCGATTGGTCGAGTAATCGCTACAACAGGGATTCAGCCGCCACTAAAATTATCGTATAGCGGAAAAGTTTTTCGTTCAAATGAAGATATGTTAGGTGAGCAAAATGAATTAACGCAAGCGGGAATTGAATTGATTGGCTATTCTTCGATCAAAGCGGAAATTGAATGCATTACATGTGCTGTGGAAATTTTAGAATCTTTAAATATACCAAATTATCACTTCGAATTGGGGCATGCAAAAATTTTCCGCTGTATTGTTTCTTCATTAAAATTGACAGAGATAGAAATCGCTGAGCTTCAAATTCATTTTAGTAACAAAAGTTTATCTGATTTAGCTCGATTTACCGAAAAACATCCAAGCGAGCTTGATGCGTTTATTTGTGCAATCCCTATGTTGTTTGGTGAAACAGATGCTGTACTTGTGAAAGCTAAACAATTGTTGCCGAAAGAGTCACAAATTATGCAAGTAATCTATGAATTGGAAGAACTTATTGAATTGATTCACAGCAGTCAGCCGGCTATTTCATTAACAGTTGATTTGGGCTTGGTTGCTTTAATGGATTATTATACTGGTGTTTTATTTAATGGTTATGCGGATTTAGTTGCTGATATCTTTTTACGAGGTGGACGTTACGATCATTTAGTAGAACAATTTGGACATTCCAGGGTTCCAGCAGTGGGTTTTGGGATTAATTTAGATATACTGATTGCTTTACAATATCAAATTGGGGTTTTAGCACCGCTGTATCAGCCGAAAACCTTAGTTCATTGTGCTTCTACTCAGGTAGCTTGGGCAGAAAATCTTCTAAAAGAAAATCCAGACTACCAATTGTCATTATTTGACACGTTGAAAGAAGCAATTGACTATGGAGAAAAATGGAAATATGAGCAAGTTATCGAAATAACTGACAATACAATTCGTACAATAAAGGTGGTGGCTAAAGATGACACAACTAACGATTGCATTAACTAAAGGGCGGTTAGAACGTCAAACAATAGCGTTATTTGAAAAAGCTGGAATTGATTTATCCTTTATGAAAGAGAAACAACGAAAATTAATTTTTAATAGTCCAGATAAGAAATTTACGTTTCTTTTAGTCAAAGCTGCTGATGTGACAACTTACGTCCGACATGGTGTTGCTGATTTAGGGATTGTAGGCAAAGATGTTTTACTGGAACATCCTTTGGGCTATTATGAAATGTTGGATTTGGGGATTGGTAAATGTAAATTCTCAGTGGCATCAACGAAAAACTATCAACCGGATGACTACAAACGCAAGCGTATTGCAACAAAATATCCGACGGTTGCTTCGGAACACTTTCGCCAAAAAGGTGAAGATGTTGAAATTATCAAAATTGAAGGTTCAGTTGAAATTGCCCCTGTTTTAGGCTTGGCAGATGCGATTGTTGATATTGTTGAAACGGGCACAACTTTAAAAGAAAATGGTTTAGAGATTTTTGAAGATATCTGTTCAATTTCTGCACGTGTGATTGTAAATAAAGCAGCATTAAAACGAAAACGAGAAGCAATTATCCAGTTGTTTCACACGTTAGAGCCAGTTTGCGAAGGAGGAAATGAAGTTTGAAATGGATTAAAGGAACGACTTCAGAGATTTTAGCAGTATTGAAAAAGGAACAAAAACATACGCAAGAAGATAACAGCCAAGTAGAAGAACAAGTTCGTTCAATCATTCAACAGGTCATTTTAACTGGGGATCAAGCGTTGAAAGAATATTCAAGTATTTTTGATCAAGTAGAGTTAGGAACATTAAGTGTTTCTAAAGAAAGCATTGATTCTGCTTATGAACGTGTCGAAAAAGAAGTGATAACAGCACTGGAAGCAGCCAAAGAAAACATTATTAGTTATCATAAGAAGCAAAAACAATATGATTTCATGGATACTGAAAAAACTGGTGTATTAAGAGGTCAACTAGTATTACCGCTAAATCGAGTTGGTGTTTATGTTCCCGGCGGTACGGCTGCTTATCCTTCGTCAGTTCTGATGAATGTTTTGCCAGCTAAAATTGCAGGTGTAGCAGAAATTATTATGGTCACTCCGCCTTCAAAAGAAGGAATTCCTGATGTGATTTTGGCGGCGGCAAAAATTGCTGGTGTAGATAAAGTTTTTCAAATCGGCGGTGCTCAAGCTATTGCTGCACTAGCATACGGAACAGAAAGCATACCGAAAATCGATAAAATTGTAGGTCCCGGAAATATTTATGTAGCAACGGCTAAGAAGCAAGTATTTGGCACAGTCGGGATTGATATGATTGCAGGACCGTCAGAAATTGGAATTTTAGCTGATGACACAGCAAATCCAGTTTATATTGCTGCCGATTTGTTATCGCAAGCAGAACATGATACGCTTGCTAGAGCTATTTTAGTCACTAATTCGATGACGCTGGCTAAACAAGTGGAAAAAGAAATCCAGCAACAATTACTTACGTTACCAAGAAAAAAAATCGCTGAATTCGCTATTGAACATCATGGACAACTAATTATTGTAGAATCAATTGAAGATATGTTTACAGTGATGAATGAAATTGCACCAGAACACTTAGAAGTGCAGTTAGCTGATCCGATTAGTTATTTACACAAGATAAAAAATGCGGGATCAATCTTTTTAGGCGCTTATACATCGGAACCCGTGGGGGACTATTTTTCAGGAACAAACCATGTACTACCGACAAGTGGAACGGCAAAATTCTATTCACCGTTAGGAGTGTATGATTTTGTGAAATATAGCCAAGTTACGTATTATACTAAAGAAGCTTTGGCAGATGCAAAAGATGCGATTGCTTTGCTGGCACGAAAAGAAGGTTTAGAAGGACATGCACGAGCGGTTGAATATCGCTTTAAATGATTTTAAGAATTTATTGGTTTGAGAAAGTTGAAATTTGATTTGTATCTAAAAATGTTATCATGTTTTCTTACTTTTCATCAATGTTAAACGGTTCATTCAGCTTTTAACCTATCTAGCTTCATGAACCAACATCTCGGCAAAAAGATAAAACCTGACTAAGGTAAAAAGCACCTTAGTCATATTTTCCTATTTTTCATCAAAGTTAAACGGTTCATTCAGCTTTTAAATCAAGGAGGTATTCCATGAGAATTGCTACATTATCAAGAGAAACTGCAGAAACAAAGATTGTTTTAAAGCTTAATTTAGATCAGCAAGAGCCTGTGGATATTCAAACGGGTGTTGGATTTTTCGATCATATGTTGATTCTTTTTGCTCGTCACAGTCGTATTTCATTAGAAGTGAAAGTAGATGGTGATTTAGATGTAGATAGTCATCATACAGTAGAAGATGTGGGGATTGTTTTAGGACAATGTATTCGAGAAGCGTTAGGCGATAAGGCTGGGATTAATCGTTATGGTACGAGTTTTGTACCGATGGACGAATCGTTGGGAATGGCTTCTCTGGATTTAAGCGGTCGCTCATATTTGGTGTTTGATGCGGTATTTGATAATCCTAAATTAGGTGCATTTGATACAGAATTGACGGAAGAATTTTTTCAAGCATTGGCATTTAATACGCAAATGAATCTTCATCTGAAAATACTACATGGAAAAAATACACATCATAAAATAGAAGCACTGTTTAAAGCTGTTGGTCGGGCATTGCGTGAAGCGATTACTGAAAATCCGGAAATTCAAGGCGTAAATTCAACGAAAGGAATTTTATAAATGATTATTATCATTGATTATGATACTGGCAATACACGCAATGTTCAGAAAGCTTTAGATTTTGTTGGTCTAGAAAATAAAATCTCTGCCGATCCTGAGGAAATAATTTCTGCTGATGGCTTGATCTTGCCTGGTGTGGGCGCATATTCTTTGGCGATGAAAGAATTAAAAGAACGAAATCTAGTCACTGTAATTCAAGAAGCCGCAAAAAAAGGGACACCTATTTTAGGTGTTTGTCTGGGAATGCAACTACTTTTAGAAGGTAGTATGGAAAACGGATTTACAGAAGGATTAGGTTTAATTGAAGGTATTTGCGAAAAATTGCCTGATGACACAGCGTATCCTGTTCCTCATATGGGCTGGAATGAATTAGTTGTAGCTAATGAAACGCTTCTAACCCGAAATATGGAGAAACAGTTTGTTTATTTCGTTCATTCGTATTATGTAGACTGTGAGCCCGATGTGATTGATGCTTGGTCACAATATTCAATTAAAATACCCGCGATGATCTCACATGGACATGTGTATGGTACACAATTTCATCCGGAAAAAAGCAGTGAAGCTGGACTCGAAATTTTAAAAGGATTTAAGGAGGTTGTCGAAAATGTACGTTTTACCAGCAATTGATATTCGTGAAGGAAATGCGGTTCGTTTAGTTCAAGGAGATTTTTTACAAAAAACAATTGTCAACAAAGAGCCAATTATACAAGCACAAGAATTTAAAGATGCAGGGATCCAAATGATCCATGTGGTAGACTTAGACGGAGCATTGGTAGGAAAAGCGGCAAACGCTCCATTGATTGAAGCTATGAAAAAAAATACAGGCTTAAAAATCGAAGTTGGTGGCGGGATTCGATCATTAGAACAAATTGATAGCTATATAGATCTAGGTATTGACCGGATTATTATCGGATCAGCGGCTTTAAAAGATCCTGATTTAGTTAAACAATCAGTCAAAAAATACGGTGAAAAAATTGCTGTAGGAATTGATGCAAAAAATGGAAAAGTTGCTATTAGTGGTTGGTTGGATGTGAGTGAGACTGATTTTCTGCAATTAGCTCAAGAAATGGCAGCAATCGGAGTTAAAACGATTATTTACACTGATATTGCGAAAGATGGGACATTAACAGGACCGACATTTGCAGACTATGAAAAGCTGATCCAAACACTACCTGATGTGGCAATAATTGCTTCAGGAGGAGTGAGCAGTAAAGAAGATCTTTTGAAACTAGCAAAAATTGGCGTAGCTGGAACGATTTTGGGTAAAGCTTTTTACAATGGGTTAATTACGATAGCAGATATGCTGGAGGTAGAAACCGATGTTGACTAAACGGATTATACCTTGTCTAGATGTTACGGATGGCCGTGTGGTAAAAGGGATCAATTTCGTTGATTTGAAGGATGTTGGGGACCCGGTTAAAGTTGCGCGAGCTTATAATGAACAAGGAGCGGACGAAATAGTTTTTTTAGATATAACTGCAACAAGTGATGAGCGTGAAACAATGATTGATGTTATCGAACGCACAGCGGCGGAAGTTTTTATCCCATTAACAGTAGGCGGTGGTATCCGTTCTATTGAAGATATGAAAAAAATGCTGCAGGCAGGAGCCGATAAAATTTCACTCAATTCGGCAGCGATTCAACAGCCGGAATTAATTCAAACAGGTGCGGAAAAATTTGGTTCACAGTGTATTGTTATTGCGATTGATGCTAAAAAGCAAGCCGATTCTTGGCATGTTTTTGTTAAAGGTGGACGTGAAGATACAGGTTTGGATGTCATTGAATGGGCAAAAAAAGCAGTTGCTTTAGGTGCAGGTGAGATTTTGTTAACGAGTATGGATGCGGATGGGACAAAAAGTGGCTATGATTTAGCGTTGAACCAAGCTGTATGTAATGCAGTTAATGTACCTGTCATTGCATCTGGTGGCTGCGGCAGTTCAGCTGACATTATAGAGGTATTTGAAGAAACCAACGTTTCGGCAGCACTAGCAGCAAGTATTTTCCACTATGGTGAAGTGAAAATACCAGATTTAAAGCAAGAATTAGCCAAAAATGGTGTGGAGGTACGTCAATGAAACCCGATTTTTCTAAAGGCTTAGTACCAGCAATCATTATAGATGAGGCAACTAATGAAGTATTGATGTTGGCTTACATGAACGAAGAAAGTTATAGTAAAACGTTAGAAACAGGATTGACTTGGTTCTATTCCCGTTCTCGCCAAGGTTTATGGAATAAAGGTGAAACAAGCGGACATACGCAAAAAGTCATTAGCATCACAACAGATTGCGATCAAGATACACTTTTAATTAAAGTAGAACAAACGGGACCTGCGTGTCACACTGGTGCCAGAAGCTGTTTTTATAATGTTATTCTTTAAAAAGGAAGGCGAACGCTGATGATTGAACAACTTTATACAGAAATAATTGCTCGTAAAAACGACCCTAAAATCGGTTCTTATACAAACTATCTTTTTGAACAAGGCCTAGATAAAATTCTCAAAAAAGTAGGCGAAGAAGCAACTGAAGTTATTATTGCTGCAAAAAATGATGATTCTGAAGAACTGATTTATGAAACTTCAGATTTAATTTATCATATGCTAGTTTTGTTAGCAGAAAAAGAAGTTACTTTAGATGAAATCACAGAAGAGTTGAAAAAACGTGAAGGAAAATTAAGTAAAACAGAAGACAGAAAGCAAATTGAAGAATTATAAAACCATAAAAATGACTTGATTGGGACACATATCTCTCAGTGATATCTATGTCAGTGAAAATTCAAATAAACGGTGGGTGCAGAAGCAACTACCCCACTTCTTTCCGATCACAACAATGTGAGTGGGACAAAACTAAAGATCCGTTTTGTTTCACTCACTAGAACCGAATAAACGGCGAGAAAAAAAGCAGCTACTGCACTTCGTTCCGATCACAACAATTTCTAAGAGCTAAAGCTCTAAGAATTGAATGCTTCGGAAATAAGCCGAAATTGCTATGAAACATAGTGAGGTACGAACTGATGTAGAATAGTACCTACTTGGTTCAAAAATTTGAAGAGCACCGAGTAGGTACCAGTCATCATCCATTCGCAAGCTCATGGTGATTCTTGGCAATTTTCGTGAATCCCTTCTTATTGCTGTAAAACACAACGAGAACCGAGTTGATGTTGCACAGTACCTACCCGGTTCTCGGAGCTAAACGCTTTTGTATCAGCCTCTTGAAGGCTGCGACAATTTAATAAAACCCGCGCAATGCGTTTTATCATTGCGCGGGTACTCAAGTCTAAACGACTTTTATTATAATCTCGTCATAAAATATTAATTTTCAGTTATGCTTTGTGAAGCGTCAGTTGCTTCTAAAACATAAGTTGCATCATCTGCTTCGTCATACAATGAAGCAGGTTTTTTGTTGATACATTGAATAATTAAATGATAGCCATACTCATCTTGAATAACTAAGCGTTTCGTGGTTAATTCCACTAGTTTATAACTTAATTCTCTGCCATCTATTAAGATCTGCAAATGTTCATCGATGTTTAAAGTATGTTGAGTAGCTTTTTGCTTATTAACGAACCACCAACTACCAAAATAGCTTTTATATAAACTCGGAATATCGGGTTCAAGTTGTTGCTTTTCCTGTTGCTTTTTCAAAAATAACGAACCAGCAATACCTGTGATAAGTGAGGCGCCTAAAAATAATGACCAATGTTTTTTCATAGTATCAATCCCCTCCAAAACCATAATAGCATGAAACCGAAAAACAAACTATTTGAAATGTCTTTCCTATAAAAAACTTAATGAAATAACGATTTTTTCATCATTTATCTTAGTTTTAAGACCTTTTGTAAAAGAAAATTAGTGAATTATTTTTAGTTATTCTATTCTAAAAGTTAGACGGTGCTTTTTCACCTAAAATATGGTATTGTTTTGAGGAAAGGGTGTTACAATGATTACATATCCAAATGTGCAGCTTGCACGTTTTATTCATAGGCCAAATCGATTTATTGCAGAATGCAGGCTTCAAGCAACAGGTGAAATGGTAACGGTTCACGTGAAAAATACTGGTCGTTGCAAAGAACTTTTTTTTCCAGAAGTAGAAGTTGCTTTATCTTATCAGCCATCGCCAAAAAGAAAAACGGATTATGATTTAATATCTGTCAAAAAGGGTGATGCGTGGTTTAATATTGATAGTCAAGTGCCCAATGCCTTAGCTAGTCAAGCAATAGCTGATGGAACCATCATTTTACCCGGACTGAAAGGTGAAATTGTGTCTGTTAAACGAGAAAAGCGCTTTGCAAAATCTCAATTTGACATTCTTGTCGAAATAGATACAGGTACTCAAGCCTTTGTGGAAGTTAAAGGAATGACGCTGGAAAATCACAGAATCGGCGCATTTCCTGATGCACCAACACTTAGAGGTCTGAAACATGTGACTGAATTGATTCAAGCCATGGAAGAAGGATATCAAAGTTATGTGTTATTTGTCGTTCAGTTTGAACAAGTCGACGCAGCAACGATTCATACCGTGATGCAGCCGGCTTTAGCAGAAACAATTTTATTAGGTCAAAAGCAAGGCTTAAGTGTCATTGCTTACAATTGTAGCGTAACTCCTGCTACAATAGAAATTGAACATCAGGTACCATTTGATGTCAGAAAAACGTTTGAAGATCCCAATCAAGAAAGGTGAGGTTAAATATGATTCACTTAGGTATTATTGGAACAAACTGGATTAGTCATCAATTTGTCAAAGCTGCACTCGAAACAAAACGTTACGATTTAGCAGCTGTTTATTCACGGAAGTTGGAGACAGCGCAACAATTTGGGAAAGAATATGGCGATGTAGAATATGCTACGGATTTAAAGACATTTTTCTCAATCGCTCATATGGACACAATATATATTGCTTCACCTAATTCACTGCATTTCGAGCAAGCGAAGCAAGCTATTTTAGCAAAGAAAAATGTGATCGTTGAAAAACCAGCGTTTTCTACGCCGGAAGAGATGGCAGAGATTATTGAGTTAGCCAATCAACAAAAAGTGTTCTTTTTTGAAGCAGCACGTAACATTCATGAAAAAAGTTTCAAAAAAATTGCTGATTTGTTGCCGTTAAAAAATCAAATTATCGGGGCGAATTTTACGTATATGAAGTATTCTTCTCGCTACGATCAAGTTCTTGATGGACAAGAACCAAATATTTTTTCACCTCATTTTTCAGGTGGAGCCATCATGGATTTAGGCGTTTACTTAGTTTATGCTGCAGTTGGCTGGTTTGGATTACCCAATGAAAGTCATTATTTTGCAAGAAAATTACCGACAGAGGTTGACGGAATTGGAACCGCGATTTTACGTTATGATTTGTTTGACGTTACGTTACAAACAGGAAAAAATGCAGATGCTTTCTTAGATTCTGAAATTTACTTTGATGGCGGCACATTGATTTTAGATAGTGTCAATGCCATTTCTCGTGCAGAATACCATGATCGTAATCACCAAGAAACGGACGTTATTGATATCACTGTAGAAGAAAATCCAATGATCGAAGAAGCGCATGATTTTGCTGATATTCTTGAAAATCCTAATGATAAAACGTTGGGCGTTCAATATGAAGAATGGGTAGAATTATCACGTAATGTCAATAAAGTACTGACAGCTTTAAGAAAAAGTGCTGGAATCGTATTTGATGCCGATCAGAAATAAATTGCTTTATTATAGAAAGGAACCTTATGTCATTTATTAAATATTTTCCGGAAGCTTGGCAAGAACATTGGCAAGCTTCTGGTTTTAGCGAGCCATCAATTATTCAGGAAAAGAGCTTCCTGCCTTTGAAAGAAAAATCTAATGTTCTGGGCATTTCGCCAACTGGATCAGGTAAAACACTGGCTTACGTTCTGCCTTTGTTATTGAATGTAGAAAAAGATCAGAACTGCCAGTTATTAATTTTAGCTCCTTCACAAGAATTAGCTATGCAAATTAGCCAAGTTGTCCGTGATTGGGCAACATTTCTTCAGTTAAAAACTCAAACATTGATTGGCGGAGCTAATGTCAGCCGTCAAGTTGAAAAATTAAAA
Organism: Enterococcus sp. 5H; assembly: GCF_028128615.1. Classification (GTDB taxonomy): domain Bacteria; phylum Bacillota; class Bacilli; order Lactobacillales; family Enterococcaceae; genus Enterococcus_L. The sequence continues at coordinate 4,480 of NZ_AMDP01000067.1, read as the reverse complement.
AAGAAACCAGAAATTTTAGTTGGAACGCCGGGACGCGTTTTAGAATTGATTAAAACCAAAAAAATTAAAAGTCATTTACTTCAAACGATTGTTATGGATGAAGTCGATCAACTTTTTGATGAAAAAGAGTTAAACTTAACGAAACAAATTCTAACTAGTGCACCTAAAGAATTCCAACTAGTTTTTTACTCAGCTACAGCTGATCGAGTGGTCGAAGAAGCACGAAAACTAACAGATTCATTAACAGTTATTGATGTTACTGACGAAGATCAGTCACAAGGCGATGTTCAACATTATTTTATGACGTTATCACCAAGAAAAAAAAGCGATTATCTTAGAAGTTTGTCTTATACAAGTGATTTTCGCGCAATGGTTTTTTTCAATCAAGTAGCTGAACTAGGAAATGTAGAAGAAAAATTAGCTTATGAGGGAGTTCCAGTGGTTGGTTTAGCTTCCGATCAAAATAAAACGTTGCGTAAATTAGCAATTGATCAATTTTCTAAAAAAAATGCAGTGTTGTTGTTAACTACGGACATAGCAGCGCGAGGATTGGATTTTGAATCTATCCCATTTGTTGTTAATGCCGATGTTCCATTAACAGAAGAAAGCTATATTCACCGAGCCGGAAGAGTAGGACGAATGGGCGCTAAAGGTGCTGTGATTACTTTTATCAATGATGCAACTAAAAGGGATTATCAACGCTTAATGAAAAAAGTTGAGCTTCCTGCAAAAGAAGTATTTTTGTATGATGGAGCTGTTCAACTAACGAGAAAAGAAAAACCTAAGATAGAAGAAAAGACAATAAGTGCTGGTAAATCAGTCAACAAAGAACAAATTTTCCATAAATCAGCTAAACCTAAAAAACGTTCCAAGGATAATAAAAATAAAGGTGCTAGACGTAAAACATCTGGTCATGAATAGTGATAATACTATTGGCTAATTATCTATAGTTAGATTCGTTTTTCACAAAGAAATAAAATTTTATGAGGCAAGCAAACCTCAATCATTTTTTCTTATTTTTCAGTTGGCGCTGGACGATCCTATTTCGTTTTTATATTAAGGAGGCTATCCATGAAATCTAGAAAAGACGAGATTTTAGCAGTTATAGAAGCAAAAAAACAAGGAATGACCGCAGCAGAAGTAGCTGCCGAATTAGCCATCGATCGTAGTAATGCAAGTCGTTATTTAAGTGAGTTATTTAAAGAACACAGAATCGCTAAAAGTGATGGACGACCAGTTGTGTATTCGATTGTGGCGGAAGAACAATTTCATGTTGATCATTCAAGTGAAGTGACTTTTGACAACTTAGTTGGCGCTCACGATTCCTTAAAAGTCAGCATCCAACAAGCCAAAGCGGCGATCTTATACCCACCGCGCGGCTTACATACAATTATCTTTGGTGAAACTGGGACGGGTAAATCACTTTTCGCAGAGTGTATGTATCATTTTGCCGTAGACTCTAAAACACTGACACAGGATGCACCCTTTGTATCGTTTAACTGTGCAGATTATGCTCAAAATCCACAATTACTTTTCGGTCATATCTTCGGTGTGAAAAAAGGCGCCTATACTGGTGCGACAGAAGATAGTCCTGGTTTGATGTCAAAAGCAGACGGTGGTATTCTCTTTCTTGACGAAATTCACCGCTTACCACCTGAAGGTCAGGAAATGTTATTTACATTTATTGATAAAGGAACGTATCGTCCTTTGGGAGAAAGCAATCAAACTTACGAGGCTTCTGTGCAAATTATTGGTGCTACAACTGAATCTTCGGAAAATTTTTTAACAACCTTTAACCGTCGAATTCCTATGGCAATTACGCTGCCGTCCTTAGATGCCCGCTCATTAGATGAGCGTTATGATATTATATCTCTATTTATTAAACAAGAAGCCAACCGATTGAATCAGCGGATTGATATTAAAAGAGAAGCGATTTTAGCTTTCATGCTTTATGACGCAGAAGGCAATATCGGACAAGTTAAACGAGATTTAAAACTTGTTTGTGCAAAATCATTTTTACATTATCGTACACATAATGAATCAAGTTTAGTCATTCGAAAACGTGATTTACCGCTACAAGTTCAAAAAGGCTTGCTAAAAATCAAAGAAGTTTCTGATCGTTTGGATCGGTTCGTTGATAGTAAAAGTAATTATTTATCATTTGAACCAGGAACAAATGAAGTTGTCTGGTCACAAGATCCGGCTAGAGATATGCAAGTCTATAACGAAATCGAAGAACAAGTAGCGAAACTGTCGCCAAATGAACTTGAAAACGTTAATTTAGAACAATTAATTTCCAGTGATATGGATGCTTATTTCCAAACCTATGTTGACGAGTTAACACAAAATCCAGTTCATAAAGAATTATTGCCGGAACCAATTTGGAAGCTGACAAATAAATTATATGATATTGCCGAAAAACGTTTAGAACGTAGTTACAATGAGAAAGCTCGTTTTGCTTTTGCTCTGCATCTACAAAGTACGATTGATCGTGTAAAAGAAGGTCATGTCATTATCCATCCTAATCTAAACAATGTCCGCAAGAACATGAAAAAAGAATTCCAAGTAGCGATGGATTTGTCTACTATTATCGAAGAAGAAAACAATATTGAAATTCCGTTTGATGAAATAGGTTTTATCAGTATGTTTTTATCCATTAATGTTGGAAATAAAGAAAAGGTTCATGCAAATAATGTTGGTGTTGTCGTTTTGATGCACGGAGATTCTACGGCTTCAAGTATGCTAAAAACAGCTCAAGAGCTTTTGGGAACGGAAACGGGTGTAGCGATGAATATGCCGTTAACTATGGAAGTTCAAGTGATGTATGAGCAATTGAAAAGTTTTGTCTTAAACCATCGAGAGCAATTGGTCAATGGTATGTTGCTACTAACAGATATGGGTTCCTTAAATTCCTTTGGTAATTTGATTTTTGAAGAAACTGGTATTCGTACAAAAGCAATCACAATGACCAGTACAATGATTGTTTTAGAAGCAATTAGAATGGCAAGTGTTGGTCGCAGCTTGGAAGATATTTATCAAAATATCCAAATGTCCTTTGAAAGCATCATCAGAGAACAATTCCGTACAAGCCCTCAAAATCGCGATGAAGTTAAAAAAGCCGTTGTTGTCACTTGTTTTACTGGAGAAGGTGTGGCTGCCAAGCTTTACCAACGAATTTTGCCTGTAATTGACGAAAACAAAGTCGAAATTATCCAAATGCAATTCTTAGAGCGAGAAGCATTTAAAAAACATATTGACAGTTTAATGGAAGAATATGAAGTTAAAGCAATTGCGGGAACTGTGGATGTAGAATATCAAAATATTCCATTCTTTTCAGCATACGATATATTTGATGATGAAAAATTAAATGTATTAAAACGTATTGCTGGAGATGAAGTACCAACGGAAAAAATTGTGAAATCATTAGGTAGTACAATCACCGCAGTTGATTCGCTTCAAAAATTAATCGTGACTTTACAAAAAACAGTCCATCAAATTCAAACCGATATGCATATTATTGTAGAACCGGGTGTTGATGCGGGAATTGTAATCCATCTAGCGTTTTTAATCGATGCCATATTGAAAGGTGAAAAGCCCAAAGAATTTGAACAGCTTGCTGATTTTATGCAAAAGAATCGATTAGAAACAAAAGTTGTGGGAACAAATTTAATGGGGATTGAAAAAGCTTACCGACTATCATTTTCAGAGTCAGATGTTGCTTACCTAACACAAATGTTTTTAGAAAATAAAATCAAAACCGAATATACACATAAATAACTAGTGTGTAGCAGTAAAATTAGTGTGTAGTCAAAAAGAGTATAGACCAAAACCTTGATAACTAAGGTTTTGATCTATATTTTTTTTGGCACGGTTCTTGCTTTATATAAAAGTGTAAATACAACAAAACATAGAAGGAGTGGCAATAATGGCTAAAAAAACAATTATGTTAGTATGTTCAGCAGGAATGAGCACAAGCTTATTAGTAACAAAAATGCAAAAAGCAGCAGAAGATCGTGGGATGGAAGCTGATATCTTTGCAGTATCTGCATCAGATGCCGATAACAACTTAGAAGCCAAAGATGTAAACGTATTACTTTTAGGCCCGCAAGTTCGTTTTATGAAAGCACAATTCGAACAAAAATTAGCACCAAAAGGAATTCCATTCGATGTAATTAATATGTCAGACTACGGCATGATGAATGGTGAAAAAGTATTAGATCAAGCAATCGCATTGATGGGTAACTAATTAAAAATAAAAAATGGATGGAGCATTAACTATTATGGAAGATCAACAAAACTTAGAAGCAGTTATGGGATTAATTATGTACGGAGGAAATGCAAAGAGCGATGCAATGGAAGCGATCGCAGCAGCCAAAGCTGGTAACTTTGAATTAGCAGATCAAAAAATTGCTGATGCAGAAGAATCACTAGTTCAAGCACATCATTCTCAAACAGGAATGCTAACACAAGAAGCACAAGG
>NZ_AMDP01000066.1 GCF_028128615.1 Enterococcus sp. 5H | reverse complement strand
CTTTCGCACCATCGTTGACTCTCTTTTCAGCAGCTATATTTCGCAATTGCCAATAAGATTGTTCCGTTTGTTTCTTTTTTTGAGCCATTTAGATCAACTTCTGTCTTAGGTGTTCTATTTGATCGGTAGAGTTAATTATTGGGCCTGATTTTATATCTTGTGCATTTAGTGTTCCTGTTATAATTCCGCCATAGTTGGCTTTAGCTTCTTCAACAAGGGTAATGATCTCTATATGTTCAGGATGTTCTTTTGCTATTTCGAGCAAATTCGAATAAAGAACACTCGTGATATACTGAGATTCCTTAAGTTTACCTAGCTGAACTATTCCAACTTCGTCGATTGCTGCATCGTGTTGCTCTATTACTGTATTTGTCACAGCCGCATAGAGGGCAGAAACACCAGCACAAACAATGTCTTTCCCAAGTGGGGCATAGTTAGCATGACCTGTGACAGAGTAGCTTACGAATAAATTATTTTTCTTTTGAAACGTTGCTGTTATCATCGTCTATTTCCTCCTCTAGCTCATCGTCTAAATCGTTATGGCTATCTTCTGACTGGGTTCCCATCGCTCTTTGAGCTCTTTTCATGTCAGCTTCTTTTTGCTGATTAAGCATCTCGATCACCTCTTGTGGGTCATCAATATCATCTAACCAACCTAAACTTATCAATAATGGGATAAATTCTTGTGAGTCACGTATCATTTCAACAATATCTTTTTTGTTAATCGGTAAATTAGGTTTGAAATTAATCTTAGTCCCTGAAACATCTACACCTTTGTTTGATACATTTAAGATATTTTCTAAGAGTTGCAGCCGTTTCTTTACTCCGTCTTCAAAATATCCTGTTTTAGTAACTAGCAATTGCAGCAATCCGAATAATTTATACTTCATGGCTTCACCTGATATGTTTCCAGCAAAGTTTTCATCATTCAGATTAGGGGTATATGTTACTTTATGGATATCTCTTTCGATCGACTTAGATAAAACGTCAACATCTTTTTCACTGAATGTTTTCGTCAACCATTCAGCACCTACACCTTCAGCTTTAGCAGGAGCTTCAAGCATATTCTTGTCGCCAGCTTCAAAATGGGTTGTTTCTTCCAAATTAAAGCCGTAAAGGACAAGTATCGCATCAATAAACGCTTCTTTATCATTGATACGATCCGACTGAAGAACGTTATATGCATTAATAAGCGACATTGCTTGTTCGAAGTCACCTTGCTTTTCTTCGTTGTTTCTAAATTCAACGACTGGCACATCTTTGTAATAGTGGGGCTTTATTTTAATTCGCTCTGGGTCGCTAAAGCTTAATTGTTGCACTCGATAGACAATAAGCCATTGAGGAGTATAAACTTCGATATTCCATCCTTTTTCTTTGCCTTCTAAATCAAACTTTCTGATGTATCTAACAGCAAACAATGAATGAGCTTCAACAGTATCATCAACTACTAAAAACATACCACGAGGATCAATGCACGCTATTCTGGGAACTGTTTTATCAGCTAAAATAGACAAATAATGAAGTTCGTATCCAATACCGAACACTGATAAATCTTTACCAATTTCTCGATCGTGTTTTTTAATACCCATTTCATCAAAAGCTTCAATAACTGGATCGATATTTTTATCTTTACCTGGTGTGTAGGCAATAGGATTACCAAAAGTAAACCCAACATTCATGTCTGTTACATACTTAGCGTTATTTACCATGACATTAGTTAATTGTTCATTGCTCTCTTTTTTGCGATTTAAAATATCATGCTTACCATCATACGTATTACTAAGTTTTTCTAATCGATCTAACTCTTTCTGATGTTCCTTTATACAATATGCTATTACTTCCGCTGACGGGTTATTAATATCCCCTGCCAGCTCTCTGTCAATTTTAATTGCCACTTTCTCACCTCTATCTTATAAAACTTGGTCGTTTACCGAATTTAGCTACCTTATTGTGAGCGATTATCGTATAACAGAAATATCTCACAGCATCCATCGCATGGTCATGGTCCTTAATCGGTTTATCCTCTCCTCTGTCAGAAGCTTTTTTATCCCAAATATAGGAGTTGAATTCTCCAATGGTATTTGTACAATTACTGTTAAACTTAATTTTTTCGCTATTTAATAAAGAAGCCACATATCTGATGCCGTCTATCACATCATTCTTAGCTTTCTTTACTCTGATCTTCCGCTCTCTAACCTCTGCAATAAATGAAGCAGCAGAGGGATCAACAATTACTTCTTTAATCGGATAATTTTTGATAAAATCTTCTAAATCACTAGCAAACTCTTTATCTGTCTTTTGTTTCTTGTTATCTCGACCGGAATAATAGTATTCCTTTTCGCAATACCAAATTCCATCAATCCCTTTACACCACAACAAAAAGACTGTTGCGTTTTGAGTCCCGTAATCGACACTCACGTAACAATCTTTGGTGAAAGAATTAATTAGTTCGCTATACACATGCTTAACCGAGTCAAACATGTCATAGATCACACCTTCAGCAACACTCCACAAACCTTGAATATAGCGTTTATAGAACACTCCAGAATACATGGAACGGTAGCGTTTCTTGATTGCTTCAGAAAGACTTAAATTATCATCCATTGTAAAATGTAGATAGACAAGATTTTTTTCAACTGCTTTATCAATCCAATTTTGTTTGAACCAATGATATGGCCCTTCTGGATTGCAGTTAAACCAAAATTTAGAACCAGTTTCAGAACATCGACCAGTTGCCTGATTGACGAAACTTTCAGGCATAAGGACTACTTCATCGAAAAACATACCAGCTAACGTTATCCCTTGGATTAAATCTTGAGATCGTTCATCTTTACCACCAAATATATAAAAATAGTTAGTTGCTCCGTTTTTGGCAACCTCTAGCATATTATCAGCTCGATGATCTTTAACTTTGTACCCTCTCGATATAAGCATTAATTTTAACCAGAATAAAACATTCCGCCTGAATGAACCAATCGTTTTACCAGCCATTCCGAAATTCTTATCATCAAAATTAGACATAGCCCACATAACATAGGCTAAAGACATAGAAATGGTTTTACCAGAACGAATAGCTCCATCTGCTATAATACCGTCCTTATCTTTTACAGAACTCTTGCTTGTCCACCACGTTAACACTTGCTTTTGCTTACGACTGAAAGGTTTAAATTTAAAAAATGCTTTCTTTATTCTTCCGGCCATAATTCTTCACCTTCAGATTCTAAAGCTTCTAAGAATCCATCACTTTCTATTTCTTCAGGATTAGTTTCGGCTAATTTGTTGTTAAGCGATTTTATTTGACCTTGCATCATTTCCAGTTTTAATCGTCTTTCGTCCTGTTCATCAGCCAAGGAAACAAATTGTTTGATAAGATTGGATAATGTTCCCATCGCTCTTGACTGCGCTGAAAGGAAATTAGCTTGTTTATCCCAGGCATATTGAATCGCTAATGTTGTAGAACTACCGCTTTCTCCAGATGACCATGCTGATTCTTCTTTCGATAAATCTTCTTGATCTCCAACATGCATGATTTTTTGAGAGCGAATAATCGCTGTGTATTGTATTTTGATATTTTCCCAAAGCATGTCTATTGGTTCGCAATCATTTAATGCGTCCATAATTTCTGCTGTATCACTCGGAAGGTATTTAGCAAACAAACCGTGAGTTTTTGCGTTCTGGTTTCTTTTGGGTGCAGATCCACCTCTATTTCCTTTGGCGTTTTTATTGCCTTTAGCTGATTGGTAACGTTCCGTTTCATTCGTAACGTTACTATTGTCATTAGGAGCGTTACTTTTGATTTCACTCTCCCAATTATCTTGAGATTTCCATTTTCGGATTTGAGAATCCGAGCAACCTAATTCTTTAGCAATGTCCTTTAGTTTCTTAGTTCCGTTGGATGCAATCCATATCTCTCTTGCTTTATCTCTGTTTGGATTTCTAGCTCTAGCCATCCATATCACACCACCTCACTTTTTCGTGTTTGTTTTGTAACTCTATGTAAATAAACAACCGCCACGAATGACGGTTAGTTGGATTTATTGTTTACTTACACACTCGCATTCACAATGTCCTTCGCATGGAGATATGCGATAAATACAATAGTTAAACGCTAGAGTGATTGTAACTGCTATTAAAATAAATAAACAAAAGATAACGATGTTTTTTCGATTCTTCATAAAAAACCTTCCTTTGTTACGTTTTTCACATTTGCAATATTATACCAAAATTTCGTAACGTGTCCAATATTTTTAAACAAAAAGACCACTCGTTGAGTGATCTAGAATTTAAATATATTTATTTACTACCTCTATTTCATGATTAAGTGTTTCGAATACTACAACTACCGGGTTTTCGTAATCCAACTTACTTTCGGCATCATTTACAATGTCTCTAACACTTTTTAAATCCCAATCAGTCTCAAAAGTAAATGTCCCTTTTAAATTTAACGTTTCTATTCTATTCGGATGTTCCACAGAAATTGACACGCTACCCTTGGGCCTTTTTTTCATGTTATTCACAAAGTTTGATTTTTCATCAAAATAAAAAAATAAGGTTACATAACCAGTTCTTTCTACTATTTTAGATACTGTTACACTTAACGGAAATCCATAATCGTCTATTGTTGACACAACATAGGATGATGAAGCTTTAATTATTTCTTCAGCTGTATTCATTTTTGCCTCCAATAATCTTTCGTTTTTATTATTATAACGAAAAAAGATTGTATTACAATCGACAAAAAAGAAAGTATGTCTATAAAAAAGCCACCGCATAAGCGATGACTAAAAATTTCTATTCGTTATTTTCTTTTTCTCGTTTCTCTTCTTCTCTAATAAATCTTTTCAGATGTTTTTCGTCTTTTTCTGATTCCACATGCTCTCTGTTGTTATCAATTTCAGCTTCAAACTTCTCTTTGTTTTTTTGTTCTTTAAATGATTCTCTATTTTCTTTTTCTCCGTGACGTTCACTTGGCATAATAAAATTTCCCCTTTCGTATATCATGAATTAATTGTATTCCTATTTGAGGGATTATACCAATATTTCAATCACCCACAGGCTGTAAACTAGGTATTACCTATGGGTGA
>NZ_AMDP01000065.1 GCF_028128615.1 Enterococcus sp. 5H | reverse complement strand
CCGTTATAAACAAAACGCAACGCATTTATTAACTCTTTTCCTTCATTATTTCTCATTGGTGTGGATAATGAAGCTGTTACATGCCAACCAGACTCTACATTTGCACGTGTATCCGTAACTATTAGTGGCATATCGATCATGGGATCTTCTATTCGCTGAGTTGTCGCATTATATGTTAACGAGCCAAAATCAATAGTACTTGGTGCTGATGTTAAACTTAAAATACCTTGAAGTTTATATTGAACCGTTACTTCCGTAGCATCTAGTTTTACTGCTGTTTCATTTGCTGGCCTTTCAGCAATCTCATACCCAGCATTTTCGAGTTGAACTATTTGTTCCATCACTACTTGCTTTTGTGTTAAATCAACTTCATCTCCAACTTGATATCCTTCTAAAATAATTGTATATCCAGGTAGAATTTGATCTAATTCATTAACAAATTCTACCGTTAAAGTAGCTATTTTCGGTTCTTCTTTTAAATAGTAAAAAATTACATCTGTACTTATTTCAGGTACTCGCATAATATTAGACTCTGGATCAAATTCTGCAGTATCGGGATTAATCACAACTCGGGAAAATATATAGCCTTCCTCTAAAAGTACTTCTTGACGATCATCTAATTGAACAAAATCTCCTACTGTATATATAGCGCTATGTGATGGTGAAATCTCTAAATTAGTGCGTTCATCAACATATTTTATCGTAATAGAAGTTTCTTCTACCAACGGTGGAACCCAATATTCACTTGAAAAAGAGTCCATTAACCAAATGTCTTCCAATTTGAAAGTCTCTTTATTAAAAGTAGGTTCTGAACTTTCTAATACCTCTCCATTTTCCCAAATAAAATCTATATCCCTCCAACTAGCATTAGGGAATCTCAAAAAGTCAAAAATATCTATAGGTTCATTAATTCGCCATACCCCAAAATCACCCCCAATTCGGACTAGTCGATGAGTATCCAAAATTTTTTGATCTGTTATCGTTGCAAAACTCCCTATTCTAAAATTATTTTTTAAGAATGTTGTGCCTAAAACTTCAAACACAGCTGTCTGCCCAAGCATAGGTCTTGTTGAAGTTTCTACACTTATGTTATCTATAATAAAATCTTGCTTAATAGAAACAGTATCACCTACAATAAAAAAATTTGTTGGCAACTGCAACGGGTCACCTCCCCAGTCCCTAGGATCACCTTGCTCTCCATATAATCTTAGGTTTCGAATCTCATGTACTTCTGGTCCTGTTATAAAATTGCTTATCAGAACGAGCCTGGCAGCATCATCTCGATTAATACCCAACTCCATTGTTAAATCACCATTTGGTGCAACAATATGTAGACCTGTTCCTTCTAAACCCACATGATTAAACTCTATAGTCGAATCAGACCATCTCATGAATTGTTGTACACCTTCTGTTGATTCAAACACTAACCTATTTCTATTATTGCTGTTTGGGATATTTGAGATCGTGAGATCACTAGTTCTAGTCTCCAAAGCAATATTTCCCCTTATAATAACATTTTCTGAAAGTTCAATAGATGAAACTTCATTATTATTCCATGCTGCAATAAAGCTAGCTGGACTGCTAACAATGATATTACTTCGTGGGTTAAGGTGTTCCCGTGCTTGTTCTTCAGCAGGCAAAATATATGCAAATACTGCATGTGATTCACCATATTCATCTTCAATCGTTATCTGTCCTTCTTTTTCGAGAGTTACTCCTATCTGAAATTCTTTCTTTTTATCATTCATTTCTATAAGCCACACTTGAGAGCCATCTTCATAGGTTTTAATAATTTTACTTTTTTCTTCTTCTGTTAGTTTGATCTTTGTCCCTTTTGGAACCCTAATTCTATATTTTTCAATCTCCTGATTAGTAGTTATATCAATCAAAGTAACTTCATTTGTCTTTTTAAAAATTACCTCCTCATTATTTATAGAAAATGATAATTGATTATACACATTTGCTTGATCTTCAATTAAATTACTCTCCGAACTTTTTTCATAATTATTAGATTTATCTGTAGATTCAGAAATATAATAGTTTTCATTCTCTGCATGTAGCATAGTTCCAAAAAATAAATGATTAACTACAACGTATGTTACAAAAACTAGGCATAACAGCAAAGTTAGCATTGTTTTCTTCATTACTTTCACCTCGAAATATTTTTTCAAACAGATTAAAAGTATTTAAAAATTGATACTAAAGAAATACTTTCCCTGTATGATGGGTTTTAATTAGTGTAGATTTATCCAACAAGTTTTCAAAAATTTTAAATATAGTTGTTTACGTATTTAAGATCTAACATCAAAATGACTTCTAAATCTAGCAATAACTTCACAGACTGGATACAACTCATTCCAATATAGAGTTTCTTTTAAACCTAAAAAATACTGTAAATAAGTGAAAGTTTAATTGATTAGTAAAACTAGATTTATCTATTATGATATTCTCTTAAGTTCTTTGAAAACTCACACTTTGTTCATTCCATTGATTCACTTTCATGTACACTAATAAATTAGGCAGAAAATAGAATCGTTTTTCAAATATTCAAAAAGAGACGAAGTTAGTATACCCAACGTTAACTTTTTTCTTGAGGAAGTTTCTCTTATATTGAAGGTGCTGTAACAACAGACGTCCTAGTCCTACAAACAAAGCCGACCGAATAATAATTCCATCAAACTTAATTTCTTACATCTACTTTATTGGCATGCTTTAAACAACGCCGCATCACTTTTCTGAAAATGCATTGTCATTTACTTTATAATAATCAAAAGCCACTCGCTCATACTCATGTGCTCTAGCTATATCTACTAAGAACTCTTCAACCAAATTAGAATTCCCATAAAAATTTTTCGTTTGAGTACTGGCGTTCATTCCTAGCTGTTTAATTGCGTTATAGTAACGATTTAAACTTAATTGCCCTTCTTGCGTATTCAAATTACTCGCTTTTTTTGTACCGTAACTAGCCATTGCGGTTGATAAATAGCGAATATTTTGTTGTATTTTCTCTTCCTCTTCCTCTTGACCTTTGGCTAAAATCAGTTGATCTTCAAAATCTCGTAAAAGGTAGTAGCCTTTTACAACCGAATTAGAATCGTCTGTAGATAAGCTCATCGCTTGATAATAAGCAATATACGCTGAAGAACTAGATAAAAGTAATACCAAAATAATGAATAGTATAACCAAACTCAATTTTTTCTTTTTCTTTGCGTATAGTTCTTTTTTTTGCTTCGAAATTTTTCTGTTTTTTCGATGATTTTTTCCTTTTTCTCTCGGTAAATTCTTTATTTTTTTACGCTGGCTATAATACTGAAATAAAAAGAGCAACGCACCTAAAGAGGACAGGATTCCTCCTGCAATTCCTAATATAAATAGCGTTTCTAATACAGACATATGCTAAGGCTCCTATTCTTTTATCAGTATTTTTTTTCTTCCTTCTGACTATTTTTTTTCTTTTTTCTTGCACGCTTCTCTTCGAACTTTTTTTGTTTTTTCTTTTTACGTATTACATTCAAAACTGTAAAAATAATCCCAACTAAAATTAAAACAGCGACCACTATTATTGCAATTAGCTGCCAATCAAAACCTTTTTCCTGTACTAATCCAACATCACGCTCGTTGAATTTATCAGCATCTTCTTGAGTAATTTCGAATTCTTCAGTCCATGCCCATCTTTTGTCCCCTGAAGTGACTAGTATGTTTGCCACATACGTCCCTGAGACCATCCTCTCTCCATTCATACTCACCGGAAATTGAATAAAGGAATTGGGAGCCATTCGCATAGCAGTTTGTTTACGTTCAAATAATATAGCATCTTTACCTTTAGCATTAATTTGAGTTTCTACTGTCATATCATTTAAAAAGGCTGGGATCACATTAGAAAAATCGACAAAAATGGCATTTCTATAATTATTTTGATCCGCAAAAACTTTATTTAAGCTTAAATCTGGTGCCAATTCTTGATCTGATTCTTGTAATAACAACCCAATGACATAGGCATACTGGTTTATAATTCTAGAACCACCTTCATCGGAAACACCCTCATCTTGGTTTTCCCTCATTAATTGGATTCCCCCTGCAATTACTCCATCAATTCCAGTTTCCGGCATCTTTATTTTTAACTCTACTGTTCTTGTTTCTCCTGATTCTAATTCTATTGATTCGGGACCAGATACGATATCTGTAAAATCAAATTTCAATGAATCATCATTTTTGATATCAGAATCTCCGTATTCAATAACCCCATTTTGATTTGTTTTGGCACCATTTAAGCTAACATTTACAGTTACTATTTCTGAACTAGGATTTGTCAAAGTTAATGTCACTGTTTGCTCTTGTCCTTTAGACATTTTTAATTTATAGTACCCTATATTTCTTTCCATCTGATTCTCCGGAAAATTTAGACTATAGATAAAACCTGTTGCTCCTGCAACATCATCTGTTGATTTACTGTTATCTTCACCAGAAACTACTCCTGTAAAAACAAATAATGACAAAGACAAGCCAATAAAAAATAATATCAGTATTGGGAATATTCTCTTTTCTTTCACTATCGTAACCTCGAATTCTTTCTATTTTTCTATGTACACAAGCAATTTATATATTTAACAAAAAGTAAGCTAACGACCTTTCTCGAAAGCTTACCTTAAGAAAACTAAGACTATGCTGCAGCAGTAATTTTCCAAGTTACTTTTGCAGTATATGTGTCTACAGCCATGTTTGATGCAGTAGCTGCAGGTACTGTTAATTGCACAGAATTTGCATCTGTATTTTCTCTACTATCACCAAATGCCATAACAAAACGACCTTTACCTTCTTCCAACGCTCTATCTGCTGTAACAACTGTTTGTGCTCCACCTGATTCACTTAGTTGGAAAGCTGGTGCTACCAATGATGGCTCTGTATTTGTATTTGAAGCATCTGCAACCGCAAAACCATTACTGTAATCAATAGTTGCTCCATTTAATGAGTTCCCACTTGATCCTGTGAACTGTTGGGTTAAATCTGCTGTTATCGTATATCCGAATGTTCCCCCTGATCGGATATCACGCCATTGAACGATACTACCACGTGCCTCTCCATTATTTAAAGCTACTGGGTTTGCATAAGTTTTTACTTCATTAGCAGATGTTTGAATTTCTCCAAATTCTAAGTTTGTTACTGCTTCAATCATTAATGATCCTAAATCTGGGTTAATAACTGGAGGATCTACGGGGTCAATCGGTACCTCTGGGTTTTCTGGATCAATAACCCCTGGAACTTCTTCTCCACCGCCCTCAGTAACAATTACTGTACCTGTTGAGTCTAACTCTCTTTCTTGGGCCAATGCTGTTGTTGGTGCTAATACTCCTACTGTTAGTGCAGCTACAATAACTGCCGATGATAATGTACTTAATTTCATACTTTGTTTCCTCCTATTTTGTCTTTTTATATGTTTGACAATCTGTATAAAACCAGATGTATCACGCTCTTAAGGTAACTCAGCCAATATCCAAGTTAATGTTGTTTCATACTGCACTGGATGTATTTTAGTTGTATTAGGTATTGTTAATGTGATCGCCGAGTTGTAATATGCTGGCTTACCCGAAAACTCATCTATGACCACATTACCTGATCTATCTATTGCTGGACTTAGCGTATTTACCATATTATTGCTGTTGGTTTCAGATGCTCCAAATGCAATAGTCCATACACCTCGACCAGATTCTGCAGAAGCTATAGCTAACTCGTGTGCTGCACCATTAGCATTTAAGGCTACTGTCTCTCTTGTTACTGTTGGTGGAGCACTAGTACCACTACTATTGGCCCATCCTTTATCCAACGATAAAACAGCTCCTTCTAATTGTTGTTCATTAGCTTCTTGAATTATTCTATTACGAAACTGATGCTCCTGTTTCACTTGTAATGTCCAACCGGTCGAAACAGTTCTTTGATCCGTAATTTGAATATAACTTCCTCTCGGCCCAGCCTTACCTAAGAATTGTTGGGCAAATGCTAGATACGTTCGATTCGTTTCAGAAATTTTTGTACGACCGAAGTCAAGAGATGATACAAAATCAATTCGTAATGGTCCTGTAGTCGAAGGTGACTCTCCTGGATTTTCTGGACTTTCTGGGTTTTCTGGATCAACAGGTTGGGATTCTCCTCCTACTACTACTACATTTCCTGATTGGTCTACTGAAGTAGGGCTAGCATGAACTGTTGAGCTGTAACTCGTCATACTCAGTACTAAGAACAAAAATGTCCCTATCACTCGATTATTTAATTGCTTCACCTATTTACGCCTCCTATTCACTCTCCATGTCAATAGAACCAATAAGAGAAATAAACCTATTCCAACAATCCACCATTTTTGAGCAATTTCACCTGTACTAGGCAGTCTTCCTTTTGGTTTCGCTTCTGTCACTTTAGCTTCTTCTGATGGTAGTGGGTTCGAATTTTCAAGGATAGGATCCTCATAAAATGAAATTTTCCCTCCTGTATTTACTTGTCCTCCAACACCTTCTACACCACTCATCTCTGATGGAAATAATGTTAAATGAGCAAGTATAAGTAATGAGCACATAATTGTAGCAACTATCTTCTTCATTTTTAGCCCTCCTTATGGCTGCCCAGCCATTACTTTCCATGTAACTACACCTTCAAACCTACCGGTGTGGACAATATCTCTAGCGTCAATCTGGAATTTTACACCATCCGTACCAGCTTCTGTTCCCCAATTATCACTAATATTAATATTATCTACTCCACTACTGTTATTTGAATATATCATTTGTGCATTAGTATTTAAGACTTCCTCTTG
>NZ_AMDP01000064.1 GCF_028128615.1 Enterococcus sp. 5H | reverse complement strand
GGCTCCTAGTTGTAACAGTTGTCACAACGTCTTATTATAGCAACTCTTTACAAAAAAAGACAGAGGAAAGTTTGTTCTCTGTCCGATCAATTGAATATACTCCCAACCTATAGCCAACAATGTTTTGTTAATCAAAATGAAAGGTAAGGTTTGTAGTAAATTATTTTTGAGGTAAAGAAAATTTATAATAGATAACGTGTGTGGTAGTTACGAACTCAAGGAGGCGATATACAGTCAAATGTATATCGCCTCCTTTTTTAATTTGGTTAAGGCAAATAGTATCTGCTTACTTGGTGAATCAAAAGTGGAAGGGAAGGAATATTTACAGAATGGGAACGCAAGTTAAAACTCGAAAAAGTAAATCAGAGTATAGGGGGATTTGTTTACCAGTAAATGTTATTTTGGAGTCCAATACTGTTCGGACATTCAGGAAGGAAACCTGGGTAAACCTATGGAATGGCTATTTCGCCCTTCGAGAATTGAATGGGAAGGTGACAGGGTGTACTAAATCGCTAAATGAAATTTATGGAACGATCCAAACAGTCGTAAAACAAGATCGCGTCATTGCACGACGTAGTGGTGAGAAGCAACCCCTACAATATTTAGTAAGCCCCTATACAGTAGGGGTTAACAAGTAACACCGCTTAGGTTTCCTTTGTTGGTTAGTGAAAATCCTCATGAAATAGATATGTATAGACCTTTGAAAATTGAATAGAATAAGAGCAGAAAAAGGACAACTTGGTGGCTGCACACTGATTGTTTGCTCAACGAATGTAGACGTTAGTACCTTATGAGGATGAAGGGAACGCACGGTAAGACTGGAATTAATTGGCGTAAGTAGCGTAATTGAGTGTCTGAAAAGACCAGTTACTAGCAGAAGGATTTCTGATACTTGAAACACAAAGATTGATGAACGAATTACGAGGTTACTTGTTCAAGCCTAAATACAAGTAGGGTACGCTTTGTTTCCGAAAAGCGATAATTTCACTAATGAACAAAGGAAATCACTAGAGAGGGGATTTCTTATGGATCAATCAAAACAACGAATAAAAGAGTTAGTCACATTTTTAGAATCAGGTAGGAGAAAGACGATTATGATAAACGAGTATATTCAGCTGACTCGTGGCAAAATCAATTGGACAGAAAAACGAAAAAAAGAATTATTCATTGGTTTACAACGGACAAAACTTTTGTCCGTCACCCAGGCAGCACATGTGAAATATGTGGCTGTCTGGTCAGAAGAAAAAAAAAGTCAGAGGCGGATTGCTGTGAATGACACACGAACAACAGTAAGCCTCTTAAAGACAAGCAAAGTCTTAGAAAAGCATGTATACTAACAGTAAGGGAAGTATCTAATTACCCAAAAGAGAGGGGCGCTATAGAATGCCAAAGAAAAGAATTAGCACATTTGAATCCCACATCCATGTGTA
>NZ_AMDP01000063.1 GCF_028128615.1 Enterococcus sp. 5H | reverse complement strand
TCACCCATAGGTAATACCTAGTTTACAGCCTGTGGGTGATTGAAATATTGGTATAATCCCTCAAATAGGAATACAATTAATTCATGATATACGAAAGGGGAAATTTTATTATGCCAAGTGAACGTCACGGAGAAAAAGAAAATAGAGAATCATTTAAAGAACAAAAAAACAAAGAGAAGTTTGAAGCTGAAATTGATAACAACAGAGAGCATGTGGAATCAGAAAAAGACGAAAAACATCTGAAAAGATTTATTAGAGAAGAAGAGAAACGAGAAAAAGAAAATAACGAATAGAAATTTTTAGTCATCGCTTATGCGGTGGCTTTTTTATAGACATACTTTCTTTTTTGTCGATTGTAATACAATCTTTTTTCGTTATAATAATAAAAACGAAAGATTATTGGAGGCAAAAATGAATACAGCTGAAGAAATAATTAAAGCTTCATCATCCTATGTTGTGTCAACAATAGACGATTATGGATTTCCGTTAAGTGTAACAGTATCTAAAATAGTAGAAAGAACTGGTTATGTAACCTTATTTTTTTATTTTGATGAAAAATCAAACTTTGTGAATAACATGAAAAAAAGGCCCAAGGGTAGCGTGTCAATTTCTGTGGAACATCCGAATAGAATAGAAACGTTAAATTTAAAAGGGACATTTACTTTTGAGACTGATTGGGATTTAAAAAGTGTTCGAGACATTGTAAATGATGCCGAAAGTAAGTTGAATTACGAAAACCCGGTAGTTGTAGTATTCGAAACACTTAATCATGACATAGAGGTAGTAAATAAATATATTTAAATTCTAGATCACTCATTGAGTGGTCTTTTTGTTTAAAAATATTGGACACGTTACGAAATTTTGGTATAATATTGCAAATGTGAAAAATGTAACAAAGGAAGGTTTTTTATGAAGAATCGAAAAAACATCGTTATCTTTTGTTTATTTATTTTAATAGCAGTTACAATCACTCTAGCGTTTAACTATTGTATTTATCGCATATCTCCATGCGAAGGACATTGTGAATGCGAGTGTGTAAGTAAACAATAAATCCAACTAACCGTCATTCGTGGCGGTTGTTTTTGTGTAGTTTATTTTAGATTGGAGGGGATTTTTTGAAACTGAATAAAAAGCACCAAAAGGCTATTAAATTACTGTTTGAAGGCTCTTTAAAGCGTAGAGAAATCGCTGAAGAACTAAACATAAGCGAACAGACTTTGTATAACTGGTTGAAAGACGATGAATTCACAAAAGCATATGATGAATATGTTCAGCAAATTATGGGCAAATCATCAGGCAAAGCGTTAAACACGATGCTAGCTTTAATGAGTGCACGATCTGAAATGGTTAGGTTTAATGCTGCAAAAGATATACTTGATCGCGGAGGATTCGCTCCGGTAAATAAACAAGAAGTGACCAATATTCAAACGCCTATATTTGAGGACGATATAGGTGATGACGATGGCTAGAAAAAAACTATCTGAACTGTTACCGAAGAAATTTCATTCAGTGTGGCGAGCTACTCTCAATTCGGATATTCTCAATATTGTTTGCAAAGGTGGTCGTGGCTCCGGTAAGTCATCTGATATTGCACACATCATCTCACAGTTGCTAATGCGATTTGCTGTAAATGCTGTAGGTATTCGATATGTAGATAATACGCTGGAACAATCACTCTACGAGCAAATGAAATGGGCGATTGAGCAACAAGGTGTGACACATCTATTTAAGTTTAATAAATCACCACTAAGGATCACTTACATTCCTCGTGGCAATTATATGATTTTCAGAGGTGCGCAGAATCCTGAACGGATTAAATCTTTGAAAGATGCGCGTTTTCCGTTTGCTATCGGATGGATAGAGGAATTAGCCGAATTTAAAAATGAAGATGAAGTAACGACTATCACTAACTCTCTGCTACGTGGAGAATTAGAGGATGGTCTTTTTTATAAGTTTTTTTACAGCTATAACCCACCGAAAAGAAAACAATCATGGGTGAACAAGAAGTATGAAACAAGTTTTCAACCGAAAAATACATTCGTACATCATTCTACCTATAGAGATAATCCTTTCATATCTAAAGAATTTCTTAGTGAGGTAGAAGCTACTAGGGAACGTAATCCAAGGCGTGCTGAATGGGAATACGATGGTAAAGCAATCGGATCTGGTGTAGTGCCGTTTGATAATTTACAAGTAAAAGCTGGTTCAATTACAGATGATATGGTATCTAACTTCGATAACATCCGAAATGCTGTCGATTTTGGGTATGCTACGGATCCATTGGCGTTCGTCCGCTGGCATTACGACAAGAAAAAAAATGGCATCTATGCAATTGATGAAATATACGGCGTTAAGATCAGCAATAGAGAGTTCGCTAGTAAATTAAGTAGCAAAGGTTACCAATCTGACGAAATGTTCGCTGATTCTGCTGAACCTAAATCAATTGCTGAGCTAAAGAATGAACACGGTATTAAAAAGGTGATTGGTGTTAAAAAAGGGCCCGACTCAGTGGAATATGGCGAAGAATGGTTAGATGATTTAGATTTCATCTGTATTGATCCATTACGAACACCGAATATTGCACGAGAATTTGAAAATATTGATTATCAGACAGACAAAGACGGCAATCCTAAGCCTAGGCTTGAGGACAAAGACAACCACACGATAGATGCCACACGTTATGCGTTTAGTGAGGATATGCAAGCACCGAAAGTCGCAACAGTATTAAACAAAGCACAATTTGGATTTTAAAGGAGGGATGACATGGCAATTGTGATAAACAGAGAAGTAGCCGGGGATTTAAACAATCCAACACCAGAGCTTTTGGACTATTGTATTCAGGAGCATGCTAAAGAATTAAAAAGACTAGACTCACTTTCCGACTATTATGACGGGAAGCAAGAGATTTTAAAAAGAACTAAAGAAAGCAATGCCGCACCCAATAACAAGATCATGGTCAATCATGCAAAATATGTAGTTGATATGAATGTTGGGTTTATGGTGTCGAATCCAATCGCCTACAGTGCGGCGCAGGACCAAGATATATCAGAGATTATGAACGAGTATGATCGTGTAGATATAGTTTCTCACGATACCGAGCTAGAAAAAGACTTATCTACTTTCGGGGTTGGATATGAACTGATTTATTTAAAAAAAGCTGGAATAAATGATACACAAACAGATATTAAATGCATCGATCCTAGAGGAGTATTTTTAGTGACCGATGATACTATTGATAAAAACCCATTATTTGCGGTACATTATCAGCCTGTATACGATTTAAAGGGCGGTGTCAGTCATTGGACTATCAAGTATTATGGACAAGATCGTATTATTACTTATAAGTCGTTGTCAAAAGCTGATGGAAATTACGAGATGACAAACGCAGTCCCTCACTATTTTGGTAGAGTGCCCATCATAGAGTATCGTAATAACGAAGAGAAGCAAGGTGACTTTGAACAAGCCTTGACACTGATCGATGCGTACAACATTTTACAATCTGATCGCCTGAACGACAAAGAAGCATTTGTGGATGCAATACTCTTTATTCAAGGGTTCAGCTTAGAGGACGGTGCTGGTCAACAGTTACAAGAAGATAAAATACTTCAAGCGCCTGGAGATAAAAATACTACAGCAGCTGGCTATCTTACAAAAGAGCTGAACGAAGATGGTGTAACATTGCTTAGATCATCGTTGCTTGATGATATACACAAAATAACCTATGTTCCGAATATGAACGACGAGAAATTTTCAGGAAACGTATCAGGCGAAGCTATGAAGTACAAATTATTCGGATTGCTCCAGTTAATGAGCGTGAAATCTCGGTACATGATTAAGGGACTACGACAACGTCTGGAGATTTTTGCGCATATTGAAAATGTAAAAGGCAAAGCAATTGATGTTACGGGCACTAAAATAAAACTTAAACCTAATCTTCCGATCAATACGAGTGATATTGTTAATCAGATTGTATCAGCCCATCAAGCAGGCATACTACCACTTAAACTATTACTGAGCTGGTTACCTGATATTGACGATGTGGAAGAAGTTCTTGAACAATTAAAAATAGAAAAAGAAGAGGCTGTTAAGTTGCAACAAGAGGCGATGGGAACCCAGTCAGAAGATAGCCATAGCGATTTAGACGATGAGCCAGAGGAGGAAATAGACGATGATAACAGCAACGTTTCAAAAGAAAAATAATTTATTCGTAAGCTACTCTGTCACAGGTCATGCTAACTATGCCCCACTTGGGAAAGACATTGTTTGTGCTGGTGTTTCTGCCCTCTATACGGCTGTGACAAATACAGTAATAGAGCAACACGATGCAGCAATCGATGAAGTTGGAATAGTTCAGCTAGGTAAACTTAAGGAATCTCAGTATATCACGAGTGTTCTTTATTCGAATTTGCTCGAAATAGCAAAAGAACATCCTGAACATATAGAGATCATTACCCTTGTTGAAGAAGCGAAAGCCAACTATGGCGGAATTATAACAGGAACACTAAATGCACAAGATATAAAATCAGGCCCAATAATTAACTCTACCGATCAAATAGAACACCTAAGACAGAAGTTGATCTAAATGGCTCAAAAAAAGAAACAAACGGAACAATCTTATTGGCAATTACGAAATATGGCTGCTGAAAAGAGAGTCAACGATGGTGCGAAAG
>NZ_AMDP01000062.1 GCF_028128615.1 Enterococcus sp. 5H | reverse complement strand
ATGGAAGAAACAGATCAAAATATTTCTTCAGCAATCGGTCGCGGGCTGTAATAAATGAAGCAGAAACTGGTTCACTGGTTTCTGCTTTTTTCTCTAATTGTATGAATAAATCAGGAGGCATACCTATGACTATCAATAGTAACTCAAGTATCGCTAGTGGCGTATCAGCGTCCTTCAGCACGTCTGCTAGTGCCTTAAATAGTATTTCTGTTTCTGTTAGTTCTGGACAAACGAATGTGGCTGGTAATGGAACTGCAGTTGGGAGCTTTTCAACCTTTCAATCTAGTCTAAAAGGTGTTTCAAGCAGCGTTGTAAAAGCTGGGGATAATATAAACTCCGTAGCGAAAGAATTTGAGCGTATCGATCAAAAGATTGCCCAATTACCGAATCTTTCTTTTGGAGGCTTGTAATAATGGAGCTGACACCACAACAGAAGTTTGAAGATAAGAATTATCAGTTTAGAAATCAACTGGAGGAACTTCAAGACGCGCAAAGAGATAACGCTAACGATAGAAGGTATTTAGAAACCTTACAAGAACAATTTTATAAGGTACAACAACAAGAACAAAAAATGTATCAGGAATCGTTGAATGAAGCAGATCCGGAAGAGAGATCTTTTTTTGAGGAGCTACAAGCGGAAGGCATGCATTTATCACGAAGAGCATTGCAAGAGTTGGAAGAAGAGCAAGAATTTTTAGAACAAGACCATAAGGGGCTGTTGGAGAAAGAAGATTCTGTTCGTTCCGCTCACCGAAATTTCCTGAAGTCAGAAGGAAAGGAGAACTAAAGTGGGACTTAAATTTGTTGTGTCAGAAGCACAAACGAGAAGTTCACAAGCTTCGCAGGTAAGCAATCAAGCCCAGCAAGCAGTGGCCTCGTTACAGCAAAGTATTCAATCTTTTTTATCAGCACCCTTATCAAGTAAGGCGTATGATTCGGCAAAAAACTATTTTATGGTAGCTTATACACCGATTTGTCAGTCTATTATCATGACAGCTGAAGCTTTAACAAATGCGCATAAGAAATTTCTTAGCGAATATCAAGCGACTGTCAGTGGTTCAGATATGGACGAGGACAAAATTCAAGCAGAAATTGACGGTTATCAGGATCTGTTACACGCGATCGATGATCTAATAAGATTGGCAAAGACTCCGAGACCGGACTTAGAAAGACGCTCAATGAATGCTTATCAAGCGATGCAGACGAGAAAAGAAAAGCTCGAAAAGTTTCGTTCATATAGCGCTCAGTCTGCCAGTTTCTTTTCTGAGTATGAATCTTCTCAACAAGAATTAAACTCTGGTTTAGCGCAAGTAAAAGATTGTACGGCCTGGAATGCTTCTACGGGTACATTTGATATTACTAGGTTAGATATGAGCTGGGCAAAACCAATCAATGAGCGGTGGAAAATACGAAATGAAAATAAGGAGAAACAACAAAAAGAATTAGAAGCTAAAATGGGATTGAACGATCCTAAGTATGAAATTAGAACCGTTCTAGGTCAGTACGGTGAAGATACGTATGAAATCTATGTTTATGGTATATTGGACGAAGAAGCAACACGAAAATATAATTTAGATTTAGCTATTGCTAAACGAGATGCTATACTTAATTCCGAGCTAAGTACTAGTGATAAAATTATAGGAACCGCTCTATTTTTAGTGGGTGTAACTATCTTGACTGGTGGAGCGTCTGCAGTTATAACTAGTATTGTAGGGATATTTGAAGGAACCGGAAGTGTATTAGTTACACTGAGTAGTGGTGCAACTGTTGTTATACCAGCAATTGCTGTGAATAAAGATGCTCTTGTTCAAACTGCAGAGGGCAGCATACTAGCTGTTGGTGGAGTAATAGCGATTGATCAAAGTTTAACGATTATGGCGAGTGGAAGTAACAGCGAAAAGGGAAGCTATGATAGATTAATGGAAGGTAATGTGGATCATGCTTCAGAACACATGCATCCAAGTTTAGATCCAGCAAAGTCTAAGCATTCTCAGTTCAACTTTACAGATAAAAAGAAATTTGCGGATATTTTAGCTGAAGCCTGGAAGAAAAAAGGACCAGGAGTGAGTAGCTTCAATAAAAGAACATTTTATGATGTTGACTTAGGAAAGATAATAGGAACTAATGGTGAAAAGACTATACGGATTGTGGTTGATGAATTAGGCAAGATAATCACTGCGTTTCCAAAATAAAGGAGAATCGATATGTATAAAAATAGGCTCGGTGGCATTGTATGTCCGTATTGTGGCGAATATGGAGTTATGCAAAAATTTCAATCTAATGTAACTAAAGAAGTCATTTATCGCTGCGATGAGTGTCTTGGAATTTGCGAATCTCTTAGTGATTTGAATAACAATATTATGGTATTTGAAGATTCTAGATATGCGAATTTCATAGGAATCAATAATTTTGATACAGATGCATTATTGTTGGGAACACTTACCGAAAAAGACTTTGAGCAATTCCAATTTAACATAAAAAACTATCCTGATAATGGAATAATAACCATGTATAACAAATCATATGATAATGATGAGATTACCTTACAAAAAGGTGAGACAACATGGAATGCCAAGGATAATTAAAATTGTAGCCTACCAGTTTCAATTGGTAGGCTTTCTATGTGAGATAACGATCGAAAAAGATAAATTTTTAAATAGAAGGGGTTAAACAATGAGAACAATTGTGATGTTTATAATAACGACTTGTATTTCTGTGTTAAGCTTGGGGATTGCTATGTATAGTGTAATCCTTAGCCAAAGAACAAATAAACAAGTATCTTTAGATAGAATTAATCAAGTTAACCTTAGTTTGAAATACGATAGAGTATTTGTAGATGTTGAAGATATTCAATACAAAGTAGACGTGTCTAATGGTTCTGATTTAAACATATATAATGTAACTATTTTTGCTCCCGCGGATATAAAACAAATGTACAATGGTACTATTTCAATTGATGATAAAAGCAGACCTAGAGGATACCATATTGGAGATTTAGAACCAGGTGCAAAGAAAACAATTGAGTTTTTGTTAATCAACTCTAAAGAGGCACAATTGAATGAATTTAAAATGAAATTTAAGACAACGGGGATCAACTCAAAAGATCAGTGGTGGATTAAAGAACCTGGAAAAGTTGCCGAGGAAGTAATCAAGTAATATGAATTGGCTCATGATCTAATAAGCAAAGTGAAATACTGTGAGTTTATGTTCATAGTATTTTTTTGCCCAATAGAGTATAGGCATATGACCATTTCTAAAACGTTGATCTGGCAAGATTTTTAAGTGTTCAATAGACTTGCTCAAAAAGAGAGTTAGACAAGTTATAAACTTTCTAACTCTCTTTTTACTATGTCAATGCTGAAAGTGTATTCCGGAGACATACTACGATAAGGTGTTTTAGCAAGGAACTCCATTACAGAAGGTTGCAGTCGGAAATCTAGATCAATATCTTCAGGATAAGATTTCAACATTTGAATCATGTTGTTGTTAATACCACTGATTGAACGGTTATAAGCATATGAAATTTCCATTCTACCAGCTTTTAAAAAATATTTTTTGATTAGATAAGGTTTATCTGTACTATAACTAAAAACATGTTCAATTCCTTCCTTTATATAAAGGGACAGTTGTTTTTTATTTTTAGCATTAATATCAGCTAAAACGATTGGAGAAAAAGACAAGTCATTAACTAAGACTAAAATTTTCTTCCTGTCTAAAGTAAAATAATTAGCATGCCAAGAGAAAAATGATCGTTCTGTTGAACTTGATATATTAGAAGAAATTGGAAATTCGCTGAAAAGCGGTAATGATTTTTTTGTTGGTACAATGATCATAAGTAAACTCCTTTTACGTTTATCATGAGTATAGTATAACATACACTGAGAAAATGGATTAAAGTACAACTTGAACTTATGCCAAAAACATTCATTTTAGGGATATAATATTTCTAATTTCATTGCACTGTGAACACAAATGTATTTACACACACTTGTGTTCATGATATAATTTAAGCATACTAATGAAGAAAGAGGTGTATAAATATGGCAACTATTACTGTTCGTGTTTCAGATGAGGAAAAGAAATTTTTTGATGAAATGGCAAAATTTGAAGGCAAAAGTTTATCAGATTTGTTAAGAACTTCTACTTTAGAAAGTTTAGAAGATAGCTATGATGCGCATATTGGGGATATTTCTTATGAAGAGTACTTAAAAACTGGAGAAAGTAATCCTTTAGAAAACCTCTTGAAAAAGTATGAGGTAGATTAATTGCCAAACTATAGAGTAGAAACTACGCCAAAATTTGATAGACAATTAGCAAAGCTGGATAAATTTACTGCAAGAATGATATTAAAATGGTTATCTAAAAATGTAGATAATACTGATAATCCAAAAAAATCTGGAAAACCACTTGTTGGAAATTACAATGGAAAGTGGCGGTACAGAATTGGTGACTATCGAGTAATTTGTAAAATAGAAGAAAATGAATTAATTGTTCTTGCATTAGAAGTAGGTCATAGAAGAAAGATATACTAGTTTTGAGATTGATACAAATTATGAGTGAGATTACCTTACTCATTTTTTTTAAAGCTAAGCTATCAAAACTTATAAGTATTGATAGTCGTTGCCTAGTGTGTCATTATTTGATTTAAAGGGCACGATTTTTTTCTAGATATTTGGCACAATTGTTCAGTTTTTATATACTTGTTTTCAACACTTACTTTCGAATCAGTGTACATAGAACAAAAAATTTTGTTCAAAGAAGTATCAATTTTTATCGTATAAAAAAGAACTAGAGCAGACTGAGCTTTAGTTCTTTTTGTACTTTGTGTATAGATTGAATAAAAATGGCATTTATCAAAATAAAAATCGTACCATTTAAATCAAAAAATGACACCTTCCTTTCGTTTTCAGGTCCATTTACTAGGCAGTATACCATTTAATTTACTGTGTAGTTTATTAGAATATATCCAACCCTGATCTACTTGAAAAAGGTAAACAAATAGAAAGAATTGGGAGGAACAAATCATTATGACAAGAAAAGCATTCGATACCTGGTCTAGAGAAATAACGGCTTATAATCGTACGATGCCTTATTATGTGCAATGTGATTGTGGTGATCTAGCTCAAAAATCCTATCAGAAGGACTATTTTGAATGTTCTAAGTGTAAGAGCAAGTATGTCTTTAGAATGGGACAATACGTGCGATTAGAGTCATGAGAGCGACGTATTTGTTGATGATTCTATCAATCGATTTAAAAGCTGAAGCCGTGAAAGAGATCCAGCTAGCTTTTACCGATCAACTGAAGCCAGTCGGCCAACTAGTGAGTGCTAATGAACGACTTGTATTGATCGCTGCTTAAGGTAATCAACCAGCTGTAGAAATGAAAGAGATCATAACTCAATT
>NZ_AMDP01000061.1 GCF_028128615.1 Enterococcus sp. 5H | reverse complement strand
CATAAAAAAGTACAAGCAGTCACCGGTCATATTAATGCCAGAAACAAAAAAAGTTCCTTGCTTTCTTATTTATTAGATATGCGTTATGATAATGCCTTTCGTGTGGAACGTGCTTCTCAATCGGTTACCGGGAATATTTTAGTCTGTTCAGGTCCGATTAGCTGTTATCGCCGTGACGTTGTCATGGATAACTTGGATCGTTATTTGAATCAAACTGTTTTTGGGGTCCCCGCTCATGTAGGGGATGATCGTTGCCTAACCAATTATGCGAATGAACGTGGAAAAACAGTTTATCAGGAAACGGCTAAATGTATTACAGATGTTCCGGAAAAAATTGGTGTCTTTCTAAAGCAGCAAACGCGCTGGAGTAAATCCTTTTTTAGAGAAAGTTTTATTTCAATGAAGCTGATCCGAAAAAGACCCCTGGTTTTTGTTTGGTCAATCACGGAAATTTTATTGTGGATCATCTTTTTAGGGGCTGTGTCCTATAATATTTTCTGGCACTTTGGTGATTTAGGTGCGAAGGATTGGTTGTTCTTTTTACTCCTAGCCTGCCTATCGGCTTATGCGAGAAATGTGCATTATATCTTTAAAGATCCAGTCTGTTATTTACTCGCACCAGTGTATGGAATTTTCCATTTCTTTACGATTCATATTGTTCGAATGTATGCCCTTTTAACCTTGAGAATCAATAAGTGGGGAACACGGGTGGAAAAAACGAAATAGACATAATATAAAAAGTTCTCATGTTTAGCAGGTAATAATGTGCTGCTAAACATGAGAACTTTTTTAGTGTCCGTAACACCTATAATTCTTGATCCTTAGCAATTGAAAAATTTATAGAACCGATTTTGTAATTTCTATGAGGTCTTTACTAGTGCGTTTTTCATAGTACTAATATTTTTTCTGAAACAATAAAATCCAACTTGAGGATGTAATGTGTGCAAGTTAATAGGGGTGGTAAAGAGACTACATTTTGAATAATTCTTTAGAAATTAAACATAATACAATGATATCCTGTAAAATAATCAATTTATTTTGTCGTAGTAGATCTTAGAAAAATTGAGCTGACAGCGTTTTTTTAGGTAATGTTAGACAACTTGGTTTCAATAGGGTAAGGTCTAATGGGAAGCGTGATTTTAGCAAAATTTTGAGGGAAATATGCCATTAAAATTTAGAGTCTGATAGGAGAAAATGATGCGAAAAATTGGTTATATTAGAGTAAGTTCAGAAGGGCAAAATTCAGCACGTCAGAAGGAACAATTAAATAAACTAGATTTGGATATTATTTATGAAGAAGTTATTTCTGGGGCAACAATGGAAAGAAAAGAGCTTCAAAAATTATTGAGTGATTTACAACCGGGAGATGCTATCTATATAACGGATCTCACTAGAATAACCAGAAGTACCAAGGATTTATTCTCACTTGTAGAAGTAATAAAAAAAAAGAAAGCTTTTATAGTTTCACTAAAAGATACTTGGCTAAATTTGTCAGATGATAACCCTTATAGCGATTTTTTACTGACGGTTATGGCGGGTGTCAATCAGCTAGAAAGAGATTTGATTCGTATGCGGCAAAAAGAAGGGATTGCTTTAGCTAAAAAGGAAGGGAAATTTAAAGGACGTTTACCTCGTTATACAGATAATCATGAGGGGCTACAGTATGCATTGAAACTGTATGATGAAGGAGACTTTTCTATAAATAAAATATGTGAGTTAACTAAAATATCAAAATCGACTTTATATCGAACTTTGAATAAGAATAATAACGTTTATAGACGAACAAAATGAGAATATAATTCTCTTTTGTTCGTTTTTTTATGATGTGGAAATTTGTGATTTGTTAGTGTTGAAAAAAAGTTTTTTAAAAATAATGATTTTTAATTTATTTATTTCACTGAAAATATAAATACATTTACTGTGTTTTGTCCGAAGGGCGGAAGATTTAGAAATGAATTCTGTAATTTTTTATATGTTGAATTGCGAAAAGGTTAAAATTTATCTTGTTTGTTATTTATTATCAGTTGAAAAAAAGAACTTTTTATATAATGACTTCAAATTTAAACCGAATTTCAAAGGTTGGAACCCCATGAAATCTATTCAAAAATATGCTGATTTTTAGTATTTCTCTAGCACTATATTTCCTTCGGAATTTTGCTGAAATCACGCTTCCCATTAGACCTTACCCTATTGAAACCATGTTGTCTAATAATAACTATCCAGTAATAAATAATGGAGAGCTTTAGTGCATAAATCATTGCTTAAAAAAATAAGTGAGATCAGTAGAGCAAACTTTTTATTTTTCTAATATAAGTAAAAGTTCGGTTTTGGCTGTTATTTATAAGAGGCTTCAAGCAAGTTTTTTTAATACATCGCAATAAATTTTTGTTGTCCACAGGTAAGACAAACCCAGTTTGTGTAAGAAAACTAAATATAATATCTTTTTCATAGACAAAAAAGTAAGAAGGAGGAAATATAGTATGTACAATTTAGCAGTATTTAATTCTCGTGGTTACTCAATACCTTCATCAATTAAACTTTCTGGTTTTTATTATCACGACGAAAAACAATTATTGAATCAGTTAGATATCGCCCATGGTGTAGTTATTCATTGCTCCGCAGAAGAAAATCAAAATAAAGTTCTTGAATTAATTCTATCTATAAAGAGAAGATTTACCTTGCCAATATGGATAAGGACTGAAACCGATAAAGTGGTTAGTAAGCAACTAAATCTGGAATTAGGTGTATTAGGTAATCTTGATGAAACTATTTCAAACGAAGAAATGTTTGTCATTATAGAAAATACCTTAAAGCTTATCCACAATTCAGAAAATGATAACAATGTTGAAACAAAAATCAACAGTGAAATAAAACTACAACTTAACTCATTAAACGGTAGCATAAAAATTCCTAGTAGCTCTGAAGTAATCCTTACACGTATGGAATATAGAATGATTTCTTTTTTAGCTACACGCATGAATCAAGCATTTGCATATGAAGAAATTTTCAAGCACGTTTGGAAAGAAGATGATACGGACAATTCTTCTAAAAGATATCGAACATCGAATTTAGCTTTTCACATTAGAAACAAACTTAGTGAAAATGGAATAAACCCTAGGATTTTAAGAACCGTACGTTCAGTAGGGTATCTCCTTGATTCTAATATGGAAAGGGACGAACTAAAGGAGGTGATGGAATTTACTAGCTGAAAAATAGAAGTGGGGGAGGCAAAATGAATGAAATGAGAAAAATAAGAAAAAAGAAATTAATTTATATCAATATTATTATAGTTTCGATTCTTTGTTTAACTATGTTCAGTCGAGTTTACTTTTCTACGACAAAATTATTTGCTAAAACATCATTATCTTTAAAACTAGTAGAAGATACGATTAATGAAAATGAACTCTTTTATTTAGAAGTTTCAGACGAACGTACAGTTAAAGAGCTAACCGAAACATTAGAAGAAGATGTGTCTGGATCAATTAGTTTTAAAACAACTGATTTAGACGATACAGAAGAAGAAGTTGAAGTCAGTAGGAATTTAAAACTATTGATTCCAGAGGGGATTAGTTTCGATGTTGATACACAAAGAGATAGAACAATCGAAGAAAGACCGCTTGAGGAACAGCCAACATTTATGTGGGATGAACCTTCTCGTCAATTGACTATTTCAATGGATGTTTCTCAAACTTCTTTACAAGTCATACTTGAACCTGAAAATAGTGGTGAATATACATTTATACTTTCGGATGAATCAAACAGCATAAAACAAGCAGAGCTGCAATTTTTAGTTGGCGAGGCTATAGAAGAGCATACCGAATCTAACAGTATACTTACAAACGAGATTTTTAATGACGACTGGGAAATAAACGAAGCAGCAGATAATGAAACAGAAGATCTAAATATTATGGAAGTTTCGAGTTGGGAAGAATTTACTAGAGCAGTAGCTGATACTAGTGTAAATGAAATTCGTCTACAATCAAACATCACCCGAACTGCCACTACTGCTGCCACCGCTGCTGGAACAATCACAAGACCTTTAACAATTGAGGGAAATGGCTACACGATAAACTTCAATGCAAATAACGGTGGTTTTACGTTGGGGTCAATTTCTGAAAAAGCAACGGTTACTCTAAAGAATCTTACTTTTGTTAAGGCGGGAAGCCAAGCTATTTTCAATAGTAGTGCAGCGAATAGTAATAACTGGGAATTTAGACTTGAAAATATTCATAGTGGATCAGGTAATGTTTCTGGGCTAATTAATGCTCCGAATGCTGCTGTTGCTTTTACAGGTGGTAATAGTACTTACAATTTAACATCATCAAACACAATTTTTATCGCTAAAGAATTTTACGCATATAACCAAAGCCAAATTAATATTACAACTAGTGGTAGAGTACACGAAAGTTCAGTGAATTATTCTGTATTTAAAGTAACCGAAAGTTCAAAATTGAATTGGAGTTCGAGCACTAATGCTGCAAAAATTTGGGGCTTAGAACCGTTAGTTGAAGTATCTGGGCTAGGAACAGAAGTAAATATTTCAACGACAATTACAGGTGGAGCAGATAATTCAGGGTTTTATGTAGGGAACGGAACAGGTGCAGCAGATGCAGGTGCAGTAATTAATTTATTGGATAATGCTAAGTTTACGGCTCATGCAACAAGATCTTCTGCTTTGATAATGAGAAGCCAGCAAGGAACATTTAATATTGATGGAAACTCAACTCTATCATTAACATCTGAAGCAGGAAACTCAAATTATACAACACTAAGATTTAGAAATGTTGGAGACTATACATTCAATATTATGAATAATAGTAAAGTTATCATCAATAAAAATAGTGGAACAGCTCCTGGGATTAGAATGTATGGTGACCGTAATGCAATCAATGTAAAATCGGGAAGCTCATTTGAAATTCGTAATAAAGGAAATGGCTCTGCTTCAAATGGCGGTTCTAATAATTCCAATCAAGGCATTCAATATCAAGGTGGAAACAATCAAAGCTTCAATTTACAAGACGCAGGGTCCAAAGTTGAAATTGTTGCAGATTTTGGAGCCGCAATTGATATGATGGGTGGTTCTGGCTCAATCTCTTCTGGTGAAGGAACGATTTTTTATGCAGAGGGTCGAACAAGTGGTGCTGCGGCAGGAATATTTAACACGGCAGTAAGTACGATTACATTAAATTCACCTGAGTACTTTGATTTTAGGAACAATCGGCCAGCCGGTGGAAATATCTACAATGTATCTGCAGCATCAACCCTAACAGCTACAAATACTAATTTTGCTGTTTGGGCTAATGGAACGAGTTTAAATACAGATCCGCTTAAGTCATGGAGTTTACTTGATTTTAGCTTGACAGGGTCAAATTTTTCAACTATTAGATCAACTAATTTTCCAGATGAATTTAATAACTCTGCCAGCTCTTTGGGATCATCTGGTCTACCTGCATATTCCCGAATTAGCGCCAATAATTCAGCACCGATTGTTGATGAACTAAGAGTACCAACAACGGCAGATAAAAATATTTTTGGGCATGTAAGCATTCCAGAAGGAAATATTGGTATGCGATCAGCATGGGATGATGAGGTCATGGTAACTGTTGAGTTGACCAAAGCAAATGGAGCTAGAGAAATTTTTGAAGAAAAAACAATTGGCTTAGATGATGAAAATCCTGGTGTGAGTATTTATGGAGAAGAGGCTAGAGGCGGTATTTTCCAAATTCAATTAGATGAATTTTTATCTGAAGGAGATAAAGTACAAGTTCTATCGGCAATTAGAGGTGAAGGAAGCAGGGGGATAGAAAGTAGTACTGAAGATATTCAAGTAGGAGAAGTGGTTACATTTCCAATTATTCCTCCAACACCTGCACACTTTGATAGTGAAATTGTTATGAGCACAGATACGTCTATTCAAGGTCATTCAGAAAGTCTGGATGTAGAAATTACAGCAACTCACAACGGTCAACCTATCGATACCTCAGACGTATCAATAGATAACTCAGGGAACTTTGAAATTTCATTAAGCGATTTGACTTTAACTGAAAGTGATGAGATACAAGTATTCTTAAGAGATAACGCTGGATCAGCAGCAGAATCTGGGGTCATTAATCCACCAACAACCAATAACAGTGTAGGAAATATCAATCCTTCTACGGACTTTAATTTTCATGATACAACATTTGCTAAAGCCGCTACGTTAACTGTAAATGAGGTAACAGATGCGATCCTAACCGTTGAATTTGTGAATGAAATTGATCAGTTACTTTCAGGTTATACTATTGCAATTGCTGGTCAAATAGGTGATGAAATCGATTTAACTAAAGAAGAACGTGTAGTTCAGCGATTAGATGAATTGATGAATGCAGGATATGAAATTTCTGAGCGACCAGTGAACGAAACGGCAGTTGTTTTGAATACAACAGAAGTTACAGTTCAATATAAACTTCAAGGTGTTCTAAGTTTGGCTTCAACACCAAAGGCACTTGATTTTGGTTCACTAACTTATGATGCTACTACTAAACGAGTAGAAGATCCATCCATCGATCAACCGTTAATAGTCACAGATACTCGAGCAAATATAGCTGATGGCTGGACCCTGACTGCATCATTATCAACTCCGATGAGAAACAGTGAGGGTCAAGAATTAATCAATGCTTTGCGCTATGTTTATGGAGGACAAGAAACAATTTTAGACACTAATGCTCAGACTGTGTACTTGAGTACAGACGGTTCTGCTGGGAGTTTCGAAATAAGCAATAGTTGGGGTACTCAAATAGGTACTGATGGGGTGAAATTACAAATCGGCTCTTCGGACATCGTTCATACAGGCAGTTATACAGGTGTTATCACGTGGAAAGTAATGGCTGGTCAGCCTTAGGAGGAGAGGAAAAATGAAATTGAACAAAGTTACCATTTTATTTTACTCTTTGATTGTGCTGATAAGTGTAAGTATATCACCAACCTTTGCTTACGGAATTGAAGGCACAGGCGGACAGGTTACTACAGGTGGAGGAATTTTATTTTATGAAGAAGAGTCTGTACCAGATGACTCTACACCAGCAGAACCTAGTGAACCAGAAAAACCGGAAACAGATACAGCCGCAAAACCAGCAGGAAGACTTCCGAGTACAGGTGAGTGGATAGGGAATGTTGGATTTATCGGCATTGGTTTGCTTTTGCTATTTCTTTTACTGTTGTTAGTGCGTAAATGGGCAAAGGAGGAGAAATAGATGAAAAGACGACAAGGGAAACTGTTTAGTAAATGTTGTTTCACTGTTTTGACGAGTATTATTTTTCTAGCAACTCCTTTCCAAGTAGAGGCTTCACCAACTAGTTTAGATCAGTCTGGCACGGTCATTGTCGAAAGTAATGGTGAGTCTGAGATTGTAGATCCAGAAAATCCGGATGATATCGCTGATCCCGGTGATGGACCAGGAACAGAGGGGCCTTTGCGTATTGATTATGTATCATCTCTGGATTTTGGCCGAACAAAACTATCAGATACCAACCGCACCTATCCAGCATTAGCGCAACAATTTTTAGGTGAAATTGGACCAAGAGGCAGTTTTATCCAAATCACCGATCAGCGCACCAATTCAACTGGCTGGACCCTTCAAGTGAAGCAAAATCACCAGTTTCGAAACACGGTGATTCAACAAGCCAGCGAACAAGAACTAAGCGGTGCTGTCTTATCCTTAGATAAAGGCTGGGCTAACGGCAGTGGCAACAGCGGCTCACCAACGGTGACTCGAGAAACGATTGCGCTAAATTCGATTGGTACTGCCTACGAATTAGCTACAGCAACAGCTGGAAATGGCCGCGGCGTTTGGACGATTGCCTTCGGCGCTTCTGAAACCAATAGCAACAATATGGAAAACACTTTGTCACCAGTGGTAGATGCAGCAGGAAATGCTGTGAAGGATGAGTTTTCCGGTAAACCGGCGTATCATAACTCAGCCATCAGTTTAACCATTCCAACTGCAACAAAAATCTACCCGGTGCAATATGCAACAGAACTAACGTGGATATTAGCTGCGTTACCTTAACTTTGTGATACTTCTGGCTTCAGCCAGGTTATCAAATAAATTATAAAGAACTATACAGGAGGAAACACATTATGAAATTTACAACATTATCATCAGCAGCGATCGTCGCTGCCCTAACAATCGGAGCATTAGCACCGACAGTAGCATTAGCAGATGCGACAGAACTAGATTCAACAGGTACAGTAACGGTTGAAGAAGGTGGAACAGATCCCGATGAAGAAATTGATACTATTGATCCGGAAAATCCAGAAGAGACACTTCCAGAACCAAATCCGGAAGGACCTGATGAAATTGTAAATCCAGATCGCGGACCGTTAATGATTGAAAAAGTAACAAACTTAGAATTTGGTACGATCAAAACATCTGCAAATGAAGTTACAGCTTTTGCAGCTCCAATGATGTTTGGTGAAGGTGAAGATGCAACAACACGTGGTGCTTACGTTCAATGGCGTGATATCCGTGCGGGTGGTACGTATGGATATAGAGTAACAGCAGAAATGAGCCAACAATTTACAGGTGCTAGTTCAAATACATTAAATGGATCAACGATTGACTTCAGTAATGGATTTGTAGCAGCGCAAGGGGATAACACAAATACGATCCCATCAAATACAGCACCAGCTTTCCAATTAACTGAAAGTGGTGGGGCCAAAAACATTGTTACTGCAAATCAAGCGACACAAGAAGGAAAAGGTCGTTACATCATGGCATTTGGTGACAGCAGAAACGAAACAGATGCGAACTCAGTAAAACTAACAGTTCCAGCAGCAACTGCTTCAAACATGGCAGTAGATGAGTACGTAGCGAAAGTAACATGGAAAGTTGTAGCGGCTCAATAATTTCAGCTTTTCCAGAGAGGCTGAGACAAAAGCGGTTTAGCTCCGAGAACCGGGGGTAGGTACTGTGCAACATCAACTCGGTTCTCGTTGTGTTTTACAGCAATAAGAAGGAATTCACGGAAATTGCTCTTCAAATTTTTGTGAATTTCGGATTATTTCCGAAGCCTTCAATTCTTAGAGCTTTAGCTCTTAGAAATTGTTGTGATCGGAACGAAGTGGAGTAGCTGCTTTTTTCTCGCCGTTTATTCGGATTTAGTGAATGGAGCAAAACTGATCTTTAGTTTTGTCCGACTCATTACTTTTTCAATAAAATCACATACATAGAAAACTAAAAAGACATGAGGTTATAGATAATGAAAAAAATAATAAAAGTAATCGGAATTATTCCATTAACAGTTGTTATGCTGTTACCGAATATCCTATTTACGAACCTAGCGCACGCAGATGAAGACCTTGCTGGAGCAACCGGGTTTACCTATAGTTTAAATTTTCCAGACAATCAAATGGAAGAAAACATCGGCTATTACAAATTGAAAATGTCCAAAGGACAGGAACAAACAGTAAAGATAACGGTAACCAATCCAAGTACGGAAAAATTAACAATCAATGTTGGCTTAAACGGCGCAGTAACCAATCAAAATGGTGTGATTGAATACGGTGATTCAGATATTGAAAACGATGCCTCACTAAAATTTGATTTCGAAGATCTCGTGTCCGGACCAGAATCAATTGACTTAGAAGCAGGAGAAACGAAAACCCTTGATCTAAAAATCAAAATGCCGGAAACCAGTACCGAAGGTGTAATTGCGGGTGGAATCCAGCTAATGAAAGCAGATCAAGACGATAATGTTTCAGAAGAAGGCGGCTCACGAATTATTAACCAATACGCCTATGTGATTGGGCTATTACTCCAAGAATCCGAAGAAGAATTATCACCGGATTTAAACTTAAACAGTGTTTTCGCTGGACAAAATAATTACCGAAATACAATATTCATTGATTTCTCCAACATCATCCCAGCCTTTTTAAACGATATGACCGTAGAAACCCAAATCAATGCCAAAGGCAACGACGCAGTTTTATACGAAAGAAAACAAACCGCTATGCGGATGGCACCAAATTCATTCATCCAATTTCCTGTGAGTATGAACGGTGAACGAATGGTTTCAGGTACTTATGTAGCCAATATTTTAGTAACATCAGGCGATCAAAAATGGGCATGGACCGAAGAATTTGAGATCACCCAAGAAGATGCCGATAAATTTAACGAACGAGATGTTGGTTTGGTGCAGGAAAAAGGACTGAACTGGCAACTAATTGCGCTGATTGTGGGAGCTGTCTTACTGCTGATCGGGATTATTTTCGGGCTCATGACATACCTACGTAAAAAGAAACAACAAAAAGAACTAGCAGAAAGAAAAGCGCGTAAAAAGAAAAAATCTGGAACTAAAGAAAACAAGAAACCAGTGGATGAATAGAGGCTGAGGGACATGTCTATACTAGAAATGATATTTATTGGCAGTGTCACAGCCGCCATACTTTCCTTCATCGGGCTGATTTTCTTCATCTGGAACTATGGTATTCAACGTAAGAAACTGAGCCAACTACCAAAGAGGAAAGTCAAAAATAAAAAGAAAAACAAAAAAATAGCCAGACAACGAAAAGAATACCAACAAAAGAAAAAGAAAAACCTAATCTGGGTTGTCTGGTTTACAATTTTAACCATGATGTTCTCTGGTGGCTCTGCTTATATTTCCTACTACCAGGCGATGAATCTAACAACGGAGGATTCAGATTCAGTTGTGCGCGGCTACTACCTTTTGCGGGATTTTGAAGAACAATTAATTTTAGCGCGAGATCAAGGAGATGAGGAAGAAAAACTCCAACAAAATATTCGCTATTTAGCAACCGCAATGGCCAGTTATGGTACAAAAAAAGCCAACAACTTAAATTCTCAAGAAGGACAACTGAACTTAAATCGGTACTATAACGCGACTAAGCAGCTAGGAATGAACGCCAGTACCCAAACCAAGAACTTCTACGGTAACTCAGATTTAGTTGAAGAATTTTTACGTGATATTATAAAAGCCAAAGAGCATGAACGTACCGTATTTGACTATTACAAAGTAAACGAAAACGCTTTTTCAGAGGGAAAATGAATAGCCTACATTGATGAAAAGAAATATAATTAAGGATTTCGCTTTACCTCTGATCTTTCTACTTGTTTCTTTATAGAAACAAGTCCTCCTCTTAGTTAACTATGTGTTGAATTTTCAAATTTATCTTAATAATAACTGTAATTAAAAAAACAATAGTTACTTCTTACCATGACTCGTTATAAGAACCTGCAAATGGCAAAAAAGTAAAATAGATCAAAAAATCCTTATGTTTAAGCGATAAATTTGTCGGCTAAACATAAGGATTGTTCTATCTAACATAAAAATTACTCATTTGTTGTTT
This sequence comes from Enterococcus sp. 5H, assembly GCF_028128615.1. Taxonomy (GTDB): domain Bacteria; phylum Bacillota; class Bacilli; order Lactobacillales; family Enterococcaceae; genus Enterococcus_L. The sequence goes on along the minus strand of NZ_AMDP01000061.1, from coordinate 177,747 downwards.
TCGAATTCTGAATTCTTTTTTGATAAACATCAATTTTATGATCTAAAACAGCAATTCCCTGTTGAATCTCTTGGATCTCTTTCAATGCAGTTTGTTTCTGCTTAATTAGTAAATCTAAACGATTTTGATTCGTGACATCGCCTTCGTACCACCAAATTAAATATTGTTTTAAATCTTCTATGGTCATTCCGGTTTTTTTTAAATGCAAAAAGAAGTCAATCCAGTCTTTGTTTTTATCATCATAAATTCGAATATTATTATGATCTCTTCTAACACTGATTAATCCTTCTTTTTCGTAAAAACGCAATGTGTGCGGGGGAAGACCAGTTAGTTTTGAAAACTCATGAATTTTGTAAACCATTAATACAACCTCCTTAATGTTCTCTTTACCATTTTACCACGTGATAGGTAATTTACGACATTAAATATAGTGACATTAAAAGTAGAGGCTTGACTTGAAGTTCACTTTAAGTGTTATTCTAAAAAAGTAAAAAAAGTGAAGTAGGTGATTAATTTGACAAAACAGCTTATTTTCATCAAAGATACTATTTTATTGAATACTGAAACAGCTTGGTTTGAGCGGATTGATACTCAAAAATATTTTCCTGTCTTGGTCAGTCAGCTGTCTTTTTCACAAATAAGCCCTTTAGTTGATCCTCGTTTCAAAGCTTTTGTTTGTTTAAATGGTCAGCAAATTATTTTAGATAATCAGACTATCCGCTGCAATTATATTCCAGAAGCTGAAATTATTGATTTGATTCAATTCTGTTCATATACCAAACATCCACTTGCATTATATAGAACAGAGAAGACAGAAATTACTCAAATTAATGAAACAGTCGAAAAGTATCAGAAGCAAGCAAGACATGATAAGCTAATAGAGGTGGATCAGTTTACTAATACGAAAGATGTTTTGCTAGTAAAAGTATTCAATGAACTAACAAGAAAAGACATATTTTATGAAACATTTTATCATGAACGCCTAGCATTTCAACGTATCGATTCAAATACGGTAATTTTAGGAACTTTTGGCTATGATGAGATTGAAGCAATCCATTTTTTGAAAGAAAAAATAAGACCCTTCATAAATGAAGACAAGACAGAAATTATTCGAACGGAAAAACAACTTTTAATGTATAGGTAATGGACAGATAAAGTGAATTTGAAAATTTCGGATAAATGGGACAAACAGAACGGATTAAAAGAGAAGAGGAGTGACAAAATGAATATTAGTATAGCAAGTAAAGAAACCAGTGTATCAGCAGACACGATTCGTTATTATGAGCGGATTGGTTTGATTCCGCCAATTGGACGAAATGAGAATGGAGTTCGTAATTTTACTGATGAGGATTTACGCTGGATTATTTTCAGTAGGCAAATGCGTGGGGCAGGTCTTTCAATAGAATCGTTGATAGAATATTTAGAATTATTTCGGATAGGAGATAAAACAATTTCAGCACGAGTAGATTTGCTAAAAGACCAAGAATCTGAGCTTCAAGCAAGAATAGACGTGATGCAAGCAGCATTAGATCGTTTAAGATATAAAATTGACAACTACGATAGTCATATTGTTCCAAATGAAAAAAAATTACGGGACTTTAAATAAAAAACAACCAGCTACCGGTATTTATATTAAAAAAATGGTTGGTTTATTTTATAAAAATGGAATAGTGTTGGCAGGTAGCTGGTTGAAATCATAAGCTCTGCAATACCTATGATTTTTTTAGTAAGAGGTGCTCTTTGGAGTACTTCTTACTATTACTAGTACAACTAACATATTCGTTGCTTTTACAATTCAGTTTAGTAGATCCAGAAAAAAATTTGTTTGTATTTTTTCGTAGTTGTACGCATTGACTTGGCGAGCCTTTTCAAACTGAATTGCTAGACAAGGTGTTCGAATCAAGTTAGTTGTATTAGATCGTAAATACCAAGAGATAGAATATGAAAAAGGGTATCGAAAAAAAGGAGAACTTGGTATTTACTATTTATAAAAAGAACGAAAAAAACGATATTGGACACCAACCAATACCGTGCAAAAGTTCAACAAATAATCACTGACTATTTCAGAATACAAAAATTTGTAAAAAAACACTAGTATTTCTTACAATTTTTAGGTAAAATGAATAAGTCAATGCGCATTGACTTGGGCAACTTGTATGATCAGTTCGTGCTGATTATGCAAGGCTCTATAAGAGGGTGACCCCCCTCTTATAGAGTGCCTTTTTATTTTGTTTTCGTTCTAATTATCGAGTAAGATAAATCAATTACATAAAAAAATGGTATTAGTCAGCACTAATACCATGAAGCGTTCGTTAAAAACAAATTGACAAACTACATTGTATATACAAATATGCAAAAAATACTAGAATTCTTTTCTGACATTTAGTACAATGTAAGTAGTCAATAGAAATATTGACGAGGCGACTTGTATTATGAGTTCGTGCTTATAATACAGGGCTCTGTTAGATGATGACCAGTCTTCTGACAGAGCGCCTTTTTTATTTTAATGTAATGTTATCTTAACTTAAAGGTAGGACTATAGTCAACACGATTTTTCAAAATAGGAACTTTTGGATAAATAGAGTAAAAAAGTACTCTTAAATAGTAAGTAATGTTATCATAAAAAATCCCCACTCAATTGAGCGGGGATTAATTCCTGTTTTATCTTTTGGGGAAGATAAGTAAATGTTTCTCTATGTCTAGATAATAAGCTATTTTATCCTATTTTACTACTTCAATAAAATCATATTGAAAATACTTTTCTGACGGAATCAACGTTATCTTCTTTACTACTTATTCCCGCCAAAATTTTGTATAATGAATTTTATCTTTAATATTGTGTGCAATAATTTTTTCTAATAAGTCATAATCAATTTTTTGATCCCACGTTATTTTTATAATATTAGGTGTGTGTTGGTATCCGGCTTTTTCAATTTCAGCTTCAAATGTACCCATAGTCGCTGTTTCTGGGGCGATTGAAAGGTGTTTTTTCGAGACACTATATGAAATAATGTAAGTTCCATGGTCGGTAAACATTGGTTGGTTCCATTTAAAGACAATCTCTAACTGGGGAAATTCTTCTTTCATCCATGCAAAAAGTTCTTCAATGCGTTTTAAATGATCTGGTTCTTGGATTGCGGAAAAGAATTCATTTAGATCTTTCATTTTTCATTCCTCTTTTCTTTTCATTCCTTAAATAAGTTATTTTTTATTATCTATATTATAATATGAATAGAAAAAAAGAAGTACAAATTTGATTTGAACGAAAAAGAGCATTTTTTTGATAAATGAATGATAAAATGGAGGAGTAAAAATGAGAGCATACATTGCTTTATTACGTGGTGTTAATGTCGGTGTGAAAAATCGGGTTGTTATGGCAACTTTGAAAGAACGCTTTGAACAATATGGTTTTACAAATGTTAAAACGTATTTAAATAGTGGAAATGTTATTTTTTCTAGTGAAGAAACAGAATTACAAAAATTGACCAAAGTTTGTGAGCAAATAATAGCTGACGAATTTAACTTAGCAATTGCTGTTACAATTGTGCCTGGTGAAGACTTGTTAGAGGCATTAAAACAAATGCCTGAATGGTGGAATATAGACAAAGAATCGAAACACAATGTTATTTTTGTTATTGCACCGACGACAACGGAAGATGTCATTGAAGCTGTGGGTGAAGCAAAAGCAGAATATGAAAAAGTGGCTTATCATAATCGTGTGATTTTTTGGTCAGCCCCCATTAAAACTTTTTCCAGAACTCGCTGGTCAAAAATTGTCAGTTCAAAATACTATGATCGAATCACGATTAGAAATGCGAATACCGTTACGAAATTAGCTGAACTGATTAAGGAAATTAATAAGAATTTTTAATGCATATAGTGAAAGTAGAGGAAATAAATGAAATTGAGAAAAAGTGTCAAAATATTTTTAGGATGTTTAATAGCTGTTATTACAATTATTTTAGTTTATGTTGGTTATGCTTATGTTAGTTATTCCAGAATTGCTGATGACCTTCCGCTTGAAGTTACTCAAAAAGCTCAAGTAAAACAGGCTGAAATAAATAAAGAATATACTATTACTACCTTTAATATTGGTTATGGTTCTTACACACCAGAGTATACTTTTTTTATGGATGGAGGTAAACAATCAAAAGCAGAGAGTCGGAAAAGTGTGATTGAGAATATTTCTGGTGTCATCGATACGACAAAACGAATGGACCCGGATTTTGCTTTATTTCAGGAAGTAGATGAAAAAGCGACTCGGAGTTATGGTGTGAATGAAATTGCCCAAATTAGCCAAAGTTTTACGGGATATTCAAGCATTAGTGCAACTAACTATGATTCAGCCTTTCTGATGTACCCAGTTTTTGACCCAATAGGAAAATCAAAATCGGGGTTGCTAAGTTTGAGTAACGTAGAGATAGAGTCTAGCACTCGATACAGTTTGCCTATCGAAACAAATTTTAATAAATTTTTCGATTTAGACCGCGCATTTACAGTTTCGAAAATTCCAGTCGAAGACGGAAAATTTTTAATGCTGTATAATGTTCATTTATCTGCGTATATTAAAGACGAAAAGATTCAAAAAGACCAGCTCCATAAATTATTCGATCATATGGAAGCTGAATATAAAAAAGGTAATTATGTGATTTGTGGCGGTGATTTTAACCATGATCTACTTGAAACCTCAACAGAAATTTTCCAAAATAATTCTGATGAAGAGTACACGTGGCTGCAGCCTTTTCCGAAAAATGAATTACCAAAAAATTTACAAGTAGCAACTTTAACAGAAACCACAACACCAGTACCTTCTGTACGCAACTTAGATAAACCGTATAAAAAAGGTGAGTCCTTTGTGGCATTGATTGATGGTTTTATCATTTCAGATAACGTGGAAAACATTAGCGGTAAAGTACTCGATGAAGACTTTAACTATTCAGATCATAATCCTGTTGAAATGACTTTTAAGCTAAATAATTAAAAAGAGTGACTGGGACGTGTGCGGGACAAAACTAAAGAGACCCTAATAAACGGCGAAATCAGAAGCAACTACTACACTTCGTTTCGATCACATCAAATTCTAAGAGTTAAAGCTCTAAGAATTGAAGGCTTCGACAATTTTAAAACCCGCCCAATGAAAAAAACGCATTGGGCGGTTTTTTGTCCGAGTGCTCAAGTTTAAACGACTTTTGTCACAATCTCATTTTGGCTGTGCTTTATTTTATTAATCATTCTTCAGTTTGGATCATTGTTTCTTTGCCATCATTAATAATGACTGCTGTATGAGCAGCAACGTTAAAGTTATCAGATTCAAAATCTTTCTCAGAGAAATTGGCAATTACAGTTAGGTTATCACCAAATTCAGTTTTTTGAACAAGTCGATCATCTGTTAAAATTTTAAAATCTGTCATTTCATGTTGAAGTGCAGCTTTTTGGAAAGGACTCCAAATTTTAGCATTGTCTGAAATATCTTTTTTATGTTCTTGCCACGATGCTTGATCTAAATGGATCATTGGCGGAGTATTGTACAAATATTCTTTCATCCGTCGTTCACCAACTTGTCCTTTGATTTTATAACTATCCCATTCCCATTGATGAGAAGTAATCACAGAACGATTATATACTAGTTTATAAAGTGGGATAGAATAAACCGGATCAGTATAAATGGCTTTGTATTCTTCTTTTATGGGAACCGCTTTTTGATATTTTGAAGGAATACCGCCATCTAGCGCGGCATAGCTGCCAACGTAGTATTCACTTTCTTTATTTTCACGCATATCAGGATCAGACCACATAATGACAGGTGTTTCAATGCCGTGTGCGAAAACCATATCCTTTGCAGCAAAATCATTACCGCCTTCAGAACCGACAACCAGCCCTTTTTCATTAAAGAAATTCATTCGTTTCAAACGTCCAGCCACATCTTCAGTTTGGGTCGTTAAATGCTCAGGGCTATAGTCGTTATAAATTTCACCGGCAGCATCTGTGTCTAAAAACCATGAATTAAAAGGGATCTTATCTTGTGTAATGCCATTGAACCGTTCTTCAACATCAGGAAAAATTAGGGTGGGATTTAGTTTTCGCCCTTTACCTAAAAAACCAGCTACTTTTTCACCATTTTTCTTTGTAACAGTTGCTTGTTCATAGAGATCTGGATTGGGAAAAGAAGCGGTATTCCAATCAATGCTGGCATTTTCCTGAATTGATTGATAAGAATCGTAAGGTCCAATTAAATAGCCTTGATCTGCTGCTGTTTTCACCATAGTTGGATTCATTAAACCATTAGCCCAATTAGGTAAACCAATCCAAGCGTTCTCAACTCCAGAATTTTTCATATCGGTAAATACATCAGCAACGGCTGTGCCCCATTGATCGACTGGCGGTGTTAGCTCATTAAGAACACCAGCGAGTAGATGCTTGTTCAGCGTATAGCGCTCTTGTTCACTAAGTTGGTCAAGACCTTTACTAAGTAACTGTTGCGCGGTATCATCTGGATTTTGGAAAATTTCTTTCGTATAAAATTGAGGATACAACAATACATAATTTAGCGAAGTTAAGAAGGTATTTTTTTCATATTTATATCCTTCATTATTTTTAAAAGCTGCTAAAGCATTTAAGTATTCAGTGGAACCATCTTCTCCGTATTGCTCTAAAAGTTCAGAGATCCAACCAAAAATCGGCTCATCAACTTTTTCTGGGAGTTTACTCCAATTAATATCTTCAGACGTTAAAATTCGACTATTCCAATAGTAGATTTGGAGAGCACCACGCATTTTTTTGATTTCTGGATTTGTTTTTTCTTTTTCGTCCAATGTTTTAAATTCACCTGAGTTAATGCGGTCCATCTGATAGGTTTTAGCGATGGCTACTGGATCATTTTCCGTCACATATACTCGATAATTCAGTTTCTTATTTTTATCAAAACCAATAAAGTGATGATTCGCCGCCAACGTTAAATGTGGTTCTGTTGTAGTTAATAGATCGCTATTAAACGTATTATCCATAACGAAGGTTGTTGCAAATGTTTCTTGATTTGTTGTAAAAAAGCTCATTGAAAAAGCCTCGCTCATAGATAATTCCTCATTTTGTTTAAAATAAGAAAGCCAGTCTTTTTGATCGTTGGGAATCGTTTTTCCTTCGGCAATTGGCAAAACATAATTTTTTGCATCCATGGTTGGCCATGAAAAATCGGTATCTTCATTAGACAAACTAGTAAGCGAAACTGCCAGATGATTTTGTTCTTTTTTTACAGTAACGTTTAATTGCTCATCGGGATAAGTCCAACTTACTTGTTCTTTACTTTTCTTTAAATCAGTGACATTTCTGATAGCCTGAGGTTTAGCTATTTCGGCTTGTTCACCATTTTCAGTAATCGTTAAAGTAAACGTTTTTGGATCTACGTCAAAGGAAAAATCTGTTTTAGCGTAGGTCTTATTTTTTTCGATTTCCTTGTTAGTAACTAATTTTTCTGTTTCTGTACTAGCTTTCGTTTTGTTGAAACTGCAGGCAGCTAATGATAAGGTAAGTGCCGTTAAACTTAAATAAATCGATAATTTTTTCATTATTTCCTCCTAAGTTGATTAAGTGTGGTTCGTTTGAATCCTTAAGGAGTGTAACAAGCCAGTGTTACAATAAAATGGCGAATTCTTAAATCATGAGAAAAAAATGTGGAGCAAAACTAGTTTTTAGTTTTGCTCCACATTTTGAATTTGAATAAGTAGCTAGGGAAAATAAATACTTTTACCTTAGCTCATTTGTTCGTTTTTATAGAAATGTAAGTTAAAGATTAATGTCTGATGTACCAATCTTGCTTCGATTTCAAAGCCTTGTTCCAACATAATTGATTGAACAATAGATAAACCTAAACCCGTTCCGGATAATGACTTGTTTCGTGATTTTTCATGTACATAAAAAGCTTCCCATAATTTTGCAACATCAAAATCAGCAGGTAAGGTGGTTTGATTACTAATTGAAAATTCAACAAAATCTTCAGTTTCCCGCCAACTAATTTGTATTTCTTTATCTGTCGTGTACTTAATACTGTTGGTTAGTAAATTATCAAAAACCCGTTTAATTAAGATCGGATCAGCTTCGATTAATGAAGGAGGTGTATCGGTAGAGGCTTCTAATAATAAAATTGTTTCTTTTTCCATTGTTGGTGTTAGCTCGGTAACGGTTTGTTGCCATATATCAGTGAGTAATACGGGTACTTTTGCAATGGATTGCTGCTGTTCTAATTTTGCATAATCAAGCATTTGATCGACGATTTCATTTAAGCGTTGGGTTTGCTGTAAAATAACATCTAGATAAGTACCGTCGTCTAAATCATCTTCAATCCCCGTACCATAGGCTTTAATCAAAGCGATAGGAGTTTTCAGTTCATGCGTTAGATCAGCTGTAAATTGTTTTAATTGCTTATTTTTGGCGAGTAAATTCTTTTGGTAAGCTGCTAAAGCAGTACTCATTTTATTAATACTAATGGCTAGTTCACCGATTTCGTTAGAAGGTATTTCTTCAGTGGTTACAAATGTTAGTGCGGTAATTTCTTCCGCTACTTTTTTTAAATGAACTAAGGGATCAGTAATTTTTCGAACGGAAATATAAATCAAAATTATAATCAATAGTAGCGTAACACCCAATGAGATTGAATTAAACGTATTGATAAGTGCAGCCGTTTCAGAGAAGTTAACTGTCGAAATCCCAACTAAGTAAAATGTATTATCAAGCACTTGCATTTCAACCAAGAAGCTGGATTTTTGTTTTCCCTGATCAAAATTTCGTTGAACTTGTTGTGAGTTTTCAGTTAATTGATCTAACGTTTCTTGTGTAATCCAAAAGCGGTTTAGTGCTACTCGTTTCCGATTAAGTTGTAAATTTAAGTCTTCGTTAAAATCATCAAGAGAGGTGCCGTCTAATGTATGGGTGAGGATCGTTACTTGATATTTAGTTTCGAGATGTTCTAATTGTTTTTCACTACGTTCTTTAGTGGGTAATTGTTGAAGAGAATCCATGACCTCAGTGACTTTACCTGCCATTTTCGCATGATAATAGTAAGGAACAATCAATGTATTTAAAATAAACATCACCAAAAAGCTAATTACTATAATACTGCTGAATGTTAGCGTAAGTGTTGTACTGATTCTTCTAGTTTTCTTTTTCAATGAGATAACCAACTCCTCTTTTGGTGGTGATGATTTCATCGCCAATTTTTTCCCGCAGCCTTCTGATATGGGTGTCTACTGTACGGGCAACACCATCATAGTTCATTCCCCAAACGCCAATTAATAGCTGTTCACGAGTGAGAATATGTCCGCGATTTTTAATTAACATCATCAACAAATCACTTTCTATTTTGGTTAAAGCTAAAACTTGCTCACCTTTCCAGACTTTTAAGTTTGCTGGATCAACAACCAAATTTTGGATAGTGATAGCCTCAGTGATACCTAGTAATTTTTTGATACGTAATAGTAAAACTTGTGGGTGAAACGGTTTAGTAATAAAATCATCTGCACCGCTGGATAATGACAGGAATTCATCTTCTCCAGTTGATTTAGCAGTTAACATTAAGATTTTTAGCGAACTTTCAGCTTTGATCGTTTGAATAACCTCAATGCCGTCGATTTTCGGCATCATCCAGTCGATAATTGCTAGATCTAATTTTTCCTGATAAAAAAGATCTAAGGCAGCTTCACCATCCAGCGCTGTAAAAACGGTAAAACCAGCTTTTTTTAAATAGGCTTGTAAAATTTGGACCATTTCAGGACTATCATCGGCAACTAAAATATTCACGATTCTTGACTCCTTTTAGAGATTCGTAATTTTTTGATTAAAATAAAGAAATTGACAAGTAACTAAACAGACAAATATTCCAATTAAAGGAAGATCCACATGTAAAATAAAATAACTAGTTGAATAAAAAGTAGCTGTCAGCCAAGAATAAAGGGATTGAGTAATTGTAAGATAAGAGAACTCCGCCAAGATAATGCCCAAAAGAGCACTTGGTAAAACAGCCAACAGCGATTCGGTAAAAAACTCACTGGTTACTCTTCTGGCGGAACTGCCTAGCAATTTTTTTATCATTAATTCTCTTTTATCCAACAATAAAATGCGTTGAAAATGAATAGTAAGATAAAAAATTCCGAAAAAAAGTAAGCCTAGGCTAAAAACAGCCAAAGCTGTTTTCATGCTAAGTAAAAGCGTGATTAAATGTTCATTCGCATTTGTTTGAAGTAAGGTATCTAAAGTATTATTTTCTTCAATTACTTTTTGCTTTTCAATGTTGGCAAGTCGACTTGAAATAAGCTAAGCATGAACTAATATCGTTAAGATAAAAAAATAGAGACAAGTAAAAATTCCTTTAACGAAAGTAGCTTTTTTATTTCTGAGAAGTCCAATTCCGCTGTCATATAAAACCCAGTATAGTTTATTCATAAAAATAAGCCTTTCCAAAACGAGAAACATAAGTATAATTTCAATTTTGCTGATTATGAATCATATTTATTTAATTTGAATTCCTCAATCAATTCAATCAATTTTGCAGCATAATCTGGGTCTGTTGCATAGCCGCCATTTTGTAAAGCAATAGCCGCTTCCTTATAATTCTTACTAGTTTCAATTGCATCGTAAGAACCGCCCTTTAAAAATTCGATATGGTCAACCATTGATTCTTGGATTGTTCCATATTTTTTGAAAGAATCATCAATGGTAATTCGCTCGCCATCAATAAACTCATCTGTCGGCATGATGCTTGATTCGTCGTTATACGTTCCTTTGATTCCAAATAAATTATTTGCTTCAATCGCTAAATCACTACGTCCCCAATCTGATTCTAAAATAGCTTGAGCAATAGTGATACTGGCAAATAAATGTGTTTGTTTTTGCAAAAGTTTCGCTTCGGATGCTATTTGATCAATAAAAATCTGCTGATAGGCAGTTGCTTCATCTTGAATTGGTTGTTCTTCATTATTAGTAAAAATAAGAAAAAGACTAGCAAATGAAAGAAGTAGAATCAAAAGTAAAGGTAGGATATTTCGCTTTTTAAGGATGCTTTGATTCATGTAAAGACCTCTTTTCTTTCTGTGAATAATTATAGTATAGAGGTTCTATGTTACAAAAATATGCCAATTAAGTTAATAATTATTGGACTTTCTTAAGAAATAATTCAATTTGATGAAAAAAAATCGAAAGCATCTTTTATTTTGCATGTGTCTAGATCTAAATTCATATTTTTCAAACAAACTACTTTACAAGCTAGATAAAATCATATAAGATAAATCCGTAAATACCCATAGGGGTATAAAAGGAGGATCTTATGTTTTCATTTTTTAAAGGAAATTCAATTAGTACCAAGGAGCTAGAACTAAAGTTAGGGGAGAAACCGGAAATTCTTGATGTTCGTGAAAAAACAGAGTTTGCAACTGGTCATATTCCTAGCGCTAAAAACCTGCCATTAAGCAAAATTTCATCATATAAAGTAAAAGAAAATAAATCCGTTTATGTGATTTGTCAATCAGGTATGAGAAGTAGACAAGCGGTCAAACAATTAAAAAATAGAGGAATCGATGCTGTTAATGTCAGAGGCGGAATGAGCGCTTGGCGTGGCGAAACTAGAGGAGGAAAATTATAATGCGTGTCGTGATTATCGGTGGCGTCGCTGGCGGAATGTCTGCTGCTACCAGACTTAGAAGATTGTCAGAAGATATTGAGATTATTGTTTTAGAAAAAGGACCATACGTTTCATTTGCGAATTGTGGTTTGCCATACTATGTTTCAGGAGAAATTAGTGAGCGCTCAGAGTTAATTTTACAAACACCAGAACAACTGAAAAAACGTTTTAACATCGATGTGTATCCAGAAACAGAAGCGATTAAAATTGATCGAGCAAGTAAACATGTCACAATACAGTCTCATGGAAAACAAGAGCAACTAACCTATGACAAACTAATCTTATCTCCTGGTGCTGAACCAGTAATTCCGGCGATTCCAGGTTTAGATCAAGCAACCAATGTTTATACTTTAAGAAATGTTCCAGATGTTGATAAAATTGTTGCTGCTGTGAAAAATGAACAGCCGAAAAATGCAGTTGTAATTGGTGCAGGTTTTATCGGTCTTGAAATGGCTGAGAATTTAAAACACTTAGGCATTAACGTAACAATTGTCGAAGCAGCGCCGCAGTTATTGCCGCCGTTAGATGAAGAAATGGCGGCATTTGTCGAAAAGGAATTAAAGCAAAAAGGTATTACTGTTTATACAGGAGCAGGTGCAACAAGTTTTAAAGATTCTGGAAAAACGATTGAATTAAGTTCAGGTGAAACAATTACGAGTGATTTTACAATCCTATCAATTGGGGTTAAACCAGCAAGTGATTTAGCTGTTGCTGCTGAACTTGAAACTGGATTACGCGGGGGTATTTTAGTGGATCAATCGTATCAAACAAATGATCCCGATATTTATGCAGTAGGAGACGCTATCGTAGTCAAACAGCAAATTACTGATGAAGAAGCGTTGATCTCACTTGCTTCACCAGCTAATCGCCAAGGCAGACAAGTGGCAGATGTTATTGCAGGCGTGAATCGTAAAAATCAAGGGAGTATTGGTACTGCGATTGTGCGAGTCTTTGATTTACAAGCTGCTAGTACAGGACTAAGCGAACGCCAATTGCGTAATAATGGCCTAGATTATAAAGCTGTTCATACAACTTCTAAAAACCATGCGGGGTATTTTCCGGGTAGCCAGTCAATTACAATGAAGCTATTATTTCATCCGGTGACAGGAAAGATTTATGGAGCACAAGCAATAGGTGCAGATGGAGTAGATAAACGAATTGATATTATTGCAACTGCCATCAAAGCAGATTTAACTGTATTGGATTTACCGGAGCTGGAGTTTACCTATGCACCACCGTTTGGCTCTGCTAAAGATCCAGTTAATATGATTGGTTATGCGGCTGCTAATATCATAGAAGGCTTTTCTGAAAATATTCAGTATTACGAATTAAAAGATGAGCTAGATAAAGGTGCCTTTTTACTTGATGTACGAAACCCAAATGAAATCACTGCTAATGGTCAGCTACTCCAAGCAGTAAATATTCCTCTAGACGATTTACGAGAGCGTTTGGATGAATTACCGAAAAATAAACAAATTATTGTTAGTTGTCAAAGTGGTCAACGCAGTTATTTAGCAGAACGAATTCTTAAAAATAATGGATTTTCTGTAAAAAACTTAGATGGCGCATTTCAAATTTTTAGTAATATTTATCCTCAGGAGGTAATCAAATAATGTATCAATCAATCATGATCGACGAGTTCGAGCAAAAACAAAAAAGAAGTGAGTTAGCAATTATCGATGTTAGAGAAATTGACGAATATCAGTCAGGTCATATAAAAGAAGCAAAAAATATGCCGTTAAGTTCACTTCAAGAAACTGCAGAAACATTGGATAAAAACCAATCTTACTATATTATTTGCCATTCCGGCGGACGCTCACAGATGGCAAGTGAATATTTTGCATCATTAGGGTATAATGTAACGAATGTCATGGGCGGTATGAGCGCTTGGAGAGGAGAGGTTATCCGTGGCTTGTGATCCAAAATTAGCCAATCGTTTAAAACGTTCTGAAGGACAAATTCGCGGTGTTTTAAAAATGATGGAAGATGAAAAAGACTGTCGGGAAGTTGTGACACAATTAATGGCTGTTCGCTCAAGTATAGATAAAGTCATCGGACTTGTTGTAACGGAAAATCTGAAACAATGTATGGAAGATGAAAATATCGATTTGACTGGCGAAGATATGGCTAAAGCGTTAGAAATGATTGTAAAAACAAGATAAACAAAATAGTTATAATAGGTTGAAATTAAAATGTTGAGCTCTCAAATTTAATTAGCTACTTTGTACTATCAACTCGTATTCCAGCATTTTGTTTCGTAGTTGTCTCGATTTAGAGTGTGAAGTAAAACTAATTTTTTAGTTTTACTTCACACTTTTTTTTTAATTTAGTGTAATAGGTACTTTCTTTTTTAGAAGCCATCCTGTTTTCTCCAATTCTTTTAAAGAGACAGAGACTCTAGATTGAGAAGTACGGCAGAATTTTGATAAAATTTCCTGAGTGATAAATCGCGGTAATTCTAGATGTTCTTCTATAGTCACAATACCAATATGATCGCTAAGATACTGCAAAGCTTGTTTGATTCGGTCTTTAGTTGGTAAATGAAGAAAATTAAAATAGCTATAATGACGTTGAAAAATGTCGGCAAAATTAGTCAGTAATAATTCATAGTTCTGAGGTTCTTCGTTTAAGGAAGCTAGGAGTCTGCCTTTTGGTAAAGAGATAATTGTAGCTGTCTCACTAATTACACGAATCCCATGCTCTTTTTTATTAAATGTAGAGAAACTATCCAAACCAAAAAAATCATTTTGAAAAATGAAGGAAGAAATATACTGCTGACCGTCATTAAGTATTTCAACACAAGCAACACCCTCAACAACGTAGTAAAGGTGGGATGATTTTTCATATTCATCAACAATTAAGCTGTTTTTTTCAAAGATTTTTTCGGTACATTTATTTAAAGGATCTCTATTTAAATATTCAATTAAGGCTAGATTATCTTTATATCGTTCGATTGTCGCTTCCCCCCTAATAAATAGATATAGTTTCAGAAAGTATAACATAATATATTTTTTTAATTCAATTACAGGCAATTTATATCGATGATATAAATTGTTTTTTTTATTTCGTCTAATATAGGTCATACCAGCTGAGTGTATGAGATAAGTAATACGGTATATAGCTAGGAAAGGAGGGGTGTAGTTGAAATATGACGAGAATAGACCTATTTACCAACAAATTGTTGAACAAATCGAATATTGGATCATCAGTAACCATTGGCAGCAAGATCAAAAGATTCCGTCTGTCAGACAATTAGCAGAAGAACTAGAAGTCAATCCAACGACGATTCAACGAGCCTACAGTATTTTGGAACAAGAAGGAATTTTAACCAGCCAGAGAGGAATTGGAAAATTTGTGACAAACAAAGCTACTAAAATTACCGATTTAAGGTTGCGTTTAATTGAGGCACAAGTAGAATTATTTATCACTCAATTGCAAAAACTTAGATTAACACAGCAAGAAACAGAACAAATCATTGTACAGATTGAGAGGGTTGGAAATGAATGAACTGCAAATAAACAATATTGGTAAACAGTATCAAGAAAGTATTTTTCAAAAGTTGTCATTTATCTTGAATGAAGGTCAAATTCTTGGGATTCTTGGGAAAAATGGTACAGGGAAAACCACAATCCTTGACTGTATTTCGGGACAAAAGCAACTAACTTCTGGAACTATTTGGTTTAATAATCAACCGCAAAATAGCGCAGTTTTTAAATCAAGTATTGCTTATGTTTCAACAGTAAATTATTTTGAGGCTACGGAAACGATCCAACAAATTTTAATAGAGTATACTGTTTTATTTCCCAATTTTAAAGTAGAAAAAGCGATAGAACAGCTGGAATTATGGCGTATTTATCCTAAACAAAAATGGCAAGAGCTATCGGAAGGAAGTAAAGTCAAAGTCAAAATAGCTTGTGAATTTGCAAAGGGAACCAACATTTTACTTTTGGATGAACCTTTTGCCTACTTAGACTATTCTTCCCGCTTACAAGTCAAGAAATTACTTAGAAAAGCTAGTAGTGAAAACAAAATTATTTTAATTGCTACGAATTTTATTGAAGATATGGATACCTTGTTCACGGATATCTTATTTTTGAAATCTTTCAAATATTGTGAAATTGTTAATTTAGAGAACTTACGTGAAGAAAAAGGAATGTCTTTAAAAGAAATTTATGAGGAGGAAGCTGATGATACATTTAGTTAATTTTTATCATGAAAAAAGTAAGAAGTTCTTTTTTAGTAGCCTATTGTTGATAGTAGCCAGTTACTTTGCAAGATATGTTTTCCAACTAACAATCCCTGAATCTCGGTGGGATCGGGTGCCGATTGTACTATCAGTTGTAGTTGTAACTATTTTAATATGGCGAATGAATCGGTTGGATATCCAATCAAATCATCAAACTTTAGCTAATACTGCAGTGCAGTCGACTTTTGAGAAGATTATGGCGAAATATTTATTGTCTTATCTTCAAGTGATTGTAATTATTGCAATTAATTTGGTTTTTAACTTTGCAACTATCTCTTTAGGCATCGTTGAATTATTACTGTTGTCGGTAGAAGTAGCGCTCTATTTAGTAGGGATGATTAGTTATTTGATTTTATTTAGAGGAGTGATCGATAAACTTTCGCTAGCAAATGTTTCTAAAACGGTTGTTATTATTAGTGGTTGGATAATGATTTTTCTATTGAATGGAATGACACGTCACTACTTCCCTCAAAGGTTAGCGATCGTATTACCAATCAATAATGGTAATGTTTATCCAAGTGCATTACTGTTAAACGCATGTTTATCTGCAGCTATTTTATTCACCTATCTTTGGTTGGAAAAGAATCAATCGGAGAATAATTGGTAGGAGGAGAAGAATGTATCAACTAAAAAGAGTGTCGAAAAGATTTTCAGTCGACAATCAAAAAAACTCAGTTTTACATGAAATCACAACAACGTTTAAAGCAGGAGATTTTGCTTTGATTTTAGGCGCTAGCGGAAATGGAAAGACAACGTTGCTGAACATCATTAGTAGCTTAGATACTAACTATGAGGGAGAAATTTTATATGAGGGTCAAAGCTTAAAGACTAGGAATATGGATGAATTCCATAAAAATGAAATTGGTTTTGTGTTTCAAAATTTTAATTTGCTGACCCATTTGTCTGCACTTGAAAATGTTAAAAGCGCTTATTATCTAACTAAAACCTTAAGCCCTTCTGAACGTACTGAGCGTGCAATTCAATACGAATAAATAAATGAAAGTAGGAAAAAAAATGAAAAAATTCTGGAATAATAAAATATTTAGAGTGGGCTTAATTAGTATAGTCATAATAATTATAGGAGCAGCTGGTTTTTTAGGTTATTATCGTCTATCAAGAGTCCAAGGAACCATTGAGAGTTATACAATTAATGGAAATTTAAAAGATGAGGAAAATGCTCAGCAAGCTATAATTTATACTCAAAAGCGTGATTTTAAAAATGATGTAATAAATGAGCTTAAAGAAGATCTAGTTGAAGAAAATATTTATGTACAAGTTGAACCTATTGAAGAAATTGGAGACAACAAAATTAAAGACTGGGATAAAGTGGTGATCCTATCAACCATTCAGTCAAGTAATCCTCCTGAAAAAATATTAGACTATATCAATCAACATAAAAACGATCCCAAGCTAAGTATTTATTTAACAGCAGATTCAAGCAAATGGTCGAAAGATCCTGGAGATCTAGATGTAACGACAGCTGCATCTAAATCAGAAAATATCAATGTGTTTAGTGAAAAAATCAGCAAATTTCTATTGAACTGAAAATACGAAAATTATGAGCTGATGGATTAGTGTGAGTATCTATATTTGCAATTGTATTCCAATGGTTAATTGATACTTATCATAGTTTTTAGAGAAATCTAGAAGAATATAAATTTCAAATCATATTTGCTATCTCAAAGACCAAAATTTCTATCGTTAAAAATAAAAAGCTAAAAATATAACCTGGATTATTAAAAGACTTTTGAAGTGTGGGATAAAATTAAACTCCGTTTTGCTCCACACATTACACATGAATAAACAGCAAGAGCGAAAATCACGACTTTATTTCGTTCCAAATAAGCTCTTAGTATTGCAGTTTATTTCTCAAGGCTTATCAATTTTGTATCGGTCACATGATTTCAATAGAGTAGTATCTAATTTGTTTATTTTGAAATTTTGCATATTCAATTTCTTTTATTGTGCTTTCACCGATGTATCTATTTACATCAATTACGAATATTTCATCCGATAGCTCTATTTTTTTTAAGTGTATTTTCCCCATAGATTGGATCATTTCTTTTGTTATGTCAGATTTATCACAAAATATTGGGCTTAACACAGCAAATCCTTTCTTGGTCAAGAAAATTTCAGTTTCGTTAAATTCTTTCATAAATTTTCTTGATCCACATAATGTAACTATTTTTATATTTTTCATAGTATTTTTAGCCACGACTCCTTCTTTTTTAATAAGTTTACCATATTTCATGTTTTTATATTGAGGACAGTTGTGGTGTTCAGATTAATTGAATATCTAAATTGTTTTACTTAATTTGACAATTCTGTCTTGCAAAAAGAACATACGTTTGCTAATATGTTAAATATAAGGAGGTAAATGCATGAGTACACTTTTTAACGTGATAAAATGGGATGAGCAGTCTGCAGATGATGCACAAAAGAATTTTCCAGTTAATCGTGTTCAAGCTGAATACCAGATTGACGGGGATTTACAGGGAACAGCCAGAGTTGAGTATTTGCTATACTATTTGGAAAGTAATATGGAAGACGGTCATCTAGCTACTGCTAGAATTGTCGGATTTCTTCATTTTGAAGGCCAATATAAAGGGAAAACAGGAACCTTTACAGCGGCTGAAAAAGGTATTTTTGATAAAGGTGCTTTAGATTCTCCAGGAATGATTATTAATAGTAGTGGAGAACTTGAAGGTCTTGAAGGCTCCTACCAATATGATTTTATTGATGAAACAAGCAAATTGATCTTAGATCTTAAGATTGCGGAATAATGCCCTTAATATGATTTTAAGAGGTTCCCAAGAATGTTATTCATGATATAGCCTCGAAATGTGAAGAGTGATAGTCAGCATGTTATTAAATGCTTTTAACTATCACTCTTTTTTATATGTCTGATTAATATTTTAAATAACAATTATAAGGTGAAAACATTAACGCCGATTATGATAGTTATATTTTTAGTTGATTTTCGATTTATCAGAAAAAAATAACTATTAAATCAGATAAATATCAAAAAAGTATTGATCCTTTTAGTAATGTTTGTTATACTTTGTGTATGTTCAAGGAAGGGAGAGAATAAAATGGGTGCATTATTTGAAGCAATCAGAAATGTTGTTGAAAGTGGTATCATGGGTAACTGCTTAGAATTAGGTCTTAGTATCGTTGATGTTGTAGCAGCAGCAGTTCAATTACCAGTTAATTTGGTAGCAACTATCTTAAGAATTTTGGGCTATATCTAAAGATTAGCTAATTCGATATTTTTGTTATATGAATACCATTCCTTAAGACTAAAATCAGCTTTCATTACAGCTGGTTTTAGTTTTTTTTTATAAATTAAAGGATTAAAAAGAGATGCATCGAAATAAAATAACTGTTTTATGATTCGTTGTACAACAGGATTGGCTTTTAAAATCAATTGGATTAAATTCAGGAAATCTCTTTTATAAGTGCATATGTTTTGTTATTAATGAAAATTGATAACTTTGTGCAGATATATTAGTTGAAACAATCAAAAAGGGTGTTGAAATTGGAATTAGAGGTGGATTTCTTAACTTAGAATTGTATAATTTAGCTGATTCAATTATTTAAGAAGTATAGGAATTATTTGAAGATTAGCCAATTTGCTATTTTTTGAAAAATAAGACTAGTATTAGCGTTGAAAAAAAGTTGATACTAGCTTTTTGCGTATATTTAATATAAGAACTAAGAATCAATCAGAGGAGGAATAACAAATGTTTAGCCTAAATAGATAAGAAAAAACTGACAATTAAAGAAACACGAACAATATCAAAGACAGCTTTAGTTATGTTCTGTAAATTTGTTACCATTTGAACGAACTGTGATATAATAAAAAAAACTATTTAGGAGGAAGTTATATGCGCGCAGTGTTAACTGTAATTGGAAAAGATAAAGTCGGGATTATCGCGGGAGTGAGCCAAAAATTAGCAGCATTAAATATTAACATTCTTGATGTTTCTCAAACGATTATGGATAGTTATTTTACCATGATGATGGTACTTGAAATTAGTAAAGAAAAGAATAATTTAGAAGAAATTCGTTCTGAATTAAATGAATTAGGTGAATCATTAGGCGTTAAAATTAGTATTCAGAATGAAGAAATTTTCAATGTCATGCATAAATTATAAAAAATGATTATTGTGAAGGTAGTAGATCTCTAAAATAGAAGAAAAGTATTGTAAAAGCAGGGAGCGGATCAGTTTGGAGACAAATCAAATTTTAGAAACAATTCGGATGATTGAAGAAGAAAATCTTGATATCAGAACGATCACAATGGGAATTTCCTTACTAGACTGTATTGATAGTGACAGTGATCGAGCATGTGAAAAGATATATGAAAAGATTACTCGTTTAGCCAAGAACTTAGTCAAGGTTGGGACTGAGATCGAATCTGAATATGGGATTCCTATCATTAATAAACGAATTTCTGTAACACCTATCGGGATTATTGCTGCAGCAAGTCCAGATAAAGATTATGTGAAATATGCTAAAGCTTTGGACAGAGCAGCACAAACAGTAGGAGTTAATTTTATTGGAGGTTTTAGTGCATTGGTCGAAAAAGGTTACCAGCACGGTGATGATATTCTAATTAATTCAATTCCTCAAGCGTTAGCTGAAACAGAGTTTGTGTGTTCTTCAGTCAATATCGGTTCGACACGTGCTGGAATAAACATGGACGCTGTCCGTCATATGGGTTATGTGATTAAAGAAACAGCAGAAAAATCCGATATGGGCTGTGCAAAACTAGTAGTATTTGCAAATGCAGTTGAAGATAATCCGTTTATGGCTGGAGCTTTTCATGGAGTTGGAGAATCTGATTGTGTCATAAATGTTGGTGTAAGTGGTCCGGGTGTAGTAAAGCGTGCTCTGGAAAAAGTTAAAGGAGAACCATTTGATGTAGTTGCGGAAGTTGTAAAGCAGACAGCATTTAAAATCACTCGAATGGGCCAATTAGTTGGAAAAATTGCTTCTGAAAGATTGAATGTTCCTTTTGGAATTGTCGATTTATCTTTAGCACCAACGCCTGCAGTTGGGGATAGTGTAGCCTACATTTTAGAGGAAATGGGCTTGGAAAGTGTGGGAACGCACGGAACAACTGCTGCTTTAGCGTTACTAAATGATGCCGTGAAAAAAGGTGGTGTTATGGCTTGTAACCATGTTGGCGGATTATCAGGAGCATTTATTCCCGTTTCAGAAGATGCCGGAATGATTGATGCCGTTAATAATGGAGCGCTAAATCTTGAAAAATTAGAAGCGATGACAGCTATTTGTTCAGTCGGTTTAGATATGATTGCAATTCCAGGTGAAACATCCGCCGAAACTATTTCTGCAATGATTGCAGACGAAGCAGCAATTGGTGTGATTAACCACAAAACAACTGCGGTACGGATTATACCAGCTAAAGGAACAAAAGTTGGTGATATGGTAGAATTTGGCGGTCTTTTAGGGACAGCACCGGTGATGAAAGTTAACGACTATGCTTCGACTGACTTCATTTTGCGAGGTGGGAGGATTCCTGCACCAATCCACTCGTTTAAAAATTAGATTAAAAAGCTTTTCTTATTGTATTCGTTAAAAAAAGAAATATGCTATAATATTAAAAAGAACAGCTATTGCTAGTTACTTGGGAATTAAGTTTTTTAACCTAAAAAGGAGTGTTATAAAAATGGAATTAAAACGTCAACAAGAAGTCGTAGAGGCTTTTCATTACGATATGCGTACACCAGATATGGAAGAGGTGGAAACAGACCTTCGAGTTGGTTTTTCACCAATTCAATCAAATGATGAAAACTATCCAAAAGAAAATTCAATCATTGCAGCTCGTTTAGAGTTTCGTTTGGTTTTTGAAGAATATGTATTGACTGGATCTGTTAGCCAAATTAATCATATTATTAATCACAAGATTGAAAAGCAAGAAGATATCAGCCAAGAAGAAGTCGATGAACTAGTTAAACCATTGTTTAATATTGTTCAACGTATGGCTTATGAAGTTACAGAAATTGCATTGGATAAACCTGGTATTCAGTTGAACTTTCAATCTACTGAAGCTTAAAGCAAAAGTTCTAAGTTAAATCAAAAAGCTTGTGATAGTTTTCAGCTATCACAGGCTTTTCTTTTTATCATGAGTCAAACAAATAAATAGCTCTTCACTGTTTAAATCAGTTACAATAGGTCTATCACTGAAAATAGTTTTAGCTATTTTTAGGGGAATGATTGAAGAATGATTCCCGGGAACCTTTACTTCCTTTGATGTACTTGTCATTTAAATAGAATATAGGAGGGAAAAAAATGACAACACTCATCACTGTATTAGTGGTCCTTGCCTTTGTCGCTGTGTTATACGTCTTTTACCGTATGCAGAAAAAACACTTGAAATTCTCAACACGTGTTTTTGCAGCTTTAGGTGTGGGTATTGTATTAGGCGCAATTATTCAATTTGCATTTGGTACCCAAGATGAAGTTACAACACAAGCAATGGAATGGATCGGTATTGTAGGTAATGGTTATGTAGCGTTTTTACAAATGCTCGTAATCCCCTTAGTATTTGTTTCGATCGTCGCAGCATTTACTAAAATGAAAGAAACCAAACAACTCGGAAAAATCAGCTTTAGCGTACTAGCAACATTATTAGGTACAACAGCGATTGCTGCGTTGATTGGAATTGGCACAACCATGTTATTTGGATTACAAGGTGCAAAATTTACTGAAGGAACAGCGGAAACAGCAAGAATTGCAGAACTTGCGACTAGACAGGAAACCGTTGAAAATCTATCTATTCCTCAACAAATTGTTGCTTTTATTCCAAAAAATGTTTTTGCTGATTTCGCAGGAACTCGTGCAACAAGCACAATTGGTGTGGTAATTTTTGCCGCATTTGTTGGGATTGCATATTTAGGTGTGAAGAGAAAAGCACCAAAAGAAGGCGAGTTTTTTGCTAATCTGATTGATAGCTTATACAAAATCACAATGCGTATTGTAACATTGGTCTTGCGTTTAACCCCTTATGGCGTTTTAGCGTTGATGACAAATGTTGTTGCGACAAGTGATTTTGATGCGATTCTTAATTTAGGGAAATTCGTATTAGCTTCGTATACAGCTTTGATTCTAGTTTTCTTAGTCCATCTTATTATTTTAATGGCAGTTAAAGTAAATCCTGTGAATTATTTGAAAAAATCATTTCCAGTTTTAAGCTTTGCTTTTACTTCTAGATCAAGTGCAGGAGCTTTACCTTTAAATATTGAAACACAAACAAAAGCTTTAGGCGTAGATGATGCCACAGCAAATTTTGCAGCAAGTTTTGGTTTATCAATTGGCCAAAATGGCTGTGCAGGGGTTTATCCTGCAATGTTGGCAACGATTGTAGCGCCATCAGTTGGAATTAATGTTTTCAGTTTAGAATTCATTTTGATGTTAGTTGCGATTGTGACGATCAGCTCATTTGGTGTTGCTGGTGTCGGCGGCGGTGCAACTTTTGCTTCACTGATCGTTTTAGGTGCGATGAACTTACCTGTTGCGATTGTTGGTTTGGTTATTTCAGTGGAACCATTAATTGATATGGCTAGAACAGCAGTTAACGTAAGTGATAGTATGCTTGCAGGAATCGTAACAAGCGCTCGTATCAATGAATTAGATCGTGATGTATTAAATGATAGTAATCTCGTTATTGAAGAAAATGCTTAATGAGTGATTCACTTCTCTTCCCCAAGAGAATTATAATAAAAAGTAAGGTGAGATCAGAAGTGGTCTTTCCTTGCTTTTCTTTTTGTCTTTTTACAGATAGTTTTTAAAGCAAAAGTATTTTTTTTATAGAAGTTATAGGCTATGATAGAACAGTAGATAGACAACTAAAAGTTAGAGAAAGAAGTGTGGGTAAATGTTTATAAATCAAATTAAAATTATGCTTTACGTTACAAACGTTGAAGAATCGAGTCAGTTTTGGCAAAAGATTGGCTTTATTGAGAAGCAAAGAGATGCAGTAGACGGAACACTAGTAGTTGAAATTGCTCCGAATGAGGATGCGGATACCCAAATTGTTTTATACGATTTAGAATTTATTCAACAGCATTCACCGGAAGTGGCAGGTAATACTCCGTCATTGATGTTTTTCACTGATGATGTTATGAAACTTTATCAAACAATGAAAGATGCTGGTGTAGGTGTAGGTGAATTAGTACAATTACCAACAGGCTTAGTCTTCAATTTTGCTGATAATGATGAAAACTATTTTGCCGTTTCAGGTCAATAGTCAAGTATGGATCGATTGAGTTTTTCTTAGGAAGAGCTTGATCGATTTTTTATTAAAAAAAGTTGAAAGAATGCTATGCTTATGCTCAGCATTCCACAAGCAAATAGTTCGCTTTTCTCATTTAATTTTTTATATACTTTAAACGTATGATTAGAAATTAAAGCTTGTTTGATTTTTTATAACTACAGTCTAAAGAAAAGGGAGAAAGATAAAATGGACTATCGCGTATTACTTTATTATAAATATACAACGATTGAAAACCCAGAAGAATTTGCAAAGGATCACTTAGCTTTTTGTAATTCTCTAAATTTAAAAGGCAGAATTTTAGTTGCAACTGAGGGAATTAATGGAACACTATCGGGAACAATTGAAGATACGAATAAATATATGGAAGCAATGTTAGCTGACGAACGTTTTAAAGATACTTACTTCAAAATTGATGAAGTTGAAGAAAATGCTTTCCATAAAATGTTTGTTCGCCCAAGAAAAGAATTAGTTTCATTGAATTTAGAAGAAGATGTTAATCCGCTTGAAACAACAGGGAAATATTTAGAACCGACAGAATTTAAAGAAGCATTACTTGATGAAGATACCGTTGTAATAGATGCTAGAAATGATTATGAATACGATCTAGGTCATTTTAGAGGCGCTGTTCGTCCTGATATCCGCAATTTTAGAGAATTGCCACAATGGATCAGAGAGAACAAAGAGCAATTTATGGATAAAAAAGTAGTAACTTATTGTACAGGCGGCATTCGCTGCGAGAAATTTTCTGGCTGGCTAATCAAAGAAGGTTTCGAAGATGTGGCCCAATTACATGGTGGAATTGCAGTCTATGGTAAAGACCCGGAAGTTCGAGGTGAGCTATGGGATGGTAAGATGTATGTATTTGATGAACGTCTAAGTGTTGAAATCAATCATGTAGATAAAAAAGTGATTGGTAAAGATTGGTTTGACGGTACGCCTTGTGAACGTTATGTAAATTGCTCAAACCCATTCTGTAATCGACAAATATTAACTTCAGAAGAAAATGAAGCGAAACATCTTGGCGGTTGCTCAGAAGAATGCCGTAAACACCCAGCGAATCGCTATGTTATTAAAAATAAATTAAGCAAACAAGATGTACTAGAACGTTTAGCTGCCTTAGGTGAAACACTTTCCCAAGCGCAGTAAATAGATAAATGAAATACTAAGATTAAAGAGAAAACTTGCCCTTTGGTGAGCCTACTCTCTAATTTTAGTATTTTTTTCGGGTTATATTTCAGATAGTTAGATAGTACTGTCATCAAAAGAAACAATTTTTTTATTACCAAAGATACATGGATTTTCTATAATGAAATGTTTTGGTAGAGAAGCATTAAGTCGTTAGATTGTAAGTCTAAATTAGGCTAGTGACTAAAAGTAAGTATCTTGTTTTTAATAGATAGTGAGTGATATTCATAAAAATGTCGCATGTTCAGACATAAAAACAAATTTATAAAACTTTTCCCTATGTATAATAAGTGTATACAAGTAAGGACTAAAAAAATATTTATTAAAAAGGAGCGGGATGGTTATTTGAAAAATGATGATGTTGAAAAAATTTCTATTGAGGCAAACGAAGTATAGTTCAGAAACAAAAATTTTAACAAACGGAAATCACCATAAATAGTTATCTGCTAGAAAACAGGAAATGCAGTGAAATTATTATATTGGTAAAATAAAAATAATATGAGGTGTTTAGAATGTGTACAAGTATAAAAATTAAAGCAACAAGTGGCGAACTATTTTGGGGAAGAACAATGGATTTAGATATCCCGTTATTTGCGGATAAATCTGGTTTTTATTTACCCTGTGTCATTACGTCAATCCCTGCCAATGTAGAAATTGAAAGTCAGTTAAATTCTTGGAAAAGTAAATATTCTGTAGTTGGCGTTGGGATCAAAGAGTCTCCTGTCTTATTCGACGGGATTAACGAACATGGTTTAGCTGGAGACACTCAAGTTCTTACTGAATGCGGATGGGCAGAAAAAGCAGCGATTGATGCAGCAGGGAAAACACCGTTTATTGCTGAAGAATTCGTTACGTTTATTTTGACTAACTTTAAGACAGTTTCTGAAATCAGAGAACAAGTAGAGAACTTTATGCTATTAAATCAAAGCTACAAATATGGTGGTACTGAATTTCATTTCCCACTACATTTTTCTTTCATTGATGAATCAGGTGATGCAATTGTTTTAGAAACAACAGAAGACGGTAAGTTTGTTAGTTTTGAGCATATGAATGTTATGACGAACAGTCCTAGATATGACTATCACCAAGTCAATATTAGAAATTACATTGGAATGCAAAATGTAAATATTTCTGATAGCAGAACTTTGCCAAATGGAATTGAAATTGATCCAATTGAAGGCGGAACTGGATATGGAATGTTTGGAATTCCTGGCGATTATACATCACCTTCTCGTTTTGTTAGAGCATTTTGTCTATCAAATGCTTTAGAACCATTCGAAAAAGAAGAAGGAATAAATGAATTATACTCCGCTTTTAGAACAGTTTTCATACCTAAAGGATTAGAGCGAAATGAAAAAAATACAAATGTGTCTGATTATACAAGATACTGGTCTGGCTATGATATTAGCAAACGCCAAGTTTTCGTACAAACTGGCAAAGGTCTAGCGATTACAACGAAAACCTTAGAAAATAATTTGGATAGCATTTCTTATGAAGAAATTCAATTAGCTCTTTAAAAACAACTAAATTAATAGAAGTTAAAAGTCGTTTAGGTTTGAACAATTAAACTAGAACCCCCACAATGCGCTTTATGCATTGTGGGGGTTCTAGTTTATATTCAGAACTATTAAGTAAACCTGGATTTCTATAAACTAATTTTAGATATTTGTTCTATTTATTAGAAAGTGAAACAGCTATTAATAATTCTTATTTAAGTGACAGCCAAATTTTGATCCTAATTGTAGAATCAGATTTTTTTGACCATTTTTTTTAAATTAAGCAATACAGATGAAAATACTTCATTTATAAAGAAACCAATAGCAATCGAAAAACCAACTAGAATAGCTTGGGTTCCGAAATTGGCAGCCTGACTGTAGTCATTGGTTGCTAAAGAATTAAATGCTTTGAACAATAAGCTACCTGGGACAATCGGCATAATACCAGAGACAGTAAATACTAAACTTGGAGTTTTGGTTAGTTGCTCAAAAAATTGACTGCAAATTGACAAAATAATACAAGCAATTAAAGATGAAATAGTAGCGTTATTATGCAGGACGAGATAATCGTACGATAGGCCTGAAATTACTCCTGAAATCCCGCAAAGAAAAAAGTATTTTTTCTGGACATTGTTTAAAATAGACGTGCTACCACTAACTAAAAAACTAAAAACGATTCTTGTAATCATGTTAACACCCCTTGTTAAAAATTAGATAAAATAAAAGCAACTGGTAGTCCCAGCATTAATGCAGTATTCAATGCTTCAGATGCAAGTGCCAGTCCAGAAAGATAATCTCCGCCAATACTGTTTCTAATAGCATTTACTAAAGTAGCACCAGGTAAAAGCGGCATCATACAACTGAGAATCAAAGAAAAAGAATCCTCAGCAATATTATTTTTAGCCAAAAGCACAGCTAATACAGAAACGATAGTTGAATACAAAAAAACAGAAAAAATCTTAATGTTTATATATTTTTCTAAAAGGATGTAACAAAAATAACCTATTACTCCTAGAAGAAAGGCCAAAATAGCAGAAAAAGAAAATTTATTAATTAAAATAAACATAGAACCGCAAATTATACCAGCTCCCAAGACTTGAATCGGTATTGAAAATGCATAATTAAGTTTGTCTATTTTCTTAAGTTCTTTATAAAGTTGTTCAAGCGTAATGTCTTTAGTTAAATAGTTATCTATATTTATTTTGATATGTCCCATCTTTTCAAAATTATATGAATAACTCCGTATACTTAACATTTTAACATCATTCGTTTTCTGATTAATTAACATAAGGTTCATCGGTGTAATATAAAAAGAAAAAAAATCGATTTTCATAAATACAATCATTTGTGCTAGGTTTGTTCGAATACTTGACACATCATAGTTACTCTCCAACATAAGTTTACCGTATAAAATAAGTACACGTATTTTCAAATCTGTAGTATTATCGTCGCTGATAGAGCTATTATTTGTTAAGTCAGGCATAATATGTCCTCCTAAATTAAGAGCTAAAGGTCAGTAATTGACAGTTGCTTTTCTTTAGGAAAATTATACTATAATTTACTATATAAATATAATTTTCACCATTATTTCATTTTTTTAAATTATGTTACTTTGTGGAAGTTATAAGATTACTGAATTTCTTGAATGAAAGCCGCTGTTATTGAAAAAATAGGTTATGAACATAAAAATCTATTTTTGAGGAACGACTAGTATAATATTAAGTGGTTCTATAAAAAATTATTATTAGCCATTGCAGAAAATAAAAAGAGCAGCAGACTAAATCTTGCCACTCAAAAACAATAGTTTAAGCGGAAAATTAGTCAGCTACTCTTTTGACGTAATTAGATATTTAGAACTTTATCCAAGAAATCTTTTGTACGTTCATTTTGCGGATTCTGGAAAATTTGTTCAGGCGTACCGTCTTCTAAGAAATTCCCGCCATCGATAAACATTACGCGATTGGCAACTTCTTTAGCAAAACCCATTTCATGCGTTACGATGACCATGGTCATTCCTTGTTTAGCTAGTTTTTTCATAACATTTAAAACATCGCCGACCATTTCAGGATCAAGGGCAGAAGTTGGCTCGTCGAATAACATAATATCTGGATTCATCGCTAAGGCTCTGGCGATTGCGACACGTTGTTTTTGACCACCGGATAATGATTCAGGGTAGCTGTCTTTTTTATCAGCTAAACCAACAGTATCTAAAAGCTTGATTGCTTTTTCCTCAGCATCTTTCTTAGAAAGGCGTCCTAGATCAGTTGGTGCTAGAGTAATATTTTCCATAATTGATAAATGTGGAAATAAGTTAAAATGTTGGAACACCATACCGATGTGTTGACGAACCTTATTAATATTGGTGTTTTTATCTGTTAAATTGGCACCGTCGATAATAATATCACCGCTAGTCGCTTCTTCAAGTTGATTTAAGCAGCGAAGAAAAGTACTCTTACCTGAACCGGAAGGCCCAATAACACAGACAACATCACCTTCTTGAATGGATACATTAATATCATTTAAAACGGTATTATCACCATATTTTTTTACTAAGTGTTCTACTAGAATTTTTTCAGCCATATTATTTCACCCTCTTTTCCAAGACTTTAGCTAATTTTGTTAAGGCTGTGATTAAGATTAAATACATCATTGCAATGACAAAATAGACCATCGTGCTTTGCAAGTTTCTAGCTACAATAATTTTTCCTGTTTGGAGTAATTCGATTAACCCAATTGCTGAAAGAATTGTTGTATCTTTCAAAGAGATAACGAATTGGTTAACAAAAGATGGGATCATGATTTTGATTGCTTGTGGTAAAATGATTTTTTGCATCGTACGATTATAAGAAAGTCCTAAACTGCGAGAGGCTTCCATTTGACCAACCGGCACAGCATTAATACCACCACGGACAATTTCAGAAATATACGCACTAGCATTTAAAGTTAAAGTAATAATTCCAGCAAGAAATACTGGAATGTTAAAGCCTAGAACACCAGGTAAACCAAAGTAGATAAAGAATGCTAATACCATCAATGGAATTCCACGGATAATATCTACATAAATTGTTGAAATTACACGTAGCGTTTTAGACGGAGAGGCACTAAATAGTCCGAAAATAACACCGACGATTAGCGCTAAAATAAATGAAATCAAGGTTAATTGGATAGTCATCCATAAACCGCTCAATAAACGTTTCCAGTTATTTTGGATCATACCAAGCAAGGTTGATTCATCTACTTTATTTTCTGTTGAAGAACCATCTTTAATGTATTTACCAATAATTTCGTCATACTCACCAGTTCGTTTTAACTCTGCTAAACCTTCATTAAACATTTCAATTAACTCAGGATTTTTACCCTTTTTAACAGCGAAACCGTATTTTCCGCCTTCTTCACGAGGAATTGGTGTTTCTAAAGGTTGGTTTTGGGCGATTCCATAACCGATAACTGGATAGTCATCCATCATAGCATCAATTTCACCAATTTCAAGAGCACTATATAGAGCATCTGTTGTGTCTAAATATTTGATCGAATAGCCGTATTTAGCTTTATTAGCTTCTAGGAAATCAGCACTTTCAGTTCCGATTTTTGCGCCAACTTTTTTGCCGTCTAAATCTTCATAAGATTTAATACTATCATTGCCTTTTTTGACCGCAATTTGGATACCACTGTTGAAATATGGTGTTGAGAAGTCGAATGATTTTTCCCGTTCATCGGTGATAGTCATTCCGGCAATCATAGCATCAGCTTGACCAGATTCAACAGCTTGAACAGCAGAACTAAAACCAATAAATTTAAATTCAATATTAAAATTTTGTAATTCAGCAATTCGTTTCACTAAATCTACGTCGATACCAACATACTCACCATCAGAATTTTGGAATTCAAAAGGTGCAAAAGTTGAATCACTAGCGATTACGTAAGTATCTTTTAGCGGTTGAATTTGTTTCATGTCGCTGCTAGTTTCTTGTTCATCTTCAGTTCCAGTTGAAATATATTTACTTACAATTTCATCATACTTTCCAGAAGATTTTAATTCTTTTAGTCCAGCATTGAATTTTTCTAGTAATTCTTTATTTTGTCCTTTTTTAACAGCAAAACCGTAAGAACTCCCAGTTTCCTTTTCACCAACTAATTGAAGTTTTTGTCCATTCGTGATTGCATAGCCAAGAACGGGATAATCATCAAAAATAGCATCTGTTTCGCCATTATCTAACGCTTGATATAGACCAGTTGCATCATCAAAGTTTTTGATTGTGTAGCCATATTTCTCTTGATTTTTCTCTAAGAATGTTGCACTTTCAGTTCCGACTTTAGCAGCAACTGTTTTACCTTTTAAGTCTTCATAATTTTTAATGTCAGTATTGCCTTTTTTGACCGCCATTTGTAAACCACTGTCGAAATAAGGTTCGGAGAAGTCAAATGATTTTTTACGTTCATCTGTAATACTCATACCAGCAATCATTCCATCGACTTGACTGGATTGTACCGCTTGGATGGCACTGTCAAAGCCTAGTGGTTTTAGATCAACTTTGAATTCTTGATCTTCAGCAATTGCATTCAGTAAATCAATATCAATACCAACATACTCTCCCTTAGAATCTTGAAATTCAAACGGGGCAAAAGTCAAATCTGTACCTATAGTATATGTTTTTTCCTCAGCCTGAGCAGAATGCCCAAGAGTAAATGTCAGTAGACTTGCTATCATTACCATGAATGAAAGTAAAAAGTGTTTCCTTTTCATAAAATACCTCCTATTTTGCATATTGGATAATTATATAGTAAAAAAAGACTAAAACACAAGTCATTAACAAGGATAAAGTTAAAAAAACTCCATTTCCTTACATTACATGTTATAAAATGTGACGTACCTAAGGTGAATAGTTTACCTTCTTAACAAACAAATTGAAAAATTAAATTAATGTAAAATCGACAAAATTGCGTATACGTAATCCATTCTAAAACTAGCGAAAATATGTTCGGTATGTTAAAATAATTTATATGATTTTCTGTTAATTTATACGGATGAATAGAAGTAATAATTAAAGAGGAGGATGTTAAATGATAGAAAGAGAAACCTCCAATACATTTGACTTAGTTTCAAAATATAAGCCAGATGGGGATCAGCCTGAAGCGATTAAAAAGTTGACTGAAGGTGTAGAAGGCGGAGAGAAGTCCCAGATTCTATTAGGGGCAACAGGAACGGGTAAAACCTTTACGATTTCGAATGTAATCACAGAAGTTAATAAACCTACATTGGTCATTGCCCACAATAAAACACTAGCTGGACAGCTTTATGGAGAGTTTAAAGAATTCTTCCCTAATAATGCAGTCGAGTATTTTGTTAGTTATTATGATTACTACCAGCCAGAAGCTTATGTTCCATCAAGTGATACATATATAGAAAAAGATGCCAGCATTAACGACGAAATTGATAAACTTAGACACTCAGCAACTAGTTCTTTACTAGAAAGAAATGATGTTATTGTTGTCGCTTCGGTTTCTTGTATCTTTGGTTTAGGAGATCCTAAAAAATATAGTGAGCAAGTTGTTTCGATCCGTGTTGGCATGGAAATGGACCGCAGTCAACTGTTAAAAAGTTTAGTTGATATCCAATTTGAACGAAACGATATTGATTTTCAACGTGGCCGTTTTCGGGTTCGTGGAGATGTTGTGGAAATTTTCCCAGCTTCTCGTGATGAACATGCGCTTAGAGTTGAATTTTTTGGTGATGAAGTGGAGCGGATTAGAGAAGTTGATGCCTTAACGGGTGAAGTAATTGGTGAAACAGAGCACGTAGCCATTTTCCCAGCAACTCACTTTGTTACGGATGAAGATCATATGGAACAATCAATTGCTCAGATTCAAGAAGAGTTAGATGCCCGCTTAAAAGTCTTACGTAGTGAAAATAAACTATTAGAAGCGCAACGTTTAGAACAGCGAACAAACTATGATATTGAAATGATGCGGGAAATGGGGTATACCTCAGGAATTGAAAATTATTCTCGTCATATGGACGGCCGTTCAGAAGGTGAGCCGCCATATACATTGCTTGATTTCTTCCCGGATGACTTTTTACTAGTAATAGATGAATCCCATGTAACAATGCCGCAAATTCGCGGAATGTACAATGGGGACCGAGCAAGAAAGCAAATGTTGGTTGATTATGGCTTCCGTTTACCAAGTGCTTTAGATAATCGTCCCCTTCGTTTGGAAGAGTTTGAAGAACATGTACATCAAATTGTTTATGTTTCGGCGACACCTGGTCCGTATGAATATGAACAGACTGATACCGTGATTCAGCAAATCATTCGTCCAACTGGGCTTCTAGATCCATTGATCGAAGTTCGTCCAATTATGGGACAAATTGATGATTTAGTTGGAGAAATTCATGAACGAGTGGAAAAAAATCAACGGGTTTTTGTTACAACGCTAACGAAAAAAATGTCCGAGGATTTAACCGACTACTTCAAAGAACTAGGGATCAAAGTTAAGTATCTGCATAGTGATATTAAGACTCTGGAACGTACTGAAATTATTCGCGATTTACGTTTAGGTGAATTTGATGTGTTGGTTGGGATTAACTTATTAAGAGAAGGTCTGGATGTTCCAGAAGTTTCTTTGATAGCAATTCTAGATGCGGATAAAGAAGGCTTCTTAAGAAGTGAGCGCTCACTTGTTCAAACAATTGGACGTGCCGCCCGAAATGCTGATGGACGAGTGATTATGTATGCTGATAAAATTACGGATTCAATGCAAAAAGCGATGGATGAAACTGCTCGTCGTCGTTCGATTCAAGAACAATATAATGAAGAACATGGTATTACACCAAAAACAATCATCAAAGAAATTCGAGAATTGATTTCAATTTCTAAAACAAAAGAAAAAGGTGAACCGTTTAAAATTGATAAATCTTATCATGAATTAACTCGCCAAGAAAAAGCTGAATTATTAACCAAACTAGAAACAGAAATGAAAGATGCTGCCAAAGCATTAGATTTTGAAACAGCAGCAACCTTACGAGATACAATTTTAGAATTAAAAGCAGCAGATTAAGAAAAATTCGCTAAGAAGTGTAGGAGATTGACTGAAGGGAACAAAGGAGAATAAGGACCAACGTTTCCTGCGGTCAACTTCTACTATTACATTAGCTCAAAAAACATTATCGTTATGTTTCACAGTAAAGGAGAGTAGTAATGGCAAATGATAAAATCGTCATTCATGGCGCACGTGCCCATAATTTAAAAGATATCGATGTCACAATCCCGCGTGATAAAATGGTTGTAGTAACTGGGCTATCTGGCTCAGGAAAAAGTTCGTTGGCGTTTGATACATTATACGCAGAAGGTCAACGTCGCTATGTAGAAAGTCTTTCAGCATATGCTAGACAGTTTTTAGGACAGATGGATAAACCTGATGTCGATAGTATCGATGGATTAAGTCCCGCAATTTCGATTGACCAAAAAACAACAAGCAAAAACCCTCGATCAACAGTGGGAACAGTAACTGAAATCAATGACTATTTAAGATTATTGTTTGCTCGAGTAGGGCATCCAATTTGTCCTAACGATCATATTGAAATCACTAGCCAGTCTGTTGAACAAATGGTTGATAAGGTATTAGAATTACCAGAAAAAACCAAAATTCAAATTTTAGCCCCAGTGATCGTTAAGAAAAAAGGTCAACATAAAAAAATCTTTGAAATGATTCAGCGTGAAGGTTATGTCCGTATGCGAGTGGATGGAGAAACCTATGATGTAAGTGAAGCACCTGAACTTGAAAAAAATAAAAAACATGATATTGCAATCGTGATTGACCGAATTGTTGTAAAAGAAGGCATTCGTTCACGTTTGTTTGACTCCTTTGAAGCAGCTTTACGTTTAGCAGATGGTTATGCATTAGTGGACGTAATTGATGGTGAAGAAATGCTATTTAGCGAGCATTATGCTTGTCCTTATTGCGGATTCACAGTAGGTGAATTAGAACCAAGATTGTTTTCATTTAATGCGCCTTTTGGAGCTTGTCCTGACTGTGATGGTTTAGGGATCAAATTGGAAGTCGATCGTGATTTAGTGATTCCAGATGGGACGAAAACCTTACGTGAAGGGGCAATTGCTCCGTGGAATCCAATCAGTTCTCAATATTATCCGCAAATGTTGGAACAAGCGGCGGATAGCTTTAACATTGATATGGATACGCCTTTTAATGAATTACCTGAAGAACATCAAGACATTATTTTGAATGGTTCAAATGGTGAACCGTTCCATTTCCATTATGAAAATGATTTTGGCGGAGTCCGTGACGTTGAAGTTCCATTTGAAGGAGTTTTAACAAATATTAAACGCCGTTACCATGAAACAAACAGTGACTTTACTCGTGACCAAATGCGATTATATATGACTGAATTAACCTGTCAAACGTGTAAAGGTTATCGTTTAAATCCGCAAGCATTATCTGTTAAAATCGATAATACAAATATTGGTCAAATTAGCGAGCTGGCAATTAAGAATGCAGTAAACTTTTTTGAAACAGTTAAATTGTCGGAACAAGAACAAATCATTGCGAAACCTATTTTAAAAGAAGTCGAAGATCGTTTGAACTTTTTGAAAAATGTTGGCTTGGATTATTTAACTTTAAGTCGAGCAGCGGGGACTTTATCAGGTGGGGAAGCGCAGCGGATTCGTTTAGCAACACAAATCGGTTCCAATCTTTCTGGTGTTTTATATATTTTGGATGAACCTTCTATTGGCTTACATCAGCGCGATAATGATCGTTTGATTGAGTCGTTGAAAAAAATGCGTGATCTTGGTAATACCTTAATTGTCGTTGAACATGATGAAGATACTATGCGTGCTTCTGATTATTTAATCGATGTAGGACCGGGCGCGGGTCATTTAGGTGGTGAAATTGTTGCTTCAGGCACACCAGATGAAGTTGCTAAAAATCCTGATTCCCTTACTGGTCAATATCTTTCTGGAAAAAAAGTAATTCCAGTTCCAAAAGAGCGCAGGCAGGGAAATGGCAATGCAATCAAAATTACTGGTGCATCTGAAAATAATTTGAAAAATGTCTCGGTTGAATTCCCATTAGGTGAGTTTGTTGCGGTTACTGGTGTTTCAGGTTCGGGTAAAAGTACGTTAGTAAACCAAATCTTGAAAAAAGCTTTGGCACAAAAGCTTAATCGAAATTCTAATAAACCAGGAAAACATAAGAGCATTACTGGCTATAAACATATTGAAAAAATCATTGATATTGACCAAAGTCCAATTGGTCGTACACCTCGTAGTAACCCAGCAACCTATACCAGTGTTTTTGATGATATTCGTGATTTGTTCGCTAAGACGAACGAAGCTAAAGTTCGCGGATATAAAAAAGGACGTTTTAGCTTTAATGTTAAAGGCGGTCGTTGTGAAGCTTGTCGTGGTGATGGCATTATCAAAATTGAAATGCACTTTTTACCCGATGTTTACGTTCCTTGTGAAGTTTGTCATGGCAAACGTTATAACTCTGAAACACTTGAAGTTCATTACAAAGGCAAAAATATTTCCGATATTTTAGATTTAACAGTAGAAGATGCTGTGGAGTTTTTCCAACATATTCCTAAAATTCATCGTAAATTGAAAACAATCGTTGATGTTGGTTTAGGCTATGTGACTTTAGGACAACCAGCAACAACACTTTCAGGTGGCGAAGCTCAACGGATGAAATTAGCCAGCGAATTACACAAGAATTCAAATGGGAAAAATTTCTACATCTTGGATGAACCGACAACTGGATTACACACAGATGATATTGCTCGTTTGCTGCATGTTTTAGAACGTCTTGTTGAAGCTGGTAATACAGTTTTAGTTATCGAACACAATCTAGATGTAATCAAATCAGCAGATCATGTGATTGATTTAGGTCCAGAAGGCGGCGATGGCGGCGGAACGATTGTTGCAACTGGAACACCAGAGGAGATTGCCAAGGTTAAAGCAAGTTATACAGGTAAATATCTCAAACGAGTTTTATAGAATATTTATTTAAATTTATATAAACGAGTGAATATGTTAAAGAAATTCTGAAGTTTTCAGACAATTCACTAATTGCTATTGATTTGTCTAATCAGTTGAAGTAAACTACAAGCACAAAGATATATTGTTCAACCAAATTGGTATATATCTTTCTATAAATATTCCGTTCAAAAAAGAAAGCACAGCCTTCATTATTTGAAGACTGTCTTTTTTTGTTTTAAATTAAATAAGCTTAATTTTATTAATTATTTAATTAGAACAATTATATTTTATACCGTGGATTTAAAAATAATTAGAAATAAATGATAAAAAAACCAAAAATAATCGAATTCAATTAATTTTATCTAAAAATAGTCAAAAAAAGGAAATAACTATACGCATGTTGAATGATAATTATCAATAAAACGTGCTATTCTATACTTATCAAAAAAGTATGGAAGGATGATTTTTCTTGGAAAAAAGAGAAATTGAAATTGGCGCTCATTATGTCTGTCATGGATCGAACTTTTCTTGGTTTTTTGTTGGAGAAGCTATCTCGAAAAAAGAAGAAGACGTCCAAATCAGAGTGGTTAAATGCCACCCTGCTGATCGTTCAACTATAAACTGTGATGATCCAATTTTAGATTTGGATTATTTTAATGTGATTGAAGATGTATAACGTCATTAATTGAATTGTTTTTTTTATTTTCATTTATTTTTTCGATAAAATATATATCAATAGGGTTGGGAAAAACATAAATTGTTTATCCAGCCCTTTTTTGATCGCTAAAATATTGAAATAAAGCATATAAAATGCTAGATGAAAAATTGACGAAATAACTCATGCGCTGTATACTACTTTTATAAATTGGTTATAGATATATGACATTTTTATAAAATTTGATCTAAGGATGATAATAATGAAAAAAGTAAAAAGACTAAAAGGTCTATTCCTTGTTGGTATGATAATGTTAATTGGGGCAACCTCTTTGGCTACTATAAAAACAGTGAGTGCCGCAACCATTGTTTCTGAAACAAAAAATAAAAAAGTAGTCAGTTACTCAAAACAAGAATTAGAAAAAGGCACGGATGTAAAATTTGAAACTGACTCAATAGATAAGATTTATCAATTGTTAAAACAAACAAAAACATGGGGAAATTTAGGCGAGAATACTGAAAATGCTCAAAGAATTGCTGATCGTTTTGAACAAAGTGAATCACAAGCCATTAAAATTTTAAAAAACATTGTTGCTAGTGATGGTTTGAAATTGAAAGTTGTATTTGTGAATAAACCGAAATATAGTACCGTTAGTATCGGCACACTAGAACAAGAAACAACGGCTAAAAAAAATGATTCAAGCACGAAAAAAACGATAGATAAAACTTTGAAAGCGCAGGTCAAAGCGATTGATCTTAAAATTGAATATAAACATAAAGACATTGAATTAGAATATGACGTCAAATCTAATGGTTTAGTTAAAGCAAAGTATCAAAATGAGTTTACGAAAGAAAAATTAGATGGTGAAAAGGCGCAAAAAATAATCGAAAACTTATTTTCAGGTTTAGATCTAAAAGATAGTAGCAAATCAGACATTAAAGACCATATTTTGATGAAATTGGATGAAGAGAAAGGTGTTAAGAAATTTGAGTTTAAAGTAAAATTTTCTGATAAGTCAAAAATAGAATTTGAGATTGAATAAACTGCTGGATGACTAATTGCAAATATAAATAATCAACAAATGGACATAAAGGACTGCAGAAGGTCATATTTATTGAGTATTTATTTCTTATTTTTAACTTGGATTTAGAGTGTGAAGCAAAACAGGGCTAGCGTTTTGCTTCACACTCTTTTTATCCGTGCTATAGATAATTCTTAAGAAAAAATGGAGATATCATCAGAATTATCTGAAAAACTTCCCTTGATACGCCCGGGATGATATAATTAGTAAAATGCTTTAAAAGGGGCGCTATAAAATGGCTGATAATTTACAATTAGTAATAATAACTGGAATGAGCGGAGCAGGTAAGACTGTAGCTATTCAAAGTTTTGAAGATATGGGGTATTTCTGTATTGATAACATGCCGCCAAGTTTAATCCCTAAGTTTTGGGAATTAATTAAAGAGTCTGGCAAAGTAACTAAAATTGCGTTAGTCATTGATTTACGTTCACGTAATTTCTTTAGAGAAATTCAAGATATGTTAGTAGAACTGGAAAATACTAATCTAATTGATACGACAATTATGTTTTTAGATGCAACAGATGAAGAATTGGTTTCTCGCTACAAAGAAACAAGACGTGCTCATCCGTTAGCGATGGATGGCTTGGTAACAGAAGGAATTAGAAAAGAACGAGCAATTTTAGAAGAAATTAAAGGTGATGCTCAAGTTGTTATTGATACAACAGATTTATCACCGAGACAATTACGAGAACGCATAAATGATGAATTTAAGTCAAAAGATACTCATGGTTTTAGAATTGAATTAGTTTCTTTCGGATTTAAATACGGCTTGCCAATTGACGCTGATATCGTAATGGATGTACGTTTTTTACCAAACCCACATTACATTCCCGAATTACGACCATTAACCGGACAAGATGCATCGGTGTATGATTATGTTATGAGTTTTCCAGAAACAGAAAGTTTCTATACACATTTTATAAATTTACTGAAAAATGTTATGCCAGGTTATGAAAAAGAAGGAAAATCTAGCGTAACGATTGCGATTGGCTGTACTGGCGGTCAACATCGTTCGGTGGCTTTAACTGAACGTGTAGGTAAAGAATTGGCTCAAGATTATCATGTAAATATTACTCATCGAGATAAAGGTAAACGTAAAGAGACGGTGAATCGCTCATGAAAATGAAAACCTATCGTATTAGAAAACCTAAGATCGTTGTTGTTGGCGGTGGGACTGGTTTACCAGTAATTTTAAAAAGTTTACGCAATCAAAGTGCAGATATAACAGCTGTCGTAACAGTGGCTGATGATGGTGGCAGCAGCGGAGAAATTCGTGAATCTATGAATACCACACCGCCAGGAGATCTGCGGAATGTATTGGTTGCTTTATCAGATATGCCACAACTTTATGAAGATATTTTTCAATATCGTTTTGATAAATCAGATAATTACTTTGCTAATCATGCGATTGGTAATTTAATTATTGCTGCTGTTTCAGAAATGCGTGGAAGTACCTATGAAGCAATTCAACTTCTTTCAAAAATGATGCATGTGGATGGTCACATTTATCCATCTTCAGAACGGCCGCTGACTTTGCATGCTGTTTTTAAAGATGGCTCAATTGCAGTGGGAGAATCCAATATTGCAGTTGATCGTAAAACAATCGATCATGTTTTTGTTACAAATACACATGATGAAGAACAGCCAAAAGCTGCCAGAAAAGTCGTTAAAGCAATTGAAGAAGCAGACATGATTGTTTTGGGACCTGGAAGTATGTTCACTAGTATTTTACCAAATCTTGTAATCAGTGAAATCGGAGATGCAATTATTAATGCAACAGGCGAAGTTGTCTATATTTGTAATATTATGACGCAAAAAGGCGAGACGGAACATTTTACTGATGCGGATCATGTTTGTGTTTTACATGAACATTTAAAGCATAAATTTGTAGATACCGTTTTAGTGAATACTGAAAAAGTGCCGGAAGGTTATATGGATCCGGAAATTTATGATGAGTATCTAGTCCAAGTGGAACATGATTTTCAAAAATTAAGAGATGAAGGTTGTCGTGTGATCTCAACAGACTTCTTAAAGCTGCGTGATGGCGGCGTTTTCCATGACGGAGATAAGGTTGTTGATGAGTTGTTTCGGATCGTGTTTGGAGCAAGATATTAAGAACTAGTAGCAGAAAGGAGGAGTAGACATGTCGTTTGCCTCAGATGTAAAGAAAGAGCTGACTACATTAGAAGTTCATCGCGAACATGCCAGAGCCGAATTGGCAGCATTGATTCGAATGAACGGTTCTTTAAGCATTGTCAATCAGCAATTTGTATTAAACGTACAAACTGAAAATGCAGCCATTGCCAGACGAATCTATTCTCTTTTAAAAGATCATTATAATGCTCGTTCAGAGCTTTTAGTTCGGAAAAAAATGAAATTGAAAAAAAATAATGTGTATATTGTACGGTTAAAGCATGACACGAAAAACGTGCTTGCTGATTTGGATATTCTGGATGGGATGATGTTTAACACTCATGTATCTGATGATATTATGGGGAATGCTCAAAAAATGAAGTCTTATTTGAGGGGCGCATTTATGGCATCAGGTTCTGTGAATAATCCTGAAACGAGTCGTTATCACCTAGAAATTTTTTCAATTTATGAAGAGCATAACGAAGATATTTGTCAGATGTTAAACTATTATGATCTAAATGCTCGAACTTTAGAAAGACGAAACGGGTATATTTCCTATTTAAAAGGTGCTGAAAAAATTGCTGATTTCCTAACGTTAATTGGCGCAACTAATTCGATGTTAAAATTCGAAGATGTCCGTATTGTTAGAGATATGCGTAATTCAGTGAATCGTTTAGTGAATTGCGAGACAGCAAATTTAAACAAAACCATTGATGCCGCATCAAAACAAATCGAAAATATCCAATATATCGATAACACGGTAGGTTTAGCAGCTTTACCAGAAAAATTACAAGAAATAGCTGAACTTCGTATGGAATACCCAGAAGTAAGTTTGAAAGAATTAGGAGAAATGATTCCGTCAGGAGCAATTTCAAAATCAGGGATTAATCATCGAATTCGTAAAATTAATGAATTTGCCGATAAACTAAGAGAAAAAAGTGCATAGTTTCTAAAAATCGCTAGAAATAGCAGAGAGCTAGGTGAACAAGATGGGTGTAGAAGATAAAGATTTTATCATGAGACAAATTAGACAACTAGGAGAAGGCTTAGGGACTTTTCTTGGAAAAGAAGATGTGGACAAAATTTTAAGTTTTGGTGAAGATGCACAAAAGGAAAAAGAGGACACAGCTAGTGAAAAAGAAGTATCTTCAGAGCAATCATCAATAGAGCAATAGGCAGAGACAAAAGCGTTTAGCTCCGAGAACCGGGTAGGTACTGTGCAACATCAACTCGGTTCTCGTTGTGTTTTACAGCAATAAGAAGGGATTCACGAAAATTGCCAAGAATCGCCATGAGCTTGCGAATGGATGATGATTGGTACCTACTCGGTGATCTTCAAATTTTTGAACCAAGTAGGTACTATTCTACATCAGTTCGTACCTCACTGTGTTTCATAGCAATTTCGGCTTATTTCCGAAGCCTTCAATTCTTAGAGCTTTAGCTCTTAGAAATTGTTGTGATCGGAACGAAGTGGAGTAGCTGCTTTTTTTTCGCCATTTATTCGGATCTAGTGAGTGAAACAAAACTGATTTTAGTTTTGCTTCACTCACTTTTTATTTTCCTTCTAAATAGCTTATTAGTTCATCTTTTGTTACAGATTCATCAAAGATATGTTCACCAATAACAATTGTTGGTACAAATTTAATATTAGCAGCGCCAGCTTCCGCAATGACAGCATCGATGATTTTAGGATTTTCTTTTTTAGTTAATTGTAAATTATTTTCAGCAAATGCTGCTACATCTTCTAAAGAAAGATTTCCCCATTGATTTTGAGTGTCGTACATTTGTTTCAGATTCAATAATCCTTTTTCTGGTAAATCATAATCAATATAATGATGCATAATATTCCCGCGCTGTAAGCTTTCTTTTTCTTTATCAAAAAGTTTAATAATTCGTTGGACTTTGCCTTCATTAACGTAGTCATTCAATAAATCAAATGAATCTTCAAACCATTTTTTGCAATATGGGCAGCGAACATTCATAAATTCTACCATTTTGATTGGTGCAGAATCTTTACCGATAACCAAACCATTTTCTGTTGTAACTTTTGTTGCATCAATTATGGAAATATCCATGTTTATAACTTCCTTTCCTTTTTTCTATCTATAGTGTAGCGCTTTTTCATTTAAGGATAAATAAAAATGCCTAAAATTTTTCAATAAATTTTAGGCATTCAGCTATTCTAGCTTAATGAGCTACTATTTTCCATTACTTCATCAATCAAACCATATTCTTTGGCTTCTTGAGCAGTCATAAAGTTATCGCGATCAGTATCACGTTCGATAATTTCAAGAGGTTGCCCAGTACGTTCTGCTAAAATTTTATTCAAGCGATCGCGTGTATCCAAAATATGTTTTGCAGCAATTTCAATTTCAGTTGCTTGACCTTGAGCACCGCCGAGTGGTTGGTGGATCATGATTTCAGCATTAGGTAAGGCAAAACGTTTGCCTTTTTGACCAGCTGTTAATAGGAAGCTACCCATAGATGCAGCCATACCTAAAACGATTGTTTGTACATCAGCTTTCACGAAATTCATTGTATCAAAAATCGCTAGTCCAGCAGAAACACTTCCTCCAGGAGAGTTGATGTAAATGTAGATATCTTTTTCAGAGTCTTGAGCATCCAAAAATAGTAACTGTGCGATAACTGAGTTTGCAACGTTATCGTCAATTGGACCACTTAACATGATGATTCTATCTTTTAATAAACGTGAATAAATATCATAAGCTCTTTCTCCACGAGATGACTGTTCAATGACTGTTGGTATTAAATTCATAGTATATTCCTCCTATATAAAAAGCTCTTCAAATCATTTTATCACAAAGTATAATTGATTGCTTAAAAAAAGTATACTTCATTGGTCAATAAAGGTCAACTTAAATGCACAGAAATCTTAGAGAGTTTTTTACTAGAAAATGCTAGGTAAAATATTTGGTTAAAAAGAGAATAATTATAGTAGGGACATAATTCATT
This sequence comes from Enterococcus sp. 5H, assembly GCF_028128615.1. Lineage (GTDB taxonomy): Bacteria > Bacillota > Bacilli > Lactobacillales > Enterococcaceae > Enterococcus_L. Next base: position 134,016 of record NZ_AMDP01000061.1, on the reverse strand, counting down.
GAGTTATATCTACATCAGTAAAAATCTGAATAAACGGTATGACACTCCATTTCATTTCGATCACACTGTTGTAAATCAAGAAGAATACCGTGATTCAATGATGAACGATACAAGGCTCAGAATATGCGTTGCTTCTTTTAAAAGCTTTAAGAATTGAAAGTTTCGAAAATTACGTAAAACCCGGACAATGCATGAAACACATTGTCCGGGCTTAGTCTAATTGCTCAAGTCTAAACGACTTTTATCACAACTTTGTTACTATGTTCAAAATTATGAAGTTACTACAATATTTCCATTTTGATCTGCTGTTTTTAATAAAGTCGCAATACAAGTACAAAACGCAATAATAGAAGGTATACCAGTCCAACAGAAAACGAGATACATAATTCCTTTGCCGCCAAAACCAGAATAAAATTTATGCGCGCCGATTCCCCCTAAGAAAAATGCTAATAAAAAATAAATCCATTTATTTACTACTCGGCCAGCTTGTACATAACCACCAACAGTTTGAGTATTGGCATTATTGTTTTCATTTACAATATTGATATTAATTTTATCTTGTAAGTTTTCTTGTTTTGTTTCAACTTTATGGATAATTAATTCATCTCCATCAGGAAATACATCAACAACATCCCCAATTTCTGGTTTGAAATTAAACCATTCATATAAAGCTCTTGTAGTACTTCCATCTTCGTTGGCAATAACAACCTCGTCAAAATCTAACTTCACAACTTTTTTCTCCATTTTTAAACCTCACTTTTACTAATCTCTTTTACTGTTCTAGTATAACATCAAATAAAGTTGTAATCTATATTAATTATGCTGAATATAGTTTTTTATTATTAGTAAAATTTTTGGTAATTCAAATTAAATTCATCTAATTTTTTTGTCATCGTAAAAGAGTGTGTTATACTAAAAAACAAGAACAAATAGAATGAGGGAATCTAAATGATTGTTTTTATTGCGGGAATGACCGGTGTGCTAGTAGGTGCTGTTATCGTATCTGTTGGTGTTTCATTACGGATGAGATATGAAGAACAGAAAGCCTTACGTTACCGTGAGTTAGAGCATTTTGTAAAAGAAATTGAGTCATTGAATTTATTAAATAAAAAAGTCAATGAAATCTTGCAAAAGCGGGATATTTATATTGATAATAAAGTTAACTTTATTTCAATGGATGATTGTTACATTAGTATTGATGACTTTATCTATTTAGAATCTTTCTCGGCTCAGAATAATTTTTACTTACCTACATATTTGGTAGAGGAATTTTTCAAGAAGATTGCTCATAGAAAAGTTATCCTGACACCTGATGAAATAATTGCTATGGGTGGAAGTACGTACAAAGGTGGACGCGTTATTTTAGAAAGTTTCTCTGAAGAATTGCTAACGATTATTGAAGATAAGAAGAAACAAATGAAAAGTTTGTCACATAAACCACTCTATTATTTCCAAAGTAATTAATCAAACTGCTGATTTTCTCATGAAAAATGAGAATCAGCAGTTTTTTTGTAGTGAAAAATAATGTCAAATTTACAACAAATTCCAATTAATCGCTAGATTTTCCAATACAAACAAACATTAAGTAAATAACTTCAGACTAACGTTTTTAGAATTTTCTGAATTTTTTTATCAAATTTTATTGACATTCTCATTTATTAGGTTTATAGTTAACAAAAGTTCTTATTTATCACAGACTATTTTAATCTTAAAGATTTTTGATGAGGAGACCATTGCCATGAGAAAGACAAATAACGATCACGTATTAGTCATTATTTTATCGTATAGGACTTAGAACACTGAGAAATTTCGCAGATGTTTGAGTCCTGTTTGTCTTTGGTAGATGGGATTCTTACTAAGGCATCCCAGTCATTTGATTGGGGTGCTTTTTTTGTAAAAAATCTATTAAAGAAGTTAGAGTCTAAATCAGAAAATAAAACAGAAGAGTTATACTGCTTCTTCTAAACACAATGAATTGGAGTGAATGAAAATGCGTAGTGATCAAATAAAAAAAGGAATAGAGGCTGCTCCCGCCAGAAGTTTGCTGTATGCAACGGGACAAGTAAAAAATGCGAAAGATATGGCTAAACCATTCATCGCTATTTGTAATTCTTATATTGATATCGTTCCCGGACATGTTCATTTAAGGGAATTAGCTGATGTAGCCAAAGAAGCCATTCGCGAAGCTGGCGGAATACCGTTTGAATTTAATACTATTGGGGTTGATGATGGGATTGCGATGGGCCATATCGGAATGCGTTATTCACTACCAAGTAGAGAAATCATTGCTGATGCAGCGGAAACAGTGATTAATGCCCATTGGTTTGATGGTGTATTTTATATTCCAAACTGCGATAAGATCACTCCTGGGATGTTATTAGCAAGTGTTCGTACCAATGTTCCAGCAATTTTTTGCTCTGGTGGCCCAATGAAGGCCGGTGTTGATCCAAGAGGTCATACTGCAACTTTATCATCAATGTTTGAGGCTGTTGGAACATTTAAAGAAGGTAAAATGACAGAAGCAGAGTTTAATTTTTTGGAGCAAAATGCCTGTCCGACCTGTGGTTCTTGTGCCGGAATGTTTACAGCTAATTCAATGAATTGTTTGATGGAGATTTTAGGAATGGCATTACCAGGCAATGGTACTATTTTAGCTGTTTCGGATGAACGTAGAGAGTTAGTTAGGAAATCAGCATTTCATTTGATGGATTTAGTCAAAAATCAAGTGAAACCTCGGGATATTATAACTAAAGAAGCGATTGATGATGCATTTGCATTAGATATGGCAATGGGCGGCTCAACAAATACCGTTTTGCATACACTAGCAATTGCTAACGAAGCTGAGATTGACTACAACTTAGAAGAAGTAAACGCAATTGCTGAAAGAGTTCCCTACTTATCCAAAATTGCTCCATCTTCTGCATATTCAATGCATGATGTTCATGAAGCAGGCGGAGTACCAGCCATTATGAAGGAATTAGTAGATTTAGGCAATGCTATTCACCCTGATCGAATTACGGTGACAGGAAAAACCATTCGGGAAAATGTCCAAGATGCCGTAATTAAAAATGAAGAAGTTATTCATCCTAAAGAGAATCCCTATAGCCCTGTTGGCGGACTATCTATTTTATATGGAAATATTGCTCCTAAAGGCAGTGTTATCAAAGTTGGTGGTGTTGATCCTTCGATTAAAAAGTTTGTAGGAAAAGCTATTTGTTTTAGTTCCCATGATGAAGCTGTTGAAGCGATTGATAATCACACAGTTAAAAAGGGTCATGTGGTGGTAATCCGTTATGAAGGGCCTAAAGGCGGTCCGGGAATGCCGGAAATGCTGGCACCGACTTCAAGCATTGTTGGACGTGGTTTAGGTAAAGATGTGGCGCTGATTACAGATGGTCGTTTTTCTGGGGCGACTCGAGGAATTGCTGTAGGTCATATTTCACCAGAAGCTGCCGCTGGCGGACCGATTGCTCTGGTTGAAGATGGGGACGAAATTGAAATTGATTTAACTAACCGTATCTTAGAATTGCATGTTTCAGATGAAGAATTGGCTAGAAGAAATGATCATTTGCCGAAATTCAAAGCGAAAGTAAAAACAGGATACCTAGCAAGATATACGGCATTGGTAACTTCAGCTCACACAGGTGGAATCATGCAAATACCAGAAGATCTATTAGACTAAAGGAGGGGAAGCTAATGGGGGAGCAACAAAGTAAAATGAAAAGTGGTTCTAAAATTTTGATTGATGCGTTGTTGAAACAAAAAGTTGAAATGATCTTCGGATATCCTGGTGGAGCAGTTCTTCCTCTATATGATGCATTGTACGATGGGGATATTCCTCATATTTTAACCAGACATGAACAAGGAGCGGTACATGCAGCAGAAGGATATGCAAAGGCTACAGGAAAACCGGGAGTTGTTATTGTTACAAGTGGTCCGGGGGCAACAAATGCAATTACAGGAATTGCAGATGCGATGAGTGATTCAATTCCGATGGTGGTGTTTACGGGACAGGTAATTACAGACGGTATCGGAAAAGATGCATTTCAGGAAGCTGATGTTGTTGGGTTGACAATGCCGATTACTAAAAATAACTATCAAGTTCGCGATACGAAAGAATTGCCGAGAATCATTGAAGAGGCTTTTCATATCGCGACAACCGGCAGAAAGGGACCAGTGGTCATTGATTTACCTAAAGATATGACGATTATGGAAGCTGATGCAGCAATTGATGTAAAACTAAATTTGCCAAGCTATCAACCAACAGTTAAACCGAACAAACTACAAGTCAAAAAATTAATGGAAGCATTAGCAACTGCTAAAAAACCGCTAGTCTTAGTTGGTGCTGGGGTTGTACATGCTAATGCTAGTAAAGAATTAGCTAAATTTATTGATAAATACCAAATTCCTGCCTTAAGTACTTTATTAGGCTTAGGAGCATTATCAACTGAAAATGAATTATTTTTAGGAATGGGTGGGATGCATGGTTCATTTGCTGCGAATATGGCGTTGACAGATTGCGATTTATTGATAAACTTCGGTTCTCGTTTCGATGATCGTTTAGCTAGTGCACCGCAAGAGTTTGCTCCAAATGCAGTGATCGCTCATGTTGATATTGATCCGGCTGAAATCGGTAAAATTATAGACACTCAGATTCCAATTGTAGCTGATGTGAAAGAAACACTAAAAGAAATGTTGAAGACAGATGTTGAATGTCAAGATACGACGGATTGGAAAAAGTTAAATTTATCCAGAAAAAAACTGCACCCATTTAAATACGATAAAGAACAAACCGCAGAAATCAAACCGCAAAAAGTTATTGAATATATTGGAGAATTAACAGATGGAGAGGCGATCGTTGCAACAGACGTTGGTCAACATCAAATGTGGGCAGCTCAGTTTTATCCATTCAAAAATGAAAAGCAGCTTGTTACAAGTGGTGGTCTGGGGACAATGGGCTATGGTGTACCAGCAGCAATTGGTGCAAAATTAGGTTGTCCAGATAAGGAAGTCGTTTTATTTGTTGGTGATGGTGGTTTTCAAATGACCAATCAGGAATTAGCTATTTTAAATGAATATAATATCCCGATTAAAATTGTTATTTTAAATAATCAATCATTAGGAATGGTGCGTCAGTGGCAGGAAAGTTTCTTCGATGGTCGCCGTTCTGAATCAGTTTTTACTACTCAACCAGACTTTGTAAAAATGGCTGAAGCCTATCATATCAAAGGTATCCGTATAACGAATCCAGAAACAGTGGAGGCAGAATTAACAGAAGCCTTTAAAGAAACAGGACCATTGTTGCTTGAAGTTATGGTGTCACCTACGGAACACGTTTTACCAATGGTGCCGGCTGGCAAAGCCAATTATCAGATGTTGGGAGTGGACTAACATGAAACGAATTATTACAGCAACCGTCAACAATAACTCTGGTGTCTTAAATCGCTTTAGCGGCGTTCTCACACGTAGACAAGTCAATATTGAAAGTATCTCTGTTGGACCAACCGAGCAAGAAAATATCTCACGAATAACCATTGTTGTCCATGTCGCTGATTTAAAAGAAAGTGAGCAAGTTACCAAGCAATTAAATAAACAAATTGATGTGATTAAAGTTTCTGATATTACAGATGAAGCGCATTTAGAACGTGAATTAGCTTTAGTTAAAGTCAATGCACCGGCAGCTGTTCGAGCCGAATTATTTTCAGTAATTGACCCATTTAGGGCGAATGTCATTGATGTCGGTACTAAATCGGTCGTGATTCAAGTTACAGGGACAAGTGAAAAAATCAGCGCTTTTGTTGATGTAGTTGCACCATACGGCATTAAACAATTAGCTAGGACAGGTGTCACTGGATTCACAAGAGGCAACAATTAAAAACGGGTCTTAAAGCAAAACGCTTATAAGAATAAAAAATTTGGAGGTTTTACAATGGCAAAAGTATATTATGAAAATTCAGTGGAAAACAATCAATTACAAGGAAAAACAATCGCAATCATCGGGTATGGCTCACAAGGTCATGCGCATGCGCAAAATTTAAGAGATAATGGCAATCAAGTTATTATTGGCATTCGTGAAGGAAAATCAGCTGAAGCAGCTCGCAATGACGGTTTTGATGTCTTAACAGTTGAAGAAGCATCTAAAAAAGCAGATGTTGTTATGATTTTAGCTCCTGATGAAATTCAAGGGACTTTGTATGATAACGAAATTGCACCAAACTTAGAAGCCGGCAATGCATTAGCATTTGGCCATGGTTTCAATATTCATTTTGATGTAATTACACCACCAAAAGATGTGGATGTTTTCTTAGTTGCTCCTAAAGGACCAGGGCATTTAGTTCGTCGGACATTTACAGAAGGATTTGCTGTACCAGCGTTATTTGCAGTTTATCAAGATGCTACAGGCAATGCGCGTGAAGTTGCGTTATCTTATGCAAAAGGTATTGGTGCAACCCGTGTAGGTGTATTAGAAACAACCTTTAAAGAAGAAACTGAAACAGATTTATTTGGAGAACAAGCAGTTCTTTGCGGTGGCTTAACTAGCCTGATTGAAGCAGGATTTGAAACATTAACGGAAGCTGGCTACCAACCAGAATTAGCATATTTTGAGGTATGTCATGAATTAAAATTAATCGTTGACTTGATTTATGAAGGAGGATTTGAAAAAATGCGTAATTCTATCTCAAATACTGCGGAATATGGTGACTACGTGTCAGGTCCACGTGTCGTTACAGCCGAAGCAAAAGCCAACATGAAAGATGTCTTAACCGATATCCAAAATGGTAAATTTGCGAAAGGCTTCATTGATGATAACAAAAATGGCTTTAAAGAGTTCAATCAAATGCGTAAAGATAACGCTGGACACCCAATTGAAAAAGTTGGTGCAGAATTACGTAAAATGATGCCATTTGTCTCAAAAGAAGACTAGATAGGCAACTAGTAAATTTTAAGCTGAGAAAGATTGATGCAACTCTCATGAGATGTGAGCTGGTCTTTCTCAGTTTCTATACATAATAAAAAAGGTGGGGAGAATTTGTTGAAGCTGACAAAAACAAAGGTTGATGAAGCATACGAGGTATTAAAAGATGTCGTGACTGAGACGCCATTGCAATATGATTTGTATCTATCACAAAAGTATCAATGTAACGTTTATTTAAAAAGAGAAGATCTACAAAAGGTTCGTTCATTCAAATTGAGAGGGGCGTATTACGCAATTAAACAAACTCCTCATGACCAATTAAAAAATGGTGTAGTTTGTGCCAGTGCTGGTAATCATGCACAAGGTGTAGCATTTACTTGTCATGAAATGAAAGTTCCAGCAACGATTTTTATGCCGACAACGACGCCACAGCAAAAAGTCTCTCAAGTGAAATTTTTTGGTGGAGAAGAAGTTGCAGTAAAATTGATTGGAGATACTTTTGATGCTTCGGCAAAAGCTGCTAAAGACTACGCAAAAACTAATAATCAAGCATTTATTGATCCGTTTGACGATATTAATATTATGGCTGGACAAGGTACGGTAGCCGCAGAAATATTTAACGAAGCCAAAAAATCTGAATTTCAGGTTGATTATCTTTTCGCCGCAATCGGCGGAGGCGGATTAATCAGTGGCGTTTCTACCTATACAAAAGAGGTCAGTCCAACGACAGCTGTTATTGGTGTAGAACCGCTAGGGGCTCAGTCAATGCGAGCAGCATTTAATGAAGGAAAACCTGTTATGTTGGAAAGTGTTGAAAAATTTGTTGATGGTGCTGCAGTGAAGCAAGTTGGAGAATTAACTTATAACCATACTTTAGAATATGTGGATGAGCTGTTAGCAGTTGATGAAGGGCAAGTTTGTACAACGATATTAGAATTATACACAAAACAAGCTATTGTGGTAGAGCCAGCTGGTGCTTTAAGTGTTTCAGGATTAGAATTAATGAAAGAGGATATCAAAGGAAAAAATGTTGTCTGTATTATAAGCGGTGGTAATAATGATATCAATCGGATGGAAGAAATTGAAGAACGTTCATTAATTTTTGAAGGATTGAAGCATTACTTTGTTATCAATTTTCCGCAAAGACCAGGAGCTTTACGCGAGTTTGTAACTGATATTTTAGGTCCGGACGATGATATTACAAGGTTTGAGTATACTAAAAAAGTCAATCGAGGTACTGGGCCAGTTATTTTAGGTATTTTACTAAAAGAGAAAGAAGAACTACCTAACTTACTCAAAAAAATTTCAGCATTTGATCCTAATTTTATTGATCTAAAAAATAATTCTTCATTATATGCTCTATTAGTTTAAATAGCTATGATAGGAAAAAATTCAGTATTTTTAGGTAAAATCAACGCTAGAATTAACTTAAATATATCCTGTCAAAATTTTAAAAAAAGCGATTTGAAGAATAGAATAAAATAACTTAAATTTTAAAAAATTACACAATAAATAAACAAGACATTGAGTCAGATGGGAATCAGACTTAATGTCTTGTTTTTATTTTTTTTGAATATCTAAAATTTAGTTAAAAAAATTGAAAATCTGAGGGAGAGTCCTTGCCATTTTTAACGAAAGGACGTATATTTAAGTTACTACATTAAATCAGTCAAACAAACATCGACTGTCAAAGATCATGAGCTAGATAGAAATTTTTTTCACTTCAATCGACCGCCTTTTTTGGTCACAAACACCTTATTTTTCTATCCTCAATTAACAATATCATGCTTTCTTTGTTAAAAAATTACTCGAATTATCAAAAATAGAATCTATGTAAAGTTGGAATATAAATGAATAATAAGAAAAGGTTAGAAGAGCGCCGCTATATTACCGGATTCGATGGGATTCGAACAATCGCGGTTGTCGGTGTAATTCTGTATCACTTGTTCCCTAATATAATGCGCGGGGGCTATTTAGGTGTCCCCATTTTTTTTGCAGTTTCAGGTTATTTAATAACAGATTTACTCAGGCAAGAATGGCTCAAAACTGAAACAATTGATATCAAAGGATTTTATATTCGTCGGATGAAGAGACTATACCCAGGTCTGTTAGCAATGTTAATTGCAGCATCAGCGTATATCGTGGTTTTTCAAAGAGATATGTTAAATAACTTACGTAGTGTTTTTGCCAGCAGCGTACTTTATTATAATAATTGGTGGCAAATTTTTAAAGGATTTTCTTACTTTGATCGGTTTACAACTCAATCTCCATTTACTCATATTTGGTCATTAGCTGTGGAAGCACAGAACTATTTAATTTGGCCCTTATTATTTATCTTACTCAAACGATATGTCAAGCATAGCGGTAAAATTTTCGGCATTATTATGGCAGCAGCTGTTGGATCAGGCATATTAATGGCAGTTTTGTATACTCCGGGTGCAGATCCCACGAGAGTTTATTATGGTACTGATACTCGTTTATTCTCAATTTTGTTAGGAAGTGGGTTGGCATTTGTTTGGCCTAGTTTCCGTTTGAAAGAAGAAATACCGTTGAAGGCAAAAAGTTTATTAAATGGTGTGGGCATTGTGTCGCTAGTCGTTTTACTGTTCGGATTTTTATTCTTGGCAGATCATTTAGCTTTTGTTTATTACGGTGGAATGTTTATTGTTAGTATTTTTGCAACGCTTTTAGTAGCGGTTACAGCTCACCCAGGTGCCGACTTGAATCGCTGGCTGACGAACCCGGTATTTACTTGGATTGGTAAACGTAGTTACGGCATTTATTTATATCAATTTCCGATAATGATTTTTTACGAAGCTAAGATCAAAAATTTAAGTGATCACATACTTTTACACTCGTTGGTTGAGATTGCTTTAATTTTAGGAATTAGTGAATTGTCTTATCGTTTCATTGAAAAACCGATGGGCAAATTTTATTACCAATATACATGGTTTGCCATTAAAGATTTTTTCAAAAAACCTTGGCTGACTATCCCTAAAGTAACAGCTGTGATTGGTACGTTTTTAACTTGTTTTGCGCTGTTTGCATTAGCGACAGCCCCTTCAAATGAAGTAACTGCCGATCAGCAGCAATTGCAAAAAAGTATTGAAGAAAATAAAAAGTTGGCAGAACAACGAAAAGCAGAAGAAAAAGCCAGAAATGAAGGAGAAGTTTCGGAATCTACTGAGCAGTCAAATCCTGTACCAGAAGCTAATTATGATTTAACCTCAGAAGAAGTAAAGAAAGCTCAATCAATGGAAATCACTGCCTTTGGAGATTCAGTTATTTTGGATGCTGCGGCAGGATTACAAGAAATATTTCCTAAAATGCTAGTTGATGGTGAAGTTGGCAGACAGTTATATACAAGCGCGCCAGCAATTCAACAGTTAGAAAAAGATAAAGTTTTAAAAGATAATGTATTAGTTGGATTGGGTACCAACGGTTCATTTACTGAAGCACAATTTGATGAATTTATGACAGCTATTGGTTCAAAACGAAAAGTGTATTGGGTCAACGTTCGAGTTCCAACACGTAGGTGGCAAAATGAAGTGAACACTATGTTGGAAAATATGAAAAAGAAATATGATAACTTAGTTGTGATTGATTGGTACAATTATAGCAACGAACATGAAGAGTGGTTTTATGATGATCGTGTTCATCCAAATGTTGAGGGGCAGGTAAAATATTCCAGCTTTATTGCAAAACAACTGGTAAAATGACTTATAGTATTTAATGTAGATGATAATGAGTAGTTATTTATTTTTATTTAAAAAGAATGCGTACTTTACAGATATTTACGGATAAAGTGAAAATACAAAAACCCTAACTATTGAAGCAAAATCAATAGTTAGGGTTATTTATTTTAGTACTAATTGATAAGCAAAACGCTCACCATCAGGAACAGGAAGTAAAACATCTCCTTGATATTGAAAGCCTACTTTTTTTATCAACTGCTGCATTGCAAAATTTTTAGGGTGTGTATCAATTCGAATATCTAGATATTCGTTTAATCGAGCCGCAGTGAGTAAAAAGTTCATTAATGTTAGTGCCAACCCCTTACCTTGGTATTCTGAGGCTAGTGCTACACGATGTATTACAACATATTCTCCTTTGGATAATGCCCATTGTCCAGAGTGCAATAGATCATAAGTTTCTTCTTTGGTTGTTGAAATAATACCTAAACCAGCTATTTTTTCATCTACAACTAAAACATAACATTGTTTCAGTGCTATATCTTGAATTAATTGCTCCTTAGATGGACCGGAGTTGTTTTGCCACTGAGGGACTTTTTTTTCGCGCAAAAGTTCTCGGGCATTGGAAATTATTTCCATAATATCAGCTAAATCAGTTGGAGTTGCTTTTCTTAAGTAAGTAACCATTATAGCAGCCTTTCTCTTAGGTGTAAGAAGTATCAGATTTCAATTGATAAATTTTTGATGGCCGTCCAATGCCGACAGGTCGTTCACCTATTTCTTCAAAATGATGCAGCATAGCTTTTTTAAAATTAGAGTGGTCAATCGATTTATAATCTACACCGGAAAATTTAGCAAAAACTTTGCGGGCTTCAGTAATTGTAAAATCTTTACCTAAAACTTGAAGAACTTGAGGATCATGTTCCATTTTGTTTGCTACGCGATTAAATGCTTTTAAAATAATCTCGCTATGGTCAAAGGCTAAAGTGTCTTTTCCAGTCGAAGCGCCAGTTTTTAAATCTAAGATAATTTCTACATCTGCATTGGTTAGAGTCAATCTATCGTTTTTTCGCTCCATAGTAAACCAGCGCACTTCTTTTGCATCATCTCCAGCAATTAAAGGTTCCTCACCAATAAAAGCGAGATAGCTCACCGTAACGACCCAGCCACGTGGATCACGATCAGGTCTGCTGAAGCTATGAAGTTGCTCGATGTTGTCTTTTGAAATAATTACTCCTGTTTCTTCTTGTGTTTCTCTTAAAACACTTTCGCCAGTAGATTCATTTCTATTCACAAATCCTCCAGGTAAGGCCCAAGAGTTTCGATAGGGATGTCCTTTTCTTTTAATTAATAAAATTTTCAGTTGATCTTCTTCTTTGTTATAGCACATTAAAACAATATCTACGGTCAGAGATGGTTTTTCGTATTCAGGAAGTTCTTGCTGATGATACCAATCTAAAAATTCAGTTTCACTTGCTTGCTGCTCGTAATATTGCTTTTCTGCTTCCTTTGAATTAAAGTGTGACACACTATTCATCCTCTCTAAAATAGATAAAAGTACTTTTTACTTTATTGTATCATTATCAACAAGAAAAACAACTAAAGACTAGTTTTTCTTATATAAAAAGTGGATGTCATTTTGTTGTTAACCTTTTAAAATAATTGGTTGACAAAAAGATCCTGCTTATAGTATTTTAAATATACAGTAAAAATATATCGATTGGAGAGAGTAAATGAAAACAAAAGATATCACTAAAATTGCAATAATGATAAGTATTATAATTGTTTTAGGTTTTTTTCCGCCAATTCCGATTGGTCTGTTACCAGTTCCCATTGTAATCCAAAATGCTGGTTTTATGATTAGTGGGTTAGTTCTCGGGAAGAAAAACGGTACGATTGCGACCCTGCTGTTCTTATTACTTGTAGCTATTGGGTTTCCTATTTTAGCTGGTGGTCGTGGCGGGATGTCTGTCTTTTTTAGTATCACAGCAGGTTATCTATACGCTTATCCATTTGCAACCTTTTTTATTGGTTGGCTGAATGAGCGGTTTAATCCTAATCATCAAAATATTTGGATTGCTTTTGGGATAACCTTTCTGTTTGGTGCAGTATTTATTGATTTTTTTGGAGCTGTAGGTGTCAGTATTCTTTCAGATGCTTCACTTTCAACTAGCATTATGGGAAATCTAGCATTTATCCCGGGAGATACAATAAAAGCATTTTTGGCAGCATTTATAGCAAAAAGGATTTCAAAAGCGCTGGCACCAAAGAGAAGTCTAAGTTGAAAAAGATATTTGGTGTATTAGTTGATGATGAAGGACGATGTACCCATTATCACTCTGAAGTAGATATTGTAGCGAATAAATGTTACGAGTGCCAACAATATTTTGCTTGTTATCAATGCCATGATGAATTGGTAGATCATCAGTTTAAAGCTTGGCCGATTTCTGAAGAGTTTGAAGAAAAAATAATTCTTTGTGGTTTTTGTAAGACTGAGCTAAGTTACGAAGATTATCAAAAGAATAACCGATGTTTGAAGTGTAATCATTTATTTAACGAAAATTGCTCAATTCATCGGCATATCTATTTTGCTTAATAATTACATTTAGAATAGAAACCGAAAGAAGTGATATTGCTTTTTTCGGTTTTTTTATGTAGTAATTATTCTAAAAACTGTTAAAGTGAATGAACGATCTTTTTTTTTACATTTGTCCAAAAGCTTTGGACAAAACTGTGTTTTGATCTTCTTGTATCCTGCATAGTGAGCGTTTACAATGTATAAGACAACAAGATGTTTGTCTGAAAAATAATCTGCGCAGATTAAATGAAATATCGTTTTTATCATATAAATGGAGGAGAAAAACAATGGAACGAACACAAAGTAATTTTAAAGTGAAAGTTCAACAGTTCGGAAGTTTTCTTAGTGGTATGATTATGCCGAATATTGGGGCATTTATAGCGTGGGGGATTTTAACAGCACTTTTTATTCCTACGGGTTGGTTTCCAAATGAACAATTAAATGAGATTACCGGACCGACAATTACGTACTTATTACCAATTTTAATTGGATTTACAGGCGGGCGCTTGGTTTATGATATTCGCGGTGGTGTAGTTGGGGCTATGGTCACGATGGGTGTTATTACAGGAGCCAATATTCCAATGTTTTTAGGTGCGATGATTGTAGGGCCGATTGGTGCTTATTGTATTAAAAAATTTGATGAACTTGTTGATGGAAAAATTAGACCAGGTTTTGAAATGTTGGTTAATAATTTTTCATCAGGAATCTTAGCATCGATTTTAGCGATCATTGCTTACTTAATCGTAGGTCCAGCTGTAGAAGGATTAAATAACTTTTTAGCAGCCGGAGTTGGCTATTTAGTCGATCATTCTTTGTTACCTTTAGCAAGTATTTTTGTTGAACCAGCAAAAGTTCTATTTTTAAATAACGCAATTAATCATGGTGTTATCAGTCCAATTGCGATTGAGCAAGCAGCAGAAACAGGACGTTCAGTATTATTCCTATTAGAAGCAAATCCAGGACCGGGGCTTGGTATTTTACTTGCTTATACAATATTTGGACGAGGTAGTGCAAAACAAACAGCACCTGGAGCGATAATTATTCACTTCTTAGGTGGAATTCATGAGATTTATTTCCCTTATATTCTGATGAAACCTGCTCTAATTCTTTCAGCTATTGGCGGTGGCATGGCTGGTGTCATGACCTTTTCAATTTTTAATGCTGGACTTGTTGCACCAGCATCACCAGGTAGTATTTTTGCTATTTTAGCAATGACTCCTCGAGATGGATATTTTGGTGTTTTAGCGGGAATTACTGTAGCTACAGCAGTTTCGTTCGCGGTTTCAGCTGTTATTTTAAAAGCATCCAAAGAATCAGAAACGTCCATTGAGTCGGCCTCTGAAAAAATGAGTGCCTTAAAAGGAAAGAAAGCTGTCACACCGGCAACTGCTACCAATTCTGCATTTGCCGTACAAGAAGAAATCAGTGAAGAAGGCAACAACCTTGCACAAACGAAAAAGATTATTTTTGCGTGTGATGCAGGTATGGGATCCAGTGCAATGGGCGCTTCAGTTCTAAGAAATAAGGTAAAAAAAGCTGGTTTAGAAATCGAAGTGGTTAACTCAGCAATCTCCCAGCTACCAACAGATGCGGATATTGTAGTGACGCATAAAGATTTAACTAATCGAGCAAAAGAGAGATTACCTCAGGCATATCATGTTTCTGTTGATAATTTTTTGAGTAGTGACAAATATGATGAATTAGTCGAAAGATTATCTACTCTAATACAAAAAGCATAGTTCTAACAATTTTAAAGGAGGAATTCCATGTATCTTTCAGCACGCGCCAGATTAATTATGGAGCAACTTTTCATTAATAATCAACCAGTAATTATTGATGAATTGGCAGAGGAGTTGAGTGTGAGTGAACGGACAATTCGTCGAGATTTAAAAGAAGTTGAAGAGACGTTATTTAGTTACCACTTAACGTTAAAGAAAGAATCTGGAATTCTAACTTTAGAAGGAACTGCTTCAGATCAACAGAAATTCCGCTGGCAGTTAATGGACTTATCCTACAATGAATATAGTCCTGATGAACGTCAACAACAAATTTTGAAAACGTTATTAAAAGAAAATGATGGCGTAAAATTAGTAGGTTTAGCCAATGATTTGAACGTAACTATTTCTACGATTAGCAGTGATTTGACAAAGATCGAAGAACGGCTTCCAAAAAACGTTACAATTGAACGAAAAAGAGGTTCAGGAGTTTATTTACGTGCAGGTGAAATTCAAAAAAGAAATCTAATGAGTATAATTTTTGGGCAACAATTTCCTAATTATCAACTACTGAAATTTTTTCAAGAACAATCACGAGAAGCGATTACAACTGAATGGATTGAAGGGCGTTTACTAGATTTAGTTAGTGGTGAATTATTAACTCGGGTTGAACAAAGCGTGCGAAAATGGCGCAAAGACAGCGCCACTGGAATTAGTGATGAAGCATATGCAAATTTAATTGTCCATATTTCTATTTCAGTTGAAAGAATGATTGAAGGTAATTTCATTCAGCAAACAAATGAAAACGAACAAATGAGTCATTATTCAGAGTTTGAGACTGCCAAGCAAATTTTAGCTGATATCCTTGAAATGGAGTCAGAATTCGTTCCAGAAGGTGAAGCCGCCTATGTTACATCGCATCTTCGCGGGATAAAAACGAGAGAAGGCAGTACCAGGTTTATTGAAAATGAAGAACTTCAAGTGATGTCGTTAACCAAAAAATTGATCGAAAAAGTTGAAGCCGAACTAAAACAAACATTGCCTAAAGAATCATTGGTTAAAGGTTTAATTGCCCATTTAAGACCAACATTGAGACGGTTGGAACAAGACATGCGGATTTATAATCCTTTGATCCAATCAATTAAACAAGACTATCCAGAGTTGTTTGTAGTTGTGAGACGCGCTTTCGATCAAGTTTATCAAGAAAAAGTAGTACCTGATGAAGAAATTGGTTATCTTGTTCTGCATTTTGGCTCAGTCATTTTACAACTAGAAAGTACAAATAGTTTTTCTGGTTTAGTTGTGTGTGCCAGTGGGATTGGGACGTCAAGAATGTTGGTAACACGTTTACGGCAGCAAATTCCTCAATTAAAAAAATTAGAAACGGTGTCTTTATTCGAATTAGGAAGAAAACGTTTAGAAAAAAAATATGATGTTATCATTTCAACAATTGATTTAGGACAAGTAGATTTTGACTATTTTTTAGTTTCTCCAATTTTGAATGAGCGAGAATTATCTCAGATTGCAGTTTTCTTAAAAAGTCTACAAAGTGAGTACCAGCGAAATACAGTGAATGAAGAGCGAGCAGAGCAATTGACCGTACTTGAAGCGATGAACTTTTTAGAGCAAAAACAACTAATAACGTCGATTGTTTTAACCATTTTGAAAAACTTTAAATATGCCAAATTAAATCAGGCAAACGGGACAACAGAAGATACAATACGCGCTATTTGCACGCAGCTACTAGAAAAAGATCCAACGTTAAATGTTGAAACTTTAATCAATACATTCATACAAAATGATAACAAAAAGGTATTTACCATATTAGGAACAAAAATCGGAGTATTTCATGCAAGAAATGAATGTATCAAAGAACCTTTTTTTCAATTATTTGCTTTAGAAAAATCGGTTGTTATGGAACAATCAGCTGATTCGGATAAGGCAATTGATCGTAT
Organism: Enterococcus sp. 5H; assembly: GCF_028128615.1. Lineage (GTDB taxonomy): Bacteria > Bacillota > Bacilli > Lactobacillales > Enterococcaceae > Enterococcus_L. The sequence continues at coordinate 117,160 of NZ_AMDP01000061.1, read as the reverse complement.
TGTGTTGCTATTAGTACCAGAAAAATTTTCGCAAGAAGGCCTAGAAGTTGTTAGTTATATTAGCACACTTTTTGTAGATAATACTCAAATCGGCGAATTATTAGAATATGGAACCACGGAAGAAATTTCTATTTACTTTGTACAAAAATTATTAACCTATGTAGAAACGAGGGGGAATTAAATTGGTACTATTAAAAAAAGAAGATATCCTTTTAAAACAGAATTATTCAGATAAAAAAGCAGCTATCACAGCAGCTGGAGAAAAATTAGTTGAACAAGGTTATGTAGCAGAAAGTTACATTGAAAAAATGATTGAAAGAGATACATTAACGACGACTTTTATTGGCAATATGGTCGCTATCCCTCATGGTACTGATGACTCTAAACACATGATTCACAAATCTGGAATTGTTATTTTACAAGTTCCTGAAGGCGTAGAATTTGAAGGGAATCAAGTAAAACTAATTATCGGAATTGCAGGAATTGAAAATGAACATTTAGATATGCTATCACAAATTGCATTAGTTTGTTCTGATATTGAAAAAGTTGAGCAGTTAGTTTCGGCAAATTCAGAAATGGAAATGATTGAGTTGTTTAAAGAAGAGGTGACAGCATGAGTAAAATCGCTGTTCATTTTGGTGCTGGAAATATCGGGCGCGGTTTTATCGGCTGGTTGTTGGTTAAAGCTGGTTATCAAGTGATTTTTGCAGATGTAAATGACGAAGTTGTAAATGCTATTAATCAGCAAGGAAAGTATGAAGTGATTTTAGCAAATGAAGCACAAGAACGATTTTTAGTAGAAGGTATTCAAGCCGTTAACAGCGTTACTGAGGCGGAAAAATTAGCTGAATGGATCAGTCAAGCAGAGATTATCACAACCGCCGTAGGACCGACAATCTTACCAAGATTAGCTAACACAATAGCGCAAGGATTAGAATTAAGAAAAGAGTCTGAACATTATTTAACAATCATTGCGTGTGAAAATATGATTGGCGGATCGGAAATTTTAGAAGCAGAAGTTTTACCTTTATTAACTGAAGAGGCAAAGATATATGCTGATAAATTTGTTGACTTCCCTAATTCTGCTGTCGATCGAATTGTACCAAATCAAAACCATCAAGATCCATTAACAGTGACAGTTGAGCCATTTTTTGAATGGGTGGTTGAAGAACCAGAAAATAAAAAGAATGCACCTCAAATTGCTGGATTAAATTATGTGCCGGATCTAACGCCTTATATCGAGCGGAAGCTATTTACAGTAAATACAGGGCATGCTGTAACGGCATATTTTGGCTATATGAAAGATATCGAATCAATCGAAGATGCGATTTTAAATGAAAAAGTTTTATTTATAGTAAGAAGTGCATTGGAAGAAACAGGGGCTTTGTTAGAAAAGAAATTCCAATTCTCCCATAAAGAACATCAAGAGTACATTGATAAAATTATTGATCGATTTAAAAATCCTTATATTTCTGATTATGTAACTCGTGTTGGACGGTCTCCGATTAGAAAAATTGGTGAAAATGACCGCTTTATTCAGCCGGCAAGACAATTTGCTGAAGCCTTTAATGAAACACCGAAAGCTTTAGCTGTAGCCATTGCTGCCGCATTAAAATTCAAGGAACCAACAGATGAAGAAGCGTGTGCCTTGCAAAAAGCGATTGAAGAAAAAGGTTTAGATGTCGCTATTGAACAATATACTGGTTTAAAACCGTACACTAAATTATTTGAAAAAGTTCGTAATTCTTATTATGAATTAGTCTGAAAAAAACCGCTTAAATGAAGTGAATAATCCTTCATTAAGCGGTCTTTGGTCGGTGTTTATTGTGTTAATTCTAATAATTTGTTTTTCAAATCTTCTTCCATATGGCCTAACTCAATTTCAGCAGCACGGCGTTTTTCTTTACCTTCTTGCTGAATACGTAAAGTCTCTTGAATGGTTTCAACAAGATCATTTTGAGTTTTCTGTAAAGTATCAATATCAACGATGCCGCGTTCATTTTCTTTTGCAGTTTCAATCGCAGAAATTTTAAGCATTTCAGAATTTTTCTTCAATAAATCATTTGTTGTTTCAGAAACTTGTCGTTGAGCTGTTACAGCATCTTTTTGACGTAATAAAGTCAAGGCAATCACGACTTGGTTTTTCCAAAGTGGTATAGCCGTATTAATAGAAGCTTGAATTTTCTCAGCTAAAGCTTGGTTTGTATTTTGAATTAAACGAATTTGTGGAGCTTGCTGGATAGTAATTTGGCGTGCTAAACGTAAATCATGGGTTCTTTTGTCTAAACGATCTAAAAATTGAGTATAGTCGTTCGCAATTTGCACATCCATTTGATCGCCTGTTGCTTCCGCTTTTTTCATCGCTTCAGGTATGATTGATGTTTGTAATTCTTCAATCTTAATTTCCCCTGCTGCAATATAAATATTTAGGGCATCAAAATAATCTTTGTTCTTATTATATAGCTGTTCAAGCATCAAATTATCTTTTAGTAAACCGTCTTTTTCTTTGTCTAGCTTAACGGCAATTTTATCGATTTGAGCCCCGATTTTCTGATATTTAGCAGTAATTTCAAAAATAGATTGTTTGACTTTACCAAACATTTTCTGGAAAAAGTTTCCTTCACCAGCACGTAATTCATCAGGATTTGCTTCATTTAATCGATACATTAAATCTGTTAAAGAATCTCCTACCGGTCCAATATCTTGTGCTTGGACATGGTTTAACATTGATTGTGAAAATTCTCCAAGTTTAGTTTGGGCAGCAGAGCCGTAAGTAATGACAGCTTGAGCATCTTGTACATCAATTTTTGAGGCTAATTCTCTTGCTTGAACTTTACGGTCTTCAGGTAATTTATCGATTAAGCGGGCAGCTACTTGTTGATCCTGCAAAGCAGAAATTTCACTTTGTTGAGTAGCAGTCAGCGAATCGACAGGTGTTGAAAACGGATTGTTCAACAAATCATCTAAAGTATCGCTGACAGGTGTTATATCTTTTGGTTTATCATCCATGTGACTTCCTCCTATAAAAGTTGAACGAATTTGTTAACAGAAAAAATAGAAGATTTGTAAAACTTAGTACTATGGTACTTAAATTTCTTCTTTTGTTTCATTATCTCTTTTTAAACTGTTTTTAGCAACGGAAATCTCAATATCTAAGTCTTCTAAATCATCAGAGACAAATTGTTCATAATCTTTTTTGATTAATTTAGATACTTGGTCAATGATTTGAGCACTTTCTTCCAGCTTTTCGTAAGTTTGTTTGTTTTTAATTTCGTGGTCGTCAATTTCTAAATACTTGCTAGTTAGATCAACTAGATTTGGTAAGTGTGTATAAAGAAAATGATTTGCTGAATGTAGTTTTTTTGGTTCTTTGACTAACTCTTTAAAAAGTGCTTTTGAGACTTTCAATGTATCGTTGCGCAAATCAATCGCTCTTAACTTAGTAGAAGCATTCATGTTTTCCTGCAGCTGAATAATTTGTTTTTTGGTTATGTTCATCGTGTCTCTAAAGAAGTTGATTTCTTGGTCAGTCATCCCAAGTTTTTCATAATGCTCCTCTTTTGTTTTCGTAAGGCTTGGCATTTGCTCTTCTTTTTTCGCTCCATTTTTTTTATTTGACCCAGTAAATAGCAGTATGACTAAAATTACCGCTACCACAACCACTGCCGGCAGATTGATACCTGTAATAAAACGTAGAACGAAACCAGCTAAAAGTAAATAAGCAATTATTTTGATAAGTTTTCCTATTCTCATTTTAAATTCCCTCCAATCATTCATTCCATCGAAAGTTTTATCCTTCGCTACATATGTATTTTATCACATTTATATTAATAAAGAATATCAGTCCAAAGGTTGATTTTAATATTTAGAGAAAATGTAAGAAATTACCGTGAAATACCCTGTTTTTTTCCTACTTTGGATGTAGATGCTTCTCAATAGTTCACAAAAAAGTCAAAAGAAAAATAAGAAAAATCTACAAACCTAGGGTATAATGGAAGACAGCTAACAGAATTGAAGGAGAGAAACCGTGAAAAAGATAAAAATTATTACAATACTATTTATCGGTTTGGTGGTTACAGGCTGTTCAAAAGCAAAACCAGTTGAAGAAGAAAAAGCGCAAGAATATTCACAAGCAACAAGTTCGAGTGTGGAAGAATCTACTTTTTATGGTGACGACGATGCTTTTTATGAGCCGATAGAAGGTAGATCAAGTGACTCAGTTGATGTCAATAAAGCTGCGACAGAAGAAACCAAAGAAAAATCAGATAGTAAATTAGAAGTAATTAAAACCAATAATGGTAATTTTAAAATAGAAATGCCAACAGGTTGGGAATCGGCGGAAACTAAAGAACTTAGTGATAATGCAGATATTAGTTTGAAGAATACTGAAAAAGAAGCTTATTACATGGTTTTAAGTGAAGCTAAAAAAGATTTTGATAGTTTTTCTGCTTTTAAAAGTTCGGTTGATTTATCCGATTTAGGTGAAAAAAGTAACGAGACCAAAAAATCTATTTCATACAATGGCTTAAAGGGTGAACGACGTACATTTGTGGCTAAGAAAGATGATATTGAGGTTTACTATATATATGATCTGATGGAAGGTAAGGACCATTATCTTCAATGCATCAGTTGGACACTTAATAGCAGTAAAGAAGCCAATGAAAAAGAGTTAACTACACTTATGAACTCTTTAGCAGAAATGTAAAATTTTAGATAAGCTGGGAAGTAAATGAAGCCCGTAGATTTTGTTCCAATTCACATTGTCAAAGAGTTCGAATATTTGTGGTTCGTAATGGATGATCTAAAACTTAGAATGTAGCGCTTTTCCTTTAAAACGCTAAAAATTGAAAGTTTCTAGCCCAGCTTTGCCCAATAAATCAAGTAAAAGCGATAAATTATCGAATTACTTGATTTTTTGCATTATCAAAAAGAGAAAAAATAGTTTATTTATTTAGTTTGTTGGTATAATAAAGTGAATCAATAACAAGTATAGAAGAAAGATAAGTGAAAAAAATTTAAAATTGAGGTATGATACCGTTAGAAAGATTGGTGAACAGCATGATGGATTTTGAAGAATTCGAAGAAAAGACAATTTCCAGAAAAGAAATATTTAAAGGCCATATTATTGAAGTTGTGGTGGATGAAGTAAAATTGCCGAATGGTGAAACTGGAACTCGTGAGTTAGTTTTTCATCCTGGGGCAGTGGCGGTAATTCCGATTACAGATGATAACAAGATGATTATGGTCAAACAATATCGAAAACCAATGGAAAAAGTTATCTTAGAAATTCCTGCTGGTAAAATTGATCCGGGAGAACAAGATCATCCTAAAATAACTGCTGAAAGAGAACTGGAAGAAGAAACAGGCTATCGAGCGAATCAATTTTCATTTGTAACGTCAATGTATGTCTCGCCTGGTTTTGCTAATGAGCTTCTCCACATCTACTTCGCACAAAACTTAGAAAAAGTACCAAATCCCCGTCCACAAGATGAGGATGAGGTTTTAGAATTATATAGAGTAACCTTAGATGAAGCGAAAGCCGCGATTGCAAGTGGAATCATTTGTGATGCAAAAACAATTTTTGCCGTACAATATTGGGAATTACAGCTGTTAAAAGAGCGGTTAAAGGAGGATAACTAATGAGTAAAGGTCCGCTGGTTACTCGGACGGAATTACGCAAACGTAAAGAAGAAGCTGAAAAAGAAGAGCAAAGACATTTTGATCAAGAAAAAAAAGCAGCTGAAAAAGAGTACCGTAAGAAAGATAAAGAGATTTCAAATTTTTATCGAAAAGAAAGTAAGAAGCAAAAAGACATTACCAAGACGCGTTCGAATGAACAAACAAAAATACGTGAGCGCAGTAGTACATTAACGAAAGCCATTATTATTGTTGCTATTTTATTGGCAATTGTAATTTTTATTGTATTGAATTTATAGAAAAGAGGAAATCACTATGAAAATCGGTATTATTGGAGCAATGGATCAAGAAGTTAAAATCTTAAAAGAAGCATTAACAGATACTAGATCTTGGGAAAGAGCCGGTGCATTATTTGTTACGGGTTCATTAGGCCGACATGAAGTGATTGTAGTTCGTTCAGGTATTGGGAAAGTATTATCTGCGGTGACTACAACTTTACTGATTCACCAATATGGTGTAAATATGGTTATCAATACAGGTTCTGCTGGCGGAATCGGCAACGGCTTAGCTGTAGGGGACTTAGTGATTGCGGATCAATTAGCTTATTTTGATGTTGATGTTACTGGCTTTGGTTATCAAAAAGGTCAATTACCAGGGATGCCTTTATTCTATGCATCAAGTGACTATTTAAAAGCTGAAATGAAAAAAGCGGCAGAAAAAGCTGGAATGGCTGTTCATCATGGTTTGATTGTTACGGGTGATTCATTTGTTAACGATCAACAAAGAGTGAAAGAAATTTTAGCAGAATTCCCGCAAGCTTTAGCGTGTGAAATGGAAGGCGCCGCAATTGCACAGGCAGCTGCACAGTTTAAGATTCCATTTTTAGTTGTAAGAGCAATTAGCGATACAGCTGATCATGCAGCTACTCAAACTTTTGATGAGTTTATCGAAGAAGCTGGTGAAAAATCTGCAAAAATGGTTATGCATTTTGTAGAAGAACTAGTTTAGTCAGGAGATGTAATAATGAGAGCGTTGATTTCAATTGATTACACGAATGATTTTGTAGCCGAAAATGGTGCCTTAACAACAGGTATAGCTGGGCAAGAGATTGAACAAGAGATAGTCAAGTTAACTGAGTCGTTTACTAAAAATAATGATTTTGTTGTTTACGCGATTGACAGTCATGAAAAAGATGATACTTATCATCCAGAAAATCAGCTATTTCCACCACATAATCTTGCTAATTCAGAAGGACGTAATCTATACGGTAAACTTGCAGAAGTTTATGAAGAAAGTTGCGAAAAAGAAACCGTTTATTGGATTGATAAACGTCATTATTCAGCATTTAGCGGAACGGATTTAGATATTCGTTTACGAGAAAGAATGATAACGGAAATTCACTTAATTGGGGTTTGTACCGATATTTGTGTGCTTCATACGGCTGTAGATGCTTATAATTTAGGATATAAAATTGTTATTCATAAACATGCTGTAGCCAGTTTTGATCCAGTGGGACATGAATGGGCATTGAATCATTTTAAGAATACATTAGGTGCACAAATCATTGAATAGCTAGATAGTGTCTATTAATAGAATAAACAGGTAGGATTGACTATATTTTAGTTTAATTCTATCTGTTTTTCTTTTTAGTAAAAAGGATCACTATTTTTGTAAAAAATATGCTGACAAGGCTATAATTAAAAGTACATATAAATAAATTATTAAAGAAATGGAAGTGAAAATATGCAAATATTAAAAAAAGAAGTTTCAGAATTTGAATTGTTTTATGACTTGATTTTTGCTTATGCGATTAGTCGTATTACAGCAATTCTTTATCTAGGAACAGATCAGATGTTTTCTTTAAAAAATATTGGGGAATTTTTGATATTAACTCTTGTATTTTGGACTATTTGGACATATCAGACTGTTTTTATGAATCGCTTCTCTATAAAAAATAGAATCAACGCTTTATTTTTATTTTTCGACATGTTTTGGGTTATTATTTTAGCACAATCGATTGATATTAGTTTTGAAAAAACGCATTTTACATTTGCCGGAGCAACATCGATTCTCTTTTTTAGTATTGCTTTGCAGTATTACTTGAAGATGAGAAGTACAGATGATGAGGTTATAAAAAAACTATGTGGTCAGTTAATTGGTGTGTTATGTATAAGTGGTTTACTTGGATTTATTACGATTATTCCATTAGGTAGTTACACAAGTCGTTTGATTTTATATGTGATTTCAATTTTTATTACAGCTTTTTTCCCGATTGTCATGAAAAAAGCACTCCAAGGTTTTCCAACAAATTTTGAACATTTAACAGAACGCTATAGTTTATTTACTTTATTATTATTTGGTGAGGCGGTTATTGCAGTAGCAAGTACAATTGCTTATAACTATATTAGCATCGGTAGTTTGTTATTCTTTTTGATAATCGTGGTAATGTTTCTTTTTTATAATACGGTCTATAAATCAGCGATTGATCGAGAAAAGGAAACAGCTGGGTTAGTTTTGATTCATTCGCATTATTTTGTATTTGTCGGTTTGGGTATGTCAGTTATTTTATATGAGAATTTTGTTGCTAGTGAAATTAATTCGCTATTTTTTGTATTAGCCTTGGCTGTCAGTTTGCTTCTATTTTTAGGTGGAACTCTTGCCAATATGATGGCTTATTCTAAAAATGAATACGATTATTTACCATTTATAAGTAAAAATGCTATTTATTTTATAGGCTGGGTGGCAGCTGGATTATTGTTACAAGATTTTATTGTACCTTTTTTATTGGTAAATATTGGATTTTTGCTATTTTTATTATATAAAGTTAAACGGGAGCTTGCTGCACAGTCGAGTAGTACGCGAAAAACTAAAATAAATGGGTACTAAAAAAGTCTGAACTAAAACGGAATTTTCGCTTTGGTTCAGATTTTAACTTTGAAGGTAAACTATCGAACAGTGCGTTTTCTCTCCATACGGATATAACCCTGCTCATCTTCTTTATGTTCAGGATTGATGATAGAATAACCATGTTTTGAGTAGAAAATTTTCAGCTGTTCGCGATGCTGGGACTTCAATTCTAGAAGCGCGGGTATAAAAGGGATCAGTTGCCATCTGATTCAATAAAGCAGATCCAATACCTTGGTTATGCAGTTCGGGTTGTACGAATAAACTTAAGATGATGCTTTCAGATATACTATCCCAAAAAGGACAAATCGTAGCTGTGCCAATGATTTGTCCTTTTTCAGATTCTGCAACGTAGGTATGAGCATAAGAAGCTTGTTCCAATATTTTTTCTGGTGAATATTCTTGAGCTAATTTTTTCATTTGTTCAAGTGGATAGTCCTGACTGTTAATTTCTAAAAAATTTTTTGCTAGAAGTATAGATATTTCTTGCGCATCTTTAGCTTGAAAAATACGAACAGAATAATTCAAAATGATTCAGCACCTTTCTTCTTCAAATACTGTTCTTTTTTTGTTCTTGTTAGTTTTTTAAAGGCGTATTCCGCTTTGGTTGCATCACTACGAGTTGCAAAAATTTCAGTATGAATCATTTTAACAGGTCTTCGGGAAGGTAAACGGGTATATTTTGCCCCAGTACCGCTGTTATGTTCTTCTAATCGCCGTTTCGGGTCAGTGGTGTATCCGCCGTAAAAAGTATTGTCTTGGCAGTGAAGAACGTAAAAATAGTGGTTAGTTTCCATAAAGCATCGCCTTCATCTCTGGTAGATAATTGTTATCTTCGTCATAAGTGAAAAGCGGCGGTAATACTCGAAACCCATCTTTTTTTCCTTGTTTAATCCCTTCAATCAATAAGGTGTTCGCTTCTTTTCCTGCTTTGGGATAGATGAATCTTACCCGTTTTGGTGCTATGTTTTCAGCTTCCATAGCATGAAGAATGTCTAAGAATCGATCTGGTCGATGCACCATGGCTAGTCGGCCATTTGTTTTAAGTAATTTTGCTGAAACACTAACAACCTCATTTAGGGAAGTATGAATTTCATGACGGGCAATCGCTAAGTGCGGATTCGGATTTTTTTGGCTTGCTGGTAATTCTTTGAAATAAGGTGGGTTGCATAAGACTAAATCAACTGAATCTGGCTTAACAACAGTCGTTGCTTGTTTTAAATCCAGTTCGATCATCTGTATTTGTTTATCTAACTGATTAAGCTGGATACTCCTTTTTCCCATATCTGCCAGACGATTTTGTAATTCTATTTGAATGATTTCTGCATTTGTTTTTCGACTAGCGAATAGACCAACGGCACCATTTCCGGCACATAAATCGACAATTCTACCCTTTTTAGGAAGTACTGGAAAGTTTGCCAGCAAGACCGCGTCTAATGAAAAAGAAAAGACCTCTTTGCTTTGAATAATTTGAATATCATCAGCAAATAATTGATCGATCCGTTCACCTGGTAATAACATATTCTATACATCCTTCCAACTTTTTAACTGTTTTTAAGTTAAATTCTTTTGACTAAATAATACTTGGTGGTTCCTTTAAATGGTGTATCTACTAATTTTCCAAAAACATGATAACCAAATTTTTCATAAAAACTTTTGGCTTGATAATCTTGTGTATGAACAGTGATAAGTTTAGAACCAGCTTCGATAGCAAATTCTTCTGCTTGTTTGAGTAATTGACTGCCGTAACCGCAGCCATGATAATGATTTTTTAGTGCTAATAAAGATATATGAGTAGCATTCATCCATTTATTAGCTGTAATACCGCCGATGTAGCTTTGATTGTCATAAATAGCGAGAGAGAACGTTTGATTTTTTTCAGCGGGCACCTGTTTAAGTTCTTCTTGATGCTTGGAGAGTAGTTGAATTAAATTTGCTTCATTTTGATCGTGATTGAATGGTTTTATAGTAATCATTGAATCATCCTCCATCATTTTATTCGATTATATAGTAGTTGAAAAGAAATAAAAAGCTCTTTCAATGGAAGAGAGTAACTCCTTGTATTATACTACGAGTATGATTGGGAAGAAACTGGAGAAAAGACTTGTCAAAAGACGTGATTTTCGTCATACTGTTATCTAGAGAAAAGAAAGGAAGAAAAACATGTTTTTTACATTTATGCGTGGGGTTGTCCGAGTTGTTTTATTTATTATCAACGGCAATGCTCGTTATGAAAAGAAAGACCGAATTCCTCAAAATGAAAATTATATTCTAGTCGCACCACATAGAACTTGGTGGGAACCATTGTATTTGGCTGTTGCCGGATCACCTAAAAAATTTAGTTTTATGGCTAAAAAAGAGCTGTTTAAAAATCCTGTCCTAAGTTTTATTCTAAAACATGCCAACGCTTTTCCTGTTGATCGGGAAAATCCAGGACCAAGCGCAATTAAGACGCCAGTTAAAACCTTGAAAAATGGTGATTTAAGTTTGATTATGTTTCCTAGTGGAACACGTCATTCATCAGATTTAAAAGGTGGAGTTGCGCTTATTGCAAAAATGGCGAAAGTTCAAATCGTTCCAGCTGTTTATCAAGGACCATTGACGTTAAAAGATTTATTTAAACGCCGTCGTGTAACAGTTCGTTTCGGTGAGCCAATTGATGTTAGTGATATTCCTAAAATGGATAAAGAAGGTATCGCTGAAATAGAGCGTAGAATGCAAACGTCATTTGATCGTTTAGATCAAGAAATTGATCCAAATTTTAAATACGAAGCAAAAGGCTAAAAAAGCAGCTTAATCTGTTTAGAAAAAAGTTTGAAACCTTATCTAGAGGAATCAAGCTTTTTTTATTTTTATAGATATTTTTGTACGTTTGAATCACGTTTTTCTACATAAATTTGGTATAATAGTAAGAAGGACTTTTTTAGGTGGTGGAATTATGCGCTTTTTACATACAGCCGATTGGCATATTGGCAAAAAATTACATGGATATGACTTACTGGAAGAACAACAAGCTGCATTTCAGCAGATCTTGGCAATTGCTAAAGCTGAAAAAGTAGAGGCTATTGTAATCGCAGGCGATTTGTATGACCGTTCTGTTCCAGCAGTTGAAGCTATTGAAGTATTTAACCAAATGATTATTGAAATGAATTTAAAAGAAAAATTTCCAGTATTAGCAATTTCTGGAAATCACGATAGCAGTACTCGTTTAGAAACTGGGGGACCGTGGTTTGCTCAATCCAATTTTCATCTAAATACCCGATTGGAGCAAGCTTTTCAACCTATTGAAATAGAAAATACACAGTTTTTCCTATTACCTTATTTTGAACCAATTGCTGCTCGTTTATATTTTAAAAATGATGATATTGGTACCATTGAAAAAGCGATGAAAGTAGTTATCACAGAAATGGAAGCTTTGTTTAAGCCCGATATGTCTCATGTATTGGTTAGTCATTTTTTTGTTGCAGGAAGTGAAAAGACTGATTCTGAAACGAAATTAATGGTTGGTGGTTTAGATACTGTGCCCGTTTCTTTATTAAATAGATTTGACTATGTGGCATTGGGACATTTACATGGTAAAAATGCACTGCAAGCTAATAATGCTCGGTACAGCGGCTCACCGTTAAAGTTTTCATTATCAGAAATGAATCAGACGAAAGGTGTTTGGATCGTTGAGACTGATGAAAAGAAAACTTCATTTGAATTTAAAGAAATAAAACCTTTAAGAGATGTGATACAAATTGAAGGAAGTTTTAAGGAGCTTATTTCACCTGAGTTTTATGAATCGATTAACCGGGAAGTTTATATCCATATCCAATTAACAGATCGAGCAGTAATTCCCAATATGATGAACCAACTAAGACAAGTTTATCCGCGAATTATCGGTGTCGAGCGATTATTCGGTCGCGAACGTCCGGAACAAGTAAAGGGCAAACAAAGCATAAAATCGGCCACACCAGTTGAATTGGTTGATCAATTTTTTTCTGAAGTTACTGGAGAAGAGATAACCAAGCAGCAACAAGATTGGATTAAAGAAAATCTAGCAGAAATTCATCAAGAAGAAAGAGGGAAATAAGTTGAAACCATTAACGCTAACATTGAAAAACTTCGGCCCCTATATTGATGAAACTATTGATTTTAATCGCTTCGAAGACTCTTCGCTCTTTTTGATTAGTGGAAAAACTGGCTCAGGAAAAACCACTATTTTTGATGGAATGAGCTATGCGCTTTTTGGAGAAAGTTCAGGAAAATTACGACAAGGCAAAGAAATGCGCTCAACATTTGCAGATCCTTCTGAACCGACAGAAGTACAATTAGTTTTTTCACATGGAGAACACCTGTATGAGATTACTAGAAAACCAGAGCAAGAGCTTTATAAAAAGCGTGGAGATGGAACGAGAACACAAAGTGCCAAAATTTCTTTGGTTGTTAAAGATCATAATGGAAAAGAATTACGAGAATACACGAAACGACGTGAAGTAGACGGATTTATTCAAGAATTACTCCATTTAGATGCTAATCAATTTGCACAGATAGTCTTGTTACCTCAAGGTGAATTCCGAACATTTTTGATTGCAAATAGTAACGATAAAGAGAAGGTTTTAAGAAACCTATTTAGTACACAACTTTACCAGTCGTTAAATGAACGCTTAAAAATACAACTTAAATCAGTAAATAAAGAAATCGAGACAACTCAGCAATTGATTAAACTTAAGTTAGATCAGCTTTATTGGGAAGAACCAATGCAGGAAGAAGAAACAATCGAGGCTAAGCTAGAACGATTGAATGCACAGCAAATCTCAATGAATCAAGCTCAGCTTACTTTAACTGCAGAAATGACTGCACTTCAAGAACAGAAACAAGCCAAGGAACAAGAAAAATATTCCATCGAAGAGCTATTAAACGATTTTACCAAAAAAGAGCAGCTTCGCGTCCAAAATGAAGAATTGGAACAAGCCGCTGAAATGATCGAAAAACTTCGTTCAGAAGAAAAACAGTTGCAATGGATTAAAGATCATCAAAATTTAATTGAAAAAATTGATGAAAGAACGCATTTAATTGACACATATGAAAATGAATTACAGACAAATCAAAATGAACAAAAAGTACAACTACAAACCATTCAGGAAAAAGAAATAGTTTTCCAAGAGCATGTTGAACAAGCTGCAAGGATAGAATTGCTTAAAAGTGAACTTAGTCAGCTGCAGTTTCAATTACCTTTGTATGAGGAAAAAGAAAAATTAACAGAGCAGCTCAAAGAAAAACAAGCTGAACTTGAAAAGCTAACAGCGCAACTAACCGATACAAAAAAAGAGCAAAGTAATCTTGAACAAGTGTATCAACAAGAACAAACAATTGTGGAACAACAAGGAATGATTGAAAAAAATCAAGTAGTGTTGGAACGTCGCCAAGAACAGTGGCAAATTTTTATTGAAAATTGGGAACGACTTCAACAACTTGAAGAAAAAAAGAGAGCTTTCACTCAACAATTATCTCAATCAGAATCGGACCTAGCAGAAGCAAATACAGAAAAAAAAGCAATTCAGGAACAAGTAAAAACCAAAAAAAGCCAGTGGGCCAAAATGCAGATTAGTCGCTTAAGTTTATTTTTAGTTGAAGGCGAACCGTGCCCCGTTTGCGGAGCGTTAGAACATCCGAATCAAAAAGAACACCAACAATTCTCATTGGAAGAAATTCAAGCAATGGAAATTGAATTAGCTGATGTGGAACAGACAGAGAAAAAACAAGATGAGATGGTCATAAAGCTGAATGCTCAAATCTCTCAAATGGAACAAGCCAAAGAAGAGCTTTCACAAGAGTGGAGCATACAAACTGAAAAAGTTAACTCACTTTATAAACAAATCAAAGAAATAGAGATTATCCCAAAACTGACAGAACTATCAACTGCAGTAAGCGCTCAAGTGACAAGTCAGCTTGAATTAGCGTTAGACCAACTGAAAGAAGAATATGCAAAAGTTGAAGCAGCAAAAATCAAACTAGCAGAACTTTCACTTGAAGTAAAAGAACTTCAAGTAGATTTAACCGACCAAGAAAATCATATTACTGAAAAGCAACAAGACTTAGCCGCTATCCAAATGAAACTACAAACAATTTCAGAACAGCTAACCAATGAACAGGCTTCTTTAACTGAAATGACAACAAAAAAATTAGAGCTAGAACAGCAAGTCAATACTTGGGAACAACAAAAACAAGCACTAGATCAACAAATTGCTAAACTAAAAGAAACTCAGTTATTATTAAAAAATACAGAGGTTCACCTTTCTAAAGAAAAAGATACCAACTTAAAAGAAAAATCAGCTTTGGATCAGCAACTTACTAAAGCCCTAAAAGACTCAAGCTTTGATTTTGATGAGCAAGATCTGCGAATACTTCTAAAAGAGGTACCAAAAATAGAAACAATTAAAGAAGAATTGACGGACTTTGACCAGAAAAAAACTCAATTAACATTTCAATTAAACGAGCTTGAGAGCAAATTGAAAGACAAAGAACAGCCGGAAATAACTTCGATTACGAATGAAATAAATGAATTAGCTGTATTGCTTCAATCAAAAGAAGCCTACTATTATCAAATACAAGAAAAAATTCAAAACAATCAACAAATTCAAAATCAGGTCAAAGAACTAATCGCCTCTGTTGATGAACAGTGGGAAGAAGTAACAGCATTGCATCAGTTAACTACTACAGTTAATGGTGATAATCCTCAAAAAATCAGCTTAGAACGATATGTTCTACGAACTTATCTAGAAAAAGTACTGACAGTTGCCAATCAGCGGTTGTCTATACTAACGAATAGTCGCTATCAATTTGAGTTAAATCAAGAATCTGGCAGTTATAAAAATCAAACCGGATTGGAAATAAATGTGTATGATGATAATTCAGGTAGCAGCCGCAGCGCTCACACTTTATCAGGGGGAGAAAGTTTTATAGCTGCCCTAGCTTTGGCGCTGTCGTTAGCTGAAGTAATTCAAGAAGAAGCAGGCGGTGTTCTGATTGAAGCCCTATTTATAGATGAAGGATTTGGTTCTTTAGATGAAGAAGCCTTAGAGATGGCGATGGAAGCTCTAGAAACAATTGAGAATGAAGGAAGAATGATCGGTATTATTAGCCATGTTAGTGAATTAAAAGCAAGAATTCCACAACAATTACAAATACGTACAAATGGGAATGGTCAAAGTCAATTGACCTATCAAACAGCATAGAAAATTTTAGGAGGTGAGAAAATGAAATGGAGTATACCAGAACGAATCGTTGAACGCGGCAGAGATTATATGAAAGAAGGCAGAGTGCTTTCAATCGATCAAGATATTGAAAATAAAGTTTGGCATGCTGAAGTTCTTGGCAAGGAATTATACCGAGTCCAATTAGATGGAACAGCCAAAGAAAATGATATCTGTGAATGTCCTTATTGGATGGATCATGGTTTTTGCAAACATACTGTGGCCGTCGAATTAACACTACGCCAGCGAGGAATATCACGAGTTATCAAAGCAGATCAGCCAGCTATTTTAGAAAAGCGTGCATCAACAGTCTCAGAGATGTTTACAAAAGGTTTTGCAAAGTTAAATCAAGAAAACCAAGAAAAAAATAAATTGATGCCATTAATTATTGATTTTATAGTGGATGTAATCGAAACAAATAATTATTATCCAGAACTGGCAATTTTAGGCGTTTCCTTACGTATTGGATACCAAGGTGTTAAACCTAAAACGTATATTATTAAGAATATTGGTGAATTTTTCCAAACATATCAAAAAGAGGGATCATACTTAATTAATAAACAACACCAATTTGATTTAGCACAAGAAGCTTTTTCAGTTGAGACGCAAGAAATTTTAGAAAAAATGACAGCTATCTATCAAACAAGCCAGCTACTTGGTGCCAATGGACTTCAAGTTAATGGTAAAATTGATAAACGCTACCTGATTCTACCAATTGATCAAGGAAGATACTTACTTGAAAAAATGAGTCAAACTGGACATTTTATATTAAATGATGAAAATAAAAAATATCGTCATTTAACATTTACAACAGAAATGCTACCGATAATTTTTGATATTAGTAAACAAGCAGCTGATGTATATAAATTAACTATTGACGACCAACTTACTACGTTTTTAGCTCATTATCAGTGGGGATTTAGTAAGAATCAAGTTTTTTCTTTTACACAAGAACAAAAAATGATCTACGCAACATTACTGCAACTATTAAAAAGAGTAGAGCAGCCTGAAATAGTTTATGAAAAACAAGAATTATCTGATTTATTTGGATCAGTTGTTCCATTATTAAAACAAATTGGTACGGTACATGTGAATGAAGCAGTGGCAGCTGTAATTGTTCATTATCCGTTAGAAACCGTATTTATTTTCCGCAAAATTAAAGGGAAAATCAGAGTACGCGTTGATTTTATTTATGGAGATGTCATTTTCTCAACCGATGAAGAACATTCAGTTGAATCTGGTGTTAATCAAGAAGTTGTTCGAGATAGTCAAACAGAACAGAAAATTTTGGATCAATTTGCTACATTTGGCTATAGAAAAGAATCCACTGGATATGAGAAAGACTTACCGACTGGTGAGCGCCTATATTATTTTTTCAAAGCTGAAATACCAGCTTTTCGCCAATTAGGTGAAGTTCGTATGGGGAAAAAATTACGAGAATTATTTTTAGATGCTCAACATCACCAGCCAACAATCGAAGTATCGGATTCAGACTCTTGGCTGGATGTCCGTTTTGATATTACAGGAATTGATGAACAAGAAATTGATGCTGTTTTGGCTAGCTTACTTCGAAACGATCAATTTTATACATTACAATCTGGAGAAGTTCTATCCTTGGATTCAGAAGAATTTCAGCAAACCAGTGAAATTTTAACAATGTTGCGAAAAAATATGAAAAATGTTCAAGGGACAATTCAAGTTCCAAGAAACCAAGGTTTGATGATCGAAAATATGTTAGAAGATAATGAACGTGCGCATTTTTCCGATTCATTTAAAGAGATGGTTTCCAATTTAACCCATCCAGAAAACTTTTCTGCTGATTTACCAAATGAAATACAAGCAACCTTACGTTCTTACCAAGTTGATGGTTTTAAATGGTTAAAAATGCTTAGTTATTATCAATTTGGCGGGATTTTAGCTGATGAAATGGGCTTAGGGAAAACCTTACAAACAATTACTTATTTATTATCTGAAAAGGAAGAAAATCATCAAAAAGGTTCAGCACTGATTGTTGCTCCTGCAAGTTTAATTTACAATTGGGCTGCAGAAATTAAGAAATTTGCGCCTAGTTTACGATGTGAAGTTGTTGCAGGAAGTAAAGCTGAACGTGAAAATTTAGCAAACCAAGCGGATCTGGATGTATTGATTACTTCTTATGCTAGTTTAAGACAGGATATTGACATGTACCAAGAGTTAAATTTAGGTTATTTGATTCTGGATGAAGCTCAGATGGTAAAAAATAGTGGGACGAAAACAGCTCAAGCTCTAAAAAGTTTGAAAATTCCGCAGCGATTTGCCTTGAGCGGAACACCGATTGAAAATAATCTTGATGAATTATGGTCTATTTTCCAAATGATTCTACCAGGACTATTTCCAGCAAGAACAACATTTAGAGCAATGAAGCCGGAAGAAGTTGCGAAAATGATTCAGCCGTTTATTTTAAGACGAGATAAAAAGACTGTTCTAGCAGACTTACCAGATAAAATCGAAAGTAATTTGTACAGTGTATTAACAGAAGAACAAAAAACTGTTTACTTAGCCTACCTGAAACAAATGCAAGAAGATGTTAGTCAAATGGATCAAGATGCATTCAAGAAAAATCGTTTAAGTATTCTGGCAGGCCTAACTCGTTTACGCCAAATTTGCTGCGATCCTCGTTTATTTATTGATGATTATACTGGCGGTTCTGGAAAATTGGAGCAAGTCAAAGATATGCTGATAGCGGCGAAAGAAAATAATCGTCGGGTCTTACTTTTTTCACAATTTACAAGTATGCTTTCCATCATCGAAAAAGAACTACATGAGTTGGGATTATCTACATTTTATTTACGTGGAAGTACCAAACCAAAAGAGCGAATGGAAATGGCAGATGCCTTTAACGCTGGTGAAAAAGATGTCTTCTTAATTTCTTTAAAAGCTGGCGGAACTGGTTTGAATTTAACCGGAGCGGATACTGTAATTCTCTATGACCTTTGGTGGAATCCAGCAGTAGAAGAACAAGCAGCTGGACGAGCACATCGGATTGGTCAAAAAAATGTAGTTGAAGTTTGGCGAATGATTGCAGAAGGAACTGTTGAAGAGAAAATGGATTCATTACAACAAGAAAAACGTGAACTATTCCAAAAAGTCATTCAAGGGAATGAAGAACAATTAGCGAAAATGACAGAAGATGACATTCGAACGATTTTAAGTATCGGCGAATAAAATTTAGTCAGTTATATAAAAAAAGTGGGACAGAAGTCATTGAAACTTCTATCCCATTTTTTTATGAAAATAATGATTGAATTGCAGGGAACAAGGCATCAAAAGAAGTGACTTCTTTAAGATGCGTTGGGGCAACATTGGCAGGAATTGCTCTTAAACGGTGATTAAACCACAGCGATTTCCAACCACCATTGGTAGCACCACAAATGTCATTTTCAAAGCTGTCGCCTACATAAAGTGTGTGCTCAGCATCCATTTTAAATTCTTTTGCTGCAAGATCAAAAATCTCTTTCTCTGGTTTTTGAAAACCAGTACTTTGAGAGATAATAATATTATCTGTCGGAATCCAATCCTCTAAGCGCAGTTGTTTTACTTTTTTATATTGATGATCAGTAGGACCGTTGGTAATAATCCCCATCGGAATTTGTTTATCTTTTAGGAAATCTAATACCTTTTTGACTTCCGGATGCATCACAATATTGTCCAGTTCATCTTCATAAGTTTTTTGGAAAGTCAAACCAGCTTCTTGTGAAACAGTTGGATAACTTAGATCTTTTAAAGATTCATCAATTCGATAATATCTCATATAATCTAGCGTCCATTCGTCTGACATTACTTTTGGAAATGTTTCATCACTGTGAAAACGAAAGCGAATATACAATGCGTGCATATCCTCAGGTTTTACGTCAGGAAACACTGCATTAATCGCATTTCTAAAAGGTTGTTGCTGGTCATAAATTGTATCATCCACATCAAAAACAACAGTTCTCATTAAAAAAAGTACACCCCTTATTATTTTTCAGAAAAATTTTCATAATCCTTTCTAATTGTAGCGAACTTTTTCACAAAAGAACAGAAAGAAAATTTTAATTTAAATTAGAAACATGGAAAACGGTATAGCTGATATATTTTGAAGAACATAAAGGATAAACTACTGAATTAATAAAATATTTTTACATATGGCATTATTACTCATGTATAATTAAAGCTAAAAGGAGTTGTTAAATTTGAACGGAGAAAATGAAAAAAAGATAATGTTTCAATTATCTAAAATGGTTGGTTTAAGTTTGTCGTTATTGGTAATGCCAGTGGTCGTAATAATAACAATGATTGTTATGTCTTTTGTAAAAGACAGAGATATTTTCCAAGAACTAAGTTTTATAATGTGGGTAATTATCACGATTTGTCAATGGATTGCGGCAATTATTATATTTAAACAAACCGATTTAAAGTTTGTGTCAAAAAAAGATTTAGACATTTAAAGTTATTAGTTATGGATAAGGAGTGGTGTTTTGAACAAAATAATCCAGAGTAAACTAAGAGAAATTGAAAAGGCTGAGAACGTGAAAATAATTCTAGCAATAGAATCAGGTAGTAGAGCATGGGGATTCGAATCAAAAGATAGTGATTATGATGTACGTTTTTTATACGTGAGAACTCAAGAGAGCTATTTAAAATTAGAAGGAATTAGAGATGTAATTGAATGGCAATTAGATGATGTTTTAGATATTAATGGATGGGATATTCAAAAAGCCTTAAAGTTATTGTATAAATCAAATCCCACATTATTTGAATGGTGCACGTCACCAATTGTTTATGCTGAGACAAGCGAAGCAATGGAACTAAAAAGAGTCATTGAAAACTATTTTTCAACAAAGAAAGCATTGTTTCATTACTGGAATATGGCAAATACAAATTATCGAGAATATCTAAAAGGTCAGAAAGTTAAAGCTAAAAAATATTTCTATGTTTTACGACCTATTTTGGCTAGTAAGTGGATAACTAATTATAATACAATTCCGCCGATTGAGTTCGACCAGCTGGTAGCTAGTGTTCTTGATAATAATTTGAAACCAGTGGTAAACGAATTATTAAATCAGAAAAAAAACACTAATGAACTCGACTTAATCGATAAAATTGATGTACTGAATAATTATATTGAAAATGAGTTGATAGAGTTAGAAAAAGTTGCACAAGGTACCTTAGATAAGAAAGATAATGAATGGGAACCTTTAAATCGTTTCTTCTTGTCTCTTTTGTAATTCATCTGCTTAATCTATAAAAAAACATTAACTTTTAAAATTAAATCATGCTAAGTCGTACGCTTTTTTGTTTGTAAAATAAAAAAAGTGTACAAAAAAAACAAAAGTAAAGCTTAAATTTCCCTTCAAAAAGTATTTTCGATAGTACATTTATGAAATGGTGAAAAAATTAAACATTTAGTATAATAAAAACAGAAACACCGATTAGACCTATCTTCCCCAAGACATAAGCAACTTATCGGTGTTTTTCGTGATGTACATGTATACATATAATTTAACAAATTCCAGCTATATTTTCAAGATATTGGCATTGTTGCATATAGAGTTTGTTCAAAATGTACAAAAAACTGGAAACAAAGTCATTTTTTGATTCAAAACATACTTATAAATAACAATATTTTCTTAATAAAAAGTGGTAAAAGAAATACTAAATTGGATTCAATTACTTTTTACAAGCGATAGTTATTGTCATAGAATCAATAATTTTTAGTAAAAATTATTTAATTTATAGGGTCTTATTTTCAAAGAATTACTTGCTAAATAAAGGTTTTCAAACTTTGCATCTTACTCTTTCTTTGCGTATAATAACAATAGTGTCTAAAAGAAAGAGGGAGATTATGTTAAAACGATTTTTTAGTTATTATCGACCGTATAAATATCTATTTATTTTGGATTTTACTTGTGCGGTTATCGCTGGTTTACTTGAGTTAGCTTTTCCAGTTGTAGTGAATCAAGTTATTGATAAAATCATGCCTAAAGAGAATTTTCGGATGATTGCACTGGCTTCTGCCGGACTGCTATTATTTTATATACTTAATACTTTTTTGCAATATATTGTGGTCTTTTTTGGCCATAAGTTGGGTGTAAACATTGAAACAGACATGCGTCGAGAACTTTACGGACACTTGCAGACGCAGCCGTTTGAATATTATGATAATCAGAAAACAGGGAAGTTAATGAGTCGTTTGACGACTGACTTATTTGAAATTTCTGAGGTTGCTCATCATGGACCAGAAGATGTGTTTATTACAATTATGACTTTAGTTGGATCATTTTATTTAATGCTCCGTATCCATGTTCAATTAGCTTTAGCAACATTTATCGTTTTACCTTTTATTACCATCGCATTAGTTTTCTTCAATAAAAAGATGACAAAAGTTAATACGAAAATTTATGATAACCTTGGGGATTTTAATGCTGGGGTTGAAGCCTCTGTTAGCGGTATTCGAGTGACACAATCATTTGCTAATGAGCCTTTTGAACGTCAACGGTTTGAAGGACTAAATCAGGCTTATCGAAAATCGAAAATTCATTTTTATAAAGTAATGGGTATTAGTTCAGCCTATAACTATTTTTTAATTCGTTTGATTAGTTTGTTTACGTTGATTTTTGGTGCATATTATACGATTAATGGTGAAATTACCAGTGGTGATTTTGTTGGATTTATTTTGTTAGCGAATGTCTTTGTTCGTCCTATCGAAAAAGTTAATAATATGATAGAAAGCTATCCAAAAGGGATTGCCGGGTTTAAACGATTCACAGAAGAAATTGATAAAAAACCAACGATCCAAGATAAACCCGATGCTGTCGTAGTTGATCATTTACATGGAGATATTATTTACAATGATGTTTCATTTTCTTATGCAGACTCTACAAAAGTTCTGAATCATATTGATCTAAAAATTGTTCCTGGTGAAACAGTAGCTTTTGTTGGTCAAAGTGGTTCTGGTAAGACAACCTTGTGTAATTTGTTGCCGAGATTTTATGAGGTAACAGAGGGTCAGATTACAATTGATGGTATTAATATTCAAGATATGACCTTAGCTTCATTAAGAAGTCAAATCGGGATAGTTCAACAAGATGTTTTCTTATTCCCTGGCACGATTCGTGATAATATCGCTTACGGAAAGCTGGATGCAACGGAAGAAGAAATTCAACAGGCTGTCAAATTAGCTCATCTAGAAAAAGTTGTCGATCAAATGTCTGAAGGATTAGACACGCTGATCGGTGAACGCGGAGTTAAACTTTCAGGAGGTCAAAAACAACGGGTGGCAATTGCTCGAATGTTCTTGAAAAATCCGCCGATTTTAATTTTAGATGAAGCAACTTCAGCTTTGGATACTGAGACAGAACAGGTTATTCAAGAATCTTTAAATTCTTTAGCAAAAGGTAGAACTACTATGATAATTGCTCATCGATTGGCAACAATCAAACATGCGACACGAATTATTGTGGTTAGTGATCAAGGAATATTAGAAGAAGGAACACATGAAGAGTTACTTGCGAAAGGCGGACATTACCGTCGTTTGCATGATGCACAATTTAGAGATTAAGAGGGATATAACTCACTGAGTTATGGTCATCGAAAATCCGAATCAACGGTGTGAAAAAGTCAGACACTCCATTTCATGTCGATTGCATTCTCGTAAATCACGAAGAATATCGTGAGTCGATGATGAACGGTACAAGGCACAGAATGTGCGTTGCTACCTTTAATGCTCTTAGAAATGAAGGCTTCGACAATTTCCTAAAAGCCGCACAATGTGTTTTATGCATTGTGCGGCTTTTAGTCCAGTTATTCAAGGTTACAACATCTTTGCTTATTTACGAGGTTTACGACCTAAACCAATGGCATTTTTCATACGTTGTAACGTCTTATTCGCTACAAGACGAGCTTGTTCTGCACCTTGATCCAGAATATCATCTAATTCATCTGAGGCTAACAATTCGTGGTAGCGAGTTTGAATTGGCTCTAGTAAGTCAACGACAGCTTCTGCCAAATCAGTTTTAAATTCTCCATAACCTTTTCCTTCATAGGTTGAAACCAAATCCTCGACAGAACGACCTGTAGCAGCAGAGAAAATATTTAACAAGTTTGTGATACCGGGTTTATTTTCTGCATCATATTCGATGATTCCAGTAGAGTCTGTTACAGCTGATTTAATTTTTTTGCGGATGACACTTGGCTCATCCAGCATTGAAATGAAGCCTTTTACGTTAGAATCTGATTTGCTCATTTTACTTGTGGGATCTTGTAAGCTCATTACCCGACCACCTTGTTCAGCAATTTTCACTTCAGGAAGAACTAAAATTTCCTGATTTTTCTGTCCATAGCGGTTATTAAAGCGTTCAACAAAATCCCGTGTTAATTCTAAATGTTGTTTTTGATCATCGCCTACAGGAACTAGATTTGCATTATACAAAACGATGTCACCAACCATTAATGGCGGATAAGTTAAAAGTCCAGCACTAACACCTGTCCGTCCGTTCTTTTGTGATTTATCTTTAAATTGAGTCATACGTTCTAATTCACCAATGGTTGTATTACATTGAATAATCCAAGCAGCTTCAGCATGAGCCGAGACTTCAGATTGAATAAAAATCGTTGCTTTTTTAGGATCCAAACCAACTGCTAAATAGAGTGCAGCCAAACCGCGTGTTTGTTGACGAAGTTTTTGAGGATCTTGAGGAACTGTAATCGCATGTTCATCCACAATACAAAAATAGCAGTCATAATTATTTTGTAATTCAATAAACTGTTTCATAGCACCGATATAGTTTCCGATTGTTGGTATTCCGCTTGGCTGAATGCCAGAAAAAATAGTTTCCATAAGTAACCACCTTAATTGATTAATAAAAGTCATTTCTATTATTATAACGCTAAAAAGGAAAAAAAACAGGATTTCATTTGAAAAAAATAAAATGTCAAAATTTCTGGACTAACACAGTTATGACAGGTAAATAAAACTGTATTCATTATGCAGTTTTGAAAACGCTGTAATTTTTTAACTAAAAAAAACGAATTTTATTTGGATAATAAAAAAAAACACGTAAAATAACGTGAAACTATATATTTTTTTTGAAAAAGAGCTAGTATTTTTATTAGAAATTGGGTATACTAACATTAAATAGGAAAAACAAAAAAATTCCTATTTCAAAAAAAGTGATGATAATCACGAAAAGGAGTGATGCACATGTTGACACTTTATACTTCCCCAAGTTGTACGTCTTGCCGTAAGGCTCGTGCGTGGTTACAAGAACACGAAATTCCATTCAAGGAAAGAAATATTTTCTCAGAACCATTAAATATTTCAGAGCTGAAGGCAATTTTGAGAATGACAGAAGATGGAACCGAAGAGATTATCTCTACACGTTCTAAAGTTTTCCAAAAGCTTAATATGGATTTGGATGAACTACCATTGCAGGACTTATTAACATTAGTAAAAGAAAATCCCGGATTGTTGCGTCGACCAATTATGATTGATGAAAAAAGATTACAAGTTGGTTTTAATGAAGACGAGATTCGTCGGTTCTTGCCAAGAGGTGTTCGGCAGCTAGAATTACGTCAAGCACAATTGATGGCAGGTCTATAAAAAGTAAATGAAGAAGAGGCTGAGACAAAAGCGTTTAGCTCCGAGAAATAAGAAGAGATTCACGAAAATTGCTCTTCAAATTTTTGTGAATTTCAGCTTATTTCCGAAGGAGCTGCTTTTTTCTCGCCGTTTATTCGGATCTAGTGAGTGAAACAAAACTGATTTTTAGTTTTGTCCCACTCACTTTCTTTATGCATAACGTTGATTTTTTATAATGAAAAACGCAAAAATTACATAGTTAAGAAGAATAAGTTTTAGGAAAATACTAAGAGAGAATTTTATTTTGAAATATTGTTACTTTTTCCTTTACATTTGGCGTGATTCCGCTACAATGTACGTAAGAATAAGTTTCCTGATTAGCAAAAGTGAGGTGTAGCGACATGGAAATGGAACATATTAATGAAAATACCATACGAGTGTTAATTGGCAATGAAGATCTAGCTGACAGAGGTATCACATTTTTAGATTTACTTGGCAATCACAAAGAAGTAGAGAATTTTTTCTACAGTATTTTAGAAGAAGTTGATGTGGAGGACGAATTTCAAGGTAGTGAAGCTGTTACCTTCCAAGTTTTACCAAAAAGTGATGGGTTGGAACTATTTATTAGTAAAAATGCATCCATGGATGACGTCTCTAATTTTGAAGGTTTTAATGATTTAAATTCAGAGGAAGTCAGCAATTTAATCCGTAAACAAATTGAAACTGATTTTACTGATGATATGCAGGAGTTTACTGATGATACAGTAAAAAATTTAGTTTTTAAACTAAGTGATTTTGACACGATGGTTCAATTAGCGAATGAAGTATTTTTACAGTCTGTTATTGCAAATTTATATACATTTAAAGGAACCTATTATCTACAAGTCATATTCTTGTTGGATGAGTTAGGGAAAAATGATGTAGAGAATGAAGTAGCTCAGTTACTTGAGTATGCGGACTTATCTACAGTCACACCAGAAACATTAACTGAGTATGGAACATGCATTATGGAGCGTAATGCTTTAGAGTTAACAAGATATTATTTTGAATAGGCTTGTAAAAACCTGGAACGGAGCGATTGTTGCTTTGTTTCAGTTTTTTTGTGAATTCAACATTTTTTTGCGTATATTATTTTAGAGGTGAATCAGATGTTGAGTGCATATACAAAACAAAGCAAGCTAGTGACCTTGTTAAATCAAACAAGAGAGCAGATAGAAAGATTGAAGAACGAAAGCTATTTTTGCCCCGCCTGCAAGCAACCGTTACTTATAAAAAATGGAAAAGTCAAAATTCCTCATTTTGCTCATTATAATAGTAATAATTGCTGTGTCTATAGTGAAGGAGAGACCTACGAACATTTAGTCTTAAAGCAAGCTTTTGCAAATTGGTGCAAAAAAGACGCTATTCCTTATGAACTTGAAAAATATTTATCAGAAGTAAACCAACGCCCAGATTTATTAGTTGGTAAAATAGCACTGGAAATTCAGTGTAGTCCGCTAAGTGTTCAACGACTAGTCGAGCGAACGAAAAATTATCAAAAATATGGCTATCTTCCAATTTGGGTTTGCGGGAAAAAACTGTTTTCAAATCAGCAGATTCTTGGAGAACTAGGAAAAAATCTATGTTCATATACAGAAACAATCGGGTTTCACATTTGGCAAGCTGACTTTGAGACAAAAGAATTAGCCCTATATTTTCATCTGGAAGAAGATTGGAAAAAAAGAATCTACTATTCTAGAAAATCATGGACATTTCATGAGGAGATTTTGACGGATATTTTTAATTTTCCATATAAATCTAATTTTTTTGTACAAAGAAAATTTGAAATTGGAAAACTGATACAGGACTATTATTTTGACTTAAATAGAAAGTTAGCGAGAAGAGATGAACAAATTCGTAATGTGCAGTCTGTATTATATAACAACCACTGTCACTTGCTTGAATTACCTATCTGGTTTTATTATCCTGGTATTCGTATATTTTGTTGTCGAGGATCAGATTTATTATTAAAATTAAGAATTTGGAACTGGGTACAGTTTTTTGACCAGAATGTTTTTGAATTGGCAGAATTTGAATTACTGATACAGAAGCAGATAGCAGGTATGAAAGATTTGTTTTATGAGTTTCCTAGCGTATCAATGAAAGAAATTAAGAAGTATTGCTCAAATCAACTGATAATGTCACTAATTGATTGTAAACATCTAATTGTTGTCCAGAATGGTTGGAAAATTGTAGTAGGGAATAAAAGACTCAAACAAACAGATTTAAATCAATGGGTGAAAAGTATCGAAAAGAAGTGTCTAATCAGTGCTATTCCGCTAAGAAGTGTGATAAGATAACTTCATGAAAGAATAATTTTAAAGGAGCAGATCAAATGAGTGAGACAAGACAATTACCAGAACGTTCAAGTTTACCGATTGAAAAAACGTGGGACTTAACTAAAATTTTTAAAGACGACCAAGCTTTCGATGACGCTTTCAAAGATTTATCGGATAAGGTAAAAAAAGTTGAGCAATACAAAGGAACTTTACAAGATGGCAGTGAAGCATTTTTGGCTGGGATTGAAGTATTACTAGATATTTATCGTAAGATTGAAGTGATATATGTATATGCTCACTTAAAGAATGATCAAGATACGACAAATACAACTTACCAAGCATTATATGCAAGAGCAAGTTCTTTATTGGCTCAAGCTAGTGAAGCAGTTGCTTGGTTTGAACCTGAAGTTTTATCTTTAGATGATGATACCATTTGGAATTATTTCAAGGAAAATGAAAATTTGGAAATTTACCGTCACTTTATAGAAAATATTTTGAGCGAACGTCCTCATATTTTGTCAGCGGATCAGGAAGCTCTACTTGCAGGGGCTGGAGAAATTTTTGAAGCATCTAGTAATACATTTTCTATCTTGAATAATGCTGATTTAAAATTTCCAGTTATTGAAAACGAAAATGGCGAGAAAATTCAGCTTACTCATGGAGTTTATGGTCAATTAATGGAAAATACGCATCGAGATGTCCGCGAGGCAGCTTTTAAAGGTTTATATTCTGTTTACGATCAGTTTAAAAATACATTTGCTCAAACGTTGAGTTCTCATGTGAAAGCACATAATTATAAGGCGAAAGTACGTAATTATTCTTCTGCTAGAGAAGCTGCGTTAAGTAATAATCATATTCCGGAAAGTGTCTATGATACTTTGTTGGATGTGGTTAATCAAAATCTATCGTTACTACACCGTTATGTATCACTGCGTAAACGTTTATTAAAATTAGACGAACTTCATATGTATGATATGTATACACCAATATTGGGTGAAGCTTCTATCAGATATTCTTACGAGGAAGCCAAGGAAAAAGCTGTTGCAGCGTTGAAACCAATGGGGAGTGAGTATTTAGATATTGTTAAGACTGCTTTTGGAGATCGTTGGATTGACGTGGTAGAAAATCAAGGGAAGCGCAGTGGAGCTTATTCTTCAGGGGCTTACGACACTGCACCTTACATTTTAATGAATTGGCATGATAGCTTAGATCAACTGTATACATTAGTTCATGAAATGGGGCACAGTGTTCATAGTTATTTTACTCGTAATAATCAACCGTATGTTTATGGTGACTATTCCATTTTCTTAGCAGAAATTGCTTCAACAACAAATGAAAATATTTTGACTGAGTATTTATTGGAAACAGAAAATGATCCACGAGTGCGTGCATATGTTTTAAATCATTATTTAGATGGATTTAAGGGAACTATTTTCCGTCAAACACAATTTGCCGAGTTTGAACATTTTATCCATACGGAAGATGCTAAAGGTATTCCTTTGACGAGTGAATATTTAAGCGAGTATTATGGCGAACTAAATGAAAAATACTATGGTTCAGAAGTTACGAAAGATACTGAAATTGCTTTGGAATGGTCTCGTATTCCTCATTTTTATTACAATTACTATGTGTATCAATATGCTACTGGTTTTTCAGCGGCATCGGCTTTAGCAAATAAAATTTTAGCGAATGAGCCAAATGCACTGGAAAATTATTTAACGTATTTGAAATCTGGAAGTAGTGATTTCCCGATAGAAGTAATGAAAAAAGCTGGCGTAGATATGACTAAACCTCAATATATTGCAGATGCAATGAAAGTATTTGAAGCAAGATTAATTGAATTAGAAGAATTAGTAGCAGCATTAGAACAGGAATAGACTTTATTAAGTACTTAAAAAACCATCTTCTTTTAAACGGAAGATGGTTTTTTTGATTTAAAGTAAATGTAAATGTCCGTGTGGGACACGAGGTTCGTTGTAATGGTTTAGCTCAAAGGTTTCATGGATAAATTGAAGGTTTTCTTCAGAAGTATCACAAAGTTTTTTGATTTCATCCATTGATTCACAGTTTTCAACAAGAACGCCAAAATCTCGATCACACGTATAATTATAAACAACCGCTGAAGGGTGTTTAACAATACCCATTTCACGAGCAATTTGTTGGTCTGTTTGAAAAGATTCTTTGACAAATTCAGATTGGCGGTCTGCTTTAAACATATCTAAATCACCACCAGCTTCGCTGACTAATTGTTCAGCTAATTCTGAAGAATAAGGAATATTGTCTTCTGCTACAGCTTTTTGTAAACCAAGCAGCAAATGACGCCCTTTTTTCTTGCCTTGTAATTGAGCTGCCTTATAATCCAAAGCAGCAGAGTAAATATCTTCAAACAGTTTATTGCGCTGTTCAATATCGTGAGGCGGAATCTCAAATAATTTTATAAGATCATTAATCGTCCTCATATTTACTAATGGAATGAAACGAAACTGAATTTTTTTATTCTCAGTTTCAACTAATTTTAAAATATCCTTTTCTACATTGAGACAAATGCCCCCTAAAGGATTAACGAACAGATAGATTTCAATCATTCATACTTCCTCCAATTTGACCCTTTTTGCGACTAGACATCATTTCTTCTCAACTAAGTGTTCCTAATTTATCAGAAAAACAAGTAAAAATGAAATGATAAGGTCTATCATTATAACTTCTTAATATTTCTATTTGAGCTTAGCATCATTCGTTGAATTTTATTTGGTGACGGTGATTCTTTGATAGTCAAACTATCCAATACATAAAGGAAACTTTCTCTGCCTTTTTCTGCGTCATCAACTTCTAATTCTAATTCAAAATCATGTTGCTCATTGTACCAACTTTCATCTAGCGCGAGTAAACCTTGGGGAAGTTTTTTTTCTGCTCGTTTAGTTGTTAAGCTGCCAATTAAACGTAAATCATCTTTATTAATTCCTAATTCA
Source organism: Enterococcus sp. 5H (assembly GCF_028128615.1). GTDB lineage: Bacteria > Bacillota > Bacilli > Lactobacillales > Enterococcaceae > Enterococcus_L. Next base: position 86,496 of record NZ_AMDP01000061.1, on the reverse strand, counting down.
GTTAACTTGTTATACACATTCCCGCGATCTGGAAGTGTAGCCGATTCAATAATTTTCTGCGCTTCATCTAGAGAAAGAGCATCGTTTATTTCCAACAAGCCAACTTTTTGAGGGATTTTTAAAGTAATTTCTGCATTATTTGCTAATGTGCGAACTCTTAGACCGATTTTTTGTTTTTTTAATTGAAAATCGGTTGAATCAAAATAATAATTAGTTTGTGTAAAAAAATTTTCTTCATTTAAATGAAAGTATTCAATGGTCCGTGAAAATTCTTCTTTGGATAGTAATGTTTTAAATTCTATTTCAAGATTCTCACTCACAGATTTTGACCTACCTTCTTTAATTTAATTCAATTTTTACATACTTTACCCGTTTACGTCAAGAAAAGTGAACTAGAAGTTAAAAAATTTACTATTGTCGAAAAATTTTATACAATTTCTCAAATTATCCTATTTTTCCTGTCACTGTGGTAAAATAAGCTGTGAATCAAATTCAAGGAAATAGAGGGATTAGGATGGAAAAAGAGTGGGAGCTTTTTCTAGCACCGTATGAACAGGCTGTTGGAGAAATGAAAGTTAAGCTGCGCGGAATCCGCAAACAGTTTCGAGAACAAAATAAACATACACCTATTGAGTTTGTAACAGGTCGAGTGAAACCAGTAGATAGCATTTTAACGAAAGCTGCTTTACGAAATATTCCAGTAGATCGTATTGAAGAGGAAATGCAGGATATTGCTGGTCTGAGGATTATGTGTCAGTTTGTGGAAGATATTCGCCAAGTTGTGGATATTATTCGCAATCGTAAGGATTTACACATTATTCAAGAGCGGGATTATATTACCAATAAAAAAGAGAGTGGCTATCGATCATATCATTTAGTGATTGAATATCCAGTTCAACTAATAACAGGTGAGAAAAAGATTTTAGCCGAAATTCAAATTCGAACATTGGCAATGAATTTTTGGGCCACTATTGAACATTCGTTAAACTATAAATATCAAGGTATCTTTCCTGAAGAGATGAAGGAGCGACTGCAGCGTGCTGCTGAAGCTGCTTATCAATTAGATGAAGAAATGTCAACGATTCGGGAGGAAATTCAAGAAGCCCAACATCTTTTCTCTCATGGACGAGGAAAATCAAAAGATAATTATTATAAACGTATCGCTAAAAGTAAAGAAGAATCAACTGAAGAATAGGGGGAGTGAAATGAAAGTAGCAATTGTTCATAATCATGAGCGTAAATCAAATGAAGTTACGCGTCATTTACTCCTGCTTTTGAAAAAAAATAATATTGAAATAAACGATCATCAGCCGGATCTTGTAATTTCAGTTGGTGGTGATGGAACCTTATTATCAGCCTTCCATCGTTTTAGTCATCGGCTTGATGAGGTTAGTTTCTTAGGCGTTCATACAGGACATTTGGGTTTTTATACGGATTGGCGCGATTATGAGCTTGAAGAGTTAGTTCAAAGTTTGTTAGTTCATCAGGAAAAAAGCATTAGCTACCCATTATTAGATGTGAAAATTAGTTTTCGCAGTAGCAAGCCGGACAAACATTTCTTAGCGTTGAATGAATCGACGATTAAGCGAGCAAACCGAACGATGGTGGCTGATGTGTTTATTAAAGATGAATTATTCGAACGTTTTCGTGGTGATGGATTATCTGTATCTACTCCGACCGGTTCAACAGCGTATAATAAAAGTGTGGGCGGTGCGGTTTTACATCCAAGTATCAATGCATTTCAGTTAGCAGAAATTGCTTCTTTAAATAATCGTGTATTTCGAACGTTAGGATCACCAATCGTAATAGCACATACTGAATGGGTAGAGATTAAATTGCAGGACAGTAAAGATTATTTGGTTACAGTCGATCAATTAGATATTTACCAAGATGATATTAAATCAATTTATTATAAAATAGCAGAAGAGCGTATTCATTTTGCCTCTTATCGACATATGCATTTTTGGCATCGCGTAAAAGATGCCTTTATTAGTGAGGATTAATAAGATAATGGAATTTGTTTGGACAGTAGATAAAAAAGAATCGCAGCAAGTAAAATATTTTTTGAAAGAACAAGGAGTTTCAAAAGGTCTTTTAGCAAAAATAAAGTTTCAAGGTGGCAAAATTGAAGTAAATCAAATCGTTGAAAATGCCTTGTTTAAGCTGTCTTACGGGGATCAGGTGAAAATCACTATCCCAGATGAACAAGAGCATGAAACTTTATTGTGTGATGAAAAGCCGATTACGATTGTTTTTGAGGATGAGCATTTTTTAATTGTTGAAAAACCAGCTGGTGTTGCATCGATTCCGGCGCAATATCATCCCAATGGAACAATGGCAAACCGCGTTAAAGCCTATTATAAAGCACAGAAGTATAAAAATCAGGTAATTCATGTGGTTACACGCTTAGATCGTGATACGACAGGCTTGATGCTATTTGCTAAACATGGATTTGCTCATGCATTATTGGACCAAGAATTAAGAAAAAAAGCGGTCGTTAAAATTTATCAGGCGTTAGTTGGCGGTACAGTTTCAGTATTAAAGGATCATGGAACCATTCAGCTGCCAATCGGAAGGGATTTAACATCTTTACTAAAAAGAAAAGTGGTTGAAACGGGTCAATCTGCTGAAACTGAGTATTGGCTTGAAAACCGCGGGGCAGATAAAGCGCTTGTAAGTATTCAGCTGCATACAGGGCGAACACATCAAATAAGAGTTCATTTTGAAGCAATTGGCTGCCCTTTGTTGGGAGATGATATGTACGGTGGGAAAATGGATCAGCAGATCAATCGCCAAGCACTCCATTGTTGTCAACTCAGTTTTACTCACCCTTTTACCAAAAAGAAATTAACTGTAACTTCTCCATTAGCAGAAGACATGAAAAAAATAGTAGATCAATTCTAGATTGAAAGGAGAGGTACGAATGAATGAAGGGCAAGAAATGGAAGAACATTTCGATTTGCTGTTGGAAAAGTTACAAGAGCAGCAAATGACTGAATTTCGGGAGTTGTTTTTAACTCTTCATATATATGAGCAAGGTCAGTTTTATCAATCAATTGATGAAGAAAATCGGCAACTAATCTATAGTTATCTGTCACCGAAAGAATTAGCCGATATGTTTGATGTGATTGAAGAAGATAATGAAAATATGAAAGATTACATCGCTGAAATGCGTCCAAGTTATGCGGCGGAAATGTTATCTGAAATGTATACAGATAATGCAGTTGACTTATTGAATATGCTGGATAAAAAACAAAAAGCTAAATATCTAAGTTTGATGAGTTCAGAAGACGCTGGCGAAATCAAAGAGTTATTGCATTATGAAGATGATACTGCGGGATCGATCATGACGACGGAATTTGTATCGATTGTAGCAAATCAAACAGTTCGTTCTGCGATGTATGTGTTAAAAAATCAAGCAGACGTAGCTGAAACGATTTACTATGTATATGTAGTAGATCAAGAAAATCATTTAGTAGGAGTTATTTCCTTACGTGATTTGATTGTAAATGACGATGATACGATGATTTCAGATGTTTTAAGTGAACGTGTTATTTCAGTTCATGTTGGCGATGACCAAGAAGATGTTGCTCAAACAATTCGAGATTATGATTTCTTGGCATTACCAGTTACAGATTATGATGATCATTTGTTAGGGATTGTTACCGTTGATGATATTATCGATGTTATTGATGATGAAGCTGCCAGTGACTATTCTGGTTTGGCGGGGGTTAACGTTGAAGAAGTCAGCGAAAATCCAATCAAAGCGGCCTCAAAACGTTTGCCTTGGCTAATCACTTTGTTATTTTTAGGAATGTCTACAGCGACATTAATCAGCCATTATGAAGAATTAGTAAGTGAAGCAAGTATTTTAGCTGTATTTATTTCTTTAATTACTGGGACTGCCGGGAATGCGGGAACTCAATCATTAGCCGTTGCAGTTAGGCGCTTAGCCGTGTCAGATGAGAAAGATAATAATTTTAGTCGTTTAATTTTCAGTGAAGTTTTAACTGGTTTAGTTACAGGTGCTGTTACAGGAGTAGCAATTTTTATTGTAGTTGGGATTTGGCAGCACAATTTTCCATTAGGATTTGTGATTGGGATGGCGATGCTTTGCGCGATTACAGTTGCTAATTTAGCAGGAAGTTTAATTCCGATGTTAATGGATAAGTTGGGATTTGATCCAGCGGTTGCTAGCGGTCCATTTATTACAACATTAAGTGATTTGACCAGTGTGTTGATTTATTTCAATATTGCTAGTTTGTTTATGCAGTATTTTGTGTGAAATGGATGTTTAAAAATATTTTTTTTGGAGCTTCAAACTGTAGAGAAAGTCTTGATAAAGGCTTTACCTGCAGTTTTTTTGTATACTATAAATGGGAAAAATTCGCATTTGGGAGAAAAGTCTGATTTCTAATGATACTAAAATAATCTTTAGACTCTAGAAAAACTTAAAAGACTTTTATTGTTAAGAAGGTTGCTTTTTTTTGTATAATCTAAAAAATAATCTGGAAAAAGTGCAATAATTTATTTACCTCTGGCTAAATTCTCCTCTATCAACTTTCAAAACAATCCAGTATAATGTTGTGTTAGTAATAGGTGAACGAGGTGAGTAGGTGTGCAACGTATAGAAAAAGTAAGCAAGATCCTGAGTGAGCAAACGAGTGAGCAATGTTCTCTGAACAAATTAAGTGGAGTTACAGCACTGCAGATCAGTAAAATAGTATCTTTAGCTAGAAATACTGTTAGCGAAGATTTGAATAAGTTGCTCAGCAACCAAGAGGCAGTCAAGGTTAAAAGCCGTCCCGTGTTGTTCTTTGATAAAAAAGAATTAGAAAATCAATTCAACTGTGTCTTTAAAAAGTACCTGATATTTTCGTCGATCGATGAATTAACCGATTTTTTAGGTGAACAAAAGACAGCGCTTTCTTTTTTGGGTGGAAATAAACCAGAAGCGTTCTCGGAAATCATTGGGTATAAAGGTAGCTTAAAAGATAAAATAGACAAGCTTAAAGCAGCGGTACTTTATCCGCCTAATGGATTGAATATGTTGATCGGAGGCGAATCAGGTGTTGGAAAAACCTTATTAGCTGAATCACTACATCATTATTTTGAGTCGTATACAGGTTCAGAAGTTCCGTTTATTTATTTTAACTGCTCAGAATATTTCAATAATCCAGAGTTATTGACGACCCATCTTTTCGGTTATAAAAAAGGAAGTTTCACTGGAGCAGATACGGATAAAGCAGGGTTAGTAGAATACGCAGATCAGGGATTTTTGTTTTTAGATGAAGTTCATCGTCTGCCAAATGAAGGACAGGAAAAATTATTTACTTTATTGGATAAAGGCTACTTTTCTCGAATGGGCGAAGCCGATGTTAAACGATCAGTCAATATCCGTTTTATTTTTGCGACGACTGAAGATTTTTCTCAAACTTTTTTGAAAACCTTTTTACGACGAATTCCGGTTACGTTGCTTTTACCTTCTGTAAAAGAGCGTCCAATCCAGGAAAAAATTGAGTTAGTTATTAAATTTTTCCAAAATGAAAGTCGTAAGATTAAAAAAGATATTACCGTTTCTTATGCCGTTATTGAGCAATTAGTCTTCAAAAATTATAGTGGCAATGTAGGTGAAATGAAATCTGAAATCCAGTTTATTTGTGCGCAAGGATACTTAAAACAAATTGAAAAGCAATCTCATACATTAGTTATCGACCAAACGTTAGTACAAAATGAAGAGCCTTTTGAAAAAGATGCGAAAGACCAAATCGCTTTGAATGAATTACTAAATGGAGAAAATTTGAGGATAAAAGCAGATAATCAAGCTGCTGTCAGTCATTACTTTGCTGAAAAAGATAAAGTAAATGATGCCTTTTATGATTTTTTATTGAAGGAATTTTCTAATTTGAAAAATAGCAATATTCCGCAAAAGGAAGTAGCTTCAATTTTACAAAAAAAGATCGATCAGCTATTTGATATGCGCTTGTTTGAGCCGACGACAAAATCACAATCTTTTCGGAAACTAGATGAAAGTTTTGAAGAAAAAATCACTGAATTGAGTGAATATATTTCTGCTTTAACAGGTTCTACAATCCCTAAAAATTTAGTAGATGTATTAGCAAATCATATTTATTCTACATTTTTATTTATGGAAATCCCCAATGATGATTTCTACTTATATTCTAGTCAGTTAATGCTGGGGCGTTTGGACAACTATGATGTTGCAAAGGACATTGTAGAGAAGATAAATGAACTCTTCTTGGTTGAACTTCCAAAAACAGAAATTACTTATTTGGGCTTATTTTTAAGGAAGTTAAAACAAGCAGATAGTCAATATCAGCGTAATGATGAATGTGGTGTGATTGTGGTAGCGCATGGTGCAACGACTGCAACAAGTATGGCTGAGTATTCGAATATTCTTTTTTCCAGCAATCTTTTAAAAGTGGTTAATATGCCGATCCATCAAACCGTAGAAGAGACGCTAGAAAAAGTTAAAAGTATCATTAAAATTAATGAATATAAGCGTTTGATTTTATTGGTGGATATTGGTTCCCTTGTCTATTTTGGCAATTTGATCAGTGAAGAATTTGGAATTGACGTGTTGCTCATCAAAAATATTAATCTTTTGCCCTTACTGGAGGTTTCTCGAGAAGTCATTTATGAATCCACAGACTTTGCTTATCTTTTACCAGTACTAAATGAAAAAGGTCATCTTTCATCAGTCTGTAAAAAAGGGCATTTCTTCGACTCAAAAGTGCTTATCGTTTCCTGTATGACAGGTTTAGGAACTGCGTTAAAAATTGAAAAATTGATTGTTGACGTATTTCAAGAAGAAGTGCTGCAAAATATTCGAATCTTAACATTGGATAATAGCGAAATCCAAGATATTGAACGTATCCATCAACATATACGGACTGATGAAAAGTTAGTTGGTATTGTGGGAACCTTCCAGACAGAAGTTCCTGATATTCCATTTATTCCTCTAGAAGAATTGTTTTCTGAAAAAGGGGTAGAACGACTTTTGCGCTTATTTGGATATGACTTAGCTGATGAAAAAAATCGTGTGTTGAAAGACCAGATCGCCAAACGTTATATTCACGGCTTATCTTTAAAAGCGATCATCAATCATATTACCGTGCTTAACCCGCAGCGTCTGTCAATCGAAGTCAGCCAAATATATGATGATTTATGCCGGCAGTTAAATTTAGTGAGTGATGAAAAAATCATGCTGCGTTTTTTGATCCACACCTGTTGTACAGTGGAACGCCTGGTCGTTAATAATGACTACGGTGTAGCTGATTATAATGTGTCGTATAAAGATATCCCAAATGAAGCATCTGTCATAAAAATGGCTTTTCGCCCTTTAGAAGTGTCGTATAATGTCCAATTTTCACCGTTGGAAATTAAATATATCTATGAGCTACTCTATGAAATTTAAGAAGATCCAGCAGTCCGTAACAGTGATTAATAGTAGCTGTTATGGGCTTTTTTTGTACTTGATTAATGGTTAATGTTAAACGGTACATTCATTTATTTATCCATTTCAATTTACGACAGATTTTTTGGCACAACTCTTGCTCTATAGTTAAACGAATGAGGAATTAAATTAAGGAGATGAAAAAATGAGTAAAGAACCGATTGTTTTATTGACCCACGGAGGTTGGGGTCAACGACTGTTGAATAGTATTAACATGATCGTTGGAGAGACAGAAAATGTTTATGAAGTGATTTTAGAACCAGCAGATAATCTACAGGAATACATCAAGCGTGTGGAACTGCAATTACAAAGTCTGACATGGAGTGAAAAATTATTAATATTGACGGATATAAAAGGAGGAACGACGAGCAATGTTGCCTTAAGACTCTCAAGGGACTATGATATTTTGGCTATTTCAGGATTAAATACAGCGATGCTTTTGGATGCTGTGATGAAACAGTACTTTCCGTTTACGGAACAAGCGGGTAAAGAAATTTTACAAGCATCTCTGGATAATTGTCAGATATTAGAAATACCATCAGTAAATTAAATGTAAAGAAGACAGGAGTAGGTAAAAATGGCAAAAATCGTATTAACAAGGGTAGATAGTCGTTTGATTCATGGGCAAGTGGTAACGAAATGGCTGCAGCAATCAGGAGCAGATGAAATTCTAGTCGTCAGTGATGAATTGGAAAAAGATGAATTTCTTCAAAGTATCTATGTGATGGCGGCGCCTCCAGGAGTAGAAGTGAAGATCTATGGTGTGGAGTCCGCAATAGCTTATTGGAAGGAAGCTGCGCCAAATAGTTCAGCTAAAATTTTGTTCTTAGTACCGGATTTATCAACATTAGAAGCTATGGTAAATGCCTGTGTTGTTGAAAATGACATCCAAATTGGTGGTTTAGGCGGCGGAGCAGAGCGGAAAAATGTTTTAAAGAATATCAATCTATCTGAAAATGATGTTGAGATTTTAAATCGGTTTTCGGAAAAGAATTTAAATGTTTTCTTCCAAGCGATTCCAGAAGATAATCCAATGCCAATTGCAAAATTGGTTGAAAAATATCATACATTATAAATTAAGAAAAGAGGAATGGGAAAAATGGGCGTTTTAGGTGTTTCAATTACGATGGGGTTGTATTATTGGTTTGCTCGTTTACGATTTGGGTACACATTTTCAGGAATGTTGTCACAACCTTTATGTGCGGCAATGGTTGCTGGGCTTGCGACTGGAAAAATTGCTGAAGCGATGACAATCGGTGCTGGGATTCAATTAGTTTATCTGGGTGTTACTTCTACGCCGGGAGGGAATGTTCCTAGTGATCCAGCTCTAGCTTCGGCGATTGCAATTCCGATTGCTTTAGGTGTAGGCATGAATGCAGAAGCCGCGATTGCTTTAGCGGTACCATTTGGTGTTTTAGGCGTGTTCATGGATCAGATTAGAAGAACGGTGAATGCTACATTTGTTCACATGGCAGATAAGTATGCTGAAAACTTAAATTACAAAGGAATTTACCGCGCTGCCTTCTTATATCCAAGTCTTGTTGGTTTTCTATTGCGTTTTCCTTTAGTATTTGCCGGTAATTTCTTTGGTCAATCAGTAGTGACAAACTTATTAGCAATTATTCCCGAAAAATTGATGCACGGTTTTGAAGTGATGGGTGGGTTATTACCGGCATTAGGGTTTGCTTTAACAATCATGGTAATAGGGAAGAAAACATTGATCCCTTATTTCCTAATTGGCTTTGTTGTCGTTATGTATTTCGGAGCAGAAGTGATGGCTGTGGCAGTTATCGGCACATGTGTTGCTTTCTTGGTGAGAAATAACGCACTGAAAGAGGGGGAAGCCTAATGGAAAATACGACAGATATGAATCAAAAGAAATTATCAAAAAAAGAAATTCGTAAATCGTTTTGGATTTATCAATTAGGTTGTGAATTATCTAATTCTTATGAACGGCTGCAAAGTTTAATCTTTTGTGCTTCAATGATCCCCGCAATCAAAAAACTCTACGCGGGTAATGAAGAAGAGCAACGTGAAGCTTTAAAAAGACATTTAGCTTTCTTTAATACTGAAGGAACTATTGGTTCTTCCATCCAAGGTATTTCACTAGCTATGGAAGAAGAGCGCGCGAATGGAGCTGAGATTGGTGATTCAGCAATTACGTCGATTAAAACAGGCTTGATGGGTCCACTTGCAGGAATTGGGGATTCTATTGTTTGGGCGGCTATCATGCCGTTAATCATCTCGATTTTTATTCCTATGGCTAAAAATGGCAGCATTTTTGGTGGAATTGGTCCACTTGTTATTTATACATTACTAACAATGTATATTAGTTGGGGATTGATTAATAAATCATACACCTTAGGACGTAACTCCATTATGGCCCTATTAAAAGACGGAAAAATTAAACAAGTTATCTATGGAGCCAATGTTCTGGGAATGATGATGATGGGTGCGTTATCTGCAAGTTATGTGAATATTTCCAGTCCAATGAAATTTCATGTTACAGGCGGAGCAACGATTGTTGTTCAAGATATTCTCGATCAAATTATGAAGGGAATTCTACCTTTAACTGCGGTATTCTTAATTTATTTCTATATGGTGAAAAAAGGTCCTCGTTACGGTATTATTATTGGCACAATCGTTCTTGTCAGTATTGTTGGCTCATTTTTAGGATTATTATAAGAGTTGAGAATAAAATCATATGAATACTTCGTATGATTTTATTTAGCTTGATACAATTTTGAATACAATGCTTTGGAGAGGTGATTAATAAATGGATAGTTACAAGAAGTTCAATCTAAAAGACGTCATCAATGCTTCAGGAAAAATGACGATTCTTGGTGTCTCAAAAGTTAGTGAAAGCGTGTTAGCCGCACAACGATTTGGCGGAGAACATTTCTTTGAAATGAGCCAGCTAAGTATTCAAACAGGTTCGTACCTAGCAAAAATTTTACATGTAGAAGATGCTCAAGTTGTTTCTTCTGCTTCAGCTGGTATTGCACAAAGCATAGCAGCCTTGATTGGGCAAGGATCAGCCTATCACGCTTATCATCCTTATACCGATAAGGTAACCAGGAGGGAAATTATCTTGCCTAAAGGTCATAACGTAGATTATGGCACTCCTGTTGAAGTGATGGTGGAACAAGGCGGCGGTCAGATTATCGAAGCTGGCTATGCCAACATGTGCACACCAGAAAATGTTGAAACGATGATTACTAAGCAAACTGCGGCAATTTTGTACATTAAGAGTCATCATACCGTTCAAAAAAGTATGCTGAATGTAGCAGAAGCCGTAGCTGTGGCGCAAAAACATAAATTACCGCTGATTATAGATGCAGCAGCGGAAGCAGATTTGTTCAAGTATACAAAAGCAGGTGCGGATCTGGTGATTTACAGTGGGGCTAAAGCCATTGAAGGTCCAAGTGCTGGATTAGTCATTGGTAAAAAAGAATATATTGACTGGCTAAGACTTCAAGGTAAGGGTATCGGTCGCTCAATGAAGATCGGTAAAGATAATATCTTAGGTTTCACTCAAGCGGTAGATGACTATGTAAAAAATGGCAGCGAATCGGGTAATTCAATGAAAGCACGTCTAACACCATTTATCGAAAGACTGAATCAGTTGTCAAACCTTGAGGCAAAAATCGTCCAAGATGGTGCTGGTCGTGATATCTACAGAGCTAGTATCAAAGTGACAGGTGAAAAAACAGCTAAAGAAGTCATCCAAGAATTAAAAGCTGAAAGTCCGGCAATTTATACGCGTGAATACCAAGCGAACAACGGAATTATTGAGTTTGATATCCGCTCGGTCAGCGAAACAGAAATGAATAAAATCGTGACTCGTTTAACTGAGATCATAAATTAACTTTCAAACGAAGAGGAGAGAAACATATGTCATTAACACCAAATTATTTAGAAGATCGCATCTGCTTAAATGTTTTAGCTAACTCAATTGAAAATGCCAAAGAATGCTATGAAGCCGCAGAAGGTCACGTGATTTTAGGTGTGTTATCCAAAAACTATCCAACAGATGAAGCGGCGATTGAAGACATGAAAAAGTATGCCGTAAAAACAAACAATGCTCTATCAGTCGGATTAGGTGCAGGGGATCCTAACCAAAGTCAAATGGTTAGCCGGATTTCTGCTGAATTACAACCACAACACGTAAACCAAGTCTTTACAGGAGTCGGAACTGCTCGTGCTTTGCTGGGACAAAATGAAACAATCGTTAATGGTCTGGTTTCTCCAACTGGAAAAGTTGGTATCGTGAATATTGCTACAGGTTCATTAAGCTCACAAGCACCCGAAGGAGAAATACCAATCGAAACAGCGATCAAATTGCTTCAAGATATGGGCGGCAGCTCGATCAAGTATTTCCCGATGAAGGGTTTAGCACACATTGAAGAATATAAAGTAGTGGCTGAGGCTTGTGCAAAATATGATTTTTATCTGGAGCCGACTGGTGGTATTGATTTAGAAAACTTTGAAGAAATCGTTCAAATCGCTGTTGATGCAGGTGTGAAAAAGATCATTCCTCACGTATACAGCTCAATTATCGACAAAAAAACAGGGGACACCAAACCAGAAGATGTGAAAATTTTGTTGGATATGATGAAAAATACGTTGAAATAGCAAAAGAGTAAAACAAAATAGATGCACAATAAAAGTGGATTAGTGCTTTGGTTGTAAATTAAGCTAAATCAGTTAATAATAAAAAATAGAAAACGAAAAATATTTTTTCCGATTTTTTGTCTTCTATTTTTTCTGTTTCTATGAACTTATGATTCAAGCTCACTTGTAGTTAAGGCAATGGAAGAAAGGCAGTTTAGTGATGCTTATATTTTTGCTTAAAACACAAAAGAGACATCAACTTCACTAATTAAGGAGTTGTTTTGCCTCTTTTTTCTTTAGCCTATCAATTAACCAACAATTTTAGTTCCATGAACTTCATTGACTTTTAGTTCGTTAATAACTGTTTCAGCATTTTTATCAGAAATACCGCCGCCAGGTAAAATAATAATACGACCATTTGCATACTCAATCAAAGCTTTTAAATGCTCAAAATTTTCTTCTATTGAAGTTCCAGCAGGTCCGCCATGCGTTAGAATCCGGTGCACTTCATGATCTACTAACCAATCAATCGCAGCAAATTGTTGTTCTTTACTCAGGACATCAAACGCCATATGAAAAGTGATTTGTAAACCCTCAGCGGTTTCGATTAGCATTTCTAGAGCATCTTCGTCCAGCCATCCATCATTTGTTAAACAGCCAATAACAACACCATCTGTACCGATTTTTTTTGCTTCAATCAAATCAGTATGCATGATTTTCAGCTCAATATCATTATAGACAAAATCACCGCCGCGAGGTCGAATAATAGTCATTACCGGAATTGATTTTTCACCAGCATAAGCAATTACTTCTTCGATTACACCTGTACTTGGTGTGGTTCCTCCAACAGCCAGGTTGTCACACAATTCAATTCGTCCAGCGCCATTACGGATAGCAGTTGGAATGTTGGTAAAGTTTTCAGCACAAAATTCTTTAATCATTTTTTCCACTCCTCGTTTTTTCTTCACAGGCATTGTACCATAATTCTTCGGGTTGCCAAAGTTTTGTTATCGTTGTAAGATGAAGTGCGATAGTTTATCAGCTATATTCTGAAATTTTAGTGGATAGGACGTATTTTTATGTTAAAAAAAATTGATTCTGCTCGTAATTATTTAGAGAAACATTATAGACAATTTCGTTGCCCGACGTGCCATAAGGAATTTGTTTTAAATGGTTATAGTTTAATTTGTGAAGAAAACCATCAGTTTGATTTATCAAAAAAAGGAACACTTTATTTTCTTTCTCATAGTATTCAGACTGAATACAATAAAAAGATGTTATTACATCGAGGAAAAATGATTCAAAGCGGTATGTACCAGCCGTTGTTAGATAAAATTATTGAAGCCATGAATTTAACTGGAAACACGCTGGATGTGGGGTGTGGCGAAGGAAGTTTTTTATCTGAGCTGACAAGGTTAGGTTTAGCAGGTGGGAAAACAGGTTTTGATATTTCCAAAGATGGTATCTATTTAGCAAGTAGTCAACCAATCGATGCTTTTTGGTGTGTGGCAGATTTGACTAATTTACCTTTTAACGATCATTCGATGGATACCATTTTAAATATTTTTTCACCTTCACATTATCAAGAGTTTCGGCGAGTTTTAAAGCAAGATGGAACGGTGATCAAAGTTATTCCGGAAGAAGGCTATCTAAAAGAGTTGAGAGCGGCTTTTTACTCGGATGACCGAGAAAAACAAAGCTACTCAAATGAAAAAGTATTAGCGAAATTCAGTAAAGAAATGTCAGTGATCTCTGATGAACGTGTAACATACAAGTTTGAAATTCCTGAAGTTAATCAATTAGATTTATTGGAAATGTCTCCTTTAGAATGGGGTGTATCTGAAACAGTCAAACAAAAGCTGCAAAAAGCTCCGTTAAGAGAGATTACAATTGACGTCCGAATGTTAATAGGAAACGTTAGTTGGCGCTTACATTGAGTAAATTTGATAAAAGGTATTGCAAAGCTACGATATTGGTGTTATATTACATACAAGTTGTTTTTTCGTTGGTTTTTATCAGGTTCCTGTTCTGATAAAAGTTAGTGAAAAGAGCTTCACTAACGTAGCGACTCGCAGTGCTTGACACCGAGGCGATACGTTTTTTTTTATGCTAAATTTCCTGATTTAAAATAAATATTATGTCACCAAATTGAAAGGAAGCTGTAACTATGACAAATCACATTGTTTTATTTGAACCGCAGATCCCTGCAAATACTGGGAATATCGCTAGAACATGCGCAGCAACGAATTCCCCCTTACATCTCATCGAGCCGTTAGGTTTTTCTACCGATGATAAACAACTGAAAAGGGCTGGATTGGATTATTGGCATGATGTGAATATTACTTACCACAAAGACTTAGCAGCGTTTTTAGAGTATGTTGGAGAAAATCCGCTACATCTAATTACTAAATTTGCTAATCAAACATATAGTGAAGTTGATTATGCTGATAATCAAGAGCATTATTTTATGTTTGGAAAAGAAACTACTGGCTTACCGGAGGAATTCATGCGGGAGAATGAAGATAAATGTTTACGAATTCCGATGAATGATGAACATGTCCGTTCGTTGAATTTATCAAATACGGTAGCTTTAGTTGTTTATGAAGCGTTGAAACAACAGAATTTTCCCAACTTGGAACTAACGCATCATTATGAAAATGATAAACTAGATTAGACAACTAAAAAATAAGAGCTGTTTTTGCCTTAATGACAAAAACAGCTCTTATTTTTTAGTTATTCGTGCAATTCTAGCGGTAATCCATCAGGATCGAAAAAGAAGGTCATTTTTTCACCTGTAAAGGTATCGATGCGAACAGGTTCACATTCAATAGATTTAGAAGCCAAATAAGCAATAACTTCCTCAATATTGGCTACTCTAAATGCTAAGTGTCTTAAACCTAAAGCTTCTGGATAAGAAGGACGTTTAGGAAAAACTGGAGAAACAAATAATTCTAATTCATATGCTCCGAGTTTTAAATCTAATTTCACATCATTTTTATCTTCTCTGTGATTTTCTCGAATAATCTCAAAACCAAGCTTTTCCACATAAAAATCTTTGGCTTTTGCATAGTCTGAACAATTGATGGCGATATGGTGTATTTGGTTAAAAAACAAAGGAAATTCCTCCTAAAGTGAGATAACTCTATTTTATTATAACCATCTGTTTTTTCAAATATATTTGTTTGACTATTTATCAGAGGGAAATAGCATTTTTATAGTGAAAATGATACACTAGTTAAGATAGAAAATTATAAAAAAAGAGGTAGGAATCAACACATGAAGCTATACTTTACTCGTCATGGAAAAACAGAATGGAATCAAGAACTGCGTTTTCAAGGAAAAAGTGGCGATTCACCGTTACTTCCAACGAGCTATGATGAAATCAAATTACTGGGACAAACAATTAAAGAGGTTCCATTTAAAAAAATATTTTCAAGTACCTCACTACGTGCAAAAAAAACAGCGCTAGGAATTAATCAGGAATTAAACGAGCCTGTTGAAATTGTATATATGGATGAACTAAAAGAACTAGGGTTAGGGAAGCTTGAAGGACAATCAATTGCTGAAATGAGAAAAATCTATAGTCAAGAATTAGATCATATGCGTTTTCAGCTTGATAAATACAATCCTGATGTTTTTCAGGGAGAACCAATTGAACAAGCAATTTCACGTATTTCAACAGTAGTAGAAAATGCTGTTCAAGAAGGTGAAGGACCCTATTTATTTGTAGGACACGGTGCATCTATGACGGCCGCAATTCAGGCTCTTTCAGGAAAAGCATTAAGTGACTTGCGCAGTATGGGTGGTTTGAAGAATAATAGTTTATCAATCTTAGAAACAACGGAAGCACAAGATGAAGCATACACATTAAAATTATGGAATGATGATTCTTTTTTGCAATAAAAAGATCTTGATAGGGAAAACGGGGTGAAATTAATGGATACATTATTTGGAGAAGAAAAAGAATATGTAGTTGGTCAAGTTCAAGCTATCTTTTTCCAGAACCCCACTAATTTTTATAAAGTACTACTGGTGAAAATTACGGATACAAATACGGATTATTTAGAAAAAGAAATTGTGACGACAGGTAGTTTTGGTCAGATTCAAGAAGAAGAAAGCTATCGTTTTTTTGGTCATTTTGTCGATCATCCTCGTTATGGACGTCAGTTTCAAGTTGATAATTACCAACAAGAGCGACCAACTTCAGCCAATGGAGTTGTAAATTATCTGTCCAGTGAAAAATTTCCGGGTATTGGGAAGCGGACCGCTGAAAAGATTGTAGAAATTCTAGGTGAAGATGCAATTGATCGAATTATTTCGGAACCGGATTGCTTGCAAGAAGTACCTCAGCTAAATGAAAAAAAGCGTCAAACAATTATTGAAACAATCCGTTTAAACCATGGTATGGAACAAGTTATTGTTGGGCTAAATCGCTATGGCTTCGGAAGTCAGCTTTCATTTACGATTTATCAAACCTATAAAGAAGAAACCTTAGATATTATTCATGAAAATCCCTATCAGTTGGTTGAAGACATTGAAGGGATTGGCTTTAAACGTGCGGATAATATTGCTGAACAATTAGGGATTGGTGCGGATTCAGATAAGAGAGTACGAGCGGCAATTACTCATGAGATTTTCCAACATTCAATCCGATCAGGAAATACATATGTAGAAGCTGAACTTCTATTGAAAGAAACCATCCAGACATTGGAGAATAGCCGCCCGGTTGAAATTTCGATGGATCAGGTTGCAGAACAGATTATTCATTTAGTAGAAGAAAATAAAATGCAACAAGAAGGTACTAAGTTATTTGAAAACAGCTTGTATTTTTCCGAGTGGGGAATAGGAAACTCAATTCAACGGCTACTTTCTAGAAAAAAAGAAATTAAATACGATAAAAAAGAAATCGAAAAAAATATTCGAGGGATCGAAAAACGGCTAGGAATTCTTTATGGGGATTCACAGCAAGCTGCCATTGAGGAAGCGATTAAATCACCCTTATTTATTTTAACAGGTGGACCAGGTACAGGGAAAACAACGGTTATCAACGGAATTGTGTCATTATTTGCTGAACTAAATGGCTTGTCATTAGATATCAAAGATTATACGCAGGATATGTTTCCAATTCTGCTTGCTGCTCCAACAGGCAGAGCTGCAAAACGAATGAATGAAACAACTGGATTACCTGCAAGTACGATCCATCGTTTATTAGGATTAACTGGACGTGAGAAAAATCCAAGTATGACTGCTAAAGAACTAGAAGGCGGTTTATTAATTGTTGATGAAATGTCAATGGTCGATACATGGCTGGCAAATACATTGTTTAAAGCAATACCTACAAATATGCAAGTAATTTTTGTTGGAGATAAAGACCAATTACCTTCAGTTGGTCCTGGACAAGTTTTACATGATTTACTCCAGATTAACGAGATTCCTAAAAAAGAGCTGACTGAAATTTATCGTCAAGGCGATGGGTCAAGTATTATTCCGCTAGCTCATGAGATCAAGCAAGGACAATTACCACAAGATTTTACTGTAAATCAAAAAGATCGTTCATTTTTCCCAAGTGATGTTTACAATATTGAAACGTATGTCCGCCAGATTGTAACTAAAGCGAAAGCAAAAGGTTTTTCACCTCAAGATATTCAATTGTTGGCACCGATGTACCGAGGAGCCGCTGGAATTGATGCGTTGAATAAGATGATGCAGGAAATTTTTAATCCAAATGATGGTACTAGAAAAGAAGTTACGTGGAATGAATCGGTTTATCGGATTGGTGATAAGGTTTTACACTTGGTTAATACGCCAGAGTTGAATGTTTTTAATGGCGATATGGGCGAAATTGTCGGAATAATATTAGCGAAAGAATCTGATGATAAAGTTGATGAATTGGTTATTCAGTTTGATAATAATGAAGTAAGCTATAAAAGAAATGAATGGAATAAGATTACACTTTCATATTGCTGTTCAATTCATAAAGCCCAAGGTAGCGAGTTTAAGATGGTTATTTTGCCGATGGTTCATCAATATCACCGGATGCTCCAACGGAATTTGCTTTATACTGCTGTGACTAGAAGCAAAGACATACTTATTTTATTAGGAGAAGTTCAGGCATTTGAAACTTGTGTGACCCACGAATCTGCTAGTCGCTTAACCATGTTAAAAGAACGCATAGTTAGTGCGGATGATATGTCTTTGACGACGAGAATGCAGCTTGAAGCTTATGAAGAAGGCATAAATAAAGAATCACCATTTTCAGAGACAGAAGCGGCTACCCCTATAGTTTATGAGACTGTTACAGAGGAAAAGACTCCTGTCATTAAAGAAGAATCTGTGGAACTGAAGAGTGAGAAACCGCAAGCAGAAGCAATTTCTTTATTTACTCAAACTACGGATGAAATCGTTGAAGAAGTTGAAACAGAAATTAACCGATTATTAACACCAAGTATAGTTCGGGAACAATCGATTGATCCAATGATAGGGATGGGGAAAGTTTCACCGTACGATTTTATGTAATCAAAGCAGAGTGATTAGGAGATAATTATCTGCGTTATATATACTTTGACGAATATTCGAATAAAGAATGCTATAAAGACAGGTGCTTCCATAATTATACTAAAAGCCGTACCATGCATAAAACGCATGGTACGGCTTTTAGTATAATTGACCAAGTTGAAGCAACTTTTGTCACAAATACATTTTTCATATTAAAAGGAATCGTAACTATTTCTTGCTTTAAGAATCAATCGATGTATATAATAAAAAGCAACACAAGATTGTGTTAGAAATGAAGGATTGTTATTTTTAAGAAATGAGGGAAAGGAATGGAAAACGAATCAAAAACGGGAAAGGTTCAGACAGATACATTTTTAGCACAAATCGGAAATCATCAAAACCCAGTGACTGGATCAATCAATACACCGATCTATTTTTCAACAACATATGAGCATCCAACACTAGGTGAGTCGACGGGCTATGATTACACGAGAACTAAAAACCCGACAAGGGAAGTTGTTGAGTCTGCACTAGCAGCATTAGAAAATGGCGCAGTTGGTTTGGCTACCAGTTCAGGAATGAGCGCAGTTCAGTTAGTGTTTAGCCAATTCCCTGTTGGGAGCCAAATTGTCGCTTCTAGAGATTTATATGGTGGTAGTTATCGCTATTTCAAGGAACTAGAGAAACAAGGAATTTATGAGTTTATTTATGTAGATAATGAAGCAGATTTTGAAAAAGAAATTACGATTAATACTGCGGCAGTATTTATTGAGACACCAACAAATCCATTGATGAGTGAAGTTTCAATAGAAAAAATTGCACGTTTGACTCAGAAATATCAAGCTCAGTTAATTGTCGATAATACTTTTTATACGCCGTTAATTCAACGTCCATTAGATTTGGGAGCAGACATTGTATTGCATAGCGCGACAAAATATTTAGGTGGACATAATGATTTATTGGCTGGTGCTGTGATTGCCAAGTCACAAGAAGTTGGCGAACAGTTAGCATATAGTTTGAATACCACAGGTGCTGTTTTATCACCCTTTGACAGCTGGTTATTGATTAGGGGAATGAAAACATTAGCTTTACGGATGCAAAGACATGAAGAAAATGCGCAGGCAGTAGTGGCTTATTTAAAGACAAATTCACAGGTTAAAGAAGTTATGTACCCAGGTCGGGGCGGTATGTTGAGTTTTAAGATTAAGAATCAGGAATCAATCAAAGGATTTTTACGGAATTTATCACTATTTACATTTGCGGAAAGTTTAGGTGGCGTAGAGAGTTTAATTACCTATCCTACAACGCAAACACATGCCGATATTCCAGAAAAATTGCGCGAATCATATGGATTAACTCCGGACTTATTAAGAGTGTCAACAGGAATCGAAGCCAGTGAGGATTTGATAGCTGATTTAAAGCAAGCTTTTGAAAAATTAAATTAGACAAAATTAACGCCTAATCCTAAACTAGATTTTTTAGTGAGGGATTAGGCGTTACTTGTATTAAAAGTTATTAAAATTAAAACCAAAATGTTCGTGTCTGAGTGCCAAATGAAATATCAGTACTTTTTTTTCCTAAAATTTCGCCATCAGCATGGACATACTGAGGAATTGTTGAGACAATTCTGAATTTACTTGATTGGAAATGATGAAAGTACTTTGAATTCATATGTTTTTTTTGCAGCAATAAAATAATTAGCCAAAAAATTTTGAATATATTTACTCGTTCAACTAAAACGAAATCTAATACAGGTTTACGTGGGTCAGCAACTGGAGCAATCGGAACACCACCGCCAAAGTACGGATGGTTCGTTACTGTACATAAAAAAGCTCGATCAAATTCTAAATTTTTACCATTCATTTCAACCATAATCGGAAAGCCTTTTTGTGTGAATAGAACTTTAAGAATAGAAAAAATATAAGATAACGAACCCATATTAAACTTATTTAAAGTATTTTTTGAAGCAGAAGTATTTGCAGCATTAACAATCGCAGCGTCCAAACCAATCCCGATATTGTTAACAGCCAGACCAGCTTCATCGTGAACGGATTCAACGTAAGTAATAACTTGAATTTCTTGCGGAGACTCTGCTTTAAGTAGTTGGACAAAAGCTTTTTCGGCTTGTCTATCAATACCTACTCCCCGAGCAAAATCATTACCTGAACCACAAGGAATATAGCCAATTGGAAGCTTTGAATCAAAACCTTGCAATGCATTAATGACACTATGCAGCGTACCATCTCCACCCAAGACAACTAAAAGGGGAAAAATTTCTTCAGCAAGCTCTTCTCCCCAAGGAATCAAAGTTTCTTGCGCTAACTTCTGGACAATCTCTGTTTCATGTCCGGCATAATCTGTATAAAAAGTCGTATAATCAATGTTGGCAACTTGAAGCTGTTTAATAATTTTCCCAGCAGCTTTTCGCCCCGTACCGCCGCCAGCGTTTCCATTGATGACAAGATAAAAATGCTTTTTCATTTGTTTCCTCCTTGTACGAACTCTTATTATAACAGAGATAAGAAAAATAATGTATATTGCTGATTAAAGTTTAGAATGTATAATTGGTGATTGTTTTAAAGTTAAATATAAGATATAATGCCTACGTATCAATTTTGAGGGAAACAGTTTCCTCGACAAGGTTCATCAACCATCCCTTGTAAAAAAACTCGGAGAAAGAAGGGGAAATTATGCAAAAAACTGTTACAACAAACAGTAAAGTAAAAGCGATTACCATGAATGGAATTGTGATGGCGCTATATTTAGGGCTAACGATTTTAGTTGCACCTGTTTCATCAGGACCCATTCAATTTAGAATTTCGGAAAGTTTGAATCACTTAGTTGTCTTCAATCGAAAATTGATGTGGGGCGTTTTAGGTGGAGTTGTCGTCTATAACTTTTTCTTTGGTTTTGGCGCAATAGACGCTTTATATGGAGGTTTGCAATCTTTTATTGCATTAGGCTTGACCGCATTATTACAAAAGCGTGTACCGAATATTATCGCTCGTTTAGTCCTTAATACATTATTTTTTACAGCAACGATGTGTATTATTGCATTTATGTTGGCACCAGAAGGAGGAGCCGCTTTTTGGGGGAATTATGCGACATTAGCACTTAGTGAATTTGCGACTATGGCTGTGGCTGCCCCAATTATGTACTGGATTAATAAATCGTTACATTTTGAAAAACGACTTTGATTCATTTGTTTAAAATTTTTAGGCTGGAATGCAACTTCTTGAGTTGGGTTTCAGCCTCTTTATAATTTTTCCCTAATTTAAGTAAAAACTTTACTGTTCCTATAGAGTAAATTATGATAAGGTAATACAGAAGCTAAAATGTAGAGGAGTTTTAAGCAATGTTTGAATTTAAAATAGGCATCGATGCAAAAGAACACGATAAATTTGTAGAAAACCATCCCTTATGTAATTTGTTACAATCATCTGCTTGGGCAAAAGTCAAAGATAACTGGGGATCTGAAATTGTCGGCGTTTATGAAACTGGTGTCTTGGTTGCATCAAGCTTGGTTTTAATCAGACCATTACCGATGAAACTTTCGATGCTCTATACACCAAGAGGTCCGATCATGGATTATTCTAATCAAGAGTTAGTCGCTTTTTTCTTAAAAGAATTAAAAAAATTCGGTAAGCAAAAAAAAGCGCTGTTTGTAAAAATGGACCCAACTGTTCATTACAAAGATTTCCATTTAGGTGAAGAGCAAGTTGTGAATCCTGCTGCTCAACCAGTTATTGACACGTTGATTGCTAGTGGCGCCAAACATCAGGGATTAACAATGGCAATGGATGCCACCATTCAACCGCGTTTTCAAGCGAATATCTATAAAGAAGATTTCAGCGAAGAGCAATTATCGAAAAGTACGAAAAAAATGATGAAACAAGCACAAAAAAAAGGTGTCACGGTTAAGATGGGGCATGCTGAACTAGTAGATGATTTTGCTAAAGTGATCGAACTAACGACAGAACGTCAAAATATTTCTTTGAGAAATAGTGATTATTTTAAAAAGTTATTAATGATTTACCCAGAAAATTCGTTTATCATGTTGGCTGAAGTAAACTTGAAAGAACGCTATGAAGAAACAAAGCTACGTTTCGAAAAAAATAAAGAAGATTTAGCTAATTTGAAAGAAAACCAAGTGAAAAAGCGTCATAACTTAGAAGAACTTGATTTTTCTTTAACTCGTGAAATGACCGAATTAGAAGAAAATATCAAACATTCTGGTGATGTAGCTGTAGTTGCGGGAGCTTTGGCGATTACATTTGGTTCAACTAGTGAAATTTTATATGCTGGGATGGATGAACGTTATAAACGTTATATGCCAGCTTATCTGACTTGGTTTGATGCAATTAATGAATGTTTTGAACGAGGTTGTGAGACGTGTAATATGGGTGGACTAGAAGGTAGCTTAAGTGATGGACTAATTAAATTTAAAGCGAACTTCAACCCAACTGTAAATGAATTTATCGGTGAATTTGATTTACCTGTAAATGGACTGCTGTTTAAAGCAAGTGAGTATGCTTACAAATTGAGAAAGCAGAAAAAATAACATTATAAAAAAGTGTAGAATCGGTTGATCGAAAACCAATTCTACACTTTTTATTATAATTTTTGAGTAGCATTATTTTTTACTAAGCGTAAAAGTACTGATGTGACTGCAACGGTCGCAATGGCAGCTACAATTGCTTCAACAATCCCGCTTGTGAAAATAATAGATAAAATAGTTGCATAGACCGCTGTTACACTTACACCCATACCTTGCGCATATGAATCTTTAAACAAAAAGTAAATTAAATTCATTACTAAAATTGTGTTAGTAGCAGAGCCTAAGAAACCCGCAATAAACAGACTAATTGTTTGAGAAGTTGGTCTATTTTTCGTTACTTTTTTTAATCCCATGTAGACGAAGTAGGGCACAATACCAATTAAGATTCGAGGAACCATCGCGATAATAATTGCTTTCCAGCTCCCTTGATCTGTACCAATTACAGGGATAAATGGTGAAAAGACAAAAGATAATGGTGAAACAATGATTGTGCTGCGAACCATACTAATGATTCCAAAAACACCGCCTAAAAATGCACCAATCCGCGGACCTAAAACAATCGATGCAATAATAACTGGGATATGCATTGTAGTAGCGTTAATTGGTCCTATCGGAATGAAACCTAAAAACGGAACTGCAGATAAAAGCAGTAAGATTGCTAAAAACATAGCTGTTAGTGTGAATGTTTTTGTATTTTTCATAATTGACTCCTCAATATTATTTCGTTAACGCCTCATTAATTATTGTAACGATTTCATCAACCGTTGCTAAGGCTCCACGACCAAAGTCGCCACAAGCCAATAAAGCTTCGCGGGGATCAATTTCTTGATATCCAACGTCTTTTAAAGTCACTAAGTTTCTTTGAGTAATTGGGTTTTGATACATATAGGTGTTCATTGCTGGAGCGATAAATTTCGGCACATCTTCTTTTAAAGCGAGCGCAACAGTGGAAAGCATATCGTCAGCAATGCCATTAGCAAGTTTTGCTAAAATGTTGGCAGAGGCCGGAGCTACTAAAAATAGATCAGCTTTTTTTGCTAATTCAATATGATTAATCTTATCAGGCGCGATTTCTTCCATGACGTTAGTGTGAACTGGATTTTTAGACAATGATTGTAACGTTAACGGCGTGATAAATTTTGTGCTGTTAGTTGTCATAATAACTTCCACATTGTAACCAAGCTTGGTAAATTGACTAGTGAGATCAGCTGCTTTATATGCTGAGATACTGCCGGAAACACCTAATAAAATGGTTTTCATCAATTATTCCTCCATTTTTCTTCGACTTTTTTGACGATCAATTGTGCGATGTCATTTTTGGTTTGTGCCGTTTCAAATTCACCTGCTGAATCGATTAAATAGCCTTGATGCTGCGCACCATGAATTTGTTCTAAATCATTGGCTAAAACAAAGTCGCAATGGTTTTTGTTTAGAATAGAACGACCGACACGAATTAATTCCTCTTCTGAAACACCGACCAATAATTTAAACCCAACCAGAATAGCATTTGGCTGCTGCTCTTTAAGCATTGCAATTATTTTAGGGTTTTTTTTCAAAAAAAGCAATAAGCGATCTGTTCCAGAAGGAATTTTTTTTTCGGACTGCACAGTTTTTCCAAGTTCATCTAAGCTTAGATAGAGCATTTCTGTTAACTCCGCTAAATCAGTTAGATGTCCATTTTGGCTAAGTTTAGCAGCTAGCTTTTCAATAAATAAGTCTTCAGAAAAGGTTGTTTCTGTAGTGAAGTCGCTGACCGCCATACTGTGAATAATGCTGTCATATTGTTCCTGTTTAAATAACTTGAGTAAGGTTGTTTCCAATTCTTTAGTTGTTTCAATTTCGATCAATCTTATATTTTTTTCTGGATCTGGACGAACTGCTTGTGGTGTTGTCACATAAGTAATAGTATGTCCTTGTGCTAAAAAAGTTTCACCAATGGCTTTACCTAAACGCCCAGTTGAATGGTTAGTAATTGAACGGACGTTGTCAATTTTTTCGGAAGTTCCTCCTGCTGTAATTAAAATATTCATGTATTTAGTTACTCCTTTAATTCATTTTGATAATTGTTCGACCTGTATGTGTCCCAGCTTGTAATTGCTGCAAAGTTTGAGTTAAATCAGATAGAGAAATTTCGTTAACTAATTCATGATCGCTCACATTTAAATCAGTCGCTAAACGTTGCCAAATACTTAAACGCTGTTCCATTGGTACATTTACAGAATCAATCCCTAAAAGATTAGTTCCTCGCAAAATAAAAGGCAGAACGCTTGTATTTAACTGAATACCGGCAGCATTACCACAAATTGCAATACTACCTCCATAACGAAGTTGAGGCAACAAGGCAGCTGTGACGTCACCTCCAACAGTATCAATAACAAAATCAATCGTTTGTTTTGCTAAGGGTTTGATTTTTTCCGGCATAAATTCATCTAATAAAATAACGTGAGTTGCTCCGATTTTTTTTAATGTATCAATTGCAGATTCTTTTCGACTTAATGCCACGATATTTGTATAACCTAGTTGTTTTAACATTGCGATTGTTAAACTACCAACACCACCTGAGGCTCCTGTGACTAAAATTGCAGCATCTTTATTTTGGGATAAGCTATGATTTTCTAATGCTTGAATGGATAAAGCAGCAGTAAAACCAGCTGTCCCGAAGATCATAGCATCTTTTAATTCTAGTGACTCAGGTAAAGGTACAACCCATTCATGAGGAACTCGAGCAATTTCAGCAAATCCGCCAGTATGAGTGACACCTAAACCATAGCCGGTTACTAAAACTTTTTGTCCTTTAGCAAAATGACTACTTTGCGAGGATAAAACAGTACCGCTTAAATCAATACCGGGAATCATCGGATACTGACGAATGACACCGCCATTTGGTTTAGCTGCAAGCGAATCTTTATAGTTCACTGAAGAGTATGCTATTTCAATTGTGACATCTCCTTCAGAGAGAGCAGTGAGCTCTAATTGTTCCAATGCGGTGGTCGTTTTCTCATTAATTTCATTTATGACAAAGCCGGAAAATTGTTTCATTATTTTAGTCTCCTAATCATCTGAAGTTTTATTGTTACTATCATACCATATTCTGATTTTTTCTTTAGTAAATTCTTCTTAAAAGACCCTTCATAAACAAAGTAAAATAGGTTAGAATGGATGATGATAAGGATTTGCGTGCAGTATTTATGAAAGGAAACTAGTTTGTTGAAATTTAAAATTGGGATGAGAACGTTTAAAACTGGCTTAAGTGTCTTTTTTTGTATACTAGTCAGTATCTTGCTTAAACGAGAAACATACGTAGTAGCGGCGATTACTGCGGTTTTTACGTTAAGAGAAGATATGGAAAACACTGTAAGGTACGGTAAACATCGAATCATCGGAAATGTCCTTGGCGCAATTATGTCACTTGCAGTAATTACAATTTTTAATTGGCTAGGTAGAACTCAGCTTGTGCAGTTGATTTTTATACCAGCGATCATTATGCTGATGATTGCGTTATTAGCTCATTTTGGCTATTCCGAAGGTACAGTGGGAGCTTGTGCGACGTTATTGACAATTGTATTTATGATTCCTGCTAATCAATCATATGGTTACGCCTTTGATCGTGTTGTAGATAGTTTTATCGGGATGGGGATTGCTTTGCTAGTGAATTATTCTATCCCTTTAAAATTAGGAAAAAAGAATGCACCAGCAGTAATTGAACGAACGAAAGCATCAGATTAATTGATGCTTTTTTTATTTTGTTAAAATCTTAAGGCGCTCCATATTATTTCAGGATTAAATGAAAATAAAAAATCTCGATTTTTTATTAAAATAAGTTGCTATTTTTTGAAAAATTCGTATACTAGAAAAGGTAAAATTAAACTTTCAGTTTAGTATTAGAAAACTTTTTACTATAGAATGTCAAAAAAAGTGGGGTGGAGAAATGGAAATTGGTGAGAAATTGCGTAATTTACGTGTACAAAAAAATCTAACTCAAGAAGAGTTAGGGGAGCGAACAGATTTAACCAAAGGCTATATTTCTCAACTGGAAAGGGATTTAAGTTCACCTTCGATGGAGACCTTTTTCAATATTTTAGAAGTGTTGGGAATTACACCTGAGCAATTTTTTAGTGAAAAAACATTGGAGCAAAAGATTGTCTACAAAGATGAAGACAGCACCCTTTACTACGATGAGGAAAATGGTTATGAATTAAAATGGCTAATTCCAGAGTCAAATGAAAAAGAGATGGAGCCAGTTGTTCTGACATTTGATAAAAATGGAGAATATAAAACATTCGAACCTTCGTTATCAGAAACCTTTATTTACGTGATTGATGGTTCGATTTCATTATTATTGGGCGAATCGAGATATTCTGCGAAAAAAGGCGAAGCAATGTATTATCAAGCAACAGAACCACATCAGCTAATCAATCATTCCAAAGGCAAAAGCCGTATTTTGATCGTGGCAACAGAATCTTATTTATAAGAAGCGGAGGCGTTACTGAGTGAAAAAAAAGATCATTTCATTTGAAAATGTAGTGAAACAATATGATGATGAAACAGTGCTGAAAAATGTCAGTTTTGAGATAGAACAAGGGAAGTTTTACACACTTTTAGGACCTTCAGGCTGTGGTAAAACAACGATTTTACGAATTTTAGCTGGTTTTGCTGATGCGACTGAAGGCGATATTTATTTTGATGGACAAAGAATTAATGATATTCCGGCGAATAAACGACAAGTAAACACTGTTTTTCAGGATTATGCATTATTTCCTCATATGAATGTTTTTGATAATGTTGCTTTTGGCTTAAAAATAAAAAAGATTCCTAAAAGTGAAATTACAAAAAAAGTGAAAGATGCCTTACGAATGGTGCAATTACCAGGGTATGAAACCCGAGAAATCAGTGAGATGTCTGGTGGTCAGCGTCAACGTGTAGCGATTGCCAGAGCAATTGTAAATGAGCCGAAAGTTTTATTATTAGATGAACCTCTATCAGCTTTGGATCTTAAACTACGGACGGATATGCAGTATGAATTACGTGAATTACAGCAGCGTTTAGGGATTACTTTTATTTTTGTGACTCATGATCAGGAAGAAGCATTGGCAATGAGCGACGAGATTTTTGTGATGAATAAAGGTCATATCGTTCAAAGCGGTACACCAGTTGATATTTATGATGAGCCGATCAATCATTTTGTAGCTGATTTTGTTGGAGAAAGTAATATTGTCAACGGTACAATGATTGAAGATAATCTAGTTGAATTTGTTGGTAAACGTTTTGAATGTGTGGATGGCGGCATGCGTAAAAATGAACCAGTCGAAATTGTTTTACGTCCAGAAGACTTAACCATCACTTCAGCGGATAAAGGAAAGCTGGTTGTAACGGTTGATACACAATTATTCCGTGGCGTTCACTACGAGATTATTTGCCATGATGAAGATCAGAACGAATGGATGGTTCATTCAACCAGAAAAGCAATAGAAGGAGCAAAAGTAGGTCTCTTTTTTGAACCGGAAGATATTCATGTCATGCGTTTTAATGAATCTGAAGAAGACTTTGATGCTCGTTTAGAAAGCTACGAAGAATAGGGGGAATCGGTATGAAAACAATGCGTCGAATTTATTCTATTCCTTATATGATGTGGCTATTATTATTTGTAATTGCACCGGTTTTGATGATTATTTATCAATCATTTTTCGATATGAATGGTAACTTTACTTTAAATAATTATCAAACGTATTTTACTTCAGGAACGTATCTGACGATGACCTTAAATTCTGTTTGGTATGCGTTTTTGATCACGCTATTTACCTTGCTGATTAGTTATCCTACAGCGTATTTTTTGACGAAGTTAAAACATAAACAATTGTGGTTGATGCTGGTAATTTTACCAACATGGGTTAATCTTTTATTAAAAGCTTATGCTTTTATTGGGATTTTTAGTATTCATGGTAGCGTGAATCAGTTCTTAACATTTATTGGAATTGGGTCGAAGCAAATTTTATTTACAGATTTTAGTTTCTTATTTGTGGCTACGTATATTGAAATTCCATTTATGATTTTACCGATTTTTAATGCTTTGGAAGAAATGAATCCATCATTAATCAGTGCGAGTCGTGATCTGGGAGCAAACAGTGTTGAAACTTTTCAGCGCGTAATTTTCCCACTTTCATTGAATGGTGTAAAAAGTGGTGTTCAAGCCGTTTTTATCCCATCACTTTCATTATTTATGCTGACGCGTTTAATTGGTGGAAATCGAGTTATTACGCTAGGTACAGCGATTGAAGAACATTTTATGGTCACGCAAAACTGGGGCATGGGCTCAACGATTGGTGTGATTCTAATTGTGGCTATGTTTATTGTTATGCTAGTGACTGGTGAGAAGAAGAAAAAGGGGCGGGCGAAATGACAAACAAAAAATTCAAGTGGTCTTATCTTTATTTGATTATTGTATTTGCATTGTTATACGCACCGATTTTTTATCTCATTTTTTTCTCTTTTAATGATACGGATACGATGAATCGTTTTACTGGTTTTACTTTAGCTAACTATACGGCAGTTTTTGAAGATACTCGCCTGTTGATTATTGTGTTAAATACATTCTTGTTGGCTTTTTTATCTGCATTGTTAGCGACAATTATCGGTACATTTGGAGCAATGGGTATTTATTATACCAAACGCAGAAAAACAAGAACGGCTTTAATGAGTTTTAATAATATTTTATTGGTATCGCCAGACGTTATTATTGGTGCCAGTTTTTTGATCTTTTTTACAGCGGTTGGGTTTATTAGTTTAGGTTTTACTAGTGTATTACTGTCTCATATCGCATTTAGTATTCCAATTGTAGTTTTGATGGTGTTACCTAAGCTGCAGGAAATGAACGATTCTATGGTAGATGCTGCTCGAGATTTAGGTGCGAATAACTTTCATGTGATTAAAAATATTATATTGCCATTTCTTTCACCAGGAATTATTGCTGGGTATTTTATGGCATTTACCTATTCACTAGATGATTTTGCAGTAACCTTTTTTGTCACAGGGAACGGATTCTCCACCTTGTCAGTAGAGATTTATTCGCGGGCGAGACAAGGAATCAGTCTAGAAATCAATGCTTTAAGTGCGCTCGTCTTTATTTTCTCAATGATTTTAGTTGTTGGTTATTATTTTATCAGCCAAGACAATACATCCAAAAAAATGAGAAAAATCCGTCGTGAACAAAGCGAGGTGGCCAAACTAAAATGAGAAAATTACAATCTTTGTTCTTTGGTATAATCGGGATCATCGTGATTTTATTTCTTGGGGTTCATCAGTTGGAACGATCCAGCGGCATGTCTGGCGCTGATACCTTAACTATCTATAATTGGGGTGATTATATTGATCCGTCTTTGTTGAAAAAATTTGAAAAAGAGTCCGGCTATAAAGTGAATTACGAAACGTTTGACTCCAATGAAGCAATGTTTACTAAGATTCAACAAGGTGGAACAGCATATGATATAACGATTCCTTCTGAATATATGATTCAAAAAATGATGAAAGAAGATATGCTTTTACCGATCGATCATTCTAAATTAACAGGTTTGAACAACATTGATGAACGGTTTTTAGATTTAGATTTCGATCCAGACAATCAATTTTCAATTCCTTATTTTTGGGGAACGTTAGGGATTATTTATAATGATAAATTTGTTAATGAAGATCAAATCAAACATTGGGACGATTTATGGAATGTTGATTTAAAAGATAATGTTATGCTGATAGATGGCGCCAGAGAAGTGATGGGGCTGTCGTTAAATAGTCTAGGCTATTCTTTAAATAGTAAAAATAATCAAGAGCTGCGTGAAGCTACAGACAAATTAAATAAACTAACCACCAATGTTAAAGCAATCGTTGCTGATGAAATTAAAATGTACATGATTAACGAAGAAAGTGCGGTAGCAGTAACTTTTTCTGGTGAAGCAGCTGAAATGCTGGATAATAATGAACATCTACATTATGTGATTCCAACTGAAGGCTCAAATCTCTGGTTTGATAACATTGTGATTCCTAAAACAGCTAAAAACATTAAAGGCTCATATGATTTTATCAACTTTATGCTGAAACCTGAAAATGCTGCTCAAAATGCTGAATACATTGGTTACTCAACTCCAAATAAAGCAGCAAAAAAACTATTACCTAAAGAAATTTCTAGTGATGAACAATTTTACCCAAATGATGAAGTGATTAAGCATTTGGAAGTGTACGAAGATTTAGGAGCAAAATATTTGGGGATTTACAATGATTTGTTCTTGGAATTTAAGATGTATCGTAAATAGTGGATAACGAACACCTATAAGTACTTTTAAATAAGTATTTATAGGTGTTTTACTTTTTAGTGAATACCAAATTGAATACCATTTTAAAAATTGACGTAATCAGCAAACTGTTTTGCTGTACTTTCTTCTCTCTCTTTCGTTACATGAGTATACACGTCCATAGTTGTTTTTATATCGGTATGACCAAGTCGGACTTGTACGTCTTTTAATGTTGCGCCAGATTCAAATAGAAGACTTGCATGAGTGTGTCTAAAGCCATGTACTTTTATTTTTCGGATTTCTGGATATTTATTATTCAATTTCTTCATTTGTTCATATCCATATGTTAGGTATAAGTATTCATTGTCAGTTCGGAAAGTATCGTTTGTAAAAACGAGTTGCTTCTCGCGCTTGTGAAAGCGCCCGGTTTTTATAAATAATTCTTTTTGTTTTAACTGCCATTTTTTCAACATAGAAACAGTTGTAGGATCAAGGCTAATGATTCTATTTCCGTTGCTGGTTTTTGCATCCTGTATTTTAAATTCCTTCTTAACGTTTACTAGTGTTTTGTTGATTATTACTTTACAGTTAATTAGGTCTAAATCCGCCCATGTCAGAGCATGTATTTCACCTTTCCTAGCTCCAGTAAATGCAAGCAGACGAAAATATATATGATTTTTTAAGTTATCCTCTTGATTTAGGCATTCAAAAAAATATTGCAACTCTTGCCTAGTATAAAAATCCCTTTCTTTTTCCAAGGATTTATTTTTTTTACGCGGCATTAGAACACGCCGCATAGGGTTGTCAGAAATAATATTATTGTTGATTGCGTAATCAAAAATTTTAGATGCATAAGATTTAATTTGCGGATAAGCCACGACCGTATCCGCCCATCGGTTAACAGCCTTTTGGCATATATAAGTATTAATTTGATTGATCCTTAGTTTTCCTAATTCAGGGAGAATTTGGTTATTAAATCTTTTTTCGATATTTTCAACAGTTGATTCACGAACTGCCAATTTATGTTGTTCTAACCACATCTTATAGACTTGTTTAAATGTAAATTTATTTTCTTTAGTTTGTTCTGCACCTTGATTCTCTATCTCTAATCTTGAGAGTGCCAATTTTGCTTCTTTTTGTGTTCTAAAACCTCTCCGTGTAGTTCGCTTACTTTTACCAGTTAAAGGATCGATTCCTAAATATGCATTGAACATGTAGGCAGTTGATCCATCTTTTTTTGTATACTTTCTAATCGTTGCCATATTACTAGCTCCTTAAATTAATAATGGATTACAAACCTTTAAAACCTAGATAACGTTGGTCGTATCCCATCCCGATGCCATGTTCTTCTAAAAAAGCACTGTAATTATAAATTCCACCGTTCATAAAAATTAATTCATCCCACGCATAAAATTTAGCCTCACATTCTAGTTTCGAATGATAAGTGTAAGAAGCTTTATATAAACTAGTATAATCCGCATGGCTCAAAATATGTTTTGATTCGTGAAGTACAACTTCAATAACATCTAAATCTTTTAATCTGGGTTGAACAAAAATTGTGCGAGCTTCAACTATAGAAAATCCTGCACATTCGCATTCGACAAAAACTAAATTAATATTATGATCTCTTAACAATTTAATAAGATAATCCAAATCTCCACCTCTTTTTTATAATCCAAATTTTCCTTCTAGGTAAGCCTTAGCTAATTCTTTATCATGTTCAGATAGAGGTTTACCGTCAAAGCTCATCGCATTATCAATCATTTTTGATAAATCAGATTCTGTTATTGTGCCAGAGGATTCTCTACCTAATAAATAGTCAGTAGTAACTCCAAAGTAGTCTGCTAATTTATTTAGAGGCTCAATAGATGGATTTTGCTTATCCCACTTACCGATTGTCCCATTCGCAATATTGAGTTTACGCTCAAGCTCAGCTATAGTCATTTTCCTTTGAGCTGCCAATTCTTTTACCCTATCTTTTGCGTTCATTTTATACCTCCGGAAAAATTTTTACACAAAATAGATACTTAGCTATTGACAAATAGATAATCGGCTATTATACTAAGGGTGTACTTGTGAGAGGGTACAATTTTCTGATAGTTAGCCGTTGAGGTCAATTTTACTAAATAGTTATCTAAATTTATGTTTATTTGCTATGCCTTTATAATAGCTAACTATCTATTAAATGTCAATACTAAATAGTTTAAAATCTATGGGAGGTGATTTTTTATGCTTTATGAAAAAATAAAAAAGCTTGCTGCGGAAAACGGAGTTTCTGTTTACAGAGTTGAAAAAGACGCAGGCTTATCAAATGGTGCTGTTAGTAAATGGGGAAAAACAGCTAACCAGATTCCATCGTCGGAAAGTTTACGTAAAGTTGCAGATTATTTTGGCGTGACAATGGAGTTCTTGTTAGAGGATGAAAAACAGGAGGTGTAAAAAATATGGCCGCAGTTGAAGAGGCGTTAAAACCGCTGTTCAATCAGTGGTTAGAGGAAGCGATTCCGAAGTTAGAAGAAAGAATCAGAATACAGGTTATGCAAGAGTTAGGCGCTAAATCACAACAATCGCTATTCAATCAAAAAGAAATGGCAAAACGTCAAAATGTTTCTGTGACAACATTCAGAAAATGGCG
The DNA here is from genome assembly GCF_028128615.1 of Enterococcus sp. 5H. Lineage (GTDB taxonomy): Bacteria > Bacillota > Bacilli > Lactobacillales > Enterococcaceae > Enterococcus_L. The sequence goes on along the minus strand of NZ_AMDP01000061.1, from coordinate 52,438 downwards.
AGTAATGGGATTAAAGGCTGAGCCTACTCCGACTGGTGGATTAATGTTTGATTTAAACACTGTTAATCAATGGAAAGAAGAAAATGGAATAAACAAGATAGATAAACCCAACCAAGGAGGCTAGAAACGTGGAAATTACTATTAAAGGTAGTCCAGAGGAGATAACAAAATTGCTCCAAACTATTGCGAGTAGTCAGGAGCAGAGTACGTCGTATTCAGTTGACTTAAATAAAAAGGGTAATTATAACCCCCTGCTATTTAAAACACCAATCGAGCGAAAAACACCGAAATATAGTTTGTAAATTTTAATCTCAAATAGATAGGAGGGAATATTGTGATAAAGGAAATAAAGGAAATACAAAAATTACTTCAAGCCATTTTGATTAACTCGGATCAGGATGCATCTATAGAGATTTGTAAAAATGGACTCATCCAAAGATCTGATGATTCTCTAAAAGATGACCAGCACAATAACACAGTAAAGATCCCGGATTCAACAACAGTTAATTATTTCATCGAATTAGACGGGGGTTTTGCTAGGATTCAGTTAACTTCGGATAAAAAGAACTCCCCAAAAGAATGTGGATACAATTCCACTGAGGAGTTAAAAAAACTAAACCGTGCATATATCAATAACTTGAAAAGAGGGAGAAATTAGCAACTCAGGCAGTTCCATCGCTGAATTCGCTAACCAGTAATTATTTGCCCATGAGGCTGTGTGTAGTGAGGAAAAGTTAGATAAATTTTCTAAAGGGCCACCGGCGAGTAAAGCCGCATCATGAGTTTCTACCGAAGAAGTCATTGTGTCAATTACTAGAATATTATAATCTCCATGACTTAAATTCAATTTTGCAATCCATTTCTTAACTGAATCTATATCAGGACAAGCAAAGAAGGATTCCATGCGGGAGATGTTTGCGTCAAAAAACAATCTTCTATGATATTCGTAGACCGTTTCAAAAACAGCATTTGCAGCGTTATTTGGATCAGTAGGCTTTGAAAAGTACTGCAAACCATGAAAAGAGAGACCTCTTGGAAAAAAATCAAATAATTCTTTTTTTAGTTCAGATTCTATCGTGATATTTTCAAAAGGAGTGATAGAAACGATATCTCCTGGTTGAAGTATTTTCGATCTATCAATATGATAAGCTTTCAAATTTTTCACCTCACCTTCGTTCTAATTATAGCAAGGTGAGCAATTTCTAACAATATCAACAAGGAGAAAGGAAGAAGGACGTGGAAAAAGTATCAAAAAATCTAAACAAAGTCACTTACATTATTTATGCAATCGGCATGATTTTACTTGTAGCGCTGGAAGCCAACAGCAAGATTTGTCTAGCTTATTCATTGCTATTAATGACTTATAGCTTAGTAGCAGAGTATTTTTCATTCAATGTATGGATTGCTGACAACGCAGGCACCAAGTATTTGGATAAAGAGGAGACTAAAAAATGTTAAATCCAGAACAAACTAAATTAATTCATGGACTAGTAAGAAAAGAAACGCACAACTTGGAACAACTCATTCATAAAGAAAATGCCAAGCCTTTAAAAGAACAAGATATCAAGAAAACGGATCAACTAACCGAAATGTACCATCAATACAACTTGATTGCTGATGAAATCCAGAGAGTGGGAATGTAATTGTGGCCAAGAAAAAACGTTGGAACTATATGAAGAAGAAAAGAGATCAATCTTCTTGGAGTGTTAAGCAGCAAGAGAACCAAAAACAAATAAAGTCTAACCGGAAGAAGTTCAAAATAAATCAATCTGTAGGCAGGTGAATAGTCATTGGCACACAAGAATTGGACAACTAAAGAGATTTCATACATTCAGAAAAATGCTTTATTTGCAGAAACGAACGAAATTTTGAATATGGCAGAGTTAGCAAAAAAACTTTCAAGGTCGTCAAAATCTGTCGAAACAAAAACGTACAACATGCGAAAAGATGGATTGCTACCAGAAATAGATCGAACAAAAGCATTTGATTCAACTAACAGACCATTTACTCCAAAAGAAGACAAGCGTTTAATCGCAATGGTCAAACAAGGTTCTAGCTACGTAGAAATAGGTGAAGTATTAGGACGAAATGAGCGATCTATCTCGGGAAGATTATCGCGACTTAGGAAAAAGGGAAAGCTAAAGTATTACTCTAAAAGTCATTGGTCAGAAAAACAAACTCAGCTAATCATTGAAAATGTAAAGTTTGATGAAAATGGATTTGTCTCAAATTATGCGGAGCTGGCACAGCTAGTTAATAAACAATTCAGCCAAATCCAACAAAAAGTTTCTCGTCTCAGAAAAGAGGGTGTAATCGCTGTACAAGCTGATCGGACTAAAACAAGTGTTAAGTCTAAAATAGCCATGAATAATTTCAATGATGCCAGGTTTGCTCAATATCAGAAGGAGGAGAAGCCAGTGCTTGAAGAAAAAGCAGCTCAAACGGATGTAAAAATAGAAACACAGTCAAAAATGGTTCAAGTCATTATGACCACTACTATTGCAGGAAAAGAGAGAATAACCAGTTTCTTTACTTCAGAAGGGGAACTATTAACGGTTAAGAAGGAGGCAATTTAAATGATTGAATTGACGACAGTCGGAGGCTATAAACGATCTATTTTAGCAGATCGGGTAATTGAAATAGCTGAACTTCCGGCAGAAAAACGATCATCAACAGTAATCAAATTAACAAATGGGGAAACTATTTTTGTGAAGAACTCTTACGAAAAAGTACTAGAAATGTACAAGCAAATAAAACAAGAGCCTGCATCGTCCGACAACGATACAAGCCATTAAATAAATTATTCTTATAAAAATTATAACACGAAAGAGGGAATATTTAAATGTCAGAAAACACAGGAACAAAGATCATGGTAACAGGTGCAATAGCTTTAGGATTAGGTATTTTAGGAGGATTCGTTTTCTTTGAAAAAATTGATAATGGTTATGTAGGTGTTCGCTACTCTATGAGTGGGGGAATCAAAGACGACACATTATCTCAGGGTGTGAAGTTTGTTGGACTAGATAAAGTTATTCAATACCCAATTCGTTTACAAACTATCCAAGCAAAAGATGTTTCTGTTTCAACGTCAGACGGTAAGAAAACAACAGTAAATATTAAATACAACTACAAGGTAGACCCGACAAACGCGTCGAAAATGTATAAAGAATTCGGGAATATTACACCAGAAGATATTGAAAACGGATGGTTAAAATCTAAACTCCAAAAAGAAGTGCGTGAAGTTTATTCACAGTACAGTTTACTAAATGTGCTTTCTGGTGATTCTTCCAAGGTGGAAGCCTCTCTTTTAGATAATTTCTCTAAAGCGGTAGAAAGTAAAGGGTTTGTTGTTGAAGATGTGACCGTAGGTGTTCCGGAAGTAGATGGTGAAACTCAAAAATCAATCGATGGAATTATTCGTGCTGGCCAAGATAATGAAAAAGCGAAATTAGATGCTGAAACAGCTAAAACAAAAGCGGATAGTGACGCTTATCAAAAAGTAAAAGCAGCCGAAGCCGAAGCGGATGCTAACAACAAAGTAGCAAGCTCAGTAACCGATGAATTAGTTCGCTACACAGAGGCTCAAGCTCGTATGAAACATGGCTGGGTTGAAGTCCAAACGGGAGAGGCAATCGTGGATGCCAAGAAGTAGGTGAGTAAATGGGATTTTTTATTCAAAAGATAATTATTGTCATAGGAATTCTGGTTCTGCTATCAGGAATACGAAACTTACTAAAAAAAGATGAGCCTGAGGAAAAAGATCATCACGATGATTCTTGGGATGAATTTTAATATGGAGGTAAAGCTATGTCACCGTATCGAAAAATTAGGAGAGAAAATGGTATGACTAGAGAAGAGTTAGCATTGTGCATGCAGTTGCCTCTTGAAAAAGTCGAACTATTTGAAAGAGAAAATATCACCCCGACTTTACACTATCACGCGAATTTTAAAGCGATTTTTAATGTAACAGAAGACGATATCAAAAGAGCCACTAAAACAAATTAGAAAATTGGAGGAAATAATCGTATGAGAATCAATATTTCAATCGAAGCAACAACAGAATCAGAGTATCAGGAGGCATTATCTATTTTGGCAAAAGGGTCGACAGGAATTATCGAAAACTCTCTGAAGGTTGATGGTCGTCAACCGTATGAAAAAAAGTCCCGGAAAGAAAAGACTTATACGGACTCGACCTCAGACACCGAACTATCGAAAACTGGGGATCAAGCAGAGCAATCTAGTCTAGATAAACAAGAGCCTGAAATTAAGCAAGAGAAAGCAACTAAAACTCGTTATTTCATGAATAAGCCAAATAACAAGACTTTTGTGATTAAAAAAGGTGAAGGTCTACCAGTTGAAGCAATTCATTACGGTGATGCAGTCGAGCTGACAAAAGCTGAATATGACGAGATCAAAGGGAAGAAAGCGGAAGCCAAAGAAGTGCCAGAAGCTGAAAGCAAAATTGATACTTCAGATGAAACAGCAGAAATCCCTACAAAAGATGAAATGATCGTTTTGATCCGAAAAGGAATGGACAAGAAACTTTCTAAAGAAATTAAAGAGTTATTCGGGAACTATAATGCTGAAAAATTCCCAGCAGTAGCCGAAGCTGATTATCCAGCGCTAAAACTTGAACTAGAAGAGTTGGTGAACTAGCATGGCTGAAAAATTAACGTTATTTAGAGTTCAAGACACAACAAAACAAAGCATCGTTTCTGCTCGTATTGAAGCGGAGCCTTATTCTAAGCTTGAAAAGCTTTCGGAAGAAACAGGAATTTCGATTTGTAAATTAACAACTATGTGCATTAACTTTGCATCGGCAAGGGTTGAAATTAAAGATTTAAATGATGAGGTGAACTAGATGCCAGTAGGAGCTCATGCCCTCTTAGGGGCTTCGGGTAGTCATCGGTGGCTCGTTTGTCCGCCAATTGCGCGCCTCGAATCAGAAATAGAAGATCGTGGATCAGTCTTCGCTGAAGAAGGAACGGCTGCGCATGATCTATCCGAATTAAAGTTGATGTACCAAACTGAAAAAATCAACAAGCGAACATTTAATACAAGATTCAATAAATTCAAAAAAGAGAATGAATTTTACAGTAAAGAAATGGACGAATACACAGACGAATATGTTGACAGAGTGCTTGAAGCATACAACAGTTATCCTTCTGCTGATATTGATCTAGAAAAGAAAGTCGATTTTAGTCGTTGGGTGCCAGAAGGGTTTGGTACGTCCGATGTGGTGATTCTGTCAGATGGAATCATCGAAATTATTGATCTCAAATATGGCAAAGGTGTCCCAGTAGATGCTTACCAGAACCCACAGATCATGCTATACGCTTTAGGCTCTTACGTGGCCTATGACATGCTTTATGATTTTGACACCATAAAAATGACAATCATTCAGCCGAGATTGGATAGTATTTCATCGTTTGAGATTCCAGTAGAAGAGCTGCTCTATTGGGCTGACAATTATGTAGCACCTCGTGCCGCTCAAGCGTGGGAAGGGATAGGCGAATGGACAATCACGGATGATGTTGTTAAGTGGTCCAAAGTTGCTGGTCAGCTTCGCCCTCGTGCTGAAAAAAATCTTGAGTTAATCGATCGCTACGACTATAAAGAAGCCCCGTTATTGGAGCCAGAGGAAATAGCTGAAATTCTTGATCGAGCGAATGAGATCAAAAAGTGGATTGAACAAGTTGAGTATTATGCACTGGAACAAGTTCGAGATCATGGGGCTAAAATTCCCGGTTTCAAACTAGTTGAAGGTCGAAGCAATCGAAAAATCACTGATCCTGAAAAAGTAGCTGAGATTCTTAGATCTGCTGGATATGATGACCTCTATAAACCAGAGGAACTTCTAGCGATGGGAGAATTAGAAAAGAAAGTCGGAAAGAAAAATTTCAGTGAACTTGTAAAAGAGTACATCACGAAACCGACTGGAAAACCAGTTCTAGTTGTTGAATCTGATAAACGTGAAGAAATAGGAAGTGCTGCGAGCGCAGCGGCTGACTTCGATGAATATGAAGAAGAAATAGATTTATTAGGGTAGGTGATGTAAATGGTTAAAGAAGAAAAACCTGTCATATTTCAAGGTACTGGCTATCGGGTGCTTCGTTATAACCAACTTAATGTTTCACTAGAAGTAGCTGATAGGAAAAATGACTACAGTTTCAAAGGATTCTACGGCACAATTGATCAGGCTTTAGTGAGCTTAGTCCGTAACAATTATCTTTTGGATGAAACTGAAACATTTGAAATTAGTAACTTTCTAAGCTCGGTTGATCAAATGAAAATGACCATTATTAGCGATATCAAAAATCTTCTTGAAACTGGTGATCCTGAAGAGGTAGGCGAAGAAGATTTAGATGAATATGACCTGTTAGGTTAGGAGTTGAATATATGACATGGGCGGATGATCAAGGGTTCTATGAGCCAGAATTTATTGAAAAAACAAATATCAGAAAAGAGGAAAATAATATGACAACAACAGACAATAATACAACTAAGGTAATTACAGGAAAGGTACGTTTATCTTATGTATCACTTTTAGAACCAAAAGCGTTTGAAGGACAAGAAGCTAAATATTCAACAGTAATTTTGATCCCTAAAGAAGATAAGGTGACAATCAATAAAATCCGTAAAGCTCAAAAGGCAGCATGGGAAATGGCAAAAAATGACAAGCTCAAAGGTGTTAAATTTGAAAACGTAAAACATACGCTTCGTGATGGTGACGAGGAAATGGACACAGAAGAACATCCAGAGTATGCAGGCCATATGTTTATGAGTGTTTCTTGCAAAACGAAACCCGGTATCGTCGATAAATACAAAAACGAAGTTGATAGCACTGATGAAGTATACAGCGGCGTTTATGCCCGTGTTTCATTAAACTGTTTCGCCTATAAAACAGCAGGAAACAAAGGTGTATCAGCTGGATTAAATAATGTTCAGATTGTTGCTAAAGGGGACTATCTTGGTGGTCGCGCTTCTGCTGATGCAGACTTCGATGAATGGGAAGATGATGAAGAGGACGACGATTTACTATAAAAAATAGGGGCTTTATAGCCCCTTAATTTTCATGGAAAGTGGTGAATATTTATGACCGAAGAAAAAAAATTAAAAGAGAGAATAGCTTTTTTAGAAGCTTTGCTAGATTTGAATTTTGAAACAATAGAAAAAGCACTTGAAACAAATAGACTTCTCCTGCATGCGTTAAAAAAAAGAACTGATTAGTTTGTTTTAGGTTTGTTTAAAAATTTAGTTGCTTCTTGATAAATTAAGTCATTTTCAACGTCGCTAACAAGGGCTCTAATGAACATTTTAATAGCTTCTATATCATACTCAGGATGCTGTCTAGAATAGTGTGTTTCATCATTACCTAGATATGAAATAGCTTTTGCCAAGTCTCTAATTCTAGGATTTTTTAGCTTGTCTATTTTTTGTGATAGAGATGTTTTAGGATTAGTGATCCAATCTTTCTTAACGCCTTCTACTGGGTATTGAATTAAATAGTCTGTAACTAGGAATTCCAAAGATTTTCTATAGCCCATCCCTGCTAAGTGATCAAGCTCAGTATCTTCTGCGGTTTTGGACTGATTGTAGATTTTGACAAATTTCGGAAACTTATCAGAAACGACTTTTGAAAACTCTAAGCTCGGATCTGCATTAGCGGGAAATGATTTTACTACTTTGTAGAAACCTACAGGACCGTCTGGTATATCTAAATAGTGCATACTTGTTGCATTGCATAATTGACATGTTGTAAAAGCGACCCCGTCTGCAAAGTCATCATCGCTCACGAATGTTACAGCGCTGATTGCTATCTGCTCACCTGTATTTCTACAGTGCATGCAGATTCTAGGAGTATCAATGTAATTATCTTCATTGACGACAGCGTTATCATCGACGTCGTAATAGTGTGTTGTAAAATCGTTGCTCAAAATATGTTACCTCCAATTTTTAATTAATTGTATTATATCAAGAAAGTTGGTGATTTACATCAAAACGTTAAATATAGACATTGAAACCTATAGTGATATTGATCTGTTGAAAACTGGGGTTTATAGATATGTGGATTCGCCTAATTTTGAAATTCTTATGATGGCTTACTCAATCGACGGTCAAGAAGAACAAATTATCGACCTAAGTGAAGAACAGATTCCGAATGAACTTCATGAGGCAATCTATGATCCCAATGTTTTAAAAATTGCTTTTAATGCTCAGTTTGAACGAGTTTGTTTAGATAAACACTTCTTTGGCGAATCAGATCCAGCACAATGGCACTGCACCGCAGTGCACGCTAGTGAGTTGGGGTTGCCAAGATCATTGAAACAATGCGCGTTATTCTTACGAATTGAAGAACAAAAAGACACTGCTGGAACTCAGCTGATCAATTATTTCTCTAAACCATGCAAGCCCACTAAGGCTAACGGTATGCGGACAAGGAATCTTCCAGAACACGATCCAGAAAAATGGGAGCTATTCAAATCTTATTGTATTCAAGACGTGGTCGTCGAAAAGGCGATTGCCAACCGTTTAAGTGTTTTTCCAGTTAAAGAATCGGAATGGGAACATTATTGTTTGGATCAGAAAATAAACGACTACGGTGTGATGGTGGACGCTGAACTTGCTGAAGGTGCCATCTCTATCATGGACACTATCTCAGCCGAAAATATGGAGAAATTGAAAGCTATCACAGGATTAGACAATCCAAATAGCCCCAAGCAACTGAAAGAGTGGCTGCTTTCAAAAGGACATGATTTCCCCACACTTGGAAAAGATATTGTAAAAGCCTATATTCAACAAGGTGTGGTGATTGGTGATGTAGCTGAAGCTTTAAAACTTCGTTTGAAGTTGTCAAATTCTTCCACGAAAAAATACTTGATGATGGAAAATGTTCGTTGCAAAGATGGTCGTCTTCATGGCTTGGTGCAGTTTTACGGAGCAAGTCGTACAGGGCGTTGGGCTGGTCGTTTGCTTCAAGTTCAAAACCTACCACGAAATAAAATGAATGAGCTAGATATTGCACGAGACATGGTTAAACAGCAAGACATTGAAGGTCTGGATCTTATTTTCGGAAATGTGCCAGATGTTTTAAAACAGTTGATCCGCACAGGGTTAGTTGCTAAAGATGGTCATACTTTTCATGTCAGTGATTTCAATTCCATTGAAGCTCGTGTGTTGGCTTGGTTTGCTGGTGAAAAATGGGTACTAGACGTTTTCCGCGATCATGGGAAAATTTACGAGGCTACAGCATCTCAGATGTTTAATGTTCCTCTGGATCAAGTAGATGGTGAACTCAGACAAAAAGGGAAGGTATCAACGCTTGCGTTAGGATATCAAGGCTCTGTCGGTGCGTTGATTGCAATGGGTGCCATAGATATGGGCTTGCAAGAAGATGAGCTAAAGCCTTTGGTTGATGGGTGGCGTAAAGCTAATAAGAAGATAGTTAGTTTTTGGTATGACGTTCAACGTGCTGCAATCTCAGCGATTGAAAATAAGGGCGTGATCCGTATGTCTAAAGGGCTTCGCTTTTTCCATAAAAAAGGCTTCCTTTTTATTCAATTGCCAAGTGGTCGTCGTTTATCTTATGCCCGTGCAAGATTAGAAGAAGGGGATTACGGTCCTAAAATTGTCTATGAAGGGCAAGGCGATAAAGTAGGCTTCTCAACATTAGACACCTACGGTGGAAAATTGGTGGAGAACATTGTGCAAGCAACAGCTCGTGACATTTTAGCAGAAGCAATGCAACGACTTGATCAAGCAGGCTATAACATCGTTTTCCATGTGCATGATGAGGCAGTCGCAGAAGTGCCAAAAAATGAACTTACGATAGAAAAAATGAACGAAATTATGTCTGTTGTGCCTGAATGGGCAGAAGGGTTGCCTCTTGGCGCTGAAGGCTATGAGACAGATTATTATAAGAAAGATTAGGAGGTAAGGTAGTGGTATGAAAGCATATGAAGTAAAAATGATGATCAGAGAATATTCAGCTAATGCAACTCTTAAAGAAATATTTGAAGATTTTGAGCGACCATTTCAATGTCCTCAGTGTCAAGGTACTGGATTCTATCAGAAAAAGATAGTTGTTCCTTATCCAAGCGGGTTGCCTGATTCGGGTTGGGTACCAGATACGATTAGGTATGAAAGAACTCAATGCGAATTATGTGATGGTCATGGATGGTCAGATAAAGAATATAAACCAAAAATGGTACAGGATGGATGGGAGGATAAACGAAAATGACAAAAAAATTAACAAAAGTAGGAATCAGAAGTTGGTTGCAAGGTAAAAGAGGGAATCAGTTATCAGAACTTAGGGAAAAACAGGCTAAGGAAGAAAATGCTTTTAGGGTTGCTTTTGCAGAAAGTCAAGGTTTTACTGCGCTTTATGATAAGTACGAACCTATTATTCAAGAGTTCAAAAAAGAGTGGGATGCGATATATGATGGATTAATCGAAAACGAAATTGTTAACACCTGCTACTACACACTTGTTGGAGATAAACTTAGACAGTTAGTTGGTAAAGGAAGCATAGGAAATTGTGATATTGAGTATATCAATATAATTTCTGATGATTATAAAAAGCTTATAGATGACCAAGAAGCAGATCTAGATACAGTTAGGGAAGAATGGCAAAAACTCATAAGCAATGTTAACGCAATTACCAGTGTGAAAAAGATTTTGATTTATTTAAATGATATAGGCATTGATACTTCTGAAATCGAACCCGTGGAAGAACCGATGTTACCAGCAACACCTATTGAAGTTTCTATTTTAAAGCTGTAAAGAAAGGAACAACAGGGATATGGAACAGGAAAAAGCACGTATTCAACCAAAAATAAATAAGGATATTAACCTATCCCTAGGTCAGTCCAAGACCGAAAAAAAATGGAAAAACAAAACGATGTCTTGGGCAGAATTCTTGGATCGGTTAAATACACCAACAGTTACACAAGAGACAGCTCAAGACTATCAAAAGATGTCTAAGTCTCAACGTGACACAATCAAAGACGTGGGTGGTTATGTTGGGGGATTCTTAGACAAAGGACGCCGAAGAGCGGACAGTGTCCGATCTCGTTCCATTGTCACCCTTGATGCGGATAGTCCAAGAGGTGATTTATGGGAGGACGTGCAGTTGTTATTTGATGGAGCGGCAGCCGTTTACAGCACGCACAGTCACGCACCAGATAAACCACGTCTCCGTTTGATCATTCCATTAAGCCGTCCAGTGACCGCCGAAGAGTATCAACCGTTAGCTCGTAAGCTAGCGGACCAATTCGGGATGGATAACTTTGATGATACGACGTATCAACCAGAACGCTTGATGTTTTGGCCATCGCACTCATTTGACGCCGAATACATTTTCGAGTATCAAGACGGCGCTTGGGCAGATCCTGACGAATATCTAGCGCTTTACCCTGATTGGACAGATTCGAGTTATTGGCCTGAATCTTCCAGAGGTCATTCAATCCGTGAACGTCAAGCAAAGAAACAAGGGGATCCAACAGGAAAAGGCGGTGTCATCGGGGCCTTCTGTCGCACCTACAATATCCATTCAGCAATTGAAAAGTTTCTGCCAGATGTTTATGCACCCTCAAGCAAAGATGATCGTTACACTTATTTAGAAGGTAGTACCAGCGGCGGATTAGTTCTATATGGTGATAAGTTTGCTTATTCTCACCACGGAACAGATCCAGTAGGGGACAAATTATCCAATGCATTTGACTTGGTTCGTGTTCACAAATTCGGTGATCAAGATGAAAATGTGAAAGATCATACGCCTATCAATAAATACCCATCGTTCAAAATGATGACCGAGTTCGCCAAAGAAGATCCAATCGTTCGAGGATTGATTGCTACTGAGGCAGTCGCCAAAGCAAGCACCGAGTTTGATGTATGGGAAGAAGAAGACAAAGAGTGGACGGCTCGTCTTGAAGTAGATGATCGGGGAGCGATTGAAACCTCTGCTGGTAATCTAGAATTAATCTTAGGACATGATCCTAATTTGCGAAAGAAGATAATAATGGATAAATTTGCCAATCGTATTGTTGTTCAGAGTGATCTTCCGTGGCGCAAAGTAGGGGAAGAACGTTTCTGGAAAGATACGGACGATGCAGGTTTAAGGGTCTATCTTGAAAAGACTTACACCATTGCACACAAAGGGAAAACGGAAGATGCCTTCATGCAAGAGGTTGAAAAAAATTCTGTGCATCCGGTTCGTGAATATTTAGATTCATTAGAATGGGACGGCGTTGAACGTTTGGACAATTTATTGATTGATCACTTAGGGGCTGCTAATACAACTTATGTCAAAATGGTGACCCGAAAATTTTTAGCTGCAGCCGTGGCCAGGATTTATCGTCCAGGTATCAAATTTGATTATATGATTGTGACCACTGGACCACAGGGGATTGGTAAAACCTTATTACCCACTAAATTGGCTGGGGAGTGGTTCTCCAACTCGTTAGAAGGTGTCAGCGGTAAAGATTCTTATGAAGCCTTGCAAGGTGTCTGGATCATGGAAATGGGTGAGATGACCGCGACTAAAAAAGCAGACCTCGAAGCTACAAAACATTTCATTTCAAAACAAGAAGATATTTTTCGGGTTGCCTATGGTCGGCACAAGAGTTACTTCAAGCGGCAATGTGTTTTCTGGGGGACAAGTAACGACAGTGAGTTTTTGAGAGATAAAACAGGGAACCGTCGTTTTTGGCCTGTAGATGTCGGTATTAACGAGATTAAGCATAAAGTGTGGGAAATGACCCAAGAGACCATCAATCAGATTTGGGCGGAAGCTAAGGCTGTATATGAGGGCGGAGAAAGAATCTATTTAACTGAAGAAGAAGAAAAACTAGCTGTTGAACAACAGGAGTTACACACAGAGGTCAGCAGTCTTGAAGGAATGATCAATGAATACTTGGGTATCCCAATAACTGAAGATTGGTATGACTTAGGTCGCAATGATCGTAAGCAGTATATAAGCGACTTTGGGGAGGGTTTCAGTGAACTAGGTGAGGTACGTAGGGACAAAATAAGTGTCATAGAGGTGTGGTATGAACTTTTAGGCGGAGACCCGAAGAGTATCCATCCAGCGAAAGCGGCAGAAATTAGATCCATTTTGGCGAATATGTCAGGCTGGAAAAAATACAAAAAATCAAAAGGTCAGCTGAGATTTGGGAAAGATTATGGAAGACAATCGGCCTATATTAGAGAGGTTTAGGCGTCTACTTTTGGTAGACAGGGGGTAGACGGGGAAGAATTTGGTAGACACGAAAAAAGCCTCCGTGTACTACGTGTCTACCTGCTGTCTACCAAAAATTAGAAAAGTAGACACCCTGTAAGCCTGAGGTGGTGCGTGTACTACATGTCTACCTAAATATTTAATATTAGTGAAATATAGTATATAGGGAGAGCGCCCGAGGGCGTGACCGCCTGTACACGTCATATATACGTGTGAGGGAATTTTGGTAGACACGTAGTACACCATTAAAAATGAGGTGAAAAGTTGGAATTAGAAAAAGATGTAGAACAGTACTTAAAAAAACAAATTAAAAAAAATGGCGGGAAAAGTTTGAAATTCACTTCGACTGAAAAAGGGGTGCCAGATCAAACGATATTACTTCCTAGTGGAAGAACTGTTTATGTTGAAACAAAAAAACATAATGGCGTACTTAGTCCATCACAGATAAAAATGCATAAAACGTTTCGAAAGTTAAACCAGACAGTATTTACGGCGTTTAGCAAAAAAGAAGTAGACACAATTATAAAAGATTTACAGAAAGAGGGTGAGTTTGATTGAAGTGTATTTTTCACCCTTATCAGAATTATACAAAAGGGTTCATACTTGATCACCCGTATGCTGGGGTGTTGTTAGATATGGGACTTGGAAAGACTTTAAGCAGCTTATCAGCTGTTGAAGAATTGATCCATACGTTTTCAATCGTTGATAAAGTTCTTGTGATTGCCCCTTTAAGTGTGGCACAGAATACTTGGGACGCCGAAATCAAAAAATGGGACCATCTCCAACATCTGACCTATTCTAAAGTTTTAGGTACCCAAGAGCAACGCATAGAAGCTTTAAACACAAAAGCAGATATTTACCTTATCAACCGTGAAAACGTCGTGTGGCTAGTTGAGCACTACAAAAAACGATGGCCATTTAAAACCGTCATCATTGATGAACTATCTAGTTTTAAAGATCCAAAGTCTAAACGATTCAAAGCCCTTCGAAAAGTTCGACCTTTGATGGAACGTGTCATCGGTTTAACGGGAACACCAGCACCAAACACATTAATTGATCTTTGGCCACAAATCTATTTATTGGATCGAGGTGAACGATTAGGAAAAACAATAACCCAATATCGCAACAAGTATTTTCGACCAGCACAACAAAATGGGCATATTGTCTATTCATGGGAACTTTTACCAGGAGCCGAAGAAGAGATATACCAGAAGATTGGAGACATTTGTGTGAGTATGAAAGCAAAAGATCATCTAGATTTACCAGAACGAATCAACAACTATGTCACTGTCAATCTAACGCCAGCAGAACGGACAAAATATAAAACTCTTGAGCGTGATTATGTTTTAGAGCTAACTAATTCAGATGTTGTTGCAGCTAATGCAGCGGTTTTGTCTAACAAGTTGCTTCAGATGGCCAATGGGTGCATATACGACGAGGAGGATCAACCGCAAATTATCCATGAAGCGAAACTGGATGCCCTAGAACGAATTATTGAAGAAGCACAAGGACAGCCCATTCTAGTGTTTTATTCGTACAAACATGATTTAGCCAGAATCTTGAAACGATTTAAGCAAGCCACAGCTTTAGACATAAAAAGTGATCACATCGATCAATGGAATGATGGGAAAATCGACTTATTGTTAGCCCACCCACAATCTGCAGGACACGGCTTAAATCTTCAAAAAGGTGGTCATATCATTGTCTGGTTCGGACTTACATGGTCTTTGGAATACTACCAACAAGCAAACGCAAGGCTAGACAGACAAGGTCAAACGGAATCCGTCATTGTCCACCATATTGTGGCAAAAGACACACTGGATGAACAAGTTATCGGTGCGTTACAACAAAAAGAAGTTAATCAAGATGCCTTACTTGAGGCAGTCAAAGCACGAATAGAGGAGGTACAGCAGTGCATGAGAGTGAAGAAAGACCCATAAACGATGTAATCGTAGAAAATATTAAACGGTATTGGGATCCTAGCAAAATGACTAAAGATCAATTCGGTAAATATTTAGGAACGTCAGGTTCCGAGATCAATAGGATTTTGGGAGGTGGCAATATCACGGTAAAAAAATTACAGCAGATTGCGCAAGTACTAGAAGTTAAAACGATAGATCTTGTAGAAGACTGGAAGGAGGTAAAATGATGGAAGAACAAATTCAGATTGTGGAACTTGGTGAAAAATCTATTAGGAAAATTGCTAAAGAAGTTCATAAGTTAGATTTAGCAGAAAAAAAGAAAATAAGAGATAATGCTTATCACAATACAAAGGTACTTTTGAAAAATTACAACAAATTGAAAAAGCATTGCGAAATCGTAGACGAACAATTAACAGAAGAATTAGGGACTTTGTGGAGTGATTGGCGTTTTGATTTGAACAGTCTTCTTGAAAACAAAGCTAAAACAGCTAAATTAATGGTACATGTGGATAAAGCGTTGCTGGAATTAAAAAAAGAAGATGAAGCAAAGTTCAATTTAATCAAGCGTAAATATTTTACAAAAGGCGCCAAAACGGATGATATGACAATATCATTAGAGCAAAGAATCGAAAGAAGTGTTTTAACGAAACGTATGAAAGTCGCTTGTACGGAATTAGCTATATTACTTTTTGGGGTAGACGTAATTCTTTTTAAAACGGAGTAGTTGCACAATTGTAGCCCCCGCGATGCACAACTTATGTGTTATTATGATAGCGTGAAATAAGTAGGTCATCCAAAACAAAAACTCCTTTTTCATACATTTACTCCTTTTATTAATGACTGTCGGATGACTTGCTTACTCTTTACCCACAGGTAATACCTAGTTTACAGCCTGTGGGTGATTTATATTTTGTCACTGCTGATGAGGCGGTTCAGCAGATCATCTCTGTGTCTTGCGAGGTTCGAATCCTTGCCAGTGACATTGGGAGGACTAAATAGACCAGGCATGGCTTTTTAGTATCTGACCCAGTAAACATTGGGACGTATGCGCCCACATTATCTGATATGAGATAAGCGCATATCACTATGGCTTGTTTATTAACAAGGCTTAGAAAGCTTATGCAACCTGCACTGGTAGGCATGAATACCTGATATGTCGTAGAGTTCAAATCTCTGAATCGTGGTGAGGCTCGTGGTAGAACCTATAGAGGGCGGGCTGTCAGTTCAATTCTGACTCGTGTAGGTTGCTTAAAAATGGTAAGGTGCTAGCACAATGGTAGTGCATCAGATGGATAATCTGAAGATGTTGTTCGAATCAACGGCTGAGCTACATTTTTAGTCATCGCTTATGCGGTGGCTTTTTATATTACATAAACCGTCATTCGTGGCGGTTGTTTTTAGAAAGAAGGTGAATAACATGACAATGACGGAGAAACAGAAGAGGTTCTGTGATTTTTATATCCAGCTTGGAAATGCGAAGCAAGCAGCGATTAAAGCAGGCTACAGCAAAAAAACGGCTAAACAAATTGGACAGGAGAACTTGACTAAACCTGACCTAAAAACTTATATAGATGAACAACTCGACAAAATGCATAATGAACGGACTGCCGACGCTCAGGAAGTCTTAGAGTATCTCACTACAGTCATGAGAGGCGAACAGACTGAACAAACAACAATAGGCTTAGGGGAAGGCGCTCAAGGTATTACAGATATTGAAGTCGGAGCCAAAGATCGAATAAAAGCTGCTGAACTATTAGGTAAACGTCATGCGCTGTTCACTGATAAAGTTGACCTAAACACAGGCGATATTGTTATAAAAGTTGGTGAATGGGATGAAGACGAAGAAACGTAATATTGTTTTACGGTTTGATTATCCGTCACGAACGTTCAATAAGCCTGTATATGATAATTTGCAAGATTTTGATAAATTTACCGAGGTATACTGGGGCGGCGCATCGAGTGGAAAATCTCATGGAGTAGTTCAAAAAGTCGTGTTCAAAGCGTGCTTGCCGTGGAAGCATCCCAGAAAAGTGTTGTGGACAAGAAAAGTCGGCAGTAGCATAAAAGAATCAATTTTCGCTGATGTGTTAGCATGTTTAGCTGATTGGAAACTGTTAGGTAGGTGTAAGGTCAACAATACCGACTTCCGAATAACTCTACCAAATGGAGCTGAATTTATCTTTAAAGGGTTGGATGATCGAGAGAAAATCAAATCAATCAAAGGTGTTTCAGATGTAGTTATGGAAGAAGCGACAGAGTTCGACCTAGATGATTATACCCAGTTAACACTCCGTCTCAGAGAACGTAAGCATCCCAAAAAACAAATATATCTGATGTTTAACCCAGTGTCTAAATTGAACTGGGTCTATAAGTATTTCTTTGGAAAAGAAGCAGAGTACAATCCAGAACGAACGGCTATTCATCACAGTACTTATCAAAATAATAAATTTTTAGATGAGGACACACGCCAAACTATCCAAGACCTAGAGCGACGTAATCCGGCATATTATCGCATCTATGCATTGGGTGAATTTGCGACACTGGATAAACTAGTATTTCCTACTACGATGTGGACAAGACGCCGACTTGATCCGAATAGTCCTGATTTAAAGAATCTCGAAGACTTGTACGGGCTTGACTTTGGGTATGTTAACGATCCATCAGCGTTTATTCGGGTAAAAGCAGACATCAAGAATAAAAAGCTCTATTTCGTAGAAGAATACACACGAAAAGGCTTATTGAATGATGCAGTAGCGGATAAAATTCATGAATTAGGCTGGCAAAAAGAAATTATCACCGCTGATTCTGCAGAACAAAAATCGATTGCAGAAATAAAGAAACTGGATGTGCCTAGAATTAGAGCTGCTGTAAAAGGGCCCGACAGCATAAGACATGGAATACAATTCTTGTTGCAGTTTGATTTTATTGTAGATGATCGATGTGTGAAATTGATCGAAGAACTAGAGAATTACACTTATAAAAAAGACAAGAAAACGGGAGAATACACAAATACTCCTGTTGATTCGTATAATCATCTGATCGATGCGATACGATATGCAGTTGAACATCTTAACAGAAAAGGAAAATGGCTTGTATAGAAAGGAGGCGCTCAAATGCCAAACATTTATGAAACAGATGATTATAAAAAAATGGCTGAACAGATCAAGCGTGATATTCAACAAGATCAGCAAAGCGAACTGAAAGAGAAGATGCGCGAAGGAGTTGCTTATTATGGTTATCAGCACGACATTTTAAAACTAAGGCTTTTCTACTACGACAATGAGGGCGTGATGCACGAAGAAAAGAATCGTAGCAATATAAGAATTGCCCATCCGTTTTTTGCTGAACAAGTCGATCAAAAAGTTCAGTACCTTCTTTCGAATCCGATTGAGTATAAAACGGATGATGAAAACCTCAAAGAAGAATTGAAGTATTACACAGATGAAAACTTTCAACTAATTCTTGAGAGTTTAGTAGAAGGGGCTTCAATCAAACGTCATGAATTTCTATATTATTATGTCAATCAAGATGGCCGCTTAAGTTTTGCGATTGCTGAAGCTGAAAAGGTTATTGAGATTTACGACGACAAAGGATTACTTTCTAATTACGTCCGATACTACAAGGACAAGATAGAAAAAGACGGTAAGGTTGTGACAATCACTAAAGCGGAAGTTTGGCGGAAGAATGACACTGTCTTTTTTGTTCAAGATGGAGCGAACAAGGAATTCAAACTTGATGAAACGATCATTGTAAACCCGCAGCCTCACTGGTTAGTTAGAGACGAACAAGGCAGACTATACGGCAAAGGCTTTGACCGTCTACCGTTTTTGAAACTAGAAAACAACGGAAATAAGAAAACCGACTTAGAGCCTATTAAGGATTTAGTGGATGATTACGACATCATGGCTTGTGCCTTGTCCAATAATCTAGTTGATTTTGACCATCCAATTTATGCGGTCAGAGGTTATCCAGGAGACGACCTAGACAAACTAGTCACCAATTTAAGAACCAGAAAAACTATTGGTGTAGATGGGGAAAAGGGTGGCATTGACGTAAAAACTGTGGATATACCAGTTGCAGCTCGTGATACAAAATTACGGATTGATAAAGAAAACATCTACAAATTCGGAATGGCGTTTGATTCTACACAGGTAGGCGATGGCAATATCACCAATGTAGTGATTAAGTCTCGGTATTCCTTGCTTGATCTTAAGTGTAATAAAATCGAATCGAGACTGCGTAAGCTTTTAAGAGAGGTTTTAAGACTAATCGTGGATGACATAAACAGTCGGACTGGTAAAGCGTACGATGCTAACAGCATTGACATTATCATTACCAGAGACACAACATTCAACGAAAAAGAAGTTGCTGAAATCGAAAAAATCAAAGAAGACACGAAGCAAGTCAAGATAGCATACTTACTGACAGTTGCTCATAAGTTGAATGACGAATCCGTGCTTAAAATGTTATGCGAAACGCTAGACTTGGATTTTGACGAAGTACAACAAGCATTGCTAACACAAGACTACGAGATAGGAGATCTAGACGATGACGATATTTGATTTTATGAGCCAGCATCCGGTGTTAACAGTTTTTATCATCTTAATCTTAAGCACTTGGGAGCCTATCACTATTAAGAAGTTTTATGGAAATGATAGTGATGATTGATGAATAAATACCAAAAAGAATTAGAGGCTTTGCTTAAGAAACAATATGCTTCTGCATCTGATGAATTAAAAAAGGCTTATGGAAAATCGCTAAAAGAGATTAAGAATAAAGTTGAGTATTACATGATGCAGCATAGCAGTTTAAGTTATGCGCAGAAGTTAGAAGTTGCCCGGTTAACATCGCTAATGGTCCAAATAGAGAATGAATTAGATTTCTTATCTGACGTTCAACAGCAACACGTTTACAAATATCTGCAGTCGTCCGGTCACGTGGCTTACAATGAGTTGTTTTATGATTTTGAACAAACTCATGGCTTCTCTATCGAATTTAATTTACTCAATAGGGATTTAATCCAAACGATTATTGATACACCGATTAAAGGTATTAAACTGTCAGCACGTTTGAATGATGGTGTCATATCAACTCTTAAAGCCAACTTATTAAGCCAATTACAAATAGGACTGGCTCAAGGGAAATCATACGCAGAAATGGCACAGGCTTTATCTGACGTAGCCGATTCTTCATATAAGCGAGCTATGACGATTATGAGAACTGAAGCTGGACGAGTTCAAGCAGTTACACGCCAGAAGTCACAGACAGAAGCGGATAACCAAGGGGTTGAGTTTGAGAAAGTCTGGTCTTCTACATTGTCATTAGCTACTCGTGATACCCACAGAGCGCTGGATGGCCAAGCGGTGAAGCCAAACGAAAAGTTCAAGTCACCGAGTGGACACGCAGCTTTACAGCCTCACATGTTCGGAGTTGCGAAAGAAGATATCAATTGTCGCTGTCGTACGTATTCACGAGTGAAAGGTGTTAAACCTGAGTTGAGACGTGATAACGAAACTAAGAAAGTAGTTAAATACAGGAATTATAAAGAGTGGGAAAAAGGGAGGTCAGTAGCATGAACGAAAGAGCTTGGACATGTCCGAACTGTGGAAAATATGTATTTTTGAGTGAAAAAAGCGAACAAATAGATAAAGGAGTAACTCATCATTACTATGAATGTGACTACTGTTCAGAAAAAGTAACTATCTATTATTCTGATAACCGACTACGCAAGATGATAAAAAAGCAAAGTAAAGAAACAAATATAGTTATCAAACAAGCAAATGAGCGAAATATTTTAGAACGGATGACAGAATTACGAAAAAAATACGAATAATTAAAGTCTAGTGACGACTAGGCTTTTTGTTTTACCCTAGACCTGCTCGAATGTCTCTAAAAGTCGGCTCACAGTGGGAGTTGCCACTCAAAAAACACTTAGGAGGATTTTATCAATGAAAAAAGAAGATTTATTAGCACAGGGTTTAACCGAAGAACAAGCAAAATATGTTATGGGTGAGTATGGTAAAACAGTAACCACTCACAATAAAGCAATTGAAGCATTGAAAGAATCTGAAACAGCTCTTCAAGCGCAAATTGCAGACAATAACACAAAGTTAGCTGAGTTGGGCAAACAGGAAGGTAACTCAGATGCGTTGAACCAAAAAATTAAAGAGCTACAAGAAAGTAATCAAGCATTAACAGATGAATTAGCAGCTACAACAAAAACAAATGCTATTCACAACGCGTTACGTGATGCCGGGGCAAATGACCTTGACTATTTGGCGTATAAGCTAGGTGAGGTCGAAGTGGACGATAAGGGAGTAATCAAAGACTTAGAAAACAAGATCAAAGATTTACAAACAAATCATCCTACTTTTTTTGAAGTAACTGACCCAGCAGAACCAACACCAAAAGGTCCAGAAGGATTTGAACAGATTCCCAATCCATTGAAACCAGGCAATAATGCTGATCCAGATTTAACAGAACAATTTACCAGTGCATTTACTGCAGATATCCCAGCAACACAAACTACTAATTAAAGAGAGAAGGAAATAAAATGCCAGCAATTTTAAATTATGCAACAGCTTATCAAACAGGATTACAACAACGTTATGCAGCAAACGGACTTTTGTATACTCAAAAACTTTGGAGTTCTCCGTCTAACTCTATCATTAAATGGACAGGACAAAAAACGGTGAAGTTACCAAAACTATTAATCAAAGGCGGGCGAAAAGATCGTACGCGTCGTAGTATTACCGGGATTGAAGCGAATTACGAAAACCAGTGGGAAACTTACGAACTGACGAACGAACGCTACTGGAGTACATTAGTCGATCCGTCAGATATTGATGAAACAAACTTTGTAACGTCGATTGCGAACATTACTAAGGTTTACAACGATGAAGAAAAAATTCCAGAAATGGATAAACAAATGATGTCAAGTCTGTTTGCTCGTAAACAAGCATTAGGCGGCGGAGACGGAATTGTGGCGTTGACGTTAACAGAAGAAAACTTCTTGACAACATTCGATAAGTTAATGACTGAAATGGATGAACAGGGCGTACCTGCAGTTGGACGTACAATCTTCTGTACACCAGTTATTCGTACATTGATTAAGAACTTGAAGAACTTCGGCCGTACATTACCAGTACAAGGAAGTACAAACGAAATCAATCGAGTGATTAATCGCTTGGATGAAGTAACAATTGAACCTGCAATCCCATCTGATCGCATGAAAACATTATATGATTTCACGACTGGTGCCGTAGCTGATCCAACAGCCAAACAAATCCAGATGATGTTGATTCATATTCCTTGTATGGCTGCACCTCAAAAATACAGCTTTGTGGGATTAGATTCACCGTCTGCAGCAAATAGCGGAAACTTCTTATACTATGAACAATCTTATGACGATGTCATTGTATTCGAAACAAAACACGAAGGTTTAGCCTTTGTTATTGAAGGAGAATAGATATGAAAGTAAAAAAAGGTAGTCGTATTTTACAAATCGATGATTCAGAGAAAAGCACCTATTTGTCAGAAGGTTATGATGTAGTCGAATTAGACAAAGAGACAAACTCGTACGAAGTTGTTGAAGAAGCAACAGGCGGCAAGACGTATTCAATCGCAGAATATAAAGCAGTATCGGACGAATTAAAACAAGCCAAAGCAACAATTGCTGAATTGGAGCTTGCGCTTAAAAAGGCTAAAAAAGGCGGCGAATTTGATCGTAAAGAAGCTTTGGCCAAACTTGCTGAATTGGGTATTGAACACAAAGGAAATGACAGCAACGACAAATTAAAAGAATTACTAGAAACAGAAGCAAATGAGGGTGGCGAATAAGCTATCCTCTTTTAGATTGGGGGAACACTTATGATTATCACTCTTGCAGAGGCTAAAAAACTACACTCTGAAATTACCCAAGAAGACTTAGACGGCATTGAGGTAGCGATTAGGGAACTTACACATAATAACTTCCAAAATCGCAATGTCCGAATCGATCAATTGAAGTTTGAAGGGACTAAAATTGTTTCGTTTGAGGAAAAGATCGGCTTTGTAAAAGGAAAAACGATCCAAGTATCAAATTCTAAATACAA
Source organism: Enterococcus sp. 5H (assembly GCF_028128615.1). Lineage (GTDB taxonomy): Bacteria > Bacillota > Bacilli > Lactobacillales > Enterococcaceae > Enterococcus_L. Next base: position 29,186 of record NZ_AMDP01000061.1, on the reverse strand, counting down.
TGACGGTCTATATACCATTAAAACTGTAGATTCTGATTATATTGAAGTTGAGGGAGACACGCCGTTTATCTCTACTACTGTTATGCGAGCTATTGCCACTTTGGTGGAGTACCCAGCGGATATTGTGGCAGGCGTTCGAAAGCTTATTCAGTATGACAAGCGAATGGGGCATAAGTTGGGCATCAAATCAGAAACAATCTCTCGATGGTCCACATCATATTATGACCAGAATTCTTCTGAAACGGTCAATGGTTATCCTGCAGCAATGATGGCATTTATCACTAAATATCGAAAGCTGAGGTTCTGAGTATGGGACCTTTTTCTTTTGATATTAAACGTGAAGTGACAACAGGAACCAACCCAATAGGCGAACCAATTGTAGAATGGCGAACGGTTTATGAAGTTGAAGGTTATCTAGATTTATTGACAGGAGATGAGGCGAACTCTTCAAACAGCTTTATTGAAGAATCTAGCCATGTGTTCATGTTATTCGATGTGTCAGTAGATATTACAAATGCTGATCGTATTTATAACCCTAGATCAGGGTTAACCTACGAAATCACCTTTGTTGATAATCCTATGGAACTGAATAGCCAGTATGAGATTTATTGCAAGAAGGTGGCCTAATGACTTTTGTAGACAATTCTCAAGCCGGGAAAGATGCCATCAAAAAAGCAACTGTTGAGTGGCTAATACAAGCATGTATGATGGTTGAAGGGTTCGCAGTTAATCTACTACCGATCAGTACAAGTAAATTGAAACAAAGTATTGGGTATCAAGTCGATCAAAAGGAACTAGTCGGCTATGTGGGTGCAAATACAGATTACGCCGTTTATGTAGAGTTTGGGACAGGAGAATTCGCTGAGAACGGTCAAGGTCGTAAAGGTGGTTGGGTATACAAAGACCCGACTTGGGGATGGCAATTTACTTATGGGATGGCACCTCAACCTTTCTTACGCCCTGCCTTTAGACAATCCAATGCGCAAATTCAGGCTTTAGCCAAAGAAATATTCGGGAGGTCTATTTGATGGATTTACTTATTGCAGAATTACTAAACGCCTTCAAACAGGTTCTTCCCGAAGTATTTTATATACGAAATTATAAGAAAGAAGTCGATTACCCTTACATGACTTTTAGCTATACTGGGGAACCTTTAGGTAAAAATCAAGAAGGATTCTATCTTGATTGTGATGTTTTCGACGATCAAGGGAAGAACAATCAGCGTATTGAAGAGGTTATAGGGAAACTACAGAATTTCGTTAATGATGATGAAAATCGAATATTAAATGAACAATTTTTCATAAGGTTCGATTTTATTCGACCAAATAACATACCGACAGGGTCGGACACACTACAAAGAAGATATGCACAAATTTATGTGCGTGTTGATTGGAGGAAAAGTTAAATGTCAACAATTACAAGTGAGAACTTACCAAAAACAGGGTACACCAAAGAAGCAGCAGGCAATTTTCTGTTAAACGCAGGTGCATGGGTAAAAAACCTTGTGTGGGATGCTACAGCAAAAAAATGGAGCTACGATTTAATCGGAGCGACGAGTGAAGGTTCTAAATTAACAATGAAGAATACGTATCGAAAAGTTCCGATCGACGGAATGTTTACTACGCCAGTAGGTGCAGACATGATTGAAGAAACAGAAGGCACATTTGAATTGAACATGATTGAACATACACTATCTAATCTTAAAATGATGTTGTTAGCTGATTCAGAATCAAGCGATGGAACCGACTTCCCGGCTGGTTACGAGATTATCAAACCGAAAGCCATTATTGAAGAATCAGATTATATTAAAAATATGGCCTATATCGGGACGATCAGCGGATCGAAAAAACCGATTATCATTATTGTAGATTATGCTATTTGTACGTCTGGTTTGGAGTTAGAACCCAAAGACAAATCAGAAGCCGTCTACACAGCAGTGTTTGAAGCTCGAACAGATCCAGAAAATATCGAAACACAAGCGTTACCTATTACTATTCTATACCCAACAAAAGACACACCGGAAGTGCCAGAAGAACCAGCACAAACTCGTTCAGTTCGACAACTAGATGGTGCGCCAGAAACAACTACTGATGAAAAGGCAGGTAAAAAATAATGGCTAGCAAAAAAGATTTGAAAATCAGAACTTTAATGGCTGATGATATGTTCACAGTTTTAGCATTCGCGGACAAGTTGGAATTAACAGACAAAATCATTGGCTTTTTAGAACAACGAGATCAAGCAGCGGATGTAATGGCCAAGCAAGTGGGATACAAGTTAATTATTGAGAAAGACCCAGGTTCTAAAGAGGCGAAGCAAGCTGAAAAAGATTTAGAAGCTGTAAGCGCCCAAATTAGCAAGCAAAGTTTCGACATTATCGGTCAAATCTTGAAAATGGTCATGTCCAATTTAAAAACGATTAAAACAGAACTAAACGCTTTTTTAGCTGATATTTTGGAAGGTGATTTTACAGCCGAAGAGGTGGGTAAATTGCCATTAAGTCAGTATGTGAGGCTGTTGAGAGATTTTTTCGAAGTGACGAAAACGGAATTAAAAGAATTATTTACCTTGCCAGAATAGTAGAAAGTGCTGGCGGTATCAATAAATTTAGAGACATGTTGTTTAGACGATACAACGATGTCTCTTTTTTGTTATCTTCTATGCGATTTAGTGATTTACCAGAGTTTATCAAAACGATGTATCAAGAAAAGCTGGATGATGACTTACGCGAAAATTGGTTGTCAAATCCATTCAGAGAGAAGTCTTTTGAAGAGTTTAAGGATGACTTACTGAAAGAACATGCGGATAGCTTGAAAACGAAAACAGAAGTAGAGACCGAAGCTGTGTCAGGAATGAACGAAGCATTGAAATTATTGAATACATTAGGGGGTGAAGGTGTTGGCAGTTAATATATTTGAGTTGTTCGGCAAAATCGGTGCAGATGATAAGCCAGCCACACAAGCCATAGACAGAGTGGTTGGTCACGCTCGAACAGCAAACAACACTTTATCTAATGGATTAAATTCAATGGGGAGTTGGTTCACTGGAGTGGGGAATAAACTCACATCAAGTATAACAAAACCGGCAGTAGGAGCGGCTTCTGCATTAACTGGGATTACTTTAGTAAAAGGTTTTAATCGTTTAGTGGGTATCGATGACGCTAAAGCGAAACTGTTAGGTCTTGGTCATAGTGGTGAAAGTGTTGAGAACATTATGAAATCAGCACTAGAATCGGTAAAAGGAACTTCTTTTGGTATGGCGGATGCGGCAACTATTGCGGCAAGCGCTGTAGCAGCAGGTATTGAACCTGGGGAACAATTGACAAAATACCTAACTCTTACAGGAGATGCGGCCGCTATTGCTGGTATTTCTCTAAGTGAGATGGGGTCAATTATTAACAAAGTTCAGACCTCGAATGTAGCATATACGGACAATTTAAACCAGTTGGCAGATCGAGGGTTACCCATTTATCAATGGATCGCAAAAGAGGCAGGAGTTGCGACAGATTCTGTAAAAGACTTAGCCTCTAAAGGGGAAATATCTTCTGAGATGTTTTTAGCCGCTATTGAAAAAAATATTGGTGGCGCTGCTAAAACGATTGGTGATAACTCGTTTAGTGCTTCTATAGCAAATATGTGGTCATCTGTTGGCCGTATTGGTGCAAACTTCCTAGATGCTGGTGGCAAAGGCGGAGGCTTCTTTTCTACACTCAAACCACTTGTCGGCGAGTTTACCGAACTATTAGGCAAGCTAGAGGATAAAGCAACGGAAATGGGTGTGAAATTCGGCGAATCGTTCCAAGGGGTCATTAAATTAGTGCTTGATCTAAAAGCGAAATTTGATGCACTTTCTCCGGCAACACAACAAGCAACAATCAAAGCTGCTGGAATGGGGACTGCATTTGCCGTCGGTATTGGTCCAGCGTTACAACTGTTTGGTAAGTTTACTTCGGCACTCTCACCAGTCGCGAAAGCCTTTGAAACACTCAATCTAGGAATTGACTTGATACCAAGTACAGCAACGAAAGCATTTGGTTCGATCGGGTCAACGGTTGAAGGGTTTCAGGGTAAATTGAGCAGTGGCATGAGTAAAGTATCCGAGTTCGGTCAATCGATCCAAAACATTGGTTCAGCTGGTGGCGATATCATTGGAAAACTATTACCCGATTCTGCCTTAAGTAAAATAGATGCCTTGGGCGGACGTTTTGCTGGTGTAAAAGAATCTGTAGTAACTCAATTTCAAGGTATCGGCGATTATATCGGGCAACAGTCATTTGAATGGGGAGCCAAATTAGGTCGCTTTGACAATTCCGGTTTATTCGGAAAACTTGACGCCGTAAAAGGAAAACTAGGGGAACTATCACCTATGTTTAGTCAACTTGGTTCAGGCTTCCAACAAATAGGTGGTCAGTTCGGTTCAATGGCTTCTGGCATGATTGGACAACTTGGAGGGCTCGCTTCAATGGCTCTTAAGTTGGTAGGACCAGGAGCAATTATTGCTGTTATCATCGCTGGCTTAGGTTTAGCACAAAGTCAATTTGGTACACAGTTAGACGGATTTTTCCAAATGGCAACTGAGAAGGGTCCTAAAATTATTACAGGTCTAGTAACGGGTATCACTAGTAAAATTCCTACCTTGATGCAAGAAGGAACCAAGCTGTTGACTAATTTCTTAGAAGCTCTCACAGCAAATTTACCAGCGATCATTCAAGGTGCTGCTCAAATCATTACGAGTTTAGTACAAGGGCTATCTCAGAATGTGGGTAAAATTATTCCGGTTGTACTACAAGTGCTGCAAACTTTCCTTGCTGAAATTATCAAAGCTTTGCCAATGTTATTAGAAGCTGGGCTAACTCTTCTTATGGCGCTTATTGATGGAATTGTAGACAATTTGCCTGCTCTTATCACTGCTATTGTCGAGTTAATTATTATCTTTATTGAAAAGATAACCGAAGCACTGCCTATGTTAATTGAAGCAGGTATCAAAATTCTAGTGGCTTTGATTGAAGGGATTACTATTGCAATACCTCTGCTAATTGAAGCTTTACCAGCTATCTGGGAAGCAATTAAAAACGGACTAGCAAGTGTAGACTGGGGAGCTTTAGGTAAGCAAGTATTAGCCGGTATAGGAGCGGGTCTTTCAGCGATCGGGCAAATGTTTGGTAAGATTTTCGAACCACTAACCAAATGGGCGAGTGATAAAGGCAAAGCTATTTCAGATAGCTTCAAAAAATCAGGAGATGCCGCTAAAAATTCTTGGTCCGGTGTAAAAGAATACTTCAAAGGTGTCGGCGAAGGAATCAAGCAAGGTTTTGACGCAACAATAGTTTGGTTTGAAGGGTTGCCAGCGTGGTTTGGCGAAAAATGGACAGCAGTTAAACAAACATTTTCTGATGCTCTAGGAGCAATTAAAGGCTTCATAGATGAACATTTCGGGTGGATTTATCCTTATGTACAAGGAGTATTCACTGGTTTACAGGATTATTTCACTGGTGCGTGGACACTTATTAAAAACATTTTCTTGGCCCCAATACTTTTGATCGTCACATTCTTTACTCAAGGATTCGACGAGATGAGAAACACAGCTAGTCAAATCATGCAAAACATTCTTGATGCACTTTCTCAGATTTGGGAAGGAATTAAAGGAGTGTTTAACAATTCCACAGGAGCAATTATTTCTGCTGTGGTTAATGCCTTTATCAACATGAAAAACAAAACCCTTGAAAAAATGGGTGAAATTGTTGAAACAATCAAAACGAAATGGGATCAAGCTATTGCTTGGATGACTGGCTTACCTGGTCGTTTACAAAGCTCTGCTACGACGGCTTTTGAATCCGCTAAAACAGCCGTAACAAATAAGATGACCGAAGTATATAACACAGTTATCGCTAAATGGAACGCTGCTTTAGCTTGGATGACTGGTTTACCAGCTCGAATTGCTGCGTCAGTGTCAGATGCATGGGAGAAAGCTAAAACGGCTGTATCTGAAAAATTAACCGCTGTTTATGAGACGGTTAGCACTAAGTGGACGCAATCTATCGATTTTCTATCGAGTATCGATTTAGCTCAGGTTGGTAGAGATGCTATTCAAGGCTTATTAAACGGAATTACTGAAATGGCTGAGAAAGTCTGGAACAAGATGCAAGACATCGGAAATGGCATTCGTGAAAAAATTGAAGGTGTACTAGGAATCAATTCGCCTTCTCGTGTGATGCGCCAAACTGGTTTATTTACAGGTGACGGTCTTGTTTTAGGTCTTGAGGATAGCAAATCGGCAGTATTTAATACGATGCAGGATATTGCGGAAATCATAACCGGGACAGACTTAGCAGTTGGTGACATAGCAATGGGGGCAATTGCCCAACCGTTCGGGGCTTCTATGGAACAAACGCTTACGAATGATAACGAGGAAATCAAAGGTTTACTAGCAAACATGACCGATGTTCTTCATTCCTTATTAGAGAAAGACACCAATTCTTATATGGATAGCCGACTTGTGACCGATGTTTTAAAAGGTCCAATGTCAAAAGGAATTAACGCTGACAGCGAATCAACGGCTAGAGGTCAAGGTGTAGTACCTAGACCCGCTATGTAAAGTAGGGATTATATGCAAATAACAATAGATGATACAACAACTTTAGCAGATTTCAACATGGTTGTATTGGCAGGGTGGGAGCGTCCGCTCTCTCCTGCTATTAAAGCCAAGACAGTAGAAATACCTGGTCTCATAGGTGAATGGGATTTTGGCGACGAGCTAAACAGTCGAACGCTTAAAATCCCTGTCGCTTATATGGGACAAGAGACAGCCAATAGGAGCTTTGATCTTCGAAAGTTCATGGACTTTATCACAGATGATTTCGGAAGACCTCGATTATTAAAAATTATTTTTTCAGACGAAAATGATGTGTTCCAACTGGTGAAAATGAAAGTTGCGCCAAATCCGAAATACTATGTTGTGGGTGCTGATTTTGAACTCACTTTAGTAGGGAATGATCCGAATAAGTATGCTCGCTTTACTGCTGAAGATGTTTGCTGGGGTAGCGAAGAAATTGATTTTACCTTTGATTACACTTTTGGACACAGCGGACGTGGGGAAATCCATATCCAATCCGACAATGTTGTATGGGGTAGTGAAGTTATCGATTTTACGTACAACTTTTTAATGGGTGACACTTCGGGCAGCAACGCAAACACACCGATCAGTAAGAAGTTTGAGCTTGAGAATAAAGGTCTTGCAGTAAGTCCAATCGTGCGTATCAGAGGTTCTGCGACACGGGTCACTTTTTATGCGAACGGTGAAAAAGCATTTGTAATAAAAGACTTGGTCAATGCTGATTATGAATTGGACTGGATCAGGTATGTTGGTTTTCTGAATGGGAAAGAAGTGTTTATTGATGGTGAATTTGTACTTAAACCGGGCATCAATGAAATTGTCGCAGAGGCGATAAATGCCGATATTTACTTTTCTGTGTCATACAGAGAAAGATTTAATTAAGGAGGCGCAACGAATGGCAGAACATATATTAGCAACAGATACATTAAATGCTGGACGTATCAAAATAAACGAGTTAGCAATTGATGCCGCAGCAAGAGCAGAAACAAACTCCGAAACAGCTATTGCTAAAGGCGATCAGGCAATACAAAAAGCAACAGAGTTAGGGAATGAATCCATACAAATTGCGACTGATAAAGGGAATGAATCTATTGAAATCGCTGAAACCACAGGAGCAGAAGCGATTCGAATTGCTAACGAAAAAGGGGATAGTTCTATTTCTATTGCAACAACAAAAGGAAATGAATCCATTGCGATTGCAGAGAATGCCCTTGAAGTAGCAAATGGTGTGCGTAATGAATTTGACCAAATTATTCAAGAAGCTGGAGACAGTAACCCTGAAATCGTTAATGCTCGAACCGATCAAAAAGGGGTAAAACACGACACTTTAAATGCTCGTTTAACTTCTGATTTGTCACGGAAAGTTGAGTTTACAGACTTGGCCACCACTTCTAAAGATGGGCTGATGTCAAAAGCGGATAAGTCGAAACTAACCAATTTACCTGTCATCACGTTCACTGAACGAGGTGAAGTAGTTGATTAGAGTAAAAGTCTTAGATATGAAACGAAATTATACAGCACGTTTAGAAAATGCTTATCAGGTCAGCTATGAGAAGAAGTCGAACAGTTTATGGACGGCTTCTTTTCGTTTACCTTTAAATGATCCAAAAAATGAAAAAGTTCAGTTTTTCCATTGGATTGAATTAACCAACGATGATGAGTATATCGGGCTATTTCGAATTATGCCGAAGAAGACAGTCCACAATCGAGCAACAAATGAGATCAGTTACGATTGTGAACATGCTTTTGCGACACTCTTGGACAGCTCTTTATTTAAAATTCATCAACTGGAGAATTGGACCACAAGGCAAGTGATTGATTATTTATTGAACAAGCAGCATACCCAACACTGGAAACTTGGCCAAGTTGACTTCGTCCGATACTTTCACTATAGCTGGGAGAACGAAAACTTACTTAGTGCCTTGTTAAGCGTGCCTAAGCCGTTTGATGAACAGTTTCGTTGGTCGTGGGATACTAAAAGTTATCCGTGGACATTGAACCTAGTAAAACCAGAGACAAAGCCTGTCTGTCGAATTAAAGAGGGTTATAACCTGATCGGGTTTGAAATTTCAGAGAATCCAAATAACTTATTTAATCGTCTCTATCCGCTAGGAGCTGGTGAGGGTATTAACCAACTGGACATTAAGCGAGTAAACAACGGTATACCTTATTTAGAGAATAAAGAATCAATCGCTAAATATGGCTTACGTGAGTATGTTTGGGCTGATCGACGTTTTACTGTAGAGGAAAACTTAAAATCTAGTTGCCAAGCGCTTCTGGACAAATGGAAAGAACCTGCAGTAAGTTGGGAAATTCGAGCTATCCAACTAGCGGAACTATCCGGCTTAACCGTTGACAGTTTCCATGAAGGTGACATTGTAAGAGTGGTGACGAATGATTATGGCACGCTTGACTTAAGAATCCTTAAAGAGAAAGCACCAGACATGACCAAGACACCATGGGAACGAGAACTAGTCATAGGAAGCCTTCAAGATGACTTAGGAACAACCGCAACTGATCTAGAGCGTCGGCAACAAATCAACGAACTATACTCTCAAGGGGCAACGAATATCACTAGTGTTGACTTTCAAGATAATTGTGATTCGAATTCACCAGCAAGGCTGAGATTTTATATCAATGAGAATGTGGTGAATGTAAATGAATTAGAGCTGACATACAACACACGAGCGTTCAGAGCTTATTCAAAAGCGATTAAAGGTGGCGGGGCAACAGTCACGTCTACTAGCGCCGGTGGTGGAAGCACACAAACGAGTACATCTGGGGGAGGCAGTACTCAAACAAGTAGTTCAGGTGGTGGCGGAACACAAACAAGTTCGTCTGGCGGTGGAAGCACTCAGACAAGTAGTGCAGCTGGCCAAAGTACGAATACGAGTAGCGCCGGTGGGAATCACAGACATGTGATGTTTAACAACGGTAGGAATCCTCCCATTGGACAAACAGGGGCACGCGCATTCGTTGATGGTTTAGGTCAAACTGTTATATTGGATATATCCGCTGCACAAAGTTCAATCATACAAACTGCCGAAAGCTCAGGAGATCACTCCCATTCTGTGACAACGCCAGCGCATACGCATGGTGTATCGATACCAGCGCATCAACACAGTGTCAGTATTCCTGCTCATCAGCATAGTGTGACCATTCCTGCGCACCAACACAATGTAACTATACCAGCTCATACGCACCAAATAACTTTGCCAAACCATACCCATGAAATTGAGTATGGCATTTTTGAGTACAATTCAATCCCTAATCGATTAACGATAAAAGTTGATGGAGTAACAGTTCCAATTACAGCTATTTCTGGTGATCGCATTAGTTTGATTAAGTATTTGAAAAATAGTGAAGGTATGGTGACTAGAGGTTGGCATACTATTGAAATTTTACCAAATGGGCTAGCTCGTATTGAAGCTCACTTAGATTTATTTTTATTCATTCAAAGCCAACTAGGAGGACAATATTAGATGAAAAATTTAGTCGTTACATTAAAAAATGGTGTCAGTGTTCAGTTACTTTTCGAATACCGAAGCGAAGCCGAAGAAGCTCGAAAAAAGCTTTTAAAGTGTAAGAAGCGTTTTTGCCAAGTTGTGGACACAGCAACGATTCGAGTAAGTGAGATCGCATTGATCGAGATTATGGAAGTAAAAATTGACCAGGAGGCAGAAGCATGAAAGTAAAATTAGAGTTGCAAGGGAAAGAGCCAGAAATAATTGAAGTTGAAAGCTTTGATTTGCAAAATGCCGTTGAAATAATCAATGGTTTCAAAACAAATGAACAAGGGAACCCGCTACAGGGGTTCATGGTAGGAACTGACAAGTATGTTAGAGCGCTAGAAGTAGTAAGTATTGACATTATTCAGGACGGTGAAGCAGATGACTAAAATAGTAGATTTGGAAATTGATGGAGAGAAAAAATATCCGTACACACATTCGCAAGCAGTCAATGGGTTGCTTGATTTCTGTTACCCAATTGGCAGTATTTACCAGAGTACTAAAAGTGATGAACCAAGCGAACTTTTCGGAGGAACATGGAAACGATATGCTCAAGGGAAAACATTAGTTAGTGTAGATGATAGCGACACAGACTTTAACGCAGCTGGTAAAACAGGCGGAGAAAAAGCACATATAATCACTGAAGCAGAATCTTTCCGCCACCGTCACGATGCATTAAGAATTACTGTTGGAACCAATCCGACAAGTTACTTGGTTGGTAATGCAACTCCTGGAGGCGGACAAATTGGGATAAATGACGGTTTGACAACTGGATATACAGGCGGAAGTCAGCCACATAACAACATGCAACCGTATATTACAGTTTATATGTGGGAACGTACGGCGTAGTGAGGAAGGACGGTGGCATATGCAAGATGAACTAAAGAAACTCGTAGATAAGCACGATCGGGACATCGCTCTTTTACAACAAGGTCAGAAAAAATTAGAAGAAAATGTAAATAGCTTATCTGACTTAAAAAGTGATATGGCAGTACTTAATACAAAAATGGATAAAAATGAAACCTTTATGCAAAAGCAATTTGATACGTTGCTAACCGCGATAATTGGTAAAAACGATCAAAAAGAAAAACACGCGCATGAATTTAGGATGATGACAACTGGTAAAATATTTGGAATCATCACTGTTAGTATTACGAGCGGCGGGATTTTATTTTGGTTAGTACAACAACTTTACACGTTATTTATGAATAAAATAGGAGGCTAAATCATGAAGAATAAGATTAACTTGAGCGTACGATTTTCAAAAGATAACTTATCATTTATTGTTCGCTTTGTAGGTGCCTTATTGGTACCTATTTTAATTTATATGGGGTTAGAGGTGAAAGACCTAACGTCTTGGCCAGCGTTGTGGACAGTATTTGTTCAGGCGGTTTCTAATCCGTATATTGTGGGTTTAACTGTTATTAATGCTATTAACTTGATTCCAGACCCAACGACTAAAGGGTTAGGTGATAGCAACCAAGCTTTGGAATATACGAAGCCAAAAGAGAATGGGGGTGATGAATAATGCCAAGTATTTTATTAATTGCTGGTCATGGTGCTGGTGATCCAGGAGCTGTTGGCAACGGGACTTCTGAAGCAGTAGAAACTCGCCGAGTAGTAAATGCTTTGGTTGGTCCACTGCAAGCGAATGGCTTTGCCGTTAAAGTATACGATCAAAGCAAAAATGCTTTTGCCGAAGCGCAAGCCGGACGCTTGAATTTTGGCGGTTCGTTCGATTACGTATTCGAAGTACATTTTAATTCGTTTAATAAGCAAGCCAAAGGAACAGAGGCGTATATTACAACCTCAGAATCAGGCGATGTCGTAGAACAAAAAGTTGTTTCTAAGTTGGCCAAGTATTTTACCAATCGCGGTGTAAAGCGAACGAATTTCTCTGTAATTTACAATGCAAAAAGCAGAGGAATGTCATCGTGCCTGTATGAAGTCTGCTTTATTGATAATGCAGAAGATATGGCAGCTTACAACAACAATTTCAACTCAATTATCACTGATATGGCCAACGGAATTGCGGAAGGTTTCGGCTTGAGCGGAAACTCCACCAGTCAAGGCGGTAGTAATTCTGGTAGCAGCAACACGAGCAACAATCAAAATACACAAACACAAAAACCAAAACAACAGGAGGTAATTACAATGGTATGTACATTTAATATTACAGATAAGGACGCAACACTTTATTATTACGACGGACAAAAAGTTATTGCGCTTAAACAACCAGATCAAGCACGAGTATTACGTGATGTTTACAGACTAAACAACGGTAAAGAAATGCCACATTTTAATTGGACAACTAAAGCGCCTTGGTACGATCGTTTGATCGAAACAACAAAACTTAAAGCTGTATAAAAATTAAAAGTACCTTCTCTTAAGTGAGAGGGTACTTTTTTTATTATTGGATTTTTTCGAATACATCTTTGTATTTGTTGAAATCAGCCTCACTCATTGACATATCTGCTGTAATGAATGAATTAATGTGGGAATTACGAGCAACTCTTTGAGGGACTGAATATTCACCGTTTTCAAAGTTGTCTATAGCCATATTCATTTGAGCTTCATCAGGATAAGTGTATATCTTGATTATATATTCAAAGCCAGAGTCTACTTTCTCTGTATAAAAAGATAGTCCGGTTTCTGGTATAGGATCAAGATAAGCAGCATCATTAATTGTATCTATTTCCGTAACACCCAAACCAATATCTTTATTTACATACATTTCCAAACCAGCATCAAAAAATGCTTGTGCAATTTTTTTATTTGTATCAGATTTTATATCAGCTAATACAGCATCTTCATCTTCTTTGGTAGGAGCTTCTGAACTAGAAGAACTCTCCAACTCCTTAACTCTCGATTCTAACTGTTCTACTTTACTACTAGCAGTCGTTTCCTTTTTATCATTCCCACAAGCTGTAAGCCCAAATACAGCAATTAATAAAACTCCATAAATCACTTTTTTCATAATAATCCTCCTTAAGCTAAATTACTTTATAAGTATATCAAACAAAACGTTAAGATTAAACAGATAACTCATTTTTACGTTCTGAGATCAGTTGCTCAAGCTCTGCTAGGTCTTCGAGTGTGGCTTTTGTATTAATGAACGACTTAGCAGACCTCTTACTTGTCATGTAGTTTCTATGTGCTTTCTTCTCTTCATCGGAATTGATTCTCTTCCTGTAATTTTTGCTCGCTCTAATTTGAGATTCTGGGGTAAGATTTTCTTTTTCCACGGTTTACTTCTCCTTATAATTTTTAATGGCTACAACGAGCCCTGCGACAGCAAGGATTGCAACAACAAGATAAAATACTAGCATTTTGTTTTCCTCCTTATATTTTGATATAATGGAGATAGAAGAGGGGGTTACCCTCTCTATCAAATTACTTTTTGCGTTTCTTTTTCTTCTTAGTTTGCTTGGAGGCTGTTAAGAAGTTTAGAATCGCTGTGGCTAATAGTGTGAGAGCTGTTAGCCATTTTATTATGTCTTCTATCATTTTTTCACCTCCTTAACTATATATCTATTATAACGCATGCGTTATATAAAGTCAAGGCTTTTACCTAATTAAATAGTAAAAAATCCCCACTTTTTTTAGTAGGGATTAAGCTATCTTTGACAATGGTTTAAGCACGAATTCCCGAATGAAGCTATCAGGATTTCGTATGGTAAATTTTTCTATTATGAACTGGTTTCTATTATTGTAATGTCCGAATGTAGCAAGTTCAAATTTATCCTCGTCTAAAAATAATATAAGGTTAGCTAAGTCTTTGTTATGAACTAGACAGTTAATGTTAGCCGCGTTCGTTTTTAAAGTAAATCGAACTAACATATTAGGAAACGACTTAATTACTCTTATTTTAGTAACAAAACCTACATAGCTGTTCTTATTCATATCTATACACCGCCCAAATTTGATAAATCAATTATACGAATATGTGTTCGTGTTGTAAAGCGAACAGAATATTAAAATATAAAATTATAGACATGATGATTCTGAATAAACAAATACGTATTTAAAACGGCAAAATCTGAATACTATTTGAATACCAAAACACTGTTAAAAGTTGTTACTTACTGCGTGTGGTTAAAATGTAAAACGTTGATTTTAAAGTCTTTTTTGAAAAATTGTGACTAGTTGTTATCGAAATTTCAATTTAAGATGTATCGTAAATAAAAATAGCTTTTTAAGAATTTCCAAGTGACAATAATTTTGTCGAATTTTGGGAATTCTTTTTTTTATATGACATAAATTTTTCTTTTTTTCATAAAAGGTGAATTTTCTAAGAAGATTTTGAAACTTTCGAATCAAGTACAAGATTTTACTCTCTACTTATGGTAAAATAAATTCAACTTGTAGAAGGTTAAACTTGATCTTTAGAAAAAAAGGTCGGTGAATATATGGAAAAAATCAATTTAAGTTGTACAATATTTGAGTGATACTAACGTTCTGATGCTTAATTTGATTTAACCATCAATACCAACCGAATGAGTTTACTCTCTAAGTTAACTTGGATTTACTTATACAATTTTTGTGTAATTAAATCTGAAGAATTGACATCGTAACATTATCAATATTACATAAGAAAGGAATTAAATTGAATGAAAAGAAAATTTTTATCATTCCAGATGGCTTTTTTACTTGTGAGTATGAATTTAGTCCCAGTGATCAGTCATGCTGATGAATTAAATCAGTCAGAATCAACGCCAGCTGATGGTGAAACGAACCAAACTACAGATAGTTCTGGGGGAGTTGAAGAGCCAGCTACTTCTGAGCCATCAACATCTGACTCTGAGACAAATACATCTAATGAGACTGGATCAACAGATTCAAGTACTACAACGGAATCTTCTACGCCAGTGGAGCAACCAACAAATAATCAAGAAGCTGGTCAAACTGCACCAGTAACTCCTAAAGAAACGCCTACTGTTGATTCTTCTGCGCAAACGACAGAAACAGGAGCAATTGATCCATCAGATCAAGAAATTAAAATTGTGAAAAATGAGCCGACAGAAACGTTTATTCGCCGTATCGGTGAAAAAGCACGTGCAATTGGTCAGAAAAATGATCTATATGCATCGGTTATGATTGCCCAAGCAATTCTAGAAACAGGAGCTGGCGATAGTGACTTAAGTCAACAACCATATTATAATCTTTTTGGTATTAAAGGCGAATTTGAAGGAGAAAGTGTTGTTTTTTCTACACAAGAAGATGATGGTGCCGGTAATTGGTACTCCATTGATGCTGCATTTAAAAAATATCCTGGTTATAAAGAATCTTTTGAGGATTATGCCAAGTTAATGAAAGAAGGCACTGATTCAAATCAAGAAATTTATTCAGGAACTTGGAAATCCAATGCGGTTACGTATCAAGAAGCAACAAAGGCGTTAACTGGCGTCTATGCGACTGATACTAGCTATGATCAAAAGCTTAACGCTTTTATTGAAGAATACGAATTAACTGAATATGATAAAGAAAGACCGTCAACATCTGCGAGTGGTATCATTGTTACTGATAGTCATCCAGATAGTGATTTTCCAGATTATTCAGGAGAAACGTTTGCTGGATCAGAAGCTTATGCAGCAGGTAACTGTACGCAGTATGTTTATAACAGAATTGTTCAATTAGATGGTTATGTTGAAACTACTATGGGTAATGGTATGGATTGGGCGTCAACAGGCAAAGCGAATGGTTATGAAGTTTCTAACCAACCTAAAGCTGGTACTGCAGTGAGCTTCCAACCAACTGTTGCTGGAGCCGATGGAATATATGGACATGTGGCATTTGTAGAACATGTTTATGAAGATGGTTCTATCTTAATTTCTGAAATGAATGTAGCAGGTTTAGGAATTGTTTCTTTCCGAGTGATTGATCAAAACACAGCTAACACATTAGCTTATGTAACACCTAAATAGAGAATTTTTCGACAGCAACGATCTTATATACAGATGTTGCTGTCGATTTTTTATTATAAATGGAAATATTTAAGAAAAGTCCATTTACTTTTTCTTAAATATTCTATAGAAAACCTAAATAATTTAGGCATACTTTCTTCAAATATACGAGTTATTATATATGTATACCCAATAACAAATCCAAACAAAAACACTTTTTCATTTTTACTCCTCAAGTAGAATGAACTCCTTTACCGCTCAGTCACCCAGCTGAGTGGTATTTTTTTGTTCATTGTATTGTAAAATAGTATTTGGAATTTAACTCGTCTTCTACAAACAAGCGAGATTGGGACAGAAGTGGTGTTCAATTCTAAGAACTAAGTAGGTACTGATCAACATTAACTCGATGATCGTTGTGTTATATTGCAATAAGAGGAATTCATGAAATTTGCCAAGAATCAACATGAAGTTGCGAATGTATAATGGTTGGTACCTAATTGATGCTCTTCAAATTTTTGTGAATTTTGGCTTATTTCTCTTCTAGTTTTTACTAGACACTTTTTACTGTTTGTTTTTTCGATTTTATAGTACGATTTTAAGAGAAAGCTAGAAAGGGAGAAAAATTCATGAATTTTTATACTTATGACTATTTAGTTCAACAGACCCATACTGTAAATAGAATACAATGGGCAATCATGTTGGTGCTGTTTTTAGTTTTATTGGTGATGGGTTTCTTCTGGATTCGAAAACGTTTGGATTATAAGTTTAAAGAAGTTGGTATTTTAATAATTGTTCTTTTGCTATTATTAGGTGGAATTCAACTGAATACATACAATAATGATCAAGCAAGCGACAATCAGTATGCGCAGATGATTGGTACACTTGAAGCAGTTGCTAAATCATTACAAGTCGAGCCTAATAACCTGAGAATGAATCGAACGGATTTAAATGTTGATCCTATTGTTGAATCATCTGGAAATTTTTTCTTAGTTCGTATGTCAGAAGATAAGTCAAGCTATCTGATTCAGGAAATTAAAGTGAGAAATCAGGACGAGTTTCGATTAGTTGATGTAGGAGGTAAAAATTAATGTTTCCATATTTTGATGTTGGTTTGAAATTAACTATTGGTCTATTATGTTTGATTATTTTTATTAATATTTCTGGTAAAGGGAATCTAGCACCAAAGAGCGCAGCGGATCAAATCCAGAATTATGTACTTGGTGGAATTATTGGTGGTGTTATTTATAATTCCCAAATTACAGTTTTACAATTTTTGATAGTGTTATTAATTTGGGGAACTTTGGTTACATTATTGAGAATTGCGAAGTTGAAAAATCCAGAAATTAAAAAAGTTGTTGATGGTCAACCTATTATACTGATAGATAAAGGGCAGCTAATTCCAGAAAATTTTAAACAAGCAAATCTGTCCGCACATGATTTTGGTACGATGCTAAGATTACATGATGTCAATACAATTGCTGAAGTTAAGCGGGTTCAGTTAGAACAAAACGGTGATTTGACGATTGTTAGGAAAGGTGATCCAAATCGAGGCTTATATTTAATTACAGATGGTTCAGTAATTGAAGATGCTTTGGAAGATATAGGAAAAGACAGAGTTTGGCTAATGGAAGAATTGTTAAAACAGCAATATTCAGATCCAGCAAACATTTTTTTAGCAGAATTTTTTCAAGGGAACCTTCGCATTATCCCTTATACATAAAATCAAAGCTAACCGGAAAGTGAAAAGCAACGAAACCGAAAATTGTTTCGTTGCTTTTTGATGCTATTTTTTCCACTCAGCAACTTCTTTTTCATGACTGTCAATCCAGTCTCGAGCTGCTTGTACAGGTTCTTTTCCATTATTGATTTCCAACATGACTGATTCCATGTCTTCTTTTGTCCAATGGAAATTTTTCAATACATTGTAAGCTTCAGGATTATCTTTTTCTAAGCCTTTTCTAGCCATTGTATGAATAGCTTCTTCACTACCCATGGTTCCTTTGGGATCTTCTAAATATTTTAAGTCATATTTAGCAAACATCCAGTGAGGAGACCATCCTGTGATAACGATATCTTCTTTATTGCGTATTGCTTGTCCAAGGGCAACGGTCATCGCACCAGAT
Organism: Enterococcus sp. 5H; assembly: GCF_028128615.1. GTDB lineage: Bacteria > Bacillota > Bacilli > Lactobacillales > Enterococcaceae > Enterococcus_L. The sequence goes on along the minus strand of NZ_AMDP01000061.1, from coordinate 11,042 downwards.
GAAGAGGTTTCAACTGACCAGTCAGCTAAGTTATTGTAAGCTTTTTGCGTTTTTTCAGCCGCGGCTACAACACCTGCTCCGGGTTCGATACCTGTAATTTTTTTACCTGCTTGATCTTGTAAATCTTCAATTGAATCGATATCCATATATGCTGGTACGACGATTCCTAGTTTTGCACCATTTAAATTTTCACCTAAATCATCGACTTTATCTTTGTATTGTTTATACTGCTCACCATGCGTACCAGGAAGCCAAGCAGCTACCATCGCATCCGTTTCACCTTTTGAAATAGATTCCCACATAATAGCATTGTCCAAAGGAGTTAGTGAAACATTGTACCCCATATCTTTTAAGACTTCTCCTACAACATGAGTAGAGGCAACTTCTGTATCCCATTCAACATAAGAAAGGGATATATTTTTGTCATCATTATTTGCAGAAGAGAATAACATCGGACCTGTAATAAAACCGATAGCTAAGATTACAACTGCAACACTAGCGCCAATTTTTTGTTTTTTAGATAATGTTGATTTAGCTGGAGCTGTTTTTTTCTTATTTAAATGTTGAGTAAAACGATCAATGATAATTGCTAAGATAACCAAAGCTACACCATTTACAAAACCATTCCCAACTTGTGCTCTTTGTAATGCAGAAAGAACACCGCGTCCAAGTCCGGGCGCACCGATCATTGAAGCGATAACCACCATTGAAAGTGCCAACATAGTTGTTTGATTGACACCAGCCATAATCGTATTTTTTGCTAAAGGTAATTCAAGTTTAAATAATTTTTGCCAGCCTGTACTACCAAATGAGTCTGAAGCTTCAACTAATTCTTTCGGTACTTGACGAATTCCTAAGTTAGTAAAACGAACAGTAGGCGGTAACGCAAAGATAACTGATGCAAAAACTCCGGGTACCATCCCGATTCCGAAAAAGGCGACTGCTGGAATCAAATAAACAAATCCCGGCATCGTCTGCATAAAATCCAAAATAGGTGTAATGATGCTTTGTGCTTTATTACTTTTAGCCATCAAAATACCAAGCGGCACTCCAATAACGATTGAAACAACACTTGATAATAACACTAACGTAACTGTGTTCATCAAGTCAGTCCATAAATTTTGATTGTAGATAAAAAGTAATCCAATCAAAGTAAATAAGCTTAAACCAATTTTTTTATTAGAAATAATAAAAGCAATTACAGTCATTAATAAAATAAACAGAAGGGGAGGGATGGCTATTAGTAAAGTCGTTATTCCATCCATCAAACTTTGCCCAGTTGTTTGGAAAAAACTAAACATACCTGAGAAAGTATTCGTCATCCATTCTGTGATTGCTTCAACCCAACTTGCTACTGGTAGTTGTAAATTATTCATTAATGTTCACCTCTGTATCTGCTAAAGCTTCAAGGACACTACCTCGAATGACAACTCCAAGCAATTTATTGTTATCTGTTACGGCAACAGGTGTTGGTGAGTCATAAATAATTGGTAAAATATCACTAACCAGCATATCCTTATCAATTGTTGTAATTTCACTATCAACATATTCTGTCAAAGGTTTTCCAGTTTTACGAGCTTCTAGTGCGCGCTCAGCTCGAACCACACCTTTTAATTGACGTTTTTTGTCTACAGCCATTAGCATACTGACTTCTTCTTGACGCATACGAGTTAAGGCAACAGTTGGACCATCGATTTCTATATTTGTTGTAAGTGCAGGAACCATAATGTTTTGAGCGGTTAAAACTTTGGAACGGTCCACATCTTCAACGAAAGTCCGAACATAATCATTGGCAGGATTTGTTAAAATTTCTTCACCCGTACCGATCTGCATGATCTGACCATCTTTCATTAAAGCGATCCGATCACCAATCCGTAGAGCTTCATTTAGATCATGAGTAATGAAAATGATTGTCTTTTTCACATTTTCTTGTAGATCTAACAACTCATCTTGCATTTCACGACGGATTAATGGATCAAGTGCTGAAAAAGCTTCGTCCATTAATAAAATTTCAGGGTCATTCGCCAACGCTCGGGCTAAACCAACACGTTGTTGCATACCACCGGATAATTGGTTAGGAAACTGATCTTTAAAAGCTAATAAACTTGAATTTTCAAGTGCTTGTTCTGCTTTGGCTGTTCGTTCTTCTTTAGGAACACCACGAACTTCCAAACCATATTCAGTATTTTCTAAAATTGTGCGGTGAGGGAAGAGTCCGAAATTTTGAAATACCATACTCATTTTATTTCGTCTGACTTCTCTAAGACCTTCTTTATCTAATTTTGCAATTTCTTGATTATCAATGTAAATATCTCCGGAAGTTGGTTCAATCAAGCGATTCAATAATCGAATTAAAGTTGACTTTCCGCTTCCGGAAAGACCCATAATAACAAAGATTTCTCCTTCTTCAACGTCAAAATTAACATCGTAAACACCGACAGTAGCACCTGTTTTTTTCATGATCTCAGTTTTGCTTTTATTTTCTTTAATCATGTCCAGTGCTTGTTTTGATTTTTTACCAAATATTTTGGTTAAATGTGAGACTTTTACTTTGGACAAAACAAATTTCCTCCTAATTTTAAAGCTACGACTTTATTTACATGAAATGAAACTCATTTTCTTTTCTGTAAAAAAGTGACCATTCTAGGTTAACATCGGGTAGTCACTTTGTCAAATTGCTAGCCATAGACAGATTGTTTTAACTGTCTGGTGAATTATTGAGGAATAAGATCTCTAGCGCGTATCAAAAAAAGATCGAACTAAAATTTAATTTAGGTCAATCTCTAATTGTTATGTTTAAACTTATTCAATTGATTGTGTAGGATAGAAAAAGTTTTGGACATGTTGCAACGTTGATTCGTGTCCAACAAAGTAAATAGTATCTCCAGCACTTAACTTAGCATATGGACCAGGGGAAACGAGTAATTCATCACCATGTTTGATAGCGATTAAAGTTGCTGTGGTACTTTGCCATAAATTTAATTCGCTGATTGTCATCTCAAGGTGATTGGCTTCTTCTGTCAATGTAAATGTTACTGGATTTAATGGGTTTAGTGAATCAAAACGTTTGGTTTGACCCACCAGTTTATCCAGAATTTCTGAGAAGTAACTTAATTCTTCTTTTTGCTTTTCCACGCTTTCGATAAGATCTTCTTTTAATTCTTGGATTGATTGAACATCTTGATACTGGTCAACAAAATGTTTTGCATTTTCAATTGAATGGACATAAAATCCACTGCCATGTTTAGCTTGGACAATTTCCAAGTCAACCAACACACTAATTGCTTTTCGGGCAGTTTCAGGGGATACGCTATATTTGTTAGCAAGAGTGGAGCGGGCATGAATTTTTTCGCCGACCTTGAATGTCTGATCTGCAATTTTAGCTGCCACATCTACAGCAATCTGCTGATATTTTGGTTTTGCCACATTCATACGCTTGGATGCCATTTTTTTGCTCCTTCCTTCAACTATTTTCCTCTAATTCTTCAAGTTCCAAACTTAAATTTTCCCATTCAGCTAGAAATTCCTCTTGTTGTGTTCTCTGTGTTTCCAATTCTTCATTCAAAGACATTAATTTCATATGGTCGTCAACTAAAGCAGGATCACTCATTGATTGTTCCAATTGATCAATAGTAGTATCAATCACTGTTAAGTTTTCTTCGATTTGAGTGATTTTACGTTTCAGATTACGCAGTAATTTTTGCTGTTCTTTATTTTGGTAAAAATCATTTTTGGGTTTGGTAATTTGTATTTGTTTTTCAGAAGCTTGTTCAGCTAAAAGTGCTGCTAATTCTTCTTCTTCTTTTTTCTTCTCTAAATAGTAATCGTAGTCCCCTAAATATAGTTTACTACCTGATTCAGAGAGTTCAACGACTTTTGTTGCGATTCGATTAATAAAGTAGCGGTCGTGGGAAACAAATAACAGTGTTCCTTCATAATCAATTAATGCATTTTCCAAAACTTCTTTATTATCGATATCCAAGTGGTTTGTCGGTTCGTCTAAAATTAAAAAGTTTTGCTTATCCATAGACAATTTTGCTAAAGCGACTCTCGCTTTTTCCCCACCACTTAATAGAGGAATTGTTTTTTCAACATCATCACCGCTGAATAAAAAACTACCTAAAATACTGCGAATATCTTTCTCAGGTGTAGTAGGATGTTCATCCCAAAGTTCAGCCAAAACAGTTTTAGTACCATGAAGATTAGCTTGTTCCTGATCGTAGTAACCGATTTGTACGTTTGTTCCAAGAGCAGCATTTCCTTTAATAAAAGGGATTGTTCCGATAATTGATTTCAGAAATGTAGACTTACCGATCCCGTTCGGTCCAACTAGGGCAATAGCTTCTTGTCGACGAATATCTAGTGAAACAGGTTCAGATAATATGCGGGAATCATAGCCAATCGCAGCATTTTCGACTTGTAAAACGACATTTCCTGAAGTTTTCTCAATACCGAAAAGAAAGTTTGCAGATTTTTCATCACCTTGTGGCCGATCTAGACGTTCCATTTTATCTAAGGTTTTGCGGCGGCTTTGAGCACGTTTGGTTGTAGAAGCACGAACGAGATTTCGTGCTACAAAGTCTTCAAGTTTATTGATTTCTGTTTGTTGTTTTTCATAAGCTTTCCATTCGCTAGTTAGTTGTTCAGCTTTAAGTTCTAAATATTTTGAGTAATTACCTTTGTAATAGCGCATTTTGTGGCGGCTGATTTCATAGACTTCTGAAACAACTTTATCTAGAAAATAACGGTCATGTGATACGATTAAAAGGGCTCCTGAATAACTGGGTAAATAGTTTTCCAGCCAACCAAGCGTTTCAATATCCAGATGGTTAGTTGGCTCGTCAAGGATTAAAATATCTGGTTTTTGTAGTAGCATCCGAGCTAAGGCTAAACGAGTTTTTTGCCCACCTGATAATGTGCTGATATTTTTTGAATAAAATTCTTCATTAAAACCAAAACCATGTAATACCGAACGAATTTCATTTTCATAACCGTAACCATTTTGTTCGGAGAAATCATGCTGAAGGCGGTCATATTCCTTCATTACTGATTCATAATTCGCAGCATCGGGTAACAATTCACTAATAATTGTTTCTAACTCTCGCATCCGTTTTTCCATATTAATAATCGTTGCAAATGCCTCTAACATTTCATCCCAAACAGTTTTATTTGAAGCAAGACCTGTATCTTGCGCAAGATAACCAAGGCTTGCAGTTTTATTTTTAGCAATAGTACCGGCATCTGGTGCGTCGATACCAGCAATTATTTTTAGAAGTGTAGATTTACCAGCACCATTTCGACCGACTAAAGCAATGCGGCTATTCGTGCTGATTTCCATTTGTATATTATCAAACAAAGTGTCCGCTCCGAAATAACGGGCAATTTGATTTGCTTGGAGTAAAATCATGTGACAATCCTCATTTCTATTTCAATGCTTTTAGTTTAGCATACATTTATTGAAAAAAGCAGTAATACTAAAGTAAAGTAAGTAAAAATATTAAGACAAATATATAAGTTTTCAAAAAGAGCTATTTCCTGAGCTGTAAGATTGCTTTTTGTCTGGAATAACTGCTATTATTGTAGATGGATATTTGTCTAGATTCAGAGTATTGGAGGTACAATTGTGAAAGATCAAATTATTCCAAAAGCAACGGCAAGACGCCTTCCCCTATATTATCGTTATTTGAGAATTCTGCATGATGCAGGCAAAAATAAAGTTTCATCCACTGAATTAAGTGAAGCTGTACAGGTTGACAGCGCAACTATTCGTCGTGATTTTTCTTACTTTGGAGAATTAGGAAAACGTGGTTATGGCTATGATGTTGAGAACTTGATGAATTTCTTTGCGAAAACATTGAATGATGACGAACTAACAAATGTCGCTTTGATTGGTGTAGGTAACTTAGGTAGTGCTTTACTGAAGTATAAATTTCATCAAAGTAACAGTATTCGAGTTAGCTGTGCATTTGATATCAATGAAAATATTGTTGGTAGAATTGTTGATGGCATTCCCGTTTATCCAATGTCTGACATGACTGAACAAATTCGGATCCAACAAATTGAAGTAGCAATTTTAACTTTACCAGCGAGAAAGGCCCAAGAAGTTGTCAGTCAGTTGGCTGATGCTGGTGTGAAAGGTATTTTGAACTTCACAGCTGCGCGCTTAGTAGCCCCTGCGGATGTGTTAATTCAAAATGTTGATTTAACAAATGAATTACAAACATTAATTTACTTCTTGCATCATGATAATGAATTGATTGATACAGAAATCGAAGAAGAAAAAGAATAAGCCAAGAGGTTGGGACAGAAGTGTTTAACTCCGAGAAATAAGAGGGAATTCACGAAAATTGCTCTTCAAATTTTTGTGAATTTCAGCTTATTTCCGAAGTAGTTGCTTCTGCACCCACCGTTTATTAGGAAACTAAGAGCTTGAAACATAACTTTTTGAGTTATGTCCCAAGCTCTTTTTGATTTAAAATAAATTATTTTGGTAGTTCGATATTTGAATAGTGCAGAGCAAGTTGTGCAATAACAACGATCGTGTTCATGCCGCAATGCGCAATAATAGATGTCCAGATTTTCCCAGTCTGTTTATATAAAATAGCGAAAAATAATCCAATAAAGAAATAAACAAAAAAGTGACCGTCTTGATGAATAACTGAGAATAAAGACGAACTAATAATCGCAGCTAACCAAAAACCAGTATAAGGCTCAGTTAAACCGATCAAAGAACGACGAAAAACAAATTCTTCCATAATTGGTCCGCCAATTGTAGTTGCTAAAATAAAGAGCGGATTGGCTAGAATAACCTTAATAATGTTCTGTGTATTTTGAGAATTTGGTTGCTCACCAGTAATCGCTGTTTCAATACTGAATACAACTGCTTGGATTATCATTGCTAAAAAAATACCACTGACTCCCAAAAGAAAAATAAATACCGGAGAAGTTAGTTTTGCATCTTTTTCAACAAGTGTGGTGGCTGATTTTTTATTTTTAATATAGAGCCAAATCATTAAAGCGGCACCAATAATATAAGTAAAAGTTGTTCCAGTCACAACTATGTTTTTCGAAAAAGGTGCAAAAATATAGGGTGAATAAAAAACGATTCCATATAAAACAATAGTGATTAAACTCAATTTTTTGATTGATACATTTGTTAACAAAACAAAAAAACTCCTTTCAAACGTTTAGAATAAAAATTATAGAACAGGAACTAAATAGTATAATTATTTTTTATGATTATTGCGATAACCCAATAACAGAAAAATAAATACAAAGAAGAATGCAGCTTCCCATAATGTTGTTGTCCAATCAATCCGCTTGTTTACACCAAAAAAGAAGTTTCCGACATTGGCAATAATCAAATAGAGACCTGTCGCGAGTAAAGCTCCAGTAATTCGTTGTTTCATTTCAATCGCCTCGCTTTCTATTTGTATTTTACCATGAAATTAAATTAAGTGAGAGGATCAAGCTGAAAGTAGAAAATTGAAGACGAAATGGAGAAGTCATATTTATTTTAGAAACTTAGGTAAAAGACTTGCAAATTGGTAGGGAAATGAGTATTATAAATAGTGTAGTTAGCACTCGGTAGTTAAGAGTGCTAAAAAAGATAATCATTTTATTTTGGAGGGATTTATTGTGTTAAAACCATTGAGCGATCGCGTCATTATTGAAGTCGCGAAAGAAGAAGAAAAAACAATTGGAGGCATCGTTTTAGCTTCAGCTGCTAAAGAAAAACCTCAAACAGGAAAAGTTATCGCAGTTGGCGAAGGCCGTGTTTTAGATAACGGGACAAAAGTTCCTGCAGATGTTAAAGAAGGCGATGTCGTAATGTTTGAGAAATATTCAGGAACAGAAGTTAAATACGAAGGAAATGAGTATTTAATCGTTGCTGGCAAAGACATCATTGCGATTGTTGAATAACAATTTTTACAAAACGAACATTTATTATAGTATAGAAAAATAAAATTTTGAGGTGAAGGAATTATGGCAAAAGAAATTAAATTTGCAGAAGATGCACGTGCAGCAATGCTTCGTGGAGTAGATATTTTAGCGGATACAGTAAAAGTAACATTAGGCCCTAAAGGCCGAAACGTTGTTTTAGAGAAATCTTTTGGTTCTCCATTAATTACAAATGATGGGGTAACAATTGCTAAAGAAATCGAATTAGAAGATCACTTTGAAAATATGGGAGCAAAATTAGTATCTGAAGTTGCTTCAAAAACAAATGATATTGCAGGAGATGGCACAACAACTGCGACTGTTTTAACACAAGCAATTGTTCGTGAAGGTTTGAAAAACGTAACTGCCGGAGCTAATCCATTAGGTATTCGTCGCGGTATCGAATTAGCAACAAAAACAGCTGTTGAAGAATTACACAACATTTCAACAGTAGTTGATTCGAAAGAAGCAATAGCTCAGGTTGCAGCAGTTTCATCTGGCTCTGATCGTGTGGGTCAATTAATTGCAGATGCAATGGAAAAAGTCGGTAACGATGGTGTTATTACAATTGAAGAATCTAAAGGGATTGAAACTGAATTAGATGTAGTTGAAGGAATGCAATTTGACCGTGGTTACTTATCACAATACATGGTTACTGATAACGATAAAATGGAAGCTGTTTTAGAAAATCCATACATCTTAATTACAGACAAAAAAATCTCTAACATTCAAGATATTTTACCTTTATTAGAACAAATTTTACAACAAAGCCGTCCGTTATTAATCATTGCTGATGACGTTGATGGAGAAGCATTACCAACTTTAGTATTAAATAAAATCCGTGGAACGTTTAATGTGGTAGCTGTTAAAGCACCTGGTTTTGGTGATCGTCGTAAAGCAATGCTTGAAGATATCGCTATTTTAACTGGCGGAACAGTTATCACTGATGATTTAGGCTTAGAATTAAAAGATACAACAATCGATAACCTTGGTAATGCAAGCAAAGTCGTTGTTGACAAAGATAACACAACAATTGTTGAAGGTGCTGGCGAAAAAGCAGGAATTGATGCACGCATTCAATTAATCAAAAACCAAATTTCAGAAACAACATCTGATTTTGATCGTGAAAAATTACAAGAACGTTTAGCGAAACTTGCTGGCGGTGTGGCAGTAGTTAAAGTTGGTGCTGCAACTGAAACAGAATTAAAAGAATTAAAATTACGTATTGAAGATGCTTTAAATGCTACTCGTGCCGCTGTTGAAGAAGGTATGGTTTCAGGAGGGGGCACGGCATTAGTTAACGTTATTGGAAAAGTTACTGCTTTAGAAGCTGACGGTGACGTAGCAACTGGTGTGAAAATTGTCGTTCGTGCTTTAGAAGAACCAATTCGTCAAATTGCTGAAAATGCAGGATATGAAGGTTCAGTAATTGTTGATAAATTAAAAAATATCGATTTAGGTATTGGTTTTAATGCAGCCAATGGAGAATGGGTAAATATGGTTGAAGCAGGAATTGTTGATCCAACGAAAGTAACTCGTTCAGCCTTGCAAAATGCAGCTTCTGTAGCAGCATTATTGTTAACAACTGAAGCTGTAGTTGCTGATAAACCAGAACCACAAGCACCAGCAATGCCTCCTATGGATCCATCAATGGGCATGGGCGGTATGATGTAGTTAGAGAAGTTAAATCAAAAAACAGACATGCAATAAATGTAGTGACCCCAAAAAGTTAGACTTTTTCGGAGTGGAGAAATCCACTCCGTTTTTCTGTGCGTTTATTGATGATTTTAGGCAGCTTTCAATGCCGCTTTTCTAAATTGAACCGGACTCTGCCAATTTAGTTTTCCCTTTATGCGCTCATAATTGTAGTAATGAATGTAGCCATCAATTGCTTGTTTCAACTCTTCAAAGCTATAATATTCCCTTCCATGATAGATTTCTTGCTTTAATAGACTAAAGAAATTCTCCATGATCGAATTATCTAAACAGGTTCCTTTACGGGACATGCTCTGGAAGATTTTATGTTCTTTTAATTTGTAGTTATAGGCTTTCATTTGGCAGGCCCATCCTTGGTCTGAATGAAAGGTTCGACGATAGATACAGTCGTCCGTTACTTGGATGGCCTCCTCTAAAGCCTCCATAATTGCCAATGCATTCGGCTTCTCAGAAATACGATAAGAGATAATCTCGCTGTTGTACATATCTAAAAATGGTTCAAGATACAGTTTCTTTTCACGAATGATACCAGAGTTGTCGGGTTCAAAATATTTTAGCTCTGTTGTATCTGTCGTGATCTTTTGATGGCACACGCTTGTGTAAAAGCGTCGATGAATTCGATTTTTCGCAATCGTACCGATCTTTCCACGATAAGAATGATAACGGCGAGATTTCCTCGTGAATGAGCGAACTTCAATACTCAGCTTTCGAATCAAACGTTGAACCTTCTTCTTATTTACATGGAACCCACGATTTCCCAACTCCTTTGTCATACGCAAACAGCCATAATCCTTATGATGTCTTCTTATTTTAAGCATTTCCTCTTCGATTTCTTGATCTGGATTTTCTCGATCAAAGCGTTTTTGCCAATACATAAAGGTTGATTTAGGAAATTTCAAGGTTTCAAGAAGCTCAACTAGTTTGAAGGATCCTCGGAGGCTGTCGATGATTCGTGCGATTGATTCTTTCGTCTTTGTTGGGCTTCCTGTTTTCGCAGCTTCCTCAATTCTTTTAAAAAGGCATTTTCAATCTGAAGGGCACGCACTTGCTTTTCTAATTCCTTAATACGATCGCGTTCTTTAGGTGTTTCTTTCTTTGTTTTCTTCTCTTCTTTTTTCTTAGTCAAAATGGATGGACCTCCTTTCGTCTTTGAGAGCCCATCTATTCCTTCTGCACGAAAGATTCTCATCCAGTTGGTGATTAATGCAGGATTATTTATCCCTAGATGATTCGCCACTTCACGATAGGACAGCTCAGTTGTTTGATATAACTCTATCGCATCCATCTTGAATTGAACAGGGTAACTTTGGTTTTGGCGTTTTCGCAGAAGCCCTTCTTCACCGAACTCGTGATAAGCATTGAGCCAATCTTCCACCTGCTTTTTT
>NZ_AMDP01000060.1 GCF_028128615.1 Enterococcus sp. 5H | reverse complement strand
TTAGATTTCATGGGCTTTGATTTAACCATGCCCGAGGTATTGAACAATGCTGATCCAGGTTCTTCTAGTGGCGGTTCATTCAATAGAAGCACTACAGCGAATAACTTTGATGGCGGAACAAATTATGACAGCTTAACGCAAGCAATCATAGCAGCGATTCAAAGTGGCCAAATGTCTACTACGGAAGGTGGCAAGCAAACTATCAACGTTACGGTTGAAGTGGAAGAGGAAGCTATCGGAAAAGCTTCTATCAATTACGTAAACAAGCAAATTGAGAAAACCAATACCATTCCGTTTGATTTGTAATGGTAGAGGAGGGAGTAAGATATGGCTGTTAATTTTTTGATTAACGG
>NZ_AMDP01000059.1 GCF_028128615.1 Enterococcus sp. 5H | reverse complement strand
AAAGCCAACTATGGCGGAATTATAACAGGAACACTAAATGCACAAGATATAAAATCAGGCCCAATAATTAACTCTACCGATCAAATAGAACACCTAAGACAGAAGTTGATCTAAATGGCTCAAAAAAAGAAACAAACGGAACAATCTTATTGGCAATTGCGAAATATAGCTGCTGAAAAGAGAGTCAACGATGGTGCGAAAGCACTAGAGGAAAAAGTAGCCACTGCCTATCGTCAAGCACAATCCTATTTAACTAAACAAGCACGAAAGCTCTTTTCTAGGGCGCAACAACGCACCGGATTAGACGAAAAGGAAACAAAACGACTACTGAACGATACAGTACAACCAGCAGAATTAGTAGAGTTAAAAAGTCTGTCTAAGCAAATAAGCAATCCTGTTTTACAAAAAGAAGCACAGAAAAAACTCACTGGGCTAGCATTTAAAGAACGAATAACACGAGCTGAGGACTTGAAAGCCAAGTCTTTTTTAGTTTCTAAACAAATTGCCAATGTGCAGCTCGATAAATCTACCGATTTTTATATTGATACGATCCATGATTCGTATAATGAAGCGACTGCGGAATCAATCATTCGTCAAGCTCAACAGAATGCTAAAAATGCTGTAGTTATTGAAGTATGGAATAAAAAGGATTATCAATTTAATGAGCTATCTACAAAATATACTAAGAACATTTTAGATAGTCACTGGCTTGGGAGAAATTATTCTGAGCGGATATGGAGTGACACTGAAGCGCTAGCTAAACGATTGGAGCAACTATTTACTGTCGAATCAATGACAGGGATGTCCGAGTTTGAGATGGCTAAGACTATAGCAAGTGAATTTGACCGCTCTATTGGAGTTGCTAAGCGTTTGATTCGTACCGAAGCTAATTACATGGCTAACCAAGCCAAACTCAAAGCATGGCAAGATAGAGGCGTTGAACAATACATGCTTGTTGCAGTATTAGACCTTCGTACATCTAAAATTTGTCAGGAAAAAGATCATAAGATTTATTTAGTCTCAAAGGCGGTGGCCAACGGTAAAGAGGGCACGTATCCTCCTTTTCATCCATGGTGTAGGACAATCGCTGTTGCGTACTTTGGTAAGCGAACCTTGTCAGGCACGAGGGTTGCGAATGATCCTATAACCGGCAAAATAATGACTATAAGTCAACAAGACAACTATAGTAAATGGATGGGTATGTTAAAAGCTAAATATTCTGAAAAAGAAATAAGGCGTCAAAAGAAAGTGATTTTATCGAAATAGGAAGTATATAAAGTAATCGAATGATTGCTTTTTTTATTTTGTCTAAGCATTGATGACGTTAAAAGCTATGGAATGTGCAAGCATTTATCCACGTAAAAAGATATGGAGAAGGAGATTATCATGAAGAAGAAGCATTTATTACCACTGAATTTACAATTGTTTGCTGATGGTGAAGATAATCCGGATATCACACCAGCAGAATTCAATGTAGATGAGCTGTCAGACGAACAGCTAGAAACAATCAGACAAAAACATGGGTTTAAAACGGACGATGATGTTAATGAAATTGTCAGAACAAAGCATGCCAAGTGGAAAAAAGAAACTGAAGAACGCGAAAATGAAGCCGCGAGGTTGGCCAAACTATCAGAAGAAGAACGCCAACAAGCTTTAATTGACAAAGAAAAAGCAGAATTCGAAGCTGAGAAAGCTCAGTTTAGAAAAGACCAACTTTCAGTAGAAAAAGGTAAGCAACTCATGAATGAAGGGTTACCAAGTGATTTTGCTAATAGAGTTATTGGCGATACTGCTGAAGAAGCTTCTGCTGACATTAAAGTGTTGAAGAAAGCCTGGGATGAAGCTGTTGAAAAAGCAGTTAATGAAAAATTAAAAGCTTCGGTCGAAGTACCTAGCAGTCAATCAAATCAATCAAGCAGCACTAATCCTTGGGATAAAGATAATTTCAACTTAACAAGACAAGGTGAAATTTTAAGAGAAGATCCTGAACGCGCCAAATTATTACAGCAAATGGCTATAAAATAAGAAAGAAGGAATATAAATGAAAAACCAAATTAACATGAATTTACAGTTGTTCGCATCAGATAAAACAAAAATTGCTGATGTGATTGTACCTGAAGTATTTAATCAATATGTAATCGAACGAACTGCTGAACTATCTGCCTTTTACCAATCAGGAGTAGTGGTTAACAATCCTGAATTAGATGTGCTAGCGTCAAGTGGCGGTCGATTAATCAATATGCCGTATTGGAATGATTTAACTGGAGACGATGAAGTATTATCAGATACTGATCCATTAAGTACAGATAAAATTACTGCTGGTCAGGACGTAGCGGTTCTGTTAATGCGTGGGAAAGCGTGGCGTTCAAACGATTTAGCAAAAGCGTTATCTGGTGATGATCCAATGCGTGCTATTGGTGATTTAGTTGCTGCATACTGGGCACGTCGTCAACAAGTAACTTTAATCTCAACTTTAAAAGGTGTATTTGGAGCAGCTTCAACAAAAATGGCTTCCAATACACATGATATTTCTGCAGAAGACGGGAACGACGGAGCTTTTACTGGTGAAAGTTTCTTAGATGCATCATACAAATTAGGGGATGCCGAAGAACGTTTAACAGCTATTTCAATCCATTCAATGGTTTATGCGAGCTTACGTAAACAAAACTTGATTGAGTATTTATTAGATTCAAATAATCAAAAAATTCCATTATATATGGGTAAACGTGTCATCGTTGATGATGGTATGCCTAAAGATGGCGATGTATTTACATCTTATATCTTTGGTGCCGGTGCTGTTGGCTTAGGTAATGGATCAGCCCCTGTTCCAACTGAAACAGATCGCGATAAGTTAGCCGGTGATGATATCCTTATTAATCGTCAACACTTTTTACTGCACCCACGTGGGGTTAAATTTACTGATAAATCGGTTGCTGGTTCTTCTCCTACAAATGTGGAGTTATCAATTGGTGGAAACTGGGAGCGTGTTTACGAGCCTAAGAATGTACGTATCGTTCAATTTAAACATAAACTTTGGGTGCCTAAAACTATTGTCCAAGGCGGAACTGGTGAATAAGGAGCGGATCTAATTGGCAGAAGTAACAGAACTAGAAAAGTTAAAAGCTCGTCTCGGTATTTTAGACGATAAACAGAATGCTAATTTGGAAGTTCTGTTAGAAGAAGCCGAGGACGAAGCCTTAAACTATTGTAATCGTGATGAAGTCACAGAAGGTATGTTATCAGCTATAAGAAAGATGGCATATCTCGCTTATAGAAATGATGGCAAAGAATTAATTTCTTCAAAATCAGAAGGAGGGCGTTCTGTTAGTTATAAAGAGACTAACGGAATTCCTTCTAGTATAAAATCCAGTCTAAATCGTTACAGATTAGGCAAGGTGAAAAACCTATGAATGAATTTAATGATTGGAAAGATACTGTTTATCTAAAAAAACACCAAATTTATTCGGATGATGAAGGCAACGATGTGATTAATTACCCAGGAGAACCTATTGAGTTAGAAATGGATGTTCAATCCGCGGGTGGTCAAGTTCAAGCTCAAATATGGGGCACTAAACTACCCTATATTAAAACATGTTATTACGAAGGTAATGATATTAACGAGGGAGAGAATGAGAAAGACGGTATTTGTTATAAAGTTGATTCTGCTAGCATACCTGATTATGAAATTACTTCCATTCAAGAATATTCAGAACATAAAGTAATTACACTAAAGAAGGTGAATATCCCGTGAAAGTTGAAATAAAAGGATTAGACAGTCTAAAAGCCAAACTTAAAGCAGCACCGAAAATCATGGAGGAAGCTGTTTGGGATGCCACTTTTGAAATCGTCGAAGAAGTAGCCTCTCGAGGCGCTAGTCGAATACAATCATCTGTTAAACATGGCAGCGGCGAAAGCGCTGGCTCTATTAAACAAGAAGTTGTTATTGATAGCAACGGTAAACTAATCGGACGAGTTTGGTCAGATAAACAACAATTACTCTTTCGAGAGTTTGGGACTGGTCCAGTAGGTGAAGCTTCTCCAAAAGACTTACCGAACGGTGTCAATCCATTTTATACGCAAGAACGATGGTTTGTCCCTGTGGATATTGTAGCAGTTGATTTAGAGGCAGTTTATGGTATTCCAAAAGTGACGATCAACGGGAAAGATTTCTTTATGACTCGTGGTCAACCAGCACGTCCTTGGCTATATCCATCTATTAAAGAGGTAGAAGAGAACATTCCTGAAATCTACAAAG
>NZ_AMDP01000058.1 GCF_028128615.1 Enterococcus sp. 5H | reverse complement strand
ATTAGTAACAAAAATGCAAAAAGCAGCAGAAGATCGTGGGATGGAAGCTGATATCTTTGCAGTATCTGCATCAGATGCCGATAACAACTTAGAAGCCAAAGATGTAAACGTATTACTTTTAGGCCCGCAAGTTCGTTTTATGAAAGCACAATTCGAACAAAAATTAGCACCAAAAGGAATTCCATTCGATGTAATTAATATGTCAGACTACGGCATGATGAATGGTGAAAAAGTATTAGATCAAGCAATCGCATTGATGGGTAACTAATTAAAAATAAAAAATGGATGGAGCATTAACTATTATGGAAGATCAACAAAACTTAGAAGCAGTTATGGGATTAATTATGTACGGAGGAAATGCAAAGAGCGATGCAATGGAAGCGATCGCAGCAGCCAAAGCTGGTAACTTTGAATTAGCAGATCAAAAAATTGCTGATGCAGAAGAATCACTAGTTCAAGCACATCATTCTCAAACAGGAATGCTAACACAAGAAGCACAAGGCAATCATATCCAAGTCACACTATTAACAGTTCATAGCCAAGACCACTTAATGACGTCAATTGCTTTCACAGATTTAGCGAAAGAAATCATTGATCTGTATCGTCGTATGGACAACGAATAAATTGATGTAAAACACAACGGGAACCGAGTTGATGTTGCGTAGTACCTACTCGGTCCTCGTAGCTAAATATTTTTACCTCGGCCTCTTTTCGGCTCAAAGGGAAAATTTTATGAAAAGTGATTTAAAAAGTGTTACTACTTTTTAGATAAATATTGTTTAGGAGGAAAAACAAATGAACAAATTTGTTCAATGGATGGAAAAATACTTTATGCCAAAAGCTTCAGTTATTGCAGCACAACGGCATTTAGTGGCGATTCGTGATGCTTTTGTCGTAACGATGCCATTAATGATTTTAGGAGCACTTGCAGTACTTATTAACAACTTACCGATTCCAGGATTTTCAGACTTAATGGATAAACTATTTCCAATGATCGTCAACGACGCACCAATTTGGAAAAGCTTTGGTGGAAATATTTGGAACGGAACATTCGCAATTTTTTCTATTTTAATTTCATTTTTAGTTGCATACAATTTAGTAAGATCATATGGTAAAGACGGCATTGCTGCCGGAACTGTATCTGTTGCGTCATTCTTTGCAGTTGGCGGATTAAGCGGTACAGATGCTACTGGATTATTTATTGCATTGGTTATTGCACTTATTTCAGGGGAAATTTTCCAAAGATTAGTAGGTAATGAAAAATTAGTAATCAAAATGCCGGATGGTGTTCCGCCAGCAGTGGCAAAATCATTTGCGGCATTATTACCTGCAATGATTACAATCAGTTTGTTTAGTTTAGTAACATCTATTTTATTTGGATTTGGTATTGATAACATTGTAGTTTCATTCTACGAAGCAGTACAAAAACCTTTCATGGGATTAGCAAACAGCTACCCATCAGCATTATTGTTAGCATTTATTACACCTTTCTTATGGTTCTTTGGTTTACATGGTGCAAATATGGTCGATCCATTAATGCAAACAATTAACGTACCAGCGATTGATGCTAATATTAAAGCTTTAGAAGCAGGTGAAAAAATTCCTTATATCGTTAATAAACCTTTCTTTGATTCATTTGTAAACTTAGGTGGTACAGGTGCGACGTTAGGATTATTAATCGCGATTTTCATCGTAGGACGTAAAAATAAACCTTACAAAGTTATTACAAACTTAAGTTTAGCACCAGGTTTATTCAATATTAATGAACCCGTAATGTTCGGTCTACCGATCGTGTTGAACCCAATTATGTTTATTCCGTTTATTATTACGCCAATGGTTCTTGTAACAACAGCATATATTGCCACAGCAACAGGCTTAGTCCCAGCTGCAACATTTATGCCGCCTTGGGTAACACCGCCAATTATCGGTGGATTCTTAGCAACGAAAAGCATGGCTGGTGGTATTTTAGCTGCAGTGAACTTAGCGATCTCTGTACTAATCTATATTCCATTCGTCAAAGTTGCAACAGATCAATTCTTAAAACAAGAAGCACAAGCTGAAGAAACTCAAGCTTAATCAATTAAATATCAGATAAAATCTCCCTGTTAATCAATTTACATTTCGGGAGATTTTATCTATTTAAGGAGATGCATAGAATGAAGTATCAATTTCCAGAAAATTTTTGGTGGGGATCGGCAGCAAGTGGTCCTCAAACAGAAGGTGTTTTTGAAGGTGACGGCAAGGCGCAAAATATTTGGGATTTTTGGTATGAAGAAAAGCCTGAAAAATTTTTCAATGGTGTTGGTCCAGATAAAACATCGCAAGTTTACAAAAAGTACTTAGAAGATATTCAATTAATGAAAGAAACGGGACACAATTCATTCCGGACTTCAATTCAATGGAGCCGTTTGATTCCTAATACACAAACAAGAGAAATCAATCAAAAAGCGGTCGATTTTTATAATGATATGATCGACCATTTACTGGCAAACAAGATTGAACCATTCATGAATTTGTATCATTTCGATATGCCGATGGAATTACAAAACAAAGGTGGCTGGTTAAATAGGGAAGTCGTTGATGACTATGTATTCTATGCAAAAACTTGTTTTGAGTTATTTGGTGATCGAGTGAAAAAATGGTTTACACATAACGAACCAATTGTACCAGTTGAAGGCGGCTATTTATATGGTTGGCATTATCCAGATGAAGTAAACCTAAAACATGGTGTGCAAGTAGCTTATCATGAAGCTTTAGCCAGTGCCAAAGCAATTGAAGTTTACCATAGTTTGAATTTAGGCGGTGAAATTGGAATTGTGCTCAATTTAACGCCAAGCTATCCAAGAGATGAAAAAAATGAAGCGGATGTTAAAGCTGCTCGCTTAGTCGATGGGTTATTCAATCGCTCGTTTTTAGATCCAGCAGTGAAAGGTCATTTTCCTGAAGATATTGTTGAGTGGGTCAAAGAAAATGATTTGATGCCAGTAACAACTCCAGAAGATTTACAAATAATTGCAGATAATACAATTGATCTTTTAGGCGTTAACTACTACCAACCACGCAGGGTTAAAGCAAAAGAAACACCTGTTGAGATTTCAGAAAAAGGTATTTTACCAGAAGATTTTTATGATATCTATGACATGCCAGGGAAAAAAATGAATCCTTATCGTGGTTGGGAAATTTATGAAAAAGGTATTTATGATACCTTAATAAATATAAAAGACAACTACGAAAATATCCGCTGCTATATTTCGGAAAATGGCATGGGCGTTGAAGGTGAAGAACGTTTTGTGAATGAACAGGGCATGATTGAAGATGATTATCGAATTGAATTTGTCAAAGATCATTTGAAATGGGTACACCAAGCGATCCAAGAAGGTAGCGCCGTTCAAGGGTATCATATGTGGACATGTATGGATAATTGGTCGTGGCTGAATGCTTACAAAAATCGTTATGGTTTTATCGCTGTCGATTTAGATCAAGATGGTCAACGTACTATTAAAAAAAGTGGATATTGGTTTAAAGAATTAGCTGAAGCGAATGGTTTCGATTAAACAAAAAATATAGTGAAAAGTTGATATAACAATAAAGAAAGCGCACACAAAAAATAGTGTGTAGCAAAAAAATGTTAGTGTGTACACAATCTGTATAGACCAAATCCTTGATACTAAAGGGTTTGGTCTATACAGATTTTGGCACGGTTCTTGCTTTATATAAAAGTGTAAATACAACAAAACATAGAAGGAGTGGCAATAATGGCTAAAAAAACAATTATGTTAGTATGTTCAGCAGGAATGAGTACAAGTTTATTAGTAACAAAAATGCAAAAAGCAGCAGAAGATCGTGGGATGGAAGCTGATATCTTTGCAGTATCTGCATCAGATGCCGATAACAACTTAGAAGCTAAAGATGTAAACGTATTACTTTTAGGTCCACAAGTTCGTTTCATGAAAGCACAATTCGAACAAAAATTAGCACCAAAAGGAATTCCATTCGACGTAATTAATATGTCAGACTACGGCATGATGAATGGTGAAAAAGTATTAGATCAAGCAATCGCATTGATGGGTAACTAAGAAAATAAAATGTGAACGGAGTTATAACTCGTGGAAGATCAACAAAATTTAGAAGCAGTTATGGGATTGATTATGTACGGCGGTAATGCCAAAAGTGATGCGATGGAAGCAATTGCAGCAGCCAAAGCCGGTAACTTTGAATTAGCAGATCAAAAAATTATTGATGCAGAGGAATCGCTAGTTCAAGCACATCATTCTCAAACAGGAATGCTAACACAAGAAGCACAAGGTAATCATATCCAAGTGACACTATTAACAGTCCATAGTCAAGATCATTTAATGACGTCAATTGCTTTTACAGATTTAGCAAAAGAAGTTATTGACTTGTATCGCCGTTTGGACAACGCGTAAGGAATGCTGTTTTCTTTTTTGAACGGAGGAAAATAGAAGTTAAGGTTTTTTGAACGGGATCTTAACAACTAATGGTTTAAAAAGTGTAAGCGCTTTTTAGATAAATAGTATTTATAGGAGGAATATACAATGGATGGATTAACAGCCTGGATGGAGAAGTACATTCTGCCAGTGGCCGGTAAAATTGGTGCGCAGAAACATTTAGTTGCATTGCGTGATGCTTTTATCGGAACGATGCCAGCAACAATGGCAGGGTCAATTGCCGTAATGATCAATGCGATCATTCGTGATTTACCGCAGCAGTTCTTTTCTGACTATGCAGCAAATCTTGCTGCTGACAAAGGAATCTTTGCAGTTATTAATGTTATCATTGGGATCAACGGGTTTGTTTGGAACGGTACGTTGGCAATTGCAGGTTTGATTTTCGCCTTTTCTTGGGGGTATAACTTAGCAAGAGCGTACAAAGTAAACGATTTAGCCGGTGGTATCGTTGGTTTAGCGACTTTGATTCAAGGAATTGCCTTTTCTTATTCTAATACTTTAGAAACAGCTGTTCCAAAAGAATTAATGAACACAATCAATGCAGGTACTGCAGACAGTGGTTGGTCAGCAACAGCAACTGGCTTAACAGCAGGCGGCTGGGGATGGCTTAAATTAGATCACTTAAATGGAAACGCATACTTTACTGTTATGATTATGGGAGCCATTTCAGTTATCATTTTCTGTAAATTAATGTTGGCGAATATTACAATCAAAATGCCTGATTCAGTTCCGCCAGCAGTATCAAAAGCTTTCGCTGCGATCTTACCGGCAACGATTGCGCTATATGTTATTGCTATTATTAACTTTGTAGTAGGTAAATTAACAGGTGGACAATTGATTATTGATCTTGTCCAAAAATATATTGCAGAACCATTCTTGGGATTATCTCAAGGGTTAGGTGCAGTTTTGATCGTAACAATTTTTGTTCAAATCTTCTGGTTCTTCGGGATTCATGGTCCAAACGTATTGGCACCTGTTTTAGAAGGTATTTGGGGACAAGCACAACTAATCAATATTGATATTTTCCAAAAAGGATACGATGGTTTAACTGGTACTCCAGCTGTCTTGAAAGCAATTGACGATGGCAAAGCTTACATGTGGGTACGTGGTTCATTTGATGCCTTTGCATGGTTTGGCGGATCAGGCGGGACAATCGTCTTGATCGTTGCAATCTTACTATTCTCTAAACGTGCAGATTATCTAACTGTTGGTAAATTGTCATTAGGACCTGGTATTTTCAACATCAATGAACCAATTATGTTTGGTTTACCAATTGTATTAAATGCAATCATGTTCATTCCATTCTTAGTAGCGCCTGTTGTGGCAACTACTATTGGTTGGTTAGCAACATACTTCGGATTAGTAGCACCAGTTTCACAACAAGTAACTTGGGTAGTACCGCCATTATTATTGTCATTCTTAGCTACAGGGGCAGACTGGCGTGCACCGATTGTGACACTTGTGTGTATGGTGGTAACCTTCTTAATTTGGACACCATTTGTTATTGCAGCAAATCGAATGGAACCAACGGATATTGAATAATAGAAAATAACGAGCACGTTGCTTTCGCTTTAATTGAAGTGAAAGCAACTGCTTAAACGATTAAGGAGAGATGAAAAATGATTACTATTGCTAGTGCAATGCAACAAGAAGAAATCAAGAACTTATTAGAAAATTATGACGGTGGCGATTTTACGTATACATTTACTAAAAAACAAGGAATTAAATTATTTTTTGAAGTAACAGGAGATCCGGAAGCCGCAGCTAAAAAAGCAAAAGATGAAATCAAAGCCCAAACTTGGGGCAGTGTTTTATACCTTCAAATATTAGCAGTCTAAAAAAAGATTGGATGGATGTAAAATGGTAAGAAATGGCTTATTTGTATGTAGTATTGGATTTTTAATTGTTTTATATACGTTGAATCCAGCTTCAATGCAATATGATTTGTTAAGCATGACGACAGGAATTTTCTTGATAGTTGTGGGTGGTTATTTCTTTTTCAAAGGGAAAAAAATTGAAGAAACTAAAGAAAAGAAACAAAACAATGAGGTGAGCAAATAATGGAGATTACTAAAAAATTAAACATCCCTGCGCCTTACTTCTATGAAAAAGTGATTGATTCTGTTCTTTTTGATATTCGCAAACATACAGGGAAAAGTTTAACGAAAAAACAATTAAATAATTTTGAATATGTAAAATCATTTTCTAAAAATAGTAAAGCAAAAATAAAAGTCGAAAAAATTATTGATAACACATCATACCATTTTAGAACATCAACCACTAAAAATGATTTTGCAGTTTCCTACGAAATTGTTCCAATTGATGAAAAATCTTGCGAAATTCACTATGAAGAAAAAATGGAATCATTTGGATTTTTACAAAAAATTAATGATGCAGTTTTAGGGACAATTTTGATGTATTTTAAAAGGCGCCAATTTAATAAGATGCTGCAAATGATCGAAGAATCCTACTAAGAGTGTCTGAGGGCACTCTTTTGTTGTCTACTACATCAATATATTTTACATATTTAAAAATATCATGAAGAAAAATTATTAAGAACTAATCCCAAAATATTTTAAATATCACTCTTTTGCGTTATCCTTGTTAAATGAAGGAGTGAGAGCATGATGAATGAAATCAAGAGAATGAATGAAGAGCATCTAGATGAAATGTTCCAATTAGCTGCATATGCTTTTAACGCAGAAACGACAGACGAGCGGAAAGAAAGATTTCAAAAGATTGTCCAACATTCTTGGAATTATGGCTATTTTTCGGATAATATTTTAGCAAGCCAAGTTATTTCAACACCTTTTACAGTGAATTTCCATAAAGTAAACTATCAAATGGCCGGAATCGGTTGTGTATCTTCTTATCCTGAATATCGAGGACAAGGCGGTGTGTCAGCGATAATGAAACAGCTCTTAACTGATTTAGCTGAAAATAAAATTGAGCTTGCTTATCTAGCACCATTTTCTTATCCATTCTATAGAAAATATGGGTTTGAACAACTTTTTGAGCAGATCACATATACCATCAAAGCTGCTGACTGGCCAAATATTAAGGCGACACCTGGTCAAATGAAGCGAGTCCCTTTTGAAGTAGCGCAAAACACCATTCAAGAAATCTATCAAAAAACAGAAAGAAATCAGCGTGGGGCATTAACGAGAGAAAACTGGTGGCTGGAATATACATTTGGCTTAGATCAAACAAATCAATTTGCAATATATATAAATGAACAAGGTGAAATAGAAGGCTATTTAATTTATCAATCAAGTGCAGCTCGTTTTACCATAAAAGAATGGGGCTATTTGACTAATCAAGCATTCAAATCAATTTTACGCTTTGTAGGGTCGCATAATGGATCTTCACAAGAGTTTCACTTTGAAACAGGATTTGATGGGCAAACACTAAGTTATTTATTGCCTGCGCCTCTAGTGAAAATGGAAATTTCTCCATATATGATGGGAAGAATTGTTGATTTGGAAAGCTTTTTAGAAAAATATCCTTTTGCAACTGGTGCAAATGAGTCCTACTATCTAGAAATTGAGGACCGATATGCTTCATGGAATAATGGTCTATGGAAACTAAGTATTAACAATCAAGGTAAAGGTACGTTGCTAAAAATCGATTCTTTGCCGCAAGATGTCTTAAATGAGAATACGATTTCAGGTGATATTCAAACATTTACTCAAGCATTTATGGGATACCGTTCCTTAGCTGAATTAAGATTTTATGAAAAAATAAGTGCCAATGAAACGCTTATCAAGGCATTAGATGAGCGTTTGGTAAAAGGTGTACCAGTTTTAGCAGATTACTTTTAAGAGGAATACAAAAAAACTTCAGACAGTTTTCAATGAAAAACATAAGATTTTCTAGTCTACAAGCAGATGATTGGTGGAACAAAACAATTCTTCATATAATAAGAGTATGATATGAGTGTGTTTAATACCAATGAAAGGCGGGAACGAACATGAGTAAAACAAAAGAAGAAAAAGTTGCTAGAAATGGAAAAATCGGGAAAACTTTAGCGATTGTCGTCGGTGGACTTTATTTGGTAAAAATGCTAAAAGGGAAAAAGAGCCAAAAAAAGTAAATCAGCAGTAGATTAGATGAGCATTTTTTTTAGATTTTCAGTTTACTATGGAACAAAATTGGAAAATAATTTTGTTCCATAGTTTTTTCTTGCTATTTATCATTGACACTATTGGTAAAGACTTCTAAAATAAATAAGGAATGTTCTCGTAGCTCAGTAGGATAGAGCAATCGCCTCCTAAGCGATAGGTCGCTGGTTCGATTCCAGTCGGGAACGTAAAAAACACCATTGAAAGGTTGATTTCAGTGGTGTTTTTTTGATTTGTGCCGACTATGTGCCAAAAAATATGAAAACGTCGATAACTAGATTAAAAGATGTTTTCTTTATCTTTACATTAAGCCCAATCACCATTACGGAAGATAGGAACACGCGTCCCGTCTTCTTTAATTCCGTCAATATCCATTTTATCTGAGCCAATCATGAAATCAACATGCGTTTGACTACGATTTAAGCCAGCTTCTTTTAATTCTGCTTCTGTCATTTCTGTACCACCTTGTAAGTTAAAGGCATACGCTGAACCAAAAGCTAAATGATTAGAGGCATTTTCATCGAATAAAGTATTGTAAAAAGTGATTCCTGATTGAGAAATTGGCGATGGATCTGGAACGAGTGCGACTTCGCCTAAATGACGAGCCCCTTCATCAGTTTCTAAGAGTTTTCCTAAAACTTCTTCGCCTTGTTCTGCTGAAAAATCAATCACTTTTCCATCTTTAAAAGTGAACTTCATCCCAGTAATCGTAGTACCAGCGTAACTTAATGGCTTAGTGCTTGAAACATAACCGTCTACTCGACGATTATCTGGTGCAGTAAAGACTTCTTCGGTTGGCATATTCGCCATGAATTTTTCCCCACGTACATTGTCACTTCCAGCACCTTCCCACAAATGGTTTTTAGGAAGACCAATCGTTAAATCAGTTCCTGGAGCTGTGTAATGTAAAGCACTGAATTGTTCTTTGTTTAATTCGTCAGCTTTTGAAGCTAATTTTTTGTCGTGAGCAGCCCAAGCTTCTACAGGATCAGCTTCGTAAACACGGGTAGTTTTAAAGATTTCATCCCAAAGTGCATCGACTTGTTTGTCACTGTCTTTTAGCTCAGGAAATACTTTAGCTGCCCAGTCTTTTCCAGCAGCTGCAACAACAGTCCAGCTGACTTTATTCGCTTGGGTTGCTTTTCTAAGATTGACTAAAGCTTTACCAGTCGCTGATTGAAAAAGTGCTACACGATCAGCATCTACACCAGCAAGCGCATCAGGATTAGCAGATACTACACTAATTCGGCTAGCACCTTTTTCCACCCAGTCATTTGTCTGATCTATTTTATATTGTGGAATGTTTTGTAAATGATCTTCAGAAGCATGTTGCAGAAATTCACGTTGAATGAAATCGTCATTCCATTGAACAATAACTTCAGCAGCACCTAATTTATAGGCTTCTTCAGTAATTAATCGAGCCAATGGTGCTTGATCAACGCTAATTTGCAAAACAATACTGTGGCCTTTTTGAACATTTACACCTGTTTCAGCAATGAGCTGTGCGTATTTTTTCAAAGTTTCATTAAAATTTGGTAATGTCATTGGGTAAGCCTCCTAAATTTTTGTATAGATAATCGTTCATATCATAACACGGAAAAGCTATGAACTCAAACAATCCAGCAAGGTGAAAACATTATTTAATTCAAGAAAAAAGCCTAAAAAAGACCTATCTAATCAAATCATTAAAATAATAAAATTTAGAGGACTAGTATTTTGCAGAATAATCAAATCGTGTTACAATAACTGTAGTATTATATGGAAGCGTTGTAAAGGATAGGTAGAGGAGATTGAAAGATTATGGCAAGAAAAAAAACGATTACTAAAGATCAGATTTTAAATGCTGCATACGAAGTAGTGGCCACCGAAGGCTTTTCTAAATTCACTGCGCGAAACATTGCGAACAAAATGAAATGTTCAACGCAACCTATTTATTTAGAATTCAAAAATATGGACGACTTAAAGGAAGAGTTGTTTGAAAAAATTCATCAATATTTAGCGAATGAAGTATTTCCAGTAATTCATACGGGTAATACAATTGTGGACTTAGCGTTAAATTATATCCACTTTGCTAAAAATGAAAGTAAGCTATATCGTGCTTTGTATTTAGAAGAATATGGCGGCGGGAAAAGAATGCAAGAGTTTTCATACACTTATTTTTCAAATGCAGTAAAAAAAGATTCAGAGTATGAAAAATTAGATGATACAGAAATTAACTCTTTGCATATGGGAACTTGGATCGTTGCGACAGGAATTGCTGCATTGATGACTTCTGGGATTATTCATCCAAATGATGAACAAATTGAACGTTTGATGAAAGATGCTATCGAACAAATTTTAGAACGAGATGAACCAATCGATATTGATAATTAAACAAACAAATTAAAAGGTTGGACAAAACGACGAAATGTTTTGTCCAACCTATTTTTTTATTTTACTGCTTCAGCTAATTTTTTGGCAAAAGCTTCAAGATTTTGAATATCTTCTTCTTCAGCTGCTAAGTCAACTTTTACACTGTCAGCGCCTTTAATAGCACCGATTTTTGTAAAGACAGCATCGAAATCATCAACTGATTTACAAAACTCATCATAAAACGTGTCGCCTGAACCGCAAACACCATATGTTTTTCCAGATAGATTAATTTCTTGTAATTCTTCATAAAAGTCAACGATTTCATCAGGTAATTCACCATCACCATATGTGTACGTTGCGATAACACAAATATCAGCATCTTCAAAGTCTTCTGGATCAACTTGAGTGCACTCATTGATTTCAACTTCAATATCTAAATTTTCAAAAGCTTCAGCGACGATATCCGCAATTTCTTCTGTATTTCCAGTCATGCTTGCATAAACAATTTTAGCTAAAGTCATTAGATTTCCTCCTTCAAATAATACAATCCTGATTATATCAGAAGAACGAAGGTCATGTAAATTACAAAAAGAAGCTTAAACCCGATAATTAGCGCAATTATGATAAAAAAATGATGAAATATATTTTATACAACTACTTTTCAGTGAAATTTTCACAAATTATGATAAAATACTCTTATATAAAGATTAGGAGACGATAATTAATGATTACCTTAAAATCACCAAGAGAAATTGAAATGATGGATGAATCCGGCGAACTATTGGCAGATGTTCATCGCCACTTGCGTTCGTTTATTAAACCAGGTGTTACTAGCTGGGATATTGAAGTATTTGTAAGAGATTTTATTGAAAGCCATGGCGGCGTTGCTGCACAAATTGGCTTTGAAGGATATGAGTATGCAACTTGTTGTAGTATTAATGATGAAATCTGTCATGGATTTCCTAGAAAAAAACTATTAAAAGATGGTGATTTAATCAAAGTAGATATGTGTATTGATTTAAAAGGTGCTGTATCTGATTCTTGCTGGGCTTACGTTGTCGGCAACTCAACACCAGAATTGGACCATTTAATGGAAGTTACTAGAAAAGCACTCTATCTAGGGATTGAACAAGCGCAGGTTGGCAATCGTATCGGTGATATTGGTCATGCCATCCAAACGTATGTAGAAAGTGAAAATTTATCTGTCGTGAGAGATTTTGTTGGACATGGAGTCGGACCAACCATTCATGAGAGCCCGGTGATTCCTCATTATGGTGAAGCTGGTAAAGGGTTACGCTTAAAAGAAGGTATGGTTATTACAATTGAGCCAATGGTTAATACTGGAACATGGCGTATGAAAATGGACCCTAATGGTTGGACTGCGTATACGCTAGATGGTGGAATTAGCTGCCAATTTGAACATACATTAGCAATTACGAAAGATGGCCCAAGAATTTTAACTTCTCAAGGAGAAGAATTAACATATTAATCAGTGAATGATACGTTAGAGGAGAATCTTATGAAATTAGTGGACAAAGTAAAAAACAATGAAAAGTTAATGCGTTTTATTGAAACTACACAGCGCAGAATGATAGATTCTGATATAGGAAACACATCTGTTGTCGTAGCTTATTATTTACTTCTGTCCCTATTTCCTCTACTGATTGCGGTGGGAAATATCCTACCTTATTTACATATAGACTCCAATACAGTGCTGCCTTACATTGCAGAAGTGATTCCAGAAGCAATTTTTAATGACTTAGAACCTGCTATTAAATCTTTGTTAACCCAACGCTCAGGTAGTTTGCTGTCTATTTCAGCTTTAGCCGCTTTGTGGAGTGCTAGTCAAAGTATTAATGCAATGCAAACAGCAATGAACAAAGCTTTTGGTGTGGAACAACGCAGTAATTTCATTATTGTCCGTATTATGTCTTTGTTTGTAATTTTGTTATTATTGACTGCGGTTGTTGGAGTTGTAGGTGTTTTAGGTTTAGGTAAGACCATTTTAGATATATTACAACCTATTTTTCATTTTTCAACAGATTTTATTGATACATTTCAGACATTAAAGTGGCCGTTAACGTCTTTAGTCTTACTGGTTATTATGAGTTTGATTTATCGAGTTGTTCCAAATGCAAGATTATCATTCCGATCAATTTTTCCTGGAGCTGTATTTTCGACAATCGGCTGGATGCTGTTATCACAAGTTTTTGGATTGTATATCAATCTTTTCGGTTCCAAAATTTCCAGTTATCAAATTATCGGAAGTTTTATCGTATTGATGCTATGGCTGAATTTTGCTGCGACGATTATTATTTTAGGCGGAATTATAAATGCAGTGGTTAAAGAATATGTTTCAAACGAAAAAATCCAGCATCGCTATGGTCTGCTTAATCGATTAGTAGATAAAATAAAAGGAAAATTCATCAAATAGACAAAAAATCGTGTCTAAAATAAATGAACCAACCTGTTTTACCAGCGAGTGGAAACACCTGTTCCAACTTGTAAATATGGAATGATTCGGTATAATATACGATGTACATTAAGAAAGTAGGTTCCTTTATGTCGATGTTTATTTATGAAATTTTTATTCGTCTATTTTTGACGTTTATTTTATCATTGATCTTGACGCCGATAATTAAAATATTGGCTTTTAGAATGGGTGCATATGATTCACCGGGAGAAAGACGAGTAAATACAAAAATTATGCCCACTGCAGGTGGTTTAAGTATTTATTCTGTATTTGCATTTTCGAGCTTAGTTTTGTTTCAATCAATTATTCCAACCTCGTATATTTTGCCAATTATTTTAGCGTCAGGAATTGTTGTAATTACAGGTCTGATTGATGACATTTATGAATTATCTCCTAAGAAAAAAACAATAGGAATTTTATTAGGTGCACTGGTTATTTATTTTGTAGCTGATATTCGAATTGATGTTGTGACGCTGCCTTTTTTTGGTCAAATTGATTTACGTTGGTTTAGTTTGCCGCTAACATTATTTTGGATTTTAGCGATCACTAATGCAATTAATTTGATAGATGGCTTAGATGGGTTGGCATCAGGTGTGTCAATTATTAGTCTGACAACCATTGGCGTGATTGGTTATTTTTTTCTACATTCTAAAACAGTCTTTATCCCGATTGTAATTTTTATACTAGTAGCAAGTATCGCAGGTTTTTTCCCTTATAATTTTTATCCGGCAAAAATATTTCTAGGTGATACAGGTGCCTTATTTCTAGGTTTTATGATCGCAGTAATGTCGTTACAAGGATTGAAAAATGCCACGTTTATTACAGTCATTACGCCGATGATTATTCTAGGTGTACCAATTACCGATACGGTTTATGCTATTATTCGCCGATTGATGAATAAACGTCCAATTTCATCAGCAGATAAAATGCATTTGCACCATCGTCTTTTATCATTAGGTTTTACACACAAAGGTGCGGTAATGACGATCTATGGATTGGCTTTAGTTTTTTCATTTGTTGCATTACTCTTTAGCTATGCGAGCAATGTGGCATCGATTTTATTAATTGTTTTTAGCGCGATAGGCTTAGAATTGTTTATTGAAATGATTGGATTGGTTGGGGAAAATCACCAACCGCTAATGTATATATTGCGTATGTTTGGTAATCGAGAGTTCCGTCAGCAACAGCTACAAAAACGTTTAGGGAAACATTCGAAAAAGAAGAAGTAAGGAATAAGAAAATATAAATTTGTTTTATTTTAAAGAATTGTTCAAGTGGTTCAATTCGCTTATTCAAAATGAGGTGTAAAGGAATGAATGATAGACTAACGATTTCTATTGTTACTCACAATAGCCGTCATATTTTTGATGTGCTAGATAATTTAAAAACGGAATTAGGCTTAGAATCTAATTACGATATACATCTTTTTGATAATGCATCAGAACCAAGCTATATAGAGAAGTTAGAAAGCTATGGTTCATTCATTTCAATACATAAATCGGATGAAAATAAAGGTTTTGGCTTTGGTCATAATCAAATTTTGAAAAGTACATCTGCACAATATGGTGTGATTTTTAATCCAGATGTGTTAGTTAAAAAAGCGACATTAGATCGGTTAGTTAATCGAATTACAGAAGATGAACAATTAGCTGCAGTTTGCCCAAAGGTGTTAAATGAAGATGGAACTACACAATATTTAGTTCGCCAGAAGCTGGATGTTTTTGATTATATGTTGAGATTTGTCCCGTTTCAATTTGTTAAGAAAATATTTGATAAACGTTTAAGCTATTATGAATGTAGAGATTTACCTGAAGATAGAACGACGCATATAAAGATGGGTTCAGGTTGTTTAATGCTAGTTGATACGGATAAATTTAAAAAAATTGGCGGATTTGATGAGCGTTTTTTCATGTATTTTGAAGATAATGATCTTTGTTTAAGTTTTGGCAAGGCAGGTTATAAAATATTGTATACTCCTTTTGAAACGGTCACTCATTTGTATGAAAAAGGCGCACATAAAAATAAAAAACTGTTTAAGATCTTTTTGCAATCGATGGGCAAATTTTTCAATAAATGGGGCTGGAGGTTTTTTTAGTGGAAAATAAATTGGTCGTGACAGTTGTTTTGTATCAGACTGAATTTTCACAAACACCCAGTTATGCATTATTAAAAAAGTACCTTTCAAGTAAAAAGGAAATGTTTTTATTTGTTTATGATAACAGTGAAAAAGCACAAACAAATGAACTGTTTAATCAAATGAATGTTACTTATGTTCATGATAAGACAAACCCAGGTTTAGCAAAAGCTTATAATGCTGCTATTCAGTATCTTAAAGATGTTAAAGGTGAGCTATTATTGTTACTTGACCAAGATACCTTACTGGAAGAAGCTTATTTTCAAGCATTATTTCAATTAGAAATAGCAAAAGGAATTGGAGCTTATGTACCGCTTATCAAATCGCATGACCGACAAATCTCACCTGTTTTTTCAAAAAAATATATTAATCGTCAATCTGAGTATCCTGTTGCCGGTACGTATCTAGATAGTGTGATGGCTATCAACTCGGGTACAGTATTGCCAAAACAAACGATAACTTATATAGGTTCATTTAATACGGATTTCCCATTAGATTTCTTGGATCACTGGCTTTTTTGGGAACTTCATCGACAACATAAAAAAATTGAAGTTCTAAATTTCGAATTAAACCATGATCTTTCGGTACTAGATTATCGAAAAGTAAGTGATAAAAGATATGATTCTATTATACATGCTGAGACTTTGTTTTATACTAAATACGACCAAAGTAAGCTTAACAGCCATAAAAAGCAGCTGTTACTAAGAACAATAAAACAATTTTTTTGTGTTAGAAATCGAAAAATTTGGCAACGTACATTTTCTGAATATGTTTCACTAATGAGAGGGAAGTAGATGATATCAGTTTGTATTGCTACATATAATGGAGAAAAATATTTAAAAGAGCAGCTTGACAGTATACTAGTTCAGATAAAAAATGATGATGAAGTGATAATATCTGATGATGGGTCAACAGATGAAACAATTAGTCTCATTAAAGAATATGCTAAAAACGACTCTCGAATTAAGCTGTATAAAGGACCTGGTAAAGGTGTTATTGCCAATTTTGAATTTGCAATAACAAAAAGCCAGGGAGATTTTATTTTTTTAGCCGATCAAGATGATGTCTGGCTGGCTGAAAAGGTTGAAGTAACACTTGATTACTTTGGTTCTCATCCGAAAATTGATTTGGTAATTAGTGATTTAATTATAGTGGATGAGCAATTAGAAGAAATTGAAGCTTCTTATTTTGACTATCGGAAAGTAAAAGTCGGTTTTATACAAAATATAGTAAAAAATAAATATATTGGAGCGGGAATGGCTTTTCGTAAAGAGCTAAAAGCAAAAGTTATACCAATCCCTAATAATGTACCAATGCATGACATGTGGATAGGGTTGATTGCTGCTTATGAGAAAAAAAGCGCATTGATACCGCAAAAGCTTACGCTATATCGTAGACATAATAATAATACAAGTGAAATTCAATCGAAAGCTAGTTTTATTCAACAGTTGAAATGGCGTTTGGTGCTTATAAAGGCACTATTCATTCGGCTTTTTTAAACTGTTACTTTACAATTGTGTAAAATAATCTTAAAATGAAAGACAACCATTGCTAATAATGCAATAATAGTGTTTAGTGATGAAATTTTAAGAATATAAAAATAAATGATGATGAAGGAGTTTTTTCATGAAAGGAATTATTTTAGCTGGCGGAAGTGGAACTAGATTATATCCATTAACGAAGGCGACTTCCAAGCAGTTAATGCCTATCTATGACAAACCAATGATTTATTACCCAATGTCTACTTTGATGTTAGCTGGGATTACGGAAATTTTAATTATTTCTACACCGGATGATACACCACGTTTTGAAAGTTTGTTTGGTGATGGTAAGGATTTAGGTATTCACATTGAATATGCAGTTCAAGAAAGTCCTGATGGATTGGCACAAGCGTTTATTATTGGTGAAGAATTTATTGGTCAAGACAGTGTTTGTCTGGTTTTAGGAGATAATATTTACTATGGCGGAGGCTTATCAAATATGCTTCAGCGCGCTGCTGCTAAAGATCAAGGAGCAACGGTTTTTGGCTACCATGTAAATGATCCTGAAAGATTTGGTGTTGTTGAATTTGACGCAAATATGCAGGCACTTTCTATTGAAGAAAAACCTGAAAATCCAAAATCAAACTATGCGGTGACCGGTCTTTATTTTTACGACAACGAGGTCGTTGAAATTGCTAAAAATATTAAACCATCTGATCGTGGAGAATTAGAAATTACAGATGTAAATAAAGTTTATCTTGAAAAAAATAAACTATCAGTAGAGCTAATGGGACGTGGATTTGCTTGGCTGGATACTGGTACTCATGAGTCACTTTTAGAAGCGTCAACTTTTATTGAGACAATTGAAAAACGTCAAAATTTAAAAGTAGCGTGTTTAGAAGAGATAGCTTTTCGCATGGGCTATATTACCAAAGAGCAATTAGTTGAACTGGCACAACCATTGAAAAAAAATGGCTACGGTCAATATTTATTACGTTTAGCAGAAGCAGAGTAGGAGCGAATAGTAGATGAAAGTAATCGATACAAAGCTGCAAGATGTTAAAATCATTGAGATGGACATTTTTGGCGACCATCGTGGTTTTTTCACTGAAAGTTATTCGAAAGAAAAGTTTGCCCAACATGGGTTGAATTTTGATTTTGTTCAAGATAACCATTCACTTTCAAGTGAAGCAGGCGTGTTGCGCGGTCTACACTTTCAAAAAGGTGAAGCAGCGCAAACAAAATTAATCCGTGTTGTAACTGGAGCAGTTCTGGATGTTATTGTAGATATCCGTAAAGGCAGCCCAACTTATGGACAATGGGAAGGCTATATTTTATCTGAACATAATCATCGCCAATTATTAGTACCTAAAGGCTATGCGCATGGTTTTGTAACATTAACGCCAAATGTGAATTTTATGTACAAGTGCGATAATTATTATAGCGCGCCAGCTGATGGCGGAATTGCTTTTGATGATCCAGGTTTATCTATTGATTGGCCGATTGATATACAAAAAGCAATTACTTCTGAAAAAGATAAAAATCACCCAACACTAAAAGAATTTGAAGCAGAAAATCCATTCGTTTATGGTGAAATCTAAAAAATAGGAGAGATCTTAAAGATGAAAAACATCATTGTTACTGGTGGAGCTGGCTTCATCGGATCAAACTTTGTTCATTATGTAGTGAACAACCATCCAGAAGTTCATGTAACTGTTTTAGACAAACTAACTTATGCGGGAAATGAAAAAAATCTTGAGGGATTACCGAAAGATCGTGTAGAATTAGTGATCGGCGATATAGCTGACGCTGAGTTAGTAAATCGTTTAGTCAAAGAAACAGATGCAGTCGTTCATTATGCAGCTGAGTCTCATAATGATAACTCATTAAATGATCCGTTCCCATTCGTCCAAACAAACATTATTGGTACGTATACTTTGATTGAAGCTTGTCGCAAACACGATGTACGTTATCATCATGTTTCTACAGATGAAGTATATGGAGACTTACCACTACGTGAAGATTTACCTGGTCATGGTGAAGGTGAAGGGGAGAAATTTACGGCTGAAACGCCTTATAATCCTTCAAGTCCTTATTCTTCTACAAAAGCGGGTTCTGACTTGTTAGTAAAAGCTTGGGGCCGTTCATTTGGACTGAAAGCGACTATTTCTAACTGTTCAAATAACTATGGACCGTATCAACATATTGAAAAATTCATTCCGCGCCAAATCACTAACGTTTTAAGCGGGATTACACCTAAATTATACGGTGCTGGTAAAAATGTACGGGATTGGATTCACACAAACGATCATTCTTCAGCTGTATGGGCTATTTTAACAAAAGGCCGTCTTGGTGAGACTTACCTAATTGGTGCTGACGGAGAAGAAGATAATAAAACAGTAATTGAATTAATTTTAGAATTGATGGGACAGCCAAAAGATGCTTACGAACATGTAAACGACCGTGCTGGACATGACTTACGTTATGCTATTGATTCAACAAAGCTACGCGATGAATTAGGCTGGACGCCAGAATTTACTAATTTCCGTGATGGCTTAGCTGATACAATTCAATGGTATACTGAAAATGAAAATTGGTGGAAAGCTGATAAAGAAGCTGTTGAAGCCAACTATGCAAAAAACGGTCAATAACAAGCGATGTTTTGCTGAAACATTATGCTGCTGATTTTAACCGATTAAGATTAAAATAGTAACTTGTTGAGCGTGGAACAAAACTGTCTTTTCGTTTTGTTCCACGCTCTAAATACGAAAACGACTTAAACTTTTTAGATATTTATGGAAAAAATAATACTATGAATTTTTCTTGAATTGAAGGAGGAAATAAGAATGATACTTTTAACTGGCGGTAATGGGCAATTAGGAACCGAGTTACGTCATTTTTTAGATGAACAAGGATTAGAATATATTTCTACTGACTCTAATGAAATGGACATCACTGATGCAGAGAAAACGATGGCGTTTATCACAGATTTAAAACCTGAGCTAATTTATCACTGTGCAGCATACACAGCTGTGGATAAAGCAGAGGATGAAGGTAAAGAGCTAGATGAAAAAATTAATGTTGACGGTACAAGAAATGTAGCTGTTGCTGCAAAAGCTGTGGACGCAACTTTAGTTTATATTAGTACAGATTACGTTTTTGACGGAACTAAAAAAGATGCTATGTACAAAACAGACGACCAAACGAATCCTCAAAATGAATACGGTCGTACTAAATTACTAGGTGAACAAATTGTTCAAGACACTTTGGAAAAATATTACATTATTCGTACTTCATGGGTATTTGGTCAATATGGGCACAACTTTGTCTTTACTATGCAAAAATTAGCTGAGACACGCGACCAGCTTACGGTTGTAGATGATCAATTTGGACGCCCAACTTGGACCAGAACCTTAGCTGAGTTTATGGTGTTTGTGATAAAAGAAAAAGCACCTTATGGAATCTATCATTTGTCAAATGAAAATAGCTGCAGCTGGTACGAATTTGCCAAAGAGATTTTAAAAGATACAGAAGTTGAAGTACTACCTGTAGACTCAAGTAAATTTCCGCAAAAAGCAATTCGTCCTAAATATTCTGTGATGGATCTTACTAAAACAACAACATTAGGGTTTGAAATTCCAACTTGGCAAGAAGCTTTGGCAAGTATGTTGAAGTAGTAATATTAAAGAAAAAATATTTTTTCAATTAGAACTATAAAATAGTAGCTGCATACTATACCTTAAAAGGATTCTGAAACGCATAATTATGTATGAGGTATTAGCAGCTTCTGTTTTAGAAGTGAAGACTACAGATGTCATTGTACATAGATTTATTGTATTTAACACCTAATATGCTTAAAATATTGCCTTTTATTTTAATAATATGTAAGTTATAATTATTAAGTTAAAGTGATGCTTATATTGATTGGAGGAAATAAATAATGAATAAAATTTCAGTGTTTGGTTTGGGTTATGTAGGCCTTGCTAACGCAATGTTATTAAGCCAAAATGAACAAGTAATGGCTTATGATATTGTTGATGAAAAAATTGATTTATTAAATAATGGGGTTTCACCTCTTGAAGATAAGGAAATTCATGAATTTTTAGCTCGTGAAGATTTAAATTTAACGTTTACAAAAAACTTTGAAGAAGCAGTAAAATTTGGTGATTATTTAATTGTTGCAACACCAACTGATTATAATGAAGATAGAAATTATTTTGATACATCTACAGTTGAGAATGTGATTGAACGAGCATTATCAATTAGAAAAGATGCTGTTTTTATTATTAAATCTACAGTACCTGTTGGATATACCGATAGTATCAGAAAGAAATTTCAAACTGAAAATATTATTTTCTCACCTGAATTTTTGCGTGAGGGAAGAGCTCTATATGATAATCTGTACCCATCTAGAATTATTGTAGGCGAATGTTCTGATCGCGGGCAAAAAATCGCCAATCTATTTTTTGAAAATACTATGGATAAGAATTCAGAAGTATTATTAACACATGCAACGGAAGCTGAAGCAATTAAACTGTTTTCTAATACGTATTTAGCGCTTAGAGTTGCTTACTTTAATGAATTAGATACGTATGCTGAAGCAAGAGGTCTAAATGCGAAACAAATAATAGAAGGCGTTGGCTTAGATCCAAGAATTGGTTCGCATTACAATAATCCTTCTTTTGGTTATGGTGGCTATTGTTTACCAAAAGATACAAAACAGTTGTTGGCTAACTATGATAAAGTACCTAACAATATTATCAGCGCGATTGTTGATGCGAATAGGACTAGAAAAGATTTTGTAGCTGATCAAATCTTAGCTAGAAATCCTAAAGTTGTAGGAATCTATCGTTTAACAATGAAATCAAATTCAGATAATTTTAGATATTCGTCTATTCAAGGTATTATGAAGCGATTAAAAGCCAAAGGTATTGAAGTGATCGTTTATGAGCCAACATTAAAAGATGACGCGTTTTATAATTCAAGAGTAGAACGTGATTTAGATAAGTTTAAGCAGCTTTCTGATGTGATCGTAATGAATCGAATGGAAGATTCATTATTTGATGTTGAAGAAAAAGTTTATACTAGAGATATTTTTAAAAGGGATTAATGAGTTTAGTCTAACGACTTTAGTCGTTAGACTATTTCTCGTGCTACTTGAAATAACGTAGTATAAGTGGTAGAATTTCAAAGAATGTGTTGGTTTTAGTAGATGTTTTTAGTTAATCATTTAATAAATTTTTCGCCTGTTTTGTACAAAATAACAAACATTTTTGTTAAAGTGATGATATTTAATAAGTTAGACTGTAACTAATAAGATAAAAAGGAGTAAAATAATGAGTGTAGTTAGCAATATTACTATTCAATTCTACGAGCTCTTAAAAGCCAGATGGAAATATTTAATCGCATTAGCAATTGTCGTATTAATTGCTACAATTTTCTTTTTTCAATTTAATCCAATACCTAAAAAATTAATAGTTTTTGTGTTTTGCTTATCGTCAGTCCCGATATTTTTTGTAAAGGAAAAATTAGAAACAAGTGCCTTATGCTGTATCCTAATTTTAGGCACAGCATTTACGTTTATAACACCTGTTTTAGATACTCCTGATGAACCTAGTCATTTAGCTCGTGCATTTTACGTTGCTGAAGGAAATTTAGGTATGAGTGATAAAACAGCAGATTTAGAAGTATCAAAAGATTATCAATCGATGAATGAACGCGTGAAGCAGACATGGAAAAATGATTTAAAGTCTGTTAAGCCTTCAAATGAAAAGCAAGCTCAAGTATATATTACTACAACATCAACTTATTCATTTATTAGTTATCTTCCTCAAGCTATGGGGTTAATTATTGGTAAGACCTTATCGTTAGGGTTGTATTGGACATTTTATTTAGGACGCATATTCAATTTGATTGTCTATGCATTGCTTGCGTACTTAGCTATAAAAAAAGTTAAGTATTATAAAGTGATGTTTACTGCAATCGCTTTGTTTCCAATGTCCATTTATTTATCTGCCTCTTATAGTCAAGATGCGTTTGCAAACGGCTTAATTTTACTTACTTGTGCATATTTGGTTAACTTTCTTTTTAGTCCTAGGAAGATTGACTATAAAGAATTGTTCATTTTCTTTACCTTGTGCTTGGTTATGATTTCATGCAAACTACCTTATGTTTTACTTTCCGGTATTTTAATTTTTATTGAACCTAAAAAATATAAAAATAAAAAAACATACATGACGGCACTTGCTCTATTGGCTGTTTTAGTTTTGGGAACATTACTTTGGTATTTGTATTATTCGACAATACAACCAGTCCATAGAGGAGCTCAAGTTAACCCAAGTGAACAATTGAGTTTTATGAAAAATAACCTTTTCGTGTCAATACGGGTACTAATTACGGCTTTAGTGGAAAGCATAAATATATTCCAAATGAATTTTAGATTTGGTTGGTTGAAATACTTTTCAGCACATGTGGGACTTCTGTATTTAGCTTATTTTGGTGGATTGTGTCTCTTTTTTCCTTTTAATATAAAGAAAAAATTATCATCATTAAACAAATATGGATTAGGATTGATTATTCTAGGGGTTATGGTAATGATTATTTTAAGTCAGTATTTAACTTGGACTCCAGTTGGTGAATTAA
The DNA here is from genome assembly GCF_028128615.1 of Enterococcus sp. 5H. Lineage (GTDB taxonomy): Bacteria > Bacillota > Bacilli > Lactobacillales > Enterococcaceae > Enterococcus_L. The sequence goes on along the minus strand of NZ_AMDP01000058.1, from coordinate 8,828 downwards.
CTGTTGTAGGTGTTCAAGGTAGGTACTTTATTGGTTTGTTTGTTTTAATCCCAATTTTAACAAATGTATCGGACTTTTTTTACAAACAAAAAATTGATCCTGAACTAAATGATATTACAGAACCGCATATCGAAAATCAATTAGAAGAAACAAGTTTATCTGTTGAAAACAATATTTGGCTTATTTCTGTATCTATCTGCTTTGTTGTAAGTATGATGATTTTTACAATAGCATTCTATAATATTTAAATTGAGAAGAGGTGTACGTTTGAAGATTCTATTGATTATCCCAGCTTACAATGAGGAAGCCAGTATTTTAGACACTATTGAAGCAATTAAAAATTTTAAACTAGAAAATAAACAGTTATTAAATTCTTATACATTAGATTACATCGTAATAAATGATGGATCTACAGATAAGACAGGACAACTTCTTAAAAATCATGATATAACTTCTGTTCATCTAATACAAAATTTGGGAATTGGCGGAGCTGTTCAAACGGGATATAAATATGCTTTTGAATATGGGTACGATATAGCCGTCCAATTTGATGGGGATGGACAGCATGATATTAATAGTTTATTTAAAATTGTCCAACCAATTATTGATAATAAAGCTGATTTCTGTATTGGTTCACGTTTTATTGATGTCACATCATCAGGATTTCAGACAACTTCTATGAGACGTGTAGGAATTAAAATTATTTCAATGTTAATTAGGTTAGTTACAAAAGAAAAAATATATGATGTTACTTCAGGTTATCGAGCTGCAAATAAAAATATTATTCGCATGTTTTGTAGTCGCTATCCAGTAGAATATCCAGAACCAGAAACAATTGTTCATTTGATCAAAAATAAAGTACGAGTGAAAGAAGTTCCAGTTAATATGAAAGAGAGAATGGGAGGGAAATCTTCCATCCATTCATTTAAGTCTATAAAATATATGCTTGAAGTTGGCGGAGCAATCCTCATTGCTGCATTCATGAAGGAGGGAAAGTAAAATTGACTACAATCTTTCGAATCGAAATGTTTATTGTTGCAATTGTATTTTTCATTTTTGTTATCCGATCTATTAATCAAAATAAGTTGACTTTAAAACGCTCTACTAGTCTTCTTATTCTTTCATTAGGATTGGTTATTTTTTCGATATTTCCTCAATTACCAGAAGCATTAAGCGATTTCTTTGGATTTGAAACAACGTCCAATTTTTTATACTTTTGTGCAATTGTCTATCTGTTAGCTTTTTCAATAATACAAAGTATAGTAGTATCTGTTCAAGAAGAAAAAATTAAAAACTTGATTCAAGAAGTTTCAATAATTAAGTCAAAAAAAGAGAAGGAGGGTAATCTATGATTTTATTTTTAATTTATGTTGTATTATCTTCATTGGGATTAATTTTATTTAAATTAGGGTCTAAAGACTTAACATTGCTACTTCAAAATGGTTTTTTTTCGCTGTCCATGTCTTGGATTGTTATAGTAGGTATTCTATGTTATTTAGCTAGTTTTTTGTTATGGTTAGTAATAGTCAGCAAGTCTGAACTATCTTACATCTATCCCTTATCAATAGCGTGTATCAACATCGCTATTTTAGTAGGATCTTACTTCCTATTAAATGAGACGATAGGAACTAGAGAAATCATTGGTACATTGGTGATTTTAGTTGGGATAGCTATCATGAAGCTATAGAATAATAATATTTTTTATATGAAATGAAATTATAAAACATAAAGGATGGGAACAATGAAACTTATAATTCAGATACCTTGTTACAATGAAGCTGAAACATTAGAAATTGCGTTAAATGATCTGCCTAAAAAGATTGATGGTATCGATGAGATTGAAGTTCTTATTATTAATGATGGCAGTAGTGATAATACTGTGGAGGTTGCTCGCAATTGGGGCGTCAATTACGTGGTTAATTTCAAAAGAAATAAGGGTCTAGCGAAAGGATTTATGGCTGGATTGGATGCTTGTCTTAAAAATGGCGCAGATATTATTGTTAACACTGATGCTGACAACCAGTATAACGGTGCAGATATTAAAAAGTTAGTACAGCCAATTATTGAAGGTAAAACGGATATTGTTATAGGCGAACGACCTATTTCTGAAACAGAACATTTTTCTCCGTTAAAGAAAAAATTACAAAAATTTGGTAGCTGGGTTGTAAGAAAAGCTTCAAAATCTGATATACCAGATGCTCCGAGTGGCTTTAGAGCGTATAGTAGAGAAGCTGCCATGCAAATGAACGTTGCAAATGAATACACATATACCTTAGAAACGATTGTACAGGCCGGAAGAAATAAGATTGCGATGATGTCTGTTCCAATAAGAACTAATGGTGAGTTAAGACCCTCAAGATTATTTAGCAGTATGTTTGGGTACATAAAGAAATCAATGTTAACAATACTTCGTGCATTTATGATGTACAAACCTTTAATGTTTTTTAGCATTTTAGGAGGTACTATTTTTACTATAGGGGCCATCGTCGGTGTTCGGTTTTTGGTTTTCTTTTTCCAAGGTTTTGGTTCTGGTCATATTCAATCATTAATCCTTGCTAGCACACTACTCTTAATAGGGTTTCAAACTTTTGTTATTGGGCTACAAGCAGATTTGATTTCTGCCAATAGAAAGATTTTGGAAGATATCCAATATCGAGTAAAAAAAATAGATTATGACAAATAATCAATAGGGGACAAAGATGATTAAAAAAAATGCTAAAGTTTTGATAGCAAGTTCTATATGTATAATAGTTATCATTTTAATTAGGTTTATTAATGTTTTACCGATTAATATCGATTTGAATATTCAATATAGTAGTAACATTGAAACTAGCCAGACTTCTTTAGTCATGGGAAACAAGCATTCAGGTATAGAGTCAATTTCCACAAGAGTAGTCAATAACCAATCTATATTTGCTATTGATCCTCAGTACTTTAAATTGGATGAATTAGAACTTATGATTGACGATGTTCAGTCAAAAGATATTTTGATAAAGAATGTTGAAATTAGTTCTGGTACTGATAATAAAAAAGTGAGTATAAAGAATTATAGTGGTGAAGAATTAGCAAACTATATAGATAATAAAAATTCCTTTTCTGTTGAAGGTAATACTATTTCTGTAGAAAAATTAAATGGGGAGTCTAAAATAACTTTCTCCGATTCTTTCAGAAATGATTTTGAAAAGGTTATATATAAAAAAAGTGTTATCAAGTACTACTTATATGCGTTTGTTTTGTTTATTTATATTATTTATTGTTCAAGAGTTCTTTTTTTGAAGAAAATGTCTAATTTAAAGTATGCTGGAATTGTTCTAGCTACCGGGATATTAATCTTGTATCTAGGAAACCTCTCATTAAATTATACGAATGCTGAAAATAGTAAAGATTTAGGTATTGTTACGGAAGATCCTGTTGAAACAACAAAATTGGATAAAGTGTATAGTCAAAATTTTATGTCTAGCTTTGATAACTTAAGTGGCATTAATCTGTTCTTATATCCTAGTGAAAATGAGACAACAGAAGATGTGTATCTTTCATTATTAGATGTTGATACTGGAAAAACGATCACTAATCAAATTATTTATGGTGAAGATATTGAAAATAGTGAAGGTTATTACAAAGTTAAATTTGATAAACAGCCAAAATCTCAAGCTAAAAGTTATAGAATTGTTCTAAAAAGTATTGAAGAGAAAAATAAGATGCCAGCGCAATTTGCGGTAGGTACTAGTACAAATTATCTAGTTGCCAATATGCAAAGTAACAAGGAGCATGAAGCAAAAAGTATCGTATTTACACCAATGTTTGAACGATTCAATGCAAGAACAACACTGATCATAATCATTTGTTTGGGTGTATTATTTTTGGCAGTAATATTAAATTACAAAAAATTAAATATACCAGCTAAATGGGCTATTGTATTTGTGTATCTTTTATTTTCTATTTATTCAGTTTACCGGATAAATTACTATCATGAATATGTTGGTCGCACACCAGATGAGGATGCTCATATTTCTTATCTGGCATATCTAGAGGATGAAAATGATATTTTTGTTCCTGATTATAATAAAATTGAAGTAGGTATGTTAGAAGGTAGGGATACATTATTTATTCCTGATAATGCAGTTTATAATTATTTAGGACATCCACCATTATATTATGAAATTCTTCATTTAACTAGAGCTGTAGATAGCAAAGGCGATGGAAATTATTTTGTTAAAGATAGCCGTCTACTAATTATGAACATTATTATTGGTATGTCTGGTTTACTTCTGGCATTTTATATTGGTTATTCTAGAATAAAAAAAGAACCAATTTATCATTTGTTGTATGCTAGTATTTTAACGAGTATCCCAATGCTGGTATATGGATTTAGTGGTGTGAATAATGATAACTTAACACTTCTTACGGTGAATATCTTCTTTTTAGGTATGTTGCGTTTTTCTGAAAATCGTTTAAATTTCATTACGTATTTATTAATTGCGTTAGGAATTAATTTGACTATGTGGACTAAAGTAACAGCAGGAATTGGAGTAATATTGACGGCGTTGATTTTCTTAACCTACTCAATTTATAAACAAAAAAACTTCAAATTGATTAATTGTAAAGAATTCTTTATTACATTACCATTGTACCTGATTACATTTGCATACTTTGTACTTGTTTATAAACGATTCGATACTTTTCAACCTGCATTGCAATCAATGGATATTCCAGATTTTTATTCATCTGTTTTTTACGTACCTTTTGAACAAAGGCTGCATATGAATTTCTCTGAATACATCATGTATTATTTTCCTAAATTCTTCCAGACATGGACATCTATAGAATCCCATGTATCTTTGTCTAAAGAAAATTCTTGGTTATCAGTTGAAAAATTAGGTTCAATGTTAGTGTTAATTTTGCCTACTATTTATTTAGTCATAAAAAATAAATTGAAGGATAATACGATGACATTATTAAAAGTATTTTACACATCTATTTTATTCACTGTACTTCTGCAGTTTAAAACATCAATTGATCGATTCTATATTGATGGTTATCCAGGAACGCATCAGACAAGATACTATTTGTGTTTTATAGCAGTATTAGGATTTCTTTGTGTTAAGCTATTAAGTGAAACTAGGGAAAGTATTAATGAAAAAATATCAATTACAGAAAATGGAGCGAATAAAATTCTTTCTAACGCTATTTCGATTTTCTGTGTTGTGTTTACCCTTCTTTTGTTGTATGGGGACTTCATTTATTTCTTATATTATTTTAAAGATTATTTAGTTTCCTAAAAAATCGACAGAGTACTTATAAAAATCGTATTAAAGAAAAGAGATTTAACTAGATAAATAAAAAGAGCTTGTTTTTTTGTTCATTTGATTTTTCAGAATACTGAAATACATGCACTCAATCATATTTTCAAAAAAATAAACATCTCTATAGACAAGAAATAATCCAGATACTAATCGTTTTGATCAGTATTTGGATTATTGTTTTTGTAAACATCTATATAAAATTATTAGTTCTACAGTCAGCTGGATATACTTATGAATTGTTGGTTCCAGATTAACTAGATTGTTTAGTTGACACGTTTATCAGGAGTTTTCTTTTTTCTTACAAATTTACTATAACCGAAGACTAATAAAAAGGCTATACCATCAGCTAAAGTTGTTAAGACTCGGAAAATAACCATTGCAAAAGTAATTGTCCCTTCATTAATTAAGCCACCGGTTGCCCCTGCCATTACAGCTTCTCTAATTCCAATTCCTGCAGGTGCACCAGGGGTTACAAAACCAACTAACCAAGAAAATGTATAAGCAGAAAATAAACTTAAAAAGAGGTTTAAGTCAAGTGATACTCCTACTACATAAACAAGTACAGCAATGAACAATAAACTTTGAACCAACATGGTTACTATGTAATAAGCTAAGCAAATAAATAGTCCCTTGATTGTTGATTTAGTGAATAAGTAACGATACTTTTTCAACCAAGGTCTGATCTTATTTCTAAAAACATAGAATAATAAAATTATAAAAAGAATAAATAATAGACACAAACCTAATACTAGTGCTATAGGTAGATCAGTAAAAAAATCAGATAATAAATTATTTTTCAAAAGGTAGATAGATGCTAAAATCATTCCTGCTAAAACGTTGACAGCTACATCAAATACAGTAGCTGCTGCAACTTGAATATGAGAAATATCCATTTTAGAAGCTAACTGGTTTCTGCCGACATATTGAAAAACATTGCCTGGTAAATATTTTAGTAAATTGGATTTTGTATAAACCTTTGCGGTATCTAACCAAGGCATTTTTTCCTTTGCAAATATTTCTACTAAAGTTTTCCAAGGAAAACAGTTTAAAATGATAATAATACTTAAAAAAATTATAACGAATAAGACAATAGAGATGTCCTTTTGGTTAAAAATTTCAGAATAATCTAAGTCACTTGAAAATAACTTTTTAAAGACAAAATAAATGGCAAGTAAGGTAACAACATTTCCTAAGATGTTTAATATTTTTTTTATTGTTTTATTCATAAAATTCTCTCTTCCTACTAAAGTATCAAATTTGATTTTACTCTAAAAAGATGTTTAGAGCAAATCAGACTACATATATATTATACATTCCAATCTATGTACTTTTATGGTAGTTCATACCAATAATAGAAATGAAAGGAATAGTTGTAGAAATTAAGTTTCATACTTTTCGTTCAATTTGATTTATTAATTCTAATAATGTAAAATATGTCAGATGCAGGCAAAAATAAATAGACCTGTATTAACCATTTAATTAACCAATTTTGGAGGAATATCATGAAAAAAAAGATTTTGCTTTCAGTATCTCTTTGTACTTGTCTTGTATTTAGCAATTTGTTTCCTGTTTTTCAGGTAAAAGCAGAGAGTGTTAAAGCATCTGAAAGTACATCACCCTCACTTAACTTACCGCAGACGACTGTTGAAAAAAATATAGAGCCATCTTTAGAAACTAATGAGACTACTACTTCAGAAATCAATCAATCAACTGATACTACGGAGCAAACTCGATCCACAGATAATGAAACTGAAGATAGCAATCTATCAGAAGAAAATGATAACTATTATGAGCCATCAACTGGTAGTCGTTCTGATTTGAATACATTACCGTCACTTGGCAGTCGAATGACAAGAAATACAGTAGATATAGTCAATGCAGGGGAAAGCAATCGCCCAGCAGCTCACTTTATTGATATTTCATCACACAATGAGACTATTTCGGTTAATCAATTTCAAATGATGAAGACATATGGCATTACTGGGGTTGTTGTCAAGTTAACAGAAGGGACAACTTACTTCAATCCATACGCAAAATCACAAATTGATAATGCAAAATTAGCTGGTATGACAGTTTCCGTTTATCATTATAGTCATTATACCTCTGCTGCTGGCGCTGAATTAGAAGCTGCTTACTTTGCTAGTAAAGCAAATGAATTGGGACTATCAAAGACTACAGTAATGGTATCAGATATCGAAGAGTCCCCAATGAATATATCCAGCTTGAATACTAATACAAGTACATTTAAGACAAAGTTAAATTCATTAGGCTATACAAGAATTGCTTATTATATGTCAAGAAGTTGGTTAGATGTTGCTGGAGGACGATTTAATACAAGCCTTTTTGGAAAAGAAAATATTTGGGTAGCTCAATATCCTTATACGCCTACGGCTTCTCAAAACTGGAATAATGATTACAGTGCATGGCAGTGGTCATCGAATTTTTATTTCCCAGGTATCGCCCATCCTTTTGACATTAATACGGATTATACGGGATTATTTACTGGGGATAGTGGCTGGACCAGTGACATTCCAGTGAAAGGATCGACAAAAATAACGGATAAAAGTGGTAATGAAACTATATTTGAAGCAACGACTACCATTGAAGCCGGAGGTTATTCTCCAATTGAAGTATATTTTGCAACATGGTCAGAAGAGAATGGACAGGATGATTTGGTATGGTACCCTGCAAAAAGAAATGGTGATGGAACTTGGACAGCTAGTATAAATATTGCCAATCATGCTACGGCAGGCAAATATATTGTCCATACCTATGCGAAAATGAATAAAAGTACTCAAGTTGGGGCCTCATCTGATACCTTCAACGTAACGCAACCAAGTTTAGATGCAAGAGCCACAGCATATAACAATGCTACCAATAGTTTTGATGTGATCGTAACACCAACAACGGTTTCAGGGGTAAAAGAAGTTCGTATTCCAGTATGGAGCAAGGCTGATCGTTCTGATTTAATTTGGTATAGAGCGACAAGACAAGCAGATGGTACCTACAAAGCAACAGTGAATATTAAAGATCATCAATACAACACAGGGAACTATACAGTGCATGTCTATTTGTATTCCAATAATGGTTTAGTAAATGGCATGGTTGCTAATCCGGTGGATGTTTCTTGGTCACTAGGAGGAAAAACAACCATTGAAGACACCAATGGAAAAGAGACCACATACAAAGCAACGACAACTGTTAATCAAGGAAACTATCAAGGAGCAATGACTGTACATGTAGCTGTGTGGTCATCTAATGATTTAAAATGGTATGTAGCAACTAAAAATAGTAATGGAACGTATCAAACAACAATCAATATAAACAATCATAAAAATTCAGGGAAATACTTTGCAGATACGTATGTGAAATTATCAAACGGGACAATGCAGTGTATCTCGTCAGATACCTTTAACGTAACACAACCAGGTTTAGATGCAAGAGCCACAGCATATAACAATGCTACCAATAGTTTTGATGTGATCGTAACACCAACAACGGTTTCAGGGGTAAAAGAAGTTCGTA
>NZ_AMDP01000057.1 GCF_028128615.1 Enterococcus sp. 5H | reverse complement strand
TAATAGAAATTAGAGTTTGGCGCCATGCGCAGCCCTTCTCTGGTTTCTTCATATAATATCGTTGAACTCCCTTGTTTCATTACTTGTGCGGTAACCGTTAGGTCATTCATTTCTACTGCTTCGGGATTTTGTAATTGGGCTTCAAACGCATTATGGTAATTGACTTGCCCTCCGCGTGCTTCTAACAGTTTTAAATCTGGTTGAAGTGCCACATCTGTTTCCGTCAATTTTACCCCAACCACATAAGAAAAGACATTCCGAACGCCCATCCCTTGTTGGTCAGATAATTCTGCTTCTTCTTTCCCTTGTTCCTTAAAGTATAGACCACCTAGAATCATGCCATTGTATTCTGTTTCTGGCATCGTTAGATCGATCGTGACATTCTTCGTTTCGTTCCCCTTTAGATCAACCGACTCTGGTAGTTCAGCGACAGTTTGGAAAGGGTAAGTCAAGCTGGTATCCAATGTAGGCTCTAAATCTTTATATTCAATAACTCCATTCAAATTCGTCACCGCCGTCGTCGCATACATGTCTACTGTGATCGCTTGATCCGATGTATTGGTTAGTTCCACTTCAATCGATTGTTTTTGGTTTGGTTTCATTCGTAAATCAAAATAACCTAACGCGTTGTTTTGTTGGTTTTCTGGAAATATAGAGGTGACCGTAAAGTTTAATTCACCAGCAAACACTTGGGTAGGACCTGACACGAATCCGATGAATACAATGATAAAAAATAGCCCCAAATAGTGTATCTTCTTCACTGCTATTTTCCTCCTCTCTCTCTTTTCTGTTGTTTTTAGAGATAAACTTTGTTCTCCCCATCTAAACAATTACTGATTTCTCTTTATCTCGATCTTTTCTACAGATTCTCTAGTATAGAAGGAAGAAGACCGCTCATTGAACGATCTTCTTCTATACTATCGTTTTCGTTGGTTTAAATCGTTGATTCCATTGTCCACTCTAAATCAGAGGTATACGTCGTATTTTGAATAGACAATCCTGATGGAAGCGTTAATTGAACGCCAGAATTATACGTCACAGTATCCCCACTCTCATCTTTTTCTCCTGTTGTTGTACTAGACGTTGATCCAAACACAATCGAGTTAATGCTTAACGCATTATACGGATCATTTTCAGGTTTTGTATAGGTTCCTACTGTCACACTGCTTCCAGGCGTTAACGTATAGGATGCCGCTGGTGTTTTTGCCGCATTTCCTAATTGATTATTAATGACCACATTGTTTAGATTCATTTGAGCACCAGGTAAGACACTCTTAGAGGCACCCGCTGCGGTAAACTCAGTCGCTTTCACACTGACTTTCCAAGTCGCCGCTTCTGGACTATTATCCACTTGGACAAAGTTGGGTATGGCTTTATCTTTATTGTCCGCATCTTTAAACACAGGAGCAATCGCATCATACGTTGCCGCTTTCGTAATCTGGTAGGTATGTTCCCCAAATTCGAAATCTGGATAGTAAACCATTGAAGCAGTCTCGTCGCCAACTTCTGGTTTCACTTCCGGTGGTGTTACAGGTGCAACAGGCGCTGGATTTACTGTACCTGGATCTACAACTTCGGCGCTTCCTCCTGGTAAAACTGTTTTCTTCAACGTCACGGTTCCTTCTGAATCGCCTTGTGCTGTTGTCGCGGTTACTGCTTGTGCACTAACCCCACTTAGGGCAATCGCCGTTAAACTGATAATTCCTGTCATAGTAACTAATGTGGATGTTTTCATAACTAATTTCTCCTCTACTTGTTTATTTTAGTGTAAGATAACCGCCATAATTGACGGGTAAAACCAATCTTATTTTCGACGACGATAGACTTGATAAGCAACTCCGATAATCAAGAGTAAGCCTAACCCGAGCCACCAACCATTATTTGCGCGTTCACCCATACTTGGTAAGAGCTTTGAACCATTCACAATCCCTTTTCCGCTTGGGCTATTGTCTTCGATTGGAACATTTGGCAGCTCTTTTACCGGTTCCGAAGGGGTCGTTGGCTCAGGTACTGGTTCACTCGTCGTCGGTGGTTCTTCTTTGACTTTCAAAGTAATGCCTGCTTTACTACCGTTACTAGCTATTCCTTCCGCTTGAACTACTTTTCCTCCAAACATACATAGGATGAGGGTAGCGAACAACATAAGTAAGGTCTTTTTCTGTTTTTTCATTGTCTCTTCCTCCTATGATGTTGGGACAGATTCTACACTAAATTCAATGATGGATGTGTAATCTCCCGTTGGATAAAACCCAAAGGCATCAAAATCTAAATAAAATCCGGCATCGGCACTCCAGCCAATCGCTTGGTCTGTCACTTTATCAGGTGAAATGGTACTTTGATAAATCGGTACACTATTAACGGCATCTAAGGTATATACGGGTTTGTCCGCAGCCGCTTTAAATTTCAATACTGAATCTAAAGTTTGATCTTTCTTATTGGTGAAAGGTTCAGCCAAACGAGCGGTCAGTTGCCATTGATTTCGCAAGGAATTCGCCCGTTGGTCTGTCACTTTAATCGCCCAATCTGAATCTTCACGAAGTGATTTCGTTTGTTTGGACACAGGAACATTCGTTTCTTTGAATGCCATAACTGCTGGTACCATGATTGAAAGATCTCCTGCCGTTTGCCAAGTATAGGTTCCAGGGTTAGAACCATCATAGTCGGTCATAAAGACAGTACTACTCTCATAAGAAACGGCTGGTAATACTGGAATTGTTCGCTCCCAACCTCCTGTGTATTCTTCTAAAGTGGAATCAATAGCTGGTAGTTTAACTGTGCTATTAAAAATAGAATTTGAACCCAATATTAAAGTATTTAGACTTGTATTACCAGCGAACATGTTACTCATATTTGTTACTTTTATAGTATTCCAATTACTCAGATCAAGTGTTGTCAGATTTGTGTTTGAGAATAGCATATACATATTCGTTACTTTTGATGTATCCCACTTTCCAACATCTACTTCTACTAAGCTTGACATATCACGAAATACACTACCCATAATTGTCACATTCGAGGTATCCCAATCGCTTACATTGACTGATGTTAGGTTTGATGCCCCCCAGAAAATACCAGTCAGAACGGTTACATTTGATATATCCCACTCACTGACATCTAAGCTTAGTAGACTTGATGTCCCTCGGAACATCGATTCCATGTTTGTCGTAGCTTTTGTATCTAATAAACCCGAAATTCGAACAAGATTCGTAAACTGAGCCCCTCCTCCAGCAACAAAACCGCTAAATAGGTAGTTACTTTTTTCTGGTGAAAAGACATTATCTTGTAAAATAATTTCTTTCACGGCTGTTTTATTTATCTTATCTTTTGTATCAAGAAAAACCGAGTTTGGTTTGGCTTCTAATGTTCCCGAAGAAACAGTGAGAATCCCGGTTGTGCGATCAAATAAAACTGGAGACGTACCCCAAGAAGAGTCAATCACGACCGTTTCCCATTCATACGTTCCTGGCATAGAGCCATCATAGTTTAGCATAAAATCAGCACTACTTGTATACACAGAGGCTGGCTTTTCTGGAACAACTCGGTCCCAACCTCCTGTGTATACACCACCTGCTTTATTCACATCTGGTAAGTTTACTGTGCTATTAAAAATAGAATTACTACCTAATGTGAGTGTATTTAGCTTAGTCGTTCCTGTAAACATATTCGACATACTCGTAACTTTTGATGTGTTCCAGCTTCTTACATCTAAATTTGTTAGATTTGAGGCATTTTGAAACATTGAATCCATTTCGGTTACCTTACTAGTATCCCATTCACTTACATCTACAAGCGTTAAATTTTTTGTGTCATTAAACATCCGGGTCATTTTTTTTACATTTGATGTATCCCACTTACTGATGTCCACATTTGTTAGATTAGCAGCCCCTCTAAATACGCCTGACATTGTTGTTACTTTCGACGTATTCCATTTACTTACATCTACTGACGTTATACCTTTCGCATTATAAAACGTTCCTTGCATATTCGTTACCTTTGATGTATTCCACTTGCTCACATCTAAATTGGACGTTCTAGTATTAGCAAAAGTTGATTCCATACTTGTTACACTCGACGTATCCCAGTTACTCACATCAATAACCGATAAACTTGTAGCACTAGCAAATACATAAGACATATCAATTACTTTTGATGTATTCCACTTACTAGTATCTAAGCTTGTCAGACTTGAGGTGTTTGAAACCATGCGAGACATAGTAGTTACGTTCATAGTATTTAGATTTCCTGATATAGTAACTAAATTATCAAACCCAATCATTTTATCTCCACTTGCAAAATTTGTACTTCCTGCAAATAGATATCCAGAATTACTGGGTGCAACCACGCCATTATTCAAAATAATTTTTTTTACATCTATTTTTGCAATTTTATCATTGCTATCTAAAAAATCTGATGTAGGTCTAGCTGCCAATGTTCCCGATGACACCGTTAACGTACCTGTCGTTGTATCAAAACTAACAGGTGCTGTACCCCAGGCGGAGGTCACTATCGCTCTAGGACTAGCCTCTACACTAGATTCTGGCAAATGATTCAATACATCTTCAGATGACACCATCGTGCTGTCATTAATTGTCTCTTCCTCCAACACAATATCTACACTTTCTTCTGGTAAAATAACTGGTGCTTCAGTCGTATCTAACCATTCTATTCCAGATTCTTCTTCAGCTGCTTTAATAGATTCTGTTGACTGTTTCATTACAATGCCCAAACCGATCATTCCAACTAGACTTAGACTGAAGAATATCTTTTTTCGTTGATTCATAATAAGGAGTTCACTCCTTTCATTTCTTTATTCTCAGTTTCTTTTTACAAAAAATGCTCAGTCCAACCGATCTATTTCCAGATCGATTGAACATAAGCATTTTGGCTTGCTTCTTTCCGGCCAAAATGACGAGAAATACTTGTATTTAACTGATTACGCGTTTTTACCTTTACGTAATTTGTATGCGCCACCCATTAATAATAGACCTGCAACCAAGAAGATAATCGTTCCCATGCCACCTGTAATCGGCATACCAGGTGTTTTCTTGTTTGGTACATTGATTGCTGGGTTGTCATAAATTGGACGTCCATTCGCATCTGTTCCTGTTTGCTCACCTGGTACAGTGAACTTCACATCATTTTTCAATGGAACATAACCATTGGGTGCTTTTGTTTCTTCCAAAGCATAATCATGAATTTGGTTGCCTAAGAAATCAATTTGTGCTGGGTTTGTTTCTGATTCTTTGTAGAACACCCAGTTTTCATGTCCTTCTGCATCTAAAATTGCTTGGATTTCTGCTTCAATATCTGCCGCAGTTGTTGTTGATGTACGTGGGTTTGCTGCTACGTAAACATATTCTTGTGTCACCGTTTTTTCTGGTTGATAGACACTACCGTCGCCTGTTAATAATGGTCCTTGTACGGCGAAAATGTATTGTTTGCTGTAGTTTACTTCGTTCGTATACGCTAAACCATCTACTGTAAATTTACCATCAGCTCCTGATGTAACTGGTGTTGCTTCATTTTTGTCGGCTGTCCAACGAACCACACGTCCGTTTTCGATGACCGCATAAATTTCTTCACCCGCTGGTAATTCTACTTTATTACCATCAGCATCAACTGTTTTGATTGGTTGTTTGGGTGTATCTTTGACGATAAATTCTGCTCCTTGTAATGGTGCTTTTGTATCCGCATCTGTTTTTACAAAGTCTTTCTTCCCAAAAATTGTATTGACAACTTCTGTTGGTTTTCCTGGTCCATAAACTGGATCTTCTGGTCCTGGTGTGTAAGGTTTTTCTGGATCAACTGGTTTTGTTCCGTTGTTTCCTGGTTTGTTTTCAAAACCTAATTCACCATCATTGGGAATAGCTACATTTGAATTCGCTTTTTCGTTAACCATTACTTCAAATGGTAACTCGATGTAATCGCCTTGTTCTAAATCGGTTAATTTTGCGATTCCTTCCGCTGTGAACGCCCAGTAAATATATTGATCTTTTCCAGCTTCACTTGTCTTACCTGTACGGATTAAGACATCATTTCCAGCTGGTGTATTTTCTGCTGTGATTGATGGGTCATCTGTAATATATGAGTTGAATTCTTTTTTCACTGTGCCGTCTTTACTCTTCAATGTGACTGTTCCTAAAGACTCCGCATGTGGTGTGTCACCTAGTAAGCTTAAACGCTCATCCAATGGATCATACACTTCTAAACGGTTAAAACTTGCTAAATCATCAGGTAGATCCGTGATTTTTAATGTATATTGTACGCGATCACCAGTGCTATGCGTTGGCTTGTCGATTTCTTTTTCAATTTCCGGTTCACCAGAGGCATAGTTTTTCACGTATAAGTTGACATCGTAGTTATAGTTTTTCAAACTTGTTTCTGGTGTTCCTGTTGGTACGTTCACAATCACGGGTGCCGCAGCTTTATCCACGGTATCCGGTTTGCTTGTTTCTACCACTAACCAACGGTTGTTGTCTAATTCAGTGGTATCTACAGGTAAATTCGGGAAAGTAACAGTTCCGTCTGCTTTCGTCGTTCCTTCATGTTTTTCTAAGCCCACTGGTAAGTTGGCAATGAAATCTTCGGCTTCTGCTTGTGTAATGTGGCCATTACTATCTTCTAACGCATTGACTTGTGCATCGGTTAAGCGTCCGACAACGGTAAAACCTACTCCTGCCAAAGGTTGACCCCCAATCGCAGCGCCACCATTGGCATTGTTTCCAGTAGCTGTTCCGTCTCCTTGGAATTCATCATCGTCGCCTACTGTACCAGGCTCTCGATAATTTGGGTTTAACAATTTATGAATCGTTAAACTCCCTGTATTTTCAATATTCATTTCTTTCGCTTGCGCCTGTACAAATCCGGTAACGGATGACAGGATCAAGGGTAGGGCTAAAGCTAAAGTAAGTATAAGGTTTTTCAACTTTGATTTGCTCATATGTTCTTCCTTCTTTCTTCGTATGTTTGGGTGTGAAACTATATAAAGTATTCATTTGAATACTGAATAACTATTGTTAGGCAGATTCATTTACCGCTATATTTGTTTAACAGTAAATGAATCGTTATAGCCTAGATATTACATTACTTTTTTCTTTTTAAGTTGGAAATTATAGGCAACGCCAATCGCTGTTGCTCCAGCAATCAGTAAACCGATAATCCCAACACTTCCGGTAATTGGCATGGATGATTTACGGTTAATCATCACTAAACTCAGTTGCAGTTGCGTATTGTTCCATTCATAATCCTTGCCTTCTTCCAACTGTTTTCCATTGTAGTAAACTTCTAAAATACCATCTGGATCTTCATCGGTTCGTAAGATAAAGGTATATGGTGTTTTATTGATGAAATAATCATCGGGTGCTTTGGTTTCGGTTAAGGTATATTCCACATCTGGCTCTAGATCTTTGAAATTAAAGATCCCTTTATCACCGGTTGAAACTTGTGGTTGTCCTGATCCATCGGAAGGTACTAACGTGAACTCGGCGCCATCCAAACGGACTTCATTGTCATTGACCTTAAGCAATTCCAATTCGTAGTTATTAATAAATTTATAGTTGACTTTCTTGATTTCAGTTATAGGTCGACCATTGATATCTGTAATTTCTGTAGGCTGGATAATAAATTCCTCAGAATAAACATCATCGGGCAGTAAATATCCCTCTGGTGCCTTGACCTCTTTAAAACGTCCTTTTTGATTTAAGCCTTCACCTATGTGGTAAATATCATAGATCGTTTCATCATCCAATAGGATCTCGCCATTTTCATTCGTTGTAAAGATGACTGGCTTTCCTTGGTTATCACTATACGTGTACCAACCATCATCATCTCTATCCGTATATTCCAATTCAAATTCTGCACCAGCTAAACCTTTACTTTGATCTCGACCATCTACTTTTTTCAAGATCAATTCACGATCTGATAAACGGCTATTTGTTTTCTCAACATATTCTGGAGAAAAACCTGATGCACTAAGAACAAATGGCTTCGTATAAGGATCGTCCGGCAACTCATAACCTGGTGGTGCCTTAATCTCACGCAATCGATACGTCCCATTTGCAAGCCCATAATTCTCAATATCTTGATCATTCAGATAGATACTGCCTGGAACGTCTAACTCCCAGTAATCATCAAAGTACGACTTCGTAGTAAACCTAATAGGATCAGTTTGCTTATCGTTCACCACTTCCCAAGTATTTGGACGAACTTCTTTCTCTAATTCAAAAACTGCTCCATTTAACCCATTATCATATGGCGCACCATTGCGATCATCTACTTTATGAAACTCAAACGAACGTCCATTGTACTGGTTCACATGTTGAATGATTGGTGGATTCGGTATACCATTTTGGACTGTAAAGGTTTTGGTATCCTGTTCTAAAATTTCATACCCATCTGGTGCTTCAATTTCCCGCCAGAAGTACACTCCGTCTTCCATTTCTTTCAAATCATCCCGATCAATAATAATTTCTCCATTTTCATCAGTCCAATCATCAGGCCTATAGTCATCACGGATATATCGTTCTGGCGTCCCCGTTGCTCCTGGACCAGGGTATTTATACAGATGAAATTTGGCACCTTTAACTGGTTTGCCAGTTTGATCAACTTTCTTCAACATGAAGCCACTTATTTTATAGTTTTTCTTCACTATTCGATTCGGAGTCACTCCCGTATCACTTACGGTGAACATTTCAGTAAATGGATCGTCGGGTATCTCATAACCTTCTGGTGCTACCACTTCTTTCAGTTTGTAATTACCATTCTCCATGTATTGTATCTCATATTTTTCATCAAAAGGATATTCTCCATTAGAATCCGTTTCGAAGGTTCTATAAGCGAAAAAGTCGTAAAGTTGGTACTCTCCATTTTCATCCTCTTTGTATAGCTGAAATTCAGCGCCTTCTAATGCCATATTGGAAAAACCATCGACTTTTTTCAAGGTCATTTCTCTATCTTTGGGAATTGCATGGTTCTCTTTTAATACATAATCAGGTGTTGCTCCATCCGCAGTGATTGTGATCGTTTCAGTATACGGATTCGCAGGCATTTCATATCCGCTTGGTGGGGTAACTTCTTTAAATGCTATATAGATTGGGTAATCTGATCCCAGACTGCTGATTTCTTGTTCAGTCAATGCGATTGACCCGTTACTATTGGTTGTTTTGTTACTTATGCCTGTCGGCTTCCATGTATCAGATCCTGCATCATATCTTTCAATCTCAAATACGGCACCCGGTAAGGCTTTATCAGTAGTATCGTCTTCTTTTTTCAAGGTTACTGCTCGATCAACCGGATCAACTGGATCTTCTGGCTTTTCATTTTCAACCACAACCATAACAGTTGATGAATTTTCTTCACCAAGAGTAAATTCTTTTGAAAACTCATCTCCTATACCTCCAGGAGCTTCATTAGCCGATAATGGACTTGGTGCTTGCGGATCTTTATAACCTTCAGGTGCTTCTATTTCACGGAAACGATATTTTTGGTCGTTTTCTCCACCTTGAAATTTTAGTAAGTCATCAATCAACTCTTCATCTTCAATCACTGCGACACCATTTTGTGTGGTGAATTGTTGATCGCTGAATGCTGACCATTGATTGTCTTTACGTAGGGATTGGATAATAAATGTTGCTTCACCATCCGTGATTAAGTTCCCAGTTGTTTTATCGCGTTTTTCGACTTGAATAATTGTCTGATCATTCTGCTCTTTTTTGTTCTTCATTGCTAGTACGACATGGATTGGTTCATCTGACAATGGTGAGCCTTTTAAGGTATCCATTGGAATATCTTTAGCAAAATCATTAGCTGAAAGATCATTCGCACTGTCCTTCTGACCAGATTTAGTTGGATATGGGTCAACCCAGCCCTCCGGTGTACTTATTTCTCTAAATCTCATGCCACTAACATCAGGCTTTTCATTCAATTCAATCATGTGGTCGATTAATCCAGGATAGGTTGTATCATTTATGATAATTTGCCCATTTTCATCAGTTACTAGCGGTTGTTTATTTACCCCTGTGTCAACTGGACCCCATTCATTAAAAAATGTGTTTCTGTTTTGGATGATAAAGACAACACCAGGAATTGGTTCCCCTGTTCCCTCATCTGTTTTCGTTAGTGTCAACTCTCTAGGTGGTGCTTTAATATTAGATATACGAACTTCTACAGGAATTTCAATATTTGCTTCTGTAATTTCAAATGGATATTGGCTATCATCTAAGAAATAACCACTTGGTGCTTTCGTTTCTACAAAATAGTATTCTCCAAATGGCAAATCTGAAATAATTAGTATTCCTTCACTATTCGTTTTTTCATTTGTGTACAAAGGTTTGGCTTCACCTTTTCTATAAAGAGAGAATTCAGCATGTTCTAATCCTTGCTTGTCATCTTTACTATCATGTTTATACAATTTAACTGATCCTGTCGGGACATTCTCTTTAACATTCGGTGCCGGTACGTTAACTGTCACGTTAGCAGAAGCATTCTCTTCCGTAATAGAAAATTCAAAACGGTTTGCTTCACCTTCTGGCAAAGTATAGCCATTTGGCGCTTTTGTTTCCACAAAATAGTAATCTCCTAATGGTAAATTAGGCACTAAGAGTTTTCCTTGCTCATTAGTCTCTAAATCTGAGCGATACGGTGTACTCTCTCCTTCTTTATAAAGATCGAATTTCGCACCTGCTAACGTTATATTCGTATTTTGAACATCAAACTTTACTAATTCTGCATTTCCCAAAATAACCTTTTTTGTATTTGTAACAGAATACGCAAAGTCTGTCTTGGTATTATTCATCAAATCATCCATATTTATTTCTGCTGAAAAATCTTTTCCTGCATCTTTTTCTTCTAACAAAACATCCTTATTAAATCCCGGATCTGGATAACCTTCGGGTGCTTGTATTTCTCTAAAGCGATATCCTTTGATATAAATATCTTTACCGTCAATTTTGATCGCGGTATTATAGTCTTTGATTAATTGATCAATCACTCCTGGGTATGTTTCTTCATTGATGACAATTTGTCCTCTACTATCTGTGACAAATTCCTTATTGATTTCTCCCGTTACATTATAGTTTGAAGCCCATGTATATGGATTAGCGGCAAACATATTATACGGTTGAATAATAAAGACAGCACCCTCCAATGGGTCCATTGTATCTTTGTCAAATTTCGTTAAGACAATTTCTTTCTTCAACTTTTCGTTTTTAACAGAAAAACTCAACACTAGATTATTCTCATCCCATTTATAATCCTGTCCTGCAACGAGTGTTTTCGTGCCTTCTTTGACCGACAACTTGCCATTGGCATCCATTACAATTGTGTACGATTCTTCTTTTTTCTGATACCCTTCTGGTGCTTTTGTTTCTGTTAGTGTATAGGTTACTTCTGGTTCCAGACCTTCAAATGTGAATTTTCCATTTGAATTTATAGCTGGTATTATATCATCACCATTATCACTCTCTAAATTGAATAACGCACCAGCTAATGGATTACCTTTTCCGTCTGTTTTTTCAATTTCTAAATTATAATCAGAATCAGTAAATACAGAGACCGAAGTCATACGTTGATATTCTTGTCGCATCGTGAACACAGCTTTCTTCTGACCTGTTCCATCATAAAGCGCATCAAAACCTAAATCAGAATTCCAAAAGTCGGAAGTGTTTTTACGAATAACAATCTCCACTTCTCCTTCTTCAATAGAGGTATTTGCCTTCACTGATAGCTTATCTTCAATCACTCCTGTAGTAGTTTCCACTCCAATCAATGTTACTTTATCTAACCCCTTTGACTCTTCAAAATCTACATAATGAATAAATTTTTGTTGACTCGTTGGAATTTTAAAAGTCTCGAGTGTCTCACCCACTTTCATTTTTTTCGGTGTTCTATTAACGTAATCAAAGTTTTTAAACTCTTCAATCATTTCTTCAATTGCATTAATTCCTGCAGTCATGTTGGTGTTCTTACTACCACCACTACTAGTAATGTCACTATAATCCATATTCAATACATACCCAGGATTTAGATTATTTTTAGCAGCTATGACCCATGCACGAAGTTGCCCAGCATATAGATAATATTTTTGTTGATCCATCTGCGCTGAATTTCCGCCAAAAACAATAGGTATATTAGGTGTTGTTGGTCCTGGTATTACCTGTGTTCCTGGTCCAACACCCTGACCGTATTCCTCCGCAAGCATTGCAGCCATATGCAGTCCATATTGCAAGTCCTCAGCTGCATCGAATCCAATGTAATCTTCCAAATCAGATTTTTGACCATTTCCTTTAACTAAGGAATGTAGAACATCTATACATACCGCTATTTGATCTGGGTAATATAATCCACCATTTGATGGTTTATCAGTCATACCAAAGAAATAGTACGGTATTCCGGTATCGCCTGGCCGTGTTCCCACATAGTTTGGACTCTTGGAAAGTATACTATCCATATTAAACCTTGCACTGTAACCTAGAAAATAAGCATAATCTTCCCAATGCTCTGCTGGCGATACACCATACAATGTAGGAGGATTTAATCCATATTCTTCTGCATTAGCTAACCAATCAAAAGCTCCTTCTTGATGAGGGAGAATAGTAACGGGGTACCCATCCTCTGGTAGAAGTTCATCTGAAAATCTATCCTCACTATTTTCAATCACTAAACGTGCTTCAGTTATCTTGTCTCGATCAGTATATGCCATCTCTTCTTTTAATCGAACAAGAGGTTTGAAATGAAGCTCAGTTCCTCCCTCTCCAACATCTAAATTGGCATCTTCATCAAATCGAAACTCAAAGGATGTATCACCAGAAAAACTCTTGGAAACAGTACCGACCTTCTCTTGATTTAACATTATAGTTGACTCTTCACTTGGTAATGCATCTAAATACTTGTTAGGAAAATTATATACAAATGTGTTACCGCGTAATTGATTGAAATTTCCTGTTAAAAAAAACGTCAAATCTAAAAAGAAGGGAACTCCAATCACCGATTGGGTAATTGGTTCGTTCATAAAATCCATAGGTACTACATTTACTAAGGAGATATTCGACGCTATTGCAAGTGCTTTTTCATCTAAATGTGCCTGTTTCTCATCCGCATTATTCGAAATACTAGTTATCGATGGATTAACTGGAAACACGATTCTTTCTATAGTATTAGCATCATTATTTACTTCTTCTTTTGCAGACAATAAACTTTTGCTAGCCAACATAGTACTTGATAACCCAACAATCATAATAAGTATTATTCCTGCGAGCCAAGAAAATAGTTTATGTTTTTTGTTCATCTCTTTTTCCTTTCTATTTGTTTTTTTCACTTCATGAGTTAATTCTTCCGTTCATTCATTAGCACTGCTGACTCTGAGCGTTGGCTCTCTTTCGTTTCTCTTCTACTTTCATAGAATTCCTCCGATCTCAATGGTATATTTTTTTATTATCAACGTATTTCTGTTATATTCAGAAATAACTGGAACATCTTTTTTTATGTATCTTTTCGTTTGACAGATACAGTGCACATTTAACAGTTTTGTTCAATTAGGACTCTTGCCATTTTCGTCTACTAATCCGAGACAACTCTTTATAAAAGCGATCGGTATTCTCTGCCGAATAGCTTTTCCAATAAAACATAGGGGCTGAGAACGAGTCGCTGAGTAATTTTTTGGTAAAACCAGTATCACTAACTACCAAATCGGTATCCTCATTTATCACGTTTTCTAACGTGATATTAAATGTTCTTCTGGGGGTCGCTGCTAATAATTCCTCCGATAAGTACGGCCTGTTACCACTACTCATCAAGTAAATGTGAATCATTGGTTTATACCGCAACCAATCGATTTGAGTTAATAGAACTTGTGTATACTCTTCCTTCAATAACAATCGTTGATGATCCGGTACAAAACCACTGTGATCATATAAGAAGCTAGAAACTGTTTCAAGTATCTTTCGAATTGTCCCTTGTTCTTCTTTTCGTTTGGATAATGGCTGAACCGAATAGACTTTATCTAAATAGAATTGTCGATAGGCAATCAAATAGAACTGATATTCCACGTTTAATTGTTCTTCTATAGTTAATGGCTTCCGTAATTCCCGCTCAATTTCCATCAATAAATCAACACCCAGTTTAAATAAAGAATGTTCTTGTTTTCCAGAAAGCTGATAAAAAAAGTGTGGTGTTTTTTGAACCAGAGATAGGTTGTTATTTAGTAATAACAACGTAAAAATCACTTGATTCTCCATTCGTTGTTCTCTTTCTTCCAGTGTAGGATCTAGTTCCAACATAAATTGACTGCCTTCTTTTAAAAATTGGTGAAAATCCACCGTGTCTTCTATGTATAGCCACTTTTTTTGATCCTCAGTTGGAAAGAGTTTATCCGTCTGATCTCTCCTTGAAAAAGAAACTGCAATTAAGTATAAAGCTGAAATATCGTTCACTACATTGCTTGTATACACAAACTGAGAAGCAATCATGACTGCATAGCGTTGAACTTCAGCTAAGCTAACACACGAAAAGAACCACTCTTTACTACCATACGACTGGGCAAGGAAATTTGCCGCAAACAAACGAATCCCCCATTCATTCCCCTCTAAGTGCAATCGTTTTTTCATCGAAAGAACAATGTTAAGGGAGGTCAATTCTTTGTTCAAGGTATCCACCACTCGTCTTAATGTCGACTTAGAAACGTGGTATTGCTCTGTCGCTTCTTCTACTGTTAAGTATTGTCCAAAAATAACATCCTTTAACAACAGAAAGGGAACAGATTCATTTAGATACTGTAGCAACAAGTAATCAAACGCCGTCACTTCTTGTACATTTAATTGATAGTACTTCTGAGCATATGCTCGCTCTTGTATCAGCTGTAGTTTATCCGTCAGTCGAATCTCAAGAATATCGTCATTTATTTCTTTAAATAGCCCCACCACTGTACCATATGACGTTTCTAACTCTTCAAGTAGTTGTGCTAGTGACACTCGCCCTTCTGGAGCCGCAAGCAATTGTTTTAGCAGTGTATATTTCAGTTGCTGCTTCTTTCCTAAAAATTGTTCAATGTTCATTGCTCATCCCCTCTTCTTTCTATATAATCAAAAGTAATATGTTCGATTGCATCGACCTGTTTATCTCGCTATTTTTTACTTTGTATCAACACATCAAAAAATCTCTTTGTATAATGTATGTTATGTTA
>NZ_AMDP01000056.1 GCF_028128615.1 Enterococcus sp. 5H | reverse complement strand
TTATATACTTTTCTAACACAACATTTTCAGGATCGTTAGGCTGAACAAGGTCGGCTTCAGTTAGCCCATGTTCCGCTAACGTATTCGCTTTGGTTGCTTCTGCTTTCTTCAGTTCTTCTTGTTTCATTTTTTCTCGTTTTTCCCAACGATCGTTTATTGGTTTTGCCCAGGTCATATCAAGTCGTGCAATGTCAAATGTACCAGTAGACGCGTTCCATGCTTTACAATCTTGTACTTGTGCTAAACCATTGCTTAATTCACTTTGTGACGATTGATAGTCCGAAAAGAAACTTGCTGACTGACTACTATATTCACGAAACTTTTCCAATTTCTCTTGTCGCTTCTGCATCGCTTGATAGGCATTCATCGAGCGTCTTTCTAAATCCGTTCGGTGTGTTTTCGCATCTCGAATCAGATCATCAATGGTATCTAACAGTGCTTTATAGTTGTCAATCTCAGCTACTAGCTGGTCTTCGTCCAGATCAGAACCATTAACCGTTGCTAAGTACTCACTTAAGAACTTCTTATGTGCATTCGCTAATGCCTCTCCTGTCATTATAATCGATTGACAAATTGGTGTATAGGCTACCATGAAGTAATTTTTTGCCGAATCATAGGCTTCACTAGATAATGGTGCTGATAAAAAGGATTGAATGCTCTGTTGTAACGCTGCTGCTTGTTGTGCCTGACCGCTAGCTTGTGAAGCTTGTGTACTTCTTGTTTGTGCTTCTGATACAACAAATTTAAGCCCCACTGCTAGTCGCCTCCCTCTCGGTTTTTAGGAAAGCTCTATGAGTAGAACGGACAGACTCTTCTTTTTCAAATAAACTTTTCCGTTCTTCTTCTAACTATTCCCGATCCTCTTCAAGCTCTTGTTGGATTTTTCGTGACAACTGAAGCCCTTCGTCATGTCGTTCCTCGAAAAAAGATCGTTCTTCAGGATCTACCTCATTCAATGATCCTTGATAAACCTTTTGCTCTTGTTGCTGTAACAAGTGAAACCGTTCTTGTAAATTCTCTAGGTTTCGTAGTTCTTTTTTGCTGTCTAGCTGTGCATCTTGTAATTCTTCCAGTTGGTTTCTAAACTGATAGTTTTTATCTTCAAAGAGTTGTTGCGCCGTTAATTCCTTTACCTCATATCTCCAAAGGATAGGTTAGGTAATTGGGCGATTTTTTGGTCAATCCGTTCAAACTCTTTGGCGACGGAGTTAATATTATCCCCAGCTGTCACCACACTGTTAGAAATGGCTTTTACACTTGATTGAAAACTTGAAAAGCTAGCGAGTGCAGTTCCATTCCCAGCCACATTTATTTGTCCAGAACTGACAGAAATAGAGAGGCTATTTAATGCACTTGCAGATTTGCTGAAGGAAGCAGATACTCCTCCAGCAATACTTGAGTTACTATTAATTGTCATGTATGTCCCCTTTTATTAGTTTAAGAAAAGTATAACAAAACAAGTACATTCACACAATTCTATACATTACTCAACGTCTGTTATAGAGACTCTTTAGAATACAATTCAAGACAAACACTCTAACATTACAGATCTTTTGATCTCGTTAAGGTAAGCATCGATCTTTTTGGTGTAGACATTATCCCGCAAATGATTATTAAACTGAAGATAATCGGATTGGCTCCAAACCAAAAGAACACAGGCATGAAGAAAGCAACGAACATAAACAACATAAGACCTATTAACAGGCCTACACTACTAATTTTTCTCCTGAATATCTTCTGATCCTTTAGTACATATACTACATTTATCAGCGCTAAAATGGCCATAATGATCACCGGAATAGTAAAAAACAACAGGAATCCGTTCGCCAGGTAATTTGGACGTATTCCTTGATCTACATACGCCAGAGTCATTCTAGGTATTCGCCCTGAATAGTAGGTAAAGACTGGTAAAACAACAGCTATTGCTAGTGAGAGCCAATCTTTCTTTACAACTATTTCTTTATTTTCTAGGTCTTGACTATGTTTAAAACTTACATAACATTCATATAGACCCCACACAGCACTGATAAATAGGTAAAATAATGACATCTTTAAAACCATACTTGGATATAGTGCCGTCTCGTAACCGTTCAAGCTGGAAAGAATATTCCATAAATAGGAAACCAACAGTAAAGAACTACTAATCCCGTTAGTCAGACCACTCGCTCGCCCAACAAATAGTTGAATGAGCCAAATTCCGTAAGGAATACCCAAAAGAACTACATTCATAAGCCAGTTTGGCATTCCTATCATCACGATAGCTCCTGAAAACAATGTTTTCGGGAATTCTATTTCTAAAAAAATCTGACACAATTAAATCATGCCATATTTTTTTAATTAATTTTGCATTACTTATGATCGTAACTTTTGATAGCCTAACATCCTGATTATAGTTACTTACTTTCAATCGATCAATACTTATAAGTTTTGATAGCATGCCTTGAGAAAGAATGCTTTACTGTTTAGAAAAATCCAGACACAAATCTCTACGATTAGTATCTGGATTTTTTAGTTTGTATTTAAGCTACAATTTCTCTAAAACATTTTTTTCTTGATCAAAGTTTACTTTCTGTTTCTGGATTTTTTACTAGATTAGATCCCCACATACCGGCTAAAGAAGTGATAACCATTCCAAGAATCATTGCTACAAAACTCCAAACAGAAGCTTTTGCTACTGTATTTGAAGCATCTTCTGCTTTTTGTCTAGCTTCTTTGATCGTTTTATCTAAGTCATCTTTAGCTTTTTCAAGATTCGTTTGTGCTGTTTCGATTTGTGTTTGTGCTTGATCTGAAGCTGTTTTTAATTCGTTGTAAATAGTATCAGTTGCTTGATCCGCTTCTTCTTTTGAAAGGTCTGTATTAGCTGAAACTGCATTTGCAATTGCTTCACGATCCACTGAATCGCCAATTTTTTTAGCTTTTTCCTTCAAAGAATCACCGGTATCTTTAAAAATTTGATCAGCATTTTCAGGATCCTTTACTATTTCTTTTCCTGCATCTGTAATTTCATCGGTTGCTTCTTTCATTTGATCTTGTAAATAATCAGGTTGTAATTCAGGAACGTTAGTATCCGATAAAACTTTTTTCACTTGAGATTGAAGTTCCGTTGTATTTACTGATTGAACATCACTTGTCACACTATCAAAAGCTTTGCTAATGGTATCAGCTGTCCCAGAAGCTACTGTTTGAACCCCACTTCCTGTTGCTGAAACAATGTCTCCAAATAAAGATCCTACTGCTGAAAATGCACCAATCGCTGTATAAGAAAGAATAGCTACTAAAACCAACACACTTGTCGCCCACGTTAAAAATCCATGCAGCAAGCCGATTCTTCGTGAGGCTACTCCTGAAATAAAACCACTACAAAATAATGCCAATATAAACGTCACAACAGTCCAAATAGTTACCCCAGTCCCAACACCATCCAACGGACTATCAGAAGTTGGTTTAACTATACCAAAACCAATTGCTGAACCAATTAAACTTAATGTAATAAAAATTGCAAAGAAGGAAACTAATCCAGCTAAGATTGAGCCCCAAGAAATATTTACCCCTGCTTCATCGCCTGTTGTCAAATAAGATACAAATCCTCTTTTTCTTGTATTCTTTTCCATAATTTCCATCCTCTCATTAATTATTTAGAACCTCTGTCTAATTAATACTATAAAGACTAGAATTATTTTGTACAAATGATAAGATTTAACTTAAGGAAAATCTCATCTTCAAAACAGTTAAAACCTTTCACCATTTTTGATTATTAATTAATTTAATTATGCCCAAAAACGAATGTTTTAGGTATAGCACAAATTAGGATAGAAAACTATTTTTGGGCAACTCTTATGAACAATTGAATATCTTGTTAATGCAGCATTTTAAAAACGATCACGTGAGTATCTCCTAATGAATATAAAAAAAGTCAGAATATCTTATCCTGACTTTTTCTATATTAGGACTCTATAATTCCTGATGTTGATCAAAAATTATTAGAATCTTTTTAATGTAAAATAGTAGAAAAAGAAACTTTAATTAACTGTTTCTTTTTCTCAATATAATGGAGTTTTCTACTCTTTATTGATAATTAAAACTAAAGATTGACATTATTTAAACCAATTGAAGTTAAAAAGATTATCCCAAAATGACTTTTTTTGTTTAGTTTCTTTATTATCAACCAATTTCTTATTATTAACCTTATTTTCAACAGGGTATTCTTTTCCTAAATTTTCTACATACTTTTCTGCATCTAATCTAAGTTCATCTGTAATTTCTGAAGTTTGTGAAACATCTAATCTCTCAGTAATATACTGAATATAATCATACGCTTTTTGTGGAACTTCAGATGTATTATTTTTTTGTTGATATTTTTCTATATAGTCAAAATATTCAATAGCTTCTTCTTTTGTCATGTTTCGATTTATTTTGACGGGTGAAGTTGGCCAATCTTTAAAAGATTCTTTCTCTTCAGGAGTCAAATCTCTATATAAGTTAGGGTGCACTATTTCACCACTTCCATTGGAAATTGACTTTTCTGCATCTGTTAAACTAGCTGCCTTGGATATATTACCTATAAAGAGAAATCCACCTATCATTATTAATACTATAACTCTTTGCTTTGACAAAAATTTCATTTATAAAATCCTCCCATCAGTTTTTATTTACTAAATTTCATAACATAATGAATCCTAACACAACTATTATAAAGATCTAGTTTAAACAATCTTAAATCCAATAAATTAGTAATATGCATCTTCTAGTAGAATGAAAAAATATAATATACTATTTAAATGTTAATAATAGGATTTTTATGATCTTAGGTGTTTATTAATCATTTCTATTAATTCCTCTAAATCACTGTGATTCAATAATGACTTTGGTAGTATGAATATCTCTTTACTTGATACTTCAAACAAAAAATAATCACTTGTTTCATGGATATTTTGGAAATCAGACCACTTCTATACCTTTTCATTTATAGGCTCGTCAACATACTTTGAAGTTAGACCTAAATCAGTAAATGATACTTTTCTTGAATTGAAAGCTCGTGAATTTTCTGGATTATTTGCCCATTTTTTAGTTTTTAAGTCAGGATACGTAGCTGCGATATACAAGAAAAAAACTCCTAAAAATCCATACACTAAAATAATTATGAAATATGTATAATGCTCAGAAAATAACTTCTCCAAACTTTTACTAACAATAGCACTTGAATAATCTTGTTTAAATTTAAAAAATTGAATTACTATTGAACTTAACATAAATAATGATGTTAACATTAAAAATGTTGTAACAAAATAGCTTATAAAAACAGTTTTTTTTCCATTTTTTGTGTATCTTCTTGTAAATATTTTAGTTGCTTTGCAATAGTCTTCTTTTGATAATTTATACGCAAATGTCAATAAAATACACCTCTTCCCTTATGAATACAGTACCAGAAAACATAAACAAATGAAAGAAAAAAGTAACATTAATAGTGCTTATTAATCCCTAATAATGTTACTTTTTTTCTTAGCTAAATAATGTTTAAAGTTGTATATCTTTTTAAGGCAGAATTAAAAAATCATTATTAATTGAATCCTAAAGTAAGATCTCAAATCGTCTCTAATTTCATTCTCTATCAAACATCGCAGCAAAGAATGTAAATAATGCGACTGCAACAGTTGCAATTTCTCCAACGCCTGTTGCATAAGCTCCTACCACAGCAATTACTCCCGCAACAGTAGCCATCACTAATCCAGGTGCTAAATCAAATTCTGGTATTGTGTAGTCATTTGCTTTAATACTATCATGAATTCTCTTATATTCAGGCTGAGTTATTTTAATATCGATAGGACTTAGTGGTTTAGGATACATCTCAATTGTTAATTGCATTTTTCCAATATTTGAAGAATTACCGATCTCTTTTTTGATAACTATTTTTGTTCCTACTAAATTATTTCTTACGCATAATCCAGTTTCAATAAATCCTTCTTGTACAGTTGGTGCTAAGTTATTTAAAAGCATTTCAAATTTTTGTTCCGAAGATCCAGCAAAGTACTTCTTATACGTATTAATAGATTGCTGAATTGGATCTATATAAATTTCTTTATTTATTTTTCCATCTGAAACTTGAATTGACATTCCTGAATTATTAATTTCTTTTGTCCATGAGGCACTTGTAGTAATATACACCTCTAAATTAGGTGTATTAATAATTTGCGTTGGAATATCTAAGCTTATACCAATATCCTTAATTGCAAAATTTTCTCCCAACGAATTTAATAGTTTTTTCGTTTCCAATTGTAAATCATTTTCTAATCTACTATTGAATCTTTTTACTCCAAAATCTTTTCCTGAAACAGCAACATTATCAATAGGAAATCCTAAATTGCTATGTTCATAAAACTGATCAAATGCCCATTCTTTTGGCATTGAAAACCCTAAATTACCACTAAAACCTGTAGACATATCTGAAACAAAACAGTTAGTAACCGTACCTGAATCTACAGCTTTCTGACATACATTTCTTGTTCCATAGATTCCGACTTGGTACATTCCATGTGAATCAATTGCTTCTTTTACTTTTTTGATGTAAGGAATGACTGTTCCCTGAATGTCACCATCCTGAATATCTACATCTACTACAAAATATATAGTAGTTTCTGCTGGAAACCCTAATGAAAAAGCTGTTCGTGCTGCAATTGAACCATCATAATTTCCCTGACCACTGTTAAAGTATGACTCTTCCCATCCTCCATCCTGATAGATAGGAAAAATATTTAATCCTGATTCCGTAATATTTTTAATTTCGGTTAAGGTCAGATTCTTATCTCGCTTGTTAGATCCAACACCTACACTACCAGTTAAATATCGACCTACAATCGAGAATCCATTATTTTTAATTACTTGTGCTTGCTGCTTTGTCAACTGTGTAGCCATATCACATGCCGAAGCTGACCTACTTGTATTACCAGCGCTTGATAGTAATCCCTTGATTACCGTCATGTCTGCTACTTTATTGTAGGGTGGTAATTTCATAAAGTATCTAAAAGAATAGACTTCTTCACCAAGACTAGACGTAAATTTACCATTAAAAATCCCAACCTGATTGAAACCATTAACATACAATGCCCATTGAAAAATTTTAACAATGTTCCCATTATTACCTTCTACCAAAGTTGGTGTTTGAGCAGTAGTACCTGGACCATAATAACCATTTGCAGTTTCTGGACCCATACCAAGTTCTGCTTGAAGAGCGTAAATTAACGCCTCATTTGTTTCTCTTTGATATATTCCGTCACAAGGGAGCAGTCCAAAATACTTATTGTATTTTCTATTTAGTTCTTGTTGCATCAAGCGAATATTGACATCACCTAGCAAAGCAAAAGCACTCATATCCAATAATGCTTTCATTAGCATCGCTGTTAAATATCCATCTGGATTTAGCCCAGCCATTCTTTGAAATTCCTCAACTGCTTGTTTTGTATTCTTAGTATATACACCATCCACTGCTTCTGTTCCACTAACTCCTGGATTAATTCCTTTGCACCAAAATCCTCCCTGTAAGATTTTAACAATATTCTTTTAATGTAGGTTCTACTTTTTCTTGAAAGTATCTTTCAGTTGTAGGCCCAAAATTATCAGAGGTTGCTGTGATTCCCATTTCTTGTTGTAATGCTCTTCTTAAGGCATAAATTGTGCGCCATCCAGTTTTACCATCTTGAGGTACCATACCTGTTTCAAAAGAGTAAGTTTTGTTTAACCATTTTTGTGTTTCAAAAACCATTTGATCCATATATATCCTTATTTCTTGTTATAATTTTTATATCACTACTCAGAAATATAAAATGAGTATAACAAGAACCATATCATTAAACCTGTTCATCCTCTCCCAAAAATCTCTCAAAATAATTTACCATTACTTTTTAACAAACTATTCAGCAAGAATAACAAAAAATAAAAAAACGATCTGCCCACAGACAAATCGTTTTTTATTTTGCTTAGTAAATATAGTAACGAGCGTTTTTGACTGGATTATAAGTAGCAAAATAGCCATAAAGAGGACCATAACCTTGGGCACTGCTAGATTTAGTGAATATCCATTGACCGTTTGCGGGAACAACAATTGATTCACGTGCATTATCTCCCCAAAGAAGAAATGTATGGAAATAAAATGAATCTTTTTCTGCTTTAAGTCCAAAAAGTGGGTTTGCTCCATAATTGTTGAACTTAAAACGATACCCACTATACTGCCAACCAGATCCAGTAAATAGACCTGAAGGATAAGGCGATTGTAAGCCATCTAAATTTTTATAAGAATTAGGTCCAGGCTTAGAAGCGACTCTAGGAGTAATTAGAGGAGGAACTTCTTCCTCTGGCACTAAAGTCTTTTCAAATTTTGTATCTTCAAATGCCTGATCTATAATATCCTCAGTAATAACATTTGTATCTGATTCATCAAGAGAATCTTCTATAACCTCAACAAATTCTATAGAGCCTTCCTCAGTCATTATTCCTTTTGAAACCGAATTATAGACAAGCCCTTCTCCCTCTTTGATAGTAGCCTTCATATCGTCTAGAGAAGCAGCTTCAGCTTTCTCTCCCTTCGTACACATACCAACTAATCCCAATGAAACCATCAAAAGTACTTTTAATATTACATTCTTTTTTATAATTCATCTCCTATAAAAACTTATTTTCATAATATTATAACTTACAAAAAGTTTTTTATAAATATCTCATTAGATTTAATTTTTAGTAATTAGTAATTTATATAATTAATATTCATTATGTATTATCCTAAGAAATTTATCTTTTTCACAACTACTCTTTTACCTTTATCTTTCGCAACAAAGAGAGCAATATCAGTTTATTTTTTCAATGGTATTATTTTCTTTATTTAGCATATCAAACGGTTAATGCACATAATACACCATCTTATATATTGTTGTATTATGTGTCTTTTATCGAAATAAAAATCATGTCTTTTAAAAAAATAATATACACGTAAAACCAATGTTTTTGGGATAAAGAAATAACCTGAATGATTCACCTTTCCATTTAAATTCCAAGTGTTCTTTCTATTTTATTAGATATTGCCCATATTCCTTGTTATGTTTCAAATTATACAAATAAATCTATATCATATTCAAAACCGTTCTCATTACTAAGCTGTTTGTAAAATATACCACTTTTCTTTATCGTTCTTTTTTGTGTTGATAGATCAAGAGAAACTAAACCATAGCGATTTTTATAGGCATTGATCCATGACCAACAATCAATGAAGGTCCATAAATGATAACCTTTTATATTGCAGCCATCATTGATTGCCTTCCAAAGATAAGCTAAATGATCTTGGATGAATTCAATTCGATAATCATCAATGACTTGTCCATTCTCATCCATAAAACGTTCTTCATTAGCGACACCCATTCCGTTTTCAGAGATAAATGCTTCAATATTACTGTAATTTTCTTTGATGTCCATACATAGATCATAAATACCTTTTTCATAAATTTCCCAGCCACGGTATTCGTTCATACGACGCCCTGGCATCACATGATTTTCAAAGAACCAATCCGGTAAAAATGGTCCCTCTGGGTTTATAGCCGTTAATCGAGCTTTAACACGGCGCGGTTCATAGTAGTTCAAGCCTAAAATTTGAGCAGTATTTTCTCTGATACATTTTAAATCATCTTCAGTGTAATCTTCCGGAAGCTGATTATACTCCTGTAAAAGAGTAACTAATTTTTCTGGATAGACTCCTTTGACCATTGGATCTAAGAAACTACGAACATAAAATAAATCAGCAATTTCTGCCGCTTTTACATCTGCAAAATTTTGACTTCGTGGAAATGTTGGACTTAAATTTAATATCACACCAATTTTACTATCTAACTGTCTTTTTTTATGAGCAGCGATTGCTTTTGCATGTGCCAAAATCGTAAAATGAGCTGCCTGAGCGCCACGCTTAAAATCAATAATATTCGGATAATGGAAATCTTCTAGATAAGAACCTAAAATCGGTCCTAAAGGTTCATTAAATGTGAACCAATGATACACTAAATCTCCAAATTCTTCGAAACAACTATCCGTAAAATTCACGTATGCATCAACAACTTCACGAGATTCCCAGCCCCCGTTATCCTGTAAAATGGCTGGCATATCAAAATGATAAAGATTGGCAAATACCTTAATCCCATTATTGTTCATTTCAGTAAATAGATTACGATAAAATTCGATTGCCTTTGGATTCACTTTTCCTATTCCATCTTGTGGAAACATCCGCGCCCAAGAAATCGAAACGCGAAAAGAGTTATGTCCTGTTTGTTTCATTAACTGTACATCTTCTTTATACTGATGAATATGATCGCTTGTTGTTTCTGAACTTATTCCTTGATAAAAACGATAAGGTTGCTCTTTATACCAACGTTCCCAAACAGTCTCCGCTTTTCCCGTTTCTCCGCGTCCTTCAGCTTGTTCAGCCGACCAAGCGGAACCCCACCAAAAGTCTTTTGGAAATGTCAATTGTTTTTTATGCATAATATCCTCCTAAATTACCACTTTCTTGAATGCTATTTCATCATAACACCGCATACAAAAAAATGGAATAGTTTTATGTCATAAAGTATATATCTTTTTTATAGTGATCTTTTTTTAATGGAAAGTATTGCTTAAATGTGTTAAAAGTATATAATTAGTTATATCTTTAATACCTATTTCAAGGAGGTAAAAATGAGAAAGAATGCGAAATATATGGAAGTTTATCTTGATGTAAAGAAAAAAGTTGAAAATGGTACCTACCCCATTGGTGAAAAGCTACCCACTGGTCCAGAATTGGCTAAATATTATCATACGAGTAAATTGACAGTAAAAAAAGGGTTAGATATGTTGGTTTCTGAAGGTGTTTTACATAGCCGAAGCGGTTTTGGTACTGAGGTCATACGTAAACCAATCAATAATTCAAAAGTATTTGGTCCTAATGAAGGATTCATAAAAGTTATTGGAGAAGAACACGTAGAGTCAGAAATTCACACCTTTTCCATTGAATTACCTTCTAAAAAAATAGCCGAAAAATTACAGATTAACGAGAAAGAATATATTTATCATATAGTGCGTAGTCGTTTTGTTGATCAAAAACCTTACTCACTTGAGCAAACATTCATGCCACTTTCAATCATTCCAGGTTTAGAACCAAAACACTTAAAAAAATCTGTTTATTCTTATATTCGTGAAGAATTACATTTAGAGATTAATACCTCTCATGTTTACTTAAAAGGAGTACTCTCAACAGCTTTTGATGCAAAAATATTAGGTATCAACATAGGTGACTTTATGATTGAAATTGAAAAAAGCGTTTCTTTGTCAAATGGAACACCTTTTGAATACTCTGTTACGAAACATCTATATCAAGATTTTGTTTTTGAAGCTGTCTTCGTAGAAAATTGATAAAAAGAGCTGATTTATTCAGTTCTTTTTTTTCGGAACGATATAAAGTATATATTTTTAAAAAAAGTTGTTTACTTTACCCTGATTTCGTTTTATTATGTATTAAAGGTAAGTGCTTACAAATATATAAACTAAAAGGAGAATCTATCGTGGAGAAAACAAAAAAGAACGACCAGATATTTGACCGCTTCGGTCTGATTGCCACAAAATTAGGTAATCAAATACACATGCGTACCTTACGAGATGCATTTGCAACATTCATGCCCTTTATGATGTTAGCTGGATTCGTAACATTAATTAACTACGTTATTTTAGAACCTACTGGCTTTATGGGAAAGATCATTAATCCAGAAACATTGATAAAAATTCAAGAAATTGGTATGTCTATTGCCAACGGAACGTTGAGTATTACTACACTATTAGTCGTCGCTGCAGTTTCTTATCATATGTGTATCAGCAGAAATTATACTAATCATATTGCAGCTGTTTTAGTTTCGATCTCAACTTTTATGGTATTAACACCAATGAAAACAATATTTGTTCCTGAAAATGCAGAAAAAGCAATTGAAGTTACTGGTGTGATCCCAGGCACATATGTGGGTGCTTCTGGTATGTTCGTGGGTATCTTTGTTGGACTTTTAGCCACTGAATTATTTATCAAATTATCAACCAATGAAAAATTACAAATCAAATTATCAGGAAATATTCCTCCAGCTGTATTGAAATCATTTAATGTTTTGATTCCGATCATGATTACCGTTACAGCGTTTGCGATTCTATCCTTTGCTATAAATCAATTGTTTAATATGGACGTAAATGGATTAATTACAAAAGCAATTATCAGACCCTTAAGTCATATAACCACAGGTCTTCCCGGTTTTGTGTTAATCACTTCTATCGCAAATTTATTTTTTGGATTTGGTATTCATCAGGCGGTCATTTCCGGCTCATTACTTGATCCATTTTTATTACAAAACATGCAGGAAAATATGGCTGCTTATGCGAACCATGAAGAAATCCCTCACATCATCAATATGGCCTTTAAAGATACATTCGCTGTAATGGGCGGCTCTGGAAACACGATTGCTTTACTAATTGCTATTTTTATTTTTAGTCGTCGAAAGGACTACAAGGATTTTGCTAAACTATCTGTTACACCAGCACTATTTAATATAAGTGAACCAATTATCTTTGGTTTACCTATTGTTTTTAATCTAAGTTTGATCATCCCTTTTGTTCTAGCTCCAATCTTTTCATTAGTGACAGCTTATTTTGCAACAGCTGCAGGTTTAATTGACCATGTAGTCGTTCAAATCCCTTGGACCACACCACCAATTATCTCAGGTTTTTTGGCAACCGGAGGCGATTGGCGTGCTGCAGTTTTACAAATCATCATCATTTCAGTGAGTGTATTTATTTACCTACCCTTCCTACGTATCGATGAACATGTGACTTCAAAAATAGCAAATACTGAGACGGAAGCAATTTCTCAATAAGCATTGTAATGATATTTTATTCACTTATAAGACAAAGTAGAAGTAATTTAAAAAAAATTAACTTCTACTCTGTTTTTTATTTATTTTTTGATCAAGGAGTTTACGAGATCTATCTAATTAGTGTGCAATAACAGTATTTTTAACATAGTCAGCATCAAATATTATTTTTATTCTATCTAAAATAACTTAGTATTGAGGCTTTGATTGTAACTTTTGATAGCCTAATATCCTAATCATTGTTGTTCGACTTTATTCGATCGATACTTATAAGTTTTGACAGTTTTTCTAGCTTCAATATATAAAAAAAAGAGTTGCTGCAGTATCCTGCAAACAACTCCTTTATATTATTCGAAAGAATCAAAATATTTTTCAGCCTTTTCTAATTCTTTATCATCATACTTTTCATATTTTTTCGCTTCGTGAAGAATTTTTTTAATTTCATGAATGGCTTTTTTCTCTGCAAACCATTTTCTCATTTCATGTTTTTTGTCCACGTCTTCATCTAATGTATCGATTTTTTCAAGATCAGTATCAAGCTTTTCTACAGCCACTACAATTTTTTCAAGAACTTTGTCTTCTTTTTTTTCGTAATCTGTCATGTTAAACTACCTACCTTTCTTTTACTATCTTAATAGTAGCACATTTCTAGATTTTGAGTTAGCAATTCATATTAGTACATTGTACCTATACGTAAAACCAATGTTTTTGGGATAGGCGTTTTAGTAGAATCTGACTCAACAAGCTTTTGTCAGATATTAGCGATTCTGATTCCTGAAAAACAAAATACGATATAGAAAGCCTCTAACTTAAATCCGTATTTTGAGTAACTCTAATGAGTAATTGATTATCTAGTTAAAGCAGCGTTTTAAAATCCGTCACATGAGTATACTCTATTGAACTTTTTATACAAAAATAAGATACCTTAAACTGGCACCTTATTTATACTCTCTTTTTTTATATTAGGAAAGATTAGTTGCACATTAGTTTTGAAATTTATCCAATTTGTTTTTTTGTTGATCGAAGGCTTGTTGGACTGATTTTCCAAATTGACCTTTAATCGCACTTTCTAATGTTTGAGTTGTTTTAGCCAAAGAATCTGTCACTTCAGAAATAACTGATTCTCCTTTTTTTTCAACTTTCTTCTTGTTATCTGCATGTTTTTGCATGCCAGCAATGCCAATAGCAGTAACGCTAGATTTTTGATAGGACTTTCTCAATTTTTTTAATAACTCATTTAGCGTGTCAATCATACATACTCCTTGTTTATTCTTTATAGTTCCTTCAGCTTAGATCGATAAGTAGTTTCTGCTTCTTCTTCTTTTTTTTGCAACACTTTTTTCTCTTGTAGGATTTGTTGTTCAAATTGAGCATTCTCTTGTTCCATTTCCCATTTTGCTTGATTAAACGCTTCGTCATCAATCACAATATCTCTAAGAACATAGTGTAATTCCTCTAAAGTATCTTCTAAGAGACGTTCACCTTTTTTTTGGATACTTTTCAAGTCATCTTCTTGCTCTTCGATTAATTGCCGAGACCGATTATATTCTTTTAATAGTGTTTCTTCATCCATAATTAGCCCCCTTGTAATTGACTTGCTAAATCTTGATCCTGCTGAACAACAGCTACGATCTGACTATTAATTTCTGACGCTAAACTTTCAAAAGTTTCTCCAATTTCTCGTGCTTCGCTAATTTTCGTTTGGTACTCTTCACATGTACTAGAAATAATTTCTGCTTGTGTGAA
>NZ_AMDP01000055.1 GCF_028128615.1 Enterococcus sp. 5H | reverse complement strand
TTAGAAGTCGAACGAAGGAAAAACAATCGTATTCATACATTGATTCGGCAAGCAAAATTACCTCAAAAAGTAACGTTTGATGACTATCTGGATAGTCATTTATCATCAAAACTAAGAAAACAAATCAAGGAGCTTCAGCAGCTTCAATTCATTGATAAAAAAGAAAATCTCATTTTATTGGGTAATCCAGGAGTTGGTAAAACTCATTTAGCAACAACCATTGGTATGGAAGCATGTTTGACAGGAAAAAGTGTCTTGTTCACGAATATTCCTAATCTCGTCGTTGAGTTAAAGGAAGCCATGAGCGCTAACCAGCTGACCTATTATAAACGGAGATTTAGTAAGTATGACTTAGTCATCTTAGACGAGTTAGGCTATGTTTCATTCGATCAAGTAGGAAGTGAAATTCTTTTTAACTTACTGTCTAATCGTACATCAACGGGTTCAATGATTATTACAACAAATTTATCATTTGACCGTTGGGAAGAAGTATTTAAGGATCCTATGCTTACTGCAGCTATGGTAGATCGAATTGCCCATCGGGCACACGTTTTAGATTTAAGCGGGAAATCTTTCCGTGTGGAAGATACAAAAAATTGGTTAAACTAACTGGTGCAGTTTTCAATCATCACGTGGTGCACTTTTCAGTTGCGTTAAACACGATATAAAGAACATGGACTATCAGGCTTGATTCGGAAACAAAGATTAGATTCAGGGAATATAAAAATAGAAGATAGTATTCGAGCGTTAGTTGAGCATACTCGTTTAAGTAATCGCCGAATCAGCATTGCTACGATCCACCGAAAAGTTATTTCTCAATGTGAACAGTATGGAGAAAACGGCCCGAGTTACCAGCAAGTCTATAAAATAGTTAAGAATATTCCTGAAGCCATGATTGCTTTAGCTCATAATGGTGAAAAGTCCTATTCAGAAAAATATGATCTAATCCATACAAGAGAATCTGAAAAATCTAATGAGATTTGGCAAGCTGACCACACATTATTGGACATTGAAGTTTTAGACGAGAAAAGGAAACGTCGCCGGCCATGGTTATCCATTATCATGGACGATTATAGTCGAGCGATTGCAGGGTATTATATGTCGTTTGATAATCCCTCAGCAGCTAACACAGCTTTGATGCTTTACCAGGCTATCTGGAGAAAACAAAATTCTAACTGGCCGATTTGTGGCATACCTGAAAAGTTCTATACAGATCATGGAAGTGATTTTACTTCCCAGCACTTAGAACAAGTGGCTATTGATTTAAAGATTCAATTGATTTTTTCTAAAATAGGTGTTCCAAGAGGTCGGGGAAAAATTGAACGTTTTTTCCAAAGCGTGAATCAATTACTTTTAGAACAATTACCAGGTTATACTAAAAATCGTAAGTCAGAAGCTCTATTAACAATTCAAGAATTGGAACAAAAAATCGAGGAATTTCTTATCTATGACTACAATCATAAAATACACACAAGTACCCAAGAAACACCTATCAATCAGTGGAACCATTCTGGTTTTTTACCACAAATGCCTGAGAGCTTGGAAGAATTAGACTTACTTCTATTACATATTTCAAAAGGCAGAAAAGTTCATTCAAATGGCATACAATTCCAAGGATTTCGCTATATAAATACCAATTTATCTGCCTATGTTGGGGAATCTGTTCAAATTCGATATAACCCGAAGGATTTAGCCGAAATTAGAGTATTTATTCAAAATAAATATCTGTGCACAGCTATAGCTCCAGCATTATCAGATTTAAAGGTAGATTTTAAAGATATCGCAGCTGCTAGAAATAAAAGAAGACGACAGCTGAAAGAAAAATCGTCTGAGATTAAATCTGTGGCAGATACTCTAATTGAAGACAAACTGCCAGAAGTTGCGTTAAAAAATGAGACAAGCAAAAAATCTAAGCTGAAGAGGTACTTCAATGACTAAGACAAAGCCGGTTATTGAAACAAAAGAGTACAAACGATTTGCGGAGTTTTGCGATGCGTGTAT
>NZ_AMDP01000054.1 GCF_028128615.1 Enterococcus sp. 5H | reverse complement strand
GCTTTGTGTATAGATTGAAAAAGAAATGCCATTTATCGAAATAAAAATCATGCCATTTAAATCAAAAAATGACAACCTGCCTCATACTTTCTAAAATAATATTATTTTTTTTTCTAATAAACTATCTTACGTTTTTTAGGGATTCAATTTCTTGTATGGGACTAGACTCTTAAAATATACTAAAACCAAAAATTTCATTAGTAAGCTTTCAAAGTACTAACTGGTGCTAGTATAGAACTATGGACACGAATAACTTAACTCCGTTATGATGGAGAAGAAGAAAGGTGTGTTCATGATGGCAAAAAAATATAATAATGATTTTCGTAAAACTATAGTTGAGCTATATCAATCTGGAACAAGTGTTAACGACTTGAGTCGCGAGTATGGTGTGTCAAGTGTCACAATTTATTCTTGGCTTAAACGATTAAGTCCAATTAATGAGGAAGGAATGACCTCAGATGATATCACTGAATTGATTAAAGAAAACCAGCGTTTGAAAGAAGACAATGATATTCTAAAAAAGGCTATGACCATATTCGCAAAAAAATAACTCAAACAGATATGATTCAATTTATCAACTCTCAATCAGGTTCTAAAAACGTCACAGATTTGTGCCGTGTATTAAATGTGCCAAAAAGTACTTACTACCACTCGTTTAAAAAACAACCTTCTTATTACGAAAAAGAAAATGAAAAACTAACTCGTTGTATCAAACAAATTTACTACAATAGCAAAGGGAGATACGGAGCGCCAAAAATTCATTTTATCTTAATCAATGAGTATCCGTTCACAGTGAGCCTTAAACGAGTGCAACGATTGATGAATCACGCTAACCTGCGGTCTATTACAGTGAAAAAGTTTAGAGCAATGCCTCCCAATCAAGTAATCGTTAGTCGTGAAAATTTATTAAAGCAGGATTTCTCAACGACGGATCTCAATCAAAAATGGGTCTCAGATATTACTTATATTCATACCAAATAAGATGGCTGGTGCTATCTTGCTTCAGTGATGGATTTACATTCCAAAAAAGTTATCGGTTTTTCAATAGCAACTTCAATGACGACTCAATTAGTTATGGATGCTTTGGACAATGCGACTTTAAATAATTGTCCTAAGAACGTCATTCTTCATTCAGACCTTGGGTCACAATATACAAGTCAAACGTACCAAGACCAAGTGAAAGAACATGAAATGTATCAATCATTTAGTCGAAAAGGATGTCCTTATGATAATGCAAGTATTGAATCGTTCCATGCTAGTCTAAAAAAAGAAGAGGTATTTCATCACCACTATCTTAATTTTAAAGCAGCTAAAGAATCGGTATTTAAGTACATTGAATCTGGGTATAATCGTCAGCGTATTAACAGTAGTATTGGCTATTTAACACCAGAAGCATTTGAATTACAATCAAAAGCAGTCGGTTAAGAAAATAGTTAAGAAAACAGTGTCCAAACTATTGACCTAAATCCAGTCCTTATACTGTCATCTTCTAGTCTTTATAATATTGTACCATCTCCTGATTCATAAACAAAAGAAAAACACATGTAAAACAAAAACTTACTTCCACATCGTTATATGGGTTGTTTAACAATACAAACTAATCTATTGGATATCTCTTTTTCTATACTTTTTCATAAAGAAATAGTGTTGTATAACCATAATAATCTTGTATTATTTGTTCGCCTGTTTAAGTTTTTTTATAGGTACTCAGTCCCCGCAGTTTTCAAATTGAATACTCAATGTTCCTAACTAATATAATTATATCATTAGAATAAAAAAAGTAGTATATAATAATTTGAATTCGGTTTTCCTTTAAATAAAATGAAAATACATGTTATTATATTTAAATTTTATATATAATATATATAAAATGTTCTATCCTGTTATAGTTTGGAATGGGAGTCAGTGAATCACAAGCATCTTCTAAACAAGTTAAGAATCATTATAAAACTATAGGAACAGCGACAACCCTTAACAAATACTAACATTTCATTTTTGGTTTTTCCATATTTTTGCTTATCATACGGAGATGCTTTTCTACAATTTTTGACGTTAATACTACAAATAAAAATTTATTCTGTAGACTACTATAACATAAATAAATATTTTTCATAGTTATTTTTTCAAAAAATTAATAAATTTTTAAAATAAAAATTTATTAATATATTTATGTATATATGTATATATTGAATATGATTAAATATAACAAGAATGAAATACATGTGTTTTCGGTAATTAATATAACATAATATACAATTTCATTCTAGTTATTTTTATTATTTTATCTTTTTGTTCAAAAGATTAATTTTTTCTTAATAGATGTTTTAAGCCGTCATAAAAACCGTCATAAAAACCGTCATAAAAACCGTCAATAAAATACTACTAATAGATTGGAGTTACTACCATGTCACGTAAGGGCGAAAATATTTATCATAGAAAAGATG
Source organism: Enterococcus sp. 5H (assembly GCF_028128615.1). Classification (GTDB taxonomy): domain Bacteria; phylum Bacillota; class Bacilli; order Lactobacillales; family Enterococcaceae; genus Enterococcus_L. Next base: position 11,553 of record NZ_AMDP01000054.1, on the reverse strand, counting down.
GCCGTTGGGAAGGTCGTTATATTAAGGGAAGGAATCCTAAAGGAAGAATACACTATGGTTATATATATGGACATACTTATAAAGAAGTTAAAAGAAAATTAATAGTAGAACAACAACAAACTATTGATATCAATAGTTTGAAACAATATAAAGGAACTGTAAGGCACTGGTTTTCATATTGGTTAGAAGACATTGTAAATAAAGAAAAGAAGATTACGACTTATTCTAGCTATAAAAGTAAAATTGAGTGCCATATAATCCCCGTATTAGGCAGTTTATCCCTAGCTAAATTAACAAAAAATGATATAGATAACTTTATTATAACTACAAAAAAAAAAGTAGCTGTATCTTCTCTACACTCCATATTTAGAGTTCTAATATGTGGGCTTAATAGTGCAGAGAAAAAAGGTTATATCGAAGATTCCGTTTATAAAAAATGTGTTCTTCCTAAAAACAATAGTAAAAATAAAAAAAAAATACTATCTCAACAAGATTTTCACAACTTAATAATAGGTGCAAAAAAACATAAACATGGACTAGCAACTATTATAGCGTTGGAAACTGGTTTGAGAATAGGAGAAATCGCGGGTCTAAAATGGGAAGACATTGATGAAAATAATAAAACTCTAAAAGTTAGACGAACATTGCAGAGAGTTAGTATACCAGATAAGTTTAATAACGGTAAAAGTATGATAGTTGAACTAAGTCCTAAAACGTATTCATCAATTCGAGAAATACCTCTATCTTTTTCTTTCTATGATCTGTTGATAAGAGAGAGAAAAAAAAATGAATCTCAATTTATTATTTCTAACAAAGGTAAATTTTCAGAGCCCAGGTTGATAAGAAGGCGCTTTTTCGGAGTGCTTTGTGATTTAGGGTTACCTAACATTCCATTTCATAGTTTGAGACATATGTTTGCAACAAGAGCATTGAGATGTGGGGTAGATATCGCAATAATAAGTTCTATCCTAGGACATTCTTCAACTCAAATGACGTTAGATGTTTATACATACTCTACTATAGATGAAGAGAGAGAAGCAATTCAAAAAATTTCATTCTATTAATTTCTAATAACCGTCAAATGAACCGTCAAATGAGTATGGACCTTTCCATACTAACATTTCTAAGACTTGTCCTTTTCCAAACTATAACAGGATTAATAAATTTGAAAGGAGGATGTAATATTGTTTAAAGTAATATTTCTATCTAACGATCAAGATATAAAAAACAAGTATGAAGAAGACTGCGTTAGACTAGATATTGATGTTATTTCTGGCGATAGTCAAAGCGTAAATCAAGTATTAGAAAAAGTTGATGCACTAATTATTGACGAAGATATTTTTTCAGAATTTATAAATATTTGTGAGTTTATTATGGACACTAGAAGGCTTTCAAAGATTTTCATTTGGATTCTATCACGAAAAAATTCTCAAACTAACAACATAATTTACTTACAATTAGGAGTTGATGGGGTATTTAAAAAAGAAACTTCTTCTGAAGAAGTTTCTCTTTCAATTAATAGATTCTTGTATCGAAATCACGAAAAATCAGATGTTGACAAACAATTTTCTGGCTTAAGTAAAGGAACAAGAGAAAGAGAGACTTATATTGAATTGAACCCAACAACGTTAACGATCAATTTACCTAACAAACGTATTATCTATTTAACTAAATTAGAATACATTGTCTTGGATTTATTGTTAAATAATATAGGTGAAGTAATAACATATAGAGATATTAGGTTATATGTGTTTGAAAAAGAGTATATGGAACTATATCGAGTGACTAATTTAATTTTTCGTTTACGAAAAAAGCTGAAAAGTGAACCTGGGTGTAGATTAACTATAAAAACGATTAGAAATACGGGTTATTTACTAAATACTTAAAGAAAATGTACTGATAAAGTTTAATCAGTAAAGATATACTATATCACTTATTTTTTATTTATCAATTTACGACTAGTTTTTATAGCTTCCATTTGAAGATGCAATAAAATGAAGAATTTAACTATTTTGAAAGGAGGGGTAAGAGAGAAAGAGAATAGACAGATAATTGTAGCCAGATACATATAATAGGAAGGAGTGATGATAATGAAAAAGTACCAATTCGTTGGTATTGTACTTTTTCTAACAATTTTTGTGGTGGGTTATTCATTTATAACAGAACTAAATCAGCCGTTATCTGCGAATGAGCGGACAACTGAAAATAAAGTGAGATCAGAACAACTACAAGAAGATAGCAGTGAAGGTTCAATAGTAACAAAGGAAGCAAGTGAAGAGGGAAAGAGCACAGTTGGATTAGATACAAGAAATATAAAAGGAAGCGTAGCATCAAATTTTTCGTCGTTAATTACACCAGCGACAGTTTTTGTTGGGCGGACAGAGCCTGTAACTAATATGGCGGAATTAATTGCAGCCGTAGCTGATCCGAATGTAGGGACTATCTCTGTTCAGAACAGTTTTACTTCTAATTCTGCCCATGTTATGACGGTGAATCGTCCAATATTGATACAAGGGAATGGGCATACAATAACGTTTGGAAATCCTCTCTTGTATTTTGAATTTGTAGAGGTAGCTACTGCTTCTTCCTTGAGAATGGAAAATGTGACGCTTAATAAAGTAGGTACGCAACCTTTAATGAATTCCGCTGATATATCTACTAGTGGAAATTGGACACTGGAGTTAGAAAATGTGAAAGGACTCGCTACTTCAAATGCGTTGAGATTAGTGCGGTTACCACAAGGAAAAGTACATTTTACTGGTGGAGTTAACACGTTTCAACGGTCTAGTACGACGAGTTCCGCTAACTTTATTCAAGCAAAAGAAGTAATTGCTTCTAATAGTGCGTCTGTAGAAATAAACCAGACACCAAATTTTTCAGTCTTTTATTCAGATAACACAGTAATAGCTCCTAAGTTAATTGTACGCGAAGGTGCTACTATAAATGTGATTGTTGGTCCAAGTGGATCAGCGGCGAATACGATTGACTTTCGAGGACCTCAGCCTGAAATTTCTGTGCAATCAGGCAGTACCTTAGATATATCATCCGCTAGCAGTAACACAACACCTACTAATATTGCAAACAATGTGGTTGCCTTAGTAGGTGCCAATCCAAAAGTATCTGTAGAAACGAATAGCACTTTTTCGATAAAAACTTCAGGTTCTAAACGAGGCATATTTATGTCAGGTGAAGCACCGACTGTGTCGATTAAAGACTCCAATTTCAATATTACCAATGCTTCTGGGGAAAGAATTCAGTTAAATGGAAATAATGCATCTCTTGAAATGACAACAAGTAGTTTAACAATGAATGCAACAACAGGATCAGGGATTAGTATTACAGGATCAACTCCTGAAGTCAAATTGAATAATAGTAAGATTATAATGGAGGATAGTGGTTCTTCTAAGGCTATTAGTTTGACTGGTACAGATGCATTATTGTCATTGGGAAATAAAAGTCTAGTTTCTATTGTTTCAGGTTTAGGTGGCACAGGGAACATTTCTGTAGGTAATAATAGTGCTCGCCCACGAGTACTAATAAGTGGGGAATCGAAGCTGAATATAAAGACAGCAAGTGTTAATAACGTCGAGCAATTTAATGTAAGCAATGCACTCCATGTCTATGGATCAGAACCAAAAATGGACATTCTAGAGTCAGAGTTACAGATTGACGTAACGGTCGGTTATCGACTAGGATTTTTTATGAGGGGAGAAACACCAAACCTGAATATTATAAACAGCAAAGTTGATGTAAGTACTCCGAGAGATCTAGGTATGCGAGTTCATGGAAATAATGGTAAGAACCAAATTAATAACAGTCGATTAAATTTTACTGGAGAGACGAGCGGTGTTGTTGGTTTAACAGGTGAAGCTATGGAGACGGTTATTACGAATCAATCGAAACTGATTTCAAATCAAGGAATCTATTTTGCAGGAGAACGTTTAACGATTAATAACGATTCAGAAGTGAATATTAAAACGAACAGGAACCCTAATTTTGTCCCTATGGATGACCAGCAATCTTCCTCCTACGGTCTACTTGTATTTGAAAGGCGAGCAGTAACGAGAGGATATATGACTGTAGATAACGCCAATATCTCAATTGAAAAAATTCGAGCGACGAATTCATATCAATATTCAGCTCCTCTCGTTCTTGCAGGTGGTAATAATGAACTGTTGGTTGAAAACAGTGGGACAGTGAATCTTATAAATGAGGGGAATGGAGAACCAAGTAATCTTGGGAATTCAGGTATTATGTTCTTTGGTTATGCTTCAGGACATGCACCAGTTTATCCAACTGTTACTTTTGGTAACGACCTTGTTGTTCGGGATGTAGGATCTCGTATTAATGTGGATGCCAAATTTGGAACTGCTGTCTCCGTGTATAATTCAACGAATAGTTATATGGACGGTAGCCTAACTGTAGAAAAAAATGGATCTTTTAAAGCCGCAGCTAGAACAGAGACGGCTCTGGGCGGAGCCATTTTAGGGAAAAAGTTGCAAGTTACCTTTGACAACCCAATGGTCTTAGAGTTAGCAAACAATCGTCCTGGTGGAGGGCAATTATTTGCTACGACAGATACTGATTCCACCCTCACAGGGCTGAATAATGAATTTTCATTGTGGAGAAAAGGCGATAATTTTGCTGAAAATCCATATTTACATGTTAAAAATTTAGATTATGAATTTAGTGGAGCTAGTTTTGACAAGTTAGTATCGACTAGTAAGCCAGATGAATTGAATACGTCGACTATCGGTACGACAGGATTGTTACCATATACTCGTCTGGGTTCTGATAATGCTCGTTGGGCCATTGCAGATGAACTGCGTGTACCAACAAATGCAGATAAAAGAATTTATGGTAGAGTCAGTGTTCCTATTGGGTTAGAGTTGGATAGACCTGCCCAGACTGATGAAGCGACTGTGACTGTAGAAGTAGAACGAAAAAATGGTGATAAAGAAGAATATACAACGACCACTGTTGGTCATACAGCGACTTCTCCGGGAATTAGTATTTATGGAGAAGCACCTCGAGGAGGTCTATTTGAAATAAAACTAGATGATTTCCTACAAGAAGGAGATCAGGTTCGGATTATTCATGTCGGACTGACGAGTGGTGCATTAACAGAGGGGTTTGAAAATAAAATCCTAACAGAAACAGTCGAAGTTTTTCCTATTGTTCCGCCAACGCCAGCAATATTTAATTCTTCAACCGTGGTGAAAACTGCTACTGCTCTACAAGGTCATACTGACAATAAAGATGTAGAAGTCACTGCAACCCATAATGGGCAACCAATTGATACTACGAATGTCGAAGTTAATGGTTCTGGAAACTTTGATATTTCATTGGCTGGTTTAAATTTAGTAATAGACGATGAAATTCAAGTGTTTTTAAGAGATAAAGAGGGATCTGCAGAAACTGCGGGAGTCGTTAATCCACCTGTGACCAATAACTCAATAGGTAATATTAATCCGAAAGAGGAACTCTCTTTTCATGATGCCAAATTTGTATCAGCGACCACGTTAATAGTTGGAGAAGATTCTTCTATATTGGAAGTAGTTTTTGAAGATGAAAGTGGAACAGTACTGCCAGGTTATAGCCTTACAATTGGTGAAGGACAAACAATAGATATGCCGTTAAAAGTGGGCGATGTAATTAATTTAAAGAGCCCTGCTTTCCAAGAAGTACAGGATCAAGTGACAGCATTAGAAACTGCTGGGTATGAGATCACTTCTCGTCCGTCAAATGAAGCAGCTCTCTTGATTACAGAAGTGGAACAAACTGTGGTCTATAAGGTAACTGGTCAGTTGTTCTTGAAATCTGCCCCAAAAACGGTTGAGTTTGGGAGCTTAACCTACAATGCAAAAGTTCAACGTGTGGATAACCCTAAGACAGACGCTGATTTAGTTGTGACAGATACACGGGCGAACAAAACTGAAGGGTGGACCTTGTATGCGGCTCTCACCGGCAACATGACCAATACAACTACAGGTTCTGTTATGAATGAAGCCCTGTGGTATGTAAACAATAGTGGAGATGAAATTCCATTGACACTGGATTATGGTAATCAAGTAGTGTATAAAAATGCTACTGGTGGGACCTTTGATGTGACTAGCACTTGGGGAACTACTTCAGATGAGCCGGGGTTGAAGCTGATTGCAGATCCAACCAAAACTACTGTCTCAAGTGTGGGAACCTATGCTGGTGTCGTAACTTGGACAATCATGGCAGGACAACCATAGAAGGGCAGGAGAAATTATGAAAAAGAACAAAATAGGCCTTCTGAGTCTGATGTTCCTGTTCTTCTTGTCAGTGTGTTTCGCGGATAGTGCATCGGCGGGAACTGCTGTCGGTGGACAGACTGACATCAAGGGACAGATTACATTCTATGAAGGTTCGGAGGAACCAACTCTGCCGTCTTCATCAGAACCGTCTTCTGAACCGATAAATTCCAGTACGCCTGTACCAACAGTACAAAAGCCGTCAGGCGGTTCTCTGTCAAAATTGGGAGAACAAGCGACCCATTATGCATTCATTGGAATTGCTTTGGTGTTGCTCTTCTTACTACTGTTCTTTTATCAACGAAAAAAGGAGGAGAAGTAGGGATGAAACGAACATTACTTTGCGGCTTATCCTTGTGTGTCTTCTTCCTTGTTGGGTATGGAAAACAGAGTGCGGCGGATAATCTGGGATCAAAAGGTCAGGTCACGGTCGAAGGAAATGACAGGAGTCTTCTAGTTGATCCGGAGAATCCTGAAATAAAAGTAGATCCGGGTGAAGGGGCGTTTACGACTGGAGATTTGAGAATTGATTTTGTCTCCAGTCTGACCTTCCCTTCTGCGGAGATTACGAAAACTCATCGTCGCTTTGATTCGCTGGCACAGTTATTTCATAGTGAGACAACAGCTCGTGGGTATTACATTCAAGTTAGTGACCTTCGATCAGATACCTATGGATGGAACTTAACGCTCTCACAAGAGACACAGTTTACCAGTACCATCATTCAAAATTTGGAAGAACAGAGCTTGAAAGGGTCGGTACTGTCGTTTGACAATGGTTGGGCGAATTCTTCCAGCAATAGTAAGACTCCAACTGTAAGCCGAGATACACTGGCAATTAATGAGATGAATACTGCCTATACGGTAGCTGTTGCTGGGGAGAACGAAGGTAAAGGAGTTTGGACAATTGCGTTTGGCGCATCTATAGAGAATAGATCAAACCAAGAGAACACTTTAAATCCGGTGACAAATGCTAAAGGGCAGTCTGTTATGGATGTAACCTTCAACAAACAAAGCTACAGTAATTCAGCGGTCTCGTTGACGATACCAGAAGCGAGTAAAATTTATCCTGTGCAGTACACGACCACCTTAACGTGGCGTTTAGAAGCTGTACCTACAGAATAAGGCAACACAATTGATTGGACAAACTGGATTTATTCCATTTGTATATAAAAAACAAAAACTCTAGGGGGAATAACAAATGAAATTAACAAAATTATGCACACTTGCATTAGTAGCAACAATTGGAGCAACAACAGTAGGATCAGTCGCAGCTAGCGCGGATGAAAAATCATTGGGTAGTACAGGTACAGTAACTGTAACAGGTGGTACTATTGACCCAGAAGAACCAGGTACTGTTGTTGACCCAGAAAATCCAGATGGACCTGGTATTGATCCAGAAACACCAGGTGTAACACCTAATCCAGATATTGGAAGTAAAGGAATTATTGCGGTATCTGATTTGAACTTTGGAAGTATCAAAGTCGGTCAAACAAGTGCAAACGCTGCAGCTATTGCTTTAGTTGATGATGCAGGAACACCAACAGGCAAAACTCGTGGAAATATTGTTTCATTTGGTGATGTCACTGGTAATCCTGTAGGCTACAAAATTACTGCAAATCTATCAAGCCAATTTACAAATGGGACAACAACACTTGATGCAGCAACGATTAAGTATACAAATCCATTATTATCAACAACTGGAACTGGCAAAATTGCAACTGCAGTACCAGGGTCTGTTACTTTGAGTTCAGGAATAGAGTCTGAACCATTTATCTCTGCCGCTGCTGGCGAAGGAAGTGGTCTATGGACATTGTCATTTGGTCAAAGTACAGATTATACAGGGGCTTCTGCAGGAACAGATGCGTCTTCTGTCGCATTAGATATTCCTGTAAGTGTTGCTTCAGGTATGACAGTAGGTTCATACACAGCAACAGTTACTTGGACAATGGGTGCAACTGCTTAGGCAAGTGTCCGTAGAAGTGAAGGGTAAGCTGGTTAATTTTTCCAGCTTACTTTCTTCATTCTACTGAGCCTGTATCACATATATACAGTATATACATAAAACGTTGGTTCTAATGAACTTAGTATCGACAATAATGAGGGTAAAAATATGAAGAAAAACTATGTAAATAGAAGTATCAAAAATGTATTTGTTACGGCTCTTACGATTTTATTTTTCTGTATCGCGACAACAATAGCAACGGTAACTACTTTTGCTTCGACAGGTAGTACAGAGTCAGATCCAATTGTTTCAGCGGGCTTTACTTATACATTGGAGTTTCCAGAGAATCAATTTAATGAATCCTTGGGTTATTATCAATTATTAATGAATCCTGGGCAAAAACAAGAATTGACAATTATTTTGAGTAATCCTGGAACAGAGTCAATTACAATTGAACTGGCACTCAATGGAGCTAAAACCAATAAAAATGGTGTGATTGAATATGCGAACAATGAAATTGATAATGATCCCTCATTGGCTTTTGCTTTTGAGGAGTTAGTTACTGGACCAGAATCTGTTGAGTTGGCAGCAGGGGAAACTAAGAGTGTTAAACTAGCGATTACTATGCCTGAAACGAGCTTCGAAGGAGTGATTGCTGGGGGACTACAACTGATGAAAGCAGGTCAAACAGATGACGTTGGTTCAGAGAGCGGTGGTTCAACGGTACTCAATCAATATGCCTACGTAGTGTCTATTTTGTTGCAAGAAAGTGAAGATATTTTGACCCCAGATTTACAGTTCAATAAAGCTTATGCTGGTCAGCTCAATTATCGTAATTCTGTGTATGTCAACTTTTCTAATGTCATAGCCACATATTTAAATGATTTGACTGTGGAGGCACAAGTCATGAAAAAGGGAAGTAACACTGTACTGTATGAAACAAAAAAAACTTCCATGCGTATGGCACCCAGTTCGTTTATGGACTTTCCAATCAGTATGAATGGGGAACAAATGAAAGCTGGAACTTATACAGTTCATGCTTTGGCTACGGCTGGTGATCAAAGGTGGGAATGGAAGGAAGACTTTGAGATTACAGAAGATGAGGCACAAAAATATAATGAGCGAGATGTTGGGTTGACCCAAGAAACAGGTCTCCATTGGGGATTAATCATTGGTATCGTTGGTGGCGTCATTAGTTTGATTATACTGGTTTCCATCGTTTTAATAGTTCTAAGAAGAAAGAGATCGATTCAAAAGGTAGGACGTAAAAAATCAACTTCCCCGAAAAAAAAGAATGAACATATCAAGAAAAAAAGACTTTAAAGAGGATTAGGAGCAGTGCACATGACAATACTAGCTTGGATTATTATTGGAACAATTGCAGGAGCAATAATTTTTCTGCTTCTATCCGTCTATTTTTTTGGTCAGACTTTCTTTTACAGTAGGAAGTTGAAGCATTTGCCGAAACGACCACCTAAAAAAAAAAAAAAGCGGAAACGATGGTCTACAGTCACAAGACTATCAAGGAAAAAGCGAAATCATTCACTTATGATTGGGTTTGTTCTATTCATATTTAGTATAGTCTTAGTTAGTAGTGCTCGGTATGCAAGCTACTATCAGTCTATTAATTTGTCTTCTGATGACTCAGTGTTAATTGTTCGCTCTTATTATTTATTAAGGGATTTTAAAGAAGAGTTAGCTAAAGCGGCGGTTAAGGAGGATGAAGAGTTGGCCTCTCAACAAAATATTCGTTACCTAGCTACGACGTTGGCTTCGTATTCTACAAAGAAGGCTAGCACGCTAAATACAGAAGAAGGGCAAGCGGTGTTGAACCGTTATTATGCGTCTTTAGCAGAGTTAGGAATTAATGCAACACGAGAAAGCAGAAATTTTTATGGAAATAGTAATTTAGTGAATGGGTTTGAGTCTGATATTGACAAGATTATCACATATGAAACGGCAGCTTTTGATTATTTCAAGGTCAACCATTCAGAGCTTGAAGAAGAGTCTAGTGCTTCGAAATGAGGCAAAGGGAAAGTCAGTGGAAGCTAAAAACTACTTCTAATAATAGAAGTAGTACTACAGGACAGCAGATGAAAAAATCATCTTCTATAACAAAAAAAAAACGTAATACACATACTCCTTCTTCTGGGAAGAAGAATCGAAAACGTATAACGGAAGAAAACCGAAAGATGATTTCAAAGGGAAGCAGAACCAAAGAAAATGAACAATTTGGACACATGTCAATAAAGTAGACAGAAAAATGGCTATAAAAAATTAAAGTTGATAAAATAGCTCTTCTTTTTCATTAGGAGTTAACATTTTATTATGAGAATGAGGACGTTTGTTATTATACCAACCTTCAATGTAAGAGAAAGTTGCAAGAGAAACCTCCTCAAGAGAGTGGAAGTTTCGCCTGTTAAGTTCGTCTCTTTTTAAATATTTGAAGAAGGATTCTATTACGGCATTATCGTAAGGATATCCAGGTTTAGAATAGGAAGCAGTTAAATTATGAGCATCAAGAAACTGTCGAAAAGCAACTGAAGTATACTGACTTCCACGATCGGAATGGAATAAGACAGATTCCTTGGGTTGTCTGTGGTTCAAAGCAGTGTCTAAAGTATCGATAACTAAAGAAGCTGTCATGCGATGTGAGAGTTTCCAAGCAATTGTTTAACGCAACTGAAAAGTGCACCACGTGATGATTGAAAACTGCACCAGTTAGTTTAACCAATTTTTTGTATCTTCCACACGGAAAGATTTCCCGCTTAAATCTAAAACGTGTGCCCGATGGGCAATTCGATCTACCATAGCTGCAGTAAGCATAGGATCCTTAAATACTTCTTCCCAACGGTCAAATGATAAATTTGTTGTAATAATCATTGAACCCGTTGATGTACGATTAGACAGTAAGTTAAAAAGAATTTCACTTCCTACTTGATCGAATGAAACATAGCCTAACTCGTCTAAGATGACTAAGTCATACTTACTAAATCTCCGTTTATAATAGGTCAGCTGGTTAGCGCTCATGGCTTCCTTTAACTCAACGACGAGATTAGGAATATTCGTGAACAAGACACTTTTTCCTGTCAAACATGCTTCCATACCAATGGTTGTTGCTAAATGAGTTTTACCAACTCCTGGATTACCCAATAAAATGAGATTTTCTTTTTTATCAATGAATTGAAGCTGCTGAAGCTCCTTGATTTGTTTTCTTAGTTTTGATGATAAATGACTATCCAGATAGTCATCAAACGTTACTTTTTGAGGTAATTTTGCTTGCCGAATCAATGTATGAATACGATTGTTTTTCCTTCGTTCGACTTCTAA
>NZ_AMDP01000053.1 GCF_028128615.1 Enterococcus sp. 5H | reverse complement strand
AATCCACCTAAAGCGTTGTTCATTTGATTGGTACTACTTGAAACACTCTTTGACTGTCGTCGGAAAAGACCGCCTAAATTACCAATTGAATTACCGATTGCCCCTTTTAGTCGCCGGAATATTCCGTCTGTCTTTTTGGTATTTCCTGAGAGATTGTTCATCCCGTTCGATGCCATACTACTCTTTGTAGCAGTTTCGCCAAGCTCGGTATTTACACCACTTAAAGCTGATTTCAACCCTGTTGCTCGATCTTCAAATTGCGCATAAGATTGTTGTAGACGATCATTTTCAGCAATTAATTTATTCATTTTTGCAGATTGTTT
>NZ_AMDP01000052.1 GCF_028128615.1 Enterococcus sp. 5H | reverse complement strand
CCTTCTAGGGGAATATCTTTATATACTGGTGTCCCTTGTAGCGTTGTTTCTTCTGCGTCAAAAACTTCTTGCTCTTTCTCAAAGGTAATTTCTGCTAGTTGGTGCGTATTTTGTTGGATAAGGGTAATCGTTTGTCCACCAACAACGGTTCCTGTGATTGGCGTTTGATCTAATACATAACCTTCGGGCACATTTGTTTCTACAAATGAGAACGGCGTACCATGAATATATTCTTTTGGTAGCTCATGGTGTCCATCAGCGCCAGTTGTAAAGGCTACTTGTTCATCACCGATCGTTCCTTCGTACGACGTATTTGGTACAAATTTCCCAGTTACTTCATCTTGTTTACCAATTCGGACTTTGCCGGTTTTGATTGCTTCTACGTTCAGTGTAAACTGTACCGGGTCACTAACTGAAAATTTCCCCAGCATCTGAGCTCCATCTTGAATATAAGCAATAGAAACTCCGTCTGTCATTGTCTTTCTCATTCTGACAATCGGATTTTCTTCCGTATTTTCAGTAACTGTCAATGTTAAATTGTTACCATTTCTTGAGATACCTAATCCACCAGTCGAAACATCTCTTACATACTCTTCCAAAACTCCATTAGTATCAGTTAACGTTAGTGGTTCGCCCATTTTAACAGTTACTTTGTCTCCATCAAAACTCGGGCGTGTATAATACGCGGCAATATTAGCATCAATTTGCGCTTTTTTAGCGGTATACCCACCATAGTTACCACTAAATGTAGAACCCATTTTCTCCCACATATACCCTTGAGACGTGAAATACATTTCATGACTCTGCTCCATTGGATAACCAAAGTTGCCGATGTCTTCAAACCATGTTCGTTGTTGAGGTGTCAAATCTGCTGGGGTATATCCTGGTCCTGCAATTGCCGCAACGCCAGGCTCTATACAAAACAGAACTTCCCGCGTTGTGGTATCACGTAATACAGGCATTTGACCTTCTGCCCAATATCCATTTAAATCTACCCTAAATGTGTAAGGTGTGTATTCAGACATATCCAAAATCATTCGTGAAAGCGGATTGGCCTGTTCTTGAACCGTAACTTCTTCTCCTGCTTCAGTCGTATAACCATAAGAAACTTTAGACATTCCTTCAAACACCGAATACATCTTCATTGCTTTTCCTTCTTCTGTCAATAATGAATCGTTAATGATCTCTAATACTTTTGGATCAAATGTGCTTTCTGTAGATTCGGTTTCAGTTGATAGTTGTTCAACAGTTTCTTCGGTGGTAGCGTCCTTAGCTCCATCATCTGCAAATACTTCCATTGCAGGGAACATCGTTTGCCCAAAAATGACGGTCAATGCTAATACTGTTGTTGATTTCTTCATTCCCTTGATTACATTTTCTTTAAAATTCATAACTGTTTTTTCTCCTCGATTAATTTTATAGTCTATTCTTTTTCTGATTTTATTTCAATTTAGCGCTGGTGCCCGTATCCACATAACTTCCTCCTAGGTTATATACAAAATTAAAAGACGATAGTTTTCACCATCGTCTTAATTAACACTTTAGTTTTTTATTTCTAACGTGGACTAATAAACATTGCACCATCAATAATTGTTGCAGCCCAACCTGACCAGCCCATTTTATCTGCAAATGCCCATGCTTCATCTTCTGAATAGACTGGTCCATACGTACCCGCTGGTGCTGTTGGTGTACCTCCGCCTCCACTTGATCCTCCTCCAGTATTGTTGTTTCCACCGCCACTGGCTGGAGGTGTAGCTGTTTGACCGCCACCGGTTCCTTGATTCCAGTTATTATTACTGTTTCCACCAGAAGCTGGTGGTGTTGCTTGTCCAGTTGTTGTACCACCGTCTTGAGCTGGAGTTGTTGTTTGTCCTGCACCAGTAGCTGCCGTATTCGCTGTGGTTCCTTGATTCTCTTGTGCATTTGTTTCTGGCGCTTGAGCAGCTTG
>NZ_AMDP01000051.1 GCF_028128615.1 Enterococcus sp. 5H | reverse complement strand
TGTAGTGACCCCAAGAAGTTAGACTTTTTGTAGAGTGGATTTCTCCACTCTATTTTTTATGCAGTTTTTTGATTGAAATGTCGAAATTCTACTGGGCTTTTCCAGTTAAGTTTTTCTTTGATTCTATAATGATTGTAATAATGAATATAGTTCTCAATGGCTTGTCGTAACTCATTTTGACTTTGATAAACTTTTCCATAATACAATTCTTGCTTTAGAATACTGAAGAAATTCTCCATAGGAGAATTATCTAAGCAGGTTCCTTTCCGAGACATACTTTGAAAGATACGATTATCCTTTAATGTTTGTATATAGGTGTTCATTTGATAAGCCCAGCCTTGATCAGAGTGGAAGGTGCGACGATAGGGACAATCATTTGTTTGAGAAATTGCTTCTTCTAGCCCTGCCATAACTGTTTTACCATTTGGTTGAGTAGAAAAGCTGTAACTTAGAATTTCACTGTTATACATATCCATAAACGGATCTAAATATAGTTTTTTCTGTCGAAGAATGCCCGCATCATCTGTTTCATAGTATTTAAATTCAGTTGTATCCGTCGTAATTTTTTGATGAGAGACCGAAGTTTTGAATCTTCGATGAATCAAGTTTTTAGCTACTTTCCCAACAGTTCCTTTATATGAATTATATTTCCTAGATTTCTTGGTAAATGCTTTGACTTGTAACTGTAGCTTTTGAATTAATCTCTGTACTTTCTTTTTATTTACTTGATATCCACGTCGTTTCAATTCCTGTGTCATTCTTCTATAGCCATAATGTTGATGTTCCTTACGAATCGCTTGAATTTCTTCTTCAATCATTTGTGTTGAAGTTGTTCTGTCGAAGCGTTTTTGCCAGTACATGTAAGTGGCTTTTGGAAACCTTAGGGTTTCCAAAATATCTTTTAATCGAAAGTGTCCTCGGAGGCTGTGAATGGTTCGCGCGATTCTTTCATTTTTTGTTCGTCCTCTAAACGCAGCCTCCTCAATTCTTTTAAATAGGCATTCTCAATTTTTAACATTCTATTTTCTTTTTCTAGTTTATCTAATTGAGATTGTTCACTGGGTAATAATGGCTGGGTTTCATTTCGTTTTTTCTTAGGCATTATAGGTGGACGTCCTTTCTGTTTGGAGAGTCCATCTATACCAAGATTCCGATATGTTTTAAGCCAATTCGCAATTAATGGTGGATTGTTCATTTTGAGAAGATTGGCCACTTCTTGATAGGAGAACTCTGTAGTTAAATACAACTCTATCGCATCTAACTTAAATTGAACAGAGTAATTCTTACTTTTTCGACTACGAAGTAGTCCTTCTTCACCAAGTTCTTTATAGGCATTAATCCATTTCCTTATTTGAGAACTATTTTTAAACCCATATTTTTTTGCGAGAAACCGTGTACCTCCTTGACCAGATAAATAGTCATGGACAACCTTAAGTTTAAATTCAAAACTGTATTTTGCCATACAAAAAAACCTCCAAAAGTTAGATTTCCAGGTCTAACTTTTGGGGGTCGGCTCATTTTGAAGATGGGATTTCTTTTTTATGTCTTTTTTGATGAACACAGACAACAGATCCTGTCACTTGAATCAGTAATAAAAAAAGTAAAATTCCGCTTAACCAAAAATGCCCCTGATCAAACGTTCTTATTATTAATACTAATAAAATTAAACTACTTACTGAATACAGTGACCATTGTTTATCCATAATATCTAGACCCCTTCGGTTTGTTATCTATAAGGATAGGACTTTTGTATGTAAAATGCAAGACTCTTACCAGTATCTGAGAATTTTCATCCAAATTTTTAGCAATTTTTTATTATTCTAAAAGATTCTTAAACTAATCATCATATAAAAACGTTCTTTTTATAGAATGACAGCGACTATTCATTCCATTGAATAAGAAAAAGTGATACACTAATTTTACTGAAAGTTTGCTGAAAGGACCGTTGAATGTGACTGAAAAAAAACAATTACAACTGATTTTAGATACCTGTTTAATGGCAGGAAAGATTATGACCGAGAGTGGTTCAGAGGTCTATCGTGTAGAAGATACAATGAATCGCATTGCTGAAAATGCCGGCCAAAAAGAAAGTGTCAGTTATGTTACTGCCACAGGTTTGTTTATGGGATTTCGTTCAAGCAATTATACGCAACTAGAAAATGTGACTGAACGTAGTATTAATTTAGAAAAAGTTGCCCGCGTTAATAATCTTTCTAGAAAATTTGCCGATAAAGAAATTACCATCGAAGAACTAAACCTTCGTTTAACGAATATTAATCACGAAGCACCTACTTATTCGGTACCTTTACAGATTTTTGCTGCCGGTGTAGTTAGCTGCACTTTGATGTATATTTTCGGAGGAAGTTGGCAAGATTTTGCAGCTACTTTTTTAATTGGAATGATCGGATATAGTGTGTCTTTTTTTACACAAGCTTGGTTAAGTATTAAATTCTTAGATGATTTTCTGGCTGCTTTTATTATTGGGTTTCTTGCATATTTAGCAGTGAAATTTCATTTAGCCGGCAACATTGATAATATTATTATTGGTGCTGTCATGCCATTAGTTCCAGGTGTTGCGATTACCAATTCATTTCGGGATATTTTAGCCGGTAATTTGTTAAGTGGGACTGCTCGCGCCACGGAAGCTATCTTTGTAGCTGGTTCGATTGGTATTGGCATTGCGATTGTTTTTAAGTTATTTATGTAAGGAGAAAGAACCATGGAAATTTTTATACATTGTATCTTTAGCTATTTAAGTACGGTTACATTTGGTATCATCACTAATGTTCCACGTAAATTATTGAATGCTTGCGGTATTACAGGCTCCGTTGGCTGGTTAATTTTTTGGTTTACTAAAAATCTCGAATCAGGTGAAATTTTTGCTAATTTTCTTGGTGCAATTGGCATTGGCTTAGTTAGTATTTTCTTTTCTCGTAAGAAAAAAATGCCGATGACAATTTTCAATATTCCCAGTCTGGTTCCTTTAGTCCCAGGCGGTCCAGCCTATCAAGCCGTTAGAAGTATTGTCTTAGGTGATTTTATTGGTGGTGCCCATTCGATTATAAAAGTTATTATGACCGCTGGTGCCATTGCTGCTGGCTTTATGGTTACTGGTATTGTCGAACGACTGGTCAAAAAAATCGTAGATAAAAATAAAACGACAATCAATGTCCCAAAATAAGAAAAAGTGTGTAGCAAAACTGATTTTTAGTTTTGCTACACACTTTAAGTCTGAATAAACGGCGAGAAAGTGCAGCTACTTCACTTCATTCCGATCACAACAATTTCTATGAGCTAAACGCTTTTTCTCAGCCTCTTTTTCTTACAATAATCTAATCAAGCGCTATTTCTTCCTGCTCTTCTTCAAAAAATAGTAATAAATCTTGTAATGTTAATTTTTCCTTTTCTGCCTTATTTAAATCTTTAATAATTTTCCCCTTCTGTAAGACAATTAAACGATTTCCATATCGCAACGCATCTTCCATCCGGTGTGTAATCATCAAACAAGTTAAATCGGCTTCTTGAATTCGCTGATCGGTCAGACGCATTAATTGTTTAGACGTCTTAGGATCTAAAGCGGCTGTATGTTCATCCAATAAAAGCAGTTCGGGCTTTGTTAGGGTTGCCATCAGTAAACTTAAAGCTTGTCGTTGCCCACCCGATAAATTGCCGGTCGGCGTATCCAAATGTTTTTCTAATCCATTACCTATTTCACTACAAATTTTAGTAAAAAAATCTCTCTGCTCATTAATTTTACGTAAACGTAACCCGCGGCTTTGACCACGATACATCGCTAAAAGTAAATTTTCAGCTACTGTCATTCTTGGCGCGGTGCCCATTTTAGGATCTTGGAAAACTCGTGAAAAATATTTTGCCCGTTTTTCTTCAGAGAAATGCGTAATATTTTGTTCATTAACAAATAGCTCACCTTCACTTAGAGATAACGTTCCGGCAATACTATTAAATAGCGTACTTTTCCCTGCCCCATTTCCTCCTAAAACAGTTATAAATTCCCCTTGAGCAATTGATAAATTCACATGATCTAAAATAACTTTTGTTTCATTTAAACCATTATCAATTCGCTTTGTTGCATTTTTCAATTCTAAAACTGTACTCATTTTTTAGCCTCCTTCTCCGGTAAAAAATGTAAATTTAAGGCTTTTTTCAATTGAGGAATCATTAGACACGCTGCCAAAATAACTGCTGAAAAGATTTTCAAATACGTCGTATCAAAGCCTAATTTAATGACTAATAAAATCAGTAGTTGATAAATAATACTGCCGACAACAATCGCCACTAAGCGCTCTGCAAAAGTCAATTCACCGAATAGAACTTCACCAATAATAATCGAAGCTAAACCAATGACAATTACACCTGTCCCTTTATTAACATCAGCATATCCGTCATTTTGAGCAATCAAAGCACCTGACAAAGCAATAACACCATTTGATAAGGTTAAACCTAAAATTTTCATTGAATCAGTTTTGATTCCGATTGAGCGTGCCATTTCCTCATTATCACCAGTTGCAATATAAGCTTGTCCTAAATTAGTGTTAAAGAAAAATAACAACAGACTAATAATGATAGCTAGAAAAATAACACCCAAGAAAACAATATCATAGTAGTTTGGTAAATTAAATTGTGTAAAAAAATCTTGAATTTTCGGTTGATTTAATAAAGATAGATTCGGTGTTTGCATTACAAACAAAATCACAGAGTTTAAGCCGGACATTACTAAAATTCCTGCTAAAATCACTGGTATTTTTCCTTTAGTAAACAATAATCCTGTTACTAGACCTGCACACATGCCTGCTAATACACCGAGTAAAGTTGCTATTATCGGATGAATTCCTGAAGTAATTGCTGTCACACACACAGCACCTCCTAAAGGAAATGATCCTTCTGTTGTCATATCTGGAAAATTTAAAATTCGATAAGTCATAAAAATTCCTAATCCCAATATTGCCCATAACATTCCTTGCCCAATTGCCGAAACAATCATTTGATCCACTCCCTGCCATTTTATTCTACTATTTTCGCTTTTTCCTTTATTTCTGCTGGTATAGAGATTCCTAGTATATCAGCTTGTTTTTGATTAATGATAATATCCCCTTCTTTAAATGTATAAATAGGCGTTGTTGCAGGCTGGATTTTACCAGACAAAATATCTGCTGCCATTTTACCTGTCTGTACACCAAGCTCAAACTGGTTAATCCCTACTGTTGCAAGTCCACCTTGTTCTACCATCGTATCAACAGATGGAATAATCGGTGTTTTAGTTTTATCTGCTTCATTTACGACTGTTTGCATCGCATTGGCAATTGTATTATCTGTAGGAATATAAATCACATCTACCTCATGAGTCATAACTTGAACGGTTTGCGCTATTTCATTACTAGATGGCACTGCAAAAGTCTTCACTATTAGTCCTTTTGCTTCAGCCGTTTTTTTAGCTTCTTCAACTTGATATTTAGAATTTTCTTCAGATGAAGCATACAAAATTCCTATTTTTTTGCTCTTAGGTAAAAGCTCTTTCATTAAGTCAAATTGCGCCGAAACTGGTGATTTATCACTAACTCCTGTTATATTTCCACCAGGTTTTTGATCATTTTTAACAAGTCCTGCACTGACTGGATCAGTAATTGCTCCAAGTATAATTGGAATTTCCGAAGTTGTATTTGCAAGTGCTTGCGCCGCTGGAGTCGCAATTCCAATGAGTACATCTGATTTCTTTTCCTGTACTAGTTGCTGACTCATAGTCGCTAATTTACTCTGATCTGCTTGTCCATTTTGAAAAGCAATCGTGACATTTTTACCATCTTCATAGCCTTTGTCTTTTAGACCTTCTTTGATTCCTTTATAAATTTCATCTAACGCAGGATGACTTACAAACTGTAAAACCCCTACTGTTGGTAAATCTTCTTTTTTTGTTTCTTTTTTCTCGACAAAAAATGAGCCGATTAAAAAAATGACAATAATTGCTACAACAACAGTTAATCGATTTTTTCGCATTTTAATTCCTCCAATTTATTTTTAGTTTGACAAAAAAACAACGACAAATCCTAAGAAAGGAGCGGTCGTTGTTTTAAACAAAAAACCGCATAGATCTATCATCTACGCGGTTGAAAATTCAACTTAAACAAACCAACATAGATACAAAGTTTAGAATTTATCTTCTAAAGTTGTATCTATGAGAGCATCATACATACAACTATCTACGCCAGTTTTGCCATGAACGATTTAATTGGTCAATTGTTTTTGATAGTTGTTTCATGTAATCACTCCTATAGTTTTCTGTTAAAGTTAGTCTACACCATAGACAAATTATTCGTCAAGCCCTAAATTTAAATTAGGGAGAAGTCCGGGAGAATTTAACGTGTGTTTTTAATTGTTTTACGTATGGAAATCTGTTTTCTATAACTCCAGCTATCTTTTTGTTTTGCAAACGGTGTGAACCCTAATTTTTTGAACATTTGCTGAGAGGCTTTATTCCAATTAAAAATTTCGCTAACTATTATATGATCTCTACCCATTTTTTGCGATTTGTAAATAAAATATTTTGTTACCATTCGCCCAATATGACGATTTCTAAAAGCTTGGTCAATGACGATGGCATAGTCATCATCTGCTAACCAAACATCACCGACAATTTGAAATTGTTTCCCGTTTTTATACTCTATATAATAAAGTAAACCGTGCTCATCTTGCCAATGATACATCCGTTGAATTTGCTGAACTGAGTACTTGCTGTATGTTCCAACAATATTCCGCATACTTTTAGGATCTTGATACCATTTTAAAGACTCCACTCGAATTCTATCAAACGGAACTAACCGAAGATTTTCATTTATTCGTACTTTTTTTTGCTTATTACGATTAAAAGAGGACTCAACGTTAGGCTGAGTCCTCTTTTCTAAAAAGTCAGTCGCCAAAGTCCGCCAATTAATACTTGTCACGTCGATCACTTCTAACGTAAACATGCTGTAACTTAGATTTCATTAACAAAAGCCCAACGAAGATAAATATAATATATATTCCCATATTAAGCCCTTCTTTCTAAATTAAGTTTATTGTACTGTTGATTCAACTGGAGTTTGTTCTTCTACTCCAGTTTGTGGTTCTACTGCTTGTGTGGAAGCTGTAGTTTCTGTTGTCGATGATGCCGTGGTTGATGCTGGTGGAACACTTGGGTCGGCTGCTGATAGCGGCAACTGATTTAAAGATGGAATTAACATAGTGGAAACTTCAAAACTTTCATCCACAGAAAGACGATTCTTTTCTTTTCCATTTTCAAAAAAGATGATTGTCGGTTCATTCTTATTTACAGAATACTCTTTTTCGATTTTTTCTGCATCATAAACGATCGGATAAATAAAAATGCTATGATTAAATTCTGCCATTTTATCTGTGTCTTTTAAAATATTGATAATTTTATTGTATGTATCTCCACTAGGTACTGAAAATAGCACAGTGATGGCAGTTTTTTCATTAATCTCTTCTTTTGCAGTTTTAATATCTAAGAAGTTGGCCTTTTTAGCTAAGGTTTCTTGACTAACTAAAGTATTAATTTCAGATGACCGAATTCTAGCTTGTACTTTTGGAACAAATATAAATAAACAAATAATCAATAAAACAATTATTCCGATAACAATGGCTGTAAGTTTTTTTTGTTTATTTAAATAACTTACAAAATCATCTTTTACAGTAATGATATTCTTTTTCATTCATTCGCTCCTCTACAACTTATACATCCATTATACTAGTAGTTCCTTCCTTTGCCTAGTATAACAATTATTCCTTATCTGCTTTTTATTAAAATAACTTTATTTATTTTACAAAATCACATAAATTTGAAAGAAATGGAGTAATCTAATGCTAGATTTACGTTTGTTGACAAACTACGATCGCTAGCCTATACTTACATTAATGATGAATAGATTAGAATACGATGAAAAGAAGAGTACTATTTTCAAGAATTTTATGAGAGAGTCTCGTTAGCTGAAAAGAGACAATTTAAGAAAATAGGAAGATGGCCTTTTAGTTAGTGTTGGTGAGCTCTGTAAGCCAATGCTGGGTTCGCCCATTACAGCTTGTAAGTATTATTCATTTGTGATTAATATTTATTGAGGGAAATCTAGTCTAGGTTTCTAAATTAAAGGTGGTAACACGATCTTGTCGTCCTTTACTTTTGCAAAAAAGTAATGGGCTTTTTTTTATTCATCTACTTATTTGAATTGGAGGTACAATCATGTCAACTAAGAAATTAAAAAGTCCTTTTCGCTATGATATCGTGGGCAGTTTTCTACGGCCAAAAGCTTTAAAGGAGGCTCGTGAAGCTTTTGCAAAAGGATTAGTATCCAAAGAAGAGTTAACACAAGCAGAAGATCAAGCTATTATTACTTTGATTGAGCAGCAAAAAGCTGCCGGACTTCATGCAGTAACAGATGGTGAATTTCGTCGACGTTGGTGGCATTTAGACTTTATTGCTGGATTAAACGGGATTACCGTCTATGATTTTCAAACAACAGCTTTTGGAATTACAACTGAAGCACAAGGGACTTATGTAAGTGGTCCACTATCATTTGCCGATAATCATCCATTTATTGAACACTTTCGTTTTACGCAAAAACATGCTGCTCCCATTTTAGCTAAACAAACGATTCCTGGACCTAATATGATTTTCTTAGATTCATTGATTCTATCTAAACAATATAATGAACATCCGGTTTATGATTCTATTACTCAATTTAAAGCAGATTTGATTGAAACATATCAAGCAGCAATTCAAGCGTTTTATGATGCTGGTTGCCGCTATCTACAACTTGATGATACTAGTTGGGGCGGATTATTTGATGAACGTTTTCGTGAGATGATTACAGCAAACAGCTTTGATCCCGATCAATTACTAATCGACTTTCAAGAGATTACCGAAAAATGTTTAGAAAACAAACCTGATGATCTGACAATTACCTTTCATTTTTGCAAAGGAAATTTCCAATCTCACTGGCTTTACAATGGTTCTTATGACAAAATAGCTAAGAATTTGTTTTCAATTGAACAATTTGATGGCTTCTTTTTAGAGTATGATGATGAGCGTTCTGGCAGTTTTGAACCACTTAAAGAGTTGCGCAGTCAGCGTATTGTTTTAGGTTTAATCACTACGAAAAACGGTAATTTAGAAGATCCTTCAACTATTGTTGAACGTATTAAAGAAGCGAGTCAATTTGTTCCATTAGAACAGATTTGTCTGTCGCCTCAGTGTGGCTTTGCCTCCACTCATGAAGGTAATCACTTAACTGAAGAAGATCAGTGGAAAAAAATTGCGCTTGTAAAAGAAATTGCCAAGCAAGTTTGGCAAGATGCTTAAATTATAAAGGAGGCAACATCATGACAACAATTAAAGAAATCCCTTTTCGCTACGATCAAGTAGGAAGTTTTTTACGACCAGAACGATTAAAAAAAGCTAGAGAAGATTTCCAAAATCAAAACATATCGGCAGATGAATTAAGAGAAATTGAAGATCAAGCAATCATCGATTTAATTGCTAAACAAGTTGATGCTGGATTGAGAGCTGTTACAGATGGTGAATTTCGCCGTAGTTGGTGGCATTTAGACTTTTTATGGGGATTGAATGGTGTTGAAGCAACGACACCCGAACATGGCTACCAATTTAATAAAGTGGAAACTAGAGCAGCCTCATACAATGTTGCTGATAAAATCACATATAATTCTGAACATCCATTTTTTGAGGCATTTACTTTTTTAAAAGAACATACTCCGGCAGGAATTATTCCAAAAGTTACGATTCCCTCTCCTACGTTATTATTTAATCGTAAAAGTGATAGTTTTAGTTATGAGAGTTATTCAGATGAAGAAGTCTTTATTGCAGATTTGGCCAAAGCATATCAGCAAACAATTCAAAAATTTTATGATTTAGGCTGCCGTTATCTTCAACTAGATGATACTTCTTGGGGCATGTATACAGGTTTTATTGAAAATGCCAAGTCAGATGATGAAATCAAACATTGGCACCAACAATGCGCTGCTGGTGTTAGCGTTATTAATCAATTATTAGCTGGTTTACCCGCTGATTTAACGATTACAATGCATGTCTGTCGAGGAAACTATAAATCTGATTGGGCAATTGCTGGTCCTTACGACCACGTAGCTGATTATCTTGCTCAATTAAACATTGACGGCTATTTTCTTGAGTATGACGACAATCGTTCCGGTGGTTTTGAACCATTAGCAAAAATTTATCAACAGGGTCCGGCAAAAAAAATCGTTCTGGGTTTAGTAACTTCTAAATTCCCAGAGTTAGAATCTAAAAAAAGTTTGATTGCACGAATTACGGAAGCTACAACCTATGTACCTCTGGAAAATCTGTGTCTATCACCTCAATGCGGCTTTGCCTCAACCGAAGAAGGCAACCACTTGACTGAGGATGAACAATGGGCAAAAGTAAAATTAGTTGTTGAAACAGCTAAAAAAGTTTGGGCGAATAGTTAAGAAACTATAAAATATGTGAAAAAGTTAGGTTCTTTAAACATTAAATGGTGTACCGACCCCAAAAAGGTAGATTTTTGGGGTCGGTACACATGTTTTAGTTCAACCGCTCAAGCTTAAGCGGCTTTTGTCACAACTTCGAGGCTTAACTTTAATCGCTACTTTATCGATTTACAGAACGTGCCATTCGATTTATTGTATGACGCATGCCACGAATAGCAACTGACATTTCATAAATATTTTCTGCAGGTGCTAAACCACCATACCCTGCATCGCCAATATGTTGAATATCCACACCACAAATTTTATTAATTAACGCAATTTGACGGATAGTTTCTTTATTAGCACTTTCTTGACTTGTACCAATCGCTGACATCGTTAATAAATCATATTTCTTCGCAATTGCTACAGCTGCTTTCAAATCCTCTTCAGTAAATCCTTGAACTGTCCCAACTGCTGGCAGTAACAAAATATCAGCTCCAGCTTTCGCATAGGCTTCAACAGCTTCAGTCGAGACAACAGGTTCATCTGAGCCCGCACTATGCATTTTCCCAGCAATAATTAGTCCTGAGAAATTTTCCTTAGCAATTTTCACTGCTTTGGCTATTTCTGCATTGGTGACGCCTGTGCCCGGATTTCCAGTTAAACAAATAAAATCAATTCCCATTTCTTCTGCTTTTTGAATCGTTTCTTTTGAACTCGTTCTTCCCTTACTAATCGTTAATTTTTCACTAAACATTTCTGAAGAGTCATCAACTGGTTCTAAATTCACACCAATTGGACGTCCTACTAATTTTTTTAAGATAGGAATTGGGTTCACTTTATTTTGCTCAGGATGTTGCCAGTAGTTCATTACCTCGTCAAAAGACATCCCCGGAATTCCTTGAACAATTGGGTTAAAGCAATCAAATAAATTCAATAAAATTAAATCTGCCCCAAAAGCTGCTGCAACCTCTGCATTACTGATGTCACCTGCCTGTGGAGAAGCTGCAACAACATTTTCTGATAAAATTGTGCGTCCCTCACTTGCTTTGATTGACTGCTTTAACTCTTGTGCTGTCATTTTTGTTACTTCACTATAACTTGCACTAATTAATCGTTTTACCATTTTATTGCCTCCTAAGAATAAATAGTCTATTTCTATTATACTAGATATTGATCGAAAGCGCAGTGATTTAAAGATTCGCTATAATACTTTCTAATTCTTCATTTTTATTTTTCACTTTCTTTATAATTAAAGGGAACTCCGTTATAATAGTACTATTATGTATATAGAATTGAGGGATGTTTATGTCATTTGATGGCGTATTTACTCATACAATGGTTTCAGAATTAACTGAAACATTAGTTACAGGCAGAATTTCGAAAATTCATCAGCCTTATGAAAATGAAATTATTTTAGTTATTCGTACCAAAGGAAAAAATCATAAACTACTTTTATCTGCTCATCCAAGTTACGCCCGTGTCCAATTAACTGAAATTGCTTATGCAAATCCGGGTACTCCGCCGAATTTCGTCATGATGCTGCGGAAATTTCTTGAGGGAGCTATTTTAGAACAAATTCACCAAGTTGACAACGACCGTGTGATTCACTTTACTTTTACTAAAAGAGACGAGCTAGGTGATTTGCAGAATATTGTTTTAGTGGTTGAACTAATGGGCAGACATAGTACGATTGTATTAATGAATAAAGAAAACGGAAAAATTTTAGACGCGATCAAGCACATTGGCAGTTCTCAAAATAGTTACCGTTCTTTACTCCCTGGTGTTGACTATATTAATCCACCCAGACAAGAACAGCTAAATCCTTTTTTAAAAAGTAAAGAAAAAGTTTTTGAAATTCTATCAAAAACTAGTGAACTTAATGGCAAATATTTACAAAGTCAGTTTCAAGGGCTAGGAAAAGATACTGCTGAAGAGTTAGCTTTTCGTTTAAATGAGCGAACAAATGAAAAAATGTTTGTTTGGGAATCTTTTTGGAGTAAGTTACAAGCCCAAACCATCCCGACCTTAACCATAACTGATAAAAAAGAATACTTTACACCGCTTCCTTATATTTCTCTGGTTGGAACACAAACGACATTTGAGACTCTAAGTCAGTTACTTGATATATTTTATGGTGGTAAAGCGGAAAAAGACCGCGTTAAACAACAAGGCGGTGAGTTAATTCACAAGATCGAAAATGAGCTAAAACGAAATCAAAATAAAGTTGTAAAACTTAAACAAACCCTAGCTGACACAGAACTTGCTGAAAACTATCGGCGTGACGGAGAGCTGTTGACAACGTTTATGGCTCAAGTGCCAAAAGGTGCTGAATTTGTTGAATTACCTAATTATTATGAAGAAGATCGTTTATTAAAAATAAAACTAAATCCAGCTCTGACGCCAAACCAAAACGCACAAAAATATTTTCAAAAGTACCAAAAACTTAAAAATGCTGTTAAGGTGGTTCATACACAAATCGAGCAAGCTACGCAGGAAATTGGTTACTTAGAATCTGTCCTGTCACAGTTAGAAATCGCTGGTCCAATGGATATTGAAATGATTCGCGAAGAATTAATCCAGCAAGGCTACGTAAAAAAACGAAGTGCTAAAAAACAAAAGTCTGCTAAAGCCAGCAAACCCGAAGAGTTTTACTCAAGTGATGGCAGCTTAATTCTGGTTGGTCGCAACAATTTACAAAACGATCAACTTACTTTGAAAACAGCTAAAAAAACGGATATTTGGCTCCATGCTAAAGACATTCCCGGTTCTCATGTCATTATTAAAAATCCAGAACCATCAGATGACACACTACTTGAGGCTGCAAATCTCGCTGCTTATTATTCTAAATATCGCCTATCCGCTCAAGTACCTGTAGATTATGTTCAAGTAAAACATGTGCATAAACCAAACGGTGCTAAACCAGGATACGTTATTTATGAAAATCAAAAAACACTCTATGTAACGCCGGATGAAAAATTGGTAGAGCAACTAAAGTCGAAATAGCATTAAAATAATCCACCGCATAAGCTATCGTAAGATAATTTATGCGGTGGATTATTTTATCAGATTAATTAATTAGCAGATAACTCTTTTCTTCTTTTTACCATTTCGGCCTGAATCCAGTGATTTTAAGATCATATCAGAGGCCAATGGTACCACACATGAGGTATCTCCCATATTAACTTGAACTGGTCCTACTTCTGAGGCAACTTGTTGAGCTTCTGATAGTAGCGGTTCACAGTGAGAACCTACATAGATGATAAATTTATTCATACTATAACGAACATCATTTTTTGACTGATGAATCGTAGTTTTGACAGTTTCTAATAAACTCGCCACTTCAACTAAATCGATTTGATCGTCAGGTGCAATGGTAATATATTTCCCATAGCAACACCAACCTGTGTCTTCAATTTTTTCATCGTCAGACTGCAACCATTCTCGTGCCAATTCAACTGCATATTGACTTTCTGCAGCTACACCTGCAACAATGGATTCACTGATTGCTGCCCAGTGAGATTTTTCTGCCCAATGTTGTAGCTGTTCTTTCGTCATTTTCTTAGGATTAATTGATAGACCGGCTAAATATTGAGCATCAGAATTTCCTGTTTCAAACAATGCTAAAGCCAACTCTTGATCTTTTTTGACATCTTTTACGAGATACTTCTTTAAATCACCAATTTTCACACCAAAAAACGGTTCCGTTGCACCATGCCTTAACAGTGTCTTCTTAGTTTGCTCAGAGCCTAGTTCTTCCAACCTTTTCATTACTTGTTCCAGATTCATTGGGGATCTCCTTTATATTCGTGTACAGTCAACATTCATTCTACATAATATTATTCTTTTAAATAGGTTGCTTCATTCAATTTTTCTGGTCAAATTACTTCTGCATCCAGTATTATTTTGAATCTTAAAATAAACGTCTCATAGTCTTCAGTCATGATAAACGGTTTCCAGCTACCATGTATCTATTACTCTAATTCAACCATTGCCCGTTGCACCAATTTATTCGATACACCTGAAATAATATCATTAGCTGAAACACCCTGTAAAACGGGTTTTTTTAATGTCATATAGAAAATATATTTAGGGTCTTCCGTTGGTGTGATTGTTACAACTGAATGGAGGTACTCTTGTTTTTGATAACTGCCGTTTTCGAAAAATTCTGCAGTCCCAGTTTTAGCAGAGACATTTAATCCATCAATAGCATATTCATGTCCCTTACCAAATTCAGGATCTGTCGTAACATCTTTCATGTACTCTAAAACTTTATTAGCTGTTTCACTTGAAATTGGTGTTCCCGTAACTTCTGGTTCAGTAATCGTTTCTTTGCCATCAGCAGAGACTGTTTTACTGATGATATTAGGTTTCAACATGTTACCGCCATTTGCAATGGCTGAATAAGCTTGCAACATTTGCAAATTCGTCACAGAAATTCCTTGCCCATAGGCGGTCATTGCTTGATCGACAGTAGTCCTATTTTGAATCTCACCTGATGCTTCTCCGGAAAGACCAAAATTAGTACTTTGACCAAATCCGAATTTGACTAGATAATCTTGCCATAATTCTGGCATCCGTTGCTGCAGTTGAACCATCCCTACATTACTAGACCATGCTAAACCTTGTCTAAACGTCATATCGCCAGCACCTTGACCTGAATTCCAATCGTTAATTTTAGCATCATCAATTTGAATACTTCCAGAGCGAAAACGTTCATTTTCATCAAATTTATGCTCTTCAATAGCACTTGCAATTAGCATACTTTTCATCGTTGATCCTGGTTCAAAAACATCCTCGACAAGAATATTTCTCCAATTAAAATTTGGATCATTAACTCCATTTTTTGTATCAAGTTCAAATGATGGTCTTTGGGATGTTGCTAAGATGTTCCCTGTTTTAGCTTCCATCAATGTTGCTGTCGCATATTCGGGACTGTAATCTTTTGCTACTGTATCCATTAATTCTTCTAAATAAAATTGAAGATTACTATCAAGTGTTGTATAAATATCCTCACCATTAACGGGTTTTGTTTCTTTAACACTTCCAGGTTTAACATCTCCTAAAGACGAATTTATTTCATAGCTTCTTGATCCATTTTCACCTGACAAAGCATCATTATACGCCTCTTCAATCCCCATAACACCTTGTTGATTACCTTTGTCATCTTGCTGAGTAAAACCAATAAAATAGGACGCAAAATTTCCTGTCAGATAATTACGTTTTTTCTCTTCTTTAAAGTAGATACCAGTAATTTGTTTATCTTCCAATTCTTTTTCTATTTGATTTTTTGTCTCAAAACTTAAATTTCTGCCATTTGTGCCAAATTCAACATTGGTAATTTTTTCTCCTTGTTCATTCACACTAGGCTGCAGCTGTTTTAGGGTTGTTTCTTTATCTATTTTTACATATTTTTCAAAAATTTCAGCAATTGCTTGCCAGTCTTTTTCTTGAACATAACGTTTTTTCCCATCTAAATCTGTATAATTTTCATCTAAAATTGCATAAAGTGAAAAGGAAACAGCATCTTCCACTAAAACATTACCTGAACGATCAAATATAGACCCACGTTTTGCTTCCAAATTTTCGTGAACTTCATATAAATCCTTCGTTTTCTCATTTAAAGATGTTCCAGCTACAGTACCAGTAACTATTATATGTGACAGACGAAATGTAAATAAAAGAAAGAGTGCAATTGTTAAAAAAAGCATAATTATGCCTACTCTTTTTCGATTTGTCGTTGTTGTTTGATTTTTTTTATTTAGAAATTCCTTTATTTTTTTCATATTTGTATATCTCCATTTTTTAACAAATACTACAATCATTCATGTTGTATATATTGGACTGAGTAATTTTTATTATAAGCGATTTTCTTGAATTTGTTCAGTAAATTTTAATTTGTGCAGACTTTCTTAAACAAAAATTAGAGTATGTTACAAGAATAATTATCAGATTTTCCATTTACACAGAAGAGAATTATTTAACCCTTTGTGTAAAATAAAAAATGTGAGTGGAACAAAACTAAAGATCAGTTTTGTTTCACTCACTAGATTCGAATAAACGGCGAGAAAAAAGCAACTACTGCCCTTCGTTCCGATCACAACAATTTCTCGGAGCTAAACGTTTTTGTCTCAGCCTCATTTCAAAATTTATTTTTTCTTTGCAATATGAACTTTCAACTGTTTTCCTTTAATCGTTCGATCCTTCATAGTTTGTAAGACCAACTGTCCTTTACCATTTAAAATATCTACGTAAGTCACGTTTTCTTGAATTGAAATAATGCCAATATCTTCAGACTCTACACCATCAATTTTTGAAAGAGTTCCAACAAAGTCAACTGCTCTTAATTTCTTCTTCTTACCACCGTTGAAGTAAAGTTTGGTGATCTCCTTGTTTAGTTGTTTTGATTTTTGTATTTTTGGTTTTTGCTTTGTCTGCATTTTTTTATCAAAATCCGACTTAGCTCTTGTAACCTGTTTTGCATTTGGCACTGTAATCCGCTGCATTGAAATTTGAGTGTCTGCTTCAATTTCTTTACGGTATTTTTCTTCATTAGGAGCTACAAAAGTCAAAGCAAAACCCGTCTTACCTGCACGACCTGTTCGACCAACACGATGGACATAGCTCTCTTTTTCAAAAGGTATATCAAAGTTGATAACATGAGTAATATTTTCAACATCAATTCCTCGGGCTGCTACATCAGTTGCAACTAAATAACGAAACTTTCCTTGTCTAAAAGCATCCATAACCTCAAAACGATCTTCTTGAATCATTCCGCCATGTAATTTCCCAACAGAATATCCAGTATCGACTAAATATTGAAATGTCTCATTCACTTTATCCTGAGTGTTACAAAATATAATACACGTGTCTGGATTTTCAACTGTGGTAACTGCTTCTAAGGCCGTTAATTTTTTCTCTTCACTAACATCCAAGTAAGAATGCTGAATTTTTGGTGTATTTTGTTCTGTTGCTGCCATTTTTATGACGACAGGATTATTTAAATATGAATTACTTAAATTCTCAATTTTTTTTGGCATAGTTGCCGAAAACAACAGCGATACCCGATTTTCTGGTAACGCTTTGATAATACTTTCAACTTGTTCAATAAACCCCATATTCAACATTTCATCTGCTTCGTCAATTACTAAATAATCGATCTTTTCTAGCGGCAATGTCCCTTTTAAAATATGGTCTTGGACTCTTCCTGGTGTTCCTACAACGATATGGCTTTTTTGTTTTAACTCAGATTTTTGTTTGATAAATGATGCTTTTCCAAAAACAGCTGTTGCTTTAATCCGTTTATATCTGCCAATATTAATCAAATCTTCTTGCACTTGTTGAGCCAATTCTCTCGTTGGTTCTAGTACAAGTACTTGAGGTTTATTTTCTTCCCAAACTATTTTCTCACATAAAGGGATACCAAAACTAGCCGTCTTGCCACTCCCAGTTTGTGATTGAACTAGCATATCTTGATTTTCCAATACTGCTGGTATAACAGCTTTTTGAACTGCTGTCGGCATTTTGTAGCCTAGATCATTAATTGCTTTTAATATGGAATCACTTAGTTTATATTCATTAAATTGGTTCTTCTCCATGTTTGCCTCATTCTTGTCTATTTATTCTCTTGCAGTTGTTTATTATCCACGATAAAGCTGTGAACTGCAAGTATTGAGTTAAGGATTCTAGTTTATTTCAGCTAAAACTTGTCACACTATTTTATTCCTCACCTTACATATTCTAATTGATCAAAAAAAGACCCACCTCAATTGGGATGAGATGGGAAAAGGAAAAATATGAAAAGTTGGTTTATTAGGGTTGAGTACATCATAAGCTCTCAACCTTAAATCTACCTTAAATTACAAAAAACCTTTTTAAAGTCTCTTCAAAACTGATGATTCTAGCCAATTTTTTTGATAATGATTGCAGGTGTTCCTCCAACAATCACATTTTCTGGTACGTCTTTTGTCACAGTGGCATTCGCTGCAACAATTGAATTTTCTCCAATTGTTACTCCGGGCAAGATGGCCGCGTTCGCTCCAATCCAAGCATTTTTCTTAATAACAACAGGCTTTAAAATTAGTCCTCTTCTGATTTTTGGATCAGTTGGATGATTCACTGTTAAAATATTGGCTTTTGGACCGATTAACACATGGTCTTCAATATAAATACCACCTAAATCAGTAAACATTACTCCGCTATTGATAAAAATATTTTTTCCTAAATTAAGATGTCTGCCAAAATCTGTATATAGAGGTAACCTAACTGAGACAGTTTCATCAACTGGACTAGCGATAATCTTAGAAAGAACCACTTGTATTTCTTTTTGAGAAAGATAACCTGAACTAAGTTTTAGCACTTCTGGCATATTTTCTTCAACTATTTCATGAATTTTACTGTAAAGTGGATCATCAGGCAGTATCGGACTATCAAATCTTAATTGATCGATTATATTATTCCCCATAATTTTCACCTCATCATTTAAATTTCTTGTTTTGTTGGACGAATAATCATTTCACTTACTGAAACATGATCGGCTGTATTAATTGCATAAATGACAGCCTCAGCAATATCTTCTGAAGTTAGCCCCCACTCTTTTTGAGCTGCATGCAATTCTTTCGCCACCTTTTTATTATTAATGGTTTGATATAATTCTGTTTGAACTGCTCCTGGAGAAATAATTGTAGATTTAATATTATTCCCACGTTGCTCTTGTCTCAGGCCCTCCATAATTGCACGAACAGCAAATTTCGTGCCACAATATACAGCTGAATCTGGATAAACAACATGACCTGCTACCGAATCAGTTGCAATAATATGTCCTGCTTTTTGTTCCATCATTACAGGCAGTACTGCTGCAATTCCATTTAAAACACCCATAACATTAACATCCAGCATATGCTGCCATTCATCTCTTCTTACTTCACTTAATGGTGCGGTAGGCATAATACCCGCATTATTATACATCACATCAATTTTTCCAAATGTATTCATCGCTAATTTAACTACTCTTTGAATATCTTCAAAGTTTTGAACATCTGCTCTTTGAATA
The DNA here is from genome assembly GCF_028128615.1 of Enterococcus sp. 5H. Classification (GTDB taxonomy): domain Bacteria; phylum Bacillota; class Bacilli; order Lactobacillales; family Enterococcaceae; genus Enterococcus_L. The sequence continues at coordinate 24,289 of NZ_AMDP01000051.1, read as the reverse complement.
AGAATATCTACTTCTGGAAATTGTTCTTTTACTTGTTTCAAACGCTCCAGCCTTCGTGCAGCTAACACTAATTTAGCTCCCTTTTGGGCCAATTTTATCGCAGTAGCTGCTCCTATACCACTTGATGCTCCCATAATGATAACAACTTTATCTTTAATATTCATATAGGCTCCTCCTAAAAATTATTTCTATCCTTATCATAAAATGTTATAGTTGAAATAACAAATATCTATATTGAATATTTATGTATAGAAAAAACGAATAGGAGGATTTACGTGGATTTACGTACTTTAAGATATTTTATAACCGTTGCTCAAGAAGGCACTATTTCTAAAGCTGCTAACATGCTGCATCTTACCCAGCCTACATTATCCAAACAATTAATGGAATTAGAAGAAGAGCTTGGAGTAATTTTATTTATAAGAGGAAATCGAAAAATAACCCTTACGGAGGAAGGAAGCTATTTAGTAAGTCAGGCAAAAGAAATACTTACTTTAGTAGAAAAAACGACGTCAAATTTATCTAAAGAAGAACATATTAGCGGTGATATTCATATTGGAGCAGGAGAAAGTCACGCGATGAGTTTCCTAGCTAAAATAATTCATCAGCTCATCAATAATTATCCAGACGTTAAAATTCATCTTCACAGTGGAAATGCTGATGAACTCTCAGAAAAACTGGATAATGGTCTACTGGATTTTGTACTAGTTATTGAACCTGTAGACAAGAAAAAGTATAACTTTATTCAACTTCCAGCTAAAGATTGTTGGGGCTTATTGGTACCAAGTAATAGTGATTTAGCTTCAAAAGAGTATATAATGCCACAAGATTTACATGAGATCCCTTTACTTATCTCCCGACAAAGTAAGACAAGCTCTGAACTAGAAAACTGGTTTGGAAAAAGTCTGAATGAGTTAAATATTATTGGCAGCTATAATTTGCTTTTCAATGCATCTTTACTTGTTAATGAACAAGTAGCATATGCCCTATGTCTCGACAAAATAATCACTACTGATGAACACTCTCCTCTTTGTTTTAGACCACTTAAACCAACATTAGAAGCAGGTCTGGCAGTTATTTGGAAAAACAATCAAATTCAATCAAAAGCGGCAAAAAAATTTTTAGACATTCTTTATTCATTTATTACTGATAAATAAATCAAAAAGTTAAAAATCAATAATATCCCAAAATTATTTTTTTTGTACACATTTTATATTCATTTTATATACTTAGATGATATAATTATTCTAAGAGGTGTAATTATATATGATTTTATCTGTAATATTTTTCGTTTTGGGATTTGTATCATTAAGAAAATATAAATTTTCAAATAATATTATATACGCATATATCGCAATATCTTATTTCGTTTTTTCTATTTTTATACTGATTTTCAGCTATATTTTAAATCACATTTTCTAACAATCAATCTATTTAGATAAAATATCATTTATAATTACTATTATTGTTTCGCTTTAAAACTATGCAAAAAAGCCTGAGAATTTACGACTCAGGCTTTTAATATCCAACTAAACATTTAATTCTTAATGAAGATATTTTCTAATTATTCCATCTTAAACCAACACGATATAAAATGTTAAAGTTAACCCTACTTTTTCAGCATTCTATTAATCTTCTTTATACTCTCTTATTGTATTTGTTATGGAAGCAATACTATACAGAAGCGTATCTTCATAATTATTATCCGCATTAACATCTAAAACATCATTAAACATTTCTTCGTACTCACTAATCGATAATCTTTTTCGTGCAGTCAGTTGATTTTGATGAAGGTTAGTAAGTAATTGTTCATGATAATTTTCAACAAGTGTCCCGCTAAAGAATTCTGCCACTGTACCTGATCCGTAACTAAATAAACCAATCTGTTCGCCTGCTTTTAACTGTCCATTTTCCAATAATGAAATTAAACCAAGGTACAACGATCCTGTATATAAATTACCAATTTTTCGGCTGTAAACAATACTGGATTCATATTTTGATAAGATACGTTCCTGTTCAGTTTCCGACTCATTTTCCAAAGCAGCTAGCAAAGCCTTTTTACCCATTTTTGTATAAGGTATATGAAACGCTAGTGCCTGAAAATCTGCAACAGTTTTCTTATATCGCTTTTGATACTCTTCCCAGATTGTTTGGAAAGCTTGAATGTAGGTTTCATTGGACAATTGACCATCCACCATTGGATAATCATGTCCCACAGGACGCCAAAAATCATAAATATCTTGAGTTAAAGCAATAGTATCATTATTTAGTTGTAAAACTCTTGGGTCAGCTGAAATAAGCATTGCGACGGCTCCTGCTCCTTGTGTCGGCTCGCCACCAGATGATAACCCATATTTTGCAATATCAGAAGCAACTACTAAAACTTTACTTTCTGGATGTGTTTGAATGTGTGCAATCGCAAATTGTAAAGCTGCTGTCCCAGCGTAACAAGCCTCCTTTATTTCAAAAGCACGGGCAAAAGGTTGAATCCCTAATAAACGATGTAAAACCACAGCAGAAGCTTTTGACTCATCAATTCCTGATTCTGTGCCGACTATCACCATATCAATTTGCTTTTTATCTTCCTCTGTCAGAATATTCTTAGCAGCATTTGCAGCGAAAGTCACAATATCTTGTGTTTTTTTGTTTACCGCCATTTGGTCTTGCCCAATCCCAATATGAAATTTGTTTGGGTCAACCTCTCTTGCTAAAGCCAAATCTGTCATATCCACATAGTAAGGTGGTACGAAAAAACTAATTTTATCTATGCCAACGTTCATTTTATACCTCCTAAAGTATTTCTCTTTATCATACTACAATAATTTATCATAGTTTTGATTAAAATAGGGAAAAAAAGATCAAATTAAAGATTATTAAAGAATTTACAGAATTTTTTTGATTCAGTTTTATAGAGTATTCTTTTTCTCCAAACCGTGGTATATTTCATATTGGAGGTGTAGTTTTGGAAATCGTAATTATTGATGTTTTAAGAACGCCTAATGGCAAATATCGGGGACAATTAAGCTCTTTATCTGCTGTACAGCTTGGCACACTGGTTACAAAAGAGCTACTTACAAGGAACCCAAATGTAACAAAACATATAAATCAGGTGATTTTTGGAAACGTCTTACAAGCTGGTAATGGACAAAATCCAGCAAGACAAATAGCTATCAACAGTGGTTTATCTTTTGAAGTACCCGCATTTACCGTCAATGAAGTTTGCGGCTCAGGAATGAAAGCCATTAGTTTAGCTAAACAAGCCATTCAACTTGGAGAAGCTGACGTCATATTAGCTGGCGGTACAGAAAGTATGACCACAGCACCTGCTATCACATACAAGGAAGATGATTCCTATTCAAAACCAGCACCTACTATGATGGTAGATGGTTTAACTGATGCTTTTAGTGGTAAAGCAATGGGATTAACCGCGGAAAACGTTGCGGAGCAATTTAATGTCACTCGTGAAATGCAGGATACGTTTGCAGTTGATTCGCAAATAAAAGCTGCAAAAGCGCAAACAGAAGGTAAATTTATAAAAGAAATTTTTCCATTATCTATTAACGGCACCATTGTTGAACAGGATGAAGGCGTGCGAAAAGATTCAACAGTTGAAAAATTAAGCAATTTAAAAACTGTTTTTAAAGAAAACGGTACTGTAACAGCTGGAAATGCATCAACCATTAGCGACGGTGCTGCTGCAATGATACTAGCTTCAAAAGATTTTGCTGAAAAACATCAGCTTCCTTATATTGCCATTGTTAAGGATGTTACCGAAATTGGATTTGACCCACAAATAATGGGTATTTCACCAATTAAAGCAATTCAAACTTTACTGGAACGCAATCAGATGAATGTTGAAGATATTGATTTATTTGAAATCAATGAAGCTTTTGCTGCCTCTTCTATTGTTGTTCAAAATGAACTAAAGATTCCTGAAGAAAAACTCAATATTTGGGGTGGAGGTATCAGTTTAGGACACCCTATAGGAGCGTCAGGTACTCGTATTGTAGCAACTTTAGCTAGACAGTTAGAAGATACGGACGGGAAATACGGTATTGCCTCACTTTGTGTTGGCGGCGGATTAGGCTTGGCCATACTTATTGAACGTCCTACCAAGCTATCGACAGATAAAAATTTCTATCAGCTATCTAAAGCTGAACGTTTAACTTTTTTACAAGAATCAGGACATCTTTCAGCTGAAAATAGACTAGAATTAGAAAATACTTCATTAGACGAAGACCTTGCTAACAACTTAATTGAAAATCAAATTAGTGAAATGGCGCTACCAATGGGAATCGTTCCAAATCTTTTAGTCAACGGAAAAAATTATCAAGTCCCCATGGTCACGGAAGAACCTTCAGTTATTGCAGCTTGTAGTAACGGCGCGAAAGTAACACGAGGTTGTGGTGGTTTTCAAAGTAACTTATCTGAAGGACTTCTAAGAGGTCAAATTGTCTTTATGAACGTGTCAGATCATACACCTATAAAAAACAAAATTGAACAAGCGGCTGCGGACATTTTTATTCAAGCTGAAAAAAGTTATCCCTCTATCGTAAAACGCGGTGGTGGTTTAAAAAGAATTCAAGTTCGTGATTTTCCAGCAGATACTAGTTTTTTATCTGTTGATCTACTTGTTGATACAAAAGATGCGATGGGAGCTAATATTCTTAATTCTATTTTAGAAGGGTTAGCTGATTTATTTCGACAGTGGTTTGATGAGGAAATTTTATTTAGCATTTTAAGTAATTTTGCAACAGAATCATTAGTAACCGCAACTTGTCACCTGACCTTCTCTTCGTTAAGTAAAACAGGAGATCCGGAATCTGGAAAACTAGTTGCAGAAAAAATTGCAGCTGCTTCAAAAATGGCTCAATTAGATCCTTATCGTGCAGCCACTCATAACAAAGGAATTATGAATGGTATTGAGGCTGTAGTTTTAGCTACGGGGAATGATACTCGTGCTGTAGCTGCTGCCGCTCATGCATTTGCAGCAAAAGAAACTTACCAAGGATTAAGTCAGTGGAAAGTACTTGAAGATGGCTTACAAGGATCAATAGAGCTACCATCAGCAATTGGAACTGTTGGCGGCGCTATTAGTGTCTTACCTAAAGCACAGGCCGCTCTGCAAATTTTAGATATAGTTTCAGCTAAAGAACTAGCAGAAGTAATCGCAGCTGTTGGTCTAGCACAAAATCTAGCTGCATTACGCGCGTTAGTTACAGATGGTATTCAAAAAGGGCATATGTCCTTACAAGCTCGATCTTTAGCTATGTCAATTGGTGCAAAAGGTGCTGAAATCGAACTTATTACCGAAAAACTAAAAACAGGCACGATGAATCAAGAACAAGCTTTGTCATATTTATTAGAGTTAAGACAATAGCCAAAAGTGTTTATATCTGAAAAACGAGGAAAATCCATGAAATTCGTGGATTTTCGCTCGTTGCTGTAAACATCAGAATAGAACTTACTTTGTTCTCAAGATTCCATGCTTCTTTCTTAACCGCTATTTTTTAGTTAAATATGGAAAATGCGGTCAGCATAACGTTTTTCAATTTCCAAATTATACTCCATACCTCCATCGATATTTGCACTTTTATAAACGGGAGGAACGAAACCTAATTCTATCATTCGCTCAAATGCTTGATACATTGTTTGCTGTAATAATAATGTAGCTGCAAAGGATGACGTCCCGCAAACTTTTGTATCTATTCCATCTACTGTCAAAGCTGCATCTCCTTCAATTGAATGATTATCCAAAACAACATCTGCATATTCATACAATAACTTTCCATTACTATGTCGTGATGTTGTCTTTTTTGAGATGTCTAATGCAGTAACTACAATTAATTTATTGCCATGTGCTTTAATTATTTCTGCAAGTTCAATACTCATAGGATTACGCCCAGAATTGGAAATAAGAAAAAAAACATCGTTAGGTTGAATCATCATTTTATGGCCTAACATTTTCCCCACACCTTCAAATTGTTCATACATTCCGCCAGCTGGGTCCATAATTGTTTTTGACGGTATTAACCCGCCAGCACGACCACTAATCTCTAAAGCTCCAGCATACGAATGTCCACTGCCAAACGCTTGTGTCACTCCACCGTTGATAATCCCTTCAGCCACAATTTCAGCTGCTTTAGAAATATTTTCCCGTTCTTGTACTTCCAATAGATTCATTAATTTTTGGCATTCATCAAAAAATGCAAGTCCCATTTTTATCCCTCCGTAATTTGGTTTTTAAACCTGTCCATACGTTTCAAATTTGGCTGCCATTTTTTTCATTTCTGTTTCTGACAGTACAACTGGCTCTCCGACACTTTTCGCTCGGTAATAGATATTAGAGCAATATTCTACCTCTTCTAACACATTATAAGCATTTTCAATATCCTTGTGTCCAACTAAAATTCCGTGATTGGCTAATAAAACTGCTTTACGATCTTTCATCGCTATAAAGGCATTTTCTGCTAATTCAGGAGTTCCATAACTTGCATATTCTGCACAACGAACATCCGGTCCTGCCACAGCAATCATATAATGCGTTGCAGGGAGTGGCCAACGTAATTCTGCAAGAACTGTTGAATAAATTGTATGGGCATGAATCATGCAATTTAAATCGTCTCTTTTTTCATAGAAAATTTTATGCATAACCCATTCGCTAGACGGTCTTTTATCGCCCTCAATAACTGTACCATCCAGAGTCATTAAGACTAAATCAGACTCGGTAATTTCTTGAAAAGGGATACCAGAAGGCGTAATCAACATCAGCATTTTTTCTCGATCAAAGATACTCAAATTCCCTCCTGTACCTAGCGTATAATTGTCATTTATTAATTTATTTCCATAATCAATAAGTTTTTTTCTTTCTTCAATCATTTGCATTTTTTAACATCCAATCTTTAGTGATATAGCGGTCCATAGTAGTTACAGGCTTTATAATCGGCAGCTTCTAAATTTTCAGTACCAAAACCTGAAAAAGCATGTGGTCTAAATATTCGCTCTTTTGAAATATTGTGAAAAGAAACTGGAATTCTTAACATACTGGCTAAAGTAATTAGTTCAGAACCAACATGTCCATATACTGATGCACAGTGATTTGAGCCCCAATAGTTCATCATTTCATATACATCAATATTTTGGTTTTCCAAGCAAGGAGCAAACCAAAGCGTCGGCCACGTCTGATCGGTTCTTTGATCTAAAACATCGTGAATCTCTTGTTCTAACTCACATGTAAATCCTTCAATCAGTTGTAATGTTGGTCCAATTCCGTCAACTAGGTTAATGCGTAGCATGGTCAATGGCATTTCACCTTCTGATGCATATTGTGAAGAAAACCCACCACCTCTGAAATATTCATAATTAGCGCGACACCATTTAGTTTTGTTTAAACATTGATCGATATCTGCCTCAGTCATTTGCCAGAATTCTTTCATAACAGATTGTCCTAATTCATCTTTAACAGCACCAGTTCCATCCAAAGCCGATGCTCCTGAATTTAGCAAATGAAGGAGACCATTTTTAGCTTTTCCTTGAAGTTTTTTTCCAGTAATTCGTTCTACCGCTTCTGGAGACCAATATGTGCGAACGTCTGAAAAAATGGGTGCTTTATTTGTTAATAATGTTACCAAAAGCATCGATGCTCCATTTAAGGAATCATTTTCCGTTGCAAAAGCCGTTGGTTGACGAGCGCCATTCCAATCAAAAGTAGAAGCCATCATTGCTTCTGCAAAGTCTCCATTTGGCAACCAGTCTGTCCATTGGCGTTGCCCTTGAAAACCACCTGCGATTGCATCTCTCCCTCTTGCTTCTTCCAACCAGCCAAGTTTTACTAGTTTATCATTGCCAAATAAAATATCCCGCATTATAACAGCCTGTTTAGCGATGAACGCCCAATCCTCTGCTTCAGGAATAATTTTAGATTTTGTAATAATGTCAGAATAGTTTTTGCCTTGATTAATATCAATACCTTCCTGACAATTTTCTTCAATCCATTTTAATGCTTTTTGATACTCAGCCTGATCGTAGATTCCTAACTGCATTCTTCTTAGAATTTCTGTCATATCAACAAATTCTACATTCATTCCTAGATAGTTATTAAAAAACTTACTGTCGATTTGTGATCCAGCAATTCCCATAGAAGATGAACCAATGTTGACATAGGATTTCCCTTTCATTTGACCAATTGCAATTGCGGATCGGGCAAAAGTTAATATTTTATCCTGAACATCCGCCGGCACAGTATTATCATCTAAATCTTGTACATCATGACCATAAATTTTAAAAGCGGGAATACCTTTTTGAGCGTATCCTGACATCGCTGCAGCTAAATAAACCGCTCCTGGTCTTTCTGTACCATTGAATCCCCAAATTGCTTTAATAGTATTTGCATCTAAATCCATCGTTTCAGTGCCATAGCACCAGCATGGCGTAACTGAAAGTGTAGCAATAATATTTTCTTTTTGAAACTGCTCTCTTACAGCACTAGCATCTCCTTGTCCGCCAATTGTACGATCGGCAATAACACATTGTACTGGTGTCCCGTCAGCATAGTTAAGATGACTCTCTATTAATTCTTTAGCTGCCTTAGCCATATTCATGGTTTTTTCTTCTAAACTTTCACGTACACCGCCTTGGCGACCATCAATTGTTGGACGAATTCCGATTTTCGGATAATTCATTTGCTAATCCCTCCATCACTTTTGTATAAACAAGATAATCTGCTTCCCATTTTTCAACTTCTGTCGGTTTATAAATGTTAAACTTAGTTGTTTGGCCGATAATTTGCTCTAATTTTCCTCTTGAAGCTGCACCGTTCACTTCAAATTGCATCATACAATTACCAATTGCTGTTGCTTCTGCTAAACCTGACTTCACTTCTTTATTCAAAACATTTGCGGTATATTGGCATAAAATTTCGGATTTTGAGCCGCCACCAATAATTACTAATTGTTTTTCTTTTATTTTTAATTCTGGATATTTTGCTAATTTTTCTATGGTGTATCTGTATTTACAGGCTAAACTTCTATAAATACTTTCAAAAATCTCTCGTGGTGTTTCTGGTTTATTTTGTTGCGTTTCTTCTGCAATATGCTGAATCTTCTTAATAATATCTCCCGGTAATGCTAATAGCCGGTCATCAGTGTCAAAATAGCAAAAATGTTGTTGAGTATCACTGGATTTAGTTATTAAGTCTGCAATTTTTTCGTAGTCAAATAGTTCTCCACTTTTTCGAAAGTCTTTTATTGCTTCTTCAATCAGCCATAATCCAGTTAAATTTTTCAAAAGGAGTGTTTTGCCAGAAGCACTTTTTTCATTGGAAAAATCAGCAAGTAATATTTCTTTTGTAATCAATGGTTGATCTATTTCCATCCCTAGTAAAGACCATGTTCCTGAAGAAATAAACAAATGATCTTTTAATTCAGGAATGCTGTAGACTGCACTAGCGGTATCGTGTGCAGCGACGTTTATCACGTTTATATTTTCAAGCGGCAACTTAGACACGGCATTTGCTTTTACTTTTCCAAGAAAGTTACCTGAAGTAACAATTTCAGGAAAAATATTTTGTGGCAAACCAATTTGTTGAATCAGTGTCCGATTCCATTGATTGCTATCTGGATCTAATAATTGAGTCGTTGAAGCAATACTTAGTTCTGTTTTAGCAATTCCAGTTAACATATAATTCAGTAAGTCAGGAATCATTAAAAAGAATTGCGTCTGATCTAATAATTGGAGATCATTTTGTGCTGCTAATTGGAATAATGAATTAATCGGTAAAGTCTGTAAACCCGTCTTTTCAAATAAGTATCTTTTCCCTAGCTGCTTTTGTATCTTGCTATATGTCTTAACGGTGTATCTATCACGGTAGCTAAACGGAAGTTTAATAGATCCGTCTTTTGCTACTAACCCGAAATCTACTCCCCACGTATCGATGCCGATACTTTGAAAATCTGGTGCAATTGTCTTGGCAATTTTTAGACCCTGCGCTATTTCTTGAAAAATTTTATGAATATCCCAATACAAATACCCGTTTTTTTGGATAGTATATTCTTTAAAGCGATGAACTTCTTTTAGTGTGAAATGGTCATCCGTAAATTTTCCGAGGACAACACGACCAGATGAACCACCTAAATCGATTGCTACAACATTCATCTCCATCTGTCTATCCTAAAATATTCAGCGCTCGTAATACTATCGCTAATACAACAATAAATAAGATCGCTCTAGTCGAATTAAAGAATTTTGTGCCCAGCAAATAATAAACAAGCCCAACAACTAAAACTGGAACTAGCATCGGCATGATTTGATCCAATGTCTCCTGTAATTTCAACGTTACTTCACCTGATTTAAATTCCCAAACAATCGGTGCTTTTACAACTGAAGGAATCAATGCACCAATAACTGTAATCCCCAACAATGTTGCAGCATCAGTCAAAGCTGACAAACGACCAGACATGGCTCCAACTAGTTTTGCTCCCTGCTTATAACCGATAAATACTGTATTGTAGCGGAAAATCAAAATGCCGATATTGACTAAAATCCAGATCAAAACACCAATTGCATTACCATTTAATGCCATGTATGATGCAACAGATCCAAAAACCGTCGGAAATAATACACCAAAAATCGTATCACCTACTCCAGCAAAAGAACCCATTAGCCCAGTTTTAATACTTGAAACAGCTTCTTTTGATTCAATTCCTTCAATTTCTTCTGCAGCAATATCAATCCCCAGTATAAAGCCACCCATATGGGGTGTCGTGTTGAAAAATTGATTATGAACTCGCATCATTTTTTGTAACTCGTCTTTATCAGGGTACATTTTTTGCAGTGCTGGCAACATCGCGTACAAATATCCCGGCGCCATCATTTTTTCATAGTTCCAAGCCATTTGACTTCCATATAACCAATTAATACTGACTTTTTTTAAATCTTGTTTATTAATCTTCGTATTCTCCATCATGAAGCCCTCCACTTATGTTTGCTGAATAGACAACTGTCTGCTGTTCTCTTTGATTTTGTTCCTTAATCGTGTCTTTAAACGCTTTCAATGCTAAAGCCAAGCCAACTAAAGCTACCCCAAACATCGGAATACTTAAATAAGCAACTGCCACAAATCCAACAATCAAATAAGTAATATAATTTCTAACTGGAAGATATCGCAGTAAAATTGCAATACCGACTGCTGGTAAAAGTCCTCCTGCGGTTGCAAGTCCATTTGTTAACCAAGCTGGAATATAATTAAGCATTAAGTTAACTAAACCTTCACCAAAAACTAACATCACAAAAACTGGTAAAGATCTTGATAACCCCCATGATAAAACACCTAAACGATTATTTAATCGAACTTGTTTAACATCTGTTTTATCGATAGCTTTATCAATTCGTTTTTGGAAAAAAACATTACAAAATCTTGCTAAAATGTCTAATTGTACCATTAGTAAACCCACTGGAATTGCCAAACTTAAACCAAATTCAACTCCTTTATTTGATAAAACAGCAAATGTTGTTCCAATTATCGAAGCCGTCATATAGTCAGGAACAGATGCTCCTCCATATGCTTGGATTCCTAATCCCATTAATTGTAATGTTGCACCAACAGCTAAACCTGTTTTAATATCTCCCATAATGATCCCGGCAATCATACCAATGATAACTGCTTGTCCTGCCAAAATATTAGTGCCTAGCATTTCAACTACGCCAATAAAAGCTAAAAGAGTTAATAAAATTATTTGCCATATTTCGATATTCATCCTTGTTCCTCCTCAGTTTAAAAGTACAGAAACCAAACTGCTAAAACATAATTAAAGATATTCCGAAATTTTCCTTTTCTCCTCGTTTGGTACCATCTGCACATCGACATTTACGTTTTGTTGCTCAAGATAAGATAAATCGCCCAGTTCATCTTTAGATATATAAACTGACTTTTTCAAAAGTTCACGATTTTCTTTTTTAGACATATTCCCAAGTGTCACACTAGGAATTTTGACAGCTAATTCAAATAATTGTTTAACAACAGACGGATTTTTTACGATTACAAGCACTCGTTCCTTACTATAGTGACCTTCATTAATTCTTTTCGCAGCATTTTCAGTTGTTAAAATACTTAATTTAATGTTCTTGGGACAAGCAGCACGTAAAGCAGATTTTTCCATTTCACTTTTAACAATCGTATCATCAATAATCATGACTCTTGAGGCAGATAAATTTCCAATCCAAGAAGTTGCAACTTGTCCATGAATCAGTCGCTCGTCAATTCTTATCTGAATAATTCCATTCTTTTCTACATTTACTGCGTTCTCAAAATTTTGTTTTTCTTCTAGTTGTTTTTGTTCTTCTCCTTTCATTTCAAAACTGACAATTTGCTGTGGGTCTATCAACAAATCAGAAATCTGTTCGCCTAAAGAAATTGGAATCAGTAGCTGTAGTGAAATACCAGTTAAAATTCCGACTACCGTCTCTTGATTGTCATACAGTATCTTCGCTGCATTGTAAGGGGTTCCACCATAAATATCAGTTAATAACACAAATTTCTGTCCACTAAAACGGTTCAAAATCGCAGTTATTTTTTCAATTAAATCATCTCGTGACAACTCATCGGTAAAAGAAACAGCAAAGAGATTATCATGTTTTCCCGTAATCATTTCGCAACTGGCAAGACTCGCTTCTGCATACTTGCCATGTGCAACAATGAGATAGTTCATTACATTTCCTCCTTTAAAATTAGTTCAATAACAGGGACAATTGAATTTGGCTTTTGAATTGGCAAATTTAATACTACAGATGTTGGATCTAAGGACTCTTTGATATTGACTTCGGTAATTTCTTTGCGCAAATCTTTATATGACGGTCGAACACCGGTAATTGTACTCGCATCTTTAAATTGAATTTCTGATCCATCAGTAAGCAATCGCGCAAATTTGATTTTCCCACCTAACTCATCAAGTAAAACCGTGCGATATGGCCATGAGAATAAGTGCAAATACAAGTGATTTCCTTTTTGTGTATACCTACAATCTAGTGGAGCTTTAAATTTACTACTACCACAACCATAAATTGCTTTTGAATGATACTTCATCCATTCTTGTACTTCACTTAAAATGGTCAAACTTGTTTTATCCCACTCTCCTCTACCATTAGGGCCTACATTTAACAGCATATTACCGTTTTTTGATACATTATCAATCAGCAATCGCGTAATCATTTCAGGGCTTTTCCAATCTAAATTATTCCGGTCATATCCCCAGCTGCCATTTAGCGTTTGGCATGCTTCCCAGATTAATTCCTTACCATTTTTTTCCATCCCGCCAGTTCGCTGGTACTGTTCCGGCGTTCCCACACCTCTATGAAGATCTAAACGATCATTAATAATAATGTGAGGCTGTAATTCTAAAATTAATTTCTCCAACCCTTCTGAATCCCAGTCATCTTTACCTTTACCTATAGAATTCCCCCAATCTCTAGTTGGGTATGAAAAGTCAAACCACAAATAATCGATTTTTCCATAATTTGTCAATAATTCTGTTATCTGATCCTTCATAAACTGCTGATATGAGACCATATTCCCTGGATTTCTATTGATATATTCAAGATTGTTACGCTCTGGATGATAGCCATCAACTAAAAAATCTGACCGCTGCCAGTCGAGTAATGAATAATAAAAACCAACACGAATACCTTCTTTTTTAAAAGCCGCAACTAGTTCACCCAGAAGATCTTTACTATATGGCGTATTTGTTACTTTATAATCAGAATAGGCCGTATCCCACAAAGCAAAACCATCATGATGCTTTGCTGTAATTACCACGTATTTAAATCCGATTTCTTTTGCTTTCTTTGCCCATTCTTCAGGATTTAATAAATCTGGATCAAATACATCAAAATATTTTTGATACTCTGATACACTCTGTTCCTCTAAGGTCATCCCCCATTCATGACGAGCTGCTACCGAATACAAACCAAAATGAATAAATAAGCCAAACCGATCCTGAATAAACCATTTAGGATTCCCATAATTTTCAGGCCATTCAAATTCTCTTACCATCATATTTCCTCCAACTATTTAAAAGATTTCAGCGTTAACTGATAGTGTTTATAGTCTAAAAACGTCTCAATAATTTCATAGATTTTACCGTCAATAAAACTTTTTTTATTAAATTTTATAACAGGCGTTCCAATACTTAAATTGATCTTACTAAGGTCTTCTTTTGGCACGTCATCGACTATTTGGATTGTTTCTTCAAAATCCGTTGTGAATGTATTTATTTGAAAATGTTCGTAAAAATTTTTTGAAACTGACAATCCGTTTTTTGCAGTGATAAAATCAAATTTTGAAAAAAATCTTTCTGGAATAAAGTTTCGTTGCAATGTAAAGGGTTGTCCATTTACATATTTGACACGTTCTACTACATAGACTTTTTCAATACTATCGATTGCTAAAAGCTGGTTATTAATTTGGTCATCACTTTCACAAATATTAACTAGTTCAGTTCTTTGTGTATCCGACAGTGAAAAGCGATTATTTTCTGTAAAATAAACTTGTTTATTCACCATTGATTTTGTTACAAATGTGCCTGATCCTTGTTTTCTATAGACTAAATTCAAATTTTCTAATGTAGAACAAGCTTTAGTGATAGTCGTTTTACTAACACCATATTTTTCCATTAATTCATTTTCAGTAGGTAATCGATCACCTGGGAAAACTACCTTCTCTTGAATTTGTTTTTTTATATCATTCACAATATGTTCATATTTGTTCACAATTACACCTCCTATCCCCATTCATCATGTTAACTTTTATAAGTAAATCGCTTACAAACATGTTACAATAGTCTTAATCGATTTTCTACACTTTAATAAAAGTTGAACTTTATCCATTAAATCAAACAAAATTGTTCTTTTTCATTCAAATTAGTTCACCATGGAGGGATTTTTAATGCTCGAAAATGAACGACAAGAAGAAATTTTAGCGGTTATAAAACAGAAGAAATACATCAAACCAAAAGAGTTAAGCCAGACTCTGTTTGTTAGTCTATCAACCATTCGCAGAGACCTTATTCATCTTGAAAAGCTTGGCTTAATTCATAAACATCATGGACAAGTATCCCTTTTTGAAAATAATGAACCTGCTCATGAATTGAGACAAAAAGATCATCACGAAGAAAAAAATTATATTGCCAAAATTGCATCCAATTACTTAGAAAATGGGAAAACTATCTTTTTAGATTCAAGCACTACCACCAATGCTTTGTGTCCTTATATTAATGAATTTAGTAATCTTACAATCATCACAAATAGCCTTAAAAATGCACTTGATTTGTCTGTGAATACTTCAAATCATGTCATCGTTACAGGCGGTACACTAAAACCTTTTTCTGTTTCATTATTAGGAGAAAAAGCTTCTTCGTTTATTCAGGAATTTAATGCTGATCTGGCGTTTTTTTCTTGTAAAAGTTTTGATTTAACTGGGGTTTATGAGGAAGATTTTCAGCAAGGTTACTTAAAAAATAATATGATTTCACAAGCAAAAATAGCAATTTTATTAAGTGATGCGTCTAAATTATATAAGAAAAACTTTTATACATTTTCTACTTATGCATCGATTCAAACCATCATTCTTGACCAAAAACCAGATAATAAGTTCATTGAAATGTGTCACGCTCATGAATGCGAGTTAGATTGGTGATCTGAATAAATAAAGAAGAGGAAGAACATTTAACTGCTCTTGCCTCTTTTTGTATGTATTCTACCAAATCCTTTGCTATAAAAGTCCTCAACCATCTTGGTAATTTATTTAACAGCAGTTAAGGTAATCCTCGACCAATATGTTTGAATGGCTTACTATTTTAACTTAGAAAATTTGCAAATCATAAACATTATGACTTTCTCAAGTCCCGGTACTTGGTCTAGTGCATCATTTATTTCTTTCACATATCCAATTATGCGTTCACTTATTTATTCTCTTTTTGGATAGAGTTCTTTATTTAACGTCACTTGGCGTGGTATTCTTTTTCTTCATGTTACAACAATCACCACGAATGACCATTAGTTGTAATATAAGAAGCCACCGCACAAGCGATGACTAGAGCTTTATTCAATCTTCGTTTACTCTTCTTATAATCTCAGATAATCTTGGAATTAAAGAAGGTCCTGGACATTCAGTGGATGAAGGCGAATTTCCCTCAGCGCATTGATGACCTACAATTTTCATTTTTTTACAGTATCTACTGTTGATATCTTTAATTAATTTAACTAAAGAATCTACCGTTTGATCACTTACTTCCCAATTTGGCGCTGTAGAAATATTACAGTTTTCAATACCTATAGAATAGGAATTTGCTTTACCTGCGTGCCATGCTCTTTTTTCTTCACCAACGTATGATCTAATTTCACCTTTAGGACCTATACCGTAATGAGCAGAAGCCTCTCGATCTCTCCATACTTCTGGGACTCCATCGTAATTTGTCATTGCCATGTGATGGATTACAACTGTTGTAATCTCTGCACCTTCACGGCTATTCCATCTTTCGTCACCTTCGTTTACAAAATCTTCAAATTGATAAGGTGTAGCTAATGAACTGATAATTGAATTCATGTCGTTCCCTCCTTGGTATTTTTTGTAAGATCTTACAAAATGAGTATACTTCTAAGTTGTTAAGTTTTCCTATCCATTTACTAACAAAAACGTCACATCTATCTTTCTAAAAATACTACAGCCTGTAAATCAGTTATTTATCTGTAAATAACCTGCTTATTTCAGGTTATTCTAATAGCAGATTATAGATATTAAGCCGGATATTTCAAAACTTGCTGAAATCGGAACACCTCTTTATGTTATACAAGATAGAGTTGGTCATGAAGGGAGTAAAATCACTCAACAAATATATCTACACGTTACTGAAGACATACGGGAAAAACTTCAAAGTGACCTTGAGCTTTTATAAAAGCTTGCCCCTTTTCTGACCCTTTTTATGAATAAACACCTTGTATGACTTAAATCAAACTCTCGATATATAACTTATCGCAAACAAAAAAGCCCTTGATAAACAAGGACTTTCGTTTTACTGAATAACAAGTTCTTAACGACGGATTTCTTTACTTCGTGCTAAAAGTACGCTATCTATTGATATCATTAAATTTTTTATTAAATTGACTACCACTCTGACTACAGCCATTAAAAAGTAAGTGATGATTCCAAGCTTTTCACTATGGAATTATCAAAAACCTGCAGTCAGCTTTCCAAAATTTGAAAAGCTTCTAGTGGTTTTAATCTTTCTTCTGATGTTAAATGTCGATAAATTTCAGAGGTTGTTTTATCTGTATGACCTAAACGAGCTTTCAATACTTCCCAGTCACAATGACCAGCGACTAAACTTGCCATTGTATGGCGAGCCAGGTGCGTGTGGAAGGGTTTCTTTATACCACATTGCTCAACACATCGTTTGATATGATGATTGACATACTCTCGTCTAAATGGAACGCCTCGCTTGTGTGGCTCTAGATAAACAAATAAATACTTCTCTTCTACTTTAAATTTAAACTGCTTCCTAACATCATCTAGCATTTCCATTAAAGCTTTTAACTTTTCCATCACTAATGGTGTCACAACCACTCGTCGTGCTGAACTTACACTTTTAGTTGTATCAATTTTAAAATTAATTTGCTTCCCTTTTACGGTTGTCTGCTTGTAAAAAAGAATCTCATTATTGTTAAGATCAATGTCTTCGGGTTGTAAGGCTAAAGCTTCACTTATACGACAGCCTGTATAAAACAAAACATGATACAACGTTGAAAGTGGTAGCTCTTCATGAACAATACTGTAATTAAGCAATGATCTTAGCTCATCAAACATCAAATACTTTTGATCCAATCTCTCTAATGAATCCTTTAATTGCTGAACGGTTTGCTGATATTTTGGACGTCTAACGGATTCCAAGGGATTGTCGCTTAATACATTATGCTTTAGACAATAATTGAAGATCATATTTAAGGTTTGACGAAAACTCTCTAACGAATTTTTAGAATAGCCTTTCGATACACCATCTATACCCTTCTCTTTCAAAGTGAAGAATAGTTCTTCTAAAAAATCTGAACTAAGACTGATCATTTTCTTATCGCCAATCCATCTAGAAAGAGTTTTTACAGATTCATGTCTTTTCTCATACGTACTTTCTTTTTGTTCCTTCAATGATTGATAATAAACAAACCATTTTTCAGCTACTTCTCGAAATAATTCATCACTACCAGTCAATTTCTTATACGTCTGGTGTTTTTTCTCCATTTCTAAGTATGCCAATTGCGCTTCCCGTTTTGTTTTAAAGCCTCTACGTGTTGTTCTGAACGCTTGAAAATACCACGTGATTTCTCCTGCTTGATTCACATGCTGCTTATATCTATCAGCTATATCCAAACTCAATCCCTCTCTTTCAAGAAGGAGGATGAACATGTGTTAATAGATTGCTTTCGAGTACCTCCATTATAAAGCATATTCACCCAAAAATACATATTTTCAAGACATTCTTAAATTGTGCATTCGATCTCTGTACTCTTCATAATCGTGATTTTTGAACCAATTTAGCACTTCATCTTTGGCGTAATGACCTCTAATGCCGTACCAACAGTTTGGGAACTCTGCTAGTCTGATTAATCGATTTAATGTGCTGTCGCTAATTTGAAATTCTCTCTTTAGGTCTTCATTGGTTAAAACAAGTGGTAAGAAATGTTGTGTTTTAGAAAGTTCATCTAGAACTTGGTCTAATTTTTTATAGATCGTTGTATTTAGCGTTTTATTTTGCCTTGGAGTTTCTGGAAAACAAATATTTTCTTGCATCTTCTCCCTCCTTTTCTTTCCTTGTATCATCTATCAGTTGTTTGAGTCACCAAACAGCATAGGATTTTCACCTCTCCCCAGTTTATGGCGAGCTTTACAGAAGTATCATTATGTACTTTGCATATCATGGCTTGAAGGGACTAGTTTCAATTTGATTAAGAAGGAAGTCGCTTGTAGCAATTCTTAATTGCTTGTTATGGCGGTTCTTAATGCAGTGCTCCATGCAAAGGGAATGTTACTGATAGATTCTATTGAGTTGTCAAGGTACAAGTTTTATTCTTATACCTATTACCAACAAAAATAGTGAGGAAAAAGACACAACTTGATAAAATTCTATTCACAATCTTTATGTATGATATAATTAATACATAAAAACTGTGAGGTGTTTATTTTGTGGTCAAATGAAAAAATAGAAAAACAACGAGAATATTTTAAAGAACAAAGAACTACTAAAACGGGAAAGTTTACAGAATTTACAGTTCGAACTTACTATTGTATATACAAGGCCTGCGCATTAAACAACAAAGCATATTGTTTAGAGTCTGATGCCAGTAGTTACAAAATTAATAAAATAATTTACGAAGGTTTTTATGGAGGAGTTCCTGATCATGACAACAAAAGTGTAATTGACGACTGCAAGAAAAAACTAAAAGAAATGGGCTACATTAAATTCAAAAAAGAGAATAATGTATGGCTAATCTATGTAGTAAAAAATCTTGATTTTTTATTACCTGGAGAACATGAGTTTTATATAGAAAAATTTGGAATTGAGCATGAAATTCAATTTTTTTTAGGAGATGAGTTGCAATAGTTGACGTACGTGAGACATTAATTAATGAAGTCAAATCAATAGGACTGTATAACTTTCTAGTTACACATGGTGTTTCTTTGAAACAATTAGAAAAAGCAAAAAATGAAACAATCAAAACTGATAATATATATTTCGAATATTTTGATGATTTGAATGAGGTTATTGAATATAAAAAAATTAATACAAACGATATTAAGGGAGTTACTAGAGTCTCTGATCATTCCTGGTTCCAAGCCGTAAACTATGGATTGATTGGCGTTCCTACTGGAATAGATTTGAACGTAGCAACACTTCGTTTCGCAAGCTTATTATCTTTATTTTATGATGGAAATTTAGATTATGTTGTTAAAATGTATTCAGAAGAATTACTCAGCGAATGTACATTCTATGAATTTGAAAAAAATGGAGTTAAAGAATATTTTCTTGCTGGAGATGGAAACCATAGAACTATGACTGCAAAATTAATTGGTGTCGAGACAATAACTGTTGGAAAAATTTATCGTTATAGCTTTAATCAAGATAAGTACGACCTATATAAACAAAATCATTTGTGTAGAAAGAAATTTGATGAATTCATAAAAAATAGCTCTTTTTCTACAAAAGATTTTTATAATGAAAATTGGATCTACAGAAATGAAGAAATGATTGTAAAAGAACCCTTTAACTGGAAATATAAATATTCAAGTGCCCTTGTAGAAATTCAAAATTATCATGAAACAATTGATTATTTGATGCTACTTGATAGTAATATTAAAAAGTATTCTAAACTATTCAAGTCTTTACCACAATGGATTCTAAATATAATTCTTTTCATTAATGAAGCAAACTCAATAGAAAACATTCCTTCAAAAGCAAAAGTTATAACCGCTAATGAAGCTCTCTTAAAATTTAAGAATAAACAACCTTAATTTGCAATATTAGCGGTGTTGATAATCAGCAAAATAACCATCTAATTTTCACTTTGGCAAGTAATTAGATGGTTAAACTCACAAATATATAACCACTGTCTTTTGAACAGTTCTACAAAAGACCCCTGACACTTCTTTACTATCATTATTATAGCATTTTTTGTTTGTTATTTTGAAATATATATTTAATGCTAATTATGTTATTTCATAAAGTAAGGTCATCTCTATATTCTCTTTAAATTCAAACAACTCTGGTAATCGCTAGCGAAACTTAAATCTTAATTTAATACAATTCTTCAAAGTTTGAAAAAACTGATAAATACTGATTAAATTCGTTCGAGATGGTCAAAAAACTCTCGAGTATATCAAAAATGTTTTTTTTAACATGATTAGCTAATCCTAGATGTCGTACAGACTAAAACTTTAGTAAAATCAACTATTCTTATAAAAATAAGTTAAAGGAAATTTCATTGTATTAGAGTAAATTTTAAATTCTCGTGGTCAAGATTTGTAACCAATCAACATACCTTGCCCATCAGAATATATTCATATTTAATACAATAATTCTATTATTTTATACTCAGCTTCTCCACTAATTTTTTTATAGTTTTCATTATTTTTAATCTCTTCTATAGATCGATATTCCCAATATTTTCTTGCCAAAGTGATTGGAGAGTTATTTTTATCATCCATATGTAACTCTTTTAAATTGAATGATCCACAATCGTTCATGAGCCTATTTCTACCAACATTCTCTAAGGATTTCATTATTCCTGTATAACTAGTAGACTGACTATACGTTGCATTTAAATCTCCATGTCTCACATAATATCTAACCTCTCCACTTGAACTCTCTACCGCTCCTGTTGGCTCTTTTAATACTTCTATTACCTCAACAAGACTTTCCTTCAGCATAATAAGTTTAGGATTTATAAAACTTATTTCATAGTGTCCTGAACTGTAACCCAATCGTCCTCTTCCTATGAGCTCTAAAACATCACCTTCTGTTAGCTGATAATCTACATATCCTTTAAACATTGGTAGCAACGAGGGATTTTTACGCAGATATTCTGATTGATGTTCAATGACATCACCAAAAAATTCAACATAGTTTTCTTCACTACACCATTTTATGTTTTTAACTATAATTTTGAATTTAGCTTTCCAGTTATCTTTTTTAGCTTTTTTATACCATTTAGTTTTAGAATCCATTATCTTTCCTCAAAAATATCTTCCCATTTCTTTATATTATTACACAACAGATTACTAATAATTTACATCATTAGTATCCTGAATAAAAGTTGGTTTTTGCATCTCAACTAAAAAATCTGATAAAATTTTTACTTTATCAGACTCATTAAGTAATGATTCTGATAAAACTGTTTATGCTAATTTAAAAGTGCACCACTTTTTACAGCGATGATGGTTGAAAAGTACACCACTAATAACTCACAATAGAAGAACAACTTGTTTTTTTATTGGAGGTTCAGGAGTGAAAAATTTAATGGATAAATGTACCATCATACGTCTTCTTGAAAGTGGTCGTTCTCAACGATCTGTCGCAAAAGAATTACACATGAATCGCCGTACAGTTGCGAAGTACTGGGAAGAATACATTGAAACGAAAGAGCAGATTACACTTGATCCTACGGATCCAATGAAAAAAGAAGCGCTCACAGCGAAACCCACCTATAATTCAGCCAATAGAAGTCCTAGAAAATACACAGAAAAAATGGACAAACGAATCGATGAACTTCTAGCCTTCGATAGTGAAAAAACGAAGAAACTAGGTAGGCATAAGCAAAAATTAACAACAAAAAGCATTCATGAGATCCTTGTGGCTGAAGGATTTGATATTGCAGAAAGTACAATACGTCCCTATGTTAGAAAAAAGCTTCAGAAACAACGGGAAGCGTTTGTTAAACAGATATATCCATTGGGTTACCGGATTGAATTTGATTTTGGCGAAGTAAAATGCTTGATTAAGGGAGAAAAATATACTTACTACTTAGCAGTATTTTCTTCTCCTGCCACAGGTTATCGCTGGGGAAGGCTTTATACCTCTTCCAATCAACAAGTTTTCGTTGATGCACATATCCAGTTTTTTAAAGAAGTTCAGGGTGTTTATTCCACCGTTGTCTACGATAATATGCGAAATGTTATTCAAAAATTTGTTGGAAAACATGAAAAAGAATTAAATGAGGAACTCTTGAAACTCTCTCTATTTTATGGATTTGAGCCGGTCGTCACCAATACGTACAGTGGCAATGAGAAAGGTCACGTTGAAAAAAGTGTTCAAGTCATACGAGATCGTGCCTTCACCAAAATCTATGAGTTTGCCAGCATGGCACATGCACAGGAATATTTAACTGATGCACTAACAAAGTTGAATCAAAAAGTCTCTATAGAAACTGAAAAGTCCCAGTTGAAACCGTTGGTTTCAGATTATGATTATGCCATTACAACGAATCAAAAGGTTGATAAATACAGTTTTATCCATGTTAAGAATAACTTTTACTCAATCCCGGATTATTTAGTTGGAGAACTAGTAACTGCCAAACTATATCTCAATGAATTAAAGGTAGTAAGAAATGGCCAAATAGTGGCTTCCCATGCTCGTCTGAGTGGCCGAGATAACTATCAGGTTGAAATGCGGCATTATCTTTATACGCTAAAAAGAAAGCCAGGAGCCATTGAACATTCACTGGTATTAGCAAAGCTACCGAGACTAAGGCGT
Organism: Enterococcus sp. 5H; assembly: GCF_028128615.1. Classification (GTDB taxonomy): domain Bacteria; phylum Bacillota; class Bacilli; order Lactobacillales; family Enterococcaceae; genus Enterococcus_L. The sequence continues at coordinate 1,004 of NZ_AMDP01000051.1, read as the reverse complement.
TGTTTCTTACAGTTTTATAAACAACGACCGAAACGATTTATACAGCTGATTGAAGAGAAGCAAAAACTGCCCATTGATGAATTGGTTACCTATTTAGACGAACAGGCGATAAAAGACCATGAGGTCTTTACTCCTAAGCCAGCAACTAAAGCAGTCAATGAAGCCCGAAATCAATTAAGAGAATACAACCGACTTCATCAAGTAAGTGAGGTGATCTGATTGTGATTAAAGAACACGCGAAACAGCTGAAGCTCTCCTATATCAAAGAAAATTATGAACGTCTGATTCAAGAAGCAACTACATTAAATCAAGGATACGAAGAGTTTCTAAGTCAGCTTTTATCGTTAGAAGTCGAACGAAGGAAAAACAATCGTATTCATACATTGATTCGGCAAGCAAAATTACCTCAAAAAGTAACGTTTGATGACTATCTGGATAGTCATTTATCATCAAAACTAAGAAAACAAATCAAGGAGCTTCAGCAGCTTCAATTCATTGATAAAAAAGAAAATCTCATTTTATTGGGTAATCCAGGAGTTGGTAAAACTCATTTAGCAACAACCATTGGTATGGAAGCATGTTTGACAGGAAAAAGTGTCTTGTTCACGAATATTCCTAATCTCGTCGTTGAGTTAAAGGAAGCCATGAGCGCTAACCAGCTGACCTATTATAAACGGAGATTTAGTAAGTATGACTTAGTCATCTTAGACGAGTTAGGCTATGTTTCATTCGATCAAGTAGGAAGTGAAATTCTTTTTAACTTACTGTCTAATCGTACATCAACGGGTTCAATGATTATTACAACAAATTTATCATTTGACCGTTGGGAAGAAGTATTTAAGGATCCTATGCTTACTGCAGCTATGGTAGATCGAATTGCCCATCGGGCACACGTTTTAGATTTAAGCGGGAAATCTTTCCGTGTGGAAGATACAAAAAATTGGTTAAACTAACTGGTGCAGTTTTCAATCATCACGTGGTGCACTTTTCAGTTGCGTTAAACA
>NZ_AMDP01000050.1 GCF_028128615.1 Enterococcus sp. 5H | reverse complement strand
AATAGCTTAGGCATTGGCAGTACCTTTGCGAATACAATTAAACTAGAGTTTTGCCAAGTGATCGAGGGATTAAAAGAAACAGATGTCATAGAAGTTTCCATGGGGCTTAAAGTTCATGAAAATGGAACGATCCAACCTTTAGAATATCCGTTTAGATTAGGCAGTGCTAAAATCGGTTACGCTCAATTAACTTCTTATACGCCTGATGAAATCGAGTTCGTCCCTCTGGGGAAATTCTATATAAAAGGTCGTGTTGATCCGGATCGTAATGAAAATAAAACGACAGTTGAAGCGATGGATGCTTGGATGTTTATGGAAGG
>NZ_AMDP01000049.1 GCF_028128615.1 Enterococcus sp. 5H | reverse complement strand
TCGTTGATAAACGCAATATTGATACTGCGGAAGGTATTTTCAAGTAATTTACTCATTTCAGCTGTTTCAGGCGAGCTTACCACCACCACTTGGTCTAATATTGAACCGTAGAGGACTTGGCCTAATTCAGAACTTTCTTCCGTTATCCCGCCAATTACTTTGGGTATATTTTTGGTTTGAAACGTAGCATTGCCCGGATCAATCCGTTCAGGTGAAAAACATAAAAAGTAATCCCGATTTATGTATTTATGTTGCTGTTCTAACTTATGATGAAATAATTCTCTAGTTGAACCGGGATAGGTCGTACTTTCTAGGATAATTAACAAACTGTTGGTCATATGCTGTTCAATTTTTTCGGCTGTAAATTCTAAAAAGCTAATGTCAGGTTCTTGGTTTTTATTTAAAGGTGTTGGGACACAGATGCTTAGTGCGTCCAGCTCTTGGATAGAGGCAAAATCGGTGGTTGCCGTAAATCGAGTGGATTCAACTGCCGCGGTCACTGTTTCATTTTTGACATCTAGTATATGGGACTGACCTTCATTCAGTGCTTTGACTGTTTGTTCGTTTACATCAATGCCGATAACGTGATAGCCCGCATGAATAAATTCCATCGCTAACGGTAAACCGACATAGCCTAAGCCAATAATCCCGATTTTTGCTTGTTTATTTTTAATTTTTACTAGTAACTGGTCTTTCAAATTGTATCAAACTCCTATTTCCCTTGATTTTTTCATAGATAGATTAGTGGTGTATACAGCATCTAATTACTATAAATTTTTTAACCTAATCTGTATTCTAATAGTGTGAATCATGCTTACATTCTGTATTGTTATAAAAGCCAATACTATAGTCACCATCCGAATAAAGTAGCTACACTATTCTAAATTCAAACACTAGATATTATCCTGTAATATTGTGAAAAACTTTATTTTCTTTTCTAAAGTGGAAACTCCAACAATGTCATCTATTTATGATTGTAACCCCTTGAATCTTTCAATTTTTGTTTAAGTTAGTTTTTTTAACTAGACAACTCAACCTTCGCCTTCTGAGAAACTAGCTTCATTTACTTTGTAATAGTTAAATGCCGCTTGTTCATACTCTTTTACTTGATCAATATCTCTTAAGAATTCTTCCACTAGGTTTGCATTACCATAAAAATTCTTAGTTTGTGTACTAGCGTTCATACCTAATTGTTTTGTAGCATTATAATACCGATTTAAAATCAATTGCCCTTCTTGAGAATTTAAGTTACTTGCTTTTTTTGTTCCATAACTCGCCATAGCTGTTGCTAAATAACGGATATTTTGTTGTAGTTTTTCTTCGTCATCACTTTGATCACGAGTCAAAATTAGTTGATCTTCAAGATCACGGAGGAGATAGTAACCCCGTACAACCGAATCTGAATCTTCTGTCGTTAAATTCATCGCTTGATAATAAGAGATGTACGTAGAAAGACTAGCAGAAGTTATTGTTAAAAAAATGAATATAAAAACAAGCACCAGACTTTTCTTCTTCATTTGTTGAAATTCTTTTCGTTGTTTAAAAATCCTTCTGTTTTTTTGTTTATTTTTAAATTTCTTTTTTGGTAGTGCGTTCATTTTTTTTCGCTGAATGAAGTATCGGAATAAAAAGAGTACCACACCGATTAGGAAGAGGATTGATGTTACAACCCCCCCTATAAAAACGATTTCCAGTATAGACATATTACCTCAGCCCCTATTCATCCTGTGGTCTTTTTCCCCGTTGTTTTTCCTGGCTTTCTTTTTTCTTACGTGCTTTTTTTGCTTCTAATTCTTTTTTTTGTTTCTTTTTACGCAAGTAAGTAATAATCCCGAAAATAATCCCAATCAGCAGTAAGACAGCTCCGACAATCAGCGCAATTAGCTGCCAGTCCAGTCCTTTTTCCTGCACCAAACCAACATCTCGTTCGTTAAATTTATCGGCGTCGTCTTGCGTAATTTCAAATTCTTCTGTCCACGCCCATCGTTGGTCGCCTGACGTAACTAAGATATTGGCTACATAAGTACCTGACACCATTCGCTCACCATTCATACTTATAGGAAACTGGATAAACGAGTTGGGCGCCATACGCATAGCGGTTTGTTTTCTTTCGTATAAAACAGAATCATTTCCTTTAGCATTAATTTGGGTTTCTACGGTCATATCGTTTAAGAATGCGGGAATGATATTAGAGAAATCAACGAATATTGTATTTCGGTAATTATTTTGTCCCGCAAAGACTTTATTTAAATTTAAATCTGGTACTAGTTCTTGCTCAGATTCTTGAAATAAAAGTCCAATAACATACGCATATTGGTTAATAATACGTGAACCACCTTCAACCGATGCATTGTCATCTTGGTCAGCTTTCATCAGCTGAATTCCACCTGCGATCACTCCCTCGATACTAGTTTCAGGCATTTTGATTTTTAGTTCTAAAGTTTTGGTTTCTCCCGCTTTTAAGTCAATGGATTCTGGACCAGAGACAATGTCTTCAAAATCAAATTTTAGGGACTCATCATTCTCAATATCCGAATCACCATACTCAATCACACCATTTTGATTTGTTACAGCTCCATTTAACCCCACATTAACTGTTACTTTTTCTACACTTGGATTTGAAAGTGTTATGCGTAATGTCTGTTCTTGTCCTTTAGACATTTTTAATTTGTAATAACCAATATTGTCTTCCATTTGATTACTTGGAAAATGTAGTCTATAGGTAAACCCCGTTGCTACTGAAAGTTCATCATTATCATCCGCATGTACTGGAATTGTAAAAAGGATACTTGGCAAAAGTATCAATACAATTAATGAAATAATTCCTATTACGTTTATTCTTTTTTTCATGTTTATAACCTCATGTCTTTTTATTTTTCTATGTATAAATTTTTTCCCAGATAAAAGTAAGTGTGGGGGACAAAACTAAAAATCAGTTTTGCTCCACACACTACATCTGAATAAAAAGCAGGAACAAAATCAACTTGTTCAGAAATAAGCTAGAATTCACAAAAGTTTAAAGACCAATTTTTATGAGCTCATTCTTCTTTCTCGAAGTTTAGCACTTCTCCCCAACCTCTTACTTTTAGTAAAGCTGAAATTATTGAGCCGCTACAACTTTCCAAGTCACTTTTGCTGTGTATGTGTCAACAGACATGTTTGAAGCTGTTGCAGCTGGAACTGTTAATTTCACAGAGTTATCTTCTGTTTCTTCTTCAGTATTACCAAAAGCCATAATGTAACGACCTTTTCCTTCTTGTTCAGCTTGGCTAGCAGTCACAACTGTTGTAGCACCGCCACTTTCTGTTAATTGGAATGCTCCTGGATCTGTAGGAACTGTGTTTGTGTTGTCCCCTTGTGCTGAAATGAATCCATTGCTGAAATCAATAGTAGATCCGCTTAATGCATTTGAAGACGCACCTGTAAATTGTTGTGTCATTTCAGCGGTTACTGTATAACCAAATGTACCTCCGGCACGAATATCACGCCATTGTACATAAGCACCACGTGTTATAGCCTCATCACCTTCACCAAAACTTGCTGGTGCAGCGAATGCTGTTACTTCATTTGCAGATGTTTTGATCGTTCCAAAATCTAAGTTTGATGTACGTTCGATCATCAATGCACCTAAATCTGGATTAACTGCTTCACCCGGTTCTGGATTTGGCTCAGGCAATACTTCAGTAGGTTTTTCTGGATCGAATACGCCTGGACTTTCTTCGTCTCCACCTTCTTCAACAATTACCGTTCCTGTTGAATCTAGTTCTGTTGCATCTGCTAATGCTACTGTCGGTGCTAATGCTCCGATTGTTAGTGCAGCGGCAATCGCTGCTGATGATAATGATGTGAATTTCATAATGTGTTTCCTCCTAGTGTGTTTGTGTGTAATTTATTTGATAACCTGGACGAATCCAGAAGTATCACAAGGTTAAGGTAACTCGGCTAATATCCAAGTTATTTCTGTTGCATATTGCACCGGGTAGATTTTTGTTGCAGCTGGAATGGTTAAACTGATGGCTGAATTATGATACGCCGGTTTGCCGGAAAACTCATCCTTCACAGCATTTCCTGCCGCATCTACCACTGGTGACAAAGTATTTTCCATATTATTGCTATTGGTTTCAGAAGCACCAAAGGCAATTGTCCAAACACCGCGGCCATTTCCAGCTGTTGCGGTGGCTAATTCGTAGGCTGTGCCAATCGAATTTAGCGCAATCGTTTCTCGAGTCACCGTTGGTGAACTACTGTTTCCACTGCTGTTAGCCCAGCCTTTATCTAATGAAAGGACAGCGCCACTTAGTTCTTGTTCGCTAGATTCTTGAATCACCGTATTTCTAAACTGATGATTTTGCTTCACTTGAAGGGTCCAGCCAGTTGAATTGGTCCGCTGATCGGTGATTTGGATAAAGCTACCTCTTGGCCCAGTTTCACTTAAGAATTGTTGGGCAAATGCCATAAAGGTGAGGTTGGTATCAGCTAGCTGAACTCGACCGAAATCAAGAGATGATACATAATCAATACGTAGCGGTCCATCTGTTGATGGTCCTTCTCCTGGATCAGTGATATCACCTGGATTTTCCGGATCAACTGGATTCGAGATTGAACTTCCTTCGACGGTAACCCTGCCTGATTGATCTAATGAATCAGAAGTTGCATATACATTCAGGCTAAAAAGAGTCACACTTGCTAGTAGGATAAGAAAGCTATTAATAACGTTAAAACTCTGCTTTTCCATCTATTCTCCCTCCTTTACCCGTCTACGTAATACAATTATAAGAAGGTTAAGTAGTACTATGCCGATTCCGATAAAACTGAAAGTTCTGATCAACTCTCCCGTACTTGGAAGATTCCCTACTGGCTTTTCCACTGTAGCATTATCTTTTTTGGTAGATAAATCTTGAATTCCCGGTACCACTGGTGTTAATTCATCTGGTAATGTTTCTACTTCATAGAATGAAATTTTTCCACCAGTATTAACTTGCCCACCTGCGCCGTCCGTTCCATAACCAATGACTGGTGACAAGGTTAAACTAAAGAGTGCCAACAAGAAGCAGAATAAGATGATTGGTTTGACAGTTCTCATTTTTCTATCTCCTTTTATGGCTGACCAGCCATTACTTTCCAAGTGATTACACCGACATAGCTGCCTGTATGCACTGTATCTGATGAGCCAATTTGCAACTTCACACCATCGGTACCTATTTGGTTCCCCCAACTATTACTTATCTCGAAACTTCCAGCTGCCCCCGCCTGGTTTAAGTAAACCATTTGGGCATTAGTATCTAAGATCGTTTCTTGACCTTCGTATACATAACGCAAGGCGTTAACTAATTCTTGTCCAGAAGTATTTCTCATTGGTGCCGACAATGTCGCAGTTAACGACCAGCCATTCGCAGTATCTGCACGCGTATCCGTAACAATCAGTGGTTGATCAAACTCTGGATCTTCTACCCGCTTAGTTGTAGCATTATATGTCAGTGTGCCAAAATCAAGAGCATTTGGTGCCGATGCTAAACTCAGAACGCCTTGAAGTTTGTAACGAACCGCCACTTCAGTACTATCTAAAATGACACCTGCTTCATTTTCTGGACGTTCAGCAATTTCATAGCCAGCATTTATCAAATTTTCTAACTGTTCAACTACACGTTCTTCTTTCGTTAAATCAATTTCGTCGCCTATCAGACCATCAATCGTAATTGTATAGCCAGGAAGTATTTGATCAATCTCATTAGTGAATTCTACAGTTAGAACAGCGTCTACTATTTCTGTTACTGTTAAAATAGTCGCCTGACTAAATTTCGTATCATGAAACACTAACTCTTCTTTAGGATTGATATTTCCAATCTCATTATTGGTAACTGGCGGATTAACAACTCCAGCCTCTTCTGCAAAACCTGCTTTATCTCTTAAAAATACTTGAATTTCATCATTTTCAGACAATGTTAACCCACTTAGCGAAATTTCGAAATTACCTGAACTATCAACTGATACATCAGAGGTATCAATCGTTTGTCCATTATGAGTAGCAGTCACTTCAACATCTCTGTTTTCAGAATAGCCTCGAATTGTAGACGCTGTACTCAATACTATTTCACTGTCAAAAACTGCAGGTGTTGGAGGAATTATTGGAAAAGTTACTGTAGGATCACTTAAAATAACATTTTCATATCCAGGTGTTAATTCTCCACTAGTCAAGCCAACCGCTATCACCTCAACTTTATCACCGACTTCTAAGTAGTCATTAAGGGTGATTTCAAAAAGTCCCCCTCTTGGTTCTTCACCATAGATACTAATCCCAGGCTCTTCATCGGAGTGTCCAACAGATTTGCCTCTGTAGGTTTGAGTAGAGCCATTAGCCTTTGTTACTTCAATCGTTACTACAGCTTCGTCATCCCATGCAGAACGTGAATCATACAGACCTACAGGTATACTGATATGTCCATAAATTTTCTTATCGGCATTTGTCGGAACTAGCAATTCATCTGCAACTGCCCAACGAGCATTATTTGAACTCAAACGTGAAAATGTTGTTAAACCCGTAGTTCCAAAATTATCTGTATTTAAAATATCCGGTTTATCAGTAGAAGCTAGCGCATTGAAATTTTGACCACTAAAAGAATAGTCAAGTGTTCGATAATTAATGTTTGGATCGCCATCTAAATCACTACCATTAACCCAAACAGCTAAATCACTTTGCTTAGCCGTTAGCGTTGAGCCACTAGAAACATTAAAAATATTTCCACCATCAGAACGATTGTTCCGGAAGTCCATATACAAAGGATCATCAAATGTAACGGTTAAAATTCCTGCATTAAATATTCCACCACTCGCGCTACGTGTTTGCCCTGCAGCCTGAAATAATCCTTGATTTAATACATCAATTGTTCCATTACCACTTGACATATCAATCGCAGGACCAGTTTCTGCTTTGATGATAACAGATGAACCTGGATCACTAACTGAAAAAGAATTCAGCGAATTCCCATTACTTGTATAAAGAACTCCTTGATTAGAGGTATCATTTGCAGTTCCACCACCAGGAGTATTTACCTGGAAAATCCCACCGTTTTTAACTTCTATGTGATTATTACCACCGTACATACGAATTCCTGGAGCAGTTCCACCACTTTTACTAATTTCTAACAATGCATTATCAATGGTAAAATTATAACTTCCAAAATATAAGAAGCGCAGTACAGCTGCTTCCCCCGTTGAAGCACCACTCTTTAATTTAAGGCTAGCATCATCTGACAAAACAAAATCCCCATTTTGGCTCTGAATACCGATTGCAGAAGCTAAATTACTTTCTGCTTGAACTTGTGCACCATCTGTAATTTCTACTTGAGCACCTGAAGTAAGTGTATTCTGAGTCGAGGAACCAAGGTAAATCGCTCCATTAACATAATTAGCACTAACCGAACTACGAGCATTAAGTATTGTTTCGGGATTAGCTATTTTTAAGACCGGTCGTTCTCCATGAACAGTGAGAGCATTCGCAGTATCTGAGTCAATATTTACGTTAGCTTTATTTTTCATTTCCACTTTACTATCATTTCCTGATAAGTGGATTCCATTGCCACTAGCAGTATTTACATTCACTGATGAATCTGACACTTTCAATTCACCAGAGACACCATTAAGGAAAAGTGCTCTTTTAGTTCCTGTCATGGTTAAATTTAGCTGCGACTTATCCGTAATTTCTACAGAAGGTACCGATCCAGTTAGTATGATGCCATTATTTGCTGTGTCAGATGCTGCCCTTGATGCTCCGCTACTCATTTCAAAAATAGAACCTCCGTCTAACCGTAAAGTTGGATTAGTCCCAGAACTACCTATAACCACATTTTGTGCATTACCTGATGGAGTAGTTAAATACGCTTCTGATTGTGATTCGAGTTGAAAAAGAGCATTAGCTCCTTCCAATAAAATCTGCTGTGCATTGTCTGAACTGACCAAGTTTAAAGCACTTTTATTACTGATTAAAACTTGTGGAGATGTACCAGCCAAATTAATGCTTCTTCCAGTTGCTGTATTAACAGTCAACTCACTTGATTCAATTGTCATTTTAGCTTCAGCTGCAACTAAGCCGATCGCACGTTTACTCTCTGATGTTGTCAATAACAATTTAGAATTCCCTAATACATCTAACGTTGGCTGAGCACCACTCAGAACAATTGCATTGTTTGACGTATTTGACACAGTAGCACCTGTTCCTAGAGCATTTATCTCCAATGTAGACTCTTCTGACACTACAACAGACGGATTTGTACCTCTCATATCAATTAAATTAGCAGTCCCTCTAGCTACAGAAATTGAAACATTAGAATTCTCACTAATAACAATTTTTGAATCAGCAACTGTCGCGGCTGAGAAAAATACAGCGGAGTTTCCTCTAGTAATCGATACTTGCGCCTGATTTTGTACATAAACTTCTTTTGCTTCAACAAATATATTCGTTAACGTCTGCGCAAAAGTGTTCATCCCACCAGTAAATGTTAGTCGTCCAGCAGGTATTAAAGCAAGTCTAGAGGCATTCCCTGTTGCCGTATTGACATCTTCAAGTTCCACTGACCAACCTATACCAGTACCACTTGCATTAAATATAGAATTATCTCCTGATTTCACTAATGAGGCGTTTTCTACTCGTAAAGTAGCAGCCTGATCTGCTGCTAAGTTAGCCAAAGTTAAACTACCATTATTAGCGCCAAAGTTAATAGTATAACCATTTCCTTTAATTAATAATTCTCTACTCAAAGTCCCTATAGCAGTTCCTGTGCCTGTACCACTACGTACCAAATTATTTTGAACTTCAATTTGACTGACTTCCGAGTTTGCTACAGCCAAACGTAATTCTTCAAAAGTTGAAACTTCGACCGTTTCGCCTATAAAAGAAGTCGCTTCAATTTTCTCTGTCAAACTACTACTTTCTGTTGCTTCAATAAATGTAGTAGTTAATTCTTCTTCTGTTTCTTGCTCTACCTCTCCTTCATCAGCAGGATCCAACTGAACGGATTCATTCGTAGCAGTTGACTCCTCTGTTGCTTCTGGTCTGGCAAAGAGCTTAGTAGCAGAGATATAGAAATAACCACCTATAATTAAACAAAGAAGTGACACCATTAAAATAATGCTATACATTAGTCTTTTGTTTCTGTTCATTTCAGTCATTTTGCCTCCTTACTTTCATTCTTTTGGCTAGTGACCTCCACCACCTCCTTTAAAGCCTTTTGTTCAATATTAGAATCAAGCAGGTACCCCACCGATCTTACTGTTCTCAAAATTTTAGGATTTATTCCATGTTGAATAAATTTATTTCTTATGTGAAAGGCTAAATTCGAAGTTCGATATCCTTTAGCGGAATTATCTATTTCTTCTTCATCTTCCCAAACATGCTTATAAATTTCTTCATATGTAAATGCTTGGTTCATTCGACTAGCTAATAATGAAATCATTTTAAATTCCATACGTGTAAGACTTATTTCTGCTTTGTCAGGAATTTTTATGCTGAAATTCAACGAATTAAGCAGTAATTCATTCTTAACTTTTGTTTCGATGTTTTCCTTGCTATCTTTGTCATAAACGATATTTAAGGTGTTTTCTATAATGACAAACATTTCTTCATTCGTGATATTTTTATCAAAATTTCCTAATACGCCTAGTTCCAAATTTAATTTTTTGCTTATAACATTGTCCGTCTCAGACCTTACCCAAACTGGTAAAATAAGTCTCCTTTTAATAGATAAAATCAACTCAAGAACTTTATTTTGGTGTTCATCAGCTGAACAGTGAATAACAATACCGTGAACATTCTCTAGCTGGTTTAATAGATGATTTTCATCAGAAAAATAAAAATCGTAAAGCTTGAGTGACGCAGGTATGGAATATCCTTGTAAATTAAACATTGCCAAATTATACATACTTTGTTCCCTCCTTTTTGTTTTTTTGCATACGAAAAAGATATTATATTTGGGTTTTTTATACAAATGTGATTTGTCTCTTTAACGGACACGAAATAACGAAGCCATATAACTTAAATCTTAGTTCGACAAAACACTAATTATTCGATAATTCAATTTCTCGGCACTTCCGAACGTCTCAATAGGGTAGAGTCTATTGGGAAGTGTAAAAATAGCGATATTCTAGATTTATATCATTATAAAAATTAGCTTTTAGCAAGGAAAAAATAAACTGTTAATTAAAGTAATGTTCACATCCGCATAGGTCATTATCAGAAATGTTCTATAGTAATCCAGCTATTTCAAAGTTAATTAGTAGAGTCACGGTTCCATTCATCTGGAATAGAAAAATGATAAATCAATCATTTAGTTTCTTCTATACCTGTATGAACCTTATTAGTAAAATAACGATAGAGAGAATTATCGTTTCATGAAAAAAATGATAAAAACAAGGAAATAATCCATTTAAAATATGTTGAAACCATTACTTTTAAGCCGATTTTTTCCACCAGTCGGACAAAGAGCGCTAATCATATCGTGTTTTCCGTTAAAAAAATGAACTTAAATTAAATATTGTATAAAGAATTTTTAAAAATAAAAAGCCTTAATACATTAAGACTAAATTCAAATTCGTTTGTTTTCAGGTGGAGTTTTTTTCTATTATTTCGATGTAATATCAAAAAAACTTCCCAGCCTTTCTTTTAGAGATTTTTGAGAAGTTACCGAAATTTTTTTTACTTTCATAAGTATAAATAAATGCCTACATTTATGGATGACTCTTTTTTCTTAATCATATAAATAACATTTTCTTTTGATATTCTGTCTAACCTCATAATACACACAATTCTGATCAGTAGTACTATTAAATCTTTTCATAATCTAGATCAAGATAGTGTGCAATCAAATACATATTATCTTACGTCACACGTCATCTTTATGACTATATTTCTAATAGCGCTAATCTGCAGGTTCTTCCTTCTGATTCATACCAAAATCAAGTAATAATAGTAAGCTTAAATTCTTCGATTTTTACACTTCCCAACAGACTCTACTCTATTGATACGTTCCGTTTTGCTTCCCCTTCTTATATCTATATAATTAATTGGTCAGTTTATCTGCTTGTTTAACTTAATCCTCGTACTCTTCATGATAAGATCAACTTTTTCATAACAGCAGTCATTAATTTTTTCATTTATATACAAAAACTCCAAAAGTTAGCTAACAGCTCTAACTTCTGGAGCAAAAATCAAGAATACTTATATTTTAACCTTTATTCGTTTGAAAAATAAATATCCGGTACTTACTAAACCTATAATGGTCACCATTTGGTTTAATACATTATTCTCCCAAGCTTTTGGCAGATTTTCTTTCTTTTTGAGGATAGCTTGAGTCGTAGAATTTATTCTGGCAATCTTTGACGTATTATTTGTATTGCTTGTTTTATTAGTTATATTCTTTTTAGAATAGCGATAAACAGCTTCCTACGCTTCTTTGGTATATAAATCTGGGGTATTTGTTGGAATTTCGTTCACTTTCCAGCCATCAATTACTTTCGCTTCTGCGTTGGAAGATCAACTGACTTTTCCGTTTAGAGCAATCAAATCAAAAAGTTCTTTTCCATTTTCATCCTGAATCTTACTGTTACTGGTTGAGCATTAATTCGCTCATAAATATTTGACTCTATTTCTTAAAAGTTCCAGTTACATTTAATTGCGTCAGATTCAGCTAACTTTCCTCCCGCCTCATCAACGTAGTTCAGGGTTACTGATTTTCGTATACATAGGTAACTTCTTATACGCCAACTTTAACTACTTCTGCTACCTCAACTAGCGGTTGACTGATTCCAAAAATACTTACACTCAACAAACTGCATACTATAAAAAAAGTACTCCTTCACATTCTATTTAAATCTATGTACTAAAAAAACTAACAATTAGACTATAATCGAACATTCTCTTGTTGTCTATTCTTTTTATCATTAAAATCAATTATTAATTGTTTTTCAACTACACTTACTTTTAACTAAAAATGTGGGGAGCAAAAATACATCTAAATAAACGGCAAAATCAAAAGTAGCCTCTTCTGATTCGACCTCAAAGTCGTTCTCTATTTCTCTAACTGCTTGATTGCAGTCGTAATTTCTTCAATTACTTCCGATTCTGGTTCTTTTTCAAGTAACTCTTTTAAAACATCAATCCACTTGTCAGCTTCCTTATTCCCTAATCTACCGATTGCCCAAGCTGCGGTCCCGCGAATCACAGGGCGAACATCTTCTTTAGCACAAACTAAAATTTCTGGCAGCGCACTACGATCACCTAAATTCGCTAAAGCGATTAATGCATTTCTTTGCAGCGGTTTTTTCCCTCGCCACGAGCCTGAAAGATGTCCAAAAGTTTCTTTAAATTCTTTATTCGATATATTTAACATTGGCTTCAACTTAGGATAAACCGTATCAACTTCCGGTTCCATTTCTTGATGGAAATGGAAATCTTTCCCTCTATTATATGGGCACACCAACTGACAAATATCACAGCCGTATATAACATTATGCATTTTTTTTCGATATTCTTCCGGCATCATTTCTTTCGTTTGCGTTTGATAGGATAAGCATTTTTTTGCATTCATACGGCCATCACCTAACAGAGCCTTCGTCGGACAAGCTGTCACGCAGCGCATACAATCACCACAGCCAAAAGGAACTGGTTCGTCTACTTCAAAATCAATGTTTGTCACAATTTCACCCAAATAAACAAAAGAACCATATTCTTCCGTGATTAACAAGCCATTTCTACCAATAAAACCTAATCCTGCCCGTTGTGCAACAGCTACATCAACTAACTCTCCTGTATCTACTTGAGGAGCAAAACGCCACGCCTCAGACTCCTCCAAATTTTGTGCTTGAGTCTGGATAAAATCAATCAATTTAGCTAAACGGTCCCGTAAAACATCATGATAATCTATTCCCCATGAAGCTCTGGCAAACATACCTCTTTTTTCATCTCTAGGAACTTTTCCTGCGATCTTCGTTGGATAAGCTAGAGCAATTGAAATAATCGTTTTAGGATTTTCAAACGTCTTTTCTGGGTAAATCCGCTCTTCAATCACCTGATGTTCAAAACCTGAGTTAAACCCACGTTCTCTTTGTTCCTTTAAAGAATCTTCCAACTCATAAAAAGGTTCCGCAGAAGCAAAACCAATTTTATCAATTCCTAAACGTTTGCTTTTCGCGATGATTTTTTGCTTTAATGTCATGATTTATACTCCTTATTTAAAATACATATATCTGCAAAGCAACGAGTGAAAAGTTGCTACTTCCATTGTCTCTTTCATTATAAGCCACTATCTAAAATTTTGTTACCTTTTTATTTCTTTCATTCCCTCAACGTTTTTTTGAATTTAATTACAAAAAAAATTAATTTCATGTTAAATTTTTCACTTTTTTATTATATTTATTATTTTTTATGATAAAATATTGCTTAATACTGATTTTTTTCTTTTCCAACACACACTTTATTTTAATTTTATGGAGGTAAAATTTTGCAAACTAAAAACACTTTATGTACTAACAAGAAAAAGACACTTCATTCGATCATGCTTCTTGTTCTTTTAGCGCCAACTTTGCTCTCTTCTTCACTAGCTTTGGCAGAAGAGCCCGAGAGCGGGATAGACCAAACTAATACATCGCAAACAATAGGAACTGAAGAAACGTTAGAAGAAACACTTGATTCTTCAGATTCAACAGAAAGTTCTACTGCTGAAGAGATGCCCACAACAGTTAAAGAAGTTGAAACTGATACAAGCTCTGAATCTCAAGGAATTGCAGTAACTACTATGCAAGATGCTGTACCAATGGCTGCTGATGCTGATGCTGATGCTGATGTTGTAACAATACCAGATGCAGCTTTGAAACAAGAGATTGTCGCAACTTTAAATTTACCTGTTGGTAGTGAATTAACCAAAACAGATATGGAACGTTTAACCTCTCTTTATTTAAATAGCAGCAATTCTGCCCAAATTAGCAGTCTTTCCGGATTAGAGTATGCAACAAATTTAGCTACAATTTACATCAATACAGATAATAATGTGACTGACTTTAGTCCTTTAGAGCAACTTTCGTCTTTGACTTATGTTACTTTACAAACAGCCTCTTTAACTAGCGCCAATTTCCCTGACTTAACTAAAAGTGGCGGAATTACTAATCTTTCTTTAGGAAGTACCGATATTGATAATGATGTTTTACCGAAAATCGCTCAGCTAACTCAATTAAACCGTATTTATTTAGACTCAAACATGAAAATTACAACTATTGAGCCTTTGAAGAATTTACCTAATTTAACGTCATTGTCTGTCCAGTTTTGCGGAATTACAGACTTTACAGTAATCCCTGATTTTCCTGTATTAAATAATTTGGCCGCTTTTGGTCAAAACACAGGACGTTATGACGAACCGACAACAATTGGTCGTTCTTCTTTGGACTATGACATAGAACAACAAACCGTCTTTCTACCATTTTCAATGATGCCAAATCGAATGACAAATTTTGATGGTTACGTTCCGCCATTTAGTACATCGAATTCTCCTAGTAACACATATTTCGATTTTAACGGTCAACAATTGCCGTCAAATCGTTTGCAAATCACTGACGACGGCATCACTGTTCTAGGTGTGACTGAGGAAGAATTTAAAAATATTACTAGTTTTGAGTATAATGCTCGGTTGAATAATCCTGCCGGAACTTATGCACAACCTGACGGCTTCTCTTTTTACGCGATTTCATCTGGTACTTATTTACACCAATTTAATGTCCTTGATGATGGTCAACCTGTAACCGTTCAATACAAAGATATTGAAGGAACTGAACTATTACCTGCTGAAACTCTAACTGGTTTTGTTGGGAAAACATTTGATATTTCGACACCAGAAATCGTCGGTTATACGTTAAAAGAAACAATTGGGAATCCATCAGGTAGTTTCACAGATCAAGAGCAAACAGTCACTTTTATTTATGAAGAAGCTTCGATTATCAAAAAGAAAGGACAAGTCATCGCTCATTATGTAGATACCGATAATAATACAATTAAAGATGATTTTGTTTTAATTGATGCAATCGATGTACCTTTTAACCTTGAAAAACCAGAAATTGAAGGCTATACATTTAAAGAAGTTACTGGACCAACATCTGGGAAATTGACCGAAGAAGATCAAGAAGTAACTTATATCTATACAAAAAACAAAGCAGAAGAAAAAACAGATCCATCTAAAACAACAGAAACAACATCATCAACTAATAAAAGTACAGCCAACAATTCAACAAGCAATAGTAACGAAACCACTCAAAAAAATACAGCCGCTTCTAGTAAAAAAGCACTTCCCAATACGGGTGAAAAGGCAGCTTCAAGTTTGTTAGTCCTTGGAATCATTTTAGTTGTGGGAGCCTTTGCTTACTTTATCTTTAGAAAAAATAAACAAAAGAATTAATTAGACAAAAGAATTAATTAGACAAAAACACCTCAACTGCCAAATAGTTTGAGGTGTTTTCTCCATTTATTAAATATACTTAGTACTAATTTTTCCATTAAAATCTCCGCTAACTACTACTTTTCCACTTGTATGTCCGGTTTCAACAGTTGCAGTCGCTTTTTTCATATTATCAGCATTAATACCCTCGTTGTAGACTTTATTTAATGTAGAACCTAGTTTTCCTTGATCGCAAAGGTCAGCAATTAACTTTAAAATTTCGCCTTGGCTTTCCATTTTATAAGAGTAATCTGTTTTAGCAAACATGTACTCCCAATCAAAGCTGACTGATTTATTTTTCACACGATTAATGGGGATTTCTTGCTGAGTTTCTACAATTGTTCCAATGTGCCCAAATGGTCGAATCAACTCAGAAATTGGATCAAAATAAGGAACAATATCATGTAAAGCTGCTACATAATCAACTTGTTCAACACCTAAATTTTTCAAACTCCCCACGATATCTTGATGATAATCAATTGGATAATCTACGCCCATTTTTTTTAACCAATCAAAATTCTTTGGACTTGCAGTTGCATACACTTTTACACCCGCCCAATGAGCTAATTGATTTAAGATTGATCCGACCCCGCCAGCACCATTGATAACTAAAATTGATTGTCCAGTATTTCCATTTTCTTGTGGTATTAAGCCGAATTTTTCAAATAGTAATTCGTAGGCAGTTAATGCTGTTAAAGGTAGGGCAGCAGCGGTTTCTATACTTAGCTTTACAGGTGCCAAAGCAGCAATCCGTTCATCAACTAGTTGATATTCCTGATTACTTCCTGAGCGCTTGGTCGTTCCTGCATAGTAGACCGTATCGCCTATTTTAAATTTTTTAACTGCTGAACCTACTGAGACAACTTCTCCAACACCATCGAAACCAAGTACTCGTAGCACATTTTGCTTCTTTGATATTTGTCTAAGCTTAGTGTCGACTGGGTTCACGGAAACAGCTTTGACATGAACTAAAATGTCTTGCGGTTCTGGTATTGGCATTATTAATTCGTGATCGATAAAACTTGCTTGATCCTCTATCGGCAAACCTTCAAAAAATCCAACTGCTTTGTTTTGTTTTTGCTCTAACATAAATTCTGTCTCCTTAGTTGCATTCTTAGTCTAAGTATGAACGTTTTCACTAGAGTTTGAAACACATTTGCTCAGATTTTGGCGTATAAAAATATGACTGGGACATGTGTGGGACAAAACCAAAGAGTAGTTTTGCCCCATCACCCGAATAAACCGTGTGAAAAGTCAGATACTTCATTTCGATAATGAACGACACAAGACACAGAATGCATATTGTTTCCTTTAATGTTCTAAAAATTGAAGGCTTCGACAAATTCGTAAAACCCGCACAATGCAAAAAAACGCATTGTACGGGTTTTAGTCCAATTGTTCAAGTCTAAACGACTTTTGTCACAATCTCATTGAATTTATTAGAAGGTTCATTTTAATAATTTATTCTTTAATTTTTCTTTTTTTGAAGAATGCTAATGTAGCACCTGCTAAAGCCATAATACCGAACCCAGTCATCGCACTAGTTTGTTCACCAGTTTTTGGTAAGGTTGTTTTTGCAGGATCTAGTGGTTTTGCTTGATTATTGACACCAATTGTTGCTGGTTGATTCATGATCTGATTTGTCTCAAAGGTAAGTGGTAATGGTTCTGCTAACCCTGTTTTCTTATAAACCAATGTCACGTCATTTGTACCATCACCATATGTTCCAGCCAACGCAGATGTACTTGCCGCCATTGCAAAGGTCATTGGCTCAACACTGGTAGAAACATATTCATAACCTTCAACCACTGGCGGTTCAACAGTCCAAGCTTCTTTGTACAATCCAATTTTAGATGTAGTTGCTTGATCCACTATTAAATTACCATTCTCATCTACCGCTGATACAACAACCAATAAGTGTAAGTTATCCATCGCACTTCTTAGAGCATTAACTGCATTTTGAACTTCTTCATTTGTCAAAGCATTATCAAGGGCATTTAAAGCTTGTTCAAAAGCAACTTCAAAATTAGTTTTATCTTGCAGATATTCGCCTGGAACCATTGAACCGCTTAATTGACTTGCTTCAAGTAGAACATCTTTGAGCATGTCTGTACGAGCAAGACCCGTTCCACCATTAATCGCCTCCAAAATTGCATTTGTTGCTGCAACAATTTGGGCTTCATTAGCTAAAGCAACCGTACTATCAATTTCAATTCCATTCACGTAAAGCTCCATTAAAACAGCTTTTCCAGCTTCTAAAGCAGTATTTATTTGCTCTCTTCTTGCATTCACTGATGCTTCTGTATACTTATCGCCAAGAAACCCTTGACCAAAAATAATCTCAGTACCATCGTTAATCGCATTAATTAAATTCGTAACAAAGCTAAGTTCTGGCTTTTCTACACTTTTCAATTCTGTTAATTTTAAAGAGATATCTGCCATTGCAGCGTCTAATTGAGCATCTGTCATTTTGTCATCATTTACTGATGCTGTGGCTGCTTCAAGCGCATTTTTTAAAGGAGCTGTTGTTTCACCCCAATATGTGCCAGACTTAAGCGTTGCCCATGCGCTTGCAATTAAATCTTTAAGTGCTTGTTTTTTCTCTTCACTTGCCACAACTGTTGTTTTCTCTTTTGACTCTGATGTTGACGATCCTGTTTTTTCTTCTGAAGTTGCTGTTTCTTCAGTCTTGTCAGTTTCTTCGATAGTCACTTCTGTTGATTCTTCTTGTTTTGGCACTTCAGTTGCAGCTGAAGTATCTTCTTTTTCCTCACTCGGTATTGCCTCTTCAATCGTTTCTTCAGTAGTTTGAGCTACTGGTGTTTCACTTGTTTCTGTAGATACTGCTAATGCAGAGATAGGTGTTGCCAACACTTGTGTACTAATCAACGAAGCTAGTACAATACCTTTTAAAGATTTCTTCATTTTCCTTTTCCCTCTTTCATATTATTAGTTAGAATAGTAATCCTATCCTCTTTTCAGCTTAACATAATAACGTTTGATTAATTTCTCATTTATTTTATATATAATAAAATTATATGATAAACAACTTATATAAATACTGTTTCACAACATTATTCAATTTCCATATAACAAAAATGTTCTGAAAAATTTAAAAACATCTTTCTAAGACATAATAATATTTAATTTATAATTCAATTTTACTTAAAAATGCTGACTAATTTTCACAACTCCTTGCGTCAATCTAATGAAATCTATACAATAAAATAAAAACCGTTTTTTTATAGGAGGAGAAAAGATGCCTGCAACTGAACTAGCTTATCAAAAGGTTAATTTGCTAATGAATGAAATGGAGAAAGTTATTTTAGGTAAACGCGATGTTTTACAACTTACAGTTGCTGCATTTTTAGCAGGGGGACACGTTTTATTTGAAGATGTTCCTGGTGTTGGGAAAACTAAAATGGTAAAAACATTGGCTAAAGCAACTCATGGTCAATTCAATAGAATTCAATTCACACCTGATTTACTACCGAGTGATATTCTGGGTGTTTCTGTTTATAATACAGCTACGCAGCAATTTGAATTTCATCCAGGACCAATTTTTACAACAGTTTTGTTAGCAGATGAAATCAATCGTACCACTCCCAGAAGTCAAGCAGCATTACTAGAAGCAATGTCTGAAAAACACGTGACAATTGATAACCATACTTATCCTTTAGAGGAAAATTTTTTCGTGCTAGCAACTCAAAATCCACTAGAATATGAAGGAACCTATCCATTACCGGAAGCCCAGCTTGATCGTTTTTTATTTAAACTGCAGATTGGTTATCCAGAATTTTCAGACGAATTGAATTTGATGCTCCATCAAACTGGTCATGAATTAGATCATGTTCGACAGGTCTTGACTGCTTCTGAAATCAGCCAGTTGAAACAACAAGTCGAAGAAATTTATATTGACCCCAAAGTTGCGCAGTATGCCCTTCAGTTAGTTCATGCAACTCGTAATCATAATGGTATTGAGCTTGGTATTAGCCCACGTGGGTCAGTTTCATTCATTAAAGGTGCTAAAGCTTTTGCTTTAACAGAAGGACGCAACTTCGTTATCCCTAGTGATCTACAACAAATATTACCTGCTGTATTTGGTCATCGCCTATTATTAAAAAATGGATACACTTCATCAAAAGAACATTTACCAGAAATTTTGGAGCAGATTCTGAAACAAGTTCCTGTTCCAGTTAGGAAATCTTGATGAAATACTCTGGACTTAAAAATGGGCTTAAAATCTTCGTTATCTTACTATTCTATCTTTGTGTTTTTTTGTATTCAGTTATTTTTAATAATTCAGCAGGCTGGTCACTATTTTTCTTTTTAACCTTTCTATTGTTCTATCTCTTTTTAACGATGTTATCTTCATTAAAAAGAGTCCAGCTAAGTTGGACTCAAAATACTATTTATACTATGGGTTTACCAGATGACATTGAATTAAAGATGTGCAGCTCTCAGCCACTATTTTTCAAGATACCTCTATTAACATTGTTTTTTGTTCATAAAAAGCAAGACTTTGTACTATATGCTGGTAAATCAACAAGCGTTCACTTTAAATGGACACCTACTAAGAGAGGTGTTTTCCAACAATTACCACTTATTCTTACAAGCACAGACCCACTTAGAATCTTAACAAAACAGGCAAAACAAACAATCGCTGGTCCTTTTGTCGTTATGCCTATGCTGCAATTTTCTTTGGCCGAAGAAATTTATCAGCAGTTAATTGTATTGAACCCTGTTTTTGCTTCACCTTTTGGTTTTCAACATTTTTCTGTACACAGTTTACGGAAGTATCAAGTTGGAGATTCGTTAAAATTAATAGATTGGAAGCAATCCGGTAAAAAAAATGAACTAATCGTTAAAGAGTATGAACATGAAACTGAAACCGACCCCCATTTTATATTTTATGGTTTAGCTCATGACAAATTTGAAGAATCACTTTCCGTTTACTATTCTTTCACTCAATTGGCTGAGACTAAATTTACTTTTCAACAAACTATACTTGGAACTGTTCCCGATGAAACACCACAAGAACAGCTTATTGCTGCTGTCATGCCGTTAGAGAAGGAAGCTAGTTTACCCAATTTGTCAAAGAAGAAAGTAGTCGTTTTCTCTCCGACAGAATCTATTCATCTAAATGAACAACTCAATTATTTGAGGAAACATAATGATATCTTTTTAGTGACCTTTAAAGAAGACAGTCTTTATTTAGACTGGAAAGGGGCGTCCTTCCCCTTGGATACAGGAGGTCGATACTCATGAAAGAGAGGCTTAAACGAAAATGGTTCTTCAGCTTACTTAGTTTAATCATGTTAACTACCGTTGCGCTGGCTTTTACAACTGTTTACGAATTGGAACAAGTAAATGTTTTTTACTTTATTGGTATTTTAGCGCTGGTTTGTTTTACTCCTTTGCTCATTAAAAGTACGCTAATCCAATTGCCGTTTTATATTCTCATTTATTGTTTCGGATTATATTTGTACTTCCCGTTGCAACATTCTTTTGGAATTACATGGTATACACAGTTTATTCAGCAAGTTTTAGATATGTACTTGAAAATCCAAATCGGGGAAATCAATTACTTACCACCCATTTGCGCATTATCGATCATTCTATTTTTACTGATACTTTTAGCAATTTTGTTTGTTCAATACGAACATTGGTTATTAGGCTATTTATTGCTAGTGATCTATCTGCTAATGCTAGCAGTTTTTAATCGCCTAAATTTTAGTAATCACGTTCTTGCCTTAACTAGTGCAGCTGTTCTTTTTTACGCTGGGAAACAGGTACCAAATATCCTTAACAGTAAAAAAAGCTGGTTACTACTGTTCACAATACTTTTATTAACGTTATCCTTTAGTAGTTCATATTTAATTTTAAATGCATGGCCTCAATCAAAAACTTTTTTGTTTAATCAAACAGCTCCTATTCGCAACTATTTAAATAGACAAGGACTTTATCAAAAAATTGATCAATATGGATTCGAGGGTTATAGTAGGACAGGTTTTAGTGAAGACGACACTGAACTTGGCGGACCATTAGCCGACGACCAAACAATCCTTTTTACAGCCAAACAATCAAGTAAACATTACTGGCGTGTAGAAACAAAAACTTACTATAGTGGCAAAGGTTGGCAAAACACTGATAGGACAACCACACCTAATGTTACAGGAGAACCACTGGAAATCAATACTAATACAGATTTTAAAGGCACATTAAAAGAATCTTCTTTAATTACTTTAAGCTTTAAGCAGTCCAGTGATTTTTTACCATACCCTTATGGAAATAGTTCAATTCCATATAATGAAATCGGTCAAACTGAAGTAATCAACGAAAATAATCGGGTCGTTATGTCTGAACCTCCAGAAAGTATTCAGTTGACTTGGCAAGAACCTGATTTTTCTAAAGAATCATTGGCACTTGTACCTTATCAATTTTCTCAAGATCAAGAAGCTACTCAACTTCCGCCAGCACTATCAAGTAGAATACAAGACTTGGCTATTGAACTGACGAGTGGACAAGAAACGCTCTATGATAAAGTTAAGGCGATTGAAACATATCTAAAAACCGATGGTGGGTTCCGTTATTCAAAAGCTGATACACCTTATACACCAAAAGATGAGGAATATGTTGATTATTTCCTATTTGAATCAAAAGTAGGATATTGCGATAATTTCTCTAGTGCAATGACCGTTTTACTTCGTTCAATTGGGATTCCTAGTCGCTGGGCTAAAGGTTTTAGTTCTGGCGAGCTTACCAATGGGAGTCAGAATGATTACCAAGAATACACGATAAGAAATAGCAATGCTCACTCTTGGCCTGAAGTTTATTTTGAAGGGTATGGCTGGATACCTTTTGAGCCAACACCAGGTTTCATTAACTCTGTTGTTGCTGATATTAACACTAGTGATTCTTCGCAAGATAGTGATTCTACTTCGAGCTCAACTGTTGAATCAACCATACAAAAAGATACTCAAGAAAGTACCGTAGTTTCTACTAAAAGTACCGAGAATTCTGAAAAATTACTGGATAAAGAGACAACAAATCAGTTTGGAATGACTATTTTCCGCATCGCTGGTTGGGGAATTTCTATTATTTTACTAGTCGCCGGTGCTTATTTTCTGAAAAAGTACTTTTTCTTATTAAACTTCACGATTTATCGGAAAATTCAACCAAGAAACTTTATTGGCGCCTATGCTAAATTATTGCGAAAAGCAGAAAGAATACTGCAACGTCAGGCAAATGAACCTTTAAATCTTTATGCTAAACGACTTGAACAAGAGTATCCATTTTTTGATAGTAAATTTATTCATTTGACTGAAGCTTATGAGTATACTTTATATAGTGGTAAAAAAACAAATGTAGCAGATTACAACGGTTTATTAACATTTACAGCTCATCAGCTAACCGCAATAAAAAAATAACTATACTAAAAAGAGGTTGAGACAGAAGTGTTTAACTCCGAGAAATAAGAAGGAATTCACGGAAATTGCTCTTCAAATTTTTGTGAATTTCAGCTTATTTCCGAAGGAGTTGCTTCTGCTCCCACCGTTTATTGGGAAACTAAGAGCTTGAAACATAACTTTTTGAGTTATGTCCCAAGCTCTTTTTAGACTATTTCACTTAATTATCTTACTTTGCTAACCAACGATCAAAACGGTAAGTATGGAAAGGCTGCTCACAAGCATTACCAAAAGCTAAATGCATTTCACCTTTACCCAAATCAAAAACCATTGAAGCTAGCGATTTTGATAATGGATGTTCAGGTGATGGATGATTACAAACACTTTTAGGAAAATTACGATGATTCGCTAAAAATTGCTTACCTAATTCTGCATCAATAATGCCAACATTTTCATTCACAATTGCTTCCATTGCTTCAAAACGCGAATGGGATGTTTTAGAACCACCTTTTTCCGGTTCTTCTAAAGCAATGCTATTATGATTAGCATGAATCATCACATCCGCTGGCTCATGCTCGTAAATTTTATTTGGGAAACATTCAAAACTTGCAATCCCATCTTTGGCATGGGAAAGACTAAATTGATTAGGAACTGCATGCGGTATACTATACAAATAATCCCTAGCTTCTTTTAAACTCTTTTTATTCAGCAATTCTCTAATAATCCCAGCTGTCGGGAGTCCTTCTTGTCGTTGACCATTATCGATATACGTCCACATAACAGCTAAACCATAATTATTCATTCCCATATAAGCAGGAATTCCCGGATGACTGTAAATTAATGTTTCAAAATCAGTTTCTGAATCAACATGATGTACCACACAATCAACTTCAGAACGATATTCATCTAAGCGCTCATCATTTGTTTGACCACAAATAACTGTTCCATCAACAGTCGCATTGCCCTTCGCTGCAAAAGAGGTACACTTATCGCTAATTAATTCGTCAAAAAACGAGCGCTCATAAACAGTATACAAATAAAGAATTTCTTGGAAATCCAGACCACTACCTTGAGCTACGCCTTTCATTTCCTCAGCCACTTTCGGGGCAAATTCTTCCGTAAACTTTAAATAGTTTTGTGCTTTGTCCAACCATTTACTAGCAATCTCAGGCGGATCTTGATAAAAAAGTTTTTGGCTGGATAAATTGGTTTCAATCTGCATTTTTAATATTTCACCAATTTGAATGCCTCGTTCAAAGGCTGAACCTTCAACCTTGATATAGCGATGAATCATTGGAAAGCCTCCTTTTTTCTTAAATAATTATTCTTCAATAAAACTCCACTTAAAATCATATTCTGGTCCAGAGGGTAATATCCCTTTGACGTTTGGATTACGTAAATGAGCTTCGGCTTTTTGATAGATTGGAGCAACGCCCATTGTATTCATTATAATAGTTTCCGCTTCAAGTAAATCATCCCAACGCGCTTCAGGATTCCCTGCATTCGTAGTAGCAGAAGCTTTCATCGCAGCATCAAAATCTTTATTTGCGTATTTCCCACTGTTATTAATGTTGTCAGAAGTAAATAACTCTAAGAAAACACTTGGATCATTGTATTCTGCACCCCAACCTACTAAAATCAAATCAAAATCTCCTTGATTCCCTCGATCTAATCTTACAGAAAGCGGTACAGATGAAACTTCAACAGTAATACCCTTTAGCGTTTCTTGAATGGCACCTTGCATATACTCCACCACTTTTTTAGCTGAGTCTGCATCAGAAGAGAGTAAGTTAATTTTTAGGGAATCCGTGCCTAGTTCACTTTTGGCTTTGTCCCAATATTCTTGAGCTTGTTCCGGATTATATTTTAAATGATTACCCGAATCTTTTACAAAATCAGCGTTTGTATCGGGATTAAACGACATATTTTTCGGTACTAAACCTGTTGCTGCAATTGATCCATCACCTAAGACCTGTTTTACTAACGTCTCACGATCTAAAGCATAAGAAATCGCTTTGCGGAGATTTTCATTTTGAAATTCTTTTTTGCTTTGATTAAATTCAACATAAGTAGTATTTGACATTTCTTGTGAATAAAAAGCTGGATCATCCGCCATTTGCTGGGCAAGTTCGCCAGTAATCACAATATCATCTGTTTGCCCATCTTGAAATAAATTTAACGCTGTGGCATCTTCTTTTACAACATCTACATTGATTTTATCCATTGTTACATTTTCTTGATCCCAATATGTTTCATTTTTTAGGTAAGTCCATTTAGTATCTGTTCCGGCACCATCAAAATCACTTAATACAAAAGGCCCATTATACACCATATGCTCACTTGAACTTGCATATTTATCCCCACTTTCAGTGATTACTTTTTCATTTTGCGGGAAAAATGGCGGTAAGGATAGCAATGCATCCAAATAAGGAACAGGTGAAGCTAGTGTCACTTCTAATTCGTAATCACTTAATGCTTTAACACCTAGCTGATCTGCCGGTAATTGTCCATCCATAATAGCTGGGTAATTTTTTATTGACTCAAATAAATAAGCCACTTCGGAAGCAGTTTTTGGCTCTACTGTCCGTTGCCAACCATAAACGTAATCAGCCGCAACTACAGGATCACCATTTGACCACACAGCATCTTCTCTTAATTTAAATGTATAAGTCAAACCATCTTCACTAACTTGTGGATTTTCTTTCGCCCCTGCAGGCACTAATTTTCCATCCTTATCCGCACGAAAAAGCCCCTCACTAGTATTTTTCAAAACACCCCAGCCAACGACATCATTTGTGACAGATGCATCAATAGAGGGAATTTCCTGTTTAACTACAACTGAAAATTCCTGCCCTTTTTTTGTATTTTCTCCATTTGCTGTATCTGACTTCCCTTTGCCAGAATTGCAGCCACTAACCAGTATAAGACAACTAACAGCTGTCAAAAACCACCCTAACTTCATCGCTTTCATCCCGTAACCCCCTACATTTTTTGTTTAATATAACATTACTTATCATACCATAAAAAGAACCGTTTTTTTCATCAAAATCTCATTTTCCCTTTCATAGAAGAGCACTTGCATCCTAGATAAACTTATGTGAAAATGAATTACTTAATCCTAGACGGATAAAAGGAGCTTCAACATGAAAAAATTAGCCATTATCGGCGGTGGAATTATCGGATTAACGCTTGCTAATTATATCGATTTAACAAAATATCAGGTAACACTTTATGATAATCCCATTGGGCAAGCAACGAAAGCCAGCGCTGGAATCATATCTCCATGGTTATCAAAACGACGCAATAAAAAATGGTACCAATTAGCGAAAGACGGTGCCGCATTTTACCCGAAACTAATCCAAGACTTCGCCTTACCCAACGATGTTTATCAGCAAACAGGAACATTAATTCTGCGAAAAGACGGTGAGTTAGAACAATTAAAACAGTTAGCCGAAGAAAGAAAACAAGCAGCTCCTGAAATTGGCGACATTCAATTACTCGCTGCACAACAAGTATCTGAAAAACTTCCACTACTAAAAAAAGCACCAGCCCTTTTTATAACTGGTGGCGGGAAATTAGACGGAGCTAATTATTTAAAAACATTGCAGCAACGAGCTTTACAGAGAGATATTACTTTAAAAACTGGCTCAGTTCGATTAAGCAAAAGAAGTGACAAATGGCTTGTTAGCTTAGCTGAAAAAAACGAAAGCTTCGATATGATTGCTTTATGTTCAGGTGCCGGTTTACCAACTTTATTGGAAGACCTTGATTACAAAACTGATATTCGTCCGCAAAAAGGGCAGTTACTTGCATTTGAAACGCCTTTTAAAGAAAGCGGCAATTGGCCTGTAGCGATGCTGGATGGAGAAAGTGATTTGATTCCTTTTCAAAATGGGCAAATTTTAATCGGTGCGACTCATGAAAATGATGGTGGTTTTGATTTAACACCAACAGAATCAGCCTTTGCTCACTTAAAGGAGAAAACAGTACCGTTTCTTACTTCATCAACATTTTTTGAAGATTATTCAGCAAATTTCCGTGTTGGCACACGAGCATACACTTCAGATTTTGCTCCATTTTTCAATTGCTTACCAGATGACCAAACAGCTGTTGCAGCTAGTGGTTTAGGATCTTCTGGTTTAACAACCGGTCCTTATATTGGCTATCTGCTAGCTACTTATTTTAATGATAGCAAGACAGATTGGGAAGACTATCAAAAACCAATTGACACTTATTTATCAAAATAAAAGTAGAGGAAACCTTACGCTTATGCGCTAGATTTCCTCTGCTTTTTTCATTATAACTTTTTCGCTTCTATTACAAACTGTTCCATTTCATGATAAAGCGTTGATCTAATCTCTTCTAAATTTTGTTCAACCATTTGTTTTTCATTGACTAATTGTTGCCCATTGACCCAAACTGAAGCTACATTTGCTGCATTAGCAGAATAAACGATCGCAGAATAAGGGTCAAAAATTGGAAACATGTTTACTGATTCCGTTTCAATTATGGTTAAATCAGCTTTTTTGCCGATTTCAATTGATCCCACTTGATCAGCTAACCCCAATGTTTCAGCTCCGCCAATCGTTGCCAAACGAACAATTTCTTTGGCAGGAAATAACGCACGATCGTGGTTGTAGGTTTTATGGGCATTAGCAAACAGCCGCATTTGACTAAAAAGATCTAAGGTATTACCACTACTTGGGCCGTCTGTTCCTAAACCTACAGTAATTCCCTTTTCCAGCATTTGCTTCACAGGAGCTACACCTTTTGCTGATTTCGTATTTGCTCCGATACAGTGAGCAACACGGGCTTTGCCATTTGAAGAAGCAATAATCTCTAAATCCGTCTCTGTTGCCAAAATACAATGTGCTAATATAAACTCTCTATCAAAATAACCAAGGTCATTTAAAAATTCAATTGGCGTTTGTTGGTACTTTTCTTGAAATTCCTCAACTTCGTAAGTCATTTCAGAAACATGCATTGTGATTGGTGCGTTGTATTTTCCACTTAATTCAACAATTTTTCGTAAAATTTCTGGCTGATTGGTATTCGGTGCATGGGGAGCAATAATTGGTGTAACTAATGGATCGTTTTGCCATTTTTCTAAAAACTGCTGGCAATAATTATAGCCACCAGATGGAGTTTGGCTGTCACAAGTTGGCATATCAATAATTGTTTCACCAACCAACGCTCGCATGCCCATTTCTTTACAACTTTCAGCTACTTCATCTTCAAAATAATACATATCGCAAAACGTGGTGACTCCACTCAACAACATTTCAGCAATCGCATATTTACTGCTTGCTTTCACTAACTCTTTGGTCATAAATTGCTCTAAAGGAAATAAAAATCGGCGTAAGCGGTCAGGAACATCATCACCCAATGAACGAAAAGGAATCATTCCAGCATGAGTGTGGGTATTAATCATTCCTGGGATCAATAGGCCATTTTTCCCATCGACGATTTTGTCTGCCAAAATTTCCATTGAATCGAGTTCAAAAGTATGACCAATTTGAGTGATTTTTTCTTCGTCAATCAGTACAAAACCATCTTTGATTTCGGTAAATTCTTTATCCATAGTAAGAACATGAACATGTTTAATTAGTGTTTTCATTTAACAACACCCCGTCTTCAGGAAAAATCAGCGGATAAAATTCTTGTGTTTTGGTATTCATCATACCCTTATCAGTAACTTTAATTGCTGGTGAAACTGGCAATGACAGTGTGGAGAAAGACATAATTTCATTCATATTTTTGTAACCTAACGCTTGCATACTTGAGCGAACCTTTTGCAAATCTCTACCCAATTCTTCAATTGGCGCTTGAGATAAAATCCCACCAATCGGCAATGGACATTTTCCCGTAATCGAGCCATTTGAAGCAACAATATAACCACCTTGAATGGCTAACAATTCATTTTGCGCATGAATAATGTCTTCCACATTATTCCCCATCACCATGACATTATGATGATCGTGCGCCCAAGTAGTTGCAATCGCACCTTGTTCAGTGATTGGTTGGTCCATTAATGAAAAAGAGATATTGCCATTTTTACCATACCGTTCCATGACAATTAACAATGAACAATTTGCTTCCTGCCATTGTAAAATCCCATTTTTTACCGGAATCTCTTTTGTAATACGTTCAGTAAATGTCCCAATTTCTTGTTTTTGAATTACATTGCAACGAACGGATGCTTTTTCAGTTGCTACTCTAATCAGTAAATCTTCGGCTTTAAACGGTTTGCAGCGAACGGACTGTTTGTAACTTTCCGGAAAATGTTCAATTACGCTAGGATACTCTATCTTAGCTCCTTTTTCATAAACTTTTTCCCCAGATTTGTAGACTGCATCAAACGTAAAATCTTCTAAATTACTTAATAAAATAAAATCAGCATTGCGTCCTGGTGCAATTTCACCGCGATCATGGAAACCCATCCGTCTTGCTGGGGTATAGGTCGTCATGTAAATCGCTTTTTCAATTGGTAAACCGGCCTTTACTGCTTTTTTTACGTTTTCGTTTAAATGACCATGTAGCAAATCATCCGCCATCACATCATCTGTAATAATACTGGCTTGTTCATAAAAATTATTTTCTATAATTACTTGCATGTTTTCTGGTGTGATTGATTTGTTTTGAAACTGAATAAAAACGCCCGCTTCGATTTTTTCTTTTAATGAATCTGGAAATTGGTGTGTATGATCTGAGGTAATGCCGCTAAACAAAAATGCTGCCAGCTCTTCCTCATATATTTTAGGACAATGTCCTTCTAATGGCATAGTTGGGCGTTCTTTTTTACATAAATCAATAATTTGGCGAATTAAAGATTCCGGTTCATAAGCAATTCCTTTAAAATTCATTGCTTCTCCTAAACAGACAATCTTTGGATTTTTCAATAATTCACGCACTTCCGGTAAACCAATGATTCCACCTGTCGTTTCCAACTCTGGCGTTGTTGATGGCACTGATGAAGGAATGGCATGAAATATATCCAATTCCGTTTCTGCTTTCATAAACTCATCTAAACCTTCTAAGCCAAATACATTAGCCATTTCATGTGCATCTGCTACAACAGTTGTTACACCATAACGTAAAACTGCTTTTGAGAAAATCGTCGGTGTCGTCATCGAACTTTCAATGTGCATATGTACATCAATCAAGCCGGGAATCATGTATTGATTCTCGGCTTTGATGATTGTTTTAGGCGTTAAGTTTTTCAGCTCAGATGCACTAATATAGTAAAATTTTCCATCTTTAATTGAAACATTCTTTTTTACAAATGTTTGCGTTGCTGTTTGGAAAACCCAAACATCTTGAATAATCATATCTACGTTCATACTTATCGCCTTCCTCGTTCTCTATTGGTTCATTGTACGGTTCCATTGGTCAACCCAATTAGATAAGTTTTCATTGATAAATACAAAGTCCACTGTTTTTGCACGGTCAGCTACTGCACCATACGTTTTATTTTTAGCTTGTTCTTCATCAAGGGTTACTTTGCTGTTGGTTGGTCCTTCGTTTAGTGAAATAGCTTTTGTTTTTTGTGATTCTTCACTAATACGATCATTAACAAACGCATAAGCTAATTCTTTATTTTTAGCATTTTTAGGTACATTAATTGTATTGTAGTTTGCATATGTGCCACTTTCAGGAACAACATAAGTTGCATTTTCAGACGCTCCCTGAATAATATCAACAGCAAAATCAGCT
Organism: Enterococcus sp. 5H; assembly: GCF_028128615.1. Lineage (GTDB taxonomy): Bacteria > Bacillota > Bacilli > Lactobacillales > Enterococcaceae > Enterococcus_L. The sequence continues at coordinate 57,957 of NZ_AMDP01000049.1, read as the reverse complement.
ACAACAGCTACTTCAATTTCGCCAGACTGGAACATGTTAGCTAAATCAGATGATTTCGAGTATGTTTTAACAACATTTGGTTTTAGTTCTTTCATAGCTTCAAAAGCAGCTTCGCCTTTGTCTGTAGTGATATCTACACCTGCATGATCGCTAGCAATATATAACATCAATGGTCCAGCAGTTGTTGAAATATCAGGAACGGAAATTTTCCCTTTTAGATCAGATGACCATAAATCATCCCAGCTAGTAATGTCTTTACCTAATTTTTCTTTGTTATAAACGATGCCTATACTGTTAACTGCAATCGGAACCCCTGCGCCGCTCTCATAAACTTCTTTAGCACCAGTCGTTAACTCTTTGATATTTGGTACTTCTTTTTCAGTAATCTTTTCAAAAAGCCCTTCTTCATTACCTTGGGTTGCATTCGCTTGTGCTAACTCAATAACATCAATGCCTGCATTGGGATTGTTCAATAGTTTTGTATAACGGTCAGCGCTATTACCAACTTCTAAAGTAACTTTTGCATCATTGGATTCTTCAAATGGTTTAATGATATCTTTTTTCACAATATCTTCGCTTAATCCAAAAGTAGACACAACTAATGCGTTACTTCCGCTTTTGCTGTCACTTTTTGTATCCGCCTCACTATTACCGCAAGCCGCCATAAGTAATGTTGCTGTTGCTAAAACACCGATCATTAATTTCTTTTTCATGCTGTCTGTATCTCCTTCATTTATCGTTTATTTTTCTAAAATAACTAATTTATCTGCTGGAAAAGCCAGATGGATAGTTGCTTCTGTTTCATAAATTTGTTCGCTTGTTCCATTAACTAGTAATTTCCCTAGAGATGTTTGGACTTCATATTGGTAACTTTTTCCTAAAAAGGTTCTAACAACAACTGTTCCTTCAATAGAATCATCAACAGATTCTGGTACAATTTCAATATCTTCTGGACGAATTGTTGCTACGATTTCTGCTGTAGCTGGTTCAGGATTAGTCGTTGTAAATACTTGCCCACCAACACTGCTGTATTGTCCTTCTGCGGTTTTCTTAACATCGAAGAAGTTTTCAAAGCCGATGAAATGAGCAACAAATTTTGTTTTTGGTAAACGGTAAATCTTTTCGGGTGAATCATATTGCTCAATAACACCATTATTCATGATGGCAACTTTATCTGAAATCGAGAAACATTCTTCCTGATCATGAGTAACAAAAACAGTTGTGATGCCTAACTGCTGCTGAATTCGTTTGATTTCGATTCGCATCGCTACTCTTAGTTTTGCATCCAAATTACTTAATGGCTCATCCAATAATAATAATTTAGGTTCAATAATCAAGGCACGCGCTAAAGCCACACGTTGTCTTTGCCCGCCTGAAAGTTGTTTAGGATAACGATCCCCAAGGTTTTCTAAACCGCAAACTTCCAGCATTTTTGCAACTTTTTCTTGCATAGCAGCTTTTGATTCTTTTCTTAATTTCAACCCAAAAGCAACATTTTCTGCAATAGTCAAATGAGGAAATAAAGCATAACTTTGAAACACCATACCAAAATTTCGTTTGTGAACAGGCACTTTCGTTAATTCTTCATCATCTAATTCAAAAGAACCGTCATTGGGCTTAATCAGGCCTGCAATGACACGCAGCGTGGTTGTTTTACCACAGCCGCTAGGTCCAAGCAGAGAAACTAGCTCCCCTTTTTCCATCGAAATACTTAAATCTTTTAATATATCTTGTTTCCCGTCATAGCTGACACGGATATCTTTTAAATCAACAAAAGTCAAAATTTTCTCCTCTTTCTACCTATAAGTCCGGAATCTATTGTCCCTTTAATTTAAACTACGCAATCGAAGCCAATCCCAATGTTTTTTCGATCAAAAACATTAAGCCCATCGTCAATAGCATCAACATTACTGATATAGCTGAAACTGTCGGATCATAGTTGTACTCCATATAACTCAACAATGAAGTCGGCAACATCGTCACGCCTGGACCAGATAAAAACATCGAAACCGGTACATTATTGAATGAATTTACGAAAGCCAACATAAATGCCGCAAAAATACCGGAAGAAACATTCGGTAAAACGATTTGAATAAACGCACGAGTTCTGGTACAGCCTAAGGTCCAAGCTACTTCTTCCATTGAATAATCCAATTGCTCCATACTAGAACCAACTACCCGAATAATATATGGCAAACTAATCAGGAAATGCCCTATTAGCAGACCTTGAAAAATCGGCAAACCTAACTTAATCACAATATATTGAAACAACGTGTAACCGACCACAATTCCCGGAATCACAGTTGGCGACAAAAAGAAACTTTTAATGAAATTCCGACCTTTTACTGAATAACGGGCCAAGGCATATGAAGCTGGAATTCCAACAACTAAAGCTAATGCCGTCGCTAATACGCCGATGCTTAAGCTTAATTTAAAACTATTCATAAACGTTTCTGACTGCAACGCTTTCCCATACCAATCCAACGTAAAGCCTTTAATTGGAAATTGAATAGCCGCAGCTGTTCCAAACGAAGTAACCACAATTAAACACAGCGGTAAAAATAAAAATAAGAATACTAGGATCGCAATCAACGACATCCCTTTTTGTTTACGCATTGTTTGCTTCTCTCCTATCAACTTTTTTCGCTAGTAAATCCAATAATTTCATCACGATTAAAGTAACCACAATCATAATCAGCGCTAATACGCTGGCTGCACTCCAATCACCTAAAGTATTGGCTTTTTGATATAAAAACGTAGACATCATCATTTTTTGATTCCCGCCTAATAGCTGCGGTGTCGTATACGCAGTCAATGTGCCAGTAAATACTAAGACGCTCCCAACAATCGTGCCCGGGATAGATAACGGTAAAACCACTTTACGAAAAGCTGTAAAAGGGCTTGCTCCTAAGGTTTCTGCGGCTTCTAACATCTCACCTTCAATATTTTCCATAACACCGACTAGCGTCATAATCATAGTAGGTAAAAATAAGTAAACTGAACCGATAATAATAGCAAATTCTGTATAAAGTAAATTCAACGGTTCAGAAATTAAGCCAGTATTTAACAATAATGTATTAACCACACCTGTTTTACCAAGAATGTTGATCCACGCAAAACTACGAATAACGGAATTTGTCAGCAATGGAAATAGTGTCATCGCCATCAAGATACCACGCCATTTTTTGCTTACTCCTGCGATAAAATATGCTGTTGGAATCCCAAGTAAAATCGAAATAAACGTTACAATCAATGAGACTCTAATCGTGCGCCAAAAGATCGACATATTGTAGTCATCTTTAAAAAACGTGAGATAATTGTTAAGCGTCACCCCTTGATCGGTAAAAATAGTTGGTAAAATGCTAGTTACTAAAGGAATCATTAAGAAAAATAATAATAAAATCATTCCAGGTGCCACAATAAAATACGGAACATTCTTGTTCATTCATACACTCCTCGTTCGTTTTTCCACTGATTTAGTATAATCATTTTCTGAACGTTTTTCAATATGTTTTTTCAATTTATAAAATAAACATTCGGTTATTAACAAAAAACGAACGAAATAAAAATAAAAACAGCAGAACTAAACAAAAATAACGAACATAAAGTCGTATTTTGCTAATTCTCCTGATTTTTACTAATTATTTAGTTATGTCCTTTAATGAAAAAGTAATCGTGATTGAAGTAAATATTCTTCTTGATATTTTAACGATAATTCTTGTAAAAACGGGAGTAACCTATCTTGTTCTATTGAAAAATTATCAACTAATTTTTGGTATTTTTTCTGCTCATCTTCTGTAGCTTTATTTTTAAAGTATCCCCAAATATGTTGATATGCATTTAAACTATTGCCTTTTTTAGCTGGTTCAGCAAGAGCATGCTGAATGTAAAAACGAAACTGCAGCTCCTTTTCATCACTCCAATTATGATCTGCAAACAATGCACGGATAGCTTTATAGTCTGGTTGAGATTTTGAGAGAACTAAATATTTTAACTCGGCCCATTCCATCTGTTTTTTTGCAATTTCTTTCAAAATGATACGCCCTTTCAATTGTTTTATACCTTTATTTTCTTCCAATTATTAAAATTAAATGAATATATATCCGTTTTTTCTTATACACTAATCATGGAAATTTATGCTGAATAAAAGAGTAGAAGTTTACAATATATTACATATATTTTTCAGAAAACACTTAAATCTTGAATTTTCTGAATATTAAAAAAGAATTGAGGTTTTACTTATGAACGAGCAGCAGCTAGACAAATCATTTTTGGGTCAGCCAAAAGGACTGTCTACACTCTTCTTCACTGAAATGTGGGAAAGATTTAGTTATTATGGTATGCGCGCTATTTTACTCTATTATATCTACGATACGGTAGCAAACGGGGGATTGGGGCTACCTAAGGAAACTGCATTAGCAATTATGTCAATTTATGGATCACTAGTTTTTATGTCAAGTATTGTCGGAGGCTGGATTTCTGACAGGGTTTTAGGTGCCAGAAAAACCGTCTTTTTCGGCGGCGTATTTATTATGGTTGGTCATATTGTCTTAGCAACTCCTTTTGGTGTCGCAGCTTTATTTCTTTCCATTTTACTAATTGTGATTGGGACAGGCATGCTAAAACCAAATGTTTCTGGTATGGTCGGACATTTATATTCAGGAACAGATAATCGACGTGATGCTGGTTTTTCTATTTTTTATATGGGTATTAATATTGGTGCATTGATCGCTCCTTTTATTGTAGGAACGCTAGGCCAAACATATAATTATCATATTGGTTTTTCTATTGCAGCATTTGGTATGTTTTTCGGCTTATTACAGTACTATTTCCAAGGAAAAAAATCTTTGGCTAATATTGGTTTAGCACCAACAAATCCAATGGATACAATAGAAAAGAAAAAATTCTTACGCTCATTTTTTATCGCTATTATTGTGGCAATCGTCATTTTCGGCGGTGCTTTTCTGACAGATCATTTAACGATTGATTTTTTTATCAACACCGTTAGTGTCCTTGGTATTTTGTTACCTGTTTACTATTTTATTAAAATGCTAACTTCAAAAAATGTTACTGCTGAAGAAAAACCGCGAATTCTTGGCTATATTCCGCTCTTTATCGCCGGAATTATTTTCTGGTCATTAGAGGAACAAGGTTCTTCTATTTTAGCACTTTTTGCAAATGAACGAACAAATGAAACATTATTTGGTTTTCATATTGCTTCAAGCTGGTTTCAATCATTAAACCCGATTTTCGTTGTCATATTAACGCCAATCTTTGTAACTCTTTGGACAAGATTAGGTAACAGACAGCCATCAACTGTCGTCAAGTTTTCCCTTGGTTTAGTTATTACGGGACTTTCTTTTATTCTATTGATGTTTCCAGGATTACTATATGGAACAAGCGGTCGTGTAAGTCCGTTATGGCTATTCTTCGCTTTCTTTATTATGATTATAGGTGAAATGTGTATTTCTCCTGTTGGTTTATCAGTTACCACAAAATTAGCACCAAAAGCATTTGAATCTCAAACAGTGGCAATTTGGTTATTGGCCGATGCAGCTTCACAAGCGATTAATGCGCAAATTGCTCGTTTTTACACACCGCAAACTGAGTCAGCTTACTTCGGTATTGTTGGTGCAGTGGCAGTAGTTGCCGGAATTATTCTATTCCTAGTAAAAAATCCAATAAAAAAATTAATGGGTTCTGTTCGTTAAATAATTATAATAAATAAAGCGTGAGTGGGACAAAACTAAAAATCAGTTTTGTTTCACTCACTAGATCCGAATAAACGGCGAGAAAAAAGCAGCTCCTTCGGAAATAAGCTGAAATTCACAAAAATTTGAAGAGCAATTTTCGTGAATCCCTTCTTATTTCTCGGAGCTAAACGCTTTTTGTCTCAGCCTCGCTTTTTCTTAGTATTTTAGTGTGTCTTGTTTAACAATCGCTGCTTTCAATAGCAATGGTGCAATAATTGTCGTTAAAATAATCACCATAATCACTGAAGAATAATACTCTTCCGAAAGAAAACTAGATGTCAATCCGACTTGCGCGATAATCAACGCCATTTCGCCCCTAGAAACCATTCCCGAACCAATAACTATGGTAGAAATCCCCTTAAATCCTGTAAAACGTGCGCCAAGTGCACCGCCGACTAATTTCGACACCACAGCAACCACAGTTAATAACAAGATAAATAGAAAATGTTTTGACATGCCAGCAAACGTCATATTTAGTCCAATCGAAACAAAAAACATTGGAATGAAAACAGCATAACCAATCGGCTCTAATTTTTCATCCACACGCTTGCGATAACCTGTTTGAGCAATCGCTACTCCAGCAAAAAAAGCACCGATAATCGCTCCCATATCCAACATCTCAGCAAAATAGGCAAATCCTAAACAAATCACTAAAGAAAAGGCTGAAACTGCTTCTATGGCAATTAACTTTTCACTTAGATTTAGAATCCGAGGAACCAACCATTTGCTTGCTGCAAAAATAACCATAAAGAAAAAGACTTTTAGCAACAACACTTCCCATATCGGCAAACCATTATCTGGTGAAGATTGATTCATCAAACTTAACATAATTCCTAAAATCAAAACGACTACAATATCATCGACCACCGCTGCTCCAAGAATCGTAGCGCCTTCTTCAGTATCAATTTTCTTCAAATCTTTTAAAACTTGTACTGAAATACTAACCGAAGTTGCACTAAATAATACACCCAGAAAAATCGATTGCTGCATTGAAAAATTGAAGATTTCTCCAACTCCAAAACCCATTACTGCTGGAAATAAAATCCCCATCAAAGCAACTGCCAAAGCCGGTCGCCAATATTTCTTCAATAATTCCAAATCACTTTCCAAACCAGCAATGAACATTAAAATAATCACGCCAATTTCAGAAAAATAATGCATAAATTCATCAGGTTTCACCCACCCTAGTAACGCAGGTCCAATGATAATACCAACCAATAATTCCCCAATTACAGAAGGAATCCCTACACGGTTACAAAAATGCCCCGCCAGCTTTGTAAATAACAATACCAAACACAATGTCAATAAAAATTCCATCATTACCTCACTTCTTAATAGACACCTATACCAATTTCTAATTTAATCATCAAAAAATAAAAAAACAGCTGACAGATTCATCTAGCAATTGTCAGCTGTTTAAGTTCAACTATTTTGAAGCACGTTTTAAATAAGTGCCTTCTTGTGTGTTGATTTCTAGTAATTCATCTGCTTCGATAAAGTCAGGAACGTTTACGACTAAACCAGTTTCCATTACAGCAGGTTTACCAGAACCTGAAACAGTTGCACCTTTGATTGATGGTTGTGTTTCTTGTACTTTTAAAATAACAGTTGTAGGTAAAGTTACCCCAATTACTTCAGAACCGTAAAATTGGATTTTTACTTCCATGTTTTCTAAAAGATATTTTAATTCATCTTCAATAACAGATGTTGGGATTTCGTATTGTTCGTATGTTTCTAAGTCCATGAAATTTGCTGTATCATCTTGGCTATATAGATACTGAACAGGTTTGCTTTCGATGAAGGCTTTTTTTACTTTATCATCTGGACGCATTGTTGTATCTGTTGTCGCACCAGTGCGGACATCTTTTAATTTCATACGCATAACGGTATTACCTTTGCCTGGTTTGTGGTGACTAGCTTCCATTACACGGATTAATTTACCGTCTTGTTCAAATGTCATTCCTGCTTTAAGATCACTTACTGCTATCATTTTTATAGCTCTCCTTCTTTAAAGTCAGATAGCCTGCTTTTTTCTATGTCAGAGAAAAAGGAACTATCTGCTTTTCTATTAAAAATTCTTCTCAACCATTGTAGCAGATTAGCTGCGGTTATTCTAGAGAATACGCGTTTCTAAACAAATTTTTTTTCATGCTATCTATATGTATTTAGAAAAATTTAGTAGCCTGTAAATATTTGGTTAATGATTAATTTACCATTGTTTAAGCTGTAATAAATAACAAAAATGTGCGGAACAAAACTAAAAATCAGTTTTGCTCCACACACTAGATCCGAATAGACGGTGAGAAAAGGGGCTACCACACTTACTTCTTTGGGCTAAACACTTTTATCTCAGTCTATTTAGTTGATTTTCCTTATCTACCAACGATAAATGTCAGTTCACATTCACAAACTTTTTTATCTTCAACATAAGCTGTTGCTTTACCAATTCCAACATAATCTCTGATTTTAACAATTTCAAAGTGAAGTTTTAATACATCACCCGGTACAACTTTTTGACGGAATTTTGCTTTATTGATTCCTCCAATATAAGCTGTTTCGCCTTCAAATTGTTCCATTTTTAGAATTAGAATCGAGCCAACTTGAGCTAAAGCTTCAATAATTAAAACGCCCGGCATTGTTGGGTTTCCAGGGAAATGTCCTTGGAAAAATTCTTCGTTGATTGTAACGTTTTTTGTAGCGATAATTTTTTTCTCCGGAATAATTTCATCCACATAATCGATATAACAAATCGGGTAACGATTCGGGATCATTTCCATAATTTCTGTTGCGTTCATTAATCTTGCCATTTTAGTTTTCCTCCCATTTTTTCATACAAATTACGCCGTTATGCCCACCAAAACCAAAAGAATTACTAATGGCATAGGTCGCATCAATCGTGCGTGCTCCATCTGTTACATAATCTAAATCACATTCAGGATCTGCAGTTTGATACCCTTGCGTTGGGTGTGCTTTTCCTTCTTGCAATGTCTTCACACAAGCAATTGCTTCAATACCGCCAGCTGCTCCTAGAAGATGTCCGGTCATACTTTTAGTGCTAGAAATTGGAATTTCATAAGCACGTTCACCAAATACTCGTTTTAAAGCTGCCGTCTCAGCGGCATCATTGGCTGGCGTTGACGTACCATGAGCATTTACATAACCAACTTCTGTCGTTTGAATTGCTGCTTCTGCCAAAGCCAGCTCAATCGCATCAGCGGCTCCGCTACCGTCTTTTAAAGGTGCTGTCATATGACTAGCATCGCAATTGCTACCGTAACCGACAATTTCACCTAAAATCGTTGCACCGCGTTTTTGTGCATGCTCCAGCTCTTCCAGCATTAACATACCAGCACCTTCGCCCATCACAAAGCCATGTCTTTCTTTATCAAAGGGAATAGAAGCCCGTGTCGGATCTTCTGTCGTATTCAACGCGCTTAATGCTGCAAAACCAGCAATACCAATTTCGCAAATCGTTGCTTCCGTTCCGCCTGTAATCATCATGTCAGCAAGTCCGTACTTAATTGTGCGGAAAGCTTCACCAATCGCATTTGTTGCTGAGGCACAAGCCGTCACGATTGTTTGAGAAGGTCCTTTTGCCCCTAATTTGATTGAAATATTTCCTGAAGCCATATTTGCGATAACCATTGGTACAAAAAATGGTGTTACTCGTTTGGCACCTTTTTTATCCATCACTCGAACTTGATCTTGTAAAGTTGTCATTCCACCAATACCACTGCCGACGATTACGCCAAAACGTTTTGGATCAATCTTGTCATAATCTAAGCCGCTCATCATCCACGCTTCAGATGCAGCTACTAGACCATATTGTGAAAATAAATCCATTCGTTTTTGTTCTTTTCGATCAAGAACAGTGCTTGGATCAAAATCTTTAACTTCACCAGCAAGTGAAACGCCAGTATCTTCTGAATCAAACTTAGTAATTTTCCCGATTCCAAGCTTTCCGTTTACTAAATTCTGCCAGTATTCTTTGACGGTATTTCCTAAAGGGGTAACTGCCCCCATTCCAGTTATTACAACTCGCTTCATCGTGCACCTCCACTATTGTTTTGACTGTCAAAATAAAAAAAACTTGCTTAACCAATACTTTTTTGTTTAAATTTAAGTAAAATAGTTTGACTTTCAAAGTATTTTGGTTAATAATTCAGACATCGATAAAATGTCTGTCTCATTGTGATTATTATTTAGAGAATTATATTATCATTCTCACACAGATAATACCAGTTGCAATTTTATCCGTCAACTTAAATAAAGTCAGTTATTGAGATTTTATTAATAGGTGTACCACTATTTACGTACTAAAATAATTATTAAAAAAGGAGAAATTTTAAATGTTTTTAAAAAATAAAAAAATTGTCGTAATGGGCGTAGCCAACAAAAAAAGTATTGCTTGGGGATGTGCCAAAGCTTTGAAAGAACAAGGCGCTGATGTTATTTATACTTATCAAAACGAACGTATGAAAAAGCAATTATTAAAATTAGCTGAACCAACTGATTTACTAGTAGAGTGCGATGTTGCCTCTGACGAATCAATCGCTGAAGCGTTTAAAACAATCCAAGCGAAATACGAAAAAATTGACGGCTTAGTTCACGCAATTGCTTTCGCCAACAAAGAAGAACTAGATGGAAATGTTAGTGACATCAGCCGCTCTGGTTTCTTATTAGCGCAAGATATTAGCAGCTACTCTCTTTTGGCTGTTGCACATTACGCAAAACCTATGCTTAACCCAGGATCAGGGATCGTTACAATGACTTACCTAGGTTCTGAACGAGCTATCCCTAATTACAACATGATGGGAATTGCCAAAGCTTCTTTAGAAACAGCAGTAAAATATCTAGCTTATGAATTTGCTGTGGACAAAATCCGTGTCAACGGTATCTCGGCAGGTGCGATTAAAACACTAGCTGTAACTGGCGTAAAAGATTACGATCAATTAATTAAACTATCAGAAGACCGCACTCCTGACAAAGCAGGTGTTACCATTGAAGAGGTCGGAAATACTTGTGCCTTTTTAGTCAGTGAATTAGCCGCTGGGATCGTCGGAGACATCATTTACGTTGATAAAGGTGTTCATTTAACTTAAGCACCTAAATACGTTCTAATATAGCTAAAATAGCGACTCACAGCACATTCATCTTTCTAGCAAAAAAATAAGACGCCAGGCACGTTTTCACACCGTTTACCTGACGTCTTATTTTTTAATTAGTTACAGCTATATTGCTATTTTATTAGCACTATTTTTAATGAGTAAATCCGTGAACTTTTTCACCGCTGTCATGCCCTAAAACAGTAGCAGTTGCTAACTCTTTGATTGCTTCATTAAAGTCTTCAACCATTTCTTCTGCCATCGGCATTGTTAAATCAGCACGACAAACGAAGCGTTGGATAATTACATTGTCCATATCTTTTGGTAATGGATATGCTGGAACTTGCCATCCTTTCATCAGTAAACGGTCAGCTAAATCATATAGCGTCCATTTCACATCTGCATCTGCTTTTAAGGTATAACATACAATCGGGATATTTGAGCCATCATTATAGATTCTAAATAAACCAGTGTCTTCAACTGCTTTTGCTAAATACATAGCCACTTCTTTCGTTTCTGTATGAACTTGACGATAGCCATTATGTCCTAGTTTTAAGAACATGTAATATTGACCGATAATTTGACTGGCACTTCTTGAGAAGTTAATTGCCATCGTCGGCATATGTCCGCCAAGATAACTAACATCAAAGATTAATTCTTCAGGTAAATATTCACGATCTTTCCAAATTACCCAACCAACACCTGGATAAACTAAACCATATTTGTGTCCAGAAGTATTAATTGAAACAACATTTTTTAAGCGGAAATCCCAAGCTAATTCTGGATTAACAAACGGAACAAACATTGCACCACTTGCACCATCGATATGAATAACTAGGTCAGCGTTATGTTTGGCATTATAATCTTCAACCATCTTGTCTAACGTTTCAATATCATCAAATTTACCAGTATAAGTGATACCTAAAATCCCTACAATCCCAATCGTATATTCATCAACATAATCAAATACTCGATCTAAGTCTAAACTTAAATGATCTGGGTCAACAGGGACTTCTCTTAATTCAACATCCCAATAAACCCCGAATTTTTCCCAACAAACTTGGAATCCTGCTGAAATAACTAAGTTAGGTTTTCTTTTCGTTACATCGATGCCTTTTTTCTCAGCTAGATGGCGCCATCTAAATTTCATGGCCATCCCTCCTAGCATACATGCTTCACTTGAACCTACTGTTGAAGTTCCAATGAAGTTTTCAGTTGGTGCATTCCATAGGTTTGCTAACATATTTACACAAGAAGATTCTACTTTAGCTGTTCTTGGATATTCTGATTTGTCGATAGCATTTTTATCTAACGTTTCAGACATTAGTTTTATCGCTTCATCGTCCATATAAGTTTGGCAAAACGTTGCTAAATTTTGTCTGGAGTTCCCTTCGTCAATTAAATAACTTTTGATTGCATCATACGCAACATCTGAGCCAATTCCATCTTCGAAAAATGTATTTGATGGTAATTTTTGATTTGAAAAGTCTTTATTTGTCATAGTAATCCATCCTATTCTTTATTTATTTTTTTATTATTAATAAAAAGCTGCAATAAGTTATAACCTTGTGTTCAATACATCAAATGATTCAGTGTCTCCTTGATATTTAAAGACAATTGGCTCTTTTTTACTTAGCAGCTCTTTATCTAGAACCAGCTTCGTAATTTGATGATTTTCATAAGATGTATAATAGTATGTTTGAGTATTATTTACCATTGTTCCTGAATATAATGAGTAATCTTCTTCGCCATTTTGAGTAACGACGATCCCTTTAGGAATTCGAACTGTATTCAAAATGTGCTGTGCATTATTAACACCTTCTGTTTCATCTTTTGCAGGCTCGATATGTTCTTTAAAGAACGCTGCACGGACAAAACGTTCCGGCGGTGTATAACCACCCGGCAAGCCCATTGTTCCTGTTCCTTGAGAAAACGGTTCTGCCACGTATTCACCAAAGGTTTCCGGTGCATATTGTTTAGGTCTAACCGGTAAATAATTTCTTAAGTTTTCAATATGCCATTCTAGTTGAGGTGTATTCGTCATCACGCCAACTGGATTTTCTTTTGGTTTTAAATGCTTTTCTGTCGGTTCAATAACAGTGCTATTGCCTTCAGCATCTGTAATAATCCAATGAAGCGGCGTAACGATGTTAAGCAATGGAGCAGCCACTCCGACAATATTTAATGTACCAATATTTTTCTTCACATCTTCCACAGAAGTCATATTTCCTAGAAGCCAAAGAATCACTTCATGCGGTGCTAAGTTAATACTGTTACTTTCGGTGTAATCCTGATACTTCGCTTCTCCTGGAAGGTATAATTCAGCTACAGAAAGTCCATGTTCATTAACGCCATCTGCAACAAAGTACCCCTCTCCCAATAAACGTCCTGCACCAATAAAACCATAATCTGACTTATGTTTTTTATTATCAGCTACAGATTCCCATTTATATTCTGCCGGAATATAAATGGGACGAGCATCTAAGGGAAATGAAAAATCCATCGTCCTAGATAAAAGATATTTTCCGTCTAACGTCTTAGTAAAAATACTAGTACACATATAAAACCATCCTCCTCTTTTATCCTTTATTTGTATTTTTAATTCTCCAAACCTTGTAATTTTTGATTGTCATTCAATACAGAGACATTTTCCAAGTGTTTCTTTTGTAAAATATGCATTGAATAACGTAGTAGTGCTACAAAAACAATGGTTAATACGATTAAAACTAAAATACTCTTCGTAAATAACGGTGTCCCAATCCCTCCAGAGATCGCCTCTCTAAATGCATAAACTGAGTAAGACATCGGAAGATATGGATGAATTGCTTTAAAGAATGGCGCCTGCAACTGAATTGGGAAGGTACCACCCGCACCACCTAATTGTAGTACTAATAGAATCATCGCAACGAAACGGCCTGGATTATCAAAAGTCATTGCCAAGAACATTGTAATTGCCATGTATGACCATGCACTAACAAATGCTGTTAGGAAAAATTGGAAAAGATTGTCTACATGTAAACCGATTAGCAACATAACACTTGCCTGAATCAGCGCCATCATACTTGAAACGCCAAATCCTAGACTAACTTTACTCAACCACCAAGCACCGCTTGATTGTCCTGCCATAGAAATTTTTCTGATTGGATAAACAAAGTTGAACAACATTGAACCTACGAATAATGCAAGTGACATAATATATGGAGCTAACGCTTCACCATAATTTGCAACTTTACTATATTCATCATTGGTTAATTTTGTTGGTGCTGCAAACTGATCAATGTTTTTCTTCGTAATTTTTATTGTTGAGCTTTCACTAACACCTTCATCTAATGCAGAAGCTAATTCTTTTGCTCCATCTTCTAACTGATTGATTCCACTCATCAATTCAGGTGAGTTTTCATTTAATTCTGCTAATCCAGCTTGTAATTGATCTGCACCTGTGTTTAACTGATCTACCCCACTTGATAAAGTCGGAATTTGACTTTGGAGTTGATCTAAACCAGAAGTTAATTGACCGCTTCCGGTCGCTAGCTGATTCACACCTGCTAAAGCGGTTGGTAATCCTGTAGCCACAAGATTTAAATCAGAACTAATTGCATATAAGTTATTCGTTAAGCCAGCTGCACTTCCTGAACTTGGAACTTGATTCAATAAAGATTCAAACGTATTGACTCCTGCTTGGATACTAGCTACAGAAGCTGATACCTGTTGAGAAGATGCCGCCATTGCATTAGCTATATTACTTACATCATTTGCTGATACAGATAATTCAGTTGCTCTAACACTCAATGTATTTAATTCTGCTTCAACAGCTGCTAAAGACGTATTAATTTGTGAAGTAGCAGCAGCAATTTGTTCGTCTAAAATTGCATCTACTTTACTGCTAATCGCACTTACAATACTAGCTTTTTCGTTATCTGGAATAGTTGTTGGTGCTAGTAAACCTGCTACATAAGAATCAATATCTGTTTGAATTTTTTGAATTTGTAGGTTCGCACCACTTAAACTATTACTTGCAACAGTCGCTTGATTCGCTACTGCAGTTGCATCGCCCGAAATTCCTAATAATTTGTCTTTGTTTGTAATAATTGATTCGATTTCATTTCTAATATTTTGTAAATCATTGTCCAAAACTACTTTTACGTTAGGGTCTAAATTACTTTCAAAAGTAGCCAAAGCATTAGCTAAATCTTGTGTTCCAACAGCCAATTGATTTAAACCAGCATCAATGTTAGTCACATTATTTTGAACGGGTGCTAAAGCACTATTGACCTGGTTCAAAGCAGAACTTAATTGATTAGATCCACTATCTAACTGTGAAACACCAGATGCCAATGGACCAATACTTGAAGCTAATTGTCCTGTTCCATCTGCCAATTGATTAGAACCGTCGTCAGCTTGAGAAACACCATCCGTATATTGTTTCAATCCTGTCTGGAGTTCTCCGCCACCATCTGCTAATTGATCTGCACCACTAGCCGCTTGGCCGAGAGCACTAACTAATTGTCCTCCAGCTTCCACAACAGCCGTTGCATATGCTTCAACAACTTGTTCTCTGACTTGCGTTTCCAAAGCAGTAGCACCAACTGTTGAAATTTCATCAGCAATATAGTTTAGAGAATCGTTAGTTGTATAGACGATCTCCATTTTTTGAGGCGTTTGATTAATAATACTCGCTGCATTTTTTGAAAAATCTTTGGTAATAGTGACAATCATGTAATATTTTAAATCTTTCATACCTTGTTCAGCTTCTTCTTTTGAGACAAACTGCCAATCTAGTTGATGATCTTTTTTCAAATTATCAACAACTTGTTCACCAACATTCATTTTCTGACCTAATAATTCTGTTGGCTGGTCTTCATTTACCACGGCTACAGGCAAGTCTTTTGCCCGACCATAAGGGTCCCAAACTGATTTATCAAAAATTGATGAGTACAAAATCGGTATAAATGTAATTGCAATAACCGAAATTAGTAAAATTTTATTGCGAAATAAGTTAATCCATTCTTGTTTAGCCATTTTCATGATGTTTCTCTCCTTTCAGTTTATTTTTCTTACTATAGAACTGATAAAAAATCAGCGGAGCGACTAATGTCACAATATAGCTAAAAATTAACGTAGTAATATATGTTTGTCCTTCTGACTTGCTCATTGAATCAGGTATGATGAATGCTGTTATAATGGCAGCAATTGAAACTAATAGCCCTACACCTGAAACAAGAACTTTCACGACTTGACCACCTGGAATTTGGTAATCTCTTTTTAACTCTTTCTTTTTGAATACAACAACTAGATACGCGATGAAAAATAGTATATAAGCACTTAAATAAATAACTACTGTCAATGAAATAGCTGTTTGGAATGAGACATTTCCGCCTGAACTACCTGAACCTAAAGTTAAAATAGCTGCCCAAACAGTTACAACAATTCCTTGAACCATAAGTATTGGTACTGGAACCTCATAATCATTTGTTTGTGCATATCTTTTTGGCAACAAGCCTTTTGAAGCTACAAATTGCAACCCTTCTGTTGGACTGACAATCCAAGAACTGACTTGAGCCATTACACCAAATGAAACCAAGAAACCTAAAATAATAACTAATGGAGAATTTTTCCCTGGTGAAACTAGCACTTGAAAGGCTTCAACAACTCCTTTATTCGCTGAAATGTTTCCATGTAAAACCATTGATACAACACTTCCGCCAATTGTACTAAGAACCACCCCTACAATAACTAAGATAAACATAATTTTGGGATAATTTTTCTTAGGGTCATCCAAATCAGTAATATGCGGAGCTGAAGCTTCCACCCCCATATAAGCAAGAACAAATGATACTAATGCTGCGATATTGCTTTTATCTGGTAAAAAGTGACTATTTGTGAAATTGGTTGAGATTGGATTTCCTGAGGCAATATATTTAATCGCCAATACCAACATAATTAACACTGGAACAACAATCCCAATTGAAAAACCATATTTTGCAACTTGTTCTGTTATCTTTGTTCCTTTAAATTGAAGAAGTGTCAATAACCAAAAGATTGCAATAACACTAACAAATTTTACAGCTACATTATTGTTTAATACCGGTATATTTAAAACATCAGATACCGTTCCAATAATGAAGTAAATCATTGTTACAAAACCTACAGTAACTTGAAACCATTGAAAAAAGATTGCTGTAAAACCAAATTTTTCACCAAGCGGTTCACCCACCCAGCTGAAAATCCCACCTTCTTGATAACCTTCTATCGTTGCAAGTTCTGCTGAACTTAATGCAACAGGTAAAAACCAAAATAGTCCACAAAGTAATAAGAAAAAGATTAACGTCTTACCTGAATCAGCAAAAGTTGGATATTCATAGACAGTTATAAACAACGAAGCTGTCATCGCAAAAAATCCAAACCTTGATAATTGTTTTTTTTCCTTCATCACATCTTCATCCCTTCTATTAAATTTCATTTCATAGTTTTATTATAAAGTCTTTTTCTCCTCCAAAATCTGCTTTTCTGACTTTTTCAACGAAGCATTTCCGGCAAAATAACACTATTCTTTAACGTTTATTCAATATAATAAGAAAAGAATCTATTATTGATATTTTTTTGTCTTTTAGCAAGACAAAAAAACGCTCATTAGATGTCTATTTTTTTAAAATAGTTTTCTAATGAGCGCTTGTTTATTTAATTAAAGTAGATTATTTCTAAAGTAATCCTTCAATATAATTTCTAATAGCACTAATATCTCTTTTGTTCAGAGGATAATTTATAACGATCGTTTTTTCATCATTCGGTTTACTGATAATGTTCGTTAGAATCAAGTCAGGATTTTGTAAATAATTCATCTCGACAAACTCAATATTAAACTGATCGCTAAAGTAATTAGCTATATAATTTTTTATCTCATCTTCGAGAATTTCTGGTCCAGAAGTCCGTAGATATATTTTTATATATTTTTCGTAAACAACACTGTTTTTAACAGCTGACAGTACCATAAAATATCTTTGAATTAAAAAAATTTTTTCTAAAAACAATTCATTGCCGCTTTTAATGTACAATTGGTCTATAAATCCTTGAATTTTTCTTATGTAATTTGGAAAATGTTCAGAAATATACTCATAAAAATAATTAGAATTATAGTCAAAAGTTACATTCTTATACATTTTAGCAAACAAGTGGCTCCTAAAAACGTGCATGAAAACTGATTCATATTTATTCTTAGGTATTTCAGAAATTGATTTTGAAAATTCTTCCATAAATAGTCCCGTCGTTGAAAAGATATCTGAGCCATTATCTCTATGCGTTTTGATTATATAATTACGTAAACTGCTTTGACTATAAAAGTAGGCTCTCATGGTCAACGAAAGTGCTAAAAAACGAATTTCTGCTACAGAGAATATCTGATGATTGTTATAAATTTTACCTAGCACTGACAATATTTGTGAACTATCATCTTTAGGTAAATAAGGGTCCCACTCCTCTTTAAATACCACTTCGTGTTTTTTTCGAAACCTTACGATACCTATAAATAACATAAAAAATATTTCTCTTCGCTCTATCGTGTTAAGATTTAAATATAAAGTTTCAGCCATTAAATCAATACCACTATTAATTTTAGCCTCATCCATACTAGCCAGCATCTTTAAATTATCATCTAAACTATATAACATCCAAGTAACACTATACATAACCACCCTAACTTGATGTTCTTCCCCTGTCACAGAAAAACTTCTAGTGGAAATACCTAAATTAAAATCTGTCAAAAATTTTTCAACTTTTTTAAGTGATGACAAAACAGCATTTTTTCCTAAATCATTTTTTTTCGTATAGTCATTCACAGAAGTATATTTATCAAATAATAGCGCAACCAGTAATTGTACATTTTCATCATTTTTACAAATATAGTTTTTCAATAAAGAAAAATTCGCATTTTGATCAATAATTAACTTCATACCTTTATTCTTTTTAACTTTTAAAATAAAATAATGCCCCTCTAACCTTGTATACTCCTCAATCAAATCATACACCATATTTATATACCGCTGAGTACTTCTTTCTACAAGATCCAATTCCAAACTTATTTCTTTGACGCTATACCATCTTTCTTCTTGAGAGATACTAGTTATTATTTTTAAAAGTATTTGGTTTCGATTATTCAATATAGAACATAATTTGCTATCCATAAACTATTTGCCTCCCCCACTTAAAGACCATCAAAAATTTTGCAGCCAATAAAACAACGAGCCAGATAATTACTCTTCATACCTATTGTTTAATAGCGTTAACTGTCCTATAAAACAACATTAAATTACAAACGTTCTTTTTTATGAATACATTCTAGCTATCACATCCGCTATTTTCAGCTTAATTTTCTCTATTTAGTCTATTTCATTTTGTTTAAATTCCTATCATTTAAATCATTTTAAATTTATGATTATCAAATAAATTCAAATTAACTTCCTATCCTAACAACCAGCACCATATAAGCTATACCATATCGATTTTAAATTCCACATTTTATTTATTTAAAATAAAAAAACAATGATTTTATTTTAAATAAAGAAAGATCTAACTGTTCTTATAAAGTATACATGCATTATCTAGAAAGTACAAAAATTAAGTCGCAAACACTACAAACACAGTAAAAAAATGATTTAAATCGTCATTAATTACTAAATCAGAACTATTCATTTCTATTTTTCATTTCAAGAAAACAATTAATTTTTTTTATTATCGAAAATAAAAAAATATGATAAAACACCAAAAAAACAACTATACCAATTTTTTATCTATCTATTATCAAAAATATAACGATCCACCATTTCTTCAAATCCTGTTTTCAAAACTAGTTAACAAAATTCAATTACTAGTTATATAATGAAAATATACAAAAAAGATACGATCAAAACTCTAAAATCATATCTTTCGTTTTTTCTACTATTCTATTTTATTTTCTTCAACTATTTTAACTGTTACGATTAATTAAACTGATAACATATAGCCTTTTAAGCGAATTGTCTTAATATATATTGGTTTATCCGGATCAATCTCAACTTTTTTTCTTAAATGAGATACCAAGTTGGCCAAACGGAAAGTACTGTACTCCGTTTCTTTTTCCCAAACTTGTTGAAATAATTCTTCATACGTTACTACTTGATTAGGAAATTTTATCAATAACGATAATGCTCTATACTCTAAACGAGTCAAGAGTATATCAGCTTTGCCAGCGATTTTTACCCCCATGATATCTGGAAGTAATTTAATCGAACGTTTCTCAAAATCAGACTCAGATGAATTATTGATGGCAGCTTTCCTTGACCATCCATCATTACTCTGTCCCTGCAGACGGTCCAGTTCCATTCTAACTAGTAAAGCCAGTTCATCAGCTTCGATCTTTGTTTCTACTGTGCCTTTCGCACCTAATTGTAAATAAATTATTCGATTGTTTTTTCTAGAGTCTTTTGATGCAATCCAAATTAAGCCATTTGAAATACTTTTTACCTGTATAATCAACTCACAAGTTTTGCCTATATTATCTGAGTTTACTTCTTCTATAATGACTGCATCCATTTCTTGAATATTTTCTTCTGTGACTTGATCGATATTTAATAATGAAACATTACAATTTTCATTAGTTAATGCATGTACATATTCATCAAATGATCGGTCTACAGATGAAACAATTGCTATATTATACATTTATTTGACTTCCTCCTTCACTATCTATCCCTCTTGTTTTCATTCACAAACCTAATTTACTCTTAACCAGATTTATTAATTAACATGTGTTACGTGCAGCATTCTCTTACAACCTTTTATTTCTAAATTTTATTATTAAAGTAGTCGATCAAATTTAATTGCTTCTTCACGTTATTTAATAATAAATTTTAACATCCGTCACTTGCTTATTTTCACCTAAACTACACAGAAGAATTACCTTTTTATAAGTGAAATCAAGCTTTAGACCACTGATGGTATGTTCGCTTACAAAATAACAAACATTCAGTGCATTGTCGTTCAGATTCAGCTCGTGTTTTATTCTTCTATATAATGAACCACCTCATAATACTAATACAAATGATAAAATCAGATCATTTAGAATTTTATTGGTTTGAACCTAAATCCTCTTAATTTCCCATTGTATACAGACTAGCTCAGCCACTTAAACCACTATAACGTATTTTTTTATTAAACTGATTCGGATAATTCCCAAATTCTCGGGACTTCAACTAACAACGTTTAACTTTTTTAGTTCGCAATCCTTTTTATCTTTCTGTTTAATAATGTACAAAAGATTTTACGTTGTCTTCGGCAACTGATTTTTTGCAAAACCTTTTTTACTTTTTTCTTGTCTATCTCATTAGGGTGAGCATTCCAAATGATTAACTCAGCTTGACTATTTTTCTTGTGCAAAATTTCTGAATAAGAGCGATCTGATATAATCAAATCTACATCTTTATCTGAAAAATCACAAAACTCAATTTTCATATTCGTTTTTGAGATAACGATATTTTTAAAGTATTGATTTACCTGCTCACCAAATTGCGAAATTATGGCTACTTTAATACTGCCCATCCGAAAATCAGAAAATAATAGATCGTAAAGTTCTTGTTGGTACAATTTTTCTATTATCTTTCTATCAGGCAACAATTCTTTAAACTCTTCTTTTCGAAATAACTCACTTGTCATAGTTTCAACAACTTCTGTTAACATCTCAGATATCGCAGGATCACAATCGGTTAAATAAAAATCGTTACTTTTCAAAAAATCTTTTCCACCTTTAAATACCAATAACCCGAGATGCTGGATAACTAAGTTAGTATATAACGTAATTTGTTCTGAAATCGTTAAGTTTAGTGAAAAGTGGTCATAAAATTCTCTCATCCAAAAACTAGAAAGTTGGCTCTCCTGATTTTTGTTTAATTCTATTCTTATATGAACTTTATCTACCTCGCCATATATTCTCCTAGGTTGAAAACAAAATAAGATTAGATAGATAAATAATACTTCTTCTTCTACACTTTCTGCTGGAATATTTTTACTTAAAAATTTAGGTGTTAATTCTTCTTCTAACTCGTTGTACATTCCTTTGTATAAATGAAACTCCGTACAGTCAACAGTTTTTTTTCTTAAATTAACACGGTTAAAGATCGTTCCAATCCAATAGAGGAAAAATTCCGTTTCAGAAACACTTAATTTTCGTGAATAGAATCGCTCGATGATATCAACATATTCAAAAGCGGTTTGCTTTTCAAAATATTTAAATGGCCATTCAATCCCGCCTAACGTGTTCCAATAAAAGTTAAGGTAGAAATATCTGATCTGTATTTCTGTACCTTTAAGCCGGATATTTTTATTCAATTCCAACTCTAATGAAAACTCTTTTACCAATTCTTTAATTTCAACAATATGTGTATAGACCACGGTATAACTAAGGTATCTTTCACTGGCAAATGTTTTGATATCTATAAATTTGTTATGGAATAGTTCATCAATAACTTGATAGATAATTGACTCTTTATAGTAGTAAACCTCAATTTCTTTAACCGAAAATCCATCTAATTGAAGTAAACAGTAACCTAGAATATTTTTATCCAAAATTTCAACGTTACTTTCCCAAGATTCCATATCTTCTCTTAGCAACTCAACTGTACGAACTAACGTTTTATTACTGACATTTAGTTGCTCTGATAATTCTTTCACACTAAAATATCTTGTTTCAGAACTCATTATCTTTATCAAGTTTAATTTTCTAGCAGAAATTTTATCTAAAATTTTGATCATATTCCTCCCTCTTTCCCGACATATTTTTTGTTTGCAAATAATATTTTTTAATTTTTTCTATGTAGATCCTAAAATCAACTAATTTTACTAAAGTTCCTAAACGATGCATTGATTAAAAAAAACATTTTTTATTTTTATATTTTTGTTTTTTATTTTTAATAATACTCAAACATAAATTTTAGTTTAAAATAATTATTTTTCAAGAGCTTACAAATTTAAAATTCCCGAGCATTTGCCCATTTTAAATTAAACCCACGTTCCATTCCATTCCATCTTTTATAGATTTTTTCAAAAAAAATAACAAAAAAATAACATATCATCTTTTTTGAAAGTACAAAAAAATTTAAATTAGCAGCCATTAACACCTTACCTATTATCATTTCAAATCATTTTGTCATCACTTTTTTTCATCAGTTTCTATGTATTGTGTCGGACTTTTTATGTAACTGCCATTTAATAGCCGTGAAAAAGTATACGCTGATAAATTACTGACTCTATGAATACATATATTCATACCCTGTTTTCAAGTTTTCGTTTATCATGCGTATTTCTTTCACTATTGCTCTAAATTAATGTGTAAAACCTTGTACATGTGCTGATTCTTTTTCATGGTACAAAATGCGTGCGTTATTTAAATCTTCTACACATTGATTGAAGTCTCTAATTAATGCTTGAGCCATATTTTGACCTAGATCGGCGCGGCAAACAAAACGCTGAATCACTTGATTATCCAAATCATCAGGAAGTGGATACGCGGGAACTTGCCAACCTTTCATTTGAAGACGATCAGCTAAATCATACAAAGTCCACTCAACATCTGTTTCTTCTTTTAAAGTGTAACAAACGATTGGTAAGTTGCTGCCGTCGTTATAAACATCAAACAATCCTGTCTCTTCAACAGCTTTTGCAATACTTACTGCAGCTTCTTTAGTCCTAGTATGAATTTCTTTATAACCATCAAATCCATAACGATAGAAGTTATAATATTGTCCAATAATTTGGCTAGCACTTCTTGAAAAATTAATCGCCATTGTTGGCATATGTCCGCCTAAATAACTCACGTCAAAGACTAATTCTTCTGGTAAATATTCTTTATCTCGCCATAAAATCCAACCCACACCAGGATAAACTAAACCATATTTATGACCTGAAGTATTAATCGAAATGACATTTTTCAAGCGGAAATCCCATGCTAATTCTGGGTTCACAAATGGTGTAAACATCGCTCCGCTGGCACCATCTACGTGAATCACTAATTCATGTTCATGTGTTTGATTGTATTCTTCTGCTAAATCATTTAAGGCTTGGATATCATCAAATTTACCAGTATAGGTAATACCCCAGATACCTACGATTCCAATTGTATAATCATCAACATAATCCATAACTTTATCAACATTCATACTTAATTCACCATTATCCATAGGTACTTCACGCATTTCAATATCCCAATAAACACAGAACTTTTCCCAACATACTTGGAATCCGGATGAAATAATCAAGTTAGGTTTTTGCGCATTGATATCTAATCCACGTTTAATTGCTTGATTACGCCAGCGGAATTTCATAGCCATTCCACCTAGCATACACGCTTCACTTGATCCTACTGTTGACGTCCCCATTACTCGTTCTTGATCTGGCGCGTTCCACAAGTCAGCTAAGACATTCACACAGCTTGTTTCTAATTCTGCTGTTTGCGGGTATTCTGATTTATCGATAGCGTTTTTTTCCATTGTTTCAGCCATTAACTGTGTCACTTCGGGGTCCATATAGGTTTGACAGAAGGTCGCTAAGTTTTGACGAGCATTTCCTTCATCGATTAATTGGTCCTTGATTAAGCGATATGCGATTTTTGCTTCTACTGGTGATTTATGCATTTTTTTCATTACTACATCTTCCGCTGAAGCTTCTGTTCCAAAAAGTGGGGTTGCTAATTCGTTTGTATTCATCATGTTGATTTCCTCCGATAGTTTGTTTTTTTAGTAGTTTAAATTCGTTTTTTTATTAGTTCAATTCTTTGAAGTTTTCAGTTTTGTCTACATTAAAAGTTACTGGTTCTTCTGAAGTTAATAATTCATCTGTAATCGTCACTTTAGCAACTTGATCGTTGTCGTAAGCACTGAAGTAGTATGAACGGCTTTCGTTACACATTGTTCCTACGTATTGAGAATAGTCTTCCGCACCTTCTGCTGTCACTACAATACCTTTCGGGATTCGGACAGTAGCTAAAATGTGATAAGCGTTCGTTACACCAGATGTTTCATTTTTAGCTTGATCAATGTATTCTTTAAAGAATGCAGCGCGGACAAAACGTTCTGGTGGCGTATAACCTCCAGGTAAGCCCATTGTTCCTGTTCCTTGTGAAAATGGTACTGCCGTATATTCGCCGAATGTTACTGGTTCGTATTGCTTTGGACGAACATTTAAGTAGTTGCGCAAGTTTTCAATATGCCATTCAAAACATGGCGTGTTGGTCATCACCCCAACTGGGTTTTCTTTAATTCTCAATTCTTTTTCTGTTGGTTCGATTACAACGCAGCGACCTGTCTCATCTGTAATGATCCAATGTAGCGGCGTAACAATATTTAGCATTGGTGCCTCTAGCCCTACTAAATTGATTTTATGAATTTGCTTTTCAATTTCTTCAACAGTAGCAAAGTTTCCTAATAACCATAAAATTAATTCATGAGGTGCAAAGTTTTTTTGTCCATTTTCTGCTTCGTTTTGGTAATCAACTTCTCCTGGAAGGTATAATTCCGCAATTGAAAGTCCTTTCTCATTTACTCCATCAGCCAGAAAATATGATTCACCCAACAAGCGTCCTGCTCCTAAAAATCCAAATTGATTAGTGTAAGCTTGCTTGTCTGCTTCTGAAGTCCAGTTATAATTTCTAGGGATATAGGTTGGATTTGGATCTAGTGGAAATGAGAAGTCCATAGTTCTTGATAACAGATGTTTACCGTCGATTGTTTTTGTGAAGATACTTGTGCACATAATGTCACGTCCTTTTCTTTTTTATGTTTTATTTAATTTGCTTTCCTTTACACTCTTTATTTTACAGAGTTATTTGTTGTTTAATTTTTTGATTGTGTCGGTTCTTTCGACAAAATTGGTAGAATGGGATAATTCAAGTATTGAAACAGATTATGCTGTTTATGTTTTTTTCTTTTCCTCTTTTTCTACTTCAATACTTTCTTCTAAACCTTTTATAATATGTGCTTTTTTAGGAGCAAAAAGTAGATTTACCAAAACTGCCATTAGTCCGCCAACAAAAGTAGCTAAAATTCTTTGCAACACGTAATTCGTATCGTTCGCTGGTGCAAGTAGGGTCATTGTAATCATAGTCATCAAAGCACCTCTAACAGTGATCGGACTTTTATCCCCGCCAGAAATAGCTACGGTAAAATAGGTCGCTAGTGGAATTAGAATTAAACGTGTCAAACTAGTATTATTCAAATGATTTTGCAGTAGTAAGTACGCAGTTCCCGCACTACAGCCAATTGCCGTTCCCAAAAGACGATATCTTGCAAAGATCCATGAATCTACTGAGCTTGCGTTGACTCCGAAAACTGCAGTACCTGACGAAATCATCATTAAACTTGTACTATCTTGATTTTTAAAAACTGTATAAAAGACAATACACATAAAGACAACAACCGTCATTTTGATCGTTTTTTGCTCAATGAATCGTTTGGAAATTTTCATGTTACTTACACCTTTCTAGGCTTTTTAAAATAGTTTTTTCTATTTAAGGTAAAGTTTGCGTAATTGTTTAATTTTTTCATCTGAGAAATTTAATACATCATTTACGTACGTTTTAAAATCGCCATATTCTTTATCGATTGTTGAAAATGCTGTTTCTAAGTACGTTTTTTTTACTTCAAGCATTTGTTTTATTTGTGCGATTTGTTCGTTTGATAACTGTTTCGTTTCCTCTACTTGTGATAAAATTTGCTGATTTTCTGATACTCGTTGTGTATTAGTTAGTAAGTAATCTTGATAGATATCTTCGCTCGATACACCTAGTATTTGTAGAATAAGTGCTGCGCCAAAACCTGTCCGATCTTTTCCAGCTGAACAATGAAAAATTAACGATTGTCCCTTTAAATCCAATAATAGATTCAAAAATTGCCGATAACCTTGATGAGCAGAATCTAACAAAACCAAATTTTTGTATATAGCCTCCATCATTTCTTCAGCTGGGATATCTGCGGTCATCATGTTTGCCAGACTGCCATTTTTATCCAGACTGTCCGCTAAAACATCAATAGCTATATATTCAACACCTTTTGGAACAGTATCCGAATCACTTTTTTTCTCTGCTTCACTACGAAAATCAACAATCACTTGTATTTGATTTTCTCGTGTTAAAAAATCCTGTTCAGCTTTTGATAAATTCGCTAGTGTCCCGCTTCTAAAAAGCTGTTGTTGTTTCACGTTTTTATTGTCCGCTCCTACTTTGCCACCAATATCTCTGAAATTTGTAATCATATTTTTAAGAACACTCCTATCTTTTTTAAAGCACTTTTTTGATCGTGCTTCTCTTTTGCTATAACTTATTTTACTGCTGATTCCTTGCAATTTTTTTCTCAATATTGTCGTTTCATTCGACTCTTACTCAAATAATCCTAGCTTCTAATTACTGGTAAATCGTAATTCCTCTAGCTATACTATAATAAGTATTATGAAGATAAAGGAGACAATTATGACGACACTGCCTAATATCGGTAAACCAGCAGCCAATGCTCTCAGTTCAATTGGAATCACAACTCTAGAACAAGTTTCTACATTAGATAAAACTGCACTTTCAAAAATTCACGGTGTCGGTCCTAAAGCAATCGCTATTTTAGAAAAAGCATTAGCAGAACAGCAGTTGACTTTTCAAAGCAATCAGTCAAATACTCTATTACCTAAGACAGACTTTGCTATAATTTGCCCATTCAAATGTGACAATGCTCCAAAAAGACGGATCATTCGTGATTATTTAATTGCCAGCGCATCTGCCAATCAATCAGCATTGGAAACCTTAATTTCTGACTCATTAGAATGGATCGTTTCAGGGGATTGTCAAACAATTGATAAAGCTACTTTCCTTACTTTAATCTGTGAAAATCGCCAAGATATCAGTTCGTTAGAAATTCATTCGATCTTGACTCATAGAAAAGAAGGCTCTGCTCACGGTACAATCACTACAAAAAAAGGGGATAAGATCTATTTTTCAGATATTTTTCGTTTTACTACTAATCCAAAAGATCCGAAAATTAATCAGATTACTTCATTTATCATTAATAAAAAAATGGTTGAGACATAACTCTTTGAGTTATATCTCAACCATTTCTATCTGTTTCATTATTTTTCTAAAGTCAATTGTCCATCTGCTAATTGATACCGTTGATCGGCAATTTTCAAAGTTGTTTCTCGATGAGAAATCAACAAAACCGTTTTATCGTGCATCCCTTCTTTTAAAGAAAGTAAAATCGCTTGCTCGTTCAAATAATCTAAATTGCTTGTAGGCTCATCTAACAGCAAAAATGGTGCATCATGAAGAAACAGTCTAGCCAAACCAAGACGCTGCCGCTCTCCATCAGAAATACTACGATTATTGCCGCCAATTTTGGTCTCGTACTTTTCTGGTAAAGATAGAATCCATTCGTGAATTGATGCTTTTTTTGCAGCAAGTTCAATCTCTTCCTGCGTTGCCATCTCTTTTCCTAAACCAATATTTTTTGCTACACTATCCTCAAAGATAAATGTTGTTTGTTCCATCACTCCTTCAATTTGATGAAGTGATGCTTCTTCGAGGTCAGATACATTCGTCTGGTCAAATAAAATCACACCCGAATTAGGATCCCAATACCGCATCAGTAGTTTCAATAAAGTACTTTTTCCATTTCCACTTTCGCCGCCAATACCAATAACATCACCTTTTTTTATCAAAAGCGATACATCAGAAAGGATATCCTTTTGTACTTCCGCGTAACGAAACGAAATTCGATCTACATGAGCTGTTTCAAAATCTGATTTTACTTCATGACTACTGCTAAAATCAACATCTGGCTGTTCATTGGTTAATACAAATAACCGTCGACCACTTGCCAACGTAGTTAATAACGCGCTACCTAAGCCACTTAAAGCTAAAACTGAGCCGAAGGAACTTAAGCTTAAAATCACACCAGTTAGAACAACTTCTACACTCAAGTGAGCTTGGGTTCCAATGATAAAAATACTGACAGCTGTTGCTATTAAAACAATCTCACTCCAAATTTTAAGTTCACTTTCTTGAGCTAGTCTACGTTTATATTGACTATTTAATTGTTGCCCTGATTGGTTTAATTTTTTTACTTGTTCTATCTCAAGAGAATATTGAGCAATATCTTGTAAACTATTAATGTCTTCTATTACATTTTGATTTAATGATACAAACGCTTGTTGATAATCGTCACCTAAAGCACGACTATTGCGATAGCCAATTACTGGAATCAAGATTCCGACTAACAACTGCCCTACTAATAACAACAATGAAAGTAATGGGCTGTAGAAATACAAATAACCAACTGTCACAATTGTTGTCCCAGCAGCTATCAAAATCGGTGAAATCGTATGGGCAAAGAAAACCTCTAACGCTTCTACATCCGATGTGATCGCAGTCACCAGATCACCGCTTTTTTTACCTACTAATTTAGCTGGACCCAATTTACGAATCGATGCAAAAATTTGTTCCCGAATAACTGCCAATAAATTAAACGCAATATCATGATTTAAATATTGTTCGCCATATCTGGCTACTCCGCGAATTACCCCACATAAAAGCATCAAAAATAACGCTCGCATAGGTTGAGCATGATTACCACTGGCTATAGATAAAACTTCTCTTAGACCTATGATTGGAATCGCTACAACAGATAAATTACTGAGAATCCCTAAGAATACTGCAGTAAAAACTTTCCCCTTTACATGACTAACGAATGACAGCAACCACTGGATTAGTGCACTTTCTTTCATTTATTGCTCACCTCCGCTGATTACTGATTGCTCTTGTTTAAAGTAATTTTTAAAATACATAGATTCCTCTTGTAAGACAGCTGGTGCACCCATTTCTACCAATTCACCTTTATCAAAAACAAGAACTTGATCTGCATTTAAAACATTATATAATCGATGAGAAATGAATATCACCAAACGGACTCGCGCTAATTCTTTCAAACATGCTAAGATAATTTCCTCGCTTTTTAGGTCAATACCTGAAGTGATTTCATCAAATACATATAATTCTGCATCTCTAAGCAACGCTCTGGCTAATAACAATCTTTGTCTCTGCCCGCCTGATAAGTTGCCGCCATTTTCATCTAAAATTGTCAACAACTTTTCTGGTAACTTTTTCACAAAACTAGCTAACTGAACTTTTTCCAATACTGCCCAAAGTTCTTCGTCTGTTGCCAGTTTATTTCCCAGCAATAAATTTTCTTTAATTGACGTCGGATACACATAGCCATGATTATCAACCAAAATTGATTTTTGCTTAACTGTAGTTTTAGAGAGTTCACGTAATTCAACATCATTCCAATAAATATCGCCTTGATATTGAGACAACTGATGGAGTAATAAACGGACAACTGTACTCTTTCCAGATCCGGATTTTCCAACTAACGCCGTGAATTCACCTCGCTTAACAGTGAAAGATAAGTTTTGTAATACTTCTGTTTCTGCTTCTTCATATTTAAAGTAAACCCGTTCAATTTTCAACTGTTCTAAAGGAGCACTTAACGAGATCTCACCATAAGTTTGTTCCGGCAACTCTAAATAAGAAAATAGCTTTTTACACGCACTGATTCCATTCATTGCCACATGGAATAATGAACCAAGTTGACGCATCGGAATAAAAAATTCAGCACTTAATAAGATAAACAAAAACATACCTGTTAATGAAATAGTACTTTGAGCATACGCAAATAATGCTAACCCAATTCCTAATGCTGCGCCGCAATATGACACGATATCCATAATCGTAATCGAATTTAGCTGCATTGATAAAAGACTCATCGTTACTTTTCTAAAACGTTCAGCATCTAATACAGCTTCATTTTGCTTATTACCATCTTGATCATAGGCTTTTAGTGTACTTAAGCCACTTAAATTTTCATGAAATCTAGCGCCTAAATCTGTATATTGCGTCCAATAACCACTTAAAATACGTTTGGCAATTTTCATCACGCTCATGATAATCAGCGGAATCAACGGCATACAAACTAAAAGAACCACAGCAGGCTGCCAAGCAAAACTTACAAGTGCTCCAAAAATCAGTAGTGAAGCAAACAAGCAATAAAATAATTGCGGTAAGAAACGTGCATAATAAATTTCCAATTGCTCGATTCCATCTACTGATAATTTGGCAAGTGCTGCTGAAGATAATTGTCCTTGACTTTTTCCTAGTCGAAACGCTTTTTCCATTACAGCCTGACGCATCGCAAGCCTTAATTCAGAAGATGCTTGATAGGTTAATTGCTCCATCCACCACGTCAACAAAATCTTAACAAGCAGTGTACCTATGAAAGTTACAAGCAATGTCGATAACATGATTTCACCTGTCAGTAAATAATTCGCCAGTTGTTCTGCAATTACCCACCACATAATAATCGATGCTGCTAAATAAATCAGACGAGCAATCACAAGTTTAAAAAGATTCTTTTTTTCAGTCAGTTGAAATAAGCGCTTATCAATCATCTGCATCACCTAATTCAGGCGTCCGATTAACAGCCTTACCTTTTCCTTTTAGATACCAAGTTAATCCAATCACGTGAGCGATATAAACAACACTCAAAGTAATCCGCATCACCAAATTATCCACTAATAAACCCGGAATCAGAAAAATAATAAATATCATTACAAACATTCGGATCATTCCTTTGGTAGTAATATTTTTATTCACCAAAGCATCTTGCACATATTTTTGATAACTATCCGACTGAACAAATTTTTGATATAACTTATCTGAACTTCGCAGCCAGAAAAAGCCAGTCAATAAATAAAACACAGTCGTAGGTAAAAACGGCAGGAAAATCCCAATTGTCCCTAAAGCAAACGTCAATGATCCTAAAAAAATAAATAACCATTTCTTCATTACTCAACACTCCTTGTTAATCCGCGATAAGCGTGTCTCAGTGTTAAAACTGGATGTTTGAAGAGCATACGTGGACCTGAATACCGCATAATCTTTTTCATTTGTTCCCGATATTTAGGTTGGTAACAGTGAACTGGACAACGTTGACAAGTTGTTTTTTCTTCGCCAAACTGACAAAATTCTAAACGTTTCCTTGCATAATTTAGCATTCTATCTTCTGGAATTGCCTCTTCTTCTTGATTACGGTAATAAATTCGAATCATAACTTCCATTAAACGAATTTCCTCCATAATAATGGGTCCAGAATTTTTCTCTCTCATCTCGTACGGTACCTCCTAAATATCATCTTGCTCAGTATAACACATACTACAGTAACTGAGAATGATTATCAGTAACTTCCTTAGTTTTTACTTTTTACAATTTATAGAGAAGTAAAAAGACACTACGGTAAAAATCAACCGCAGTGTCTTTTTCTATTTTATTTAGTAATTTACAAGGTAAGAAAATAGAATGATTCCTAAAAATAGATATAAAACAATAAGTGCAATCACAAGAATAAACCAAACAAATCCAGCACGATTCCATGTTTTTTGGATTTCTTTAAATGTGTTAACATCTTCCATTAGAAATTGACCACTATTCCAAGCCCATTCATTTCCTTTAAAACCACAAACAAATACCCACACAATGTTGAAAAACGGAATTAAGCAAAGTAAAGGCAAATATGTTCTATTTCCAATACCCCAAATAATACTGAACATAAACGCTCCCCAGTTCCAACCTTTAATTTCATTAGGTGCTTCTCCCATAAGTTTTAACCCCTTTCTTTTTTTATTAGTAAAAAATATTTTTCACTGAATACATTTTATCATTTGTAGTAAATTATGTCAGCCGCTTTGACAAATTATTGTTTTAATATTGAATAATTCCCTTTTCTCATCAATAAAGGCAGCTTTTTCTTTCTATTATTTTTAATTATCTACTCAAAAAAATAAGAGTGTGAAGTAAAACTAAAAATCAGTTTTACTCCACGCTCTTACTCCAAATATTCATCCTATGGAATTTTTAATTTCGGCTACTGCATAAATCTTTTTATATGCACGTCCGTTTCTTCATGCCACAAAATACACTTTAATGTCTTCTTGCAAATCCTTGATTATTACTGTCACTAAGTTTTAACCTAAATCGGGACAACCAGATAAGTTTACTATGTGCTTGTTTGGATAATTTTTCTATGTATTAAGTCTGAAACAACCAGACTTAATTTAAGCTTTTAAAAGTTTCTGTTTTATCTACTAAAAATGAGATTGGTTTATCTACTTCTAATAGGTCATCTGTAATCGTTACTTTAGCAATTTGGCTGTTGTCATAACTGTTGAAGTAGTATGAACGACTTTGGTTACACATTGTACCAACATATTGGGAATAATCTTGTGCACCTTCTTGAGTAACAACAATGCCTTTTGGAATACGAACAGTTGCTAAAATATGGTAGGCGTTTGTAACACCTGCTGCTTCGTTTTCAGCCTCGTCAATATATTCTTTGAAAAATGCAGCGCGGACAAAACGTTCCGGTGGCGTATAGCCGCCAGGCAAGCCCATTGTTCCTGTTCCTTGTGAAAATGGCACTGCTGTAAATTCACCGAATGTTACTGGTTCGTATTGTTTTGGGCGAACGTTTAAATAGTTGCGTAAATTTTCAACATGCCATTCAAAACGTGGAGTATTTGTCATCACACCAACTGGATTTTCTTTAATCTTCAATTCTTTTTCTGTTGGTTCGATAATCACACAGCGACCCGTTTCATCTGTAATAATCCAATGTAGAGGCGTTACGATATTTAGCATTGGCGCTTTTACTGCAACCAGATTAACTTCATTTAGTTTTGTTTCGATTTCTTTAATTGAGCCGAAATTTCCTAACATCCATAAAATTAATTCATGAGGTGCTAAATTATTTTTATTTTCTTCTGGAGCTTCTTGATATTGCGCTTCTCCAGGTAAATATAATTCCGCGATTGATAAACCTTTTTCATTTACACCATCTGCTACAAAATACGCTGTTCCTAATAAACGTCCAGCTCCGATAAAACCAAATTTATTTTCATGTGATACATTGTCTGCTCCTGATTCCCATTTGTAGTTTCTTGGGATATACAGTGGACTTGGGTCTAAAGGAAATGAAAAGTCCATTGTTCTTGATAATAAGCTTTTCCCATCAGTTGTTTTTGTAAAAATACTTGTACACATAATTTGGCACGTCCTTTTCTTTTTTAGGTTCTTTGTTTTGTTTATACTACTTATTTTACGTTTTTTTTATGTATTTTATTTCAAGATTCTGTCGAGTCTTTCGACAGAATCTCGAAATGAATGTCTATTGTTCTACTGCTTGTAATTCTTGGTTATTATCTAGTTGTGATATTCCTGCTAAGTGTTTTCTTTGCAACAAGTTCATAGAAATTCCTAGTAAAATAACGAAGGCTATGAATACGAAACTTAGAACAGCAACACTATGATTAAACATTGGTGCACCAATTCCGCCTGAAATTGCTTCACGGAATCCATAGATTGAATAAGACATTGGCAAGTATGGGTGGATTGCATTAAAGAATCCATTGGTTAACGGCATTGGGAATGTTCCACCAGCTCCGCCTAGTTGTAATACAAGGAGAATCATCGCAACAAATCTTCCTGGGTTATCAAAGGTCATTGCGAAGAACATAACTAAGAACATATATGCCCAAGCACTGATGAAGGCCATTAGATAGAATGAGCCGATATTATCTACGTGTAAACCGATCATTAACATTACTGTTGCTTCGATTGCTGCCATTGCAGTTGATACAGCAAATCCAATTGCTACTTTACTTAACCACCAGTTACGAGAAGATTGACCGGCCATTGAAACTTTACGAATTGGGAAGACAAAGTTAAAGACTAAACATCCGACAAATAGTGCAAGTGACATAATATATGGGGATAAAGCTTCTCCATAGTTTGATACATGACTATATTCATCAAGTTTTAAATTCGTTGGATCAGCGAACATTTCGATGTTCTTTTGACCTAAATCAGCTTTTCCGGCTAATTCTGCCGCTTCACCTAGTGCTGTTGCTAATTGATCTGAACCAGATTCTAATTGATCGACTCCGCTCATTAATTGTGGAGAGTTGTCATTTAGTTCAGCTAAGCCACTATTTAATTGTACTGCACCACTGTTTAACTGTGTAACGCCTGATGCTAGAGTCGGCATTTGAGCTGATAATTGATTTAATCCTGTAGACAACTGATTTCCGCCATCTGTTAATTGATCGACACCTGCTAATGCAGCTGGTAGTTCGGTGCTTAATTGATTTAAATCTGCTGAGGCTCTATCTAAATCATTGACTAACGTTGTTGCATTTAAACTTAATGGAGCAATATTTAAGATTGCAAAAACATCATTTGTACCATTTTGGATTTCGTTGAAACCAACTTTTAGATTTGCAGTGTTGGCAGAAATTCCTGCCGCTAATTCGCTTAAAGCTCTAGCTTGTGTTGCTAATTGTTCAGCAGACGCTTTGGCTTGTTGAATATTGCCTGATAGCGCTGCTGTTTCAGATTGAATTTTAGCATTTTGAGCTGATTCAAAGGCAGCGATTTGACCGCTAATTTCTGCTACTAATTGACTTTTTGTTGCTTCTTCAATTCCTTCTTGGCGGCTAATACTTTCTGCAATTTGACTTTGCAAACTAGAAGAATCAACGGCTAATTTACTGTTTAATTCACCTAATTGTGCACCTAGTTGGTCTAAATCAGCTGAAATTTGAGCTGATTCAATTGATGTATTTTCTAATGCTTTTGAGTCACTTAAAATTTTATCTAGGTCTGCTTGTGCTTGATCTAAATTGTGTTGAATTGTTGCTTTTGATGTTGCATCTAAACTGTTATCAACATTTTTTAAGGCTTGTTCTAATTCTTTACTTCCTTGAGAAAGTTCTGCTAAACCAGCACTTAATGCATTGACTTTACCGCTGATTGGTTGTGTTTTACTATCAATCGTATTAAGAGCTGAGCTTAATTCTGCCGCTCCTGAATCTAGTTGACCGACACCTGAGCTTAAAGGGCCAATGTTGCTGGCTAATTCATTTGTACCATCTGCTAATTGTGTTGAACCATCTGCTGCTTGAGAAACACCATCTGTATATTGTGATAAGCCACTCTCTAATTGAGAAGTACCTGCTGCTAATTGATTCGCACCGTCAGAAGCTTGGTCCATACCTTTAGCAGCTTCTTTACCAACTTCGTTTAATGCTGTCACATAAGATTCTGTTACGCTATCTCTAACTTGTGACTCTAAGCTTGTTGCACCAATTTGAGAAATTTCTTCTCCGATATAGTTAAGTGATCCATTTGTTGTATACGTAAGTTCCATTTTTTTCGGGTCTTTATCTAGTAAAGTTGTTGCATCTTTGGAGAAATCTTTTGGAATAGTGACGATCATATAATAATGTAAGTCTTTCATTCCTTTCTCAGCTTCAGCCGCCGAGACGAATTCCCATTTTAAATCGTGATTGGTTTTTAATTGATCAACGAGTTGTTCACCCACATTGACCTTTTGTCCCATCATTTCCACAGGTTTATCTTCATTTACTACTGCAACTGGCAAGTCTTTCGCTCGACCATAAGGGTCCCAAACTGATTTTGAGAAGAACCCTGCATATAAAATTGGGATAAAGGTAATCGCAAGTACTGAAATAAGTAAGATTTTATTTTTAAAGATATTAATGAATTCTTGTTTAATCATTTTCATATAGTTTGCTCCTCTTTAGCTGTATTTACTTTATTTTCTGATTTACGACGACTGTAAAAACGATAGAATACGAATGGAATCGCCAATGTAACTAGATAACTAATGCCTAATGTAATAAGATACGTATGAATTTGCGCTCCTTTTAATTCGCTTGGTGCAATCATTGAAGAACCGATGGCTAAAAGTGACAATAGTAGTCCTGCTCCAGCGATTAATGCTTTACCAATTTTTCCACCTGGTACTTGATACGTTCTTTCTAACCCTTGATTAGAGCGTTTGAAGATCAAGACAAAGTAGGCAACGAAGAATAATACATAAGCACTTAAGTAAATAATTACAGTTAGTGAAATGGCTGTTAGGAAGGAAACGTTACTACCTCCACCGCCAAGTGTTAAAACTGCAGCCCAGATTGTTACGACAATTCCTTGTACAATCAATAGTGCAACTGGAACTTGATTGTCATTAACTTTTTTGAAACGCTCAGGAATTAGACCTTTTTGAGCAACGGTTCTTAAACCTTCAGTTGGTCCAACAATCCATGAACAAACTTGAGCTAACACACCGAATGCGACTAACATTGCAACAATTTTTACTACCCAAGTTAATTGACCATTTTCTGAAAGGATCAATGTTTGGAAAGTTTGAACAACACCTGAGTTTAAAGATAATTTATCAGCTGGAACGACCATTGAGACAGCACTTCCGCCGATAGTACTTAATAGAATACCGACAATTACTAAAATGAACATTGCTAATGGATAATTTTTCTTAGGATTCTCTAATTCATTAATATGCGGCGCTGATGCTTCAACACCCATGTACGCTAACATAAATGAAGCAAGTGCGGCAAAATCTTTCCCTTTTGGCAAGAATCCTTTATCTGTAAATGAAGTTGCTACTGGGTGACCACCAACAACGATGTATTTAATTGTTAAAATTAACATTAATCCAACTGGGATAATAATTCCTACGATAAAACCTGCTTTGGCAACTTTAGCTGTTGTCTCTGTCCCTTTAAATTGAAGCAGTGTTGCAATCCAGAAGATAATAATTACACTGAGAAATTTCAACATTGGATTATCATTTAATGCCGGAACACCTGCTGCGTAAGAAACAGATCCGATAATGAAGTAAATCATTGTGACAAAACCAACTGTGATTTGAAACCATTGGAAGAAGATAGCGGCAAAACCGTATTTCTCACCTAATGTTTTTCCAACCCAACCGAAGATTCCGCCTTCTTGGTACCCTTTAATTGTTGCCATTTCTGCTGAACATAGTGCAACTGGTAAGAACCAGAACAACCCACAGATTAATAAGAAGAAAACTAAAGTCATTCCTGACATTGCAAATGTTGGATATTCATAAACTGTGATAAAAAGTGACGCCGTCATGGCGAAGAAACTGAATAATGATAACTTTCTTTTATTCTCTGACATACTATTTTTTCCTCTCTTCGTTTAAGTTTTAGAACCAGACGGCGCCGGTTCTTTTTACGTTTTTAATTTAACATGTCACATTTAGAATGCTGAGATCAAGTAGTTGATTCCCGCTAGTAAAAGATAGAAACCAACTAAGAATGCTAATGTTAATGCTGATACTAAAGGATTGAAGAATAACATGACACCGATGATTACTCCGATGATATTTACAATTAGTGAAAACCAATAGTAACCAGTACCAATTTCTTTCGCACTATCTTTGTGGATTAATCGGACAACTGAGTCACTAATAAACCAAATTGCAAAGATGAATGGTGATACAATCACTCCGAATGCTAAGTGGAATAAAAAGAAAATCCCAATTAATAGATCAACGATTCCAATTAAAAGACTTGTATTTGAATGCTTTTCTGTTGTTTCTTTATTTTTGCTTCGTGCGATTAACTCAACTGCTCCTTTTATAATTGCTGAAATTGCGAAAAAGATTACGAGTGCAGCTAGATCTTGTGCAGGGTTTTGAAAAGCTAATACTGCAACCCATGCATATAATATTCCAACGATGAAACGTCCTAAATTAAATTTTCTTGTTTTTGTCATTTCTTATTTCCTCCAGTCAATTTGTTTTTGTTGATGATTGTTTTTCTCTCTCAACTTTGTATATTTAGTATAAGGAATAAAGTGCTGTTACAATTTTCGTATTGTGTCGTGTCATACGAGACAAATGTTGAAATTGTTCATTGTTATAAAATTAAGTGAAATAGCTGTATTTTTTGAAGCCCTCCATTCTTTTACTCGTTTGCATTACTTTGTTGCAACTTGATATACATAGTATAGATGTAAAACTGTATTAAAATTTTTCATATCTTGTCGCGTGATACGAGACAAAAGTTAAAATCGTTAGCTGACTTGCGCTCAAGTACTTTTAAACATGCGTAATTTGAAGTCCTCCGTTCCTTTTATTGATTTGTTTTAACTTGGTATATGTAGTATAAAATAGAAGTGTTTCTAGAAAATTTCATTTCATGTCGGGTGATGCGAGCCAAATGTCAAAATTGAAGTTAATAGTCACAATATGTTATTTCAAACAAAAAATAGCCTTACAACAAAACAATGATCGTTTTGTCTAAGACTATTTTTTACTATTATATAGAAGAAAAAATTATTTTTGATCTTTTTTTACATCCGCTACACTTTCACGATAATGAATATCATGTGGAATAATCCAGTGATTGATTTTTTCTTCCAAATTATCCTTAATGATCTCAGTTAAAAGTTTTGCTGCCTCAAATCCAATGGTTTCCATATCTTGAGCTACAGATGTTAATGTCGGCGTAACATACGATGCTAAAACAATATCGTCAAAGCCGATAATTGAAAGATCTTCTGGTACTTTTTTACCCATATCTCTTGCAGCACGCATCGCACCAATAGCAATGATATCGCTGGCACAAAACAGAGCAGTAATTTCTTTATGACTACTCAATAAATTTTTGGTAATTAAAAAAGCAATATCTTCATCAAAGTTGGCATATTGTACATAGGATTCATTAACTAACAAATCATTTTTTTCCAATGCCTGCCGGTAACCTGATTCACGTAAAGTACTAACATTGGCATCTCTACTTCCATTAATCATCCCGATGTTTTGATGCCCTCTACTAATCAAATAATTAACTGCTTCCAGCGAAGCTGCCTCGCTATCGATTGAGACGGTTCCCACTTGAGGATTATCCATTACAATATCAATCAAAACTGTCGGTAAACTGGTTTCCTGAATTTCATAATAATATGGATCTGTCATTTTTAATCCTTGAATAACAGCGCCGGTAATATTATGCTCATTACAAAATTGACGAAAGGTTTTGGATTCTTGTTTTTCTGTACTTGTTCCATAGAAAACAAACTCGAAATCCGATTGCTCCGTAAATTTATATACGCCATTCAATACTTCTAGCGGCATCGTTGATTTCCGGTTAAAATTAAACTCATTTAAAATCAAGGCAATGGTTTGCTGTGATTTTGAGGATAATGTTCTAGCAGCCATATTCGGTGTATAGTCCAGCTCTTTAGCAACCTCAAAAATTTTTTCTTTTGTTTCTTGATTGATATCACTATAGCCATTAAAAACTTTAGACACAGTTGCAATCGAAACTCCAGCAACTTTAGCTACATCACGAATGGTTGCACGCACATCAGAAACCTCCTTTTAGTTGATTCGTACATCCTTACCAGAATATGCCACATTCAGCTGTGAACTTGGAAGTAATGTACAATTAATTGTTTCTTGATTAAGAACGACCTCAATTAGTTCGCCTTGATAGAGGATTTTAAATTTTAGCTCCTCAATTTCTTTTGGTAAATAATTGGTCATATGCAGCCCCTGGTCATATCTAAGTCCAGCAAATCCGTAAATCAGACTTAACCAGCTACCGCCCATATTAGCTGCATGGATTCCATCCTCCACATTTCCTTGCAAATCTGTTAAATCCATTAATGCTGTGTCCATAAAATAATGGTAGGCTTTTTCCAGCTGTCCTGTTCGACTTGCCATAATACTGAAAATTGAGCGTGATAATGACGAATCATGGGTCGTTACTCGTTCATAGTAATCATAATCTCTCAGCAATTGGTCTTGAGTAAAATCGTCCGTAAAAAGCATTTCTGCCAAAACAGTATCTGCTTGTTTGCACACTTGATATTTATAAATAATCATCGGATGATAGTGCAGCAACAACGGGTATTTCTCTTTTGGTGTTTTTGCAAAATCCCAAATCGCTTGCTCTAAAAATTCATCATCTTGGTTCGTAATCTGTTTTTCTTGATTATAACCGAAATACATCAAATCAGCTGCTTTTAGCCATTCTTTACGCTCGTTTTTGTAACAATTCAAGCGTTCAGCTAAAGAAACTGCATAGCGTAAATTATTTTGCGCCATTTTGTTTGTATAAAAATTATTATTGACTAAAGCACTGTATTCATCAGGACCTGTTACACCGTTGATACAAAAAGCAAGTTTACCTTCTTTATCCAGAAAATCACCGAAGCTTAACCAAAATTTAGCTGTTTCAAAAACTACTTGACTACCTTTATTTTGGATAAATTCTTTATCTCCGGTAATTCGCTCGTACAATTGAAAACCATACACAATATCCGCATTGATATGAACTTGCGCGGTTCCTGCTGGGTAGTAAGCACTTGTCTCCTGACCATCAATCGTCCGCCACGCAAACAATGCTCCATCCTGATCTAACTCTTGTGCTCGTTTTTTGGCCTGCTCTAAAATAGTATAACGATAAGTTAACAAAGCTTTTGCTGTTTCCGGTTGTGTATAAATGAAAAACGGCAACATATACATTTCGGTATCCCAAAAATAATGACCTTCATATCCTTCACCCGTCAACCCTTTTGCAGCAAAGTTCGTCTTGCCATCACGTCCTGCTCCTTGATTTAAATGGAACAGGTTAAAACGAATCCCTTTTTGCAGTTCATTATTCCCTTTTATTTCAATATCGCTAGCCAACCAAAATTTCTCGTAAGCCGCTTTTTGTTCTTGAACTAAAGTTTCATAATCGGCTATTTCACATTGAAAAATCGACTGTTCAGCAATCTTTTCATCAAAAATCGAACTAACCTGAAAAATCAAATCAACCTGATCTTTACCTATTATAAAACTATCATCGCTATTTATCACACGAATTGCAAGTTTTTTTTGGCTGTTTTTTGTCTCAAAATGATAAATATTTTCTTGTTGTTCAATCTGTAAATCCTGTTCTTTACTAACTACGCGCGGATCATCAACAATTCCCTCAACAACTTCACTTTTTTGAAAAAGGGTCTGTGTTAGGTAAATTGGTTCTTCAAAAGTATAATTTTCCACTTCATAGCGGCAAACAAATAATTCACTGCGTGTAAGCGAGGCAAAAGATGTCAGCTTTAGTTCAAATGTTTTCCCAATTGGTGTTTCAACCGCATAAGATTCAAATAATATCCCTTGTTTCATATCTAGTTGTGTCTCTAATAGCTTGATTTGCCACTCTGTATCAGCTGAATTTTCTTCACCTATTTGCAAGATCACGCCACGTAAATTCGGCAATTTACAAATCGTTTGATGCTCTTTGGCGTATCCATAAGCCCATTCACCATATTGAATTTTTTCACTCTCAAAAAATCCATTGACAAATGTTCCCGGATTACCAGAATAAAATTGATTAATTTTTAACGGATTCCCGGCCCGCACACCAAAATGTCCATTACCTACAGCGAATAAAGTTTCCAAATATTCAGCTTTCTGATGGTTTAATTCCTTACTATCTAAAATAAATGCTCTATTTTTCTCCATCCATTCTCACTCCTTGCAGGAAGTACTTATTGAAAATCAAATACAAAATGATAATTGGAATAATCGTGATAACACTTGCTGCCATCGTCTGATCCCAGCGGACACCGCCATTTTGACTTTGAAACGTTTGTAACCCTAGAGTCAAAGTATATTTGCTTGGCGTCGTTAAGTAAAGCATTGGTTTCATAAATTCATTCCAAAAACTCATAAAAATGAAAACAGCTTGGGTGGCAATTGATGGTTTTGCTAAGGGCATTACAATTCTAAAGAAGGTTTGAAACCTGCCTAGCCCATCCAACGCCGCCGCTTCTTCTACATCGGTTGGAAAAGATAAGAAAAATTGACGCATCATAAAAATATTCCCAATATTAATCGCTGCAGGTAAAATCAGTGCTGAAAAACTATCCAACATTCCTAAGTTCATTAGAATCAAATAATTAGGAATCAACAAAACTTGTGCCGGCACCATCATCAATGCTAAAAAGCCATAATAAATCCGCTGACGTCCAGGGAAGTTCAATCGCGCTAATGCATATCCTGCCATCGTGTTTAACAAAATATTGATCGCTGTTCCAATCACAGAAATAATCACCGAGTTGATAAACCAGCGTGTAAATAAAGAAGAACGCCCCAAAACATATTGATAATTTCCCCATGTAAAATTTTGTGGAATTAAACTTAAATCCCCAGAAACAATTTCTTTTAATGGTTTAAAGGATGCAGCAATCGCCCAAATAAACGGATAAAACGTTGCAATGGCATAAATAATAAGAACTGCATACAAAATCCCTTTTGCTATTTTTTCTTTTTTGGTCGTTTTCATTTTCTACCTCCCGCCGTTTAATTTCTCAGCTAAACGTGACGCTATAAAAATAATAATCGCTAAAACAATCGCTAACGCAGCAGCATAGCCCATTGTATTCATCTGTCCAAATGCATACTGATAGATCATCAACGAAATCGTCAGTGTCGAATTATTGGGTCCGCCAGAGCCGTTAGAAAAAATATAGGCCTGATCGAACATTTGAAAAGTCCCAATAATCCCTGTCAATAAAACATACGTTGTAATCGGGCGTAGATACGGAATCGTAATGTAACGTAATTTATCAATAGCGGTCGCACCATCAACAGAAGCAGCTTCATATAAAGAGGCTGGTAAGTCAACTAATGATGCCAAATAAATCGTCATATAATACGGAACCGTGGACCAGATGTTCATGACCATAATCACTTTTAACGCGTAGGCTGGTTCCTGTAAAAAGTTAATTGGTTCATTATATAAACCTAAACTCATAAAGAATTCATTGACCGGACCATAAACATTAAAAATGAACATGAAAATAATAGTTAAAGCAGAACTGGATGTTAATGTAGGTAAAAAGTAAATTAAGCGAAACAGTTTTTTTCCTTTAATACCGCGGCTACTTAAAATGTAGGCAATAATCAACGCAAAAAATGTCTGTAATGGTACTACAATAAATGCAAATGTTGCCGTATTTTTAAGTGCAATCAATGCTTTTTTATCTTGAAAGATTCGCAAATAATTATCGAATCCTTTAAATGAATAGCTTGATGTATATAAATTTACATCATTAAATGAAAGATAAACGGCAAATGAGATGGCCAAAACAAAAAAGACTGCCACAATTAAAATCGCTGGGGCTAAAAATAACCATGCTTGTCTAATCTCTTGCCGTTGTGCCTTGTTTTTTCTTGTTTTTTGAATGTCCATTAGATGCTCCTTTTCTGAAATCTAGAGATTGTAATAGTCTCAGTTTATTCCAATCTATTGAAAATAAACGTGTAGGAAAAACAGAACATTCCTTTTATCCTACACGTTCACTAATCAATTATTGTGCATCAATGTCAGCATTGGCTTGTTCATCTACTTGTTTCATCGCTTTTTCAAAACTTTCACTGCCATCTAATGCTTTTGGTACGAAGTTTTGATAAGCTTTGTTAATTGTGTCCAGAGTTACGCCATTTTGCCAAACAGTAGCATAATCCCAAGCATCTAAATGAACTTTCAAATCAGGATTATCCGTAATTTTTGCTGCTTTAGCTACATCTTCACGACTTGGTAATGTACCTGTTCCTTCGACCCAACCTTGCATTCCAGCTTCACTTGTTGCATATTGAATCCATTTGTCTGCAAGTTCTGATTGCTTTGTTCCAGAGTATTTTCCCCAACCAACTGAAAACATCATTGATCCTTCTGTTCCTTTGTATGTTGGCATTTTACGTACTGTAAATGGAACATCGGAAAATTCTGTGTTTAATGTTTCATAAACCCAATTTCCTTCATCCATAATAGCAATTTTCCCAGTTCCGAAGGCTTCACCATTCCAGCCAGTACCCACATCTTTAGGTGTTACAACAGCTTTAGTATCCACTAAATCTTTTAAGATTGATAGATTTTCAACAACTTTTTTATTGGCAAGATTAGAACGTCCATCTTTTTCGATTGGCTGTGC
Organism: Enterococcus sp. 5H; assembly: GCF_028128615.1. GTDB lineage: Bacteria > Bacillota > Bacilli > Lactobacillales > Enterococcaceae > Enterococcus_L. The sequence continues at coordinate 13,156 of NZ_AMDP01000049.1, read as the reverse complement.
ATCATCACGGATTGCTAAATGATAGTTACGTGACAAATCTTGGTTATAGCTCATGGCAAAAACTTTTCCAGCACCATAAACGTCATCAATTTTCTTTTGGAACTCTGGTAACCATTCAACATATTCTTCATATGAAGTCGGGATATCATCCACTGAAACGCCTGTTTTCTCAAAAATTTCTGTGTTTAAATAGATCGCCAAAGTAGACATATCTTTTGGTACTGCATACAAATCACCATCTGTAGAAAACGTGTCGATTAAGCTATCATAAAACTTATCAGCTTCAAATTTATCGCTATCTAATTTTTCTAACATACCGTTTTGTGAGAAAAATGGATACATTTGTGCATCCACATAGAAAACATCAGGAGCTGTTTTTCCAACCATATCAGCTTGAATTTGAGTATTGTAATCGGTATAAACTTTCTTTTCGATTTTAGCACCTGTGTCTTTTTCAAATGTTTCGATCATTTTGTCTAGTGATTTTTCTTCAGACTCATTTCCACCCCAAACGCCAATGGTTAGTGTTTCGCCTTTAAAATCAGTTTTTCCGCTATCCGATTTTTCGGTACTACCGCAAGCGGCTAACAAACCTACTGTTGCTGTAACAATTCCGACACTAACTAGTTTTTTCCATACTTTCATTTCTTTTCCTCCTATAATTTAACTATTAGTTGATCCGTAACTGAATAGGTACTGCCAAATGCTTCAAATGTGACTTCTTGCTCTCCTTGGTTGGTAATGGTCATCTGATCTTTGCTAACTTCAACTATTAATGGATTATTTTGCCAAACAATACCGTACGTAAGGTTATTCCAAGCTTCAGGTAAATGAGGTTCAATTCTTAATTTTCCATTCAAACAACGAACACCGCCATAGCCAAAAACAGTCATTTGCCAAATTCCGCCTAACGATGCCGCATGAATTCCTTCATTAGAAGAGTGCATATTTTCACCCATATCGATTGCTAATGCTTGTTTGAATAGTTCATAAGATTCTTCAAGTTTGCCTAAATCTGCTGCTAAAATAGCATGGGTTGATAATGAAAGAGAGGAATCATGTAATGTTTTTGATTCATAATAATTCCAATTAATTAGTTTTTCTTCTTTCGGGAACAAATCTTCAAATAAGAAAAGCAGTAATAAAATATCCGCCTGTTTCGTTACTTGCATCTGATTAACTTGGTCCAAATTATATTCATGGAATAAGGTGCCGACTTGTGGATCATTTTTATATTCCGTTAAATCAATAATTTGTTTTGATAAATAAGTATCATCTTGCGGCAGCACTTTTTCTTGATTCGGTTGTGGTAAATAAAGCTTGCCAACTTTTTCTTGCCAGTCTGTATACACGCGATCCAACTCTAATTTTTCATTTAATCGGTTGAACAGTGCTGGATCTTCTACTCTTAATGTATCCACTAATGTCATTGCTAACGTAATATTCCAGTGCGCCGTATAATTAGTAAACGCATTATTATCTACATGTTCTTTATATTCGTCAGGTCCAACGACTTCTAAAATTTCATAGCGTTGATTATCTTCTTGCCATTCTAAACGGCTAGCCCAGAATTTTGCTGTATCAAGAATCACTTCATAACCTTTTTCTTTAGCAAACGTTTGATTTCCTGTTACATCGATAAATTGCTTGATTCCAAAAGCCACATCACTAGTAATATGCTGCTCAATAAAACCAGACCAAATTTTTGTAGGTTTCCCGGTAATAATATCCGCAGCTCCCCAAACCGGTGTAGTTTCACCATCATCGGGCCAAGCCGCTTCCCAAGGAAATTGTGCTCCTTCAAAACCATTTTCATGTGCTTTTTTATGCGCTCCCTCAAGCCCTAAATAGCGATATGTTACTAGTTTTTCAGCAATTTCAGGATGTGTAAAAGTAAAGTACGGCAACATAAAAATTTCCGTATCCCAGAAAGTATGTCCTTTGTATCCTTCACCTGAAAGTCCTTTCGCTCCGATATTCATTCGCTCATCGTGCGCTGGTGTCATCACGTGTAAGTGATACTTAGCAAAGTTAACTGCTAATTGATCTTTTAGATTTTGTGAGTCAATTGTGATTGGTAAAACTGACCAAACTTGTTGCTCCCAGGCTTGTGCTGAAGCTTCTTGTAGTTTTTCATAACCAGAATGATACGATTGTTTTAGTTCTTCTAAAGCTATATTTTTGACTTCTTCCAGCGTTTTTCCTGCTGTTTCTTGATCGATACTTGTGTGGACAGAAGATAATTTCTCAATTGTAGCGGTTTCATTTGGTGCTATGTCCAGCCAATAACGGTTATAGATTTTACGGCGTCCCATTTCAATTCTTTTTTTCGTTTCATTGTAAATATCTTGCTCTTTCTTAATTTTATGAACGGTCGATAAAACAAAGAAAATATTGGATTGGCTTGTATATGGCATCATTTGCATATATTTACCTTCTGACAACGCCTTATCGCCTTCAGTAAAATGTTGGGAACCGCTGTTTGATAACTGTCCATTAATACCAGAATTAATTTCAACTTGTAATGCTTCACCTAAATTCTGAATTTCAATTTTTTGAGCAATTACATGTTTTTCGGCAAAAGAACCAAATCGCTTAAACGTAAATTTCGCCTTAACATCTTGATATTCCCAAATAAACGAACGAACTAACTCTCCTGTTTTTAAATTCAAATTCCGTTGATACTCCGAAACTGAACCTTTCGTTAAATCCAGACGTTTTTGATTTAAGCGAAATTCCATTCCAATTAAATCTGGTACATTAGGCAGTTCCGTTACTTCATTTTCATCAAATTTATTAAAAGTTCCGGCAACAAATGTATCTCTAGTTTCACCAACATAAGACTCTTCAGTCGCTGAGCGAATGCCCAAATAACCATTTCCGATACACATCGTTGTTTCGACTTTTCCCAACCAATCTGAATTAAAATACTTCTCCCCGATTAGCCATGGATTATCCTTAAAATATTGAATTGCAGTTTCCATAATTTCCCCCTAAAGAAAACGTTTTAGTATAATATCAAAAAAATTTAACTATAAAAATAATGATTTGAGCGAAAAATCGTAACGATCCCACCCAATAAGTACGAACCAATAATAAAGACCAGTGCTACTTTCAGTACAACTAAACCAATGAAAAGATGAATAATTCCATAAACTAAATAAGCTCGAATTAAGTATTTTGCATTATATTTATCTTTCAACAACCAAGCAAGAACTGATCCTACACTCGCTGCTGCAATAAATAGAAGCAATAACGGAATCGTATCGATATGAGCAATTGGATTTTTCGAGAGCACTTCATCGTATGAGCTGTTCTTCATAATAATCTCCTTTTTCTAACTTTTTCCGTTCAATATCCAGCAATACTTGACTTTTCCCAATCCAATCATGTAATGTTTTTCCAAAAAATATAGTCGCTAATAAACTAATAAGTACAAAAAACATACCGATAACAGGTACAAAATATAACAGCTTACCTACTTCACGAATCCCCAAATGCAAGGCTCCACCTTCTTCTGTATAGACAGAAATTTGAGCAAAATACTTTCCTATCGTCTTACCTTCAAATGCTGTGATTGCCACAACATTGTAAACAGCAAAAAGTAATTGAGGCAGTACCGTGTAAATCCCGCCATTCATGCCCATCATCGTCATAATCATATAGCTGGAAAAAAAAACTAAGAACAAATCTATACTAGCTGCTAATAGTCTGATCACTAATTTGCCTTTCGTCAAATTAAACACCTCCTTACCGAAAACCTTTTCGTTATAAATGGATGATATCAGATCGAAACAACTTAATCAAGCGTTTTCAAAAAAGTTATTGCAATATTTTTTCAGATAAACTATAATCATTAACGATAAATCTAAAACGTTTTAGGAAAGAGGTATTTCATGTTAAAAGCAGTCATATTTGATTTAGACGGTGTAATTACTGACACTGCAGCATTTCATTTTATTGCATGGCAAAAGCTTGGCAATAAGCTAGGTATCAACATTACCGAAGCATTCAATGAAGAATTAAAAGGGGTTGATCGAACAGAATCTTTGCGTCGGATATTAGCATTAGGAAATCAAGAAACGGCCTTTTCTGAAATTGAAAAAGAAGCCTTAGCAACTGAAAAAAATGATTTCTACGTTTCGTTGATCCAAGAGATTACACCAGCTGATATTTTACCTGGTATTGCTGAATTATTGGCAGATTTAAAAAAACACTCCATCAAAATTGGTTTAGCTTCTGCAAGTAAAAACGCTCCTGCTATTCTTACTAACCTTGGTTTAGCAGACGCATTTGATACAATCGTAGATCCCAGTACTCTAAAAAAAGGAAAACCTGACCCAGAAATCTTCCTACAAGCATGTAAACAATTAGCAATTGATCCAGCTGAAGCAATCGGAGTAGAAGACGCTTATTCAGGTGTTCAAGCCATCAATGAGGCCAAAATGTACGCTATTGGCGTTGGTGATGCTAAGACATTACAAGCTGCAGATTATGTTGTTCCAACTACAAGAGAACTAACCTATGAAAAAATCAGCACCCTTTGGCAAGCCCATACTTCAAAAAATTAACTCATTATTTCAAACAAAAAACTCTGCGCAGAGTAACACTGTGCAGAGTTTTCCTTCTATTTATTTAAGCTCCGCTTCCGTCTCATGGCTGTCATCAAGATCCTCAAGACTCACACTTTTAAGCCTCACTTGAAAAGTATTCGTGAGATTTTGAGCCAGTTTGCGTAAATTTTGAAGTAATAATACGACCCAGCTAAACGCCAACATAAAGGCTATCAATTCAAAAGCCGTTAATGAAAGATAACCCACTACTTGGAATAACACACTTACAACCACTAACGTTGCAGCAATCAAGTAGGAAATCGTCAAAAATTCTTTGGTCACATTCGGTAAAAACCATTTAATCCCAACAATTAAAATAATAATTAAATAAACTAAATATTCAGCGACCAAATTATGCACTCCTTGGAAAGGCCCAGTTTCTGTGTAAGGAAATAATCCCACAGCTCCTAAATCCAAAGCTGTCAACGTTAATAAAACTCTCAATGTAGTCAATCGTTTACTGTGTGGTATCGCCTTTTGCAATTCAACAAACAAACTATCTATCAAAGCAATCATCAATAATGCTGAAAAGATCAACGTCACATTAAACTGCCAGCTATTCTTAGCTTCAATTGTTCCTAAAAAACTAAAGTTAAATTGCCACCATTGATGGTCTCTATTTGTGATCATCGCCAACATCACACCACCAATAATCACAAAAATCAATAAACTCGTTAGTTTAGCAGGCGTAATAGAAAGGGCTGAATAAATCATGAAATAATTAATCGCTCCAACAAAAACAAAAAACAACATCGTTGCCGTGTATTGATCGAATGTTGCTCCGATAAATACTAGTCCCATAATTTTGAAGAAGACTAGTAAAGAAAAGACCAAAATAACAATAAATGAAAGTAATATCGTTGGGAAATTACGCCAATATATCCCTTGTGAGCGTGAAATAATTTTATTTTTTTTACCTTTAATAAAGAAAAATAAAAAGCTAAAAACGCCACTTACAACACCCAACGAAAGAACAAAATTTGCAATAGATAACGCGCCCACCAAAGGAATCTGACTACGTTCACCAAAAAATAAATAACCTAAGAAAATAACACTGGCAATTATTGTTGGTACTAAAAACCATCTCAGTGAAATTGTCTGATTTCCAGCTAGTTTATTTTTTGGTTCAATCATTATTTTTTGATCTACAATACTTAAAGTCACATCTGTTTCATTTTCAAGCTGAAATGTCTCAACTATTTTTTCCGGTAACGTTATCTTAAACTCTTTTTCTCCCATGCCCATTCCCCCACACTTCACTAGTTTATTTTATCCTATTTTTATTATAGTTTTCCCTAGGTTAAAAGCAATAAAAAAGGTCTATATTTAGATATTTAAAAGTCCATAAGCTAAATAAAAAATAACACAAGATCACACAGGTACAAAAAAGGATAAGAGCCATGTAAAAACACGGTCTTACCCAAAAGTAATTATCTATTAATGGCTAGTTCTTTATTTCCAATTAATTTACGTTTAAAATCCACATAAAGCCAACGAATACAAAGAATAGAACATACATTATTGGTGAAACTTCTTTTCCACGTTTTGCTGCAATCATTGTAATCGGATAAAAGATAAACCCAAGCGCAATCCCATCAGAAATACTATAAGTTAAAGGCATGCCCAAAAGAATTAAGAATGAAGGAATCGCAATTTCCATTTCTTTCCACTTAATCTGACTAAGTGACTGAGCCATCAATACACCCACAACAATCAAGGCTGGAGCAGTAACTTGTGATGTCACAACAGATAATAGCGGAGAAAACAATAAACTAAAAATAAAGAATACACCTGTCGTAATTGCCGTTAATCCAGAACGTCCGCCCACAGCAATTCCAGCCGATGATTCTACATATGCACCTACAGGAGATGTACCCAGTAAAGAACCTGCTAACATTGCAGTCGAATCAGCTGCCAATGCTTTACCCACACGCGGCATTTTATTATCTTTCATAAACCCTGCCTGATTCGCTAAACCAACCAAAGTCCCTGCTGTATCGAAGAAAGTAACTAGCAAGAATGTTAAAACTACCACCCACAATTGGATAGAATTAATATCGCCTACATGCTTTAACGCCACTAAAAACGTTGGTTTTAAACTCGGTGCACTTGAAATAAGTTTGTCTGGTGCTTGAATCAATCCTGTCACTAATCCTAATACCGTAGTTGCTGCCATCCCAATAAAAATACCCCCAGGAACGCGGCGAACTAATAAAATAGCTGTAACGATTAAACCAAAAATCGTTAACCATGTTGTGCCCACATTCAATGGACCTAATGCAACAAGTGTGGATTCATTAGATACAATAACGCCACCCTCACTTAAACCAAGAAAAGCAATAAATAAACCAATTCCACCTGATATCGCATATTTCAAATCTGCAGGAATCGCATCAATAATTAATTCACGTAATTTAAATATCGTAATCAAAATGAAAATCAATGAGGCAACAAACACACCTGCCAACGCAGTTTCCCAAGGAACACCCATCCCCACACAAACCGAATAAGCAAAGAAAGCATTAATACCTAGTGCTGGTGCAGTCGCTATTGGATAACGAGCTAAAATCCCCATCAAAATACAACCCAAAGCACTAGCTATAGCTGTTGCCGTAAACACTGCTCCTTCATCCATTCCAGAAGCACCTAACACAGTTGGATTAACAAACAGAATATACGCCATTGAGATAAATGTCGTAAACCCTGCTAGAACCTCACGTCTGACCGTTGTATTTAATTTTTCAATCTCAAAATAAGAAACAATCTTCTCTTTCATTTAATATCCTCCCTAAAATCCGAACAATAATAATGACGTTCGTAATAACTGCAATTTGTTCTTAGAACAACGTGATTAATCATATAATAAACAAGGTAATAAGTAAATATAAAAATGCATTTTAACGTAAAGACGAACATTACCATTTTATATTTCATTTTGGAGGCACACCTATTTTCATTTATGAAACTGCTTATCAACTATTTAGCTTCAAACTAAAAAGTGAGTGGAACAAAACTAAAAATCAGTTTTGTTTCACTCACTAGATCCGAATAAACGGTGAGAAAAAAGCAGCTACTTCACTTCGCTCGGAGCTAAACACTTTTGTCTCAGCTTCTTTTTATTAATTTAATTCTAAAAGAGCTTATTTTTTTTCAAAACCCATTTTAGTTAATTGCTCTTCACCATCTTTGTAGCTGCTGCCAGATTTAACACTATTGGCAGGTGCTTTATAAGTGATGACAGTCTCTTTTTTAGTATAATCCATTTTAGCATCTTCTAAATTAGAAGCTTTTTCAAATGCATCGGCAACTTGTTCAGCGATTGCTTTATCAGTAATTTGTAATTTTTCATTGTCAAATACTGCTTTAGCAGAAACATCAGTTACTTTGTCTCCTTCATGTTCAACAATGATGGAAATTTCCGTACCCTCCGTTGGTGATTGCATAAATGTATCCGTCTCAGCACTCGTTTTAGCCCCTTGACTACACCCTCCTAACAACACTACCATTACTACTACTGAAAGTAGTCCTAAATATTTTTTCATGATTTCCTCCTTAATTTTCAAATCTTTTCTCATTATAGCAATCTTCGCTTGAAAATAAAAGACAATTTGGAATAAATAAATATTTTTCCATAAAAAATCAATACTTCAGATATTTTTTAAAATTGCTGCTGTTTCATCTGATTTATAGCGAAAATGGCTATTGGTAAATAGTTAAAAAAGAAACTTACACGCTGACAAAAGCCTAACTGATTTAAAAACGGCAAATGATTGATCATCGGAATTCTAGCTAATCCATAAATAACAGCAAATAAAAAGCTAACACTTAATAAAACCAGATACAAATGACTTGAAGTTACCTGCCCTTGTTTTTGATAAAGTAAAACTAAAAATAATGGAAATAACAAAAAGCCCGCATAGCCTATACCAGACCCAATATTGTGTACCCAAGTAGAAAAATTCCATGTTGCTTGCTCAGTATTGATACTAAAGAGACCAGTAAAAATACAATCTCCAATACCATATGCTCCAATAGCAATGGCCAATACAGTTGCCCAGACAGTCGAAGTTTCACTAAATGCATGATATACTGCTGGAATCGATAAAACAAAAAATAGACCTGAAACGACCGACCAAACTAAAAAAGCACCACGGACCGGACTATCTACATCGCCAAAAACACTAATCACCATTTTCATCTGATTCATTTTAGGATAAAAAAGACCCAAAATATAGGGTGTTAAAAAATCGCTTATCACACCTAACAGTAAAAAATAAAAACCATATCTTTTAATAAATTCCATTGTTCTCCTCCAAATCCTACTTCTACACTAATTATCATTATAGGTGATTTGAAAAAAAACGAATACTATTTTACTTCAAGACTCTTTTCTTATTAAAAATGCCTTACTCCACCCTAAATTAAAACTTTATTTTATAACTAAATGAGTATTTATTTTTGATTTTCTGCTCGTTTTCATTTACAATACTTTTCATGAAACTATTTAGAAAAAAAGAAAATAAGAACACGCTCTATCGATATAGTTGCCTCTCATGTGGGTATGTCATCGTTAAAACATATAGTGTCAAAGAAAAATTGACTTGTCCTTTATGCAATAACCACACATTTGCCTGTATCGAACTGTAAAGTTGAGAAAGTTACTTAACTTTTATTAGATTTTGACTATAAACCAAAACGAAAAATAGTTTTGGTTTATAGTCTTTTTCTATTTGTAGGTATTGTTACTAATTAAGATATAAAATACCAATTAGTTTAAAATGAATGTTCTAGAGATAACGTCAATTAGGATAGAAAAATACTTTCGGGCAACTCTTATGAACAATTGAACATCTTGTTAAAGCAGCGTTTTAAATTCGGTCACATGAGTATACTCTAGTGAGCAAAAAAATACTATGAACCAAAGCTCATAGTATTTTCTAATTGTTTATTGCAATATCAGATTATATGTTTCATTTGTCATTTTCATAAAACCAGAAGTTGTACCAGTACCATAGTCCATTCTGTATGAGTTAATCCCTATAACTTGATTACTTGAATTTACTAATGGACCCCCACTCATTCCAAAAGCAGAAATTACAGTATTATTATGTGCCTCGAATGTTTGGTGCAAAAATAAAATCGAACCCGTTACAACATTCCCTGAACTAGAATTGAGTACACTCTGATTAAATCCTGGATAACCAAAATTTCTCACATTATTTACAGAAGCTGGAGGATTTTTGTAAAGAGATAGGTTTCTAGGGATTGACCCATGAATTAGTCTCATTTCAATTGCACCAAAGTCACTTCTAAAATTCCCCACATTCACCCAATCTTTATTTGTTCTACCAACTGTTAACGAATACATGCTATCAAATATAACTCCTGAAGACGTTTGTTGTTTTCCGAAGAATACAGTACCCGAAGTAGCAAACCCTCCTAAATCATGAGAATATACACAGTGTCCTGCTGTACCAACATTTCGGTCATTAACCTTAAATACTGAACCACTTAACTCCTTTATAGTCCCATTTTGGTTGTACCAAAATACAGCTTGGCCAACTGAAGCATTAGGAAATCCAGTCGAAGGAACCACTGATAAAGCAAATGGACTGATAGTTGGTCCATTATTTTCTTTTTCGATTGCTTCTATTGGTACATCATCTGAAGTTATTTTTTCAACTTTAACTGAACCTTTAAAACTTGGATCACTTTTCTTGTATTGATTTTCTCTATAAGCTTCCCAATCTTCGTTACTAATAAAATATTGGCCCTCACCAGAAGATCTATTTACATTTGGCTTTACAATTGCATCCAATTCTTCATCTGGTTGTTGGTATTCATGTGTTACTGTCTCAGCGCTATCTCCCTTAAAATCCTCAGCTCTAGCGACATTACTAACAGATAGTGTACCTAATAATAACAACAAAACTAAAAATCTCTTTTTCATATTTTCATGTAATCCTTCCCAGTTAAGTTTTTGTTTTTTCAATTTTTTTCACTCTAATTTGTGCTGGATAAGTCGTTGATACATCCTTGTGTGCCACTATTTTTAATACATCTCCTGCTTGGACATCCGAAATTAAGCCTTCGTAACTGAAGAAATAGTCACCTTGTGTTTTTCCAGCTTTATCCATTTTTGATACATAAAGTATTTTATTTGAGTGATCGACATCTGTGACAATTACATTGTATTCTTGATAATTTCTGTTACCTACCATCCATATCAAAAAAAATAATGCCATACACAATACTACTGACAAAAATATTACTTTTTTCATTCTACATCTCCTAGTTGGCCTTAATTATAGGGAAAAATGTTCACACAAGCTCTCGATCAATCTTACACCTCCTCATGTAAACCGCTTACAATCAGAGTAGCAAACATTCAAATCTATTGCAATTGATATATATAAATTACATTTATTATTTAATATATTACCAATCGATTATTTCTTCAATTTCTCTGTTATCCTGATTAATAGTTGCTGCATGACCTATTTCTACAGATAACGCTTGAAAATCTACCCCCACTGGCTGTGCTATCTTTCCTAATTTCGGATATTTTTTTATGTACTCCTGGAATTCGGTTTCTTTTAACTCTTCTTGCATGGTGATAATTCTTTTAATATATACGGCTTTAAAAGGATTCGTGGTGAAAAAGCAGACCGTAGCTCGGCAGTTTTTTCCTAAAGATTGAATCAACGCTGATTGTTCTTCTACTATAAACAGCATTGAATAATAATGATTTCTATATACCGGTAATGAGAATAGCTGGTTCCTCGGAAACCCCATTCTATCGATTGTCGTCAAAATGACTCCTTGACTAACCCTTAACAAATCTTCTATAGATTTTGACATATCTTAACGTCCCTTAGTTTATTTTTTCTAACAGAAGCTTATTATTAAGAAAAAAAGAATATTTGTAAAATCAAACGCGTTTTTTTTTATAATCTTTTTAGAAAGTATTTTACTAGTCATTCCTGAAAGTTACTATGACGCAATCAGTGATGAGTTGATTGTTGGATCCTACACGTTAATTTACAACCAAAATGGAGGACTTATGTATAAACTCAAGATCACTTTCGACTATACTCTATTGAACAAATATGAATTCCAAAAAAGAAGCCTAGCGTTAAAAAACAACAGGCTTCTCTTGAATATAGTCCTTTTTGGTTATTCATGATTTTTTAGCTAAAATTGATTTTTTATATCATCCCAAATCTCACAAATAGTTTTTCCATCTATTCGTGCTTTAGTCAATAACTCTTCTGAATTTTGAAACACTTGCGTTTCTCCATTAACTTCAGTTAAATAATTCCCATCAGAATTTTGACTGATCCAATATTCCTTATCTTTATAATTAAAGTTGTATTCTTCTCCATAACCTATACTTTCTTCCATATCCTTATATTCCATAAATTTATAACCTCCATATCCTGATAGTTTTTATTCTCTCGTAGGTTTCCCGTTAATATCGTATTTCCATTTATGTTCATGTGGATATTCCGGATGATTTTTAGGATTGCCATGATTTGTCATATCAACATCACGTATAGCTTTTCCTTTATCATCATAAAATCGTCTTGTATTAATTTCACCTTTGGCATTTAAAATATCCACACTGCTATTAGGTTCACCGAATGGTCCAGGGTTTTTATTAACCTTAGTATGGATTTTTGATGGAGTTATATCTATTTCCTTACCTAAGTTACTTTTAAATATATTTTTGGTTCCATTTATATTATTTGGACGCACTCTATAAAAATCATTATCAGTTGCTTTTTGACCAGCATAAGCCCCACCTACTAAACCTAAAACATCAAAAACAGTTTTGCTATGTGCTGCGTACTGGTATTTCCACTTTTCTTCATCCGTTATTGGCAAGCCTGTATGTGGATTTACACCCATTTGAGCGAGTTTTATATACTTTTCTAACACAACATTTTCAGGATCGTTAGGCTGAACAAGGTCGGCTTCAGTTAGCCCATGTTCCGCTAACGTATTCGCTTTGGTTGCTTCTGCTTTCTTCAGTTCTTCTTGTTTCATTTTTTCTCGTTTTTCCCAACGATCGTTTATTGGTTTTGCCCAGGTCATATCAAGTCGTGCAATGTCAAATGTACCAGTAGACGCGTTCCATGCTTTACAATCTTGTACTTGTGCTAAACCATTGCTTAATTCACTTTGTGACGATTGATAGTCCGAAAAGAAACTTGCTGACTGACTACTATATTCACGAAACTTTTCCAATTTCTCTTGTCGCTTCTGCATCGCTTGATAGGCATTCATCGAGCGTCTTTCTAAATCCGTTCGGTGTGTTTTCGCATCTCGAATCAGATCATCAATGGTATCTAACAGTGCTTTATAGTTGTCAATCTCAGCTACTAGCTGGTCTTCGTCCAGATCAGAACCATTAACCGTTGCTAAGTACTCACTTAAGAACTTCTTATGTGCATTCGCTAATGCCTCTCCTGTCATTATAATCGATTGACAAATTGGTGTATAGGCTACCATGAAGTAATTTTTTGCCGAATCATAGGCTT
>NZ_AMDP01000048.1 GCF_028128615.1 Enterococcus sp. 5H | reverse complement strand
TCTTTGTATAATGTATGTTATGTTAGCTAATCTTCTTTTTTAGTAAATCAAACCTTATCCTTGAGACTAGATAAATTAGTGGTAAAAGCGAACAAGTTGTATGTATTATTTAAAATTGATTATTTTAAAAATACTATATTCTAGATTAAACATTATCTAATTTTATCATTGTTAATTAATATTTGAGAATAAAAATGATTTTTCATCATATTGCCTACTTAATGTAGATCGTCTTAATGCTTATTATTTCTAAGCGTTAAGGCTTTTTTTGTTATGTAGATTCGTTTTTGAACTGATATTTAAATGGCATTTTGATTATATTCATAAATAGCGAAATTAACATAACATACATTATACAAAGA
>NZ_AMDP01000047.1 GCF_028128615.1 Enterococcus sp. 5H | reverse complement strand
TCAGTCCTGTGGACTGATTAGGTAAATATAAATTCTTCCATTTGTAAATGATTGTTTCGGATAAGCCATATTCTTTCGCCAACCCTCGAACAGAACGTCCAGTTTGATTCAGTTCAACAATCATCTGTTTGAAATTTTCTTCGTATCGGATCATAAAATTCATCCTCTCGTAGATAAGTTTAATTTATTTTTGTCTCTACGAAAAGTTGTCTAAGATTTGATACTAACATCTGTTTAAATTCTAAAAGCAATCTAAAATATGCGCTATTATAATGTCCGTGCTCATTAACTACGATTATTGAATGAAAATAAACTGATAAATACAGTAATTCTATTTTTCATAAAATCTCTCCTTTGATAAAATATATATAACATAATAATAATAACACTAATCACTTGTTAGCATTTATCAAAAATAGGTAAAAAAAAAACTTTTTTGAATAAAATATGAATATATATTATATATTTTAATAAACATATTTGTATTGATAATAAATAAAGAGCTCAAAAAATCGACTCAATAAACCGAGAGTGGGACAATAATCAGAAGAAAAATTGATTATTGTCCCACTTTTTTTTATTTTTAGAGTAAACAAAAAGCACACAACCCTATAAGATCAAAGTGACTAAATCCATTCAAAAAAGAGTATGCTTTATTTTTAAAAAGTATACTATCGAACAAACGATTTTGCAATTAACATTGGAACAATATATTCCAGAAATAGATATTGCTTTTTCGATCAATGCCTTAGTCGAAGCATCTTTCATGTATTAGAAGAACAATTAGAACGACCAGCCTAAGATGATGCTAAAGATTATTCTATATGTTGATATCCTACGTGCCTTTTCTGATCGGGAAACTAAATTTCTGTTAAATGACAGCTCCTGTTTCCGTTAGTTAGCTAACCATGAACAAGTCAGCTATCGAACCATCAATCGGTTTAGAAGTCATGAAACAGCCTCTCACCTCTTAGCAGAAGCCTTTGCCTTATTTCGTCGACAAGTAATTACCAAGCGAGCTATCGATAATGAATCCATTCTTATTGATGGTATAAAAATCAAAGCCGATGCTAATAAGTTTAGCTTTGTTTGGCGTAAAGCAACCACTCGTTATAAGCGACTACTGGATGAAAAATCTGAGACGTTCCATCCAGTACTTTTCGAAGAGAAGGTCTTGCCTTTTTTGAAAGAGGAGAACCACCCTTCGGATTAACAAGTGGTCAACTGGAAGAAAGCTGCGAATCATTTAGATTCTGAACTTCATAAAACAGAGGTACAAAAAAGTAAAAAGTAAAACAAATCCAATTAAAGAGAAAAAGAAGAACATATAGAAAATATCTGTGAAAAACCCAAGCAGATTAACTACCAAGAAAATAAAAATATGAAACCTACAACCGACTTTTTCAAGAACGAAATAGCTTTTCCAAAACAGATACAGATGCCACTTTTATGCGAATAAAAGACTACTACATGCGTACTAGTCAGCTAAATCCAGGCTATAATTTACAAATCGCAACATAAAATCAGTATATCTAGCATATGATTTATTCCCAAATCTGATAGATACAAAAACTCTAAAATGCATTTCTCAAAAGAATATACATAATAAATAAAAGGAAAAAAACTACGTCCATAAATTCTTTTAGGATTAGTAACATAGTTTTTTACATTCTCACTTTTCACTCTATGATCAAAACGCAAAAATGTTATTGACTAGTTTATGAAAGGAGAAATTCAAGTGAACAGATCTATATTACTAGTTCTTAACTTATCAATTATGTTAATTCAAGAAAGATTAATAATTATTGAATTAACTCAAATCTACATTTACCTGAAGACTTCAAGTAGTCTATGCTTGAAAGTCTAAAACACCATATTCTGTCAACAATTACACAACAGACATCTATATTTAACATAAATCCGAATATATTTCTAACTAAATACAGTGTTCCATAAAAAGTAGCCAGCTTTTAAGATTGAGTAAGCAAAATAAAATTAAGTTTCGTAAGATTTGAAAACGAAACTTTTAAAAGTCTCATAAACCATACCCAAAAACATACCTAAGGGGATAAAGCAAAAGAAAGTTTTGCGAAAAACAGTGAGAAACTAGATAGTATTTAATCAAAGTAACAATTAATCTTTTCTAATTTAAATAAAATGAGAGTAAAATAAGATACCTTAAACTGGTATCTTATTTTTGTAGGAAATGTTCACAAGGGTATAGCTTATGAGACTGATGATGGATACCTTATAGCTACTTATTCAACAACTTTCGGAGTTACATCCATTAGAATTTCCTGTATTACGACTGGGGAAGACCTAGGGCTATTCGCATCAGTGACTAACATTCTTAGCTTCGTTCCAAATTGAGCCCTATATCTAGCAGTTCCCCATTTACGTAAAGCTGTCTCGTCATTAAAGGGTTCCCAGTTATCACGATGAGACCATCTGAACTGAGTACCTGGCAAAGCTGCTATTAGTCTATCATATTCAAAAACAGCTGCACCTGTTTCCATCGGAAGCAAAGGTCCATTAGATCCCAGCCTTTTGTACGGTACGAGAGCACTTACTGAACTTGTAAGATTAGTAGTACCTGTAGCAACTCCTGTCTCCAATACCCAACTAACGTTAAAACTACGACCTGCTGGAACTGGAATAGTCTGTGAAGGAACCGCCCACACTTTCTCTACCGTTGATTCAACTGAATTGGTATGACTAAAGTCATACCCTACTGTCATGGACATTCCACCATTAATAAAAGGAAAATTCATTTCTGCATTTGTAGTCATCGAAACTCCTGTTGCGTGAGTTGTTGTGGTTGTAACTCTATCTGACTGGGTGTAGGTGAAACTTGCAGTACTCATAACAAGATCGATATCTGTCATGTTAGTGAGAAGTGCATTATGTGCCGCAAGAGTATTTCCATTTTGTAAAACCATATCATCATTTACCCTAGCAAAAGGTGAATGTCTTATGTCCGCAATAGTTGTATTAGGAAATGGAAACACCTCAGTAGCACCAATATCACCATTCAAAAATGCATTCTGATTAAGATTATTTGAGAGGTCGATAAGCTCATTTCTAAATTGAATTCGAATATTATCATCCCTTTGATCCTTTTTTAAACTAGAAACTATCGAATTGTTGTTCTCAGATTCAGAAATATTTGTTGCTATCGCTTCTTCTGATAAATAGAATGAGCTAAATAATGATAATCCCAAAAGTAAAGAGCTAAAAGCCAATTTTTTACTCATAATTTTTTCCTCCTAAAATTTTTTGCAACTTTTGAATGCGCTTACAAAAACAATTATAACTTATTATAAGATGCAGTATAATACTAATAATATTGCAACTGGTGTAAAAAAAATGTTTTTTAAATTAAAATGTGATCTAAAACAAACGATTTTTTTTGTTCACGTATCAGTCATATGAAACTTTACGTTATAATTTCTTACATTTTTTTGAAAAATTCGTTAAATCAATGTTTTAGGGATAACGTCAATTTGGATAGAAAAATACTTTGGGCAACTCTTATGAACAAAAACAGCATTTTAAATTCGGTCATATGAGTATGGTTTATGAGATTATTAAAAAATTTCGTTTTCAAATCTTATGAAACTTAATTTTATTTTGCTTACTCAATCTTAAAAGATTGATCAAATTCTAATTCTTGTAGAAAGTGGGACAATATGAGGTGCCCCCCAAAAAAGTTGTACGTAGATTACCTTTTCAATTGAACTTGTCAAGAAAAATTGGACACTCAGTTAAGAGCATTTAAGGATATTGCTTCTCAAAGTCCTTAGGCGATTGATAACTAAAAGCCTAGTGTAGTCGTTTTGTGTTGTAATAGGTTTCAATATATTTGAATATCTCTAGTTGAGCTTGGCCTCATCGCCGCAAAGAGGGTAAAAATCCCTGTAAGAGATTTTTACCCTGATCTATCAACGTTTTAGTCTAAATAATTTTCTGTGTTTAAGTTTCTTAACTTGTTGGGTTTAGATAACAAGTCAATTTTGTACTCTCCAAGAAGATTAATATGATTCCATATAATTGGGGAAGTGTAAAGCATATATTTTTCAATTTTTGGTTGTTCTTTAACATAATGATCATAAGCTTTTTGAAGATATACCGTATTCCATAGGCTTATAGCATTAATGATTATATTTAAAGCGCTAGCACTTTGAAGTTGTTTTTCTATATCTCGCTCCATAAATTTACCATGTTGTCCTGAAAAAAGTTCTCGTGCTAGATCGTTAATTAGCTCACCTCTATTCAACATGCGTGTAATCTTCCTTCTTAGATCCTCATCAATAGCATATTCCAAGAGAAAAATTGTTTTTTCAATTTTTCCAAGTTCATTTAAGGCTTGAACAACCTTATTTTTTCCAGCATAGGATCCCAATCGGTTTAAGATAACTTTTGCTGTTGTTTTACCAGTTTGAATGGAATAAACTATTTGCTTAATTTCTTCATAATACTCTTGAATATCTTTTCTTCGAATGGTTCGTGTTAATAGACTTTGTAACTTTTTATATTCTGAAATTGGTTTTATTGAGAAAAGCTGCATAGAACCTATATTACGAATTCTAGGCTGAAATTTGAACCCAAGTAAATGAAAGATAGCAAAGGCCGTATCGGTATAGGCATTACTATCTGTAAAATGTTCTTCTAACTCTAACTCTGTATTGTGCCCAATAGCTCCATCAATAGCACTAGCAGCTTCACGCTGATTGGTCGCTATTATTTCTACAAAATGGGAAACATATTTATCTGCAGTATGTCGATAAATGGTGGCTCCTCGTTCTGTCCCATAATGGGGATTTATATCTGCATGGACAGAAGACACACCTACTTGAATACGCAGACCATCAGAAGAAGATCTTGTTCCGTCACCCCATATTTTTGACAAAGGAGTGTCTATTTGCGCATTGACGAGAATGGATTGAGCTCTTCGAAAGGCTTCAGGTGACATACGCCATTGTTTAGCATTTGCCATTTGCGGGAAGTTGATATTTGGCGTAGTTCGTGTCATTCTACCTAAATTGATGTTTAAACCCATAGCCAATAATGTGGCAAAAAGAACCTCTAGTTCATTTTCATCTGGTATTTTTCCAGTTCCTTCGTGAACAAACTCATTCATAAAACCAGTCCAACTATTCACTTCTATGAGAAGATCAGCCAAATCAATGCCAGGCAGCAATTTATATAGTTCTCGTTTATAAAAATCAGCTTCTTCAGGAGTATTTTTATCACGTTTTGTTATGGAGATACGATCAAACGACTGGGTCAGTTTACTGTAAGTGCGCAGCTTTTCATCCAAAACAGCTGATCGTGTAGTGATGTATTCTTCAAATGTATTTGGAATAGTCAGTGACCCATGCATGCTTGTTTTATTGACAAGGTAATCGTTTAAATCGCGGTACATAATGCTGTTAGTCTCAAAAATTTCTCCCGACCTTAAGCATTCTGTTAATTCAGTTGCAGCAGTTAATTCGAAAAAGGAACGATCAATTTGCCCTTCGTTGTCTAGAACTAATGGTTTCCATTTTTTCTTTACAAAATCAAGAGATATATCTGCCGAAATCTTACGCTTATTTTCCTCTTTCATAACGATTAAATGATTTAATGCATTTATAAGTGAGTCATTTTGCTTATTAGATTTCAACTCTAATGTTTCAATCATTGTAGGTACGTATCCTCGAAGATACACTGCTTTTTTCTTAATTAAATCCATATAACTAAACCTTTTAGGTTTAACTAGTTGTTTTGCTTGTTCAGCTTCAATGAGTAAATTTTCCCATGTTAACATTTGATCTAGTTTTAAAAATAAATCTTCACCAGTATTTCGTGAAGATTTTATTATTTCAATAACCTCAGCATAATGTTTCAACAACTCATTTGCCTGTTCTCCGGTAGAACGATGGAGCTCTTTAGCTGCATTTTGTCCAGAACGCTTAATTGTCATTAGAATACGCGTGTGTATATTAATCAAATGGTCTATTAACACTTGTTGATATTTTATAAGGAATGTAGTTAACAGAGCATATCGCTTATTTTCGTCAAAACGGATATAATCATATGTTTTATAACGTTCTGCAACACGTGCAAGTTGGCCTAGTCTATTTTCATGAACAAAGGATAATGCCTCTTGATTAAGTTTTATAGCTGTTATCGTTTGTATACGATAACAAACATCTAAAGCAGCCTCTTTGGTGGATTTTCCGCTCAGTGTCTTCAACCAAGCTAGTTTAGAACGTTTACTTTCTAAACCTATAACTAATAATTGTTCTAGCTTCTCTTTTTGTGTATCAGACAATATATCTGAGATTTTTTGGTATAATTCTAGTTCATTAGCTGTTCTAACCGAAATAACAATACGCTCAATTTCAATAATATCAGGCAACAAAATTCTTTGCTTTCGAAACTCTTGGACGGCTGATTGTATAAGGTATAATTCGTCAAAATTTTCTTTAACAGTGTCTTCTAATATCTTTTTAAGATAGGATAAATTTGACCAAGTACATTCCTGATAATTGTAATATGTACAAATTTCAGTCAAATGATTGAGTAGAGTATTTTTACCTTTTCCATAATTCTCAAACTCAATTATCGATATCCCAAGTTGTGCCCCCACATACTTAAGAAAATCTTCAGGAATATCCAGACTATCAGACAAAGCTATTCCAGGGTATCGAGCGAGACACAATTGAACACCAAATCCCATACGATTAGCTTCTCCTCTATGTTTATTGATCAACTCGATATCTTCTGCAGAGAAACTAAAATAGGATTTAAATTCTTCATTCCCTAATTTTTTTATTGAAAGTAAGTCATTTCTTTGAGCTTTTGTGAGTAATCCTTGAGCTTTTGTTACCATAAATTATTGTTCTCCTTTATCAACATAGCGATAAAGGGTTGTTTTACTTAGCCCTGTTGCTTCAGTTATCTGTTTAATAGTATATTCTTTTGAAGAATACATTTTTAGAGCAGTTTCAACTTTCGATGGATCCTTGAAAGGACGTCCGCCATGTCTTCCTCTAGCTCTGGCAGCTGCTAGCCCAGCCTGAGTCCTTTCAACAATTATATCTCTCTCAAGCTCTGCTAAATTGGCCATTGTTCTGAAAAAGAATTTTCCAACACTAGTAGAGGTATCTATATTGTCTTGAATTGATATAAAATTGACCTCTTTCTTTTCAAAAAGTTCTGTTAGCTCAATCAGATGTTTTGTTGAGCGTGAAATCCTATCCAATTTATAAATAATAATAGTATCGCCAGGCCTGATTACTTTTAAAAGTTCTGCCAATTCAGGACGTTCTTTCTTTGTTCCAGTAATCTTTTCTTTAAAAATTTTATCTGTTTGTGCGTTTTTTAGAGCATCAATTTGCATATCTAGATTCTGATCATTTATACTTACACGTGCGTAACCAAAAATCATTCATAATCCCTCCAATATTTTTCGTTAATAGTACCATAAACGTTTAGTACAAATTATATCGGCCGTTAGATTATGGGAATGAGTTATGGTTCTTACTTTTACAGTATTTATGTTGCAAATTTACTAAATTATTAAAAGCACCATAAACGATCGTTTATGGGACCACGCTATACATATAAAAAACTCTTAGAGGGATAAAATAACAACAAAAACGGGGAAAATAAACCTTAAAGGGATTTTTGCCCTCTGTGCGACGATGAGGCCTAGATCCAGATCATTTTATTATTAAAATACATCGAATATTTTCTACTAACGAGTATTTTAAGTGAAAATTCCTTTATTTTATGCAGAACTACGAAGAATAAAGTAACAAAATATTCTACTTAATCAACGTTTTTGACACTTATTTTTTTTGGAACTATACACTGAAGTTAAAACATACTTAGCCCCTATGTTTGGAATCAATCATACGCCGATTCTGATACAGGATCAGCGTATTTTTTATATCAATTTACAAAATAGAGAATAGAAACAAGCCAACGAAGTTATAACTATGTTATAATGGATTCAGAAAGGATGTGTTTCCTATGCAAAAAATAAAAGTGCGAAAAATTGGAAATTCTTTAGGTATAATTCTTCCTAAAGATAGTGGTATCACAGAAGGAGAGGCTCTAATTTATCAAAAAAAAGGGTCTATTATTCAACTAGATTTATCTGAAGCGCAAAAAAAGTATGACCGTAAATTAATTGAAGAGGGTTTTAAAGAATTTGAGGATGGTAATATTGTAACAGAAGCTGAAATGATAGAAGAATTTGGACGTTATGGATGGGGAAAATAAGTTATGAGTAATTTTTCAATAGCATATTCAGAAAGTTTCCGACTTAGTCTAAGAGAATGTATACGAGAGTGGTCTGAAGAGTATTTTTTTACAGATGAAAAAATATCAACTTTCATTCAATCCATTCACAAATCCATCGAGTTAACCGCAGTCTTTCCAAAAATGCACGAAAATGTAGCATCACTTTACAATTTTAAAGTTCCCACCTATAGAATACTAATAGGAACAAATTACGCAATATTTTACCGAATTAATGAGCAAGAAAAGAAAATTCTAGTTGGAAATATTTTTCATCAAAAACAAATGCACATCACTTTTTAGTAGTCCATGATCACTAACAGTGATTATGAACTTTCTTTTTCAAAGAAATTAGGGTCCTGTTGCAAAGTTTTTCTAAAAGATCCAGATAGTGTAAAATGGAAAGAAACGGAATCAAAGAGGAACAGCTATGACCCATTTTAAAGGCAAACAATTCAAACAAGACATTATCATGGTAGCCGTAGGCTACTATTTACGGTACAACTTAAGTTACCGAGATGTTTCAGAAATCCTTCGTGAACGCGGAATTGAAGTCTGCCACACAACTGTCTATCGATGGGTTCAAGAATATAGTCAAATCGCGTACTGCCTTTGGAAAAAGCGGAATCGCATGGCAAGTGACTCTTGGCGAATGGATGAAACCTATATTAAAGTGAAGGGCAAATGGCACTATTTATATCGTGCCATTGATTCTTCTGGGCTGACACTCGACATTTGGTTACGTAAGAAACGCGACAGTCAAGCAGCCTACGCTTTTTTCAAACGACTAGTTAAGCAATTTGGTGAACCCAGGGTTCTTGTTACAGATAAGGCGCCATCGCTCTCTTGTGCGTTTAAACAGCTCAAATCAGAAGGTTATTTCATTTCTACCACTCATCGAACCAGTAAATATATGAATAATATCATTGAACAAGATCATCGACCCATCAAGAAAAGAAATAAATTATACCGGTCCATGAGGACCGCTTCAGCAACAATTAAAGGGATGGAGACAGTCCATGCTTTATACAAAAAAAGTCGAAGAAATCTCTTCGACTTTTCAGTATGCGATGAACTCAAGCAACTAATGGGAATAATTGCTTAAAATGACCTAGTGAAAAGTGTTGGTTTTTCTTATTTATAACTTTGCAACAGAACCATCGTATTTGTCACCTAATAAATTTGAGCAAAATCTACTGACTACTTAAAGTAAAAAATCTCTCGCAAAAACTGTCTCACCTATTGACTCTAATCTACTCTGTTATTTCTAGAAATAATCGTACTACTTAAATCAAAATAAAAATCTAGAACACGCTTATTGATCTATAGTCCTATCTATTCGCTTTTTAATGAAATCGAATGCTCTTGGTGCTTTAGTCAACAAGCTCTCTTTATAGTCAGCTCTATCTGAATTGATCATCCTAAACACTTCCGCAAAAAACTCGTTTTGGTTTGTCCTTGCATACATATTTGCCAACTTAGGACTCTCTTCTTTGAATATGTTTTTAAATTCTTCAGAATCTGATATTAATGAATCCTTTATACCTAATTCATACATTCCTATATACAAGTCGAAAGCATGACCAAATTCATGTACTAGATCATTTGTCTTTATCTTATTAGATCCTACAAAAAAACTTTCTAAACTATTTATAAATATTGTCTTATTGTACTTGTTAGTAACCCCTGTTGCTTCTCTATACAAACTAAGAACACTCTCTTTCGGTGGTTGTGGGAAATATACTTTGGGTATAGACGTTAACGGTATATCTGTAAAAACCAAATGCCCCCCACCTTTCTTTAGAAACTTTATAGTTTTTTCAATTACAGTATTATGAATTTGTGTAGAAAAATCTCTTAATAATTCTCTCACATTATTTGATACTGTGGAGCTACCTAGGCTGTGCAATTCAAAATTCAAAAATTGTGTTCCACTACTCAATCCTAAGATTCTGTTAATATCTTTATTTAGATTTTCTAAAACATTTTGTTGCTGATTAATAACATGCTCTTTTGGAACAAGTCTTGCTTCCACCCTGATGGCTTCAGACCCTCGTCTAGTAATGATCCGAATATCTGTTATAAGAACTCCTACATCTCTTTCTAAAAATATTTCATTCCCATTTATATGTCCAGTTTTTGTTCCTTTTGGCAGCGATATTCGCCAATGAATGATACCTTCACTTTTTCTTGAGTCTTCTGCAATATCCACTTTCATGAAACTTCTGCTCAGACCATTTTTCCAGCTCTCCTTCAATTTGCTGATAAACTCTCGGTTAATACTTCCGTCAGTATTTTTTATCTCATGATCATACATACCTATAATATCGTATGTTGAATCGTTACGATAGACAACTAATGAATCATCAAGCCTAGTTCCAACTCTATTTATTGCCTTGTCTATGTTTGAAACCACATCCTTGTATCTTTTTGTGGGTATACTGGCATCCGTCGGTCTGTTATTTAAATTCCCCCCAAGCATTTCCAACTCTCGGTTAACGTTGATATTAGTACTAGGGTCAGATTCATTCAAAGTGTTTATTGCATTTATTTCAGTAGCTGACAGTTTATTTCTCCAATCGCTATAATTTGAATGAGCCCATTCTTCCGCTGCTATTCTATCATCTCTAAAATCAGGTTGCTGAACTGGAGCTGCTTGAGTAGAAATTGAACTAATAAATAATCCAGTCAAGATAATAACTACACTTATAAATATTTTCTTGTATAACTTCATTTCCTGCCCTTTCTGTTGACTTGTGTCCGTATTTTTTCTAAAAGTTTAACGTATGTGACAAAACAGATAATATAACTATTTTCTACTGTCCCTTGACTATTCTTTTTTAAGATATTCTACAACAAAATTGAATTAGCCCTATCGAATTTTCGTTATAAATTCATAACTTTTGGGAGCACTTTCTTTAATATGCTCTCTTTTTTGTAAGTTTGTTGAATAGGTGAGTCTAAATGCTTCCGCAAAAAATTCTTGAATATTCGTCTTCCCATATTCCGTGAGTTTATCCCTTTCTTCATTAAAAATAACTTTAAACTCTGCAGAGTTCGAAAGATTATCATCACTGTACCCTTGTCCACGCATATTATCAACTACGTGCCCAAATTCATGGAGCAGTCGTTCAGGATCCATGTGATTACCTACGATTCCTCTAGCATGACCATTGATCACTATAGTTCTTTTATAAGGATTGTATCTTCCAGCGGATCTATTAGCTTCGTTAAATACTTTCTCTTCTTGTGATGGAAGAATATCTACAGGTAATGCCTCTCTTACATAGCCTAACTTCTTATCTGTAAGAACAATGTTTGCTCCTTTTTCACCCATAAATGATATTCCCTCCTTTAATATTGGTAAGGGTATTACATCAATAAATCTACTTACCATTTGCTCAGCTTGCTCAGAAATAAGGGAGGCTCCTTTACCAGATAGATCAAACGCTATCAGTTTATATTTATCACCTATTTTATCAGCAACTATTGTGTCAATATTATTCTTTACTTTTTGAATTTTTTTGTCCACTTCTTCTTTTGAAATCAAGTTTGCTTCTACTCGTAGAACTTCCCTACCGCGATCAGTAATTCTCCGTATACTTTCTATTTCTAGCCCCATATTCCTATTTATTATAAGGTTATCTATTGCATTATTGACCTGAACCAACGGGGTTCGTTCAGGAACTTTTATTCTCACCTTAAATTGTCCATTTACTTGTGGCTCATTCCCTGTAGCACTTCCTATTAAAAAATCTGACAAAAATCCATACCTATAAAATTCTCGTAAATGTTCTACTTTTGTATTATCTAGAATATTTGGATTGTTTACTTTATAATAGTACGCCTCAGGAATATAAAAATCATTCGACGAAACCAATGAATACAAATAGAAACCAGTATGGTTCCGCGACTCTCTTAGTAAAAAAAGGGCATCCATTAATTTTAATTCGTCAGCGAATCTTTCCATTCTAATTTGGCTTTCTATACTCGCACCTCTTGGAATCAAGCTGAAATCACCACCTGTTAATCTCAGCATATTATTCATCGTACGTTCATTTTCAATTGTTTGTTCAAAAGTAATTAAAAATGCTTCTTGACGATCGTCTAACACATCTCTAAAAGGTTCAAATATTTCAATAACCCTATCTATATTTTCATCATTGTCTCCACTGATAAAATCATTTATCGCGTGAACTTTTAGAGGGTATACTGCTGAAAGAGCTATGAAAGCTATGATGGTTATTAGATTTTTTTTTTTCGACATATTTACACCCTACTTTCATTAATCTAAAATTTATTTATATTTTGATTATTCAGACAGTATTGTAATCCTGTGGTTGAATCTTGTAATAGCAGTTAAAGTGACTGGTGAGTTCTTATCAACGACTAGTACACTTCCTAGATCTCTATGGGTTACTACGCTAAAATTTGCATTATTCGGCCATAAACCGAATACAGATAAATCCAATTGGATAGCCTCCTTCATTTGATCACTTATAGGACGAATGTGATCTGCATTTCTAGCCCTTTGGGCGTCAATTTTTATCGTTTGGAGTCGACCGTTAGCTACTGCAGTAATTTCATATTCTATGACGTAATTTTGATCAACAGATTTAGCGTCATTAAAATTAACTTGACTCAAAAAATCATGGCTAGTTGACGTTTTATCACTAATTAAAGTATAGTTTTTAAAAACGTTTTGAATTTGGCTATTTGTTTTAATACTAGTCAAGTGAATATTCATTCCTGGTCTTATAATGACATCATAGGCTGATGACAAATTTTGATTTTTCATTTGGCGCTCAAATTCTGATTTTGTTTCGGCATCTAAAACCAAATAAATATCCTCTGGTTCTAATAGGATCGTTTGTCTCGTTCTTCTATGATAGTAAAACATTTTATTTTCACTATTTATTTCTGCAGAAAAACTTTTTTTTACTGCTTCTCTTAAAGTTAACTCTGGTGTCCGATCGTTAGCATCTGAAGCATTTTTAGCAGCAATTCGTCTTTCAACTGCTTCTCCACCAGCTAAGTCTAGAGTAATTCCTGTAGTTGTTCTACGAATTTGAGGAATAAACAATGACCATTCACCGCCTATTATATTCCCACCTGTAGCATTTCTCTTAACATATCGTCCATTGAACTGTGTAGTTTCTAAACTGAGAGGTCTACCCGAATCCAAGTTTTGTACTTGATCAAAATTAAGTGGGATTAAACGCGATGAAAATTGATCTAAAGTATTGAGGCCTATACCATGTAAGTTTCTATTTGGATAGGATTCATCCGGACCTAAATAATCCGCTGATTGATTCTCTTGGGGGTTAATAGTTGCTATAGTTGCATTATTAAGCACCATGTTTACTGTAGGCCTCAAATTATAAATAACTCCTGTTCCTGTATTATAATAACGAATATTTGCATTTAAGTTAGCCGTTTCTCCTCTGTTAAGTCCAATACTTGATCCCCATGAAGATCCATTTGACTGACCAAAATCCACTGTTTGAGAATTCGTATGTGAAAAATGACCTGTCACAGATGCAGATGGCCAAAATGAAACCGTAGCATTCAGGTCTATACCATACGTATTAGATGTAGTTGTACTGGAGTTAACATTTCTTGACTCTGATTTATTAAGCTCATTATTTTCATGAATGTTTCTTGACAAAATTATTCTCTCCATCCCAACAGAAATCGATGGAATTGCTGCTACTAAGGGATCTCTAGCTTCCACACTCATCCCCTCATCTACATCACCCAAAACTTTTTCAAGATCAGTATATGGATCACGTGCTGTATGAGCATGATTCGGATTAGAAATATATTTCACATATCCCTGAGCTGCAAAAGACTCCTCCCAAGGTCTGACAACACGATTGATTACGGTATATCCATTGATTTCCCAAGAGTCAAAAATTCCATCATCGTCAGTATCCAACCAATCGTTTCTAAAATTAATGTTTCCTCTACTCTGATGCGAAGTTACATCATTAGAAACAAAGGTGGACTCTCTCTGTTTCGATTCAAACTCTGGTCTTAAAATATCAATATCCTTTATCTCATCATTATTTGCATTTTTGAATAAAAATCCTAAATTTAGAGCAGCATTCTCTTCTTGAGAAACATAGTTAATTTCTATTTCATATATTTTAGTTTTCAAGTCAATAGGTTTGCTCACTCCATTATCAACAACATTCTTTCCATCAACGATTATCTGTATATTTTTATTATCTGTAGTAGAAAATATATAGCTATCTTCTTTTTTTATAGATATTTGTCCAATCCATCTAGCTGCATATATTCCCTTTTCATTTTGGCCCCATTTAGAGGGTTCAACTACTAATCGATCTTCTAAATTTGAATTTTCTTGAATAAATGCTGGTGAAAAGTCTTTGTAAAAATAGTACCCAAGTAATCCTTGTTTAGCAGAATTTTTCTCGGAATAATTTAATTCTGTCGCTTGACCTACCTTTATATCAGCTAACAATAAAAATAGACTCCCTATAAATATCAAAAAAATAGCAATTGCTTTTTTCATCATGTTTTCCTCCTCGTAAAATAAGTTTTAGAAAGACAAATCGTCTCTCAAATTAATAAATAAATGATTTTGTAAATATAACAATATTCCTTACGGAATATGTTTCGATATTGTTGAATTTCTCAGATACAATGGATGTATGGAAAGGATCCATCGGGAATCTGCTACTCCCTCCTGTAGCTTTGTCTACGTTGATAAGTCTGTTGCCCGAGCCATTGTTATCACTACCAACACACTAGCTGTTTCGATTGCGCTTTGGGCTTCTGGATAGTAGACCAGAAGTCAGCTTCCAAAAAGTAGTCATCGTATTCTCTTAGGCGAGGTTGTGGTTACACAATGAGCTTCTGGGAAATCCCACAGTATCGAAGCAATTTTCCAAATACACTATGAAGGGAGGTCCTTCCATGAATCTATTTGTTGGTTTAGACGTTAGCTCTGAGAAATTAGATGTTTGCTTTTTATCAGATGATGATAATTTGACTATTCTTGAAGAAATCACTTTGGGCAACGATATTGATGGTGCGACCACTGTCAAAGAAAAAGTGATTGATTTTCAAGAAGCCTATGGCTTTCATCAAGTGATTATCGGTATGGAGTCAACTTCCATGTACAGCTTTCACCCAGCCATGTTTTTTAATCAAGATAAAGACTTACAAGCGTTAAATACGTTAGTAACCATTGAGAATCCTTTTCGTATTAAGCAGTTTAGTCGCATGTTTGACGAGGATAAAACGGATCGCAACGATGCGTTCCATATTGCTGATTTTTTAAGAATCCAACGATTTACTACTTCTCCAATCAAAGAGGAAAAGTATATGGCTCTTCAACGATTAACACGTACTCGTTATCAGCTAGTCAAACAGTTGGTTAGAACAAACAACACTTCTTAGAAAACCTCACGTATAAATGCAATACCTTAACACGTGAGTTAAAAGAACTGGATGGGACGACATCTGTTTTCAGCTCATCCATTATGTCTTTAATGACAGACGACTACAGCTTGGACGAACTAGCTGAAATGTCTTTACAGTATTTCGTCACTTTACTTCAAGAAAAAGGCAAGGGACAGTTTAAAAACCCGGAGGCATTAGCTAAAGCAGTCCAACGTGCTATTACGATGTCCTATCGCCTAGGAGACATTGCTCAAGAATCCATTGATATTGTCCTAAGTGTTCTAGTTCATGAAATCCGCGCACTAGAATCAAGTATTAAGGACTTGGATAAAGCGATTGAACAACTGGTCGTTGTTCTTCCTGAATATCAGTGCTTAACGAGCATCCCTGATGTAGGAAAAGTCTATGCCGCTGGCATGATTGCCGAAATCGGTCAAATCGAAAGATTTGAGGATCAGACCAAACTAGCGAAATATGCTGGATTAAGCTGGAAAATTAAACAGTCTGGGAATTATCAATCGGAGAATACCCCTTTAACGAAACAAGGAAATAGGTATTTTCGTTATTACTTAGTTGAAGCTGCCAACTCAGTCAGACGATATTTACCCGAATTTCAAGAGTTCTACTCAAAAAAATATAAGGAAACTCCGAAGCATCAACACAAGCGAGCCCTCGTCTTAACTGCAAGAAAATTTACGCGTCTGGTGGATACGCTACTACGCAACCACCAACTCTATGCGCCACCAAGGAGCGTGATAGATAAATAACAGTTTGTTATTGACACAATCCTTGGAACTGGCCCGAAAAAAATCTGATTTTGGTCGGATTTAGTTCAGTGCGTTTTAAAAATTGGTAATCAATAAAAATATTTTGAAATTTTATCTTGACTTATTACCACTAGACTTAGTAATTAATCTCTAAATGCTACAATGTAAGGTTCTGACACAGTAAATTAAGAATAAAAAAAATTATTAAACTAGCCTTATGAAAATAATCATAATATTCACTTCCTGATTTTGGCTCATTCTATAACTTTGGAACCGAAATCCCTTTAAGGTACTTCTATTTTTTTACTAATTAATATCAAATACATCATTGAAAAGTTTATGAGTTACCTTAAAAATAAACATATCCATTTTACTTGTTTATGCTAATTTAAAAAGGGGCCACTTCTTATAGGTGCGATGGTTGAAAAAGGGACCACATTTACTTATTGGAGGTCCTGGAGTGATAAAATTTATGGATAAATGTACCATCATACGTCTTATTAGAAGGTGGACGTTCTCAACGATCTGTCGCAAAAGAATTGGAGCCAAATCGAAAAACGATTGGTCGTTATTGGAGACAATATCAAGCTGCTCAACGAGACTTAGAAAATGATCCAGCAGATACTCTGAGAAAAGAGGCCTTAACTGTTCCTCCTACTTATCAATCTGAGAATAGAAAACCTAATAAATATACCCTCGAAATCGACCAACGAGTCGAAGCGATAAAAGACCAAATGGTCTTTAAAACGCCACCAAGTCGTGCAGTAAATGAAGCAAAAAACCAAGTACAAGAATACAATGTGATCCATCAAGTGAGAAAGGTGACAAATAAATGATTGAAACATACGCGAAACAACTAAAACTTCCTTATTTAAAAAGAAACTATTCAACTTTGATTCAACAAGTAATTGATCTTGATCAAAGTTATGAAGAATTTATCACTCAAGTATTGACAGTAGAACTTGAGCAACGACAAAATAATCGAATCCAAACATTGATACGGCAATCAAAATTACCAAGTAAAGTTACTTTTGACGATTATATGGATAGTCATTTAGAAACCAAATTGAAGAAGAAAATCAAAGAACTGAAAACATTGCGTTTTATTGAACAAAAAGAGAATCTTATTCTAATAGGGAATCCAGGCGTTGGAAAAACACATTTAGCGACTGTCCTTGGAATGGAGGCCTGTCTTTCAGGTAAAAGTGTTTTATTTACCAATATTCCTAATCTAGTTATTGAATTAAAAGAATCTATGAGTGCCAATCAACTAAATTTTTATAAACGTCGGTTTGGCAAATACGATTTAGTTATCTTAGATGAATTAGGCTATGTTTCATTTGATCAAGTTGGTAGTGAAATACTATTTAATCTTCTTTCCAATAGAACAACCGCTGGTTCTATGATTATTACAACGAATCTGTCATTTGATCGTTGGGAAGAGGTCCAATGCTTACCGCAGCTATGGTGGACCGTTTGGCCCACCGGGCCCATGTATTGGATCTCAGTGGTCCATCTTTTCGTGTAGAAGATACAAAGAATTGGCTAAAATAATTTTTTGGCCCTTTTTTGAATCATCCGATGGCCCCTTTTTCAGTTGCGTTTAACATTATTGGTATTCCTTATTAAAACCTCACCTCCTTTAAAAGTAGAACACTTACAAAAACACATTAACAGAATTCGCTCCTCAAATCAATAGATATATATTACAAAAAATAATATATATCTATTTTAACGTTTTAATTAAAAAAATTTTTGATTTTAAAATAATAATTTAGTAAAATAAGCAATTTTATACTTTTTTTAGACAAAAAAGTCCCTATCCAAAAAAAAACTACATACACCTAAGCATGCAGCATTC
The DNA here is from genome assembly GCF_028128615.1 of Enterococcus sp. 5H. Lineage (GTDB taxonomy): Bacteria > Bacillota > Bacilli > Lactobacillales > Enterococcaceae > Enterococcus_L. Next base: position 146 of record NZ_AMDP01000047.1, on the reverse strand, counting down.
CTTCCATTATAAAATTAGTATTTGTTTGTCTTCCCGACAACCATAGATTGGTTTTGGCTCTCGTTGCTGCTTATACAGCTTATAGTGCTTGTGTAGCATTAATTGAGTTATGATCTCTTTCATTTCTACAGCTGGTTGATTACCTT
>NZ_AMDP01000046.1 GCF_028128615.1 Enterococcus sp. 5H | reverse complement strand
AAACCAGCCCCCATAAATGGTGCATGTAAAATCATATTGATTTCGTTAAAGGTTAACCAGTACTTCACTAATCCTTTATAGCGATTGAAAATCACCTTACATAAATTTTCATAAAAACCAACTAATTCACGACTGCGCCATGCGCCATATTTTTCTACTAAATGCATTGGACAATCAAAGTGTGTGATCGTTACCAGCGGCTCAATTCCATGTTTACGACATTCTTTGAATAAATCTTCATAGAATTTCAAACCTTCTTCATTCGGTTCTGTTTCGTCTCCTAGGGGGAAAATACGACTCCACGCGATTGATAGACGGTAAGTTTTAAACCCCATTTCACCAAATAAAGCAATATCTTCTTTGTAGCGATGATACATATCAATTGCTTCTTGTGCTGGATAAAAATGCTCGTTATCAAAGTCAAACATTTTTTTCTCACCGGTAATGACTGGGAAACGGTCTGGTCCAACTGGTGCTAAATCTACGTTTGCTAAACCGCGTCCACCTTCGTTGTAGCCACCTTCACATTGATTGGCTGCCGTTGCGCCGCCCCATAAAAAGTCTTTTCTAAATGCCATTTACATCAAACCTCCATTTTATTATATCAAAAGTCTTCTTAACGAATGACTTTCATTACATAGTCTCCTGCTTCAGCTGATTTTTTCGTTAATGTAATAATATCGCTAAAATCTGCTGAATTCGTTACCACAACAGGTGTAATTACATTATAACCTTTTTCACCTATTTTCTCTAAGTCAAATTCAATTAGTTTATCCCCTATTTGGATCTTTTGACCTTTATCTACAAAATATTCATACCCAGCTCCATTTAACTGAACTGTATCAATCCCAATATGAATTAATAACTCCACACCATCGTCACTGGTTAAACCAATCGCATGCTTCGATTCAAAAATAGCTGTTACAGTTCCTGAAACTGGAGCATAAACACTCCCCTCATCTGGTCTAACTGCAAATCCTTTTCCTAAAATTTCTTCTGAAAACATACCGTCTTCAACTGCTGAAAGTGGTAATACCTCTCCTTTAATTGGGGTTGCAACATCAACAAGTATGTCTGTTTCTTTCGTTTGATCAGGGCTTTGCGTTGGAACTTGTTCTTGTGATTCTTCTACACTCGGATCTTTATATAAAATATAAGAAACAACAAAAGAAATGACAATACTGATCGCGGCTCCAATACAAGCTAAATATAAATATTTCAACGTATCATCACCAATATAGCTTGGCAACGTCAATAAACCAGGTGAACCACCAGTGAAATTCTTCACTCGTCCAATTCCCATGAACAAGCCGCCGACTCCACCACCGATCATTGCAGCATACAGCGGCGTTTTAAATCTTAGGTTAACCCCATATAAAGCAGGCTCGGTGATCCCAAAAAGACCAGTTAATCCAGCAGAAGAAGCTAATTGTTTGATAGTAGAGTCTTTGCTTTTAAAACCAACTGCCAATGAAGCAGCTCCTTGACCGACATTTGACGCTAACATACCTGGATAGATCACTGAATCATAGCCTGTTGTCATACGATTGTTAATACCAATCGGTACCAATCCATAATGGGTTCCTGTTGCTACAAATAGCGGAGTTAATGCGCCGATAATCGTTGGAACCAACCACGGACTGAAATTTTCTAATGCTTTAATACCATTAGAAATTCCGTCACTAATCAGATAACCAACTGGACCAATCACAACTAATGAAACAGTTCCCACAATCGCAATCGTAATCAAAGGTTTACTGAAAAATTTAATCACTTTTGGTGAAACCTTATCCGCAATTGGTTCAACATATGACATAAACCAAACAGATAAAATAATCGGAATAACAGAAGAACCATATGTTACTGGTGAAATGGGTAAACCAAAAAGATGAATCCCGCCTTCGCCAGCTTCTTTAATAGCATTAACCATTCCAACAAAATTTGGATGAAGTAAAATCCCCCCAACCATCATCGCCAAATACATATTTGTTTTAAATTTTTGAGCTGAAGATGCAGCAAGCAAAATAGGCAAAAAGTAAAACGCTGAATCCGCCATAAAATCAATAATAATGTATGTTTGCCCAGTCTTATCAATCGCATTAAAAACAACTAAAAGGGATAAAACGGCTTTTAACATCCCTGCTGCTGTAATCGCTGGTAAAATCGGAGTAAAGATTCCAGTAATTGTGTCAATCACTTTAGCTGCCATACTTCTATCATCATTTTCTGGCGATTCACTTTGCGAACCTTCTAGTGAGGGAACTTCCTTTATAATTTCTTTATAGACACTGCCGACATCACTTCCGATAATTACTTGATATTGTCCACCTTTTGAGACAACGCCCATCACTCCTGCAGTATTTTTTATTGCATCAGTCTGAGCTTTCGCTTCATTCTTTAAGTTAAAACGTAATCGTGTCGCACAGTGAGTCAAATCACTAATATTTTGCTGTCCGCCTATTTTGTCAATTATATTATTTGCTAATTCCTGATAGTTCATTTAATTTCCTCCTAAAATCAAAAAATACCTAAGAGACCTCTTGTCTTAAAGAGATTTTTCTTAGGTATAGCCTGCTCTAACGCAGTAACAATCCATTTAATTGTTGGTAATTCTTCTAATATGAATCGTGAGATAAATCATCTCATCTTCTTTTAACTCTCGCCCAAATTCCTTGCCGATATATTCACGAATTTTCAAAGCACAGAGGTATTCTTCCTGATACTTTTCTTTCAACATAAACAGGAATCCTTCATCCTTATCCTTATCAAGCTCGATACCACTAAATAACCGTTGGACAAAAAATTTTAAATGGGTAATAAAACGCTCGTAGTTTAAAGAATATTCATCTAAATCTGTTTTATAATGATATTTAATAATATTAATTATTTTTTGAATAACTTTTGTCATTTCAGAAACCTGACTGACCTGTGATAAATCCAGTTCCGCATTGACAATGTGTAAAGCAATAAATCCTGCTTCGTCTTCTGGTAAAATAATACCCAGACGATTTGAAATAATGTTTAATGCTTCTTTGCCAATTAAATACTCATGATTGTAAAATCGTTTGATCTCCCAAAGCAGTGCATTTCTCACTGGTAAGTTATTGTTATGTCGCTCTATTGCATAATCGATATGATCGGTTAGCGTAAGATAAATGTTTTCATTTAATTTTTTTCCTAATGAAACCTTAGCAAAACCAATGATTTCATTTGCCACTTGTAAGTGCTCTAAACGAACATTTGATAAAAGCTGGGTTAACTTATTGGTTGTTAAATCTTGATTACTTGTATAGACTTTTTCAATTTGAGTATCATCAATCAAGTCACCCACATTCTTTTTAAAACCAATTCCTTTACCCATCACTAATACTTCTTGACCGTCTACATTCAGAGACTTAACAATATTATTATTAATTACTTTTTTTACTTCCATAATATCTCCTCAATGAGATTAGATCAGCTAGCTAATTAACTATGAATTAAAGAAATAAAGTATAGCCTGAAAATTCAGTAACAATCTTGATTTCTCTAGTTATTAAAACATGAAAATAAAGCGTTGTCAATATTCCATAGAGACTATCGATGAAACCTTTTCAAAATTAATTTCCTATAAAATATTTTTTATAACTTTTCGTATTAAAAAGAACTTGCTCAGAGAAAATCCTCTTTAAACAAATTCTTCTTAATACCACTTATTTAGTATAAATATTTTTCTTTCAACTGTTTGATCTGAGTATGACTAATCCCTAATTCTTCAGTTAAATAATTTAGAATTGTTCCATAGTGTTCTTCAATTGCTTGATATGCACCATCTAAATATTCTTTTTTTGTTTGCTGTAAAGAAGCCAAAAATGCTAATACATCTGCGTTTTCAGTATATTTTTTATAGATTGCCATTCTTTTAGCATTCCTTGGTGCATTCATTTTATCCGTTAATAAGTAATCTTGATAAATCTGCTCTTTATCTACTCCTAAAGCTGCTAAATACAGTGCTGCGGCCCAACCAGTCCGATCTTTGCCACCCTGACAATGAAAAATTAGCGGCGTAGTATGATCTTGTAATAGTGTTTCAAAAAATAGTCTGTAAGCATGTATAGCATTTTCGCCTAAGACTAATTGCTCCATTTGTTTAATCATTACATTACGATTTTTTTGAAGTTGTTTTCTTCCAGATTCTGTTTTTACCATTTGTTCAAGTTGTGCTATTTTGTCTTCGTCTTTTCTGGAAACGGTTTGAGTACTCGCTTGTTGAGCTACATCTGCATGAGGATTAAAGTTCAGTGATTGGCTTTCTTTAATTTCTTGATTTGGATCTTTAGCAATCTCTTCGGGCGAGCGAAAATCAATAATTCGTTTTATGCCAAGCTTCTCTAGATAGTTTTGGCCTTCGGTATCAATTTGATGTAATGCATCCGATCGAAAAACCAGACCCCAGCGTGTCAATCGACCTTCATCACTACGATAACCGCCTAGATCACGGCAATTATACAAATTATTTAATGGTAAACGACGTTCAGCACCTATTAACATTTCAGAGTTTGATTTAAGCTTAAAATAAAGGCGTTTTTTTGAATCTGGATCTTTTATTTCTTGCCAGCCATATTCAAGAACTTCTAAATAATTATTGGTACAAATCTGAATTGAACTGTCTCTTTCATAATAAACATTTGCTGGAAGCTCTACTATTTTTGGAATATAAACGGAAAAATTTTCCCCAACTCTTTTTACTTGCAGTGTTTCCATCTTTTCACACTCCTATTTTCCTTCAAGTGTTGCAGTCTCTTCTGCTACTCCTTGTTTATCTAATTTTTTCATAAATGGGAGATACAATAAAAATACTGCTACAAACTGTATCAACTGAACTACTAAACCTTGCCAACCTGCAGCCATAAAGCCAGACAGAAATGTCGGTAAATTCTTCGAAACATTTACACTAATAACTGGTAAAAAGCCAATGATCGTTGCAATATAAGCAATCCCTATACATAAAGCTGCTGAAAGTGTTAGTGGAATAAAAATCACAGCATTCATAATCATCGGAATCCCAAATTTCATTGGTTCAGTAATTCCAAAAATACTTGGAATAAATGAAATTTTCCCAATTGATTTAAATTTTTCACTCCTGCTCATCCAAACCAAAATAACAGCTAATGCTAAAGCTCTTGGACCTTTAAACGCATCTAAGAAAAATGAGTTAATAATATTTGTAGCAGCTTCACCAGCAGCTACTGCCTCCATGTTAGCATAGGCTTGTGTTGTAAACAAAACTGCAATGACTGAACCAACAACCATACTACCGTGAATACCGAAAAACCAGAGTAATTCTGATAAAAACATAATAAATAACGCTGACCAAATTGATCCACCTAACGATTCAAGCGGTGTTTGTAGATTTGTATAGATAAAATCATGAATATTGCCGAAACTAGTCTCACCAAAAGCAGTACTAATAATAATCGCTACAATAAAAATAATTGCAGCTGGTACAATGGCTTCAAAGGTTTTGGCTATTGCACTCGGAACACTTTCAGGCATTCTTAAAGTAATCCGTTTCTCAACCATTTTTGAAAACATCCACGTCACAACTAGAGCAACAATCATTCCTACAAAAATTCCTTGTGAACCTAAATAAGTTAGTTCAAAAGCTAATGTTGGCTTATCTCCACCTACATCAAAACTGGTAATTGGGGTAAGAACAAAAAATGTAGCTAGTGATAAAATAATTGATGCAATTTGATCCCCTTTCTTTTCCCTTGCCATTGCACAAGAAATACCAATAATCACATAAATTGTAATTAAATTACTTGAAATTGAAGTTCCTAGCGAACATGCTTTCAAAACAATTTCCGGCAGCCCTGGAATCATTCCAATAATCGTAGTCAAACTCCCAACAATCGTAATCGGAAGTGTCATCATCATTCCATTAGCAATACTTTTTACAAATGTGTTATTAGAAAACTTATTGACAAATACATTCAACCCGTTAATAAATGAACTTTTTCTCGTATCCGACATTGTAATTCTCCTTTTTTTATTTATTTAGATGCAATAACTTCTTGTGCTTTTTTAAAAACCTTTTCCCCGTTCATCATGCCATAATCCATCATCTCAATTACAAGTACTGGTATATCTGGATATTCATTTTTCACGTCATCTTGCTGATAGCCAACTTGCGGACCTAATAAAATGATATCCGTTCCATTCACTTGTTCTTCCAACTCGCTAAGTCCACAAGCTGAAATATCTGCATCAATTCCTTGAGAAGCCGCATATTCCTCCATTTTTTTAACTAACATTCCTGTTGACATTCCACCTGCACACGCTAACGTAATTTTCATCTTCTTCACCTTTTCTTTCTAATTATTTTCTTTCTTAATTAAAGTACGCAATTCTTGCATTTCTTCATGTAAATCCATAAATTCTTTGGCAAAATCAACTGCAGTGATCGCCGCCATCAGATGATCCTGTGCATGAGTCAAAAACATTGTAGCAGGCTCATCGGGATTATTCGCAAACCTTTGTAAAATATCCGTATGCTGCTGATGCGCTATTTTTAAATTACTTTTCGCCTCCTCAAAATTTTTCTTTGCTTCAGCTGCTGCGCCATCCTTTGCCTCTTTAATACCTTTCATTGCAAGACTCTTCGCATTTCCTGCATAAACAATAATTTGCATTACATCTGTTTCTAAAATCATTCAACCTTCTCCTTTCAAACATGTACTCCATTTCATCTTTATACTAGCAATAAGTGTGCCAAACAGATTAAATGACTGGTATATAAGCTTTCGATATGATGTGTTTCGTTTTTAGTCAATTTAAAACACTTTTCTATCCACTAGCAAAACACATAGTAAAAAATAAAACAGATGACTTTGACTATTTATTCAGATAACATTATACTTAAAGCAGAAAATAAAAAGCAGACTACTGCACGAGGTTGGAAAAATGAAAAGAATTGAAAAAATCGAAAAATTACTTACAAATTACAAAGAAAATAACCCTGCTACCGCCAGTGAAATCGCTGAACAACTCAATATTACACGAGCAAATGTCAGCAGTGATTTAAATCAGTTGGTAAAACTAGGTAAGGCAAAAAAAAGCGGAACAAAGCCCATCTACTTTTTTACTACCACTCCTAAGAGTGTCACTGAACAAACCCATTTAGAGAATTTCATAAAAAAAAGCCCAAGTCTTTTTCATTGTGGTGAACAAGCCAAAGCAGCTGTATTGTATCCTCCAAAAGGAATGAATATTTTACTTACAGGAGAAACTGGCGTGGGTAAAAGCATGTTCGCAGAGCTAATCTATAAATATGCACTATCACAAAATAGATTGAAAGCGCATTCTGAGTTTGTCACGTTTAACTGTGCAGATTATGCAAATAATCCGCAGCTATTAGTTGGGACTATTTTCGGTATAAAAAAAGGAACTTATACTGGAGCTGAAGAAGATCGTGAAGGTCTTTTAGAAAAGGCAAATAATGGGATCCTTTTCCTTGATGAAATTCATCGTTTACCACCAGAAGGACAAGAAATGCTATTTACCTTTATTGATCGTGGCGTCTATCGCAGACTGGGAGAAACCAGCAGTGATCGTTTTGGACAAGTGTTACTAATTTGCGCTACAACAGAAGATACTTCTTCTACCTTATTGCAGACTTTTATACGAAGAATACCGATGAGAATCGAAATACCAAACTTGCTTGAGCGTGGATTGGACGAGCGTTTAAATCTAATTTCAACTTTTTTTCAAACAGAATCAAAAAATCTTGGAACTACGATTGAAGTATCTACTAACACTATTCGTGCATTATTAGGTTATTCTTGTCCAAATAATGTAGGTCAGCTAAAAGCGGATATTCAATTACTCTGTGCTAAGGCCTATTCACAGTTTATTGCTAGACAAGAAGAATCAATCAAAGTTAGCAGTTATGAATTACCTCAATACATTCGAGAAGGGTTATATAATAGTGAAGATCGCAATAAAATTTGGTTGCTATTACCAAACACAAATAGCCGTTTTTTTCTTTTTAACGAAGAAGAAACAACTCTATTTTCTTCTGATAAAGCAACTGACATTTATCAAATTATTGAGCAAAAAATGAATGATATGGAACGAATTGGCTTGGATATTTCACAAACCCCGGAAATTATTGATACTACAATCACTAACTATTATCGGACATACAATAATGATACAAATGTTGACCTAAACAATCTCGAACAAATCGTTGGTTCAGAAATAGTCGCCACAGCCAATAAAGTTTGTGACAAAGCATCGCGTTTATTGAATTATCATTTACCAGAAAATGTTCAATATGGTTTAGCTTTGCATTTATATAACACAATTCAACGAGTTAAACGAGGTCAGACAATTCGTAATCCCCGAATTGCCGAAATAAAGAAAGAATATCCCCTTCTCTTTGAAACTGCACAACATTGCCTTTCAGTTATCGAAGCAGATTTTAGTATTCATCTTCCCGAAGATGAGGCTGGTTTTCTTTCTTTATTTTTTACTAAGGAAAAATATAATAACCAGAAAAAAAGTAAAGTAGAAGTCATTGTTGTTGCACATGGTGAATCCACCGCAACTAGCATGGCTAATGTAGTAAACAAATTACTAAGCGAACAAATTGCCGTAGGATTTGATATGAACTTAACGGATAAGCCAATTATCGCTTTAACTAACATTAAAGAGTATTTATCTACTAAAGATCATCCTAAAGATATCCTTTTACTTGTAGATATGGGATCATTAATCAATTTTAAAGATGAATTAAAAGAGGCATTAGCTATTAATATTCAATGTATTGAGCTAGTCAGCACACTCCACGTTTTAGAGGCCAGCAGGAAAGCTGCTCTAGGCTATACATTAAATGAAATTTACGAATCAACACTAAATATTAAAGGACTTTCAACATATAAAAAAACACACAAAGAGGAAATCAAAGCATTCAAAATTTATGTACTTGCACTTTGTACAACTGGTGAAGGTTCTGCTCAACTAATAAAAAAAATGCTTAGTGATCGTTTAAACTTAAGAGGAGACATTTGCGAAATTAAATCTTTACAAATTACTGATACAAAACTACTAGAGCAGTCGATTGCAAACTTGACCCAATCTGGGAAAATAATTTGCACAATTGGAACCTTTCAATTGTCCTTATCATCCCCCCATTTTTCAATAGTAAAAACACTAAGTAGTTCAACCGCTACTCAAATTCAAACTTTGATTGATTATGAAGTTGCTTTTGAAGGAATGCGTACAAATATTTCACAAATGTTGGAATACGAAGACGGCGAAAACTTGATTTTTTCCATTCGAGAATGGGTGGAAAAAATGTCTAACGAAATTACACCTAATATTTCGTATGAAATAAAAGTTGGTCTAGCTTGCCATATTGTTTGCATGATCGATCGCTTAAAACAAGGAAAAAACGTTAGCAGTTTCCCTCAAACGCTATCCTTCAAAAAAAAATATACAAACGAAATTACTAAAGTTCAAAAAAATTGTCTATTTTTAGAAACATTATATGATGTAACGATACCTGAAGATGAAATATTTTATATAACCGCTTTTTTTATGAATGAATCATTTATGTAGAATTTATAGTAGAATTTCCATTTAATATTGGAAGTACTAATATAAATTTTAAAGACATACAAAAAAGTATCAACGTATAATTACGTTGATACTTAAATAATACCGGCGGCCGGGGTCGAACCGGCACGCCCTCGCGGGCACTGGATTTTGAGTCCAGCGCGTCTGCCAATTCCGCCACGCCGGCATAAAATATTTTGCAAGGCGGTAACCGGATTTGAACCGGTGATGAAGGTTTTGCAGACCTCTGCCTTACCACTTGGCTATACCGCCATATTACAATGTAGTCTCATAAAGAGAAACTGGGGTAGCTGGATTCGAACCAACGCATGACAGGATCAAAACCTGTTGCCTTACCGCTTGGCTATACCCCAATAATTAAAGCTAAGGGCGACTGATGGGAATCGAACCCACGCGTGGCGGAACCACAATCCGCTGTGTTAACCACTTCACCACAATCGCCATAAAAAAGTACATATTATAATAATTAAAGCTAAGGGCGACTGATGGGGATCGAACCCACGCATGGCGGAACCACAATCCGCTGTGTTAACCACTTCACCACAATCGCCATAGTATTATTAACAGGGATAGTAGGAATCGAACCCACAATGACGGTTTTGGAGACCGTAGTTATACCGTTTAACTATATCCCTACTTTGTAATGGAGGAAAGTGGATTCGAACCACTGAACCCTAAGGAACGGATTTACAGTCCGTCGCGTTTAGCCACTTCGCTATTCCTCCAAATGGCGCAAGACAGAATCGAACTGCCGACACACGGAGCTTCAATCCGTTGCTCTACCAACTGAGCTACTGCGCCAAAAAATATAATGGTAACGGTCTGGACGGGACTCGAACCCGCGACCTCCTGCGTGACAGGCAGGCATTCTAACCAGCTGAACTACCAGACCGTAATTTAATGGAGGTTGACGGGATCGAACCGCCGACCCCCTGCTTGTAAGGCAGGTGCTCTCCCAGCTGAGCTAAACCTCCAAAAAATATAAATGATAAATGACCCGTACGGGAATCGAACCCGTGATACCGCCGTGAAAGGGCGGTGTCTTAACCGCTTGACCAACGGGCCAATAAAATCTTAATACGGAGAGTAAGGGATTCGAACCCTTGAGACAGTGTTCACCGTCTACATGATTTCCAATCATGCTCCTTCGGCCTCTCGGACAACTCTCCCTCCAGAGTTTAAAGAAGCAAAGCATTACTCATTTAGCCCTATATTAAGGAACTCCGGCAGTAGGACTCGAACCTACGACATCATGATTAACAGTCATGCGCTACTACCAACTGAGCTATGCCGGAATAATTAGCGTGGCGACGTCCTACTCTCACAAAGGGAAACCCTTCACTACAATCGGCGCTAAGAAGCTTAACTTCTGTGTTCGGCATGGGAACAGGTGTATCCTTCTCGCTATCGCCACCACACTGGGTGTTGTTGTATTTACTTGAGTGATTGTTCACTCAAAACTGGATTGAAGTTGTAATCAAATTGACCAAGATCTTTTATTTTATTTCTTTTGGTTAAGTCCTCGACCGATTAGTATTGGTCCGCTCCATACATCACTGTACTTCCACTTCCAACCTATCTACCTGATCATCTCTCAGGGGTCTTACTTTCTTAAAGAAATGGGAAATCTCATCTTGAGGTGGGCTTCACACTTAGATGCTTTCAGCGTTTATCCCTTCCCTACATAGCTACCCAGCAATGCCCTTGGCAGAACAACTGGTACACCAGCGGTAAGTCCATCCCGGTCCTCTCGTACTAAGGACAGCTCCTCTCAAATTTCCAACGCCCGCGACGGATAGGGACCGAACTGTCTCACGACGTTCTGAACCCAGCTCGCGTGCCGCTTTAATGGGCGAACAGCCCAACCCTTGGGACCGACTACAGCCCCAGGATGCGACGAGCCGACATCGAGGTGCCAAACCTCCCCGTCGATGTGGACTCTTGGGGGAGATAAGCCTGTTATCCCCAGGGTAGCTTTTATCCGTTGAGCGATGGCCCTTCCATGCGGAACCACCGGATCACTAAGCCCGACTTTCGTCCCTGCTCGACTTGTAAGTCTCGCAGTCAAGCTCCCTTCTGCCTTTACACTCTGCGAATGATTTCCAACCATTCTGAGGGAACCTTTGGGCGCCTCCGTTACCTTTTAGGAGGCGACCGCCCCAGTCAAACTGCCCACCTGACACTGTCTCCCAGCCCGATAAGGGCTGCGGGTTAGAGGGTTCATAACACAAGGGTAGTATCCCACCAGCGCCTCCACCGAAACTAGCGTTCCGGTTTCATCGGCTCCTACCTATCCTGTACATGTGGTACAAACACTCAATATCAAGCTACAGTAAAGCTCCATGGGGTCTTTCCGTCCTGTCGCGGGTAACCTGCATCTTCACAGGTACTAAAATTTCACCGAGTCTCTCGTTGAGACAGTGCCCAAATCGTTACGCCTTTCGTGCGGGTCGGAACTTACCCGACAAGGAATTTCGCTACCTTAGGACCGTTATAGTTACGGCCGCCGTTTACTGGGGCTTCAATTCTGAGCTTCGCCGAAGCTAACCCATCCTCTTAACCTTCCAGCACCGGGCAGGCGTCAGCCCCTATACGTCATCTTTCGATTTTGCAGAGACCTGTGTTTTTGATAAACAGTCGCTTGGGCCTATTCACTGCGGCTGACCGAAGTCAGCACCCCTTCTCCCGAAGTTACGGGGTCATTTTGCCGAGTTCCTTAACGAGAGTTCGCTCGCTCACCTTAGGATACTCTCCTCGACTACCTGTGTCGGTTTACGGTACGGGCAGTTGTTTTCTCACTAGAAGCTTTTCTTGACAGTGTGACATCAGGAACTTCGGTACTATTATTTCCCTCCCCATCACAGCTTGTCCGTACAGAGTAAAGCATTTGACTCTACTCAAGACTTACTGCTTGGACATGCACTTCCAGTCGCATGCATTCCTTAGCCTCCTGCGTCCCTCCATTGCTCAAACAAAAACAACTGGTACAGGAATATCAACCTGTTGTCCATCGCCTACGCCTTTCGGCCTCGGCTTAGGTCCCGACTAACCCTGGGCGGACGAGCCTTCCCCAGGAAACCTTAGTCATACGGTGGACGGGATTCTCACCCGTCTTTCGCTACTCATACCGGCATTCTCACTTCTAAGCGCTCCAGCCGTCCTCACGATCGACCTTCAACGCCCTTAGAACGCTCTCCTACCATCACACCAGAGGTGTGATCCACAGCTTCGGTAATATGTTTAGCCCCGGTACATTTTCGGCGCAGGGTCACTCGACTAGTGAGCTATTACGCACTCTTTAAATGGTGGCTGCTTCTGAGCCAACATCCTAGTTGTCTGTGCAACCCCACATCCTTTTCCACTTAACATATATTTTGGGACCTTAGCTGGTGGTCTGGGCTGTTTCCCTTTCGACTACGGATCTTATCACTCGCAGTCTGACTGCCGAATATGAATGAATGGCATTCGGAGTTTATCTGAATTCGGTAACCCGAGATGGGCCCCTAGTCCAAACAGTGCTCTACCTCCATCATTCTCAACTTCGACGCTAGCCCTAAAGCTATTTCGGAGAGAACCAGCTATCTCCAAGTTCGTTTGGAATTTCTCCGCTACCCACAGCTCATCCCCGCACTTTTCAACGTACGTGGGTTCGGTCCTCCAGTGCGTTTTACCACACCTTCAACCTGGCCATGGGTAGATCACATGGTTTCGGGTCTACGACTACATACTCAATCGCCCTATTCAGACTCGCTTTCGCTGCGGCTCCGGCTCTTCACCTTAACCTCGCATGCAATCGTAACTCGCCGGTTCATTCTACAAAAGGCACGCCATCACCCATTAACGGGCTTTGACTTGTTGTAGGCACACGGTTTCAGGATCTATTTCACTCCCCTTCCGGGGTGCTTTTCACCTTTCCCTCACGGTACTGGTTCACTATCGGTCATTAGGGAGTATTTAGCCTTGCGGGATGGTCCCCGCGGATTCCGACGGAATTTCTCGTGTTCCGCCGTACTCAGGATCCTCCTAGGTGTTGCCAACATTTCGTCTACGGGGCTATTACCCACTTTGGCGGACCTTTCCAAGTCCTTCGACTATCTTGACAGACTACCACAACGGAGTCCTACAACCCCAACAAGCAAGCTTGTTGGTTTGGGCTTTTCCCGTTTCGCTCGCCGCTACTCAGGGAATCGAATTTTCTTTCTCTTCCTGCAGGTACTTAGATGTTTCAGTTCTCTGCGTCTACCTCTAACCAGCTATGTATTCACTGGAAAGTAACATCCTATAAAAGATGCTGGGTTTCCCCATTCGGAAATCTCTGGATCATAGCTCACTTACAGCTCCCCAAAGCATATCGGTGTTAGTCCCGTCCTTCATCGGCTCCTAATGCCAAGGCATCCACCGTGCGCCCTTATTCACTTAACCTTGTCAACCTTGCGGTTGGGTCTTGACCACTTCTTCTAGCGATAGAAGGTTAGTCAATAAAATAAGCTTCGAACAATTAATTAATTAACTCTTCAACGCGGTGTTCTCGGTTTGTTTTGATTACTTTTTTACTTCAATATCCAGTTTTCAATGAACAATCGTTTGAGAGTAGACCTCTCAAAACTGAACAAAGTGTTAACGAATGTGTAGGTTTCCGTAATATTCCTTAGAAAGGAGGTGATCCAGCCGCACCTTCCGATACGGCTACCTTGTTACGACTTCACCCCAATCATCTATCCCACCTTAGGCGGCTGGCTCCAAAAGGTTACCTCACCGACTTCGGGTGTTACAAACTTTCGTGGTGTGACGGGCGGTGTGTACAAGGCCCGGGAACGTATTCACCGCGGCGTGCTGATCCGCGATTACTAGCGATTCCGGCTTCATGTAGGCGAGTTGCAGCCTACAATCCGAACTGAGAGAAGCTTTAAGAGATTTGCATGACCTCGCGGCCTAGCGACTCGTTGTACTTCCCATTGTAGCACGTGTGTAGCCCAGGTCATAAGGGGCATGATGATTTGACGTCATCCCCACCTTCCTCCGGTTTGTCACCGGCAGTCTCGCTAGAGTGCCCAACTGAATGATGGCAACTAACAATAAGGGTTGCGCTCGTTGCGGGACTTAACCCAACATCTCACGACACGAGCTGACGACAACCATGCACCACCTGTCACTTTGTCCCCGAAGGGAAAGTTCTATCTCTAGAGTGGTCAAAGGATGTCAAGACCTGGTAAGGTTCTTCGCGTTGCTTCGAATTAAACCACATGCTCCACCGCTTGTGCGGGCCCCCGTCAATTCCTTTGAGTTTCAACCTTGCGGTCGTACTCCCCAGGCGGAGTGCTTAATGCGTTTGCTGCAGCACTGAAGGGCGGAAACCCTCCAACACTTAGCACTCATCGTTTACGGCGTGGACTACCAGGGTATCTAATCCTGTTTGCTCCCCACGCTTTCGAGCCTCAGCGTCAGTTACAGACCAGAGAGTCGCCTTCGCCACTGGTGTTCCTCCATATATCTACGCATTTCACCGCTACACATGGAATTCCACTCTCCTCTTCTGCACTCAAGTCTCCCAGTTTCCAATGACCCTCCCCGGTTGAGCCGGGGGCTTTCACATCAGACTTAAGAAACCGCCTGCGCTCGCTTTACGCCCAATAAATCCGGACAACGCTTGCCACCTACGTATTACCGCGGCTGCTGGCACGTAGTTAGCCGTGGCTTTCTGGTTAGATACCGTCAAGGTAAGAGCAGTTACTCTCCTACTTGTTCTTCTCTAACAACAGAGTTTTACGATCCGAAAACCTTCTTCACTCACGCGGCGTTGCTCGGTCAGACTTTCGTCCATTGCCGAAGATTCCCTACTGCTGCCTCCCGTAGGAGTCTGGGCCGTGTCTCAGTCCCAGTGTGGCCGATCACCCTCTCAGGTCGGCTATGCATCATGGCCTTGGTGAGCCGTTACCTCACCAACTAGCTAATGCACCGCGGGTCCATCCATCAGTGACACCCGAAAGCGTCTTTCAAATCAACACCATGCGGTGTCGACTATTATGCGGTATTAGCACCTGTTTCCAAGTGTTATCCCCCTCTGATGGGCAGGTTACCCACGTGTTACTCACCCGTCCGCCACTCCTCTTTCCAA
>NZ_AMDP01000045.1 GCF_028128615.1 Enterococcus sp. 5H | reverse complement strand
ATTGTTCATTGAAAACTGGATATTGAAGTAAAAAAGTAATCAAAACAAACCGAGAACACCGCGTTGAAGAGTTAATTAATTAATTGTTCGAAGCTTATTTTATTGACTAACCTTCTATCGCTAGAAGAAGTGGTCAAGACCCAACCGCAAGGTTGACAAGGTTAAGTGAATAAGGGCGCACGGTGGATGCCTTGGCATTAGGAGCCGATGAAGGACGGGACTAACACCGATATGCTTTGGGGAGCTGTAAGTGAGCTATGATCCAGAGATTTCCGAATGGGGAAACCCAGCATCTTTTATAGGATGTTACTTTCCAGTGAATACATAGCTGGTTAGAGGTAGACGCAGAGAACTGAAACATCTAAGTACCTGCAGGAAGAGAAAGAAAATTCGATTCCCTGAGTAGCGGCGAGCGAAACGGGAAAAGCCCAAACCAACAAGCTTGCTTGTTGGGGTTGTAGGACTCCGTTGTGGTAGTCTGTCAAGATAGTCGAAGGACTTGGAAAGGTCCGCCAAAGTGGGTAATAGCCCCGTAGACGAAATGTTGGCAACACCTAGGAGGATCCTGAGTACGGCGGAACACGAGAAATTCCGTCGGAATCCGCGGGGACCATCCCGCAAGGCTAAATACTCCCTAATGACCGATAGTGAACCAGTACCGTGAGGGAAAGGTGAAAAGCACCCCGGAAGGGGAGTGAAATAGATCCTGAAACCGTGTGCCTACAACAAGTCAAAGCCCGTTAATGGGTGATGGCGTGCCTTTTGTAGAATGAACCGGCGAGTTACGATTGCATGCGAGGTTAAGGTGAAGAGCCGGAGCCGCAGCGAAAGCGAGTCTGAATAGGGCGATTGAGTATGTAGTCGTAGACCCGAAACCATGTGATCTACCCATGGCCAGGTTGAAGGTGTGGTAAAACGCACTGGAGGACCGAACCCACGTACGTTGAAAAGTGCGGGGATGAGCTGTGGGTAGCGGAGAAATTCCAAACGAACTTGGAGATAGCTGGTTCTCTCCGAAATAGCTTTAGGGCTAGCGTCGAAGTTGAGAATGATGGAGGTAGAGCACTGTTTGGACTAGGGGCCCATCTCGGGTTACCGAATTCAGATAAACTCCGAATGCCATTCATTCATATTCGGCAGTCAGACTGCGAGTGATAAGATCCGTAGTCGAAAGGGAAACAGCCCAGACCACCAGCTAAGGTCCCAAAATATATGTTAAGTGGAAAAGGATGTGGGGTTGCACAGACAACTAGGATGTTGGCTCAGAAGCAGCCACCATTTAAAGAGTGCGTAATAGCTCACTAGTCGAGTGACCCTGCGCCGAAAATGTACCGGGGCTAAACATATTACCGAAGCTGTGGATCACACCTCTGGTGTGATGGTAGGAGAGCGTTCTAAGGGCGTTGAAGGTCGATCGTGAGGACGGCTGGAGCGCTTAGAAGTGAGAATGCCGGTATGAGTAGCGAAAGACGGGTGAGAATCCCGTCCACCGTATGACTAAGGTTTCCTGGGGAAGGCTCGTCCGCCCAGGGTTAGTCGGGACCTAAGCCGAGGCCGAAAGGCGTAGGCGATGGACAACAGGTTGATATTCCTGTACCAGTTGTTTTTGTTTGAGCAATGGAGGGACGCAGGAGGCTAAGGAATGCATGCGACTGGAAGTGCATGTCCAAGCAGTAAGTCTTGAGTAGAGTCAAATGCTTTACTCTGTACGGACAAGCTGTGATGGGGAGGGAAATAATAGTACCGAAGTTCCTGATGTCACACTGTCAAGAAAAGCTTCTAGTGAGAAAACAACTGCCCGTACCGTAAACCGACACAGGTAGTCGAGGAGAGTATCCTAAGGTGAGCGAGCGAACTCTCGTTAAGGAACTCGGCAAAATGACCCCGTAACTTCGGGAGAAGGGGTGCTGACTTCGGTCAGCCGCAGTGAATAGGCCCAAGCGACTGTTTATCAAAAACACAGGTCTCTGCAAAATCGAAAGATGACGTATAGGGGCTGACGCCTGCCCGGTGCTGGAAGGTTAAGAGGATGGGTTAGCTTCGGCGAAGCTCAGAATTGAAGCCCCAGTAAACGGCGGCCGTAACTATAACGGTCCTAAGGTAGCGAAATTCCTTGTCGGGTAAGTTCCGACCCGCACGAAAGGCGTAACGATTTGGGCACTGTCTCAACGAGAGACTCGGTGAAATTTTAGTACCTGTGAAGATGCAGGTTACCCGCGACAGGACGGAAAGACCCCATGGAGCTTTACTGTAGCTTGATATTGAGTGTTTGTACCACATGTACAGGATAGGTAGGAGCCGATGAAACCGGAACGCTAGTTTCGGTGGAGGCGCTGGTGGGATACTACCCTTGTGTTATGAACCCTCTAACCCGCAGCCCTTATCGGGCTGGGAGACAGTGTCAGGTGGGCAGTTTGACTGGGGCGGTCGCCTCCTAAAAGGTAACGGAGGCGCCCAAAGGTTCCCTCAGAATGGTTGGAAATCATTCGCAGAGTGTAAAGGCAGAAGGGAGCTTGACTGCGAGACTTACAAGTCGAGCAGGGACGAAAGTCGGGCTTAGTGATCCGGTGGTTCCGCATGGAAGGGCCATCGCTCAACGGATAAAAGCTACCCTGGGGATAACAGGCTTATCTCCCCCAAGAGTCCACATCGACGGGGAGGTTTGGCACCTCGATGTCGGCTCGTCGCATCCTGGGGCTGTAGTCGGTCCCAAGGGTTGGGCTGTTCGCCCATTAAAGCGGCACGCGAGCTGGGTTCAGAACGTCGTGAGACAGTTCGGTCCCTATCCGTCGCGGGCGTTGGAAATTTGAGAGGAGCTGTCCTTAGTACGAGAGGACCGGGATGGACTTACCGCTGGTGTACCAGTTGTTCTGCCAAGGGCATTGCTGGGTAGCTATGTAGGGAAGGGATAAACGCTGAAAGCATCTAAGTGTGAAGCCCACCTCAAGATGAGATTTCCCATTTCTTTAAGAAAGTAAGACCCCTGAGAGATGATCAGGTAGATAGGTTGGAAGTGGAAGTACAGTGATGTATGGAGCGGACCAATACTAATCGGTCGAGGACTTAACCAAAAGAAATAAAATAAAAGATCTTGGTCAATTTGATTACAACTTCAATCCAGTTTTGAGTGAACAATCACTCAAGTAAATACAACAACACCCAGTGTGGTGGCGATAGCGAGAAGGATACACCTGTTCCCATGCCGAACACAGAAGTTAAGCTTCTTAGCGCCGATTGTAGTGAAGGGTTTCCCTTTGTGAGAGTAGGACGTCGCCACGCTAATTATTCCGGCATAGCTCAGTTGGTAGTAGCGCATGACTGTTAATCATGATGTCGTAGGTTCGAGTCCTACTGCCGGAGTAAAAGAACGAAAACTGATAAGGTTTTCGTTCTTTTTTTATTTTAAAGTAATGTAAACTTTATTATTTGATAGAATAGATAAAAAATGAAATAATGGTAGATGTATAGTAAATATGAGAAGAACTTTACTACGTTTGTCTAACAGTTTTGTCATATTAGGAAGCTAATACTATGAATAATGGCTTTCCTATGCGATTTTTTGATATAATAATTGTAACTTGGTTGAATTAGGACTTTAGATTGAGTGATGGCTCTTTAACCTATGTTATAATTATATAAATAGTAGAGGAGGAGCAACGTGAAAGTCTTATTATATTTTGAAGGCGAAAAGATGTTAGCTAAATCTGGAATTGGACGAGCACTAGATCATCAAAAACGTGCACTCTCAGAAGTGGGAATTAGTTATACCTTGGATTCCGAATGTACAGATTATGATATTTTGCATATCAATACGTACGGTATTAATAGTCATAATATGGTAAATAAAGCGCGAAAACAAGGGAAGAAAATTATTTATCATGCACATTCCACAGAGGAAGATTTTAGAAATTCATTTATAGGATCAAATCAACTGTCACCACTAGTAAAGAAATATTTAGTTAGTTTATATTCAAAAGCAGATTATTTAATTACGCCTACACCGTATTCTAAACAACTTTTAGAGGGATATGGTATTCAAGTTCCAATTGCATCCATTTCAAACGGAATTGATTTGGCAAGGTTTGAACACTCAGATAAAAAAGAGGAGCAATTTAGAAATTATTTTAAGATTAAAAGGGATCAAAAAGTTATTATTTGTGTCGGACTTTATTTTGAAAGAAAAGGTATTATTGATTTTGTTGAAATTGCTAGAAAGTCTCCTGATTATCGTTTTATCTGGTTTGGACATACGCCAATGTATTCTATTCCAAAAGTGATTCGAAGAATTGTCAAAGAAGATCATCCTGAAAATGTAGAATTTCCAGGATACATCAAAGGAGATATTATAGAAGGTGCTTACTCAGCTGCAGATTTATTTTTCTTTCCATCTTATGAAGAGACTGAGGGAATTGTTATTCTTGAAGCATTAGCAAGCAAGCAGCAAGTTCTAGTAAGAGATATTCCAGTTTATAATGGCTGGCTTGAAAATGAGGTTAATTGTTATATGGGGACTACAAATGAAGATTTTGTTGATCTAATTGGAGAATTGGTTGAAGAAAATATTCCAAGTACTCGTCAGGAAGGTTACAAAGTTGCTGAAGAAAAAAGTATTGAACGAATTGGGCATGAATTAAAGAATGTTTACGAAAAAGTGTTAAAGCAAAGTAGCAATGAAAATGAAAGAGTTTATCAGGAAAATTAGAAATAGTGGAGGGAGACATCGTGAAATTTGGTTTCTTTACAGATACATATTTTCCCCAAGTGAGTGGGGTTGCAACATCTATAAAAACATTAAAAGAAGAATTAGAACAAAAAGGACACCAGGTTTATATTTTTACAACAACGGATCCAAATGCTAAAGAATTTGAAGAAGATGTCATTCGGATGCCTAGCGTGCCTTTTGTTTCATTCAAAGATAGACGGATTGTTGTGCGGGGAATGTGGTATGCATATTTGATTGCTAAAGAGTTGGAGTTAGATTTGATTCATACTCATACTGAATTTGGGGCTGGTCTACTAGGGAAAATGGTTGGTAAAAAGCTTAAAATTCCAGTTATTCACACATATCATACAATGTATGAAGATTATTTACATTATATTGCTAAGGGAAAAGTTGTTCGACCAACACATGTGAAGTATTTTTCTCGTTTTTTTGCAAATCATACTACTGGCGTCGTTTGCCCAAGTGAACGTGTTATTGATAAGTTAAGAGAATATGGTGTAAAAGCACCAATGAGAATCATTCCTACAGGGATAGATATCAAAAAATTTGAACGACCGGATATCGATGAGCAAATGAAAAAAGATTTACGAAAGCAACTTGGACTAAATGATGAAAATATTATGTTGTTATCATTAAGCCGTATTTCATATGAAAAAAATATTCAGGCTATTCTACACGGTCTACCAAAAATTATTGAACGTTTTCCAACAACTAACTTAGTAATTGTAGGAGATGGACCATACGTTGATAAATTACGTAGTTTAGCTGAAGAACTTGAGATCGATGCAAATGTTCAATTTGTTGGTGAAGTGCCAAACGATCAAGTAGCGATTTATTATAAAGCTGCTGATTACTTCGTCAGTGCTTCTACGTCTGAAACGCAAGGATTGACTTATACAGAAGCAATGGCTTCTGGTACACCCTGTGTAGTTGAAGGAAACGCCTATTTAAATAATTTGTTTGATCATGAGACATTAGGTGTAACGTTTAAGTCAGATGCTGATTTTTCACAAGCCTTTATTGATTACGTTGAATCTGGGATTAAACCCGATGATCTTATTTTAAAGGAAAAGCTGTATGAAATTTCAGCTACTAACTTTGGTAATCTAATGTTTGAATTTTATGAAGACATGATTAATTATTACGATCAATTGTTATTAGAAAAAGAAGCTGCTGCATCGATTGAGCGAATTAAGGTTAAATTTACATCTTTAAGAAAATAAATGTAAAACTTCTATTCTTGGTTTATACTGAGGATAGAAGTTTTTTGGATTAAAGAAAAATGTTGGAGGGAAAAGAATGACACAAATCGGATTTATTGGAACTGGTGTAATGGGAGCTGCGATTGTCAGAAATATGATGAAAAATGGATTGGATGTAAATGTCTACAATAGAACAAAAAGTAAAACGGATGATTTAATCAAAGAAGGTGCAGTATGGAAAGCGTCACCAGCTGAACTTACTGCAAGTAGTGAAGTTATATTTACCATGGTCGGTTTTCCAACAGATGTTGAAGCTATTTATTTTGATGAAAATGGGATATTTACAGAAGATCTTACTAATAAAGTTATTGTTGATTTAACTACAAGTACACCAACATTAGCTGAAAAAATAGCTGTTAAAGCTCAAGAGTTGGGTGGGGCTGCTTTAGACGCTCCTGTATCGGGTGGAGATTTAGGTGCAAAAAATGGTACGTTGACTATTATGGTTGGCGGTGACCCAGACATATATGAAAAATTACAACCAATCTTTAAGACATTTGGAAAAACAATTATGTGGCATGGTATATCAGGTAAAGGTCAGCATACTAAAATGGCAAACCAAATTATGATAGCTGGTACAATGACTGGTATGACTGAAATGCTTGTATATGCTAATAAAACTGGTTTAGATTTAAACAAAGTGATTGAGACGTTATCTGGAGGAAGTGCAGCTAATTGGTCGTTAAGCAATTATAGTCCAAGAATTTTAAACGAAGACTACTCTCCAGGATTTTTTGTTAAACATTTTATAAAAGATTTAAAAATTGCATTGGATGAAGCAGAGAAATTGAATCTTGAATTACCATCCACTAATTTGGCAGTCAAACTCTATGAAAAGCTTGCAAATAAAGGATTTGAAGATGATGGAACGCAAGCCTTAATCAAACTTTGGTGGAATGATGGTAAACAGCCAAACGTGAAAAATTAAAGAACAGCAAAAAAATAAAAAAAAATGACGAAATATCATGCAAGAATGACAATGTTTTGATACAATGGTACAGAACTAGTTTGTAAAGGGAGGCCCATTTATGAAACATTCACAACTTGTGGCGATTATTAAGAGACTTGAAGCGATGACTGAAGCAACAGATAACGAAATCCAAGTTCGTCGTTTTGAACGTGAAGGTGTTGAAAAATGCACCGTGACATATGATAAATCAACTGAAACGTTTGAATTAACTGAGAGTAATTCTCAGGAAAGTTATCAATTTGACAATATTGATATTGTTGCGATGGAAATTTATGATTTAATTCAATAATTCAGTAAGTATTTAACAAATTAATGAAAAAGAATCAAAAATCTTGTGGCGTACAAAACTGTACGCCACAAGATTTTTTTAATTATGCCATCGTTAGTTCATCAAATATTGCTTTTACACTAGTTTTTTCTTTAATTCGATAGACATTGGAACTAGCAAAGACTAGTGGATGTTCAGCATCTTTTGTAACGGAATTTAAAAATGTCTCAGTTATGCAATAAGGAATAGTTTCACGATCCCAGTAATTGTAAGATAAACAATTGCGGCATTTTTCTACAGGAATTTGCTCATGTTTTATACTTTCAGAAAATTGCGTTTTTATAGCGCGACGAGGTATTTCTACAGGACTTTTGATTATTGTTACATCTTCTTTTTCAGCATTCATGTAAGATGTTTTTAATGATAAAGGTAGCTGCCATGATATTAAAGCTAATCAATCCACCTTGAGCGATTTTTTTTTGCCTTATCAAATTGTAACTGTCAAATATTTTTTCTAATTATAAAATTAAGTGAATTAAAAATGCTAATTTTTTTAATGTCTCAAGCAGCATTACCACACACTTTTTAATTAAGAAAATTTAAAAAGGAAATATTTTACTTGCATTCTCTTTTTATATGCGATATAGTTTGAACATCAAATCATTTGATAATCAAACTATATGGATGGTGCAAACATGGAGCCTAATTTAGAAACGATCAACGACTATCTTGTCAGTGTCTTTAACGATATTTTGACAATAGAAGAATCTGAATTAAAAAAATCACAGTTCAATGATTTGTCCATTACTGAAATGCACACAATTGAAGCTATTGGGATGTATAAGAAAAAGACTTCTTCTGAAGTTGCTAAAGAGTTATCCATTACTGTTGGTACTTTAACTGTTGCAATTAATAATCTGGTAAAAAAGGGTTATGTAGAACGATTGCGCAGTGAAGATGATCGTCGAGTAGTGAAATTAGGATTAACCAAAAAAGGAAAACTTCTTTTTCGTGTTCATCAGCACTTCCATCGAGAAATGGTCAAGAATATTTTGAACGGAATGGATAAAGCTGAAGAGAAAGCTTTACTTAAAGCGTTAAAAAATCTTCACGATTTCTTAAGAGAATACAAATAAAAAGTGAGGATTAAGATGGAACAATATGCAAAAATAAGTTGTACCAGCCGATATGTTCCTGAAAATAAAGTATCGAATCAATTACTTTCAACAATGATGGATACTTCTGACGAGTGGATTTCTAGCCGTACAGGTATTCAGGCAAGAAATATTGTGACAGATGAGAATACCTCAGATCTGTGCACAAAAGTTGCAGAAAAATTACTAACAAAATCGGCTAAAAAAGCAAGTGAACTGGATTTTATCATTGTTGCGACAATGACACCAGATTATGGTACTCCTTCGGTAGCTTGTCTAGTTCAAGGAAATATTTCGGCAACAAAAGCATTTGCTTTTGATATAAGTGCTGCTTGTTCAGGTTTTGTTTATGCATTAAGCATGGCAGAAAAATTAATTCGTACAGGTAAGAAATTAGGTATGGTTATTGGTGGTGAAACACTTTCCAAAGTAATTGACTGGGATGATCGTACGACAGCTGTATTATTTGGTGATGGAGCCGCAGGAGTTTTGCTGGAAGCTAGTAACGAACAGCATTTCTTTAATGAAAAGTTGCAGGCTGATGGTCAGCGGGCGAAATCATTGACTTCTGGATATGTGCAAAATCAAAGTCCGTTTTACAAAGAAACATCAGAATCTTTAGGCTATTTGCAAATGAATGGTCGAGATATTTACGATTTTTCACTAAAAGATGTGACAAAAAATCTTTCAGAAATTGTGGAGGAAGATGTAGATTACTTATTACTTCATCAAGCCAACAAGCGGATTATCGAAAAGATCTCTAAAAAGATTAATGTTCCGCGAGAAAAATTTTTAACCAACATGGAGCATAACGGCAATACCTCTGCTGCCAGCATCCCTTTATTACTGGATGAGTCAGTAGAAAATGGAGTCCTTGAATTAGGCTCAAATCAAAAAATTGTGTTAACAGGCTATGGCGGCGGTTTAACGTGGGGATCAATCCTATTGACGCTGTAAGAGCTGTTACTATATAAAATTAAAAAGAAAATTATTGGAGGAATATACACATGGTATTCGAAAAAATTCAAGCAATTATTGTAGAAGAATTAGGTAAAGAGCCTGAGGAAGTAAAATTAACAACAAACATTCAAGAAGAATTAGACGCAGATAGCTTGGACTTATTCCAAATCATTAATGAAATCGAAGATGCATTCGATATTAAAATTGAATCTGAAGATGGTATTACTACTGTTCAAGATTTAGTAACATATGTAGAAAAACAAAAAGCAGAATAATTAAAGCGATTAGGTAAAATAAAAAGTTGGATGAGCAAATCTCGTTGTGATTCTTAACAATTGCTGAAGAGTCTAGCTTTTTTGCACCGTTATTTGGAATTAAAAGCTGGTACTGAACTTACATAGTTTTGTTCCAGCTTCTTTTTTTCATTGAATAGTAAACGAAAGAATTTTTTAAAAGGATGTCATTTATGCAATCAAAGATTTGTGAGTTAATTGGGATTGAATATCCAATTTTTCAAGGAGGCATGGCTTGGGTTGCTGATGCTTCTTTGGCAGGTGCAGTGTCTGAAGCAGGCGGTTTAGGTATTATAGCAGGTGGTAATGCACCAAAAGAGGTTGTTCAAGCTGAAATTAGAAAGATTAAAAAAATGACTGATAAACCATTTGGAGTCAATATCATGTTATTGTCGCCCTTTGCAGAAGATATTGTTGATTTAGTCTGTGAAGAAAATGTTCCTGTGATTACGACAGGTGCTGGAAATCCAAGTAAGTATATGTCTCGGTTTAAAGAGCATAATATTAAAGTAATTCCAGTAGTACCTTCTGTGGCTCTAGCTGCTCGTATGGAAAAAATCGGAGCAGATGCCGTTATTGTTGAAGGGATGGAAGCAGGCGGACATATCGGAAAGTTAACCACGATGAGTATGGTTCCTCAAGTTGTCGATGCATTGAAGATCCCAGTAATCGCCGCAGGTGGAATTGGTGATGGCAGAGGCATGGCTGCTGTTTTAATGTTAGGTGCTGATGCTGTACAAGTAGGAACTCGTTTTTTAGTAGCAAAAGAATGTACGATTCATGAAAATTATAAAGCGAGAGTACTTAAAGCCAGAGATATTGATACAGTTGTTACTTGCCAGCATTTTGGTCATCCTGTTCGGACAATCAAAAACAAGTTAACGATGGAATATGATCGATTAGAAAAAGTTGAATTGCGGAAAACAGATCCTGATCTTGCAAAGTTTGATGAACTGGGACAGGGAGCTTTACGCAAAGCAGTTGTTGAAGGTGATATTGACCATGGTTCGATTATGGCTGGTCAAATTGCCGGATTAATAAATAAAGAAGAAACAGCAAAAGAAATTATAGATTCATTTATTATTGAAACCAAAGAAATTATTAAAATGAGATATAGTCAATGGGTATAGAAAACTATTTATGTTGACTTTTAAATATAGTTAGTTCTATTTTTCAGTCGAGAGTAAATAACCCGTTCAGCTTTAAAGTTAGGAGCAAAAAAGATGAAAACAGCGTTTGTATTTAGCGGACAAGGTGCCCAATATGAGGGTATGGGTAAAGAATTGTTCGATCAAGAAAAAATTGTTCAAGAAACATTTCAAGAAGCAAGTGAGATTCTAGGCTATGATATGGCAGAACTTTGCTTTACGGAAAATGACCGATTAAATGAAACAATGTATACACAACCTGCGATCTTAACAGTTAGTATAGCTTTTTATCGTTTATTGCAATCAAAAGGCTATCAGCCTGATATTGTAGCTGGACTAAGTTTGGGAGAATACACTGCCCTTGTTGCTAGTGGAGCAATTTCATTTAAAGATGCTGTTAAGCTAGTAGCTAAGCGGGGAAAATACATGACAGAAGCAGCACCAGCTGGCACAGGGAAGATGGTTGCTGTAATGAATGCAGATCGTACGCTAATTGAAACTTGCTGTGAAGAAGCCAGTAAGTTGGGAATTGTTTCACCAGCTAATTATAATACGCCACAGCAAATTGTCATTGGTGGAGAATCAGAAGCAGTTGATAAGGCTGTTGAGTTACTGAAAGAAGCTGGTGTAAAACGAATGATACCATTAAATGTTAGTGGACCTTTTCATACTGCATTATTGAAGCCTGCGTCAGAAAAGTTAGCTAGTGAATTGGAAAGTACAACTTTCACAGAAATGACGATTCCTGTGATTAGCAATACAACAGCTCAAGTAATGGATCAAAGCGCTATTAAAGATTTATTAGAACAACAAGTAATGTCAGCTGTACGTTTTGCAGATAGTGTTGAAACAATGAAAAAAATGAATGTTGATACAATTATAGAAGTTGGACCAGGAAAAACCTTAACTGGTTTTATTAAAAAAATTGATAAAGAAATTAAAACAGCTCGTGTTGAAGATATAGATACATTATCAGAAACTGAAGCTCTTTTAGCCGGGAGGTAACAAATGGACTTAAAAGGTAAAAATGTACTTGTTACAGGCAGTACACGAGGAATTGGTAAAGCAGTTGCTTTAGCATTTGCAAAAGAAGGCGCAAATATCGCATTAAATGGGCGTGGTGAAATTAGTCCGGAGCAGATTGCCGAAATTGAAGCTTTCGGAGTGACTTGTATTGGCGTATCAGGAGATATTAGCAATTTTGAATCAGCTGGAGAAATGATTGAAGCTGTGGTGACTGGTTTAGGTTCGATTGATATCTTAATTAATAATGCCGGTATTACCAATGATAAATTACTATTACGAATGACAGAAGAAGATTTTACCAGCTGTATTCAAATTAATTTAACTGGAACATTTAATATGACTCAACAAGCAATTAAACGTATGATGAAACAACGTAGTGGCAAAATTATTAATATGGCTAGTGTTTCTGGTTTAACAGGAAATATTGGTCAAGCCAACTATGCAGCAAGCAAAGCTGGTGTTGTTGGTTTTACAAAATCTGTAGCAAGAGAAGTTGCAGCTAGAGGAATTACGTGTAATGCGATTGCTCCTGGTTTTATTGAAACTGAAATGACCGATGTTTTATCTGATAAAGTAAAAGAACAAATGAACCAGCAAATTCCGCTACGCGCTTTTGGTCAAGTTGAAGATGTGGCAAATACAGCTATTTTCTTGGCAAAAAGTCCGTATATCACAGGGCAAGTAGTCAATGTGGATGGCGGTTTAGTGATGCATGGGTAATCACAAAGTTTGAAAGGAGCGATAAGAATGAATCGCGTAGTTATTACAGGTTATGGTGTAGCATCTCCGATTGGAAATGATGCAGATACCTTTTTAGAGAGTTTACAAACAGGGAAAAATGGCATTGGACCAATTACGAAATTTGATGCTAACGAAACAGGAATTACTGTAGCAGCAGAAGTAAAAGATTTCCCATTTGATAAATACTTTGTTAAAAAAGATGCCAAACGCATGGATTTATTTTCTCTTTTCGGTATTTATGCCGCATTAGAAGCGATGGAAATGAGTGGGCTAGATACAGAGCAAATCGATGTTGATCGTTTCGGTGTTATGGTAGGTTCGGGTATTGGCGGACTACAGACAATTGAAGATCAAGTTATTCGGATGCATGATAAAGGACCGCAAAGAGTAGCGCCTTTGTTTATTCCGATGGCTATCGGTAATATGGCTGCTGGAAATATCGCTTTACGTGTTGGAGCAAAAGGCATTTGTACAGCTACTGTAACAGCTTGTGCCAGCGCAACGCATTCTATCGGAGAAGCTTTTAGAAATATCAAACATGGGTATTCTGATGTCATTATAGCGGGTGGAGCGGAAGCACCTATTTCTGAAATTGGAATTTCTGGTTTTGCTTCTTTAACTGCTTTGTCCGCAACTGAAGATCCTGAAAGAGCATCAATTCCTTTTGACAAAGACCGTAACGGTTTTGTGATGGGAGAAGGTGCTGGTGTATTTGTTGTTGAATCCTTAGAGCATGCACAAAAACGTGGGGCAACTATTTTGGGCGAAATTGTTGGTTATGGTGCCAACTGTGATGCGTATCATATGACTTCACCAACGCCGGATGGCAGTGGAGCTGCAAAAGCAATGCAATTAGCGATGAAAGAAGCGGAAATTCAACCAGAACAAGTTGGCTATATTAATGCTCATGGTACAAGTACCCAAGCCAATGATAAGGCAGAGTCAAAAGCAATCCAGCTAGCGTTTGGAGATGCTTTCAAAGATGTTCGTGTTAGTAGTACGAAAAGTATGACAGGACATTTACTTGGTGCTGCAGGCGGAATTGAAGGAATTGCGGCTCTTAATGCGTTGCAGCATCAATTTATTCCACCTACAATTAACGTTCGTAACAAAGATGAAGAGGTTCAAGCTAATGTTGTAATAAATGAAAGTGAAAATCATGAATTTACTTACGCATTAAGCAATTCTTTAGGATTTGGAGGGCACAACGCTGTAATTTGTTTGAAGCGTTGGGAAAACTAATATGAATATTGAAGAAATTAAAGAGTTATTAACGCAATTTGACCAATCTACTTTAACCGAATTTGACCTTCGAGAAGGTGCATTTGGTCTTTATATGAATAAAAATAAGGTTTCACAAAAAACAGTAGCTTTAAGTCATGAACAACAAGCGACAACTATTGAGCCAAGTCAAGCAGAGACAAAAGCAGTGTCAAACCAAACTGAAGCAACTCAGACAACAGTTGAAAAAACAGCAAAAACTGAAGTGATGTCAGAAGATACTGAAGATATCATTTCACCAATTGTTGGGATTGTATATTTAAAACCAGCGCCTGATAAAGAAAACTTTAAACAAGTTGGCGATTCAGTGAAAAAAGGTGAGGTAGTTTGTATAGTTGAAGCAATGAAATTAATGAATGAAATTACTGCAACCGTTGATGGTGTAATCACTGAAGTTTTGGTCAATAACGAAGATGTTGTTGAATTTAACCAGCCATTATTCCGCGTATCAAAAGGAGTTTAATCATGAATATTCAGGAAATTAAAGAGATTATTCCTCATCGTTATCCATTTTTGTTATTGGATACGGTTGAAGAAATTGTAGTAGGCGAAAAAGTTATCGCTAAGAAAAATGTTACAGTGAATGAGCAATTTTTCCAAGGACATTTTCCGGGTGAGCCGGTAATGCCAGGAGTGCTTATTCTTGAAGCACTAGCGCAAGCTGGAGCTGTAGCGTTATTGTCAATGCCGGATTTCAAAGGTAAAACTGCTTATTTCGGCGGAATTGATAAAGCAAAATTTAGACAAAAAGTTGTTCCTGGTGATACATTGATGTTAGAAGTTGAGATTATCAAAGTAAAATCAGTAGCCGGTATAGGCAAAGGAACTGCAACTGTGAATGGTAAAAAAGTAGCGGAAGCAGAATTGACCTTTATGATTGGATAGGTGAGCTATGTTTTCAAAAGTATTAATTGCAAATCGAGGAGAAATCGCTGTTCGAATTATTCGAGCGTGTCGTGAGCTAGGTATTCAAACTGTTGCTGTATACTCCGAAGCAGATAAAGAAGCATTACACACGCAATTAGCAGATGAGGCTATTTGTATTGGTCCAGCTAAAGCGATTGATTCTTATTTAAATGTACAACATGTATTAAGTGCGGCAATCGTGACAAACGCGGAAGCCATTCATCCAGGATTTGGTTTTCTATCAGAGAACAGCCAATTTGCAGCAATGTGTGAAGAGTGTAATATCACGTTTATTGGACCTAAAGCAGAAACAATCGATGCGATGGGGAATAAAATTAACGCCCGCGAATTAATGCAAAAAGCCAATGTTCCGGTAATTCCGGGAAGTACTGGTGTGATTGGGACAGTTGAAGAAGCGTTAAAAATTGCTGATGATATTGGTTATCCAGTGATGCTAAAAGCAGCTGCTGGCGGTGGTGGAAAAGGTATTCGGAAAGTCTTAAGTAAGGAAGAATTACCACAGCATTTTACCTCAGCGCAACAAGAAGCTAAAGCAGCATTTGGTAATGATGATATGTATTTAGAAAAAATTATTTATCCTGCCAGACATATTGAGGTTCAAATTTTAGGAGATCAGTATGGACATGTGATTCATTTAGGTGAACGCGATTGTTCTTTACAAAGAAATAATCAAAAAGTTTTAGAGGAATCTCCATCAGTTGCTATTTCTCCTGAAAAAAGACAGTTATTAGGTGAGACAGCCGTTCGAGCAGCAAAAGCGGTCAATTATCAAAATGCTGGAACTATTGAATTTTTAATGGACAAATCTGGTGATTTCTATTTTATGGAAATGAATACGCGGATTCAAGTAGAACATCCAATTACTGAGATGGTTACAGGAATTGATCTTGTAAAAGCACAATTAAAAATTGCTTCAGGTGAAGAGTTACCTTATAAACAAGAAGATATCACGATGTCTGGTCATGCGATTGAATGTCGGATTAATGCAGAGAATCCAGCGTTTAATTTTGCGCCATCACCAGGTAAAATTAACAATTTATTATTACCAAGCGGTGGCATGGGATTACGGGTGGATAGTGCGATGTATTCAGGCTACTCGATTCCTCCATATTATGATTCAATGATTGCCAAAGTCATCGTTCATGGTGAAGATCGTTTTGATGCATTAATGAAGATGCAGCGAGCGTTAAATGAAATTGTTACAGAAGGTATTGTGACAAATTCTGAGTTTCAACTGGACTTGATTACACATGAAAATGTATTAAGCGGTGATTATGACACTAGCTTTTTACAAGAAACATTTTTACCAAATTGGGAACCAGATAGCGATAATTAAAAAGGAGCAGGTGTATGGCTTTATTTAAAAAGAAAAACTACATTCGAATCAATCCAAATCGCCCGGTCGATGACCAAGCTTCCGTAAAAAAACCTGCCGTTCCAGATAACATGTGGGCGAAGTGTCCTTGTTGTAAACGTACGTTATATACGAAAGACATGGGGGCAGAAAAAGTCTGTCCTTATTGCGGTTATAGCTTTAGAATTGGTGCTTGGGAACGTATGGCGTTAATCGTTGATGAAAAAAGTTTTGAGGAATGGGATACGGAATTAGTTACGAAAGATCCGTTGAACTTCCCGGATTATTTAGATAAAATTGCTGCGATGCAAGAAAAAACTGAACTTCATGAGGCAGTTTTAACTGGTAAAGCCAAAATAGATGGTCAAACGTTGGCGATCGGTGTGATGGATGCAAACTTTATCATGGGTAGTATGGGAACTGTTGTTGGTGAAAAAATTACTCGTTTGTTTGAGCGAGCTTTGGAACAAAAATTACCAGTGATTATTTTTACAGCATCTGGCGGTGCTAGAATGCAGGAAGGTATTTTTTCTTTGATGCAGATGGCAAAGGTTTCCGGTGCTTTGAAACGACATAGTAAAGCTGGGTTACTGTATGTAACAGTATTAACTGATCCAACAACTGGCGGTGTAACAGCAAGCTTTGCAATGGATGGTGATGTGATTTTAGCGGAACCTCAAAGCTTAATTGGTTTTGCAGGCCGTCGAGTGATTGAGCAAACAATTCGTCAAGAATTACCGGATGATTTTCAAAAAGCTGAGTTTTTACTGGATCATGGTTTTGTAGATAAAATTGTTCCTCGCAATCAGTTAAGAGAAACACTTAGCAAATTAGTCGAAATTCATACAATGAAAGGGTGGAAATAACGATGGATAAAACAGCCAATGATATCGTCACCCTTGCCAGAGCACAAGATCGTTATACGACTTTGGAATATATTGATGCTGTGTTTGAAAATTTTATAGAGTTTCATGGTGATCGCTACTTCGGTGATGACTTAGCTGTTGTTGGAGGCGTTGCAACGCTGCAAGATAAACCAGTTACAGTTGTAGGTATTCAAAAAGGTCGTAATTTACCTGAAAATATTGAACGTAATTTTGGTGCACCTCATCCAGAAGGATATCGTAAAGCTTTACGTTTAATGAAACAAGCAGAAAAATTTGGTCGTCCGGTAATTACGTTCATTAACACAGCTGGAGCTTATTGCGGGATCGAAGCAGAAGAGCGTGGTGAAGGAGAAGCAATCGCTAGAAATTTAGTGGAAATGTCTGATTTAACGGTGCCGATAATTGCTATTATTATTGGTGAAGGTGGTAGTGGCGGTGCGTTAGCGCTAGCAGTGGGTGATGAAGTTTGGATGCTGGAACACACAATATATGCTGTTTTATCACCAGAAGGTTTTGCTTCAATTTTATGGAAAGATGGTAGCCGGGCGAAAGAAGCTGCAGAATTAATGAAAATTACTGCAACAGAATTAAAAGAGCTGACCATTATTGACCGTGTAATTCCAGAAGAAATGAATGGTGAAGCGTTGGAACAAGCAAAAATTAACCGAATCGTTCAAAAAGCACTGATTACAAAGCTAAATGAACTTTCTAAATTAGAGACAGATGTGTTATTGGAAAACCGCTATCAGCGTTTCCGTAAATATTAATAGGTTAAAAAGAGGTTGTGACAGAAGTGTTTAACTCCGAGAAATAAGAAGAAATTCACGAAAATTGCTCTTCAAATTTTTGTGAATTTCAGCTTATTTCCGAAGGAGTTGCTTCTGCTCCCACCGTTTATTTGGAAACTAAGAGCTTGAAACATAACTTTTTGTTATGTCCCAAGCTCTTTTGATGTTTAAATTTCAGTATACATTTCAGAAATAGACCAGATAAAACCAAATGGATCTTTTACATTGGCAACCTTGAATTGATTTGGAACAATCGTAATTGGCATTTCAAGGGTGCAGCCTGCTTTTAGTGCTTTGTCTAAAAGTTCTTCAACGCTACTACAAATTATTTGAATACAGAAAGGAGTCCCATGTAAAGTTAATGGTGATTTTCCACCTTGTTCGGGTTGCTCATCGGCTAAAGCAAAGAGACTTTGACCAATGCTAAAACGCCCTGACTTTACAGGTTCAGTGAGATTCAATTCAATTTTTTTAGCATCAAAGACTTTTTCATAAAAGGTGAATGCCTCCTCTGTATCAGGAACAAAAAGATTGATTGAGACTTTTTCAATACTGATAGTCATTATAATCCCCCTTGTCATTTTTTAAAGTTTATCATATAAAAAAATTAGCGCAAAAAATAGTGTTTAAAGAATAAATTAAGAGCTTAGTTAATTTCATGAAACTTATGATCGGCATTTATAGAAATTTTTAGGAAAATGCAGTATAATACAACATGGAGAGGCTGGGGCAGAAGTGATTTTCTCTAAGAAATAATACAAAAATTCAAGAAAAATAGCTATTTATTTTTTGTGAATTTAGGCTTATTTCCGAAGGGATTACTTCTGTCTCGCTGTTTATCGAATATAAATCAATCTGATTCATTATAAAAATAGTATAGTGAAGATGAGAGGGGTAACTATGTTTTCAAAATTTAAACCAACTTGGATGGTTGACGCAATTTACAAGATTACACCAACTCAGCTAAAGAAATTAGGTATTAAAGCTGTACTGACAGATTTAGATAATACCTTGATTGCTTGGGATAATCCGGATGGAACGGAAGAGTTATGGACGTGGATTCTGGAAATGAAAAATGCTGGGATTCCAGTTGTCGTTGTTTCCAATAACAAATCCAGCCGTATCAAAAGAGCAGTAGAAAAATTTGAGCTTGAGTATGTTTCTAGAGCGTTGAAACCATCCACACGCGGTTTTAGAGAAGCTGAAAAAAAATTAAATTTAAAACCAGAAGAATTAGTGATGGTTGGAGATCAGATCATGACAGATATTCGCGGAGCAAATGCTGCCGGGATTAAAAATATTTTAGTTCGTCCCATTGTGGATACCGATGGCTGGAATACAAGAATCAATCGCTTTTTTGAACGGAAAATCATGAAATCTTTAGCGAAGAAACATCCAGATATGGTATGGAAAGGCGGACTAGAATGAGTGAAGTAATTCATTGTATTGGTTGTGGTGCGGTCATTCAGACGGAGCATCCAAATGAATTAGGTTATACACCGAAAGCAGCATTTGAAAAGGGAATTGAGACTGGAGAAGTTTATTGCCAACGTTGTTTTCGTTTAAGACATTATAATGATATTCAAGATGTTCAATTGACAGACGATGATTTTTTACGTTTACTGAATGAACTTGGTAAAGAAGATGCCTTGATTGTTAATGTAGTGGACATTTTTGATTTTAATGGATCTTTGATTCCAGGACTGCATCGTTTTATTGGTGATAATCCAGTATTGATGGTGGGAAACAAAGTCGATATTTTACCTAAATCATTGAAAAAACCTAAAATGATTCAGTGGATGAGAGAGCGAGCGCATGAAGAAGGTCTGCGTCCAGTGGATGTTTTACTAACAAGCGGGAAAAAATCAGGTGAAATGGAAACCCTACTTGAAGCGATTGAAAAATACCGTGAGGACAGAGATGTCTATGTGGTAGGTGTAACTAATGTTGGGAAATCAACACTGATTAACCAAATTATCAAACAAACAGCTGGTGTAAAAGATCTTATAACTACATCTCAATTTCCAGGTACAACCTTAGATAAAATTGAAATTCCGTTAGATGACGGTCATTTTTTAATTGATACACCGGGAATTATCCACCGCCATCAGATGGCACATTATTTAGGCAAAAAAGATTTAAAAATCATTGCGCCTCAAAAAGAAATTAAACCCAAAGTTTATCAGTTAAATCCTGAACAAACACTGTTTTTAGGCGGCTTAGCGCGCTTTGATTTTATCCAAGGCGAGCGTAGTTCATTTATTGCGTATGTTTCGAATGATTTATCGATTCATCGCACAAAATTAGTCAAAGCCGATGAATTCTATCTAAAACATGTAGGGGGCTTACTACAGCCGCCACGTCCAGATGAAGTAGCAGAATTTCCTGAGCTTGTCCGGTTTGAATTTTCTATTAAGGAAAAAACAGATATTGTATTTGCTGGTTTAGGCTGGATTACCGTAACAGAGCCTTGTGTGGTTGCTGGTTGGGCACCAAAAGGAGTCGACGTTTTACGAAGAAGAGCATTGATTTAATACAAGTGAAAATAGAGAGAAGGAAATTTAGTGGATTTAAGGGGAAAACAAAAGCGTTACTTGCGTAGTCAAGCGCATCATTTACAACCGATTTTTCAAATAGGCAAAGGTGGTTTGAATTCTGCAATGACTGTTCAAATCAACGAAGCGCTTGAAAAACGTGAGTTAATTAAAGTAACGTTATTACAAAATACAGATGAAATTGCAGAAGATGTAGCGGATGTATTGAAAGCTGAGATTCATTGTGATATTGTCCAAATTATAGGTCGTGTTTTAGTACTATTTAAACCATCAACAAAAGAAAAATATCAAAAGATCTCTAAAGAAGTTAAAGCAATTTAAACCTTGGAGGTAATAAAATGGGGACAAATACGAATGCTGCATTAAAGGCACAAGTAATTGTTGAAGAAGCTAAGCTTTTTCAAAAGCGTAAACAAGTAGGAATTTTAGGTGGAAATTTTAATCCCGTTCATTTGGCTCATTTAGTGATGGCCGATCAAGTACAGCAACAGCTTGGCTTGGATAAAGTCTACCTGATGCCCACTTATTTGCCGCCTCATGTAGATGAAAAAAAGACCATAGCAGGAGCTCATCGCCTTGCTATGCTTGAACTGGCAATCGCGGATAATAAAAATTTAGCTGTTGAGCCGATTGAACTGTTGCGTAAAGGCAAAAGTTATACGTATGATACGATGAAAGCTTTGACGCAAAATAATCCAGATACAGATTACTATTTTATCATTGGCGGAGACATGGTAGAATATTTACCAAAGTGGTACAAAATTGATGAATTAATGACATTAACAAACTTTGTTGGCATTCGTCGGCCCAATTATGCAACAATTACGCCATATCCAATTATTTGGGTTGATGTTCCGCAGATGGATATTAGTTCAACTTTGATAAGGGAAAAGGTTAAAAATGGTTGCTCGGTGCGCTACTTATTACCAGATAGTGTGATACACTATATAAAGGAAAAGGAGCTGTATCTGGATGAACTTTAGCGGGAAATACACAGCATTTAAAAGAGAAGAATTAATGCAGGAAGTTCAGATGCATATGAGCGAACGAAGATTTCAGCATGTGCTGGGTGTTGAAGAGATGGCTGTTGCTTTAGCTGCTAAATACGGTGCTTCTGAAGAAAAAGCAAGTATAGCTGCACTCACTCATGACTATGCAAAAGAACGTCCGGATGAAGAATTTGAACTAATCATTCAACGTGATGGTTATGATTTAGATTTGTTGAATTATGGAAACGCAATTTGGCATGGATTAATCGGAGCTAGCATGGTGCAGCGCGAATTAGGCATTGATGATGAAGAAATTTTAGAAGCTATTCGATTGCATACGACAGGCGCTAAGAAAATGAGTTTGTTGGATAAAATTATTTATGTCGCTGACTACATTGAACCAGGCAGAAATTTTCCAGGAGTAAAAGAAGCGCGTGAACTTGCTTTAATTGATTTGGACGAAGCAGTAGCCTATGAAACCAAACATACGTTACAACATTTAATTGAGCAGGAACAACAAATTTATCCTAAAACTATAGAAACCTATAATTATTGGGTGGCAGGAAAGAAATAATGAATTGAATCAAAATAAAAAAAATTTAAGAAAACAGGGGGAAACCATCATAGATAGTCAACAGATTTTAGAAATCGCTGTAAAAGCAGCTGATTCAAAAAGAGCAGAGGAAATTGTCGCTTTAGACGTACATGAAATTTCACTTTTAGCAGATTACTTTATGATTTGTCAAGCAGCAAGTGAACGTCAAATTAACGCTATTGTAGAAGAAATTATTGAAAAAGTAGAAGAAGCAGATGTAGAAGTGAAACGAATCGAAGGAAAAGACGGGGGAAAATGGGTATTGATCGATTTAGGCGATATCATTGTCCACGTTTTCCAATCAGCAGAACGCGGGTTTTATAACTTAGAAAAACTTTGGTCTGATGCTCCAATGGTTGATCTACACGCTTGGGTTGAGTAAAATGGCTTACGAAACTTTTGCATTTGTATACGATGAAGTAATGGATGATAGTTTGTACGATCAGTGGTTGGCATTTTCGAAGCGTCATTTACCTGAAGGGAAAAAAGATGTTTTAGAGATGGCTTGCGGAACGGGTGCATTAGCGGTTGATTTTGCGAAAGCGGGTTTTACTGTAACTGCCTTAGATTTGTCTGAAGAAATGTTGACAATGGCTAGTAAACGAGCTGCTGAAGAAGAAGTACAGATTCAGTTTGTCCAAGGAAATATGATGGATCTATCTGAGATGGGCCAATATCATGCAATTACTTGTTTTTCCGATTCATTGTGTTACATGGCTAACCGTCAAGAGGTTCAACAAGTCTTTGATGATGTTTATCAAGCTTTGGAAGAGGAAGGTGTATTCATTTTTGATGTGCATTCTGTTCATCAGATTGAAAAAGTTTTCCCAGAGTACAGCTATCACTACCAAACAGAAGAATTTGCTTTTTTATGGGATAGTTATCCGGGTGAAAAAGAACACAGTATTGAACATTTCCTGACTTTTTTTGTGAAAGAAAACGGCAGTGATGAGACCTTTATTCGACAAGACGAACTTCATCAAGAAAGAACGTATTCAATGGAAAATTATTTGATGATGTTGGAAAGTTCTGGTTTTATGGATGTGGAAGTTTATGCAGACTTTACTGATGAAGTTCCAACAGAAGAAAGTAAGCGCTGGTTCTTTGTTTGTAAAAAATAATAAATTTGGATGGGACAAAGCTTTTTAGTTTTGGATCATCCTTTTTTTGTGAGGACATGGTATGATTAGTTTTGACAAATTGGATTCAGCTAAAGGGGAATGAGTATGAAAAGCTGCGGTATTATTGTAGAGTATAATCCTTTTCATAATGGGCATCAGTATCATGCCCAGAAGGCTAGAGAATTGAGTGGAGCAGATGTTGTAATTGCGGTAATGAGCGGTAATTTTTTACAGCGGGGTGAGCCAGCAATTATAGATAAATGGACACGGACGGCTGAAGCATTAAAGTACGGTGTGGATTTGGTGATTGAGCTACCTTTCGCATATGCAGTACAATCAGCTGACTATTTTGCTAAAGGTGGAATGAAATTATTGCAGGCAATGCAATGTGACTCGCTTTGCTTTGGAACGGATAATCAAGGGGAAATATCCTATGAAGCTTTTGGTGACTTTGTAAATACTCATCAAGCGGAAATTAATCAGGCATATCAAAAAATTAAAAATAATGGGATGAGTTATCCTCAGCAGATGACTGAAGTCTTTAGAATGTTACATCCAGAAACAAACTTGGATTTTTCTTCACCTAATCATATTTTAGGATTAAGCTATGCAAAAGAAAATGCAAATTATCAAAATCCGATGACCTTGTACCCGTTAAAAAGAGAACAAGCTGGATATCATGATTTGGCAGTTTATAAAGATTTTGCCAGTGCCACAGCTATTAGAAAAGCCGTTTTTTCAGGGGAATTAACGAAAATCAAACCAGTTTTGCCTAATCAAGTACTGGTAGACTTGGAATTTCAACCAAAAGTAGCATGGGAATCCTATTGGCCTTGGTTAAAATATAAATTAATCAGCAGTACGGCTGAAGAGTTGCAAGCTATTTACCAAATGAAAGAAGGCATTGAATACCGCTTAAAAGAGGCGGCTAAAAAAGCAGATTCTTTTTCAGCATTTATGGAATTAGCCAAAACAAAACGTTATACTTGGACTCGTCTACAACGATTAGCGATTTATCTGCTAGTTAATGTAAGTCAACAAGAAATAGCAGCATCTTGGAATAATAGTTACCTTCATGTATTGGGCTTTAACAAAAACGGTCAAGATTTTTTAAACGAAAAGAAGAAAACATTTGAGCTGCCAGTGATCACAAAAATTTCCAAAAGTGTCAATGACCAATTATCTTTAGATATTCGTGCGAATCAAATTTATCAACTTGGGGATAAAAAAATTACAGAACAAAGTTTCGGCAGGTTTCCGCTCCGTTCTCATTAAAAGCAAAAAACACTTAACAAAAGAGCAATTGGCAAGTATAATAAATAAGGTGCTATAATCAAAATACAAATGAATGAAAGCGAAGTGAGAATATGGGTCGTAAGTGGGCAAATATTAAAGAGAAAAAAGCTGCCAAAGACGCAACTAACAGTCGAGTTTATGCAAAATTCGGGATTGAAATTTACGTAGCAGCAAAATCGGGTGATCCTGACCCTCAGGCAAACCAAAAGTTGCGGTTTGTTATCGAGCGCGCAAAAACATATAATGTACCAAAACATATTATTGACCGGGCGATTGAAAAAGCCAAAGGTTCCGGCGATGAGCAGTATTCAGAATTACGTTATGAAGGGTTTGGACCAAACGGATCAATGGTCATTGTTGACGCCTTGACAAATAATGTTAATCGTACAGCTTCTGATGTTCGTGCAGCTTTTGGTAAAAATGGTGGTAATATGGGTGTAAGTGGAGCTGTTGCTTACATGTTTGACCATACAGGTGTTATAGGATTTGCTGGAGACGATGCAGATGAAGTTCTTGAATATCTAATGGAAAAAGACCTAGATGTTCGCGACGTCACTGATGAAGATGGTCAAATCATTGTTTATACTGAACCAGAAGATTTACATGCTGTTCAAGAAGCGTTAAAAGAAAAAGGTATTGAAGAATTCTCTGTGGCTGAATTAGAAATGATTGCGCAAAATGATGTAGAATTAACTGGAGAAGACTTAGAACAATTTGAAAAAATGATTGATGTTTTAGAAGACCTTGATGATGTTCAAAAGGTTTATCATAATGTTGATTTAGGTGAATAAGTGAACGTGGAACCCATGATAAAATCAGGGTTCTTTTTTTATCTAATCAAGTTAAGAAGATTTAAACAAAAATAAACCCTTCATACACACACTATATGAAGGGAAACACAATATGAAAAAACTAAGAACATTAGTATAATAACACTTCTGAACTGAATTCTCAAACATTTAGCTTTTTTTGTAAAAAAATGAGAAAAACAGCGAATAATAATAATATTTTTTACTTTTAGAATTTTAAAACCATAAAAATGAAAGATAAAAATTGTTTTTTGTTCAATAAGATAACCTTATCTTAGAAATGAATTATTAGTAATTGACAAAGTAAAATATATCGATCCAATTAATTGCTAATTTCTTTAATTCTTAGTATTTTAAATATACAGATAAATATATTATATAAATAATATTTTGGTTATGAGAACTTATTTATCATTAAAAATGATTATAGAAAGTTTTTAGGAATTTATAGCTACAAATATTTTACTTTGTTTTTAGGAGAGTATAAAATTAATTTATTATATTAAATAATTGAACAGTAAAATAATAACTAATTAATATAAATTAAATCGTTTAAAATATTTTTGTTAGTTTAGTAGTTGAGGAGGGAACAAAAGTGAGGAGAAAATGGATTGTTTTGTTTTTAGCTGCATTAGCTTTGGGTTTTTTCTGGACGAAAACATATCAAGTTGCTGCGCAAGAAGCAACATCTACGATTCAAACAACTACTGAAGAATCGTCTGCTAAAACAGTTATGGAATCGACGACAAATCAAATAACAGCTAGTAGTGAAACTCAAACTTCCGATACTGTTACACTTCCAAAAAATAATATAGAGAATAACGACACAGCATCGGGTGGTCCGCAAACAAGAACCGTTTCTATTGGTAATAGCGAAATTAGCAGCTCGATTGCTAGCGGAACTTATGGTCAAGATATAATCACAATTTCATATGATTATAGTATTACTTTATTAGGTCTGGCAATTAATGATAAGCCAATGATTATTATCCAATTACCGCCAGAAATTGCAAATCAAATTAATAATAATACAACGAAGCAGCAAGATTTTTTAGCTTTACTTACTGGGACTGTTACTTATCCTGGAACAGCTACTCAAGATATCCATAGTACGACAAATGCTGTTAGTTTGTCTTATAGTAGCAGTTATAGTTCAGTGTATGTCACATTTCCAACAAGTTCATTGATTTTATTACCAGGAACTAAATGGTCTGTAAAAATGAGTTT
Organism: Enterococcus sp. 5H; assembly: GCF_028128615.1. Lineage (GTDB taxonomy): Bacteria > Bacillota > Bacilli > Lactobacillales > Enterococcaceae > Enterococcus_L. The sequence continues at coordinate 40,903 of NZ_AMDP01000045.1, read as the reverse complement.
TGACGTAGGCGCAATGTATAAAAAAGGAATTACAGTACCCGCCGCAACAAATGGGACAAATTATCCTATCAGGGGAACATTTAGTGATGTAGGAACTGGGTTAGGTGCGATTAGCATCATCATTGGTAACAATACGAGGACAGGTACCATCAATAAAAACCCACTGACCTTAGGGACATATCCTGTACCCAGAGTAACACCAGCAGTGCTTACAACTCCTTTGCAGCATTTACAAACAAATCTAGCAGGCTCAATTCAACAGACTCAAGATAGTGGCTATAATTATACTGTTCAGTTGACAATCAACCATATAGATGGGACAACTACACCAACTATTATCAACAATGTCCCAGTTGATAGTTCTGGGAATTTTAACGCTACTTTAGCATCCGCCATAGAATATGGTGATACTGTATCAACAGTAGTTTTTGCTCGATCGAAAACTAATACAGATTATATCCAAAGCCAACCTTCGACTGTGCAGCCAGTAAATTGGACAATCAAACCGGTAACTTCAATTTCAGCGGTTGGTAACAGTAATCAACTTTCTGGAACAGCTGCACAAACAGCAGCTGGGACTTATCAAGTAAAATTACAGATTAATGGAGGTACGACATATAGTACTTCGTTAAATGCAAATGGAAGTTTTCAATTTTCAGGATTACCAACTTTTCAAGGCGGCGAGTCTGTAAAATTGTGGGTTCAAGGTATTAGCAATCGTACAGGATTACCACTTTTAGTGAGTAGTGATTTTACTCAATCAGTTCCATACTTAAAACCTCAGTTAACGATGACTCAAACAATTGAAAGAAAAAATGCTCAGGGAAACTGGGAAGCAGCAACATCTACTGTAACAGGTCAAAGTGTTCGTTTCACATTAACTGTGACATTAAATAATCAGTCTGCAACATGGAAAAATCAAATACTGAAAGCATCAATTCCTCAAGGGCTAAACCAACTTAGTTTGGCGACATTAACCAAAAAAACGGCTGCGGGAGTAAGTACACCAATTGTGGGTACGCAACTTTTAACTGATATTAATACAAATACTCAATACTGGTATTATCAAAATACGTTGACTGCTAATAATTTTACTGAAGCTAATACAAGTTTTATTTTACAATATACAGCTGTAATAACTGATGATATGGCGGATAAAACACTTGTTTTTCCAAGTTTGATTGACGGAAGCGATGCCGGCGGAGCGGCAATTACTACTCAAAATAGTTCTAGTTCAGTTCCGGTTAAAAGCGGTTTGCTAAGATTTGTTCAGTCACCAACACAAGTTTCATTTAAGAACATCGCAGTTCCCAGTCAAACAACAACATATGCACCAAGTAATGTTAATGCTTCCTTAATTATTGCAGATGGCAGAGTGGCTAAAAGTCAATGGCATTTACTTGTTAGAGAGAGTCAGGCAATGAAATCAACAACGACCAACAAAACGATTAATCAGGCGTTTGTTTACCGAAAAAGCGGGCAAGATTATCCAATAACAACAGTAGCTTCAGAGATTTATGCCTATACTTCACCAGATGACAATAATGTAGAACTTACATGGAATCAACAAAATGGATTGTTCTTAAAGCTTTCACCAAGTGTAAATATCAATGTTAACGAGTCATACACTGCGCAACTACAATGGATTTTGTCAGATGCACCTTTGTAAAGTTGGTTTTTACTTCTTAAAATTAGGAAGTTAAAATAAAAAAAATGGAAAGAAGGAAGTTAAAATGAAAAAGCTATTTATAGGTACGTTGTCTGTCTCTGCTTTATTGATTTCATTTAGCCTGCTTAGAAGTAGTTCAGTAGAAGCTGCACAAGCAGGGGCAATGACATCTAATGCTGATATCACATTTTTACAAGATACTACAGTTACATCACCAGTTAATCCAACCGATCCAACACAAACAGTAACAGCTAATCCAGATGATCCTCATCAAGCTGGTACAGCAGGACCATTAAGTATTGACTATATTTCTAACTTTCACTTTGGTTCGCAACAAATCAAAGCAAGTGCTGCGACTTACTACGCTCAGTTAGATAAAGTCAAAAATGGCGCTGGTGATTTAATTAATGTTCCAAACTATGCCCAAGTCACTGATAAACGTGGATTGAATTTAGGTTGGAAATTATCAGTAAAACAAAATGGTCAATTTACAACTGGTGGAGCAACACCGTCTACTTTAACTAATGCTGCTCTGACTTTAGTAGCTGCTACTACAAATTCAACTCAATCAGTTGCTTTGGCGCCAGTTACTATAGCTGCGACACTTGATCCAACAGGGACGGCAACTTCACGAGTAGCAACGTCAGCGGTCTCAACAGGAATGGGTACTTGGACATTAGCTTTTGGTACAGGCGCGACTGCAGCTCAAGGTGTTCAATTATCTGTACCGCAAGCAACAGCAAAAGTAACAAACGTTCAATACAAAACAACACTAAACTGGATTTTAGATGATACACCATTATAATTAAAATAAATCAATAGAGGATTAAATCATATGGGAAAAGAGTGCATTCAATTGTGAATCGTGCTCTTTTCCAGTTATTAAGATCTGGTTTAAAGAAAAAAATCTGTTTTTAAAGGAGTCTAAATCATGAAAAATCGGCTGGGTACTATTTGTTTAGCAATTATTTTTTTTAGTGTTTCATTTGTTGTAGGAATGAATGCTCAAGCAGGAGAATTGGATTTTTCAGTTCGAGCTATTTTACCTGAGAGCCAGCGTAGCAAAGATATAAGCTATTTTGATTTAAGAGTAAAACTAGGAGCTATTGAAAAATTAAGCGTGGAATTAACTAATGATACAGATAAAGATGTCACGGTTATTACATCAGCAAACTCAGCGATTACCAATGATAATGGCATTACAGATTATTCACATAAAGAGACTAAGAAAGATTCATCAGCAGCGGTTACGTTTAGTGAAATTTCTGAAATGTCAGAAGAAATCACTATTCCTGCAAATTCTAAAAAAATGATAGAATGTGTGGTAACAATGCCAAAGGAATCTTTTGATGGTTATATTTTAGGCGGGCTTTACTTTGAACAAAAAGACGATGGTTCCGAAGATGCTAAAAAGGGTGATTCTGTAGCAGTGGGGAATCGTTTTTCATATGTAGTTGGGGTTTTACTAAGTGAAACAGATAAAGAAGTTAAGCCTGAATTGGCTTTAAATAACGTTGAAGCAACTCAAATTAATGGAAATAATGCTGTTATTATGAATATACAAAATAAACAAGCAGCAATGATAAAAAAACTTAAAGTTGATGGAGAGCTTTATTATGAAAATGAGAAAAAACCGCGCTATGAAAATCATCAAGTAGATTTAACGATGGCGCCAAATACCAATTTCAATTATCGAATTGATTTAAAAGAGCAAGCTTTTATTCCAGGGAATTATACAGTAAAACTCAAAGCAAATGATGGGTACAAAGATTGGACTTGGGAGGAAAAATTTACCATCAAAGAAAAAGAAGCTAAAGAATACAACAGTTCAGCAGTTAATTTACCACCTGAGAAAAACTCATTTCCTTGGGTTACTGTAGCAGTTATCGTGGTAGTTTTATTAGTAGTAATCATTGGAATTATTTATTATTTTCAAAAAAAGATGAAAAAAGAACATGCCGCACAACAAGCTAAATATGATAAATTAAAGCAACGAATCAAAAAAAGTGATCGCTAACTATTTATAAAAAAATCCATATGAGAAAGAATGAATTGCTTTTTTTAAATAAATACAAATAAAATTACCAAAAATAAAGAAAAAACATCATAATTCCTTCACAGTTATTCAGTAATATAAAGACATACCAAAACAAACAACCCTAACAAAACACTTTTTCATTTTTAACTCCTTTCCCGCCCTTCCCCAAAGGGCGGGTATTTATTGTGAATCACTGCGACTGGCTTCGCCAGAGCAGATGATGAACAATACTTGGCGATCCTAACATGTCACCGTTATTTACATAAATCTAATGATCAAAAATCAGACCGTACCCCAAAGCAACGACTTCTCTTACATAAGTTTTAAACTTTGCTGATGATTTAGAAATCGCTGGAAGTCCACTAACCTCAGTGATACCAAGACGTTTTGCTAATAACATTGAACGATACATATGAAAATCACTTGTTACAATAACAGTATTCCCTAAAGCTTGTTTTTCCTGCGCATTTTGAATATTCTCTTTTGTACGAGTAGAAGTGTCTTCTCTTAAAATAGTGGCTTTAGGAATGCCTTTATTAATCAAATATTCCGCCATTACATTTGCTTCACTATCTGGTTCATCTGAACCTTGTCCGCCACAGACAATTACTGTTGCATCGGGGTGTTTATTTAAATAAACGAGAGCTGTATCTAACCGTTCTTTTAAGACAGTACTGGGATAAGCATTCTCTTTTGTTGTTCCTTTAACTTGAGCACCAAGAATCAAAACCGTATCTGGTTTGGAGGAGGGGGATTCTTTTGTTCCGCTTAAAATCAGTAAAAAAATTATACTAGCATAAACAACCCCGAAGCCAACTATAATAAACGGTGCTCGTTTAATCCATTTCATATACCACACAACCTTTCTTAAACAAGTGTATTAGATCAATGACATAGAGTGTACAACACAGGCTATATTTAACTTTTTTTTAACGTTTTTAAGAAAAAGTATGATTTCGTATTTAATTATTTTGTAATAATCATTTTGAATAAAGCTTGTAAATAAAGTAATTGTTGTAAAACTATCATAAATATCTAAAATTTAGTAAAAGATATTGGCAAATGGTCTTTTTTCTCATCCCCTATGTGTGGTAGAATAATATCTATGCTGTTCTAATTTTTAGAAGTAGCGAAGCCTGTAAATGAGATAAAAGTGAGAAAGCAATTATTGTACATAAAAACGTGTTTTTTTCTTATATTGTAGGCAAAATAATTGAAGAATTTGGAAAATTTAACTACACTTGCTTCTAAGGCAGAAAAATTGATCTGTCCAGAAAAAAGATAAATAAATTCGCCAACTCTTCAGAGGGTCAAATAAAATATAAATCATGATAAAGGAAGATAGCTCAATGGAAAATGAAGAAACAGTCAGTCGCTCGGAAAAAAATACACGTACACCTCATAATAAAAACCATTCTAATAAGAAAAAATCAAAATGGTTAGTCCCAGTAGTCGGTTTGCTGATTTGTTTGGCACTAGTATTTACCAGCGGTTTATTCTATTTTCAGTCTCATTTCTTTATCACTGCTAAAGCAAATGGTGTTGATATCGGTATGTTGAATGCGAAAGATGCCAAAGCAAAATTAGATGAACTAAATAACTCTGAAGATGTGATTATCAAAGTAAATGGTAAAGAAGAGAAAATAGCATTACCTGAAAAATATGAGATTACAGAGGAGTATCTAAAACAAAATATTGGTGATCGCTCAATCAGTCTACCAATTAATGAAAATTTCAAAACTGAATTAAAAAATCGTTTAAATGAATTGACGTTTGAAGAAGGTACACCAAGTCAAGATGCACGAATTGAAAAAGTTGACGGGAAATACCAAATTGTTGCTGAACAGACAGGCACAACAGTTGATAAGGAAGCATTGATGAATCAAGTTTTATCAGATGTTGAGCAAAACAAAGGCAACTATGTATACGATGTTACACAATTCTACCAAAAACCAGCAGTAACTAAAGATGACAAAGGTCTTCAAGAAAAACTAGCTGTAATGTCTAAGAAAGAAAATAAAGCAATTACGCTGGATATTAATGGTGAAAAATTGCCAATTACTAAAGAAGAATTACAATCATTTATGGATACATCTGGTAATGTTGACTCTAACAAAGTGTATGCTTGGGTAGAACAAACGAACCAAAATTACGGAACAATTTTTAAACCGATTATTTTCAAAAATGTTCATGGCGTGACTACTAAGTATAAAAATAATGGCAGTTACGGCTGGGATATTAATATGCCTCAAACGAGAGATTTGATTGTTCAAGCGATGAACAGTGATAAAGATGAAGAAACGATTACGGTACCTATTGATGGTGATGTGAATCAATCGCAAACAGTAGATAAAGATTACGTAGAAATTGATTTAAACGATCAAAAGATGTATTTCTTTAAAGGTGGCGTTAAAGTCGTTGAAACTGATGTAATCACTGGACGTTATAATAAAGGAACAGCTACAGTTCCCGGGTTCCATACAATTTTGTATAAAGATACTGATACAAAATTAGAAGGTGAAATGCTTGATGGCTCAAAATACAGCGTACCTGTAAAATATTGGATGCCGTTGAAGAGTTACGGTGGTGTAGTTACTCAAATTGGTATTCATGATGCTGACTACAAAGCTGAATACTTTGGTAACAAAGAAGCGTATAAAACTAATTTCGGTAGTAACGGTTGTATCAATACACCGGGAGAAGCAGTTGCTCAAATTTTCAATGGAGCTTACGCTGGTATGCCAGTTATTGTCTATGGCCATATCTACGATGATGCGCCAGGAGAATTTGATAAACCAGTTGATTACGGTGAACCAGTTTAAAATTATATTTAAAAAAGGAGTCCAGCCGGACTTCTTTTTTTACTAAGAAAGTAAGGAGAAGGGCCAATGAATATTTTCAATAAAATTGCAGATCATTACGACTCACCAAAACAAATCCAGTTAGCAGATATCATTATTAAAGAAGTTCAAAAAGAATTGATAGGAATAAATACTTCAGAAAAAATAGCTCTTGATTACGGTTGTGGAACGGGCTTAATTAGCTTACCACTTGCCGAAAAATTTAAAGAATTACAGTTAGTTGATCCAGCTGAAGCAATGCTTAAGATTGTTAATCAAAAAATTGAAGCAACGGGTTTGAAAAATACTCATGTAATTGCTGATTATTTTGCTGATGGATCAAATACGGTGGTCAAAGCCGATGTAATTATTGTATCCCTAGTTTTGCTTCATGTTCCAAATACTGAAAAAGTACTGCAAGATTTGTACAATCGGCTGAATCCACAAGGAACAATTTTAATTGTTGACTTTGATAAAAATGAAAAAATTAACCACGAGAAAGTTCATAATGGATTTTCTCAAACAGAGTTGAAGAAAAAAATGACAGATATTGGTTTTCACTTACCAATTAGTCGAACATTTTATCACGGAGAGAATCTTTTTATGAATCAAGCGGCTTCTATGTTTATTTTACGTGCAGGCAAGATGTGATAGGTATTGTTCATTCTAGGTATTTTGTTTAAACTGTAGATAATAATAAAGTGAAAAGAGGAGAAAACATGCCATTTATCCATGTAGAATTAATTGAAGGACGCAGCGAAGAACAGTTAGCCAATATGGTCAAAGACATTACAGAAGCTGTAGCGAAAAACGCTGGCGCCCCAAAAGAAAACATCCATGTTATTGTTAATGAACTAAAAAAAGATCGTTATGCTCAAGGTGGCGAGTGGAAAAAGTAAGTCTTTTAAATTTAGTGCTTGCTTTTTATTTCAAGAAGTGTTTAAATTAATTCATAAATGATTGATGAGAAAGACAACTGAACTTGCAAGCTGTTTTTAGAGAGGAAGATCTTGGCTGAAAATCTTCTAGACTAGCACAAGGAATGACCACTTTCGAAACCTTTGTTGAAACAAAGGCGGTCGTACCGTTAATACGCTTAAGGAATAAGGCTATTTGCTTTGTTTAAAAATAGGTGGAACCACGAACTTTTCGTCCTAGTATCTGACAAGTCAGATGCTGGGACTTTTTGCTGTGAATCACTGCGACTGGCTTTGCCAGAGTAGATGATGAACAGTACTTGGCGAGTGTAGTCGAGAGAAGTATCCATACTACTGAATCAAAGCACTTCACTACGATTGCATGAATTTCTAAGAGCTAAAGCTTTAAGAGTTGAAGGACTGCGACTGGCTTCACCAGAGCAGATGATGAACAGTACTTGGTGAGCATAGCCGAGCGAAGTGTCCATACTACTGAATCAAAGCACTTCGTTAAGATCGTATCAATTTATAAGAATTAAAACTCAAAGAATTGAAACGTTACGAGCAATTTTGGTGAGGTAATTGTCGAACAGCCGCCAGCAAGTAAAATCATTCTACAGCAAAAAAAGTTATTCTATCCAAAGTAAAAAATCTTTTCAATCATAAACATTCTTAAGGAGGAAACAAATATGTCAATAAAAATTACTTTTCCAGATGGTGCAGTTAAAGAATTTGAGTCAGGCTCTTCAACTTTAGATATTGCGAAAAGCATCAGCAACAGTTTAGCGAAAAAAGCATTAGCAGGTAAATTAAACGGAATCTTAATCGATTTATCTCGTCCAATCGAAGTCGATGGTTCACTTGAAATAGTTACACCAGATCATGAGGATGCATTGGGAATTTTGCGTCATTCAACTGCTCATTTAATGGCGAATGCGTTACGCCGTTTATTCCCAAATATCAAATTTGGTGTTGGTCCAGCTATTGATTCTGGTTTTTACTATGATACTGATAATGGTGAAAATCAAATCACAGCAGAAGATTTACCAGCTATTGAAGCAGAAATGATGAAAATCGTTAAGGAAAATAATCCAATTGTCCGCAAAGTTGTTTCAAAAGAAGAGGCATTAGAGTTATTTGCAGACGATCCTTATAAAGTTGAATTAATTACTGAGCTTCCAGCAGATGAAGAAATTACTGTTTACGATCAAGGCGATTTCGTTGATTTATGCCGTGGGGTTCATGTGCCGTCTACTGGACGTATTCAAGTATTCCAATTGTTATCAGTGGCAGGAGCTTATTGGAGAGGGAACTCTAGTAACCAAATGATGCAGCGAATTTACGGAACAGCATTCTTTGATAAAAAAGATTTGAAAGAGTTTATCAAAATGCGTGAAGAAGCAAAAGAGCGCGATCACCGCAAGTTAGGAAAAGAACTGGATCTGTTTATGTTAAACCCGGATGTTGGCTCTGGTTTACCTTTCTGGCTGCCTAAAGGTGCAACAATTCGCCGCACAATTGAACGTTATATTACAGATAAAGAAATTAGCTTAGGTTATCAACATGTTTATACACCAATTATGGCCAATGTTGAGTTTTATAAGAGATCCGGTCACTGGGATCATTATCATGAAGATATGTTCCCGCCAATGGATATGGGAGATGGTGAAATGTTAGTTTTACGCCCAATGAACTGTCCTCACCATATGATGGTTTATAAAAATGATATCCATAGTTATCGCGAATTACCAATTAGAATTGCTGAACTTGGTATGATGCACCGCTATGAAAAATCTGGTGCCCTGTCAGGGTTACAACGTGTCCGTGAAATGACTTTAAATGATGGACATACTTTTGTTCGTCCGGATCAAATTAAAGATGAATTTTTACGTACGCTAAAATTAATGGTAGAGGTTTATGCTGACTTTAATGTAACGGATTACCGCTTCCGTTTAAGCTTACGAGATCCTAACAATAAAGAGAAATATTTTGACGACGATGCAATGTGGGAAAGATCTGAGTCAATGATTCGAGAAGCAGCAGATGAAGCTGGAATTGATTACTTTGAAGCAGAAGGTGAAGCAGCCTTTTACGGACCAAAATTAGATGTACAAGTAAAAACAGCACTTGGGATGGAAGAAACTCTTTCAACAATTCAGATCGATGCGCTTTTACCTGAACGTTTTGATTTAACTTATGTGGGTGAAGATGGAGAAAATAATCACCGTCCACTTGTTATCCACAGAGGAATCGTTTCAACAATGGAACGTTTTGTTGCTTATTTAACAGAAGTCTACAAAGGAGCTTTCCCAACTTGGTTGGCACCAATTCAAGCAACAATTATTCCTGTATCCGTTGAGGCACATGCAGATTATGCTTATGAAGTGAAAAAACGTCTACAAGAACAAGGGTTACGTGTAGAAGTTGATGATCGTAACGAAAAAATGGGTTATAAGATTCGTGCGTCACAAACACAAAAAATTCCTTATCAAATTGTTGTCGGAGATAAAGAGATGGATGATGCAACTGTTAATATTCGCCGTTACGGCAGCAAAGAGACAGATGTGGTTGACTTAAATATCTTCGTGGACAGTATGGTAGCGGATGTATCAAATTACAGTAGATAATTAAATCGGTTCTAAAAAAGGAAATAGCTTTTTGGCTTTTTCCTTTTTTATTGCAATAAATAATTAAATATTTGCTTAGTAAGAGGATTACCTCTATTTTTTTTTGCAATTTTTAGTTACAATAGAGAGGCAAGACTTTTCTGATATGGAAGGACTAAGATAAATGAAGAGAATGAAATTTTTAGATAAAATAAAAAAAGAAAATGAAGAACCAATGACACAAAAAAATAAGAAATCACATATTCCGTTTCGTCTGAACCTGCTATTTTTTGTTATTTTCGGTTTGTTTGTGGCGCTGATTGTACGGTTAGGCTATTTACAAATTGCAGATGGACAAAAATATGTTGAAAAAGCAGAAGAGAATTCAACATTAAAAATCAAAAGCAATGCACCGCGTGGACAAATTTACGATGCTTCTGGCAATGTCTTAGTTGGAAATAAAGCCAATTTAGCTATTACATATACACGTGGGAAAAAAGTTCAAACAGAAGATCTGTTAGCGATTGCTCATAAGGTCAATGAATTAATTGATGTACCAGCAGATGAGTTGACTGAACGTGATAAAAAAGATTTCTGGCTAGCTGATCCAGAACATTTAAAAGCAGCTCAAGAACGTTTAACAGATCAAGATAAGCTGGATGAAAAAGGCAATAAGATTACGGATGAAGGAACTTTGTACACATTAACTGTGGAAAAAGTTACTCCGGAAGAAATTGCTTTTGACGAAAATACGATGAAAGCTGCGACTATTTTCAAACGGATGAATTCAGTTCAAGAATTGAATACAGCTTTTATTAAAAATGAAGGCGTAACGCAAGATGAAATCGCCGTAATTGGTGAACATACATCAGAGATTGCTGGTGTTTCTACAGGAATGGATTGGGATCGTGATTATCCGCAAGATAATGAGCTTAGAAGTATTTTAGGTCAAGTATCCTCTGAAAAATCTGGATTGCCAGCTGAAGAAGCCGAAGAGTATTTGGCTAAAGGGTATGAGATGAATGATCGAGTGGGTACCAGTTATTTAGAAAGACAATATGAATCAGTTCTACAAGGTCAAAAAGCAATTTCAGAAGTTACTATAGATAGTAACGGAAGTATTGTTACAAAAACACCTGTGTCAGAAGGGCAAAAAGGTGATAATTTAAAACTAACTATTGATTTAGAATTTCAAAAGAAAGTTGAACAAGTTGTTCGTGAACAATACGATCAGTTGTTAGCCACAGGTAATGCTGAGTATTCAGATGGTGCCTATGTGGTTGTAATGGACCCTAAAACAGGTGCAGTTTTGGCAATGGTTGCATTAGATCGAGATCCTGAAACAAAGGAAATTACGTCTAATCCTCTATCAACAATTAATAAAGCTTTTGAACCAGGATCAGTTGTCAAAGGAGCAACGATTTCGGCAGGGTATGAACAAGGTGTGATTACCGGCAATGATATATTAGTAGATGAACCAATTCAAATCTATGGAAGTGAGCAGAAATCTTCAGTCTTTAATAAGATACCTGGAAACCAAATACCATTAACGGCAAAACAAGCGTTAGAATACTCATCGAATGCTTACATGATGAAACTGATGTTAAGAATGATGAATACAGAATATCAATACAACATGGTTTTACCATACAAAACAGGTGATCCTACATTATTTGAAGCATTAAGAAAAACATTTGGTGAATACGGAATGGGTGTTTCTACAGGTATTGATATCCCAGGAGAATCAACAGGTATTTCTAATACAGCGTTTAATGATCCTCAATATGCTCCAATGCCAGGTCATTTACTCGATTTATCTTTTGGTCAGTATGATACGTATACAGCATTGCAGTTAGCACAATATGTTTCAACAGTAGCCAATGGAGGCACTCGTGTTGCGCCGCGTTTAGTTGAAGGGATTTATGGTAATACATCAGATGGTACGCTAGGTGATTTGAAAGAAGAGAAAAAAGCTGAAGAACTTAATAAAGTCAATATTAGCTCAGATCAAATGCAAATCATTCAAGATGGTTTCTATGATGTTGTTCATGGAACAGGTGTATTTACCACAGGTCGTTATATGCAGGGAGCTAAATTAGATATTGCTGCTAAAACAGGTACGGCGGAAACCAACGTTGGTGAACATGTGACTGTCAATAGTAACGTTGTTGCCTATGCGCCAGCGGATAATCCAGAAGTTGCTGTTAGTGTAATCCTACCGCATCTAACTAGTGAAAGTACTCGTCCAAACCAATTGATGGTAAAAGCCATCATTGATGCGTATGCTGATTACAAGGCACAATAAAATTTGTAAAGTAGTTTTCCTTTACAAATTTCATTAAAAGGGTAGAATTTCATGAGTAAACATGATATGATATTTGAGGCTAAGAAATATCTTAGAAATACGAATTCAGATATAGGAGGGGAAAAACATGCGCGTAAACATCACTTTAGAATGTACTTCTTGTAAAGAACGTAACTACCTTACAAGCAAAAATAAACGTAACAATCCTGATCGTTTGGAAAAACAAAAATATTGCCCACGTGAAAGAAAAGTTACTTTACACCGTGAAACTAAATAAGAATTTTAATAAAAGAGCTAAACCCCGATCATATGAGGGTTTAGCTCTTTTATATTCTATAATAATAGTGATTAACTAAAATGCTTTGTTAGCATTTAATCATCAAACATAGAAAAAATTGTTCTCATAGCTGTTTCAGACAAACAGAACTTAATAACATAAATACTAGTTATTTAAAGTTAGAAAAAAACTTGTAAAATTTATTAAAATACACAAAAATGAATTCTTTACACTGCCATTTTTTAATATACTATATGAAGAACTTATCAAAGGAGAGATGTATGAGACAAAAAATAATTTTAAGCGTTACAGGACTTACTTTGATTATTATTATAAGCATAGGTATTCAATTCAATAGCGCTAGTTTGTACCCTAATTCGATTGCAAAAATAAACCGAGTCACCATTGAGGAGAATAGTCAAAAAATTGAAGCGACGGTTTTAAATGGAGAGGAACAAGGAGAGAAACGTTTTTTTATTGCTCCATACCAAGAAAATGAAGCAGAGAGTATTCATTTTAATGTAGGAAATCAAGTTTTTTTTAATGAAGATGAGGTACTTGAAAAAAAGCGGGATGGGTTTGTTTTTTTTATGATTAGTTTATTACTACTTACTTTATTATTAGTAGGTGGAAAAGTCGGCTTAACAACTTTTATTAGCGTAATTTTAAATAGCGGGGCTTTATTTTTGATGGTGTTCTATTATCGGACACTTCCCAGTTTTCCAATGTTGCAGATGATGATCGTTTATATGCTGTTTGCTGTTGCAGTTACTTTGTTTTTGATTGAAGGGATTCAAAAAAATAGTTTGCAAAAGTTTTTAGCAACGATCTTAACGATCTTATTGGCATTTTCGATTTGTTACTTTACGATGGAAATGCTTCAGGATAAAAACTTGCGGTTTGAAAGTCTGGAAGGATTGACCAGACCTTATCGTCCTGTTTTTTTATCTAGCCTACTTATTGGGACAATAGGTGCTTCTTTAGATACTGTAGTTTCTGTTTTTTCTATTTTGGAAGAGATTGAAGTTAAAAACAGATTTATTACTCTTTCTGAGTTAGTAGAGTCAGGGAAAACTGTAGGTACTGATGTCAGTGGAACTATGGTAAATGTTTTAATATGTTCTTATTTTAGTGGTAGTGTTCCGATGTTTTTACTCTATTTATTTAATGGGTGGCCGTTTGCGCACGCTGTTGAAATGCTTTTTTCGCTGGAAGCTTTACGTGTTCTATGTGGTGGTTTTGGAATTTTACTATCAATTCCAATTTCTTTAGGAATTTTCTATCTTGGAAGGAGGAAAATGGAATGAGCGTTTTAGGTATTTTGACAATTATTTTCGTTCTTTTAACAATTTTTATTACAGGAAAATCCTCTTTTTATATTTTGAGTGGTTTATTTGCTAATTTACTACTTTTTATGATGTTCTTATTTTGGCTTCACTTAGGTGGATCGCTGTATCTAGTAACGTTAATCTACATTCTATTTAATAGTTTAATAACTTTAATTTATGTAAATGGATGGAATGAAAAAACAAAAATTAGCCTTTATAGCATCATTTTTTTTCTATTATTGCTGGGTCTGATTTTTATCCCGTTAATGCAGCAAATATCTGTTTATGGATTTACAGATTTTGAATTGGAGGAGCTTTCGTCGATGGATTTACGAATACCGATTTCTTTTTCCGAACTAAGTATTTCCGTTTTGTTTATAGGTGTCTCTGGTGCGTTAATTGATGGGAGTATGTCAATTGCTAGTGGAACCTTTGAGCTATATCATCGAAGAGAAAAAGAATTGGCGTTTCAGGATCTGCTATCTTCAAGTTTAACGGTTGTTAGAAGTATTCTAAACTCAACAGTTAATACGCTGCTTTTTGCATTTATTAGTAGTGCTTTTATTCTTATTTTCTGGTATCAAGATTTAAGTATTCCTTGGTACGAAGTAATCAATTCAAAAGCTTTTGTTTCAGAGTTAACGATTATTGTATTATCAGGTGTCAGTGTTTCGTTTATTCTGCCATTTACCAGTTTAATTACTTGTTGGTATATGCTAAAAAAATCTAAGAAATCTGATTGAAAATATTTATTTTTTCTGTTTTATTTATTATGTTGTGAAAAAGTTGTTATTATATAAGTGAGTTTTTGAATATAAATAATCAATTGCTTTTAAAAGACTAGGCTTAAAATCTGGACTAAAACAATTAATTCATAAATAAATATTGCAATATGACAATATTTCCTTATACTGTATAATAAGTGACTTTAGTTATTTAATAGTAAATGGGCGTGTTCTGTGAGAGAAGGTTCTTGCTAGGTGCTTATTATGCTGTTTTTGTTACAAGGTAATTGGAGGCGTTTTATGAAAAAATTGTTGTTGGTTATTGGGGTAGTGGTTGTTTTTATGTCTGAAATCAGTTATGGAGAAGAGCTGGTGCAAAAGTCATTATCAGCAAATTTTGATGCTTTGACGGATATAAGTAGTCGCTATGCTCGTAAGCAAATTTTAGATGGAAAAACAACAAATGCTACAAATAAAAAGGATGAAGTTTTTTTAGAATTTTCTTTTGATAGTAGCCCGTATATGGTTTTTGCAAGTTTTATACAAAATAGTCCTAAACATATTTATAGTGAATTTATCGAGACAATTTATTATCGCGATAACATTAAAATTAAAGATATGTATTATGAAAATAAGCCTGTTCAGACAGAAAAAATAGGTGTTTATTCGACAGACTTGTGTTTCATTTCAGTAGAAGGAGTTACCTATCATTATATAAATGTTCCTTACTTAGTAACTAGTGATAAGCCAACTGTTTTTTTCTCAGAAATAAATTTTGATGAAGAAAACCAACGCATAACTGGTGAAATAAAGATGCCGCTATCGCAAAATACATATCAGATCGAATTGTTTTACACTGATAATGAAGAGTATCATTATCAAGAGGCTGTTGCGAATGAAAATGGAAAATTTAGCTTTGATCTGGCGCGACAAGGACAAGCTGGAAAGATGTATTTGAGAGCAAGTGATGGACTAGGAAATTATGCAAATGCTAAAGATATTTTAACTGCCGGTAAAACGAGCTTTCAGGTAGCTCCAGAAGCTTTAGAGACGATTAAAGCAAGTTATCAGGAAAATACATATTATGATCCTATTTTTGGATGGCTTAAATTAGTCACTGTTCGTGCACTAATAGCCCTGATCACTTTATTATTTTTATTGCGTATGAGAGTGTTGGTCAAAAGGAGAATTAGAAGGAGAAAACGATTTAGATAAGGCTGTTGGATTATTTTATTAGGAAGCTGTGGTGCATAGTGGAGCGGAAAAATAGTCGCTATTGGTGTTGAAGTGTATAATAATTTTAAGTGCCCAATTTAAAGTAAAGGGGATAGATAGATGAAAATTAGCATTCGACACCGCTATATCAAAAAAATTCCAGTATTGGAAGTTGTTTTAGATGAATACAAGGATAAAAAATTACCATTGGTTATTTACTATCATGGCTGGCAATCAGCAAAAGAGTTATCATTAACTCAAGCTAGAAAGTTAGCTAATCAAGGGTTACGTGTGATTTTACCAGATGCTATGAATCATGGTGAACGTAAAACAGGAGCGATATCTTCAATTCCTTCAGTTACGTTTTGGTCAAGTATCCAATTTAATATTATTGAATTTTCTGTAATAGTCCGCTATTTTAAAAAACGTGGCTTAATAGAAAATGATAAAATTGGTGTCGGCGGAGTTTCAATGGGTGGAATTACAACATGTGCTTTATTGACTCAACACGAAGAGATCAAAGTTGCTGCATGTATGATGGGAACACCAGCACCTT
The DNA here is from genome assembly GCF_028128615.1 of Enterococcus sp. 5H. Taxonomy (GTDB): domain Bacteria; phylum Bacillota; class Bacilli; order Lactobacillales; family Enterococcaceae; genus Enterococcus_L. Next base: position 24,427 of record NZ_AMDP01000045.1, on the reverse strand, counting down.
TACGTTATATTGAGCGAGTGATGGAACGAGCAGAAGAAATGGATTTTTATGTGCCAGAAGATTTACCATTATTACTTAGTTGGGTAGCACATTATGATCTGTCTAAAAAACCTGAAACACTTGCACAACGCCCTGTTTTATTTTGGCATGGGACGAAAGATGCTAAAATTCCATATGAAGATATGGAAGAATTTTATCACGAAAATGCTGATGAACCATATATGGTAAATAGTCAATTTATCACTGGAGTGGACGAAGGCCATTTAGTCAAAGGTGAAATGATGGATAAGGTAGCAGCTTTTTTTGCAAAAACTTTAAATGGATAAGTGTATGTTCGACTGTAAAAGGTGGTCTGGAAAAGCGAGAACTGACACTAGTAATTTATATCGTGAGAAAAGGTTGTGATAAAAGTCGTTTAGACTTGAGCAATCGGACTAGAACCCGCACAATCTGTTTTTGCATTGTACGGGTTTTAGTCCAATTATCTAAGTCATCAATTCTTAGAGCATTAAAGGAAGCAACGGACATTTTGTACCTTGTATCGTTCATCATCGAATTTCGCTGACATAGATATAACCCAGATTGTTATGCCCAGTTACTCTCCCGTTTTTATAATAACTTATTTATGTTGATTAACAATTTGGTTTGATTTGGCTGTAACGGTTGCTGCATCATTTCTAGCTTTTTCTAATTTTTTTACATAATCTTGTAAACTAGAAATTTGGTTTGTAGCTTCCACTAATTTTTGTTGAGAATCGTCGTATTGTGTTTTAAGGTTGTTTTTTTCGACAGTAATATCATTAACTTTTTGATTTAGTGTAGAAATTTCTCTATTTTTTGCATCAACTTCTTGTTGTTTAGCGGCTTCTTTTTGATTGCCTTCTTCAATTTTTTGTTGAATTTGGACATCTTTCTGTTGTAATTCAGCAATTTTTTGTTGGACTTCAGCAGTTTTGCTGTTTACTTGAGATTGTAAGGAAGTAATATTTCCTTGTAACTGATTTTTTTCGTTTGTTAAATTAGTCACTTGTGTTTTCAAATTGTTTAATTCTGTTTCATTTTGAGATAGTTGGGTACTTCTTTGATTAATTTGAGCTTGTAAATCTGTGATTTTTTGCTCTTTTGTATTTAACATGCTATCCAATTGGTCTAGGTTTGTATTGAGTTTATCTACATTATCTTCCCCACCCCATAGAATGACATTATCTGCGACTGATTTTAATGTGAATAATGAAAATGAGATAATCAACAAAATACTTAACACCGCTATTACAGACTTATTTTTTAGTGTGTTTTTCATAATGGTTTCCTCTTTCTTTTGGTTGTTTTTAAATTGCTTTTAAATAATATGTTTTATTTTTATGATAGTCAAGCTTTTTTTTGTTGAATTGGTATGCCTATTATTTTTTTGATTTAATTAATAACAACTATGTTTTAAAAGAACTAAAATTAGCTTTGAGGAAAATGTTAGTTATCTATAATATTATAACTTATTTTAGGTAAGTATTTATTTGTATATGTAAGATGTTTCACTATCAAATAGTAAGATTCCGTTTTTAATAATTGGGAGTAAGAACTGACTTGACATAAAAGAGAGAGGCGTTACCATGGGAAAAATAACACGTGTGATAGAGGGAAAAATTTAATTTTTAAATACAAAAAAATATGAAAAAGATATTTTATTCACAAAAAAGTCTAAAATAAGGCTGACTTAGATAATCAGTTTTATTTTAAACTTTAGATATAAAAATATATCGATCATTAAAATGAAGAGTCTGGTTCTTTCAAATGAAACTAATACTTCGGTTATTCGAGATTATGAAATGACACCCGATTCTGTACAGGGGTTTCCTGTTCCGATAACGAGACAACTTAGGCCAGTTAAGTATGTGAGCAAGACACAACTTTAGAAGATAAGGAAAAAAAGAGTGTTTTTGTTTTTTTATATTAAGGTTACAACCATTATTTTTTGTTATAATAGAATTAGTGATTTTTGAAGGTAAGAGAAAGGATCTGAAACAATGGAAAAAGCGATAATCAGCAGTACAGTTAATTTACTTGATGGAGGTTGCAATGTTTGCGGAATTATCGAAGATGTTAACTACACATTGACCTTAAATGAACATTCAATCCCGCTGGAAGAAGTGACGGTTAACACACTTGTCATGGCGATAGCTTTAGAAAATGGTTATAAACGAGAATATAAAATGGATGTATTAGATGATTATATTTTATTTAAAAAAGCAGATTATCAAGTAACGCTTAAAGAAGATTACGATTATTTGACCTATTCAAATGAAAAAAATCAGCTTGAAACAAATAATCAACTAATTAATAAAGAGAGCTTGGCAGCTAAAGTAAATGAAATTTTAACAACGATTTTTTCAATTGATGCATTGGACTTTAGCTTTTAACCTAGTTGGAATTTCATTATTAACACTATTCTAACTTACGGGTGGTTATTGAATTTTGGGTTAATATTTAAGAAAAAGCAAAGATGTGTTTGGAATAAATGTCCTTTTATTTGCTTTAAACAGTAGTTTTTCGTTTTTTTATATTTAATTATTAATTCAAAATTAACGAATTTAATTTGACATTATCTTATTATAAGCTTATAGTTTACAATGAATTAAATACTTGTTAGGTGAGGCTCCTATATAAACATAGGCTACTGCTCAGAAATGTCGAAAGACAGGCATGGGTAGGACAAATTCCGTCGAATTAAGGCGTTATTCAAAGTAGCTAAAAGTATGACTTTTTACGTTATATAGTGCTAAAACTCAACGAAGAGAAGATCTAGGTAGCGTATAAAATGACAAAAGTCATGTTTTAGTACCCAGTAATCTATTCCCTTCGCTGAGCGATCTTGGCGAAGGGATTTTCTTGTATACAAGTAATCAATTGAGTTGTAGAAAGGAATTCACAATGAAAAAATCTGTAAAAATACTTGTCATTAGTTTGCTCTCAATTCTTTTAGTCGTGATTAGTGCCGGCTGTTATGCGGCAGTTTCATTTCAACATGCTAAAGAAGAAAGTCAAGCTCAAGTAGTCTCCACAAAAAATCAAAACTTTACTGGGGATGAACAATCAAGTGATAAAGAGCTGACAGTCATGGTGGTCGGAAATGATTCAAGAGATGATGACGAGGATCAAGGGCGTTCAGACACGTTAATGGTGGCGCATTATGATGGAAAAACGAAACAACCTAAATTGGTTTCGATCATGCGAGATAGCTATGTTAACATTCCCGATCACGGCTTGGATAAGATTAATGCAGCTTATGCCTATGGCGGTGCACAATTAACAAAAGAAGTGCTGAACACTAGTTTTGGCCTGCCGATTAATTATTATGTAATTTTAGACTTCAAAGAATTCAGTGAAATTATTGATGAATTGTATCCTAAAGGTGTCACAATTGACTCAGAAAAAGACATTAATCTAGATGGAGTAGATATCCATAAAGGTGAGCAAACATTGGATGGTAATAGCTTGTTACAGTACGCTCGTTTTAGAATGGATGAAGAAGGGGACTTCGGACGTATTAGACGTCAGCAACAAGTAATGGATGCTTTAATTGAACAGTCAAAAGATTTGATTCCACTTTGGGAATTGCCTCAAGTAGCAGGGAAAATAGTTGGTAGAATTGACACGAATGTTCCGACTAGTTTGTTAATTGATTTGGCAAAAGATTTTCTGACAGGAAAAGTCAAACCGTTGGAATCATTGTCAGTGCCAGTTGAAGGATCATGGGATTTTGATGATGATACACCTTCCGGTAGTGTAATTTTGTTGGATGAACAGCAAAATGCTGAAGCGATTCAAGAATTTTTGAAAAAATAAGTGAATTATAAATAGGGAATAATCTGGAATTGAATGTGATCTGAATACAGTACAGTGGTTGCTTCTGTATCCACTATTTGTCAGGGTTCCACGTGGCTGAGACATAACTCATAGAGTTATGTCTCAGTCATTTTTTGTTGATTTATAAGCTATTCAGGTACTCTAGCATTTCTCTGTACCTTTTTCTTTCGCCTATGTTATTCTTTAAGAAAACGGTTTATTAGAAAGAAGGTCTTCGTGTGAAAGTTGTAATTATTGGGGCTTCTTTTGCGGGCGTTTCAGCCGCTTTGGCCATTAGAAAAAAACATTCGTTGGCAGAGATTGTTTTGGTTGAGAGGCAGCAGACGGTAGGTTATTTGCCAGGTGGTATCAATCTATATTTCAATGAAAAAATCAATCCAATTGAGGAAGCACGATTTATTTCTGAAAAAGAATTGGTCACACAGGATATTCGCTTGTTAACAGAAACTGAAGTAGTCGGTATGAATACAAAACAAAAAATTGTGAAATGTAAAAAGCAAGAAACAACCTATGATTTTTCTTATGATAAATTGATTTTAGCAACAGGATCGAGTCAATGGTCACAAAAAATCCAAGGCAGTGATTCAGAGAAAGTATTGAAATATAAGTTTCTACCGGGTGTTTTAGAAGCACTTGAACAATTGGCTAGTAGTCGAAAGATTGCGTTAATCGGCGGTGGTCAAATTGGTGCAGAAGCAGCAGATACGTTAATTAATCAAGGCAAAGAAGTGCATCTTTTTGAACAAATGGATTATTTATTGTTTAAGTATTTTGATAAAGAAATGATTCAGCCTGTGCAAGCGGAAATGGAAGCAAAAGGTATAATTTTTCATTTTGAAGAAACGGTTGAAAAAGTAACGGAGATAGAAGAGGGACTTATTTTAGAAACTAGAAAATCACAAGAAACTTGTGACAACGCAGTTTTTGCGATGAATGTGCGTCCTGATTTACGTTATTTAGATGAAACGATTAAAACACATACCGATCAAACCGTCTACGTCAATGATTTTCTGCAAACTTCTCAGGTGGATGTTTTTGCCATAGGTGATTGTATTCAAGTTCCATACAGTTTATCAAGTGAATCTTTTTATATACCTTTAGTGAATAACGCAGTTCGATCAGGTCTAGTGGTTGCACAAAATTTAGTGCAACAAACAACGCCATTTGTGGGTTCGCTACGGACGATTGGCACAAAATTAGCAGATTATTATATAGCAAGTACCGGTTTAACAGAAGCAGAAGGGTTATTTTATGAACAAGAAATTTCTGTGTCTCATGTTCAGCAAAAAAGTTCATTAGCTTCTGATGGTCAAACGATTTTCGGTAAAATTATTTTTGAAAAAAAGAGTCATAAAATTTTAGGTGCTCAACTAGTTTCAAAGACGAATATCTTGGAGAAAATTAATACCTTAGCGTTAGGGATTCAAATGGGTCAGACACTTGAAGACTTATATCAAAAGGACTTTTTGTATCATCCTTATTTTTCGACAGTTTTAGATATTACGAATCATTTAGGTTTTTCAGGTTTGTGGAGTGAAGCCAATGAAAGTTGAAGAATTACTGGATAAAAAAGAGGCAAGAGAAGTTGGTATTTTAAAAAAAGTAATTTTAGCTGGTGGACGTATAGCAGATAGTGAGCTGTTGAACTATCTGGGGATTTCAAAAGCTTCTTTAGAAAGTGATTTAGAAGAGTTGGGTTATTACTTAAAGCCATATGAAGCTGAATGTTCTTTATTTTATGATGGACAATGGATTGCGTTTCACATGTCAGATACGTTTTCGATTAACCAAATTATTGATGATTATGTGCGGGCGTCGATTAAGTTCCAATTGATTGATTATTTATTTCAATATCAGGAATTTACAATTGTTCAATTAACTACTAAGTTTATGATTAGTGAATCTTCTTTATTCCGAAAAATTAAGGAATTAAATCAGTTATTGGCTGAATTTGAGCTGAAAATCCGAAATGGGCAGTTAAAAGGAGAAGAGTTACAAATTCGATATTTTTATTTTCAGATGTATTGGTTTTTAACTTCATATCAAGTTCATCAAGAAAAAACAATGACTGTGCAAAATTTTAGGATTATTGAAGCGTTAGAAAAAGCTTTAGCACTGACTTTTGATGAACATAGCAAATTAAAATTAAGCTTGTGGTTGACGATTAGTAAAAAGAGGATCGCGATACAATCAAAGATTCATAATGAGCTTTATCAAAAAAGTCAGAGCTATGAGCAAGATCCATTTTTTAAAACATTGCGCTCATTTGTTATTCGTTTTTTTAGCCGCTATCCTCTTGAAATTGATGAAGAAGAAAGTTTGCTGCATTTTATATTTCTAACGAGCATGTCGGTTATAGCAGAGGCAGATTTTAATAAATATAGTTTAATTCGAGGACGGCGGACACCGACTTCTTTAGCAGATACATTTGTGTTGGAGCACATGATTTTGTATTATCGTCCTAAAAAGTTCTTCCCCGAACTTGAAAAGAAAATTTTTTATTATGTTTCGCAGATTAATAGTCGCTTGTATTTTTTTAAAGGTGAACTTGAATTGTTTGACAGAGAAAATATTTGGGAAAAAGAGCAGCAGTTATCCAGTCGGCAATTGGCGGATTTTTCTAAAAATTTATTGAAGACTAGCTTGGATTGTTTTGAAGAAGTGTATAAACCAGGAAACAACTTGCATGAATGGTCGTTGGTAAAATACTTAAGTGTGATGGCGATTATTGATTTTGAAATTGTTGGTGAAACTCGTGTAGGAATAGATCTTAAAATGGACCGTCTTTACAATGAAGTGTTGACTCAGGTGCTTGTGTTAAGTTTAAAGAACCTAAATGGTGTAGTGATTGAATCCTATAACGCTAAACACTCTTATGACCTTGTGATTACCAATATTTTAAGGACGCAAGCCTATCCTACTAAAACAGAACTGTATGTTTTATCAGAGCTTGGATCAGAATATGATATTAAACAAATTAGGACGAAAATACGTGAACTAAATGGAAAAAAAGAGTGAGTAAATCTGTATGATGGTAAGAAGGGTTAGAATATATTTGTTATTTTAACTCTTTTTTATCTTGCTTTTAAACAGTATTAGGCGAAAACTTTCAATTATTTTAAAAATTAGAAAAAAGCTGACGTTTTTATAAAGAGATTTGCGTTTAAGATAAATACATAAAATATAAAGCGGTTTCATATAAGCTGTTCTATATAAAGTAGCTTGACTCAGTTTTAAAACCTAAGGAGGAAACAGAAATGACAGAACAAAAGTATATCATGGCAATCGATCAAGGAACAACAAGTTCCAGAGCAATTATTTTTGATAAAAAAGGTAATAACATCGGTAGTTCTCAAAAAGAATTTACTCAATATTTTCCGAAAGCTGGCTGGGTGGAACATAATGCAAATGAAATTTGGAACTCTGTTCAATCTGTAATTGCTGGTGCTTTGATTGAGTCTGGCATTAAACCTTCCGATATTGCTGGGATTGGTATTACCAATCAAAGGGAAACAACAGTTGTTTGGGATAAAGTCACAGGTTTACCGATTTATAATGCGGTAGTTTGGCAATCCCGCCAATCTTCGCCAATTGCGGACCAATTAAAAGCAGATGGTCAAGGTGATATGATTCACAAAAAAACTGGTTTAGTAGTAGATGCTTATTTTTCAGCAACAAAAATTCGCTGGATTTTAGATAATGTAGAAGGTGCCCAAGAAAGAGCCGAAAAAGGCGAATTACTTTTTGGAACAATCGATACTTGGTTAGTGTGGAAATTAACTGGCGGAGAAACTCATGTGACAGATTACTCTAATGCCAGCCGTACAATGTTGTTTAATATTCACGAATTAGAATGGGATCAAGATATTCTAGATCTATTAAATATACCGCGTGCAATGCTGCCGAAAGCGACATCAAATTCTGAAGTATATGGTTTAACCAAACATTATCATTTCTATGGTAGTGAAATTCCAATTTCTGGAATGGCAGGCGATCAGCAAGCAGCATTATTTGGTCAAATGGCATTTGAAGCAGGCATGGTTAAAAACACGTATGGTACAGGTTCATTTATCGTAATGAATACAGGGGAAAAACCACAGCTTTCAGAAAATAACTTGCTAACAACAATTGGGTACGGTATTAATGGCAAAGTCTATTATGCCTTAGAAGGTAGTATTTTTGTTGCAGGATCAGCTGTTCAATGGTTGCGTGATGGCTTAAAAATGATTCAAACTGCAGCAGAATCAGAAGCCGTTGCTAAAGAATCTCACAATAAAAATGAGGTGTATGTGGTGCCGGCGTTTACTGGTTTAGGCGCTCCATATTGGGATTCCGATGCTCGTGGTGCGGTGTTTGGAATAACCAGAGGAACAACGAGAGAAGATTTTGTCAAAGCTACGTTGCAAGCAGTTGCCTATCAAGTAAGAGATATCATCGATACGATGAAAAACGATACAGGAATTGATATTCCAATTTTAAAAGTTGATGGTGGAGCAGCGAATAATGACTTATTAATGCAATTTCAAGCAGATATTTTAAATACTTCTGTCCAACGTGCTCAAAACTTAGAAACCACCGCATTAGGTGCAGCATTCTTAGCTGGTTTAGCAGTTGGATTTTGGAAAGACTTAGATGAGCTAAAAGCATTTTACGAAGAAGGGCAAATCTTTGAATCGGAAATGCCTGACGAAGAACGCGATGATTTATATGAAGGCTGGCAGCAAGCTGTTGCAGCAACTCAAATGTTTAAACATAAATCAAAATAATGAAAGCGGTGAACAGGTATGACTTTCTCCATAAAAACCAGAGCAGCATCTATTGAAAAAATGAAACAAGAAACACTAGATTTATTAATAATTGGCGGCGGTATTACTGGTGCAGGTGTTGCGATACAGGCAAGTGCTTCTGGTATAAAAACAGGATTAATTGAAATGCAGGATTTCGCTGAAGGAACCTCTTCCCGTTCTACTAAATTAGTTCATGGCGGTATTCGTTATTTGAAAAATTTTGACGTAGAAGTTGTAGCAGATACAGTCCAAGAACGTGCAGTGGTTCAATCGATTGCACCACATATTCCGAAACCTGATCCAATGCTTTTACCGATTTATGACGAGCCTAAAGCAACCTTTAATATGTTTTCTGTAAAAGTTGCGATGGATCTTTATGACCGATTGGCAAATGTGATTGGTACGAAATATGAAAACTACACATTAACAAAAAAAGAAGTTCTTGAAAGAGAGCCTCAACTAAAAAGCGAAGGTTTACTTGGCGGGGGCGTCTATCTAGATTTTAGAAATAACGATGCCCGTCTAGTGATTGAAAATATTAAACAAGCAGCGGCTGATGGCGGTCATCTTGTCAGCAAAGTCAAAGCGATTGGGTTTCTTACAGATGATAAAGGAAAAATTATTGGTGTAAAAGCACAGGACTTATTGACGGATGAAGTATTTGAAATTAAAGCCAAAGTAGTGATTAATACTACTGGTCCATGGTCTGATAAAGTTCGTGGGCTAGATACAAAAGAAAAGATGATTCCGCAAATGCGCCCAACAAAAGGCGTTCACTTAGTCGTTGATAGCAGTAAATTATTTGTTCCTCAACCAACATATTTTGATACAGGTAAACATGATGGCCGGATGGTTTTCGTGGTACCAAGAGAAAAGAAAACATATTTCGGTACAACTGATACTGACTATACAGGTGATTACGAACATCCGACGGTTACCCAAGAAGATGTAGATTATCTATTGGAAATCGTTAATAACCGCTATCCAGAAGCAAATGTAACTATTGATGATATTGAAGCTAGCTGGGCGGGACTTAGACCATTAATTTCTGAAAATGGCGGTTCAGATTATAATGGTGGGAATAACGGTAAAGTTTCCGATGAAAGTTTCGATCAAGTGATTGATATTGTAGAAAAATATCAGCAACAAAAAGTATCGCGTTTTGACGTTGAAAATGTCTTAAATCATTTGGAAGATTCGCTAGCTGAAAGTAAGGAAAATCCTTCGGCTGTTTCTAGAGGAAGTTTGCTTGAGCGCTCAAAAGATGGACTGTTAACTTTATCAGGTGGTAAAATTACCGATTATCGGAAAATGGCTGAAGGCGCATTGAAAGAAATTCAACGTATTTTAAAAGAAGAATTCAATGACGATTTTCAATTAATTGATTCTAAAAATTACTCAGTTTCTGGTGGTAAAATCGATCCGGCAAATGCAGAAGCTGAAATAGAATCATTAGCAAAATACGGTGTAGAAAAAGGTTTAACTCAAGAAGAAGCAGAATATTTGGCACATCTTTATGGCTCAAACGTAACACAACTATTTGATAAAATCACAGCAACCAAACCAGCAAACGATTTGAGTTTAGCTGAAACATTAGGTTTGCACTATGCTTTAGAAAATGAAATGGTGCTAACACCTGCTGATTATCTTGTGCGGAGAACCAATCATTTATTGTTTATGAGAGATACACTGGATCAAGTAAAACAGGGTGTTATTGCTGAAATGGCAAGCTACTTTAACTGGACAAATGAACAAAAAGCACAATATACGCAAGAATTGAACCAATTGATAGCAGAATCTGATTTAAGTACATTAAAAGAAGGAGCGAAGTAAGATGGACACTTCCAATATGACACAGATTTTTAGTGAATTTTTAGGGACAATGATTTTGATTCTATTAGGTGATGGTGTGTGTGCTGCAGTTAATTTAAAAAAGAGTAAAGCTGAAGCTTCCGGCTGGATCGTGATTGCTTTTGGTTGGGCGATGGCAGTAACGATGGCGGTCTATATTGCAGGTTACATGGGACCAGCGCATTTAAATCCGGCGGTAACAATTGCTATGGCGATGACTGGCAGTTTTGAGTGGAGTTTGGTCGTTCCATTTATTATCGCTCAAGTTCTTGGTGCAGTAGTAGGAGCTGTTTTGGTTTGGCTGGCATATTTACCTCATTGGTCGGCGACAGAAGATCAAGGTGCCGTTTTAGGAACTTTTGCTACAGGACCAGCTATTCGTAATTATCCGGCAAATATGGTGACAGAAACAATTGGAACATTTGTATTAATTTTAGGATTGCTTTCATTTTCACAACATAATTTTACAGATGGACTAAATCCGATTGTTGTCGGTTCACTAATTTTAGCTATTGGTTTGTCTTTAGGTGGTCCAACAGGATACGCTATTAATCCAGCGCGTGATTTTGGTCCTCGTTTGGCTCATCAAATGTTACCGATTTCAACAAAAGGTACTTCAGATTGGAGTTATTCATGGGTGCCGATCGTGGGACCGGTCCTTGGTGCAGCGATTGCATCAGGTGTCTACATGATGATGGTTTAATAATATAAATAAATTGAACGACAGAGTAGTGTTTAGCTGCTCTGTTTTTTGCTGTGAACAAGATTGTGTATTTTAGTAAAAAACTCTATAAGTTGACTGGATTTTCCTTCAAATTTTCAGCTATCTTCTATATAATAAAAACTATCAATCAAAGAAGAGGTAAACCGATGAAACATGAAACTTTTTTATCCGCAGATCAAACGACCACCAGTCATTTTATTTGCTGGCAGCCTGTAGCAAAACCAATCGGCACGGTTCAAATCATTCACGGAATGGCTGAATACATTGAACGATATAAAGAGTTTGCTGAATATCTCACTGGTTTAGGTTACGTCGTGGTTGGTCACGATCATTTAGGACATGGAGAATCCAGCGCATCTGGAACGGGTTATTTTGGCAAAGGCGATTCTGTAAAACTTGTTTTGCAAGATATTGACTATGTAAACGTTTGGATTGAAAGACATTATCCTGAACTTCCGCATTTTATGTTAGGGCATAGCATGGGTTCGTTTGCATTGCGTAACTATTTGCAATTATATCAACCAAATATTTCTGGTGCGATTTTAATGGGGACTGGAAAAAGAGCAGCTATGCTTTCCTTTGGACTTTCTGTAACGAGTATTTTGAATAAGACAGCACCTAATACAACGAATGAATGGTTGGATCAATTAACATTTGGTGACTATAGTAAACGATTTCCGGAAAACGGAAGATTTAACTGGTTAAGTAAGAATCAAGAGAATGTTAGCAATTACGAAGCAGATCACAGAATGGGATTTACGTTTACGAATAATGGGTTTTATACGTTATTTAGTTTAGTTGACGGAGCGACTCGGAAAAATTGGGCTCATAATGTTGAACAAGAATTGCCGTTTTTAATTATTAGCGGAGAACAAGATCCGGTGGGAGACTTTGGCAGAGGACCAAGGAAAGTAGCAAAAGAACTAAATGAAGCGCACGTAAAAGATATTTCATTAGTATTGTTCAGAGAACTTCGTCATGAAATTTTATTTGAATCAGAAAAACTGGAAGTGTATAAAACGATTAGTCAATGGCTAAATAAACGACTAAATTCTAACGATAAGAGCTAGAAATCCGTTTGCTATTTAGAGCATTTTTCTATAAACTACATTATAGAGTTGAAATTTGAAAAATAAAGGATTTATTGAGTTTTTGATAGGAGGGATTGGATGGACAAAGCAGAATTAAGGAAGATCGGATTAGCAAATTTAACTTGGCTTTCTCAACATCCATCACTAAAAGAGCAAAAAGAGCAGATGATTTGTCGAGCACTCTATTGCGATCCTTATTGGGAAAAGGCGCAAACAATTGCAATTACCAAATCAATGGCGATTGAATTTGATACATACCAAATCCTTCAGGCTGGATGGGCAGCGGGCAAAAAAATGGTAATGCCAAAAGCTGGTAAAAATCGTCAATTAACTTTTCATGAAATTACACCTGAAACGGTTTTTGAACGAACAGCTTTCGGTGTTGAAGAACCTGTAGATGCTTCTGAAATAGCTGGTGATAAGATTGATTTACTAGTTGTGCCTGGAATTATATTTACACGACAAGGATTTCGAGTGGGATTTGGTGGCGGTTATTATGATCGATTTTTGCAAAACTATCATGGGGAAACGTGCAGTTTGGTATTCAGCGAACAGATCCAAGAAAACTGGCAAGTAGAATCATTTGATCTGCCAGTCAAACGATTATTTATTAACTAGGAGGTCTCTATGAATTATCAAACACAAATGAAGATAAAAAGATTGTTGAAACAACCATTAATCACTTATTTTTTATTGGGAATTACGACTATCGTATTTTTAGGAATGGAAGTAACTGGCGGTTCTGAAAATGGGATGGTTCTTATTAATTGGGGTGCAATGGCACGTGAGTACATTGTTGTTCTACATGAATACTGGCGCTTTTTTACACCGATGTTTTTACATATTGGGTGGCTGCATTTTGCAGTAAACATGGTAACGCTTTATTTTGTCGGGTCTCAAGTTGAGAGTATCTATGGACATTGGCGTTATCTACTGATTTATTTATTAAGTGGTGTTGCGGGAAATGTGATTAGTTTTACCTTTGGATCAGCAGGAAGTATTTCAGCTGGAGCGAGTACATCATTATTTGGATTATTCGGCGCGTTTATTATTTTAGGTCGTCATTTTAAGAATAATCCGGCAGTTTCTTTTATGGTTCAGCGATACGCGACATTTATCGGAATTAATTTAATCTTTAACTTATTTAGTAGTTCAGTGGATATTATGGGACACATCGGCGGATTAATCGGGGGACTATTAGTGGCTTCTGTTTTAGCTGTGCCGGATCGTTCGGAAGAGTTCAATATCCATGAGCGGATTATTGCGGGAATAATTTTTGTTTTTGTATTAGTTATTTGTCTAGTCTTGGGTTTTAAAAAATACGGTTTACTTGTATAATAAGGAAGTGCATTTCGATGGAAACGTTATATGATGTGCAACAGTTATTTAAACAGTTTGGTATTTACATTTATGTAGGTGCGCGGATTTATGATATCGAGTTAATGATGATCGAACTAAAAAATATTTATGAAGGTCATTTGATTGACCGTGATACGTATTTACACGCACGCAGTGTTTTACAAAGAGAGCATCGGATTGAAGAAAGTAAGGCTGAGAAAGGAACCGATTAAATGGATAAGAAACTGATTGGGATTGATTTAGGCGGTACAACAATTAAATTTGCTATTTTAACAGTAAATGGAGAGGTTCAGCAAAAATGGAGTATTGAAACGAATGTCCAAGATGAAGGTAGTCATATTGTGCCGGATATTATCGAATCAATTAACCATCGAATCGCTCTTTATGATATGAAGCATGAAGATTTCATTGGTATTGGTATGGGCACTCCAGGAAGTGTGGATATTGTGAATGGCACGGTTGTTGGTGCTTATAATTTAAATTGGACCAAAAAACAAGCAGTGAAAGCTCAGGTCGAAGCAGCGACTGGGATTGATTTTGTTCTGGATAATGATGCGAATGTTGCTGCTTTAGGTGAACGCTGGAAAGGCGCTGGAGAAAACAATCCGGATGTGGTGTTTATTACGCTGGGTACAGGAGTCGGCGGTGGAATTATTGCTGAAGGCAACTTGTTGCATGGCGTCAATGGCTGTGCGGGTGAAATTGGTCACGTAACAGTCGATCCCGGTGGTTTTGAATGTACCTGCGGCAAACGTGGTTGTTTAGAAACTGTTTCTAGTGCAACTGGTGTTGTGCGGGTTGCTCGTCATATGTCAGAAGAATATGCGGGCAATTCTCAATTAAAACAAGCGATTGATGATGGTCAAGATGTTTCAAGTAAAGAGATATTTGACTATGCTCAATCAGATGATTCATTTGCCCTAATGGTGGTTGATCGGGTTTGTTATTTCTTAGGTTTAGCTATCGGAAATGTCGGTAATACCTTGAATCCGTCAAGTGTGGTTATCGGCGGTGGCGTTTCTGCTGCGGGTGAGTTTTTACGTAGTCGTGTTCAAACTTATTTCGAAGAATTTACATTCCCGGAAGTTCGTAATAGCACACAAGTAAAACTTGCTGAACTAGGCAACGAAGCTGGCGTGATTGGTGCCGCTTCATTAGCATTACAATTTATGGAGAAAGCGTAAGAAAGGGATTTTAGAATGAACGTTTTGTGGATTATTAATCTTATTTTGATAACAATTTTACTAGCAATGGGAGGAAACGAACTATATCTTCGAATTATGGCAAAACGCTCTGCTAAAACCATTACAGAAGATGAGTTTAAAGAAAACATGCGTAAAGCTCAAATTATTGATGTGCGTGAAAAAGATTCATTTGATGCAGGTCATATTCTAGGTGCGCGCAACATGCCATATACAATGATGAAAACAACTTTAAACTCAATCCGTAAAGATCAGCCAGTTTATATTTATGATCAAAAAAAATCATTAAGTATTCGTACAGCTAATTTATTACGTAAAAAAGGGTATACTGACCTTTATATTTTGAAGGGCGGCTATGAAGGCTGGACTGGAAAAACGAAAAAGAAAAATATGCAATAATGTAAAGTATGGGGAAAAAAGCAACGGCTCAATTGCTGAGTTGTGTGTTCTTCCCTATGCTTTTTCTTTTAGCAAAAATTGTAATTGGTTTCTTTTTTTTATTTTTAGGCTAAAATAAAGATGAGGTGATCGAAAATGATTCAGTTAAAAAGAGCTTATGCACCAGTAGAGGCTAGTGACGGCTATCGTGTTTTAGTTGATCGTTTATGGCCACGAGGAATGTCAAAAGAAAAAGAGCATTTAGATCTTTGGTTAAAAGAAGTGGCACCAAGTAAAGAGTTGAGACAGTGGTTTCATCATGAGCCTGATAAATTTACGGAGTTTAGACAAAAATATTTGGATGAACTACAATTAGGCAACACACAAGAGGCATTTCAAGAGCTAGTAGCTATCATAAAGAATCATAGTAAAGTTACTTTGATCTACAGTGCTAAAGATGAAAAATATAATAATGCTGTTGTACTAAAAGAAGCGCTGGAGCAAAAAAATTAATTGGAAAACTAAAAATTTAGATGAAAGGAGGTCCCGTATGAAGATAGCGATTGTTGGTGGTGGACCAAGAGGGCTTTCTGTTTTAGAGCGGATTGTCGAGTGGTCGAGAGAAGAGCAAGTACTCCAAATTACCATGTTTGATCCAAATGGTCCGGGCGGAAAAGTCTGGCGAGAATCTCAGTCATTTGCCTTGATGATGAACTCAGTGGTGTCTCAAGTTACCTTGTTTACAGATGAAACACTGAGTACTAATGGCCCCGTTGCTAAAGGACCTAATTTATACGAATGGGCGAAAAATGAAGCAATTGCTTATATTCAAAAACATCATTTTGAACATAGAGTTCAGCTTGTAGAAGAATGCGAGAAGTTAGAAGCAAACGATCATTGTTCCAGAGTTTTGTACGGAATTTATCAAAAATGGTTTTATGAGTATATTCAAACGAGAATGACTGAACAAACATCGGTAAAATTCTTTAAAGATACTGTTCGTGCTGTAAAAATGCATGAAGATCAATTTTTAGTTTATACAAGAGCTGTAGAGACGACAGTGGATTACGTTATTTTAGCACTAGGACACCAAGAAAATGAGTTAACAGAGCAAGAGCAAATTTTAGCGACGTATGCCAGCGAACATCGCTTATTCTATGTTTCTCCTAAAAATGCAGCTGATGCCCATCTTGAGGCGATTACGGAAAATAGCCCAGTTTTACTAAGAGGTTTAGGACTAGTTTTCTTCGATTATTTAACGTTATTGACAAGTGAGCGCGGCGGTATTTTCAAAGAAAAAAATGGGGAATTAATTTATATTCCTTCTGGAAAAGAACCAAAAATCATTGCTGGTTCAGGTCGGGGAATTCCCTATCATGCTAGAGGTAAAAATCAAAAAGGCTATGGTGAAGAATATCGACCAAGATTTTTAAAAGAAAAAAGCTTAAATAAAATAAAACGAAAAGGACAATTTCCGGCAGAACGTTTTTTTGAACTTTTGAAAAAGGAAGTAGAATTTGTTTATTATACTACATTAATTAAAGAGGGGTATCCTGACGTAAATCTACAAAAATTTAGTGAAGAATTTGTTCGGACAAAAGGTGCGACATCAGCACTTACTAAGTATGGTTTGAATGAAAAAGAATATTGGGATTGGTCAGTTGTTCAGCACCCCGATCAGCAAATACATGAGTCAGAATCATTTAAGCATTTTATGATTGAGTATTTGACCACTGACTATGAGGACGCCAAAAAAGGCACTTTGTTAGGGCCAGTTACCGCCGCTTTTGATTGTTTAAAAGATTTAAGGGATGAGATTCGTTTTATGCTGGATCATCAATTGTTTTCAGATGACGATACGAAAAAATGGTTATGGGATTGGTTTACACCACTGAATACTTTTTTATCAATTGGACCTCCTTTAGAACGAACAGCTGAATTAAAAGCTTTGATTAAAGCTGGAATAGTCACAATTATTGGGCCGAAAATGAAGATAGAAACAGAGACGGATTGTTTTGTTGCGTATTCTGAAAAATTTCCTGATAAAAAATATAAAACCCAATTTTTAATAGAAGCAAGAGTGACAAAAACAGCTAATCAATTGAGTTTAAATCCACTTATGCAACAACTTTTAAAAGATAAAATTGCAACATTGCATCAATTTGTACTAGATTCTGAAGAAGTCGTTCAAACGGGTGCTTTATCAGTGAATAGAAAAACGAATCAATTGTTGTCAGCAAAAGGTCAGGAAATTTCCGGATTGTTTTGTTATGGGATTCCAACAGAAGGTCTGCATTGGTTAACTGCAGCGACTTCAAGACCTGGGATAGATCCTTGGAATTTAAGAGAAGCAGATACAATTGCTGAAACTATTTTTGAAAACAAGAAAAAAGAAAACACTGCTGAGTGAGCTGTGTTTTCTTTTTTGTTTTAGAAACTACTCAAAAGTACAACGAATAAAGGGTTTGCTCCGCTTTTCAAGATCCAGCTGTACAAACCAAACCTTTCAACAAATAGATAAAATACTGAAAAGATAAAGAGCATCTTCTCAGTATTTTTCTAATTTGTTCAAGGTTTAAACGGTTTGCTCCGCTTTTCTTGTTAACGTGAAATACGTTTGCGCATTGCTTTTTTGCGGTTTTCTTCAATCATATCTTCTTTTTCTTCGATTGGGTCAATCACCGTTTTTTTGATTGTTGCGGCTAATCCGGCAACTGCAGCACATGTTACAGCAGTTCCTACTAACATACCTGAAATAAATTTTTTCATATACATTCTCCTTTCCGTTATTTGCATAGTTATATTATGAACCAAAGTAAGAAAAAAATCCAATAGATTGAAAAAAGAAGTGTCTGGGAAACGAATGAAGTCGAATAACATGTTTTTTAACTAAAACTATTGAAAATATTTAGTAAACGTTTTATAATTAATTTACTAAAATAAATAATGAGGTGACGAATGTGGAAAATCAGTTAAAAGAATTGTTTTATTCTGTATTTGGTAATGATCCTGAAGGTTTGTATTTTGCTCCTGGAAGAATTAATTTGATTGGAGAACACACAGATTACAATGGCGGCTATGTTTTCCCCGCGGCAATTACGATTGGCACTTATGGAGCAGTCAGGAAGCGTGAAGATCAAAAGCTTCGTTTTTACTCAGAAAATTTTGCGGAATTGGGAATTATTGAACTTTCTTTAGCCGATTTAACTTATAACAAGGAGCATGATTGGACGAACTATCCTAAAGGCATGATCTACTATTTATTAGAAGAGGGCTATAAAATTAATCAAGGGATGGACATTCTTTTTTATGGCACGATTCCCAATGGTGCTGGTTTGTCATCGTCTGCTTCGATTGAATTATTGACAGGTGTCCTCTTGAATGACCAGTTTGATTTGGGAATTGACATGCTAGATTTAGTACTGACAGGGAAGCGAGTGGAGAATCAATTCATCGGTGTAAATTCAGGCATTATGGACCAATTTGCTATCGGTATGGGAAAAAAAGATCAGGCAATATTGCTAGATACGAATACGTTAGACTATGAAATGGTGCCAGCAGCTTTTGGCGAGTATGTAATTGTTATTATGAATACTAATAAACGCAGAGAATTAGCTGATTCAAAATATAATGAACGTCGCGCGGAGTGTGAGTTGGCCTTAAGTCGCCTTCAATCTAGTTTGGATATCCAATCTTTAGGTGAGTTGACAGATGAGCAGTTTGAAGAGAATAAACAAGTTATTGCTGATGACACATTGATTAAGCGGGCAAAACATGCTGTGACAGAGAATCAACGAACACTAAAAGCTAAACAAGCTCTTGTACAAAATGATTTAGCGACTTTTGGATTATTACTTAATGCTTCACACGCGTCACTAAAAGATGATTACGAAGTTACTGGAATCGAATTAGATACCTTAGTTGAAACCGCGCAAAAGCAACTTGGTGTACTCGGAGCAAGAATGACCGGTGCTGGGTTTGGCGGCTGCGCAATTGCGTTAGTTAAGGAAAGCGTTTTAGAAGAGTTTATTAAACAAGTGAGCGCTAGCTATGAAGAAAAAATCGGCTATGTAGCAGATTTTTATGTTGCGAACATTGATGATGGCGCTAGAAAGCTGTAAAATAAAAATGATGGAGAAATTAGTTTAATATAAAATAGGAGGCGAGCGACTTGTCAATTTTAGTTTTAGGCGGTGCAGGCTATATTGGTTCTCACGCTGTAGATCAATTGATAGATAAAGGGTACGATGTTGTGGTAGTGGATAATCTTTTAACTGGTCATAAAAAGGCGATTCATGAAAAGGCACGATTTTACCAAGGCGATATTCGCGATAAAGGGTTTATGCAAGAAGTATTTAAAAAGGAATCAATTGACGGTGTGATTCATTTCGCTGCCAATTCCCTTGTGGGTGAATCAGTGGAAAAACCATTGATGTATTTCAATAACAACGTATACGGGACTCAAGTTATTTTAGAAGTAATGGAAGAGTTTGGCGTGAAAACAATCGTATTTTCTTCAACAGCAGCGACTTACGGAGAACCCAAAGAGATGCCGATTGTTGAAAGTATGCCGACAAATCCTGAAAATCCGTATGGCGAAAGCAAGTTAATGATGGAAAAAATAATGAAATGGTGTGATAATGCATACGGTATTCGGTATGTTGCCTTACGTTATTTCAATGTAGCCGGAGCAAAATCAGATGCTTCGATTGGTGAAGATCATGATCCTGAAACACATTTGATTCCAATTATTTTACAGACAGCTTTAGGTCAAAGAGAATATTTAGGTATTTATGGCGATGATTATGACACACCTGATGGTACTTGTATCCGCGATTATGTATATATAGAAGATTTGATTGCGGCTCATATTGCTGCACTTGATTATCTGCAAAAAGGTAATGAAAGCAATATTTTCAATTTAGGCAGCAACAATGGCTATTCAGTCAAAGAAATGCTGGAAGCAGCTCGTGAAGTAACAGAAAAAGAAATTCCGGCAAAAATTTTGCCCCGTCGAGCTGGAGATCCAAGTCGATTAGTGGCATCAAGTGAAAAGGCTAAAAATATCTTAGGCTGGCAGCCGAAAACAACCGATATCAAACAAATTATTCAAACTGCTTGGAACTGGCATGTCAGTCATCCAAAAGGATATGAAGACTAGGAGGAATTATTGTGTCAATTAGCCAAACCATTACAGATTTCGTTACATTAGCCATTCAAGCTGGCGGCTGGATGGAGTTAGATCGTCTCTACTTGCAAAACCGTGTACTTGCGGCAATTGGGGAAGAATCATTAGAAATTATTCCGCCCAAGCAAGTAACTAGGACGTCCGTAGATTTACTGGATGAGCTAGTAACACAAGCTGAAAAGAATAATGTAATAGAAACTGGCACAAGTGCTGTAGAAATTCTAGAAGCGCAATTGATGGATTTTTTGACACCGCCACCTTCAGTAGTCAATGCTTTTTTTGCTCAACATTATGAAAAAGATCCAGCGGAAGCAACAGATTACTTTTATAAACTAAGCAAAGAAAATTATTACATTAAAACAAGGGCGATTGCTAAAAATATTGTATTTCCGGTGCAAACAGAATATGGTGAATTAGAAATAACCATTAACTTATCTAAACCAGAAAAAGATCCCAAACAGATTGCAGAAGCTGTTCAAGCTGCATCAATAAATTATCCAAAATGTTTACTTTGTATGGAAAACGAAGGTTACAAGGGTCGTGTTAATCACCCGGCAAGAACGAATCATCGGATTATTCGGATGAATTTAGGCGGAGAAAGTTGGGGATTCCAATATTCTCCGTATGCATACTACAATGAACATTCGATTATTCTTTCAGAAGAACATCGCCCAATGGTTATTTCAAAGGAGACGTTTTCACGTCTGCTTAAAATTGTAGAAGTTTTTCCGCATTATTTTGTTGGATCAAATGCTGATTTACCTATAGTTGGAGGATCAATTTTAACACACGATCACTATCAAGCAGGACGTCATACGTTTCCAATGGAAAAAGCAGAAGTTGAACAATATTTTGAATTAAAAGACTATCCATTGCTAAATGCAGGGATTGTAAAGTGGCCCTTATCGGTGATTCGTCTTCAAGGTCCAAGTGCAGAAGATTTAGTTGAAGCGGCAGCAATGATTTTAGAAAAATGGCGTAATTATTCAGATGAAAGTGTCTCAATTCAAGCTTTTTCAGAAGACGGAACGCCTCATCACACTGTTACACCAATCGCTCGACGGAAAGGTAAGTTGTTTGAATTAGATTTAGTTTTACGTGATAATAATGTTTCCAAAGAGTTTCCGGACGGTATTTTCCATCCTCATCAAGATGTTCAACATATTAAAAAAGAAAATATTGGACTAATTGAAGTAATGGGATTAGCGATTTTACCACCGCGTTTAAATGATGAACTTAAAGCAGTTGAAAACTATGTTTTAGACAAAGACAATCAGATTGCTGCCTATCATCAAAACTGGGCAGATCAGATGAAAGAAACGTATACTTTTACTGAAGCTAATGCTGAAGCGATTATCCAAAAAGAAGTGGGCAATATTTTTGCTCGTGTATTGGCGGATGCAGGTGTGTATAAGCGCACAGATGAAGGGCAAGCAGCCTTTAAGCGATTTATTGAGACTTTATAAAAAAGAGAGCAGGTGAAAAGATGGCAACAATTAAAGATATAGCAAATTTAGCAGGCGTTTCACCTGCCACTGTTTCTCGGGTACTAAACTATGATTCAGATCTTTCTGTTGGCATCGAAACCAAGCAAAAAGTTTTTGAGGCGGCAGAAGAATTAAACTATACAAAACACAAAAAAAGTATTAAGAAAGCCAAAGCTAAAATTATGCTGGTTCAGTGGTATGATGAGGCAGAAGAATTGGAAGATATTTACTATCTGTCAATCCGTTTAGGTATTGAAAAAAAAGCCGAAGAACTTGAGATCGATTTAATTAAGCGATCGTTAGACGAACTTGATGGAGAGCAAGTAGATGGGATTCTCGCCTTGGGAAAATTTGACCAAGAACAAGCGGATTACTTATTTGAGTTGAATTCGAACTTGTTGTTTGTTGATTTTGATGCGCTATCATTAGGATATAATTCTTTAGTCATTGACTTTGATCAAAGTGTGTCCTCTGTTTTGAATTATTTTATGCAGCAAGGACATCAGAGGATTGGGATCATTGCTGGGGAAGAATATACGTTAAAAAGTCATGAACTACTGGAAGATAAACGTTTAGTATGTTTTAAAGAACAACTGGGACAGCGAAATTTATTGACTAAAGCGACGATTTTAACAAGCCCTTTTACAGTAACTGGTGGTTATCAAATAATGAAAGAATATCTAGCCGAACAGCCTAAAGAATTTCCCAAAGCATTTTTTGCGGCAAGTGATGCTATAGCAATAGGAGCACTTAAAGCTATCCAAGAAGCAGGCTATCGAGTGCCGGAAGATATTTCAATTATTGGTTTTAATGATATTAGTGTGGCAAAATATGTTAGCCCGCCGTTGACAACTGTAAAAGTGCATACTGAGTGGCTAGGTGAATTAGCAGTTGAAACAATTCTGTCAATTATTCATGAAACTGCTCCGGTTGCAAGAAAAATAATGATTGCGACAGAACTTATTGAAAGAGCCTCAACGAATGAGCCGACCCCCAAAAGTTAGACCTGGAAATCTAACTTTTGGAGGTTTTTTTGTATGGCAAAATACAGTTTTGAATTTAAACTTAAGGTTGTCCATGACTATTTATCTGGTCAAGGAGGTACACGGTTTCTCGCAAAAAAATATGGGTTTAAAAATAGTTCTCAAATAAGGAAATGGATTAATGCCTATAAAGAACTTGGTGAAGAAGGACTACTTCGTAGTCGAAAAAGTAAGAATTACTCTGTTCAATTTAAGTTAGATGCGATAGAGTTGTATTTAACTACAGAGTTCTCCTATCAAGAAGTGGCCAATCTTCTCAAAATGAACAATCCACCATTAATTGCGAATTGGCTTAAAACATATCGGAATCTTGGTATAGATGGACTCTCCAAACAGAAAGGACGTCCACCTATAATGCCTAAGAAAAAACGAAATGAAACCCAGCCATTATTACCCAGTGAACAATCTCAATTAGATAAACTAGAAAAAGAAAATAGAATGTTAAAAATTGAGAATGCCTATTTAAAAGAATTGAGGAGGCTGCGTTTAGAGGACGAACAAAAAATGAAAGAATCGCGCGAACCATTCACAGCCTCCGAGGACACTTTCGATTAAAAGATATTTTGGAAACCCTAAGGTTTCCAAAAGCCACTTACATGTACTGGCAAAAACGCTTCGACAGAACAACTTCAACACAAATGATTGAAGAAGAAATTCAAGCGATTCGTAAGGAACATCAACATTATGGCTATAGAAGAATGACACAGGAATTGAAACGACGTGGATATCAAGTAAATAAAAAGAAAGTACAGAGATTAATTCAAAAGCTACAGTTACAAGTCAAAGCATTTACCAAGAAATCTAGGAAATATAATTCATATAAAGGAACTGTTGGGAAAGTAGCTAAAAACTTGATTCATCGAAGATTCAAAACTTCGGTCTCTCATCAAAAAATTACGACGGATACAACTGAATTTAAATACTATGAAACAGATGATGCGGGCATTCTTCGACAGAAAAAACTATATTTAGATCCGTTTATGGATATGTATAACAGTGAAATTCTAAGTTACAGCTTTTCTACTCAACCAAATGGTAAAACAGTTATGGCAGGGCTAGAAGAAGCAATTTCTCAAACAAATGATTGTCCCTATCGTCGCACCTTCCACTCTGATCAAGGCTGGGCTTATCAAATGAACACCTATATACAAACATTAAAGGATAATCGTATCTTTCAAAGTATGTCTCGGAAAGGAACCTGCTTAGATAATTCTCCTATGGAGAATTTCTTCAGTATTCTAAAGCAAGAATTGTATTATGGAAAAGTTTATCAAAGTCAAAATGAGTTACGACAAGCCATTGAGAACTATATTCATTATTACAATCATTATAGAATCAAAGAAAAACTTAACTGGAAAAGCCCAGTAGAATTTCGACATTTCAATCAAAAAACTGCATAAAAAATAGAGTGGAGAAATCCACTCTACAAAAAGTCTAACTTCTTGGGGTCACTACA
>NZ_AMDP01000044.1 GCF_028128615.1 Enterococcus sp. 5H | reverse complement strand
TTAAAAATATTGGTGAAGATTTCTAGAATATTAGCCGCAATGCTTTGACCTAGTCCGTTATCGTTCCATGCATCTCTGAAAGCTACTGCGATCTCATGTAATAATTCTAAGATGGCGTTGAACATATCAAAAATACTTTGAATTAAAGCTGTACCACGTCCGTCTTGTTCCCACGCACGTTTAAAAGCCCCAGCGATATCGCCAATGATGTTTAACACATCCGCTAATAAAATAAGAAGATTTTCAACAAACCGTTGTCCTGTTCCGTTGGTCCATACTTCTAAAAAAGAACGACCGATTGCTTGTATTAACCCAATGATTTC
>NZ_AMDP01000043.1 GCF_028128615.1 Enterococcus sp. 5H | reverse complement strand
GAAGCCTTCAATTCTTAGAGCTTTAGCTCTTAGAAATTGTTGTGATCGGAACGAAGTGGAGTAGCTGCTTTTTTCTCGCCGTTTATTCGGATCTAGTGAGTGAAATAAAACTGATTTTTAGTTTTGTCCCACTCACGTTGATTCTAAAATAACGGTTGTTTTTAAATTAATTATTTTTAGCTGATTTACTATGGAGAGTGAGTTTGTTATGATTATAAGTAAAGTATAGTTTAAAAAGGAGGATTCAAGATGGCGTATGTGAAAAATTTTTTTATTTTGGTAGGATTATTTCTAATTAGTCAGGTTGGGATGTTTGCGTTTCAAATAGCTAAAGCTATTTCTTTAAATGTAGGGGAAGCGCATATGTCTATGTTAGTATCGATATGTTTAATATTAATAGTTATAGGAAATATTTGGTTGTTAATTTTGTTAGGGAAAAAATTAGGCTTTGTAACGTTTAAATTAGATTTTTTCAAACGTAAAAATGTTTGGATTATTTTAGGTGGTTATTTACTAGCAAGAGTAATTGCCATTGGTGGAACATTACTATTAAACAGTCAAGGATCAGAATCAACGGCAAATGATGCGCTTATTCAAGTGATTTTTACCGGTGAAAATCCTTTATTGATTATATTATTAATTGGCGTTGCTGCGCCAATAATGGAAGAAATTGTATTTAGAGGTGGAATCATTGGCTTTTGGTTGGAAAAATTCCCGATAGCAGCAATTGCAGTTAGCTCAATTTTATTTGGGTTAGTTCATGGTCCAACTAATTTAATTAGTTTTTTGATTTACGGTTTGATGGGACTGATTCTATCTTTAGCTTACTATAAAACAAAACGGATAGAAGTTAGTATGTCTATTCATTTTTTAAACAATATTTTAGCGGCAATTGTGCTGGCTTTTGGGATAGGTTAATTATTAAAAAAAAGAGGCTGAGCCAAAAGCGTTTAGCTCCGAGAAATAAGAAGGGATTCACGAAAATTGCTCTTCAAATTTTTGTGAATTTCAGCTTATTTCCGAAGCCTTCAATTCTTAGAGCTTTAGCTCTTAGAAATTGTTGTGATCGGAACGAAGTGGAGTAGCTGCTTTTTTCTCGCCGTTTATCCGGATTTAGTGAGTGAAACAAAACTGATTTTTAGTTTTGTCCCACTCACGATCTTTTGTTTAAAATGCTTGATTTAAAAATTTAAAGTAATCCACGTATGATAATTAAAACAATCAGATGAAGTGGATAGAACAAATAAAATCCCCATTTAACCCAGTTTGGTGAATAGCCTCGTTGTCCATTATAATTTAAAAGTAAGGGGATTACGCCTAAAATACCAAAAACTGAAACTAGTTCATACCAAGGAACTGAATCAGGTGTAATGATATAAGCAATCAACATCAATGAGAAAAGAAATAATGTAGTATAAATTGGCGGAACGATTTTTTTCATAGTAACGTCTTTAATCAAGTAAAAACCATAGATCATCAAAACACCAATTAGATTCCAATCTGACATAATTGTACTGAGAGAAAAAACAAGTACAAGAAGAATATGAAGTTCTTTATTTTTAGTTTTTTCATAGAATATAATCAAAAGAAGTCCCATCAAAAGTGTAAAAAAGATATTATTAACTAGTTCTGTAGGATCAAATGGATAATTTGGATAAAACCAAGCATGGAATGGATAAATAGAAATAAGCCAAAAAACGGTAAGTCTTAATGCGTATTTTTTTACATTTTTCGTATAATGAAACCCTTCTACCAACAAATAAGCCATGATTGGAAACGTCAATTTTCCGATAAGTTCTGTCAGGAAAAATAAGCTATGTGAATAATTGTAAATTTCGAACCCGCTTCCGATATGGTTGATTAGCATTGCAATAATGGCGATAAATTTTAGCTGAAAACCATCAATTTTTTTATACATAAAATCCCCTCCTGTGATACTACCAAAATAACATAATTAGGAATAAAATGATTGAGGCTTTTGGTGTATTTTATTTTTTATATTTGTATGTCTTAATCTTTGAAAATGACTACAACTATTGATATCCTTATATTTCTCAGTTTTACTTTTTTACAACCTATAAAAAAAATGATATATTATTTTAGAAGCAGCGTATCTGAATGAAACGGATATAATGTAGAATAAAAAGAAAGGTGGGAAAAAAATGAAAGAAGACCAGCGTTTTGGGATAATGAAAAAATATGTCAATCTGGTTTTAGATGTTGTTTTGGGGATACTTGCTATACTAATTTTAGTTTTTATGATACGTCAATTAATAGATATTGGAACCTTTATTACCAAGCCTATGACACCTCAAAATTTATCAATTGTAATGCAGGAAGTTGTAGCATTTTTCATGTTATTTGAGTTCATTATGATGGTAATTCGTTATATTCAAGAAGGACATCATATTCCAATCAGATATTTGATTTTGATTTGTATTACAGCTATTTTAAGACAATTAATGGTGCTGCATGGTGATGGTGTTCAAACGTTATTATTATCTGTTTCCATTTTATCACTCGTTATTGTGCTATTTGTATTAAACCTAAGTGGTAACAAATCTTATGTTGGTTTTAAATCAAAAACAGATGAAAAATTATAAAAAAACATTCACTCAATGCCAAAGAGTGAATGCTTTTTTATTATAGATGTAACAAGTAAATTAATCCAATTGCCAAACCTATTTGAATCAAACCAACTGATAAACCATAAATTAAAAATCGTTTGCCTTCTTTGAAGAATTTTTGAAAATCTAACCGTAAGCCGATCGCTGCTAGGGCAGTTATTTCAAACCAACCGCTAAAAAAGTGAGCCGTTTGGCTAAACTGTTCTGGTAAATGAATCGCACTGTTAATGATGCAAAATAAAACGAATCCAATAATGTACCAAGGTAAGGCAGTGTTTTTTTGTTTAGGGGAACTTTCAGAGTCTGAAACAGCAACCATTTTTCTTTGTTTGAATTTCCCAAAAAAGTATACAACCCCGACTAATAGCATAATCCGCATGATTTTAAACAGCATAGAAAGCTCTACAACCTCGCCATTAATCATACTGGCACTGGCGACTACTTGCCCGACAGATTGTAATGTTCCGCCGATTAGCGCGCTTTTGGCTAAGATTTGAGAACCATAGATAACAGAACCAATTAAAGGCAGTAATAACATTAATATGGTTCCTAATAAATTGACCAGAGTAATGATTTGCCCTTTTTCCTCTTCTTTAGCGTGAATAGCAGGTGCGATCGAAGCAATTGCTGAAGAACCGCATACAGCATTCCCACCGGCCATTAATAATGCCATATTGTCTGAGAACTGCATTTTCACACCTATAACATAAGCTGCTACTATCGTCAGAACCATTTGCAATAGAATAAAAACACCGCCTTTAAGTCCGATGTGAGCAATGGTTTGAAAAGTAACAGTTGCACCAAGTAGTACGACTGAAAACTCTAATAATTTACTTTCTGCTACTTTGGTCCCTTGTTCTAAAACTGGATTTTTTAAAAAAGTATTTCCTAATAAAATACCAAGTAAAATAGCAATCGTTGCCGCACCTAAAGTTGGAAACCAAATTGCGATGATTTTACTCACAACTGCGACAATAAAGGCAGTAAGTAAACCTGGTAAAATAAGTTTTGTTTTTTCTAAATAAAACTGTTTTGTATTTTTGTTTTTCACTAAGTGATTCATCTTCTTTCTTCGTATTTCTATAAGTTGAGTATAACGAAATAATTTGCATTTGAGAAATAAATAGTTAAAATAATATCTATAACTAAATTTAATGGAAGGGGTTTCTATGTTTAAGCAATTTAAAACATTCCGTGTAGTGTATGAAACAAAAAACTTTTCAAAAGCTGCAGAACTACTGTTTATTTCCCAGCCTGCCGTTTCTACCCAGATTAAGCATTTAGAAGAAGAATTACAGATTGAATTGTTTATCCGTAATGGTCGAAAGGAAGTTGTGCCTACTAAGCAGGCTCAGATTTTATATCAGTACTTACTGAATTTATCAGATGATTGGGAAGAAGTTAAACAAGCGCTCCATAAAGAGAATATGGCACGGGAAACTTGTAGAATCGTAGCCTCCAATACCTTTGCTGTGTATTATTTACCTGATTTAATGAGCCAGCTGATTCAGCAATTTCCTGAAGTTACGTTTGTTTTAGATATGAATAATTCTGAAGAAGTCTTAGATAAAATTGAAAAACATCAAGCTCACTTTGGTTTTATTGAGAAACCATTGCTTACAGATATCATTGTCCGTGAAGAAATTCAAACTGATGAGTTGGTTCGAGCGGGTGATTTTTCACAAGCGCTGTGGCTGGTTAGAGAGGAAAATTCTGGAGTTTTTCATTATACAGAGCGATTTTTTTTAGAAAATAATTTAAACCCTCAAAAAATGGTTATCAAAAATAATGAAATGATTATCAAGTGCCTAGAACAGGGAATTGGGCAATCAATTATTTCGAAAAGGGCACTACCAGAAAAACTAAATTGGCAACCTTTAGGACAAGAATACCAGAGGAAATTTTACTTTATTAAGCGACAACATATTGAGTCTGTTCAACTAAGTGAAATTGAAGAATATATTTATCGGTATTTTTTAGAGTAGTTATTAGTATAATCTGAGAGTAGTTTTAATATGAAGTTAAAAAAATATTAGTAGATAAAAGGCTTTTTTATGGAAAAAATAGTCCTTATTATGCTATCTTAAGATGGGATCAAAAAGAGGGTTGGGTAAAGACTTTTAATGACATTGCTGGAATTTTCGGCTATTTGAGCGTTGTTGTTGGTTAAAGTGCTTGTTTATAAATAGGAGGAAAGAGTATGGAAGCATTTTTGTGGAACATTCAATTAGAAGAATACATTGCGACAGTGGATAAAAAGATAAAAGTTGAGCAAGAATTTATCGACTATTATCATAAATTAGCAGATAAAGCGAATCGATTAGTTGAAAGAATAAATGCTGCGACTTTGGCTATCACTTTACCAGAATTGATGGCAATTGATGAAAAATGTACATTAGTTATTTTCTATATTTTCAATGGTTATGCGTTAGAAAATAGTACGGTGACAGAAACGATTCAGTTGATTGAAAAAGAATACCGAAAAACACACAGAGAAAAGTATATCTTTGATATGCCAGAGTATGAAAAATGGTCAATTTCTCAAAGGATTATTTAGGAAATTAAAGTGAGTTCTCTAATAACTCACTAGAGTTATTAAAAAATATGAGGTTGCATTTACTTCCGCTGTTTATTCAGTTATTAGGTGCTTGGTGCTTAACTCAAAGAGTTATGTTCCAAGCACTTTTTTTAGGAATAAACTACTTAAAGTTGAATGAAAGGAGCAGATAATGGAATCAATTGATTATATTTCAAAATTAATTTATCAAATCAGCCAGAGCTCTTTGGAAAATGTAATCTTAGAAGAGCAAAATAAAGATTATGAAGGTGCGTTTTTTACGATTGGTAAACACTCTTTTAGGAGTCGTAAAGGCAAACGAACACCTAAAAAGCAAGGTTATTTTGTAGTGTTCTGGGAGAAGGATACCTTGAATAATAATAAAGCCTATGATTTTGTTCGTGCACCGGACAAATTAATTATTACAATTTTTGATGAGGATAAAAGAGG
Source organism: Enterococcus sp. 5H (assembly GCF_028128615.1). Taxonomy (GTDB): domain Bacteria; phylum Bacillota; class Bacilli; order Lactobacillales; family Enterococcaceae; genus Enterococcus_L. Next base: position 82,322 of record NZ_AMDP01000043.1, on the reverse strand, counting down.
TCAATTTATTTTTCCCAAAGAATTATTAGCAGAAAAAAATATTCTAAGCACGGAGAATAAACAAGGAAAAATGGCGCTAAGAGTCTATCCAGATTGGGTAACGTCATTAAACAAGACAGCATCAATGACTCAAAAATGGCAGTTACCATATTTTCTAAACCTTTCAGAAACCTATGATAGCCAATTATTAAAGCAGTTATATTTTAATGAAACAAAAAAACAGTAGAAAATAAGTTGGGTACTTATTTTCTACTGCAATAGTCTTCAATCAGAAAATACAAACAATGATTTCGTATAAAAGGAAGTATTGAAAAAGGTTATGCTAGTTTTAGCCATTGTGTTTTCTTAAGGGATACTCGGAAGTAGTATCGGACTATTAGTTTTATTAAAGGCTTGTTTGCTTACCAAAAAAGAATCATCCAGGAGAATGGGTAAAAGCTGGTTGGGATCAGCATTTTTTTGTCAATGGTTGGTTGACAGTAATATGTTCAATTTTAAAGAGTAAGCAAACAGCCTTTTAGATAGAAACGAATACATAAAAATGGCGTTGGACACTCGTCCAACGCCATTGCAAGTTCAATAAATAAGCATAAACATCTTCAAGTTCAGAAAAAACTAGTATAAACCTCTAGAAATTTCTCTCAAAATTGAGTAAAATGAAAGATGTCAATGTATAAATATTGACTTAAGCAACTTGATTGGTCAGGTGTTCACTGACTGTTCAGGGCTTCATGATTTAGTTGGTAGCTAAATTGTGAAGTGCTTTTTTTTATCCTATTCGTTTCTATCTATCTTTCATTTTATAGGAAAACCGTTTTATGGTCAACAAAGGTTGGCAAGAAATTGAGCAAATTGTTAGATTTTTCTACATTTGAATGTAATGTATATTTATCTATTGAATTTAAATACTTGTCTAAGTGGGGTTTGACAAGAGGAATATTTAGCTTTTTCATAATTCCTAGCTTTAAAAAAAATGTTAACTAGCGTAAAATGTAAGTGGATACAAAAAAATATTACTGTTGTAGGGAGAAAGATTGCATTGATAGAATTAGTTGTAGCATTAACTGCTTTTACTTATGGAAGTAACTTTTTCTTATATTTATTGCTTCGGCAAAAAGAAAAAATGCATGATATTGAAAAGTTGTCTATTTTCTTTGGGGTTAATATGACTCTTCTTTTGCTGGACGGGGTTTTTGTGATAATCGGCAAAGTAATCGCGGATAGTGGTGTGACAGTTCTTGAATAAGGTTGCTTGTCATTGTTAAAATAGTCTACAACTAAAAGTTAATGTATTTTCAGCATATTAAATCCTATTGAGTACTGGAACAAAAGTAATTTTTTCTATTTTCTAATAGATAAATACTTCTGTTCCACTTTTTTATGCTAAAATTTCGGCTAAAAGTCCTATATGAATGACGTGTTTTTTCTGGTAAGGTACAATAGAAGGAAATAAGTGGAGGTAGAATAATGGCAAAAATCATGATTATTGAAGATGAAACAACAATTCGTGAGTTAATCAGCGAAGAATTGCAAAAATGGCAGTTTGAGACATTTGGGACAACAGACTTTAATCAGGTGTTAGAAGATTTTCAACGTGAAGAACCTCAACTGGTTTTGCTGGATATAAATCTGCCTGTTTTCGATGGGTATTATTGGTGTCAAAAAATTCGTGAAGTCTCTAAAATTCCAATCATTTTTATTTCTAGCCGCAATACCAATATGGATATGATTATGGCGATGAATATGGGAGCAGATGATTTTGTCACAAAACCTTTTCAGATTGATGTGCTGATTGCTAAAATAAATGCGCTGCTGCGCCGCTCGTATAACTATTCAGAAGTGGGCAGTGAAATGATGTCTCATAATGGAATTACGTTAAATGTTGACAATGGCAGCATGGAAATTAACGGAGAAATAATTGATTTAAGTAAAAATGAGTACCGATTACTCTATATTTTGATCAAAAAGCATGGCAAGATTTTAACTAGAGAAAAATTATTAAGAGCTTTGTGGGAAGATGAACGTTTTGTTGATGACAATACATTGACAGTAAATATTAATCGTCTAAGAAAGAAAATCGAACAAGCGGGTCTGGAAGGTTATATTGAAACAAAGGTTGGACAAGGTTATATTGTGCCATAGAATAGATAGGAGAAAAATATGACAATTCGCAAGTATTTGCTAGATCATTGGCTGCTTTTGATTGGCTGGTTGTTTTTTATTGGGGTAACTTGCTTTATTTTATGGTTGTCTCCTGATATGGCGGTGAATTTTTCGATTATTGGTTACTTGGTCTTATTACAGGGTTTATTTTTATTACTTTTTCTAACCATTGATTATTCATTGAAAAAACGCTGGTGGCAGTCTTTAGATATCTCAGAGCATCCGCCTTCGTTAGAAAATTATTTAAGCGAGGCTACTTTTGCAGAGGAAAAAATTGTTCAGGATTATATTAACGGACTTGTAGTAGAGCATCAGCAAGTAATCCAACAAGCTATTAATAATCAGCAAGATCAAAAGGATTATATTGATTCTTGGGTACACGAAATCAAGGTGCCGCTAGCTGCAGTAAATTTAATTTTACAATCAATTGAAGATGATATTCCTGAAAAAAAATATTATTTAGTAGAAAATGAGTTAAGTAAGATTGATGAATATGTTGAACAAGTCCTTTATTATGCTCGATTAGATAGTTTTTCCAGAGATTATTTGATTCAGGAATATTCATTAAAAGAAATTGTCCAGTCAGTCATTCGAACACAAGGGAATTATTTTATTCAAAAAAACTTACATTTTTCAATTGAAGGAAATGACCAAATGGTTCTGACAGATGCTAAGTGGGTAGCCTTTATCTTTAAACAATTGGTTAGTAATGCAATTAAGTACACGCCAGCAGGTGGGGAAATTGAGGTTACTATTTCTAGAACAAAAGAAGGCGCCTGGTTGATGTTAAAAGATTCAGGTATTGGTATTCCGAAAGAAGATCAACGACGGATTTTTGATAAAGGTTTCACTGGTGAGAATGGTCGGATCAGTGAGCAGCACTCAACTGGATTAGGTCTGTATTTGGCGAAGAGTTTAGCGGATAAATTAGGTCATCAACTTACCGTTGAATCGATTGAAGGTGAAGGAACAACGATGAAATTGTTATTTCCTTTTTTAAGTTATTACAATGAAAGACGTTAATTGTTGATCGAAAGATTACTAGCTTTGAGAAGAAGTTTGATAGTTTTGGACTATTGAGCGATTTTCTTAGGGCTATTTTTTTGCACTGGATTTTAGGGAATGGGAAAATGAGAAAATTTCTATTAGTTTTTTTTCTGTCTTATAGTTGTATAGAAAGCGCTTTTGTTGATAGAATTAAACTATCATACTTTTGTTAGGAGCATATTATGGAGATCTTAGTAGCTTTAGTACCAATGTTTGCTTGGGGTAGTATTGGTTTAGTTAGTGGCAAAATTGGCGGTAGTGCGAATCAACAAACGTTAGGGATGACTATTGGTGCATTAATTTTTTCAATTATTGTTTTTTTTATGGTTCAACCAGCAATTAGTATTCAAATGAGTATTGTAGGAATTTTATCCGGTCTATTTTGGAGTGTTGGGCAAAATCAACAATTTCAAGGAATGAAAAATTTAGGAGTTTCAGTAGCTTTGCCAGTATCTACAGGTATGCAGTTAGTTGTCAATACGGTAGCTGGAGCAGTCTTTTTTCATGAATGGAAAAGCAGTAGAGATTTTATTTTAGGTTTTATTGCTTTAGGCTTCTTGATTCTGGGTTCGTATTTAACTGCTCGTCAAGATGATGAGAGTGATGTGAAGACAACGAATACAATGTTGAATTTTAATAAAGGTTTTCGGGCGTTACTCGTTTCAACAGTTGGTTATGGTTTTTACACGATTATTATTAATGCTGCTGGACTTGACCCAATGGGGATTATTTTACCTCAAAGTATTGGGATGCTAGTTGGCGCCAGTTTTTTTGCGTTTAGGAAGGTTAAAATCAATCGTCATGTTTGGCTGAATATGAGCTGCGGTCTTTTATGGGGCCTTGGAAATATTTGTATGTTGTTGACGATGCGCAAACTTGGGCTGGCAATCAGTTTCTCACTTTCTCAGATGGGAATTATTATCTCAACTTTGGGCGGCATTTATATTTTGGGCGAAAGAAAGTCAAAAAAAGAAATGCGTTATGTCGTTTTTGGTTGCTTGTTTGTTATTTTAGGTGGTATTCTGTTAGGGTATATGAAAGCGTAAATGACTGATTTACGCTTATTTTTATGAGGAATTCTTTGCAATTATTGAGCAAAACTTATTGGTTTTTATTTTATTGGAGGACGGAAAATGTCGATGTTTAGGAAAAAAGAGCTTGCAGCACATTCAACAGAAGCGAGCTCGATGAAAAAAGATTTGAAAACAATGGATTTGATCTTACTTGGAATTGGTGCAGTCGTTGGAACTGGAATTTTTGTTATTACAGGTGTTGCGGCTGAAAGATATGCAGGACCGGCTTTGTCGCTTTCTTTTTTAGTAGCTGCTGGAGCAATTATATTAGCTGGGTTATGTTATGCAGAATTTGCTTCAAGAATTCCTGCGCTTGGTGGACCGTATGCTTATATGTATGTTGTATTTGGTGAAATAGTTGCTTGGATGACTGGCTGGTTGGTTATTTGTGAGTTCTTTTTAGCAGTTTCTTCAGTTGCTTCGGGGTGGTCGGGCTATGTACAAGGTTTTTTGGATAGCTTAGGCGTTCATTTACCAGTAGCTTTAAGTGGAGCTTATAATGCTGAAAAGGGGAGTTATGTAGATATAATTGCTGTTTTAGTTTTATTAGCAGTTACTTTTTGGGTGTCTCAAGAAGCAAAAACAGCGTTGCGTTTAAATAATGTAATGGTTTTTGTTAAATTTGGTATTATTGCGTTATTTGTAATTGTCGGTATTTTTTACGTGAAACCAGATAATTGGCAACCATTTATGCCATTTGGTTTTTCAGGAGTTGTTAGTGGTGCGGCTGTTGTGTTCTTTGCCTTTTTAGGATTCGATGCAGTGAGCATGACTGCTGAAGAAGTGAAAAATCCGCAAAAAGATATCCCAAGAGGAATTATTGGTTCGATTATTATAACAACAATTTTATATGTGATTGTAACATTAATTTTAACAGGAATCGTACCTTTTGATGCACTTGGTGTAAAAGACCCAGTAGCATTTGCAATGCGTTTTGTTCAGTTAGATGGTGTAGCAGGGATAATTTCTGTAGGTGCAATTTTAACACTATTAACAGTGATGATAGCGATGATGTACAGTCTTGCCAGAATCATTTATGCTATTAGTAAAGACGGTTTATTACCAAAGTTTATGAGTAAAATTGATGAAAAGAAACGCACGCCCAAAAATGCGACCTATGTAGCAGGGATTTGTACGATGATCTTTGCAGGGTTAGTGCCAATGGAATTATTGGCTGAGTTAACAAATATTGTAACGTTAATGTATTTAATCGTGATGGCAATCGGTATTATTCGTTTAAGAAAAATTGCTGGAGATCCAAAACCAGGAGAATTCAAGATTCCATTTGTACCGCTTGTACCGATTCTTTTGGCTGTTGTTAGTATTTGGTTGATGGTTCAGCTGCAGGCAGCAACGTGGAGAGCATTTGTTATTGCGTTAATCTTAGGCTTTGTTATTTACTTTGCATATGGTTATCGTCATAGTAACGAAGGCAAAATAAAAGAATAAATTTGATTAGAATTAAGGCTCAGGTGAAACGAATGTGTTTTATCTGAGTTTTTATTTTTCTATTGCGAAAAAGTATCTGAATACAGTATAGTGGTAGTAAATTGAGTGGAAAAAGAAGGGAAAAGAGATGGATTATAGAATTGAAAAAGATTCTATGGGTGAAATTCAGGTGCCGAACACAGCACTTTGGGGCGCACAAACTCAGCGTAGCAGCCAAAATTTTTTGATAGGGCAAGAAAAAATGCCATTAGCCTTAATTTATGCATTAGCGTTGGTGAAAAAAAGTGCGGCTAAAGCTAACGAAGCGACTGGAAAACTAGATGCTTCAATTAGTAAAGCGATTCAAGCAGCGGCAGATAAAATTATTGCATGTGAAGTGAATGACCAGTTTCCATTGTCACTCTGGCAGACGGGCAGCGGAACGCAAACGAATATGAATGTGAACGAGGTTATTGCTCATTTAGCTGCAGAATCTAAAATGTCGGTTCATCCAAACGATCACGTTAATATGTCACAAAGTTCAAATGATGTCTTTCCGACAGCAATCCATGTTGCTGCGGTTCAATTGATTGAACAAAAATTATTTCCTGTGATGAAACAAGTAATCAAAACGTTGAAAGATCTTGAAGCAGATAATAAAACAGTCATCAAAATTGGACGTACTCATTTACAAGATGCAACACCAGTCACTTTTGCTCAAGAAATCAGTGGTTGGCGTTCTAGTTTTGAACATAATTATCGAATGATAGAACTGACACTGGGTGAATTGAAGCAATTAGCGATTGGTGGAACAGCTGTAGGAACTGGTTTAAATGCATCAAAAGAATATGTTGAGTTATTAATTAAAAATTTAAATGAAGAGACAGGCTATCAATTTTCAGAAGATCTAAATAAATTTCATGGTTTAGCAAATAAAGATGCGTTAGTATTTACCTCAGGCGCATTAAAAGCACTGGCAGCCAATGCGATGAAAATGGCAAACGATGTTCGCTGGATGGCTAGTGGTCCGCGCAGTGGATTAGGTGAAATTACAATACCTGCGAATGAACCAGGTAGTTCAATTATGCCGGGGAAAATTAATCCAACACAATGTGAAGCATTGACGATGATCGCCATACAAGTGATGGGAAATGATGCGACAATCGGTATTGGCGCGTCTCAAGGTAATTTTGAGCTGAATGTTTATATGCCTGTATTAGCCTATAATTTGATTCAAAGTATAGAATTGTTGGCGGATGGATTAAGTTCATTTGAGAAAAACTGTCTCGTTGGAATTAAAGCTAATCAAGAAAAAATGAAACAATTTTTAGATCAATCACTAATGCTGGTGACTTCATTAAATCCATATATAGGTTATGATAATGGTGCTAAAATAGCTAAAAAAGCCTTTGAAGAACAGACGACATTGAAAGAGGCTGCATTAGCAACAGGTTTACTTACGGAAAAAGAATATGAAGCATGGGTTCGACCAGAAAATATGTTGGGAGAATAATTATATTTTAAGGAGGAGAACAATGGCAGATATTTATGAAAAGGCATTAACGGCTCATGAGCAATGGCGTGGGAAAATTGATATTCATTCAAAAGCTAAGGTCCAAACAAAAGAAGATTTGTCATTAGCTTATACACCAGGTGTTGCAGAGCCGTGTCGAAAGATTCATGAGCATCCAGAAAAAGTTTATGACTATACGTGGAAAGGAAATACTGTTGCAGTTGTAACGGATGGAACGGCTGTACTTGGTTTAGGTGATATTGGACCGAAAGCAGCATTGCCGGTTATGGAAGGGAAAGCATTGCTCTTTAAAGAATTTGCGGATATTGATGCGATTCCTATTTGTTTGGACACGAAAGATCCAAAGGAAATTATTCAAATTATTAAAGCGATGGCGCCGACTTTTGGCGGTATTAATTTAGAAGATATTTCGGCTCCTCGTTGTGTAGAAATTGAACGGACATTGATGAAGGAACTGGATATTCCAGTATTTCATGATGATCAGCATGGAACGGCGATTGTTACGATTGCAGCGTTAATCAATGCCTTGAAAATCGTAAGAAAAACTGTTGAAGAAATTAAAGTGGTGGTTTCTGGAACTGGCGCAGCAGGTAGTGCGATTATCAAAATGCTGGCTCATTTTGGTGTGAAAAACATTATCGCTTTTAATGTGGATGGCGTGTTGTCTAAGCAAAGTGAACGTGAATTAACTTTTTTAGAAAAAGAAATTGTGGAAATATCTAATCAAGAGAATTTTCAGGGGACGTTAGCAGAAGCTATGATAGGAGCTGATGTGTTTATCGGTGTTTCAGCGCCCAAATTGGTTTCAAAAGAAATGGTTGCGTCAATGAATACAGGTGCAATTGTTTTTCCAATGGCAAATCCGGAATCTGAAATTGCGTATCGAGATGCGATAGATGCTGGAGCTGCTGTAGTAGGAACTGGACGTTCGGATCATCCGAATCAAATCAATAATGTCTTGGCTTTTCCAGGGCTATTTAAAGGAGCTTTTACAGCGCAAGCGACCAAGATTACTGAGAATATGAAGTTAGCGGCAGCTAAAGCAATCGCAGAAATTATTCCAGATTCTGAATTAACAAGTGAATATATTATTCCTTCACCTTTTAATCGTGAGTTGGTGGATGTGATTATCGAAGAAGTAGCAAAAGCAGCAGTAGCTGATGGCGTGATCCGTTCTTAAGATAAAAAAGTAAAAGTCTCTACGTTTTTTTGATAGAGGCTTTTTTAAGTGGAGAAAAGACAAGGTTTTTTCGTTCAAATAAAGCTAAGTATGGTATACTATTTAGGAGTAAATTCAAGAGAATGCTAAAGGAGGATGTTTCTGCATGTCAGAAAAAGAAACATTTTATATCACTACCCCGATTTATTATCCAAGTGGACAATTACATATTGGTAATTCATACACAACCATTGCTTGTGATGCGATGGCTCGCTATAAACGTTTAATGGGATTTGACGTTTTTTATTTAACAGGTGTGGATGAGCACGGCCAAAAAATCGAGAACAAGGCAGCAGAATTAGGTGTTACACCAAAAGAATATGTAGACAAAATGGCAACTGATGTCCAAAAATTATGGAAAACACTGGATATTAGCTACGATAAATTTATTCGTACAACTGATGATTATCACAAAAAAGCGGTTCAGCAGATTTTTGATCGCTTATTAGAACAAGGTGATATTTATCTTGGTGAGTATGAAGGCTGGTATTCTGTTTCAGATGAAGAGTATTTTACTGAAACACAATTAGCCGAAGTTTATCGCGATGATGAAGGTAAAGTAATCGGTGGAAAAGCGCCAAGCGGGCACGAAGTAGAGTTAGTGAAAGAAGAATCTTACTTCTTCAAAATGAGTAAATACGCGGATCGTTTAGTTGATTACTACAATGAACATCCAGAATTTATTCAACCTGAATCACGTAAAAATGAAATGATTAACAACTTCATCAAACCAGGGTTAGAAGATCTAGCTGTTTCTCGTACGACATTTTCTTGGGGTGTACCATTAACAAATGATCCAAAACATGTCGTCTACGTTTGGATTGATGCGTTGTCGAACTATATTACAGCGTTAGGTTATGGATCAGAAGATGATAGCCTATTCCAAAAATATTGGCCAGCAGATGTTCATATGGTCGGCAAAGAAATCGTACGTTTCCATACAATTTATTGGCCAATTATGTTAATGGCGTTAGATCTGCCATTACCTAAAAAAATCTTTGGTCATGGCTGGTTATTGATGAAAGATGGGAAAATGTCTAAGTCTAAAGGAAACGTTGTTTATCCTGAAATGCTTGTGGAACGTTATGGCTTGGATGCTTTACGTTACTACTTATTACGTGCTATTCCTTTTGGTAGTGATGGTGTCTTTACGCCAGAAGATTTTGTGTCTCGTCTAAACTATGATTTAGCCAATGATCTAGGGAACTTATTAAACCGCACGATTGCGATGATTAACAAATATTGTGATGGTCATGTACCCGCATATGCCTCAAAAGTAACACCGTTTGATAGTGAGTTATCTACTACAGCTGCAAACGTGATTGGTAAATATCATGAATCGATGGAAAAAATGGAATTCAACACAGCGATTGCTGAAGTTTGGACATTGGTTTCTCGCGCGAACAAATATATCGATGAAACACAACCATGGATTTTGGTGAAAAATGAAGAAAAGAAAAATGAATTAGACAGTGTGATGGTTCATTTGGCTGAAAGCTTACGGATTGTGGCGATTCTTTTACAACCAGTGATGACTGAAACACCGAAGAAAATTTTTGAACAACTGGGCCTGGACCCTGAAACAATGAATATGGAAGAAATTCATTTTGGTGAGTTCCCAACTGGCATTAAAGTTGTAGCTAAAGGTACACCAATTTTTCCTCGTTTAGAGATCGATACTGAAGTAATTTACATTCAAAAGAAAATGTCTCAAAATACGCAAACAACTGCAGAAGAAATCAAATGGGACCCGAATGAAACAGAATTAGCTTCAACGAAAGAAAAACAAATTAAGTACGAAGATTTTGATAAAGTAGAATTAAAAGTAGCAGAAGTTATCGACTGTAAAAAAGTTAAAGGCGCTGACAAATTACTGCAATTCCGCTTAGACGCTGGAGATAATCAAGACCGTCAAATCCTTTCAGGAGTTGCTGAATTTTATCCGGATCCAAGTGCTTTGATCGGTAAAAAAGTCGTGATCGTTGCCAACTTAAAACCAAGAAAAATGCGCGGTGAAATCAGTCAAGGAATGATCCTATCAGCAGAATCACCTGAAGGAAAATTACAGATTATTGACGCGCCAAAAGACATGCCGAATGGGGCAAGTATTGCGTAAATTTTTTGTTAAATAAAAGTATAGAGAGCAAGAAAAACTAATCTCAGTTTTTCTTACTCTCTAATTTTATAGTTTCAATTTTTTATTTGTTTTAAATCGATGGAAACGTGCAGGTAAAATCATAATTAAAATGGCATATGGAACGCTAATAATTGTCCAAGTTAATGATCGGCTTAAACTATTATTTTGATAAAGCCAATTTAACAAGAAATGCAATCCAATCATACTTGCCACGACAAAAAGCATTACCAAATAATCAGGTTCATTTTTTACGATTGTTCGAATAATGGCACCGATTAACGGAACAAGATAAAAATAAGCACTCGTCAATGAAATCCGCCAACTTTTTGCCACCGTTCCTAAATTAACAAGGAAAAACAAAATGGACAATACAATTCCTAATGGCGGGAAAAAAGCTATCAACATTGAATAAACAGCTGCCCACAAAATCATCAATGGCCCTTTAACAATCGCAGCAATTGCAATAAATAATACAATGAGAAGTATTTGCTGTGTCATTGTGCCATAAGCCAACAAACCAAAAAGAATAAGCAACAACCAGTGCCAAAGCGTATTAACTTGCGGTTTTCTTTGAATCGTCACGTTTTTACGAATGGCTGACTTTAAAAAATCGGATTGCTCAAAATAATTTTTCAACAAATAGTCACTCCCATCAAATGAATCTAGACTGACCATTAGTTTACTGCCAATTAATAGAAAGCACATCGGACTAAAGTCGGTTTTTTAAATCATTTATTTGCTAAACCAGATGAAAGTAATTCAGTAAGTGTGCCAATATAAGGTAAAAAGACTTGTTTCATACCGCGGGAAACGGCTGTATAAAGAATTTTCTTCTCCCGCTCACTGGTGCCATAATGGCTAGTTGAAACATTATGAATAATCACGTGGTCAAATTCTAGACCTTTTGCCATATCGATTGAAAGCACTTGGATTTTTTTATCATGAAAGGTACCGATCGTTTCTAAAAGTTGTTCTTCTAATAAAAAGGCATCATCCTTATATTTGGTAATAATCGCCAAGTCTTCACCATCCGCTAAATCAGTTAAGATAGCGATCAAAGTATTCAAATAAGTTTCTTGATTTTCACAAGGAATAAAAGCTGGTTTTTCTCCATCTTTGCGTATTGGTACAATAGTAAGTTTCTCATGATTCGTCACCAAAGTTTGGAACAGTTTAGTAATTTCTTTACTGGATCGATAGCTGTTCAATAATTGATAAGAAGTAACTGTCCGTCTTGACGCAGCAAGTAGTCTTTCTAAACCTAGAAAACTAATAGATGTATTGAAAATTGCCTGATTTTCATCACCAGCCAAAGTAAAGTTCGCTTGTGGGAATAATTCCAGCAATAAAAGAATTTGAGCTTCTGTATAATCCTGCACTTCATCCACTAAAATAAAAGCCATTTGACGATTAGACAGATCTTCGATAAAGATATGTTTTAGGAACAATAAAATGACAACTTCATCAGCGGTGTATTCAGGACTATTTTTTTCATAAGGAATGTGCTGAAAACTTTCGTAAAGGGTCTGGAAAAGTAGCCAAGGATCAAACCAGCTAAATTCAGTAATTAAGGTGGTGATTTGTCGGTATTTTCTTTGCAAACGTTTCAGTGCAAATTCAGCTAATTCTTGTTCATTATCATCGGTAATGATTGTATCAAAATACTTTAATTGTTCCGCTTCAGTCAGGTTTTGCATTTGATCCAGCATTTGTTTTGATTTCGCTTGTTTGATTAAGTAGCGATTCCATAAGCTTAAAAGTTTTTCCTTCGTTGCAGACAGTCGTTCTTTGATGGATGAATTAGCTGGTGTCTTTTTGTAAAGTTCAAAGATCGTTTCAGCTGTAAATAATGGCTTACGCTGGAATAAAATTGGTTTAAATAACTGTGGTTGAATCAAGTCAGGTTCTTTGAAATCTTGAATAAATTCAACGAAAGCTTGGGATTGAATTACCTGTTGCTGCTCAGAAACTTGTTCAGCAGTTATTCGATTAAAATAAGCTTCTTCACTTTCGATAGCTGCTTTTTTTCTCAAGGTAAATTTTAGAAACTGAAGTAATGTTAAATTCATCGGGTTTCGCTCTCCCAAATTAGGCAGCACTTGAGAAATATAATCAATAAATGTTGAGTTTGGTGATAATAAAAGAATATCATCAGCTGTAATTTGTGAACGATGATTATACAATAAATAAGCGATTCGCTGCATGATGGCAGATGTTTTCCCGCTGCCGGCAATTCCATTTACTAACATTAGAGGATGACTTTCATCTCGAATAATTTCATTTTGTTCTTGTTGAATCGTCGTTGTAATATCTTTCATGTATTGAGAAGAGTCTGCTTTCAAAGAATGAAGCAAAATATCATCTTGGATAGCTAAGGTAGTATCGAAAAAATTAAGTAAACGATCTTCTTCAATGATGAGCTGTCTTTTCAGATTTAAATCTACTGGAATTTCATGTTTGTTGACCTTGTAGCTGCTAGTACCTAATACGTTGTTATAAAAAAGCGAAGCAACAGGAGAGCGCCAATCATAAATCCGTGATTCACCCTCCAAATTTGTAAAATCATTCATGCCAATGTAAAAAACGTCGCGGTCAGAGCCCGTGTCTAAGAAAGTAACATCAATTTTGCCGAAGTAAGGAACTTGAAGCAAGCGATTAACTTTTTCTAACTGCTTTGCAATAGAAGCATTTTTTAAATTCAATTGATCGATTTCTCTGTTTTTCATTTCCATCATGGAAAAGGTATCTAGATTATCTAAGTAACTATCAAAATTTAATTTAGTATCGCCGCCGAATTGTTCTAGTACGGATTTTCCGGTAGTGTTGACTTCATTGATTGTTGCTTGGTAAGACGTTTGTGCCGTAAGTAATTCTTCATAAACTAAGTGTAGATGGTTCGTTTCTTGGGTACGATCGTTAGACATAGTATTTCCTCCAGACATCAGGTGGTGTAACGGAATAGTATAAGCGGTTTTTAAGAAAAAAGCAATCATTAAAATCAAGCACTTTATAAACGTTTGTCCATTCAGCTTTTCATAAAAGTGTGATAAAGTATAGAAGACAAAGAAGAAACGCTAACGTTAAATGGAAATAAACGCTGTTTAGAGAAGATTCGTTAGATATTTACTAAGGAGATAATAGATATGATATTTGATTCCCATACCCATTTAAATGCTGAACAATTTAATACAGATATCCCAGAAACAATTCAACATGCCAAAGAGCTAGGTGTGACCGAGATGGCAGTTGTTGGCTTCGATACACCTACTATTGAAAAATCACTACAATTAAGTCAAAAATATAAAGAGATTCAAAGTATTATCGGTTGGCATCCTACAGAAGCTGGCAGTTATACAGCAGAAATCGAGAAAAATCTACAACACTTATTAACAACCCCAAAAGTCGTTGCATTAGGTGAAATTGGTTTAGATTATTATTGGATGGAAGATCCTAAAGAAGTCCAAGATCGTGTATTTAGACGTCAAATTGCGATTGCTAAAGAAATGAATTTACCGATTAGTATTCATACAAGAGATGCGATGGAAGATACGTATAAAATATTAAAAGAAGAAGATATTCGCGATATTGGCGGAATTATGCATAGTTTTAGTGGTGATCCGGAATGGATGGAACGATTTTTAGATTTAGGGATGCATATTTCATTAAGTGGTGTTGTAACATTTAAAAAAGCGGTTGAGGTACAAGATGTAGCTAAAGCAGTTCCTTTAGATCGTTTATTAGTTGAAACAGATGCACCTTATTTAGCTCCAGTTCCTTATCGAGGAAAACGTAACGAGCCAGGATATACACGCTATGTGGTCGAAAAAATCGCTGAATTACGCGAAATACCCTTTGAAACAATTGCAGAACAAACAACAGCAAATGCACATCGGTTATTTAGGTTAGTCAAATGAGCGATAAATTAAGAATCGAAGAAATTATAGTCGTAGAAGGTAAAGACGACACCAGACGAATTCAAGAAGTTGTGGACGCCGATACCATTGAAACAATTGGTTCAGCAATCAATGATGAAGTATTAGCCCAAATTGAGCATGCACAAGAAACACGTGGTGTAATTATTTTTACAGACCCTGATTATTCAGGAGAAAAAATTCGTAAAACCATTATGGATGTGGTACCTGATGCCAAACATGCTTTTCTTTCTCGTCGTTTAGCAGCACCTAAAAAACGCGGTAGCAGCCTTGGGGTAGAACATGCTAGTGATGAGGCTATTTTAGAAGCCTTAGAAAAAATTGTAACACCTGTCCATGAAGTCGATGATTACCAAGAAATACCTAGACAAACCTTGATCGAATATGGTTTAATAGCGGGAGCTCATGCAAAAGAGCGCCGAGAAAAATTAGGAGACGAATTGCGGATTGGCTATACCAATAGCAAGCAATTAACCAAACGATTGAAAATGTTCAGGATTACTGAACAAGAATTAATAGAAGTAATGAATGACTTAGATAAATAACCAAAGAAAAATCGGAGGAATCAATTTGACAGAATATAAAGAAATAGCCACCCCTTCAAGAACCAAGGAAATTTTGAAAAAACATGGCTTTTCATTTAAAAAAAGTTTAGGACAGAACTTTTTAACAGAACCCAATATCTTACGCAAAATAGTTGAAACAGCTGGAATTAATTTACAAACAAATGTGGTAGAAGTAGGTCCCGGAATAGGTGCATTAACAGAACAATTGGCTAAAAATGCGGCACAGGTTCTTGCCTTTGAAATTGATGATCGTTTAATTCCCGTGCTAGAAGACACGTTAAGTCCATATAATAATGTAACTGTCATCCATGAAGATGTTTTAAAAGCGAATTTAGTAGAAACAACAAAAGCAGTTTTTAAACAAGATTTTCCAATTAAAGTTGTAGCAAATTTACCCTATTATATTACGACACCAATCATGATGCACTTTTTAGAATCAGCACTAGAAGTTGAAGAAATGATCGTAATGATGCAAAAAGAAGTAGCTGAACGAATTTCAGCAAAACCGGGAACTAAAGCATATGGCTCATTATCGATTGCTGTACAGTACTTTATGGAAGCAAGCGTGGCATTTATTGTACCTAAAACAGTTTTCGTTCCTCAGCCGAATGTCGATTCAGCGATTATTAAGCTGACGAAACGTGAAAAACCAGCAGTTGAAGTAACAGATGAAAAAGAGTTTTTTAAATTAACGAAAGCATCTTTCCAATTGCGACGTAAAACATTGTGGAATAACTTAACTCATTTTTATGGAAAAGATGAACCAACTAAAGCATGGTTAACAACAAGTTTAGCTGAAGCGGAAATTGATCCGTCTCGACGAGGAGAAACACTATCGTTAGAAGAATTTGCCCGATTAAGTAATACATTGGAGAAAAATCGGTAATAAATGTGAAAAATCAAAGGATAGGGTGAATCTTTCTACAGATTTATTCCTATCCTATTTTATAAAATCATATGAATACAACAGTAATGAGAAATAAAGAAAACGGCAAGGTGAGAAATTCAGATGACTATTATTGAAACGAAACGTTTAATATTAAGAGAACTATCAATGGATGATAAACTTGATTTGAAGAAAGTTCTTTCAGATCCTGTTTCAATGAAACACTATCCACATCCGTTCACAGAACAAGAAGTTGAAAGCTGGATTAGTTGGAATTTAAATAACTATAAGAAGCATAATCATGGTCTGTGGGCAGTAGTATTAAAAGAAGAAAATCTTTTGATTGGTGACTGTGGAATTACCATCCAAAATATTGAAGGGGAATTTTTACCTGAGATTGGATTTCATATTATCAGTGATTATTGTAACAAAGGTTATGCTACTGAAGCTGCATTTGCATGTAAACAGTATGGATTCGAACAACTTAATTATTCCAAGATATACTCATACACTTTACTTGAAAATAAAGCGTCACAAAAAGTTGCCCAGAAAATAGGCATGCAATTTTTTAAAAGCTATGAAGATCAGCAAGGAACGCATGTTGTACAAATAGCAAATAGATCAGATAAATAAAACTGAATCTTTTTTTGTTTTTATAGGTAAGTATTTATTTTGTATAGAAAAATAAGTTTAAAACTAAAAAATAGAACAAGCCCTTCAATTTGGGGTTTGTTCTATTTTTTAGTTTTCATTTACAGAAAAGGCGCTCTTTTCCGGGTAGTTTAATAATAGAAAGGCTACCGAAATATATTGGTAACGATTATTTTTTATTCATTGCATTTTTCACACTATTAAATTTCATGTTTTTTGTAAAAAAATAATGAAATTTCTTGTTATATTTACAAATAAGAATAATATAAAATGTATGTTGTTTTTGTTTTATCTCAGCTGATAATATAATGTTTTTTTGACTTTGTCAATACTATTTCATGTTTTTTTATTTTTTTGATTGATATATTTACCTTAAATCCTTGGTTTTTAGCGCTGTTATGGAATAGATTTTATTCGCCGTCAAATCGCCGTCAAAAAATCGGGAATCATTTATGATTAGAAAAGGAGAGATACCAGATGGTTAGAAAAGGAGAAAATATTTATAAAAGAAAAGATGGTCGCTGGGAAGGAAGATACATAAAAGGAAGGAAAAGCGATGGAAGTGCTATGTATGGATATATCTATAGTAAAAAGTACTTAGATCTAAAAGAAAAACTATTAACAATGAAAGCATTATATTCACATAATTACACCTTTAAAACAATTGTTTACCAAGGAACATTTAATGATTGGGCAACTTGCTGGCTATCTGAAGTACAAATACAATTAAAGCCCAGTACATATGCTAGCTACACAAATAAAATGGAAAAACATATTTTGCCTTACTTAGGTGATCTTCCTTTACAGTCAATTACAACATCGATTCTAAATAAGTGGGTGAAAAAACTAGAAAATCATTTGTCACCTAATTCTGTACGGATTATCCATCAAGTATTGATGTCTTGTTTTATTGCAGCGGCCAAAAGATCCTTGATTTTAGAAAACCCATGCAAATCAGTTCTTTTACCTAAAAAAACGCCAAATAAAGTAGAAGCAATTACATCCTATGAACAAAAGAAATTGAAAAAACAAGCTTTAGTGCATCCAAAAGGGATGGCAATCGTCTTAGCTTTGGAAACGGGCATGAGAATCGGTGAAATTGCTGGATTAAAATGGGAAGATATTGATTTTTCGACTAGTCTACTTACAGTAAAACGGACGGTTCAAAGAATTCAATGTAAAAAGGATGGAGACAAAAAAACTCAGATTATTGAAGGTCCTCCAAAAACGCTTGCTTCTAAGCGAAGTATTCCTATTTCTAAGAAATTGAATAATTACTTAGCCAAACATAAACTAAAAAGCCAAGGAAACTTTGTATTAGGCGGGATGAAGCCCGCAGAACCAAGATTAATATCTTTTTGGCTGAAAAAAATATGTCAAAGTATTCATTTCACTAATATTCATTTTCACCAACTAAGACATAGTTTTGCGACGCGGTGTTTAGAAAAAGGAGTAAATATAGCAACAATCAGCGCTTTGTTAGGACATCGTTCTACCAAAATGACATTAGATACTTACGTCAGCTCTTTTCTATCAGAAAAAAGAAAAGCGATTAAATTAATCAGCTAGGCTATTTACTTTTCAAAAATTTCTATTTTTGAAAAGTGATAGTCTTTATCTTTGTCTTCATTTAACGATCGTTTTATGAGGAGAAATTGAAGCTTACATATGGATTTTATATTCAGTTTAACTTTTTATAGACATTCGCCGTCAATTTTGCCGTCATAAGTAGTATTAAGTTCTGATTGAAGCAGTTTATGAGTGATTTTCGTATTTGTAAATAAAATAAGAAAACTATCGAAAATTATATTGGGAGGAAGAAAATGGGAAATACTATCGGCATATTACATTTTGAAACTGATTCCGAGCAGAATAATAACTTTGATAACTTGATAAAAACAGTTCTTAATGAACAAAGTTACTCACTAATTGAAATTAAAGAGAAGAAGCAAATAGGTCTATTAGATGGCTTAATAATTAAAGTAGAAAAATCTTCTGACTATGTTCAAGTGTTTCAATGGTTGATTGATCTACAAGATGACTTTTCTTTATTCATTTGGATTCTTTGTGGAGATGAGGAATCTGAGTTGGTTAAGCTATATCCTCATTTGAGTAAAAATTCAGTGATAGAAATACTTAAGTCAGATCACAATGTCGAAATGCTAAGTACCGTTATAAAAAATGCAATCAATTACAAAAATCATTTGCTAAATAAAACGGAAGAAAAAAAGGTCTCGGAAGATCATTTTTTAGATCAATCAAAATTAAGTTTGGTGGTTCGTGACAAAATCATAACATTAACCAGAAAAGAATTCAAAATTATAGAACTGCTTTATAGGAACATGGGGAAAGTTGTTACGTATCACGAAATTAATCAAGTCATTTATGGTGATTTGATGGAAGATCCAATAGCTAAATACAGAGTAGCAAATTTCATTTTCCATATTAGAAGTAAGTTAAAAGCACAGAGTTATTTTGAAATTGAAATTGTTCGTACGAAAGGCTATGTTCTAACTTGCTCAAAAATCGAAAGTAGTTTTTCGATCAAAACAAATGAAAAAGTTCTACAGCAGTAATGCTGTAAAAATCACGAAAGTTAAGCTGGAGTCGTAACATTAGTACACCTAAGGAATATCTGTACGTTCTAAGTAAATATGTAAAGAAATGGATGGCTAAATGAGTGAAAGAAAAAAAGAATTATTATCTAAACTATCGGAATTATTATCTTTGTGAAGTCATCTTGGTAATTGGGTGGGTTACAAATTTTATTTTATTTTCAAGGTTTTACGAAGAAGCTGTGTTTTATGTAGACAAAAAAGCAAAATTCATCATTCAGCTACTGTTTATGGTGAATTATTATTTGGACGATCTACTGAAATTTTTATTTGTTTCATTTTTACTAATGACTCTAAATTTATTTCTTATTTTGATGTTTTACATTAAGAACAAGCGATCAGTCATGAAACGAAAAGAAATAACCTATGCAATGGTTTTATTTTTAGCCATTATTGGAATTAATGGGATAGCGTTATTAAAGACGATTGTTTGGCCGTTGTTTCTATTGATATTTATCACTTCTTTGACGATTGTCTATATCATCTATGTGATTACCAAATATTTGCATGATGAAAAAGATGAATCTTATGAGGAGAACGAACAACTCAAAGTAGCGGGTCCTTTTCAAACAAAAGAAATGGCTGAAACCTACTCAGAAGAATTTTTATCTCATTGGGCGAAAGAGTTTGAAAAAAAAGGCTATTGCTTAATAAATAATATAAACAATGACTCTAAAAATGAATGGCATGTTGAAATTACTGTTAAATCAATCAAGTAAGAATAGATTTTAGTTGTTAGGAGGCAGTTTACTCATGAAAAAAATGAATACCATCGCTTTAACTCTAATGGGTATCTTTTCACTATTTTTTTTTGCAAATCAAGTGAATGCAGCAGATAAGGATGATAATTTAGGCTACACGGTAACGCTTGTAGAGCCAAATACACAAATAGATCCCACTAAAAGTTATTTTTATGTGGAAACGACACCAGGAGAATCTCAAACACTGGAAGTAAGAGTTAAAAGTACAAAAAAAGAAAGTGTTCATATTAAAATTTATGGCACTAATGCTATTACAGGAGATGGCGGTACGATTGAATATAGTGATGACAAAAGTTTGTACGATCAGACATTAAAAGAACCTATAACATCGATGATTAAAGTAGAAACGCCTGATATTACAGTTGAAAATTACGAAGAAAAAACTGTAAAAATCCAATTGACTCCGCCAAAAGAAAAGTATGATGGTGTGAAAATGGGGGCACTTGTTTTCGCATTGGATCAAGGTGAAGGAGCTAAAAGTGGGGTCTCTACTGAATTTGCTTATCGAGTAGGATTAATTACTTCTCAATCGGGAGATGAGTTTAACAATGCGCAGACCTTGAATTTAAACTCGGTGAAAGCATCAATTAAACGTGGGAAAAAAATGGTTTTGGCGAATCTCCAAAATCCTGAACCTAAAGTATTAGAGAATTTAAACATTGTTGCTACGATGACGAAGAAAGGAACCGATGAAGTTGTTAAAAGAAAAACGGTAGAAAACTACAGTATGGCTCCAAACAGTGTTTTTGATTTTGAAATAGATTGGGGTATTGCAGCGTTGCCTTCTGGAACTTATACCCTAAGACTGGATGCATCTAATGATTACCAAGAATGGCAACTCACTAAAGATTTTACAATTACAAATCAGCAAGCAAAAAAAATGAATGAAGAAAGTGCCTTTAAAATTGTAACACCAAGTTGGATTAAGGGGACGACGATTTTGTTAATAATTGTTGTTATTGTAGTTATGCTATTGTCTCTCCTAAGAAGAAAGAAATGGGAGAAGCAGTGGAAGAAAATTAGAATTGCTAGACGGAAAAAACAAAGTAACCAAAAGAAAAAACGAAAAAAAATTGATAGAAGAGATGGTGAATAAAGATGAAAAAAACTTACTTTATTTGGCCGATGTTTATGGTAATGTGTGTATTTTTAGCATTGTTCGGTCATGCATCCACTGTTTTTGCCGATCAAGAGAAAACCGATGCAGGTATTTCGTTTGACCAATTTGTTGAACCGGAAAAACCAAAGCCGCCGATTTATGAAACCAAACCACCACAATTACCTGCAACCAGTGGAGTATTGCCCCATTTAGGACAAATGATGACCTCTTTTATTTTGTTACTGCTAGGCGTTGCTTGTTTGATTGTATTTTTAGGCGTAATCAGTTTACGTAAAGTTTATAGCATACATGTATAGGAGAATGATATGAAAGATTATTTGTGGGTTTATATTTTAGGAGCACTGGCCTCAGTATCGTTATTGTTTTTTCTAGTGACGCTTTCCAGAGATGTCTTTTTGGTAAGAAAACTAAGGAAAAAACGTGTGTCTTTGGCACTTAATTTTAGTTTTTTGATCCTATCGATTGTGAGTCTTTCTTTGATTATCTATCTATTTATATTATTAAAAGATCAAATCAAATTGATTGGATAGTCATTGATTTAACATAATTCTGTGAACGATTTATAACAGTAACTGTCGCCAATCTTATTTACGTTAAATAAGAAAGGTGATTAAATTTTGAAAAAGATACTATTTACAACTTTACTTGCATCATCAGCATTATTGATTTTTGCTAAACCTGCAAATGCAGAAGAAATTGGCAATGAACAAACCGACTTGGGGATCAGCTTTGATACTGATGGACCTGTAAAACCAGGTGAAGGACCATTTAAAGATAACTTGGCATTAGTTTGGACACCATCTAAATTTGATTTTGGTCGTCAATCAGCAACAGCAAATATTGCTACATACAGCAATACAGTAGCCGGAGATCAATATGTTGTCGTAAATGATGATAGAAAAGGAACTGCAACAGAAGAAAATGGAGAAGAAAAAACTTCTGCATGGAAAGTGACTGCAACATTGTCTAAATTAGTTTCTAAAGACAGCTCTGCTACAGAATTACCATCAAAATTAACATTTACGCTTGGCAATCCTCAATCTTATGATATTGGTGAAATTGATCCAGATACCAATGATTTCTTGCCAAACCCAATTGAAGGGAACTTAGGAACGCTTGCTGATCCTAATAATATTGTTGTTGGTAGAAATGTAACGTTAGAAGCTGGAAATACAACTGGAACTAACATTATTGCTAAAACACAGGAAAATTCTGTTAAAGGCGGTTTTGCTACAAAATTATCAGATACTAAATTAACTGTTACAACAGGAACAGGCGCTGCTGGTAAAGCATTTAAAGGCAGTGTTAATTGGAGTTTAGACAACACATACTAAAACAGTTGACTAATGTGTTGAGATAAATAAGTAGGTAAATTGGTTGACAGTTACTGTTATAAATTGTTCACAGAATAAAAAATAGATTGATTAATTCTTTATTTTAAAAGAAAGAGGGAGTGCGGGATGAAAAAAAATCTGACTTGCTTATTATTGTTAATACTTAGCTTTATGTTTTTATTCCATCCTGACAAAAGCTTTGCGAAACAAGAATCCACAAATTTGATTGGCGGTTTATCCTATGAAGTTCTATACCCAGAAAATCAGGGAAATAAAAACCTGGGCTACTTTGATCTTACAATGCAGCCAGGACAAGAGCAAATAGTCTCACTTAAATTATACAATTCATTATCACAAGAATTAACGGTGCAAATCCGCTTAAGTACAGCCAAAACTAATAGTATCGGAAAAGTAGAATATGGACCAAGTGATCTAAAAGAAGAAGATTCATTAATCAATGACTTTACGGAAATTGTCAAAGGGCCAACTAAAGTAACAATTCCTGCTAAAGGTAGTAAACAGGTTGATTTAGTTATATCGTTACCGAAAGATTCTTTCAATGGATTGATAGCTGGTGGAATCCAATTAAAACCACTTAGAGATGATGTAACAGACGATCAAAAGAAAAAAGATATTGTTGTTAATGAATTTGCATTTTTAGTTGGGATGTTATTACGAATAGGTGATACTAACAATATCAAACCAGAGCTAAAACTAAATCAAACGTACATAGCATTTAAAGATGGTAAAAGTCATCTCTTTGTAAATATATCAAATATTCGTCCTGTATTTGTAGAAGGAATGAGTGTGGCTATTCAAGTAAGAAAAAATAATAAACAAAAAGATCTATTTGAATATCAAGGAAAAGACCTACGAATGGCACCCAATTCAATCATTGATCTTCCAATCGATTTAGCAGATAAAGGAATCACTGCTGGTATGTACACTGCTCAAATTAATGTTTCAACAAAAACTGGCGGTCATTGGTCTTGGACGGAGGATTTTAAGGTTAATAAATTAGAAGCTGATAACCTAAATAAGCAATCAACAGAAAATAAGACAGATAGTAAAGGTCTATTTTGGGCTGTTTTTTTCATTTTATGTATAGGTCTACTAGTATTTAGCTTAGCTTATATGGCGATTAAACGTAAACGGTTAAGCAAAAATAAATATTCGTAATTTTGAGTTAGAACCAAACTACATTAATTTATCTCTTCTTGCACAATAACTCTAATCATAGCAAAATATCCTAATCAATGAACTGGTTATTAAATAGGTGAAAGCGATACAAAGGAGGTGTTGCGATAAGAGTGTATTTGATTAAGAAAATAAAAAATAAGCAAGAAAGGAGAAGAGAATGGATCACAAAAAAAGGGGAAGAAGTCGCTTTAAAAAAAATATATTTTGGAGTATGATCGGAATAACTGTTTTCGGTGTTTTTTTCGGTACAATTTTATTTAATGCAGCTAAGCCAATTTTAGCTAGACCCGAAACGAATGATGATAAAAGTACTGTTCAACCAGCGGCTAAATCTGGCGAAGTTAAACAATCAGAAGCAACAATGTTAGCTGATGAGAAAGGTTATAATGCTAGAGCTTTAGATCCAGTTGAAAATGAAGAAGGACTGAAAGCAACGCCAAAAGTGTTGAGTATCAAACAGAATGAAGTATTTCCTGATCTTAACAATGAAGCTGGTCTTACGAAACTTTTTTCAGAAAGAGTTATTCCACATCCAGAATATGGTGCGTTATATGAATATGTAAATGCGGATGGTTCGCCAGCAAATCCAACCAGTGAACAGACTGGTTTTCAAACAATTTATGTAGAAATTACAGAAAATTATAATTTGACTAGCATTCGTGTGCCAATTCCAGTAACCGTCACTGATTTAGGAACATCTTTATTATTGGATAATCAAATTGCCCTTCAAGTCAATAACGCAAACGGCAAGATTATTTTATATCCAAATGAAACAGCAAATAAAACGGAAGAACAGTTGATGCAATTGGTAAAAACTAAATCCAATGTTCGTTCATGGAAAATGGAAGATGGTACCTCAGTTCCTGTGGACGTAACCCAAACAACAGTTTCTGCAACCACGGTAGGTGCATACAAAGCTGATTTTGAAGTTACGGTGGGAACGGGTGAGGAGCAGCAAAAAATTTCTGTTCAAAAAGATGTAGTCATATTTGGAGCCGATTCGCAAGATTTTATCTCTATTGCTCAGAATGCTACACTAAGCTTGGGAACGAACCCAACGAATCTATTTAAAAAATTTCAAACTGTGAATAATACTACTTCAACCAATGCTATTTATCAATTTGTAGACGAAGCGGGAGAACCGTTGGAAAAATTTGATACTTCAGCTGTAGGTTTTCATTGGGCATACGTAAAGATGACGGAGAAAACAAATGAGAGTGTATCAACGATCATTAAAATTCCAATCAATGTGACTAGCGGAGACACAACAGCTCTTTTGACCAATAAAGTGATGGTTAAAGCAGATGCAAAAGTCATTCTTTATCCTAACGAAACAAAAGGGAAAACCAAAGCTGAACTGTTGACATTAATTCAATCAAAAGCACACTTGAGCGCTTGGAATACGAGCACAGGAACGGCTATACCTGTATCGTTCACAGATACAACAGTGCTTAATGATTCTGTTGGTTCATACACGGGAACAATCAAAGTAGAATTAGACGAGACAAGTACAACTACAACAAGGAATGTGACTGTATTTGGAGCTAATTCACAACAATCTGTAACGGTAAGCCAAAATGCTACATTACCATTAAGTACGAATCCAACAAATTTATTTACGAAGTTTCAAACTGTAAGTACTACGACTGCAACGAATGCTGTCTATCAATTTGTTGATGAAATTGGTGAACCACTAGAAAAATTTGACACAACAACTGTGGGTTTTCGCTGGGCGTATGTGAAGATGACAGAAAAAACGGATGTGAATGTCTCTACAATTATTAAAGTTCCGATTAATGTTACTAGTGGTGATACTACCGCTCTTTTAACCAATAAAGTGATGGTTAAAGCAGATGCAAAAGTTGTTTTTTACCCAAATGAAACACAAGGGAAAAGCAAAGAAGAATTGATTGCAATGATCCAAGCAAAGGCCAATCTAAGTGCCTGGAATATGAGTACGGGAGAAACCGTACCAACCTCTTTTATAGATACAACGTTAGTCAATACTTCTGTCGGTTCATACACTGCAACGGTCAAAGTAGAATTAGAGGGTAATTCTGCAACGACAACACGTAATGTGACTATTTTTGGTGCTGATTTAAAATCGCCTTATTATTTTAAGGTAGATCAAAATAAAGAGATGGCAATGGGAACAAATGCGGCCAATATTTTCTCAAAATATCAATCCTTGAATGATACTGTGGCATCAAGTTCTACTTATGAATGGGTCAAAAATCCAGCAGGTGAGCCTACAGAGCCAGTAAATAAGTTTAATACTAGTGAAACAGGTTTCCACTGGGGCTACATTAAGATGACGGATAAGAAAAAACCAGACATTTCAACTGTGATTCCAGTGCCAATAACAGTAACATTAGATAATCAAAGCGTTATTGTAGACTCGAAAGTTGGACTAAGTTTTCATTCGTTACCATTTTTAAATGCAAGTGAAATCAAGGGGAAAACGGTTCCTCAAATTATCCAGCTATTAACGAACAAATTATCACCTAAAGCTTGGGAACTAACCTCAGGAACAGAATTAGATGTTCGAATTACCAAATCAACCATTATTAATTCTAGTAGAGGTTCTAAAGAAGTTACAATGACCGTTACACTTAATGAACAGTTACTAACTTATACATTTAATGTTTTAGTTCTTCCTGACCAAATATTTGGAGATAGCACCCTTGATGGTTGGAATAATATTCCATTAAATTCTACAGATGGAGTAATAACTAATCCTTTGAATGGCTCTAAGATGGGTTTTCCTGAAAGAGGGATTTCTGTTTCATCACAAAAAAATGAATTAGGCTTTATTATTAAAGATAGTGCGGGTAGAGGATACATTTATAATGCTGGTGAAGGAAGAGTTTCTGATATTCCAGGGGTAAGTGCAAATCCTTTGTACGGAACTGCTTGGGCTAGAGGAAACGGGATTGGTTATGATGCAGTTCTGCCCAAAATGACTTCTAAATATTTTTTACGTAAAGGCAATGAATTAAAGCAGATTCTAATTGATGAGCCGAACCAAATTCTTTATGTTTATAATCTATCTTTAAATCGTAATTTGAATTTTACTGTTAAGTTGGACATGTATAATCTTTCTAATACAACGAAAAGTTTTTCGATGCTGGAAAGTGTAGATACAGACTATTATACAGACTCGGTGCCAATATATGCTTTAGGAAATAATAGTGGTTTTTATATTCAACCATCATCTGGCAAACGATTTACTATCAGGTTAAAAGATTCTCGTGGTAACTGGTTGTCAGATTACACTAAATATATAGCTGGCTCTTATAGTGGTACGGGTGTTTCAGGTGGTACTAACTATTTTGGCAACAATTTTACAGGCTCAGGTTCTGAAAGTAAAAATTATACCGCTGGACAAACGATTATATCTGGCGCCGATACGGCATATCAATTAGGTGCTCCTTGGAAAGACATTTCACCTGATGAAGCATTGAATACTGGATATGAAATTTTTGCCGGTGATGAGCTTCCTTATATGCAAATCAAAGCTGAACCCGAACTTTTTAATGTTTATCCGGATTATGCTGAAGATCTTAAATCCAATTATAAGTTGAGTAAAATACCTACAGTAAATGATCATGGAACAATCTACATCACCTATCCGAACGGTAATGAAATTACATCACCATTTACTTCGAATAGTCTAAAAGAATTTGATAGTCAATTAACGATTCCAAGGTCTGAATTACCAGAACAACTTAATGAAGAACCTGGAACGATAAAGGATTATGATACTTCTTTATTAGCTATAAACGAATCAGATGGTCCTTATAACGGCTTACCATCACAAGACTACGCCGTAAAAATTAAGGTGTACAATCTGGGCGCAAAACCAATTCCGCAAATTATTAAAAAAGGAACAGCTTTCAGTAAAAATGCTTCACAAGTTGTTCAAGATGCAGTAATTTTACCAGGTCATACTGCTTCATATGAATATGAAGGAGAGATGCCGGATACATCAGTTGCGGGTTTAACGCATGTGATGGTACGGATGACGGATACAAATCAACCAGATAAGACTACATTGATCAAAGTCCCAGTTCAAGTTATCGATGGAACACCACCTTCTAGTGGATTATATATAGCTGCTAATGATTTTAATAGTAGACCAGACCCATTCCAAGATTTAACGGAAATTGAGATGAATCAGCTAATTCTTGAAAAATCTGAAGCTATTGCTTGGGATGTAGCGACTGGATCAAGTAAAGATATCAACCTTTCAGTTGAGTCAACGACGTTACCATTGAATCCTGAACAAGGTAATTACACAGCAACGTTAAAAGCTACTAGAGGTTCTGACACAGTTAGAAAAACGATTACAATATCTATTCAAAGTAACCAAAAAGTGAACGTGGAGTTTGTTGATGAAACAGGCGAAGCTTTACACACTAAAATTACTTTTGATAGAGTTATCGGAACAACGATCGATATGACAGAGGAAGAGGAAGTTCAACAAGCACTTCAAGCTATTTTGGCTGAGAATTATCAATTAGTTCAAAAACCAGAAAGTGAAACCCAAGTCCCTGTTTTAAGTGAAGAAAGCACGGTGCAATATAAATTTAAAGGTATGCTGTTCATACAATCATCACCAAATTTCTTGAACTTTGGTCGCAAAACATTAGGAATTCCATTTATTAAAGTGGAAAAAGCGAAATATGACCAACCATTAATTGTTTGGGATAATCGTAAAAATGGCGGTGCATGGGACTTAACGGCAACATTAACGAAGCCATTGACGAGCCAAGAAGATCCAAGTAAAACTCTACCATCTGCAATTCGCTATAAAATAAGTGATACGGAGACTGTTATCTTATCGGAAAATACGACACAATCGATAGCAGAGAGAACCCATGAAACCAAAGGTCAATACAATGTAAGTACGGAATGGGATAAAAACCAGTCTGGCTTATTGTTGGAAGTACCTTCTGGGGAAGTCTTACAAGCAGGTGGCTATCGTGCGACTATCTTATGGCAAGTTGAACAAACACCGTAAATGGTTAGTATGAAATTAACTAAAAAAGTTTCACCCAAAATTAGTTGTTTTTAGTGACTCTAAAAAGTTTATTCTTTTAGGCGTTGTGACAACTAGTGGGTGGAACTTTTTTAGTTTAAGTAACTTTTATGATTAAGAAAAAGTAAGAGGAGGAATTTAGCGTGGGTAGCTTCTGTTGCTCAAATAGAGTTAAAACTTTACAAAAGAACGGATAATACTATAAAATGACATGATACTATATACCGTTATTTTATAGTATTTTAAACAGAAAAATGGAGGGTTACATGCATGAATTTTTTAAAGCATTCTAAGTTATTTGCCACGTTAACATTATTTAGCCTTGTTGGGATAACGATTTTTATATTTTCACAGATTACATTTATCTTCAGACCTTTAGAGGCAGTTTTTTCAAGTATTTTTTTACCTATATTAATTTCAATTTTTATTCTATACATATTTTTACCTATTTTTAAACAATTGGAAAAAATTACTAAAAAGAAGAATCTATCAATTATTTTAATAATGTGTCTCATTTTTTTATCTGTTTATATCATTATTCAAGTAATTGTGCCAATCGTTATTGTAGAAATAAGTAAATTTATAGCACAAGTTCCCTCTATGGTGAATGCGGCTGTCCATTATCTGGATGGATCGATTTTAGAAGATTTTGTATCTCCTTTTGTTGAAACATTGGACTTACAGCAGGTGGGATCTGTAGCGGTACGCGTATTTTCAGGTGCTACTACTAGCTTGACCAATATTATTTATTTGGTATCTCACTCAGCCATTGTTATTTTTACAGTTCCGTTGTTACTTATTTACATGTTTAAAGATGGAGATAAAGTTCCCGAAAAGCTTGCATTAATAACGCCGGAAAAATACAAACAGTTAGTAAAAAGCTGGTGTGATGATTTTCATAATGCTGCTTCAACTTATATTAGTGGAAAAATGTTAGTTTGTAGTTATGTTGGGATTAGCAGCTACTTTGTATTCACAATTCTTGGGTTACCAAATGCACTTTTACTAGCCTTGATTTGCGGATTAATGGATATTATCCCTTATTTCGGTCCTTTTATCGGGGCTGCTCCAGCATTTTTATACTCATTAAGCGATGATTTAAATACTAGTCTACTATTAGTTTTATTAATAACGATTATTCAGTTTGGAGAATCATATTTAGTTTCACCGATTGTGATGAACAAAGTTATTCACATTCATCCAATTGTAGCTGTATTTTTACTTTTAATTGCAGGGAATTTATTAGGTTTCTTAGGTATGATTATAGCTTTACCTGCGTATACAATCGTTCGTGGTATGATTCAAACATTTATCAGATTTAAGCAAACTGAAAAAGATCAAGTTGAAGATATAGGTGAAGTCTGACTAAGTATCTATGCAAACATGGATTTGTAGATGATAGGATAGACTAATTTTATAGTGTGACTAATAGTGGTCGTCTTCCTATTTTTTCATTAGTAAAAGTCAAAATTTTTACCTAGATAAGTTTGTTTACTGTCGGGAAACGTTTACAATTACATCCTTATATGATAATCTTATCTTACAAAAAGAATGGGTTGGTTTTGGTGAGTTATACTTCGTATCTATTTAATGTTTTGTATCGGAAAATGAATCTGCTAATTAAGTTTTTATTATTGGAAACTAGACAAATAAAAATTTAAATTAGACGACTTTTTACAATTAACTCATACGCCCTTTAGTTAAAAGAATTTCTGAGCAGACATGAACGTTTTTTCTTTTTGTAAAACAAATAAAGGAGTAATTATGGCATATCATACATTTGAGTTTTTAAGAAAGAGAAGACATGAACCTAAATGGAAACTTGACTACCAAATTGCATTATTAAGCAGGATTTTGTATGGCTTGATAATTGCAAATGTATTTGTCTGGGGATACGGATTGTTTATACACGGATTTTAGTTCCTTTTTTAAGTTGTTTGTTTCTCAAAAACGATGGTTATCGGTATAGTGAAAGTAGGTAAAAGTGATCCTTTGCAGATGCATAGCGATCACTTTTTTTTAAGTACACATGCACATAAATAGATTAAAATTAATATCTTTTTGTGTTAAAATGATAATTAAATGAAAATAATGATAAGAGGAGAGAACGTACATAGCTGGGAATCGCATTAAATTATCACCACAAGAACTACGCACCTCTGCAACAAAATATACGGACGGTTCACAACAAGTTCAAGACATTTTACAAAAGCTTCAATAGGAGCAAGACACAATTCAAGGAAATTGGGAAGGTTCAGGTTTTGATAGCTTAAATGATCAATTCTCTGCACTAAAGCCAAAAGTTTCAGAGCTTGCGGAACTATTGGATCAAATTAACAAGCAATTGAATCAAGTGACTGAGATCATGGAAGAAACAGATCAAAACATTTCTTCAGCAATCAGTCGCGGATTATAGGAAAAAGAATAGGAACTAATTTATTAGTTTCTGATTTTCTCTCTGAAAGAGCAAGGAAGCTCTAAAAAGTAGACGTATTAGGAGCGAATAAGATGAAAAACAAGCGGATTATTTTAATCATAGCATTATCAATGGTAGCAATAGTAGGAATTGGAGGAACATGGTACATGAAAAGAGAAAAAGATTTAGCGGAATTACATGATATTCAAACAGATTTAGCGAATTATTTGTATAATAACTATCGACTATACACAAGAGACGAAGAAAAAGTAGCTATAATTTATCAAGAGTTTGACAAAGGAAAGGGAACCATAACTGAGCAAGAATATTTTGATAAATTAGATAACATCAAAGAATATTCAGATATCGAAAAAATCGAATTTACAGGATTTTTTGTTGGACCAATGAAAACGTTGAAGGTGAACTATACGATAAATAATGTTATAGAAAAAGAAACGTCTTTAGATACGATTTCTGCTGAAACAAACAAATTATTATATAGTGTGGGAACGCATGACGGGGATGGCCCTGTTTATCTTGAAAAAAAAGATAGCCCAACAAATTTGGATATTCCAAAAAATCTTGTTATATACTATGACGGAGGTATTGATTAATGGATCAGTATAGAACGTTATCAGATAAAGTATATGACGTTGAACAACAAAAAGTGAAAAAAGACGAACGAATTGAGGATACTGATTATATTGTTCTGGATACCATTAACACGAATAAAGATGCCCTGAATATGGAAAATAAACCAAGAAACAACAGTATGCAGGCCATGGCTGTGGCAGAAATCAAAGACGAGTATAAAAATAAAGAGAATGCCGATTTAAAAAATATACCTGGCTATCCACAATCTGTTGTAAAAAAAGACATAACAATCGCTTATGCAGGGACAAGTAGCTTGAAAGATTGGACAACAAATGCCATGGAAATCGCTCTAAATGCAAAATATGAGAACGGGGCTTTCTCTTCAGCAGTAGATTATGCCAAAGAAATTGAACGGAAGTATCCAAAAGAAAATGGCTATAAAATTGGGACTACAGGGCATTCATTAGGCGGGGCGGAAGCCATTTATGTTGCGGTATTATTAGGATACAATGCCTTTACTTATGGTGCTGCTGGTTCAGGATTGTCAGATGCGCAGATTAAACAGTACAAAGGGACGATTGTTAACCTTTTCGATACACAAGATATAGTAACAAGTGGTGCAGCGACTGGCGGAAAAAACAAAATACCTTTTTTGAGTATTGGCATCGATAACAATGGATGGGAAACATTGGGTCATTCATTAGAGCAGTTTAAAGTAGATAAAAAAGGGAACTATATCAACAAATACGGAGATATAGTGATTTATTCAGATTTGAATGGTGGTATTTCAATTGAACAAATCCTTTTAGCACAAAGTATCGTTGAAAATAAGATGCAAATGCGTAGATTAGAACACTACAGTGTACATAAAAGTGGCAGTAAAAAAGAGTATCAACGAATGAAGAAGGAAAATGAATGGCTTCAAACTCAAATCGATAGTTTTACCAAATTGAATGTCTTACGCAAAAAATTAACCGCTAGTGGCGGTGGTTTGTCTGGTAATGAACAAATTTATTTAGACGATAGTCAAGCATTAATCATCGTGAAACTAGCTGGTTCAAAATTTGATATGGCAATGGAGAATGTTGTGAAACTCTATAAAGATGCTATAACAGAATTAGAAGAACTGTGGCAAGAAGGACTTTCGACAATCCAAAGTAACTGTTCAGAATTATCTTATGGCGAAGTTTTAGAGGCAATGCATGCTATGGATTGTACAGAACAGACCATGGTCACAATTCCATCGCAAGAATTTGAAGAAAAAATTAGCTTAGCGAATCAGATGAGTAATAAATTCTCAACACTTACCAAAGAAATTACCGCCAAAATAGGAGAATTAGTCCAACGAGACCAGGAACTAGCGAAACAGCTTGCGTAAATCAAAGGGAGCGAAAAGACGTGGATCAAGAAGAACAGGCATTAGTAGAGTACCAACATGCCAGACAACAAATTGAAGAAGAACTCGACGCATTGATGAGATTTAAACGACAAGCGGAACAAGCAACGAATGACACCTTTGCTGAAATGCAACAGATGGTTCAACGATTCGGTGAAACTAATGAGCCTATGGACAGAGCTAGACATGAGCTGTCACGTTTAGAAGAGAATTTTTTTTCAGAATTAGACAGAGAGAAACGGGCGATTTTGTTAAAAGAAGAAGAAGTGGAACAAGTTTACCGACAAAAGCTTCAGGAACAAAATAAGCCTTAAGAGGGGAATGAAATTGTGTTAGACGCGATCGAAAAATTGCTAAAAGAGTATAAAAAGAATTTACAGAAAATGAGCGCTCAAACGACTGCATTGGCACTAATCCAAAGAAAAGAAAGTCTAGTGAAAAAAGCAAAAAAATCAGGCGAAACGGAATCAGAAAGTGCGAAAACGTCAATTACTTCTGCCACAAGTGGTCTAGGAGAAACAGTCAAGGGGCAATTTGGTAAGAAAATAGGTCAAGTATTAGATGAGCAAGGAAATATGTTGAATAAATTTTAGTTTCAAATATTGTTAGTTAAGAGTAGCCTACCAGATGTTAATTGGTGGTGCGATAATTGCAACACACAATTGAATATACAAAATAATTTTGATGACCACAAATATACTTGGAAATGTACAGAATGCGGATACAAAAATAGTATTTTAAAAGACAATATTTTTTGTGAAAGCAATTCTCGCTGCATCGATTTTAATAGTAGCTTTTTTCTTTTTATACAACAATGAAATGTTGAATTTTGAAACAATAGTTTTATTTATTCTAGTTGCTGTTTTTTTCCTGATACTTATTTGGTGGCAACTATCCAGCCAAATTATACTCAAAGGTGGAATCATTACTATTAAGTGTTTTGGGATGAATATTAAAGAAATGAAGATAAGTAACACAATATTCAAACTTAATGGATATGAAGATCCAAATAGCTATCATTCTTTGACTAGCAAATCGGAACCGTATTATTGCATTAGTGCCACAAGTAAGAAGTCAAAAGATTACAACGAAATAAAGATATATGATAAGAAAGACTATCTTACTTTTTCGAGTGTACTTCAAAAGATAGTAAAATTGACTTAGTTCCCAAATACGATTGAATATGAGAGAATAGAAATAGAATAACCATAATCATTTCAGCAAATAGATTTGATGGAAGAAAATAACGGGAGAGACTGACCAAACAGCACCGAAGGAATAAGTAATAAGTCGGAGCACACCACTTATTATGAAGATCTCAGGTAAAAGGACCGTTATTAGACATCACTCTGGAAAGCGCAAGCACCGAAGGAGCAACTCTTCGTGGTGAAGACGAATCTCTCAGGTTTTTTACAGAGGAACAGGCATTTATTTTACATGCCTGTTCCTCTATTTTTATACAATCATTTACAGCTGGAGGTGTGGATAAAGTAGATTCTGTATCGATGAAAAAGGAGGATAAGTAGTGCTATGGACTTAAAAACACCATTATATGACGTGCATCTTGCTTCTGGCGGGAAGATGGTTTCTTTTGCGGGATACTCATTACCTGTTCAGTATAAAGATACGGGTTTAATCAAAGAGCATTTAGCCGTTCGAAATCAGGTCGGATTATTTGATGTTTCCCATATGGGAGAGGTCGTTTATCAAGGAAAGGATGCTTTAGAAAATTTAAATTATTTGCTTACTAATGATTTTAGCAATTTAGCTATCGGTAGAGTCAGATATACACTGATGTGTAATGAAAGCGGCGGGGTTATTGATGATTTGCTCGTTTATAAATGTAGTGAAGAAAAGTATTTATTAGTCATTAATGCCGCAAATCGAGCGAAAGACATCGCTTGGATGAAACAGCACTTATTTGGAGATGTGACCTTTACTGATGAATCGGATCAACTTGCCCAGCTTGCTTTACAAGGACCAGAAGCGAAAAAAATAATTAAAAAATTAACTTCAGAGGCTGAGATTCCTGAAAAATATTATAGTTTTACCGAACAGGCGAATGTCGGTGGAGTGAATTGTTTGTTGTCACGAACGGGCTATACAGGTGAATTTGGCTATGAACTGTATTGTGATACAAAAGACGCGGTTAAACTATGGAATTTATTAATTGAAAATGGTCAAGAATATGGTCTGGTTCCTTGTGGCTTGGGTGCGCGTGATACTTTACGTTTAGAAGCAGGGATGCCATTATATGGTCACGAAATGGATGAAGAAATCACCCCTTTTGAAACTGATTTAAACTTTGCTGTCAAAATGAGTAAATCAGATTTTATCGGGAAACAGGCGCTAATAGATAAGAGAGAACCCAAACGGGAACGGATTGGTTTAATTTTAACAGAGCGAGGAATTGCTAGAGAAGGGGCAGTTGCCTTCTTTAATGGAGAAAAAATTGGCGAAACAACTTCTGGTACGATGGGACCATATCTCAATAAAGCTTGTGCGATGGCATTAGTCGAGAAAAACAGAGTCCAAATTGGTTCAGAGCTTGAAGTAGAAGTCAGAGGTAAAAAAATTTCAGCAGAAGTTGTTTCAATCCCATTTATAAAAAATAAGTGAAAAAGGAGCAGTTTATTATGGCAAAAGCAGAGGAAGTTAAATTTTTAAAATCTCATGAATGGATACTTTTTGATGGAGAGAAAGCTAAAATTGGTCTATCAGCGCATGCACAAGAACAGTTAGGAGATATCGTTTTTATTGATCTACCAGAAGAAGGAGATGAAGTAACCAAAGGGGAATCATTCGCTGATATTGAGTCTGTCAAAGCTGTTTCAGAAGCGTATTCGCCAGTGACTGCGGTGATTACAGCAGTTAACAAAGACTTGCTGGATAGTCCAGAATTAATTAACTCTGAACCAGAAGATATTTGGTTAATTGAAGTGGAAGGAATTGGAGAAAGCGAAGATTTAATGACAGCAGAGGAATATAAAAAATTCTGTGAAACTGAGGAGGCATAATGAATGGGTAATTATCTTGGTTCAACAAATCAACAACAACAAGACATGCTCCAAACGATCGGGTTAGCAAGCTTAGAAGAACTTTACCAAGATATTCCTAAAGAAATGTTAGTGGAAAATTTGGCAATTCCTGCTGGTAAGTCAGAATTGGAAGTACGTCGTATTTTGGAAGCGATGGGGCAAAAAAATAAAGTTTTTTCAACGATTTTTCGAGGAGCAGGAGCGTATAATCATTACATTCCTGCAATCGTAAAACAGGTTGCTGCTAAAGAAGAGTTTATGACTTCTTATACACCCTATCAGCCGGAAATCAGCCAAGGTTTACTACAATCGATTTTTGAATATCAAACAATGATTTGTGAAATTACTGGAATGGATACAACCAATGCTTCTGTTTATGATGGTGCTACGGCGGCAGCTGAAGCCGTAAATATGTGTTTGGAAAAGAAACGAATGAAAGTCTTGATTTCGGAAACAGCTAATCCAATGACTATTCAAACGATAATGACCTATTTTAGTTCAAGAGAAATTGAATGCATTATCACTCCGCAAAAAGCAGGAGTAACCAATCTATCGGTATTAAAAGAACAGCTTGATGACACGACTGCTTGTTTTGTTGTTCAACAGCCAAACTATTTTGGTGGAATTGAGCCAGTGGAAGAGATTGAGCAGTTAGTTCATGAAACAAACGCAAAATTTGTTATGAGTGTTAATCCTGTTGCGAGTACTGTTTTGAAAACTGCTGGGGAAGTGAATGCAGATATTGCAGTCGGTGATTCTCAACCGTTTGGCTTGCCGATGGCTTTTGGTGGACCTTATATTGGTTTTGTAGCAACTAAGGAAAAAATGATTCGTAAATTGCCTGGGCGAATCGCTGGAGAAACAATAGATGAAGCTGGCAACCGTGCTTTTGTGTTAACCTTGCAAGCTAGAGAACAGCATATTCGTCGGGAAAAAGCGGCATCTAATATTTGCTCTAATCAAGCTTTATGCGCTTTAACAAATGCAGTTTATATGAGCACGATGGGAGCAGTAGGAATTCAACAAGTTGCGGAACAATGTTACAGTAAAGCACATTATCTCGCAGAAAAACTAACACAAATTAACGGTGTTGAATTAGGAAACGACAGTTCATTTTTCCATGAGTTTGTCACAAGTTTTCCGGTAGCTAATGAAAAAATCTTAGCTAAATTGGAAGATCATGATATTCTTGGCGGTTATCCAACAGATCAAGGTTTATTATGGTGTGTGACAGAAATGAATACAAAAGAGCAGATGGATCAAGTTGTTGTATTGGTAAAGGAGGTCTGTGAAAAATGAAATTGATTTTTGAACGTAGCGTAGAAGGCTATACTAATGAAATGATTGCACCGTGTGATGTGCCATTAGTTGATATTCCTAAAGAAATGAAACGGCAAAAATCACTACACTTACCTTCGTTACCACAACCGGAAATTAGTAGACATTACACAGAATTAGCGGATGCAACGTTTGGTATTAATAATGGATTTTATCCGCTAGGTTCTTGTACAATGAAATATAATCCTAAAATCAATGATGAAATGGCCGCCTATCCGAATTTTGCCAATATCCATCCATTACAACCGGAACATACTGTTCAAGGCTCGTTAGAAGTTTTTACCAAGACAGAAAACTTGTTAAAAGAGATTACGGGAATGGATGCCATTACCTTTCAACCGGCAGCCGGTGCTCATGGTGAATTTACGAGTTTATTAATGATCAAAGCTTATCATGAAAAGAATGGACAGACGCAGCGAAATAAAATTATCGTTCCTGATTCAGCTCATGGAACCAACCCCGCAAGTGTTGCGATGACTGGGATGATAACTATAAACATTCCATCAGATAAATATGGTTGCGTAGACATCGATGCTTTAAAAGAAGCTGTTGGGGAAGATACGGCAGGATTGATGTTGACAAATCCAAATACAGCAGGAATTTTCGATAAAAACATATTGGAAATTACTAAAATTGTTCATGAAGCTGGTGGGTTGAATTATTATGACGGTGCGAATTTGAATGCAATTATGGGAATTGCTCGTCCGGGCGATATGGGTTTTGATATTATTCATCTAAATTTGCATAAAACTTTTTCTACTCCTCATGGTGGAGGAGGTCCTGGTTCGGGGGCGGTTGGTTGTAAAGAATTACTGAAACCATTTTTACCGAATTATTACCCAATTGCTAAGGATGGAAAGATTTCATTTACACAGCCAGAACATTCAATTGGACAAGTAAAAGGGTTTTATGGACAGTTTTCAGTCTTTTTACGTGCACTAACTTATATTTTATTTTTAGGTTCAGAAGGAATTTCCTCTGCGTCTAAAAGTGCCGTTTTAAATGCAAATTATATGTTGCATGAGTTGAAGGATATGTTTGAAGTACCTTATGGTGAGTCTTGTATGCATGAATTTGTTATGAGTTTGGACAAGTTGAAAAAAGAAACTGGTGTTACAGCTTTAGATGTTGCCAAGGGAATTTTAGATCACAAAATGTATCCACCAACTATGTATTTCCCGCTAACTGTACCGGAAGCTTTAATGATAGAGCCGCCTGAAACAGAATCAAAAGGCCGAATTGATGAAGCGATTGCGGTTTATCGAAAATTGTATGAAGCAGCTCATAGTAATCCCGAAGAATTTAAAGAATACCCGCTATATGCTCAGATTCATCGAGTTGATGAAGTACGGGCAGCTAGACACCCTGTGATTCGTTTTAATTTTGACGATGAATAAAGAGTAAAGAAAATGATGTTAGAGTAATAGCGTTAAACTTCGGAAAACAAGTAGGTATTATTCTACATCAGTTCATAACTTACTGTGTCTTGTGTCCGCTATTATCGAATTACGATATTCTTCGTGATTTACAACAATGCGATCTGAACAAAGTTTAATAACTGTTTTTTTCTTGTCGTTTATTCAAATCCAGTGTGTGGAGCAAAACGGATATTTCGTTTTGTTCCACGCATGTTTTTTTTGATAGAATAATTTTTCTCCGTATGTGTCTTGACACATGTGGTTTTTTCTCGTAAAATAAAACCTGACTTATATGTCAAGACATATCGGAGGTAACTATGAAAAAAAATTCAGTTAAACATTTAACGATTGCTGCACTATTGGTAGCTATGGGAATCATCATACCGATGGTTATGCCGCGAATAACTATTGGACCGGCTTCCTTTACTTTAGCGAGTCACGTTCCACTATTTATTGCAATGTTTTTTTCACCATGGATGGCAATTGCAGTAGGGTTAGGAACAGGATTTGGTTTTTTTCTTTCAGCGACACCAATTATTGCGTTAAGAGCACTTTCTCATATCCTTTTTGCTGTAATAGGCGCCTTGTTTTTACAGAAATATCCGACGATTGTTTTATCTAAAAATAAATTTGTTTTGTTTAATGGTCGTTTTCAACTATTTAATTTTGTGATTGGCTTAATACATTCTGCTGCAGAATTGGCAGTGGTAAGTGTTTTTTATACAATGGGTAATATGCCGGAAACTTACTATGCACAAGGATATATCTACTCAATTTTTTTGCTAATGGGTATTGGTGGATTAATCCATAGTTTGGTTGATTACAATATTGCGTATTTTGTGGCAAATGCCTTAAGCAAACAGTTTGATATTCCAGTCTTTAGTCAGGCTAAAAAATTGGAAAAAGAAAAAATGGACATTCTTCCCCAAGAAATGGAGTCCTTTATTTAAAGAAATAGGAAATTGCTCATTGAGTAATTTCCTATTTCTTTACAATAAAACAGCCCTTCAATCAATGAAGAAAGAAAGGGCTGGAAAAGGGGGACTATTTTAAGGTAATTTGATTACTTGTTCAGATTCTGGGTCGAAGAAATGCGCTTTATTGATATTGAATGCCAAGTCCACCATTTCACCTGGCTTATGGAAGTCACGAGCATCTACTTTTGAAATAAATTCGGTATCACCAAGTTTTGTATAAAGCATCGTTTCAGCACCAAGTAATTCAGATACGACAACTTCAGAGCGAACAACGGCATCATTCATTGTATCTAAAGCAACTTGTTCACTATGAATATCTTCTGGACGGATACCAAAAATGACTGATTTTCCTTCATAGCCTTTTTCGACCAATAATTTATTTTTACCTTCTGGAATCTTTAATTCTAAGCCATGACCATCACGAATAACACCTTTGTCTAGCGTAACATTAAAGAAATTCATTGCAGGTGAGCCGATAAAACCAGCAACAAAAACATTATTTGGAGTATTGTAAACTTCTTTAGGGGAACCGATTTGCTGAATAAAACCGTCTTTCATAATAACAATGCGATCAGCCATCGTCATTGCTTCTGTTTGGTCATGAGTTACGTAAATAGTAGTCGTTTCTAAGCGTTGATGTAATTTAGCAATTTCAGCACGCATTGCAACACGCAATTTTGCATCTAAGTTAGATAAAGGTTCATCCATTAGGAAGACTTTAGCATCACGTACAATCGCACGACCTAATGCCACACGTTGACGTTGTCCACCAGATAAAGCAGCTGGTTTACGTTTTAAATATTCAGTTAAGCCTAGGATTTCAGCGGCATTTTCAACTCGTTGTTTGATTTCTGCTTTGTCATATTTACGAAGTTTTAGACCAAAAGCCATATTGTCAAAAACGGTCATATGAGGATATAAAGCATAATTCTGGAATACCATAGCGATATCACGGTCTTTTGGTGCAACGTCATTCATCACCTTATCACCGATTAAAAGATCGCCTTCAGTAATGTCTTCTAAACCTGCAATCATCCGTAATGTTGTTGATTTTCCACAACCTGATGGTCCAACAAAAACGATGAATTCACGGTCCGCAATTTCTAAATTAAAATCTGTTACAGAATAATTTTCTGCATTATCGTATTTTTTATAGACATTTTTTAGCGCCATTTCTACCATAGTCGTCACTCTTTTCTTTTTATTAGTATAGCCTTAGTATAAATGAAAGCGCTGTACAATCTCAACGGGAGGTTGCACAAGAAAAGCTGCTTTTTTTCGTCAAAGTGACAAAACCTGAAACATTCTATAACTTTTTTAAGTGGGAATTTGCTATAATTTAGAAAAGAAGTCTATGGAGGAATGTTAGATGAAAATTGCCTTGATTGCTCATGATCGTAAAAAAGGGTTGATGGTCAAGTTAACTTTAGCGTATCAATTGATTTTAAAAGAACATGAATTGTTTGCAACAGGGACGACAGGTTTAAAAATTTCAGAAGCTACTGGTTTACCTGTGCATCGTTTTAAATCAGGTCCATTAGGTGGAGATCAGCAAATCGGTGCGATGATTTCAGAAGACAAGCTAGATATGGTGATTTTCTTGCGTGATCCTTTGGCAGCCCAGCCTCATGAACCGGATGTGACAGCGTTGATCCGCTTGAGTGATGTTTATGAAATTCCTTTAGCGACAAATATTGGAACTGCAGAAATTTTATTAAGAGGCTTGGATGCTGGATTTGCCGATTTTAGAAATGTTGTTCATGAAATGGATAATAAACCTTTATCCTTCTAATTTTTAAGAGAAGTTAATTGCAGCGGTATGAGGAATATGCTATATTTCAGGTAGGCTTCGGCCTAAATAAAAAACAGAGTAGGAAATAAAGCGTCAAGTGCTGAAAGGATGGGATGTTGCCTTTCGGACGAAGGATGAGAAAGAAAATGAACTGGAAGTAATCTTTGGAGAAATAGGCAGTCTTACAAGGCTACCCACTTCGTTCCGCTTTTCTATAATCTAGCTACACGAACTAGCTCTTCGGGAAAAAGATAAATCATTCCCGTGACAAAAAACGTCACGACACTGATTTTCTATTTTTCAGTCAGAGCTGAAAGAGTTCGTTCCGCTTTTTTAATCACCCGCGGTTTTATTTTCGCATTCGCTGCATATTTTTGTGTAGCAGCTCTTAGAGGAGATGCTAGAAATGAAGAAAAGAAGAATTGACACTCGAACCATTACGCTGATGAGTTTATTGATTGCGTTAATGGTCATTTTCACGCGATTTATTTCGTTTGAAACACAGTTTTTACGAATTAGTTTGACCTTTATTCCAGAATCATTGATGGGGATTCTTTTTGGTCCTTTTTGGACTGGGATTGGCAGTGCTGTTGCTGATACGGTTGGCATGATGCTGTTTCCAAAAGGCCCATATTTTCCTGGTTTTACTCTGAATGCGTTTATTTCAGGGGCGATTTATGGTTTCTTCTATTATAAGAAGGAATTAACATGGAAACGAGTTTTTACAGCAACTTTATTGGTGACTGTGATTATTCATTTATTCTTAACACCGCTATGGTTAGGTTTGATGTATGGCGTAAACCTTTCTAATATAGCTTGGTGGATTCCTCGAATTGTGAAAAATATTGTCTTTTTCCCTATTCAGGTAGTGGCAACGTATTATCTAGGGAATAAAGTTCCTTATAAACAGTTTTTGAATAAATCATTAGCAAATTTTAAATAAACAAAACCCCTCAAACTTTCCAACATCCCACGGAAGTTTTGAGGGGTTTTTTAGTATTTAAATTAAGCTTGGTTATTGAATTGTGCTTCATATAAGGCGTGATAATAACCATCTTTTTTATGGATCAATTCATTGTGACTGCCAATTTCAACAATGGCTCCTTGTTCCATAACAAGAATTTTATCGGCATTTTTAATGGTAGACAATCGGTGAGCGATAACAAAGCTGGTACGTCCATCCATCATTTGCAAGAATGCATCTTGAATATTTTTTTCAGTCAATGTATCAACCGAGCTGGTAGCTTCATCTAAAATTAGCATTGGCGGATCACTAATCATCGTTCTGGCGATGGTCATTAATTGCCTTTGACCTTCAGAAATTTTGATTCCACTAGCACCGATTAAAGTATCTAAACCTTGAGGTAAACGCATAACAAAGTCAAAAATGTAAGCTTTTTTCATTGCAGATTCAATTTCTTCATCGCTTGCATTAGGATTACCATAAGTTAAATTATCTCGAATTGTACTATCAAATAGCCATGTATCCTGTAATACCATACCAAAATTTTTTCTTAAACTATCTCTGGTTACTTGGGTAATATTATGGTCATCAATTGAAATTTGTCCTTGGTCAACATCATAAAAACGCATCAATAGATTTACCAACGTTGATTTTCCAGCACCAGTTTTCCCTACGATAGCAATCGTTTCTCCCGGTAGAGCGGTCAGGTTGAAATCCTGAATCAAGGGTTTTGAAGGAACATAAGCAAAATCAACGTGATTAAAGACTACTTTGCCGCTAACATTATCTAGAACAACAGCATGAGGACCATCAACTTTTTCTTCAGGTTGATTTAGGATTTCAAATGTTCGATCCAAACCTGCTAAAGCTGTTTGAATTTGTGTAGTGATTCCGGAAAGCTCGATAAAGGGTTTAGAAAACTGACTAGAATAAATCGTAAAACTTGAAATAATCCCAACCGTCATCAATTCATTACCACTTAATAGAAGCAAACCACCAACTAATCCGATCG
Organism: Enterococcus sp. 5H; assembly: GCF_028128615.1. Taxonomy (GTDB): domain Bacteria; phylum Bacillota; class Bacilli; order Lactobacillales; family Enterococcaceae; genus Enterococcus_L. Next base: position 38,670 of record NZ_AMDP01000043.1, on the reverse strand, counting down.
ATAGATAAGTCAAATGATCGATAAATCGCGATAATGGATTTGTTAAAGAAGAAGAAAACTGAGCTTTTTGTCCTTGTACATATAACGTTTGGTTAAATACTTCGAATTGTTGTTGAGCAACTTTTTCTTGTTGAAAAGCTTTAACAATTTTTTGATTTCCTACCATTTCGGATATATAACCCGAAATATCACCAACGATTTTTTGTTGTGCAGAGAAATTTTTCTGCGACGATGTAGCCACGATCCAATTCACTAAAAAGATGATAGGAGTGGCAACTAAAACAACGGCTGTCAAAATCGGACTTAGTTTTAACATAAAGAAAAATGAAATAATCACAACAGATAAGCCTGAAAATAGTTGATTAAAAACTGCTGAACAAGCAACTGAAATATTGTCGATATCATTTGTAAAGCGGCTGACGATATTGCCGTGAGAAGTTTGATCGTAATAGTTTAATGGTAATTTATTTAAATGAGCAAATGTTTCTTTTCTAAGTTCAGCGACACAAAGATAAGAAACGCGATTCCCTAATCTCTGAATAATCCATTGACTGATCACAGTAATTACTAAAATTCCGGCTAACAATTGAATCAAGTGGAAAAGGCTGGAAAAGTCAACCTCACCAATTGCAATCATCGTATCAACAGATTTTCCCATATAATAAGTCATTAATACAGTCGTTAGTCCGCTAATAATTCCAAGAATAATCGCTGCAAAAATTTCTTTAGGATAATGAAGCAAATATGGGAGGAAACGATTGAAAGAATTACGACTTGTTTTTTTCGTTTTCATTTCAGTTTTCCTCCTTTTGTGAAGCGACGATTTCCTGATAAGCTTTGGAGTCTCTTAATAATTCTTGATGAGTTCCTAAACCAACCTGTTTACCGCTATCTAAAACTAAAATTTGATCTGCATGTTCAATCGAACTAATTCGTTGCGAAATGAGAATTAAGGTTGTTTCGTTTAAATCACGACGTAAAGCAGTTCGTAAATTTAAGTCAGTTTGATAATCCAATGCACTTAGCGAATCATCTAAAATTAATAATTCTGGTTTATGGATCAATGCTCGTGCAATTGTTAAGCGCTGTTTTTGACCACCGGAAAAATTCTTCCCATTTTCATAAACTTGAGTGTCTAAACCGTCACTCAAATTTTCAACAAAGTCACGACATTGAGCTGTTTCTAGTGCTTGCCAACATTCTTCATCAGTAGCTTGCTCTTTACCCCACTGAAGATTGTCACGGATTGTTCCTGTAAATAAAACGGCTGTTTGAGGAGCCAATGCAATTTTGTGCCGTAATTTTTCAAGTGGCCAATCGCGTACGTTGATACCATTTACAAAAACATTCCCTTCACTTGTATCGTAGAAACGAGGGATAAGTTGAGTTAAAGTACTTTTACCTCCACCAGTAGGTCCTGTGATTCCTAGAACTGAATGTTTGGGGATTGTTAGCGAAATATCTGTCAAAGTCAATCCAGCAGTTGGTTGATAACGAAAAGAAACCTTATCAAAAATAATTCCTTGTGTTTGATCTTCTGCAAGAGTTTCTTTGTGTTCAGCTTGAATACTTGGTTCAACGGACAAAACTTCATCAACTCTGGAAGCTGATGCTGAAGCGCGGGTAAAAATAATCACTAAATTTGAGACGACAATCAATGCCAGCAGCATTTGGTTCATATAATTAATTAAAGCTAAAACTTCACCTTGTTCTAATCCGCCGATATTTACTTTAATACCACCTAAGTAAAGAACAGCAATAATCCCAAGGTTCATTATCATAGTAGTGGCTGGAGTCAGTAGTGCCGAAATATTTGAGACACGAATGTATGTTGCGGAAAGATCGTCAGATACTTTGTTCACGTGAGTTTCCTCTGTTTTTTTTCTGGCAAAAGCGCGAATAACACGAACACCACTTAAATTTTGGCTAATTTGACGATTAAGTAAATCCAATTTTTCCTGTACTTTTTTATACAAAGGTACCGTCGTTTTAATAATGACAAATAAGATTAAGCAGAAAAGCGGCAACATAAGTAGGAAAATTAACCCCATTTGAACATTAATGTAAAAAGCCATGATAACAGACCCAATACTTAGGAAGGGTGCCCGAATAACCAAACGAATCAGCATAGCTAAAGCCAATTGCAGTTGATTGATATCATTGGTCATCCGAGTGATTAATGTATCTGTTCCAAAACTGTTTAATTCAGCGTGAGAAAGCTGGTTAATCTTTTTCATTAACTGATTACGTAATTCTGTACCAAAACCTTGTGAAGCAATTGATGAATAATACTGACAAATCAAAACGCAAATCAAGCCGATAATCGACATCAAAAGCATCCAGCCAGCCATTTGGATCACGTACGCACGATCATTATTTCGGATACCCTGATCCACTAAACGGGCCATAAATAATGGCAAAACCAATTCGAAACAAGCTTCTAAAAATTTGAAGAAAGGCCCTAGAATAATTTGCTTACGATAATTTTTTGCATATTTTAATAAACCGATCATAAATTCCCTCCTTAATATTAAAGCGAAATGGGAGCGTCCAACTCTGATAGAAAAATTACTAGAAGCTGGATTTTACCGCAAATCAATTTTCATCTGAGTAAAGTATAAGATATAGTTGTGTTATATACTCAATCTATTGTATATCAATCTCTATTACAAATAAAGTTGCTAGCCTAAACCAAGTTTTGTTTGTTACAATGTTAACAAAGTCTATTTTAAGGAGAAAGCATATGAACGAATTTATTAAAGTTGTCTTATTGTTTTTCATCTACTCGTTTATCGGTTGGCTATGGGAAACTGTTTATTGTTCAATCAAAGCCAGAAAATTTGTCTACAGAGGTTTTCTAATTGGTCCATATTGTCCGATCTACGGATTTGGTATATTAGGCGTGCTCTACTTTTTAGAGCCACTTAGGCAAAATATCGTAATCTTATATTTATTATCTACAATTCTGGTAACTATTTTGGAGTATATTACTAGTTATGGATTAGAGAAAATTTTCCATGCTTCATGGTGGGATTATAAAGATGTTCCATTAAATCTTAATGGCCGCGTTGCTTTACCAGTTTCATTATTTTGGGGCGTTGGATGTGTCTTAATTGTTCGAGTAATCCATCCAAAAGTAATGATTTTTGAGGAATTCTTATCGAAACAATTTGGGCTGGTTTTACCGATTTTGTTGCTGATTATTATTTGTAGTGATTTGGTTTATACATTGGTGAATATGCAAGCATTTAAAAAAGTCACTGCACAAATTAATTCTGTTGTAGAAGAACGGAAACAAGAAGTTGCAGCTACTTTAAATGAAAAACGAACGGAATTATCTGTTAATATTTCTGAATTTAAAGAAAACCCAACAATTGAAAACTTAGTGACACATCTTAACTTTAATCAAAAACGTTGGGTGAAAAACTACCCCAATTTGAAACTAAAAAACCTAAAATATCCAGATGAAGTGCAAAAAATCATTCATAAAGTTAAGAAAAAACACAAATAAAGGACTCTTGATATAACAGGTATATAATGTGTTTTATAATCCTTGGAAAAGCTTTTGTATCAAGGTTATTTGATATTTTAATAGGATTCATTATAGTGAAATTAATCAAGTAATGTTACAGAAAAAAAGGTGTCTTAGCTAAAATGTAATGAATTGTAACAGAATTGAAATAATTTAAGGCTGATAGATTAGTATAATAGGAGGAGTTGGATTTAGTTAGGAAAGGTGTTGGATTCAGTGAAAGTTAAAAAGTTGATACCATTTTTAGCTGCTATCATGTTAGTAAATGTTGCTCTTCCAGTTGGTGCTGCAGCAGAGTCTTTAGACGATCTGAAAGCAAAGGAAACACAAACAGCTGAAGCAGGGGAAGCATTGAGCGATGATATCAATACAGCTTTGAATGATGTTAATGAAAAATACGCTGAAATTGAAAAACTCAAAGTAGATATTTCTAAAGCTGAAGAAACAATCAAGAACTCTGAAGCTGAGATTACAGTAACAGAGCAAAGTATTTCACGCCGTAAAGAAGTCGTTGGAGATCGAATGAAAGATGTCCAGCTAAGTGGAGAACAACGTACATGGCAAGTCTTGTTAGATGCCGAAAGTATATCAGATTTCTTCAATAAAGCTTATGCAATGACTGTTTTACAAAATGCGGAAAAAGAAAAAATCAATAGACTATCTAAAGATAAAGAAAAACTGTCTGAACTTCAAGAAACTGTAAAAAGCAAACAAGCAGAATTGCAAACCAACGAATCAAAATTACAGCAAGAAGCTTCAGTTATGGACGAACAAGTTGTAGCATTAAAACAGCAATTATCTGATAATCAAGCAGCGTTACAACAAATCGCCAGTGAAAAACAGACAGAAGAAACAAGAATTTCAGATGAAAAGAAAGCAACAGAAGCACGTAAACAAGCAGAAGCCGAAGCAGCCAGCTCAAGTAGCAGCTCTAGTTCATCGTCAAGTAGTGATTCAAGCAGCAGTTCTAGCAGCGAGGAATCAACTGTAACAACTCCTTCACAACCAGAAGAAGTACCAAATACTGGTGGTGGAAGTACAGGCGGTGGCTCTTCAAATGGACAAGTTCTTTATATGCAGTCTACTGCGTATTCTTGGAGAGAAGCTGGTTCAGGTTATATCACTGCTACCGGTATTGATCTTCGCTCGCAAAGCAATGTTATTGCCGTAGATCCTAGCGTTATACCATTAGGTTCTTTCGTCGAAGTTGAAGGTTATGGTTTTGCCGTAGCTGGAGACACAGGTGGAGCGATTAGAGGAAATATTATTGATGTTCACTTCCCGACAGTTGATCAATGTATCCAGTGGGGACGCAGAAACAACGTCAAGGTAACTATTCAATAGTAAATTTAGGCACTCAATTTTGAGTGTCTTTTTTTATTGTTAAAATTCATTTTGAATTATTAGAACAGATTAAAAAACAAGTGTATGTAATGATTTCTTAAAAAATAAATGATACACTCAATATAGAAAGAGAGGATTAACAATGATTCGTTTTGCAACAAAAGAAGACGGGCCAGCCATTGCGCCCTTAATTTTAGTTATTTTAAAAGATATGGAACTACCTTTATTAGATATCGTTCCAGAAGAGACGATTTTAGCTGTTTTGGCAGAAGCAGTTGCCGATCCAACGTATCGTTATGGTTATCAGCGAGGATTGGTTTACGAAGAAGAAGGTCAAGTGGCAGGAATTGCTTTTGGCTATCCAAATGAAGATGAACCGATTATTGATGAACCGCTAAAAAAAGTTTTGAAAAAATACAATTTGGATGAAGAAATTCGTATATTTGTTGATCCAGAAACATTATCTAATGAATGGTACCTAGACTCTATTTCTGTTGATGAAAAATATCGTGGTTTAGGAATTGGCTCCAAATTACTTGATGCCTTGCCAACGATGGCTAAAAGAGATGGTAAAGATACTATTGGATTAAGTGTAGACAAGGCTAATCCTAATGCTAAAAAATTATATAGTCGTAAAGGGTTTAAAGATGTAGCTGAAATGATGATTAGCGGTCATCTCTACGACCATATGCAAAAAAAAATCAGCGAATAATTTTCGCTGATTTTTTATCTATCCTTCACAAGCGCCCCAACCCATCATTGGTTTGCCTCCTTGTTTCTTTTTGTTGTACAACCAATAGTCAAGTACGGCAGCTACACAGATGCAAATAGGTGCATCTTCATCATTTGTTACAACTAAACTGAAATAATCACCAGAGAAGAGCGTAGCTTTATTCATTTCCATAATTTTTTTACTAACTTGATGAATAGAGTATTGATGATTTTTAATATCGCCTAAAACAGTCCAATGTAAACCTTGAATGTAGTAGAAGTCAGCATTGATATTTAAAATTTTTCGCATGACGCCTACTTTTTTAAAACCTTTATATAATTCAAAGCGCGAACCAAAGGCAAAAGAGGTCTGTTTAATCTGTGCGACTAACTCACCGCTCATTGCGTACAAAGAAAGTGCATCGCCACGTGTGCCCCAGCGTCCAACAAGTAAGAAAAGAGATTTGCCGTCTTCATCTTTCACAATGGTCCTAGTCACATTGCTTAATTGTTTTTCTTGAATAAAAAACTCAGACACCATTGCTCACCTCTTTTCATTATTATTGTTACAGCTTCATTATAAGTCTTCTCTAATAGCACGTAAAATAGCTTCACCGACACCATTTTCTAAATTAGTTGACGTAATGTATTTTGCATGATCTTTAACTTCAAGTTCGGCATTGCCCATTGCAAAACTAACATCAGCCCATTGCAACATACTAACATCATTAAAATTATCACCGATCGTCATCACTTCTTTTTCTGAAATGCCGCGATCTTTAGCCACATGAGCAACAGCAATTCCCTTTTGAGCATTTCTGTGATTGACTTCAATATTATTTTGAGCAGAAGAAGTAACAGCAAGATCAGGAAGTTTTCTGATTTGAGTGCTGGCAGGGCCTAAAACGGTTGGACCATCCATGCTAAAGCCAATAATTTTCAGCACTTCAATATCTTCTTGCTGGATTAATGTGCGCATATCGTCAATATAAGTAATATCCAGCAAAGCTAAATGAGCAGAAGCCATTGCAATTGCTACTTTATAAGTTAAATGAGGCATTGTGGTAGCTATGTGTGAAGCAAAATTCTCAATCCGCTTTTCTTGTTTTTCAGAATAAATCCCTTTGTTCGTAGAAACTTCAAAATAAATATTATGTTCATCTAAAATATCTAAAATTCCGTGTGCCGTTTCTTTTTCAATCCCAGCTGTGAAAAGCGAATTCCCATATTTATCAAAAACTTTGGCACCGTTCAGTGTAATCATGGCACATTCAATCCCAGCTTCATCTAAAGCCGGTTTTGCTTCTGTGTAAGCTCGACCAGTAGCGACCATAAACTCAATTCCCAAACGTTCTGCTTCTCTAATTGCTGAAGCATTATCTTTAGAAATTCCCATCTTTGAATCCAGTAGTGTTCCATCCATATCTGAAGCAATCAATTTAATCATAAAATTTTCTACACCTCGTTTATTTACTTATCTATAGTTTACCATGTTTTTTCCATTTCAGTGCAGAAAAAAATTTTCTTGTCACTTCTTTAAAAATCCGATATGCTAAAAGTGTAAAGGAAAGCTGTTAGAGAAAAAGGATTTAAATAGAAAAAGTGCAATCAAAAAAGGAGGAAAACAATGAAGACAATTATTCACAACGATTGGCAGGAAGTGTTAAATGAGGAATTTTCAAAGGAGTACTATTTACATTTACGAGAATTTTTAAAACAAGAGTATAGCCAACAAACAATTTATCCAGATATGTACCATATATTTTCAGCATTGGAATTAACACCTTATGAAGATGTTAAGGTCGTTATTTTAGGGCAAGATCCGTATCACGGACCTAATCAGGCACATGGATTGAGTTTTTCTGTGCAGCCCGGTGTTAAAACACCGCCTTCTTTAGTGAATATTTATAAAGAACTGCAAGACGACTTAGGTTATCCGCCAGTATCGCATGGTTTTTTGGAAAGCTGGGCAAAACAAGGAGTACTTTTACTGAACACTGTATTGACTGTTCGTAATGGTCAAGCATTCTCTCATCGTGGACAAGGATGGGAAACGTTGACCGATGCGATTATCAAAAAATTAAATGAACGTGAAAAGCCGATTGTATTTATTTTGTGGGGCAAGCCAGCTCAAGAAAAAATGAAAATGATTGATACTAATAAACATATTATTATCAAATCGCCGCATCCCAGTCCGTTAGCAGCTCATCGCGGTTTTTTCGGCTCAAAACCATTTTCTCAAACAAATCAGGCATTAGAACAACTTGGAGAAAAGCCGATAAATTGGCAATTGCCTGAAACAGTGTCGTAAAACAGTAGTAAACTGTTATAGTGCAGTATGACGAGTTTGTGAAAACAATATCAGAATCAGCATTTTTTACACTAATACAGCTAGAAATAACTGTTATTTTCTTGAAGAATGGTGTATGATTAGTTAGTATAAATAATCATTGGAGGGTATATCGTGGAATTATTCGATAACTTAAAATTTAAAGTCATTCGTCGCAACATCAAAATTGTTTTTCCAGAAGCAACAGATCCTCGTATTCTAGGCGCTGCAGCACGTTTAAAAGCAGAAGAATTAATGGAACCAATTTTGATTGGTAAACAAGAAGCAATTGTAGAAGCAGCTCACGCTCGTGGGATTAAAGCTTCTAACTTTACAATCATCGATCCAGATAACTATGATGGCTGGGAAGATATGGTTCAAGCTTTTGTTGAGCGTCGTAATGGTAAAGTAACAGATGAAGATGCTCGCAAAATTTTGAAAGATGTTAATTACTTCGGAACAATGCTTACGTACATGGGACTTGCTGATGGTATGGTGAGTGGTGCGATTCATTCAACTGGCGATACTGTTCGTCCAGCACTACAAATCATCAAAACAAAACCAGGTGTTAGCCGTACAAGCGGTGCCATGATTATGGTTCGTGGACGCGACCAAGAAAAATACATCTTCGCAGACTGTGCAATCAACGTAAACCCAACAGCTCAAGAATTAGCTGAAATTGCGGTTGATAGTGCAAGAACAGCTGAACTATTTGATATTGATCCAAAAGTTGCAATGATGAGTTTCTCAACAAAAGGTTCTGCTAAAGCGCCTGAAGTTGATAAAGTTGTTGAAGCAACTAAGATTGCTAAAAGCTTGGCTCCTGAACTTGAAATTGATGGTGAATTACAATTTGATGCATCTTATGTTGCATCTGTTGCGCAATTAAAAGCACCAAATTCTTCAGTAGCTGGACAAGCAACAGTCTTTGTTTTCCCAGAACTACAATCAGGAAACATTGGCTACAAAATTGCACAACGTCTAGGTAACTTTGAAGCGATTGGTCCTATCTTACAAGGATTGAACAAACCTGTTTCTGATTTATCTCGTGGAGCAAATGAAGAAGATATCTACAAATTATCAATCATTACTGCTGCACAAACACTAATGAATTAATTTTATAAAGAGGACTTGCAGATTTGCAGGTTCTCTTTTTTACGAAGATAATCAATTAATTCTAGTTATTTTCGACATAATTCGATATACTACAGTACATAGAATGAGAAAAATACTAAAAAATCAACACAAATTTTTTAGCTTAAAGTAGGTGAAACAATGGAAATAGTAGTGAACAATCCTGAAGAAACAGAAGAAATTGCTAAGGTTATCGGAACTGCTGCCGAACCTGGTGATGTAATTATTCTGTCAGGAGATTTAGGTGCTGGGAAAACCACAATGACCAAAGGAATTGCCAAAGGTCTTGAGATCGATCAAATGATTAAAAGTCCGACATATACAATTATTCGTGAGTATCAACAAGGGAGAATCCCGCTCTATCATATGGATGTATATCGTATTGAAGATGGGGCAGATGATTTAGGTTTAGACGAATATTTTGAAGGTGATGGAGTATCTGTTGTTGAGTGGGGGAAATTATTAGGCGAATTTTTACCTGTTGACTATTTGGATATTACCTTAGCAAAAGATAGTGATGATATGGAAAAAAGAGTCTTAACTATTTTAGCTTGTGGACATAATTCTGAACAATTTTTAAACCGTATCCAAAAAAAACTGGAGGAAAATAGATGACAGAGATAGAATTTACCATTCGAGAAGCGATTCCAGATGATGCCGCTGATATTTTAGAAGTATTGAGAATTATTGGCAGAGAAACCCCCTTTTTAGTCATGGATGAAAAAGGTATGGAAATGACACCTGATGAAATGAGCGAAAACTTAGCTAATCTATTTGAATCACCGAATAATGTGTTGATGGTTGCAATAGCGGACGGAAAGGTAATCGGGACAGCTTCTGTTAAAGCCTCTGCAAAAAAACGAATGGAACATATTGGCGAAATAGGAATCAGTATTTTGAAAGACTATTGGGGGTTTGGGCTAGGAAGTTTGATGATGGAAGAACTGATTCTGTGGGTGCAAGAGAGTGGTGTTATTCGCCGTTTGGAGCTGACTGTTCAGCATAGAAACCAACGTGCTGTCCATGTTTACGAAAAAATTGGATTTAAAACAGAAGCAATTATGGAACGCGGAGCTAAAACAGATGATGGCGAATTTTTAGAAGTACATTTGATGAGTTTGATGGTTGATTAAAATAGAATGAGGTCGAAAAATAAGTTGCTTTTTTCGCCATTTATTCAGATATAGTGTGTGGAGCAAAACTGATCTTTAGTTTTGTTCTACACACTTTTTTGTAACGTGGTGTTACTTAGATGTAACCTGTTTCCACTTTCTGTTTTTGTAACCACTTTCTTTATTGCTATATATTATTTCGAGTGGGAAGGATATACTAAAAGCAGATAAATTGCTGAAGGGGCTGAAACGAAATGTCAAAAGGAATTAAAATCGTTACAATTGGTGGAGGATCAAGTTATACACCTGAATTAGTAGAAGGATTTATTAAACGCTACGATGAATTGCCTGTTCGTGAATTATGGCTGGTTGATGTTGAAGCAGGGAAAGAAAAATTAGAAATTGTTGGCGAGATGGCTAAACGAATGGTAAAAGCTGCAGGTGTTGACTGCGAAGTTCATTTAACTCTAGATCGTCGAGAAGCATTGAAAGAAGCCGATTTTGTTACAACTCAACTGCGTGTAGGTTTATTAGATGCGCGTATTTTAGATGAACGAATTCCTTTAAGTCATGGCATGATTGGTCAAGAAACGAATGGGGCAGGCGGAATTTTTAAAGCGTTGAGAACAATCCCTGTCATTTTAGATATTGTTGAAGATATGAAAGAACTTTGTCCGGATGCTTGGCTTATTAATTTTACCAACCCGGCTGGAATGGTTACAGAAGCGGTTTTACGTTATGGTAATTGGGATAAAGTCGTTGGATTGTGTAATATTCCTGTTAATGCAGTGTTTGAAGAAGCAGAATTATTAGGTGAAAATAATCGTGATCTATTCTTCCAATTTGCTGGAATCAATCATTTACACTGGCATACAATCACCGATAAAAATGGCAAAGATCGCACAGATGAACTTATCAAAGTTATGTACGGTCAAGATGATGCCAAATCAATTGTTGCGAATATCAAAGACAATAACCTAATTTGGGAACAAGTAGAAAACTTACACATGGTTCCATGTCCATACCATAATTATTACTATTATACAGATAAAATGTTGGCAGAAGAACTAGAAGACTTTAAAAACAATGGCACACGTGCTGAAAAAGTAAAAGAAATTGAACACGAATTATTTGAACTATATAAAGATCCTAACTTAGATTATAAACCAAAACAGCTAGCTGAACGTGGCGGTGCTCGTTATAGCGATGCGGCTTGTGAAATCATCAATTCTATTCACAATGATAAACGTACAACAATGACGGTCAGCACTAGAAATAATGGTACAATTACTGATTTACCAGCTGAAAGTGCTGTAGAAGTGACTTGTACGATTACAGGGAAAGGTCCAGTTCCATATAATTTTGGTAGCTTTAAACCAAACCAACGCGGCTTATTGCAAGTGATGAAGTCAATGGAAGAATTAACAATTGAAGCGGCAGTTACAGGAGATTATGGTACACTCTTGCAAGCCTTTACCATGAATCCATTGATTACTAGTGGTGATGTAGCAAAAGAAGTCATGGATGAATTGCTAGAAGCTCACAAACACTATTTACCAGCTTTCTTTAAAGAAGGAAAATAGTTTTAAGTATAAAAAAAAGCAAGGAAACTCAATTAATTTGAGCTTTCTTGCTTTTGTTTTTGTACTTCTTTGGCTAAATATTCTACAGTGTACAGTGCTGGAACTTGTGAAGTTATATCACTATCACCAATTCTCTCAGTGGAAATATAGTAAGGAATATTTACATCAGAAAGTGCAGCGATTGGTGATTTTTCACTATTCGTAATGGAAATAATCGAGCTATCATTGGAGATAAAATGATTTAGATAATTGATGATTGCCTCATTTTCACCACTAACAGAAAGCGCAATGACGCAAACATTTTCTGCAATACTTTTATTAAAAAAATTAACTGGATGATTAACGGGATCTTCAATATGAAAAGCCATACTGAAAATCGAAGAAAAATACAGTGCGCCATATTCAGCAATAATGTTGGATGAACCTGTTCCGATAAAAAGAACTAAGTCTTTTTCAGATAATAACTTTGCCGCTGCTTGAATCCGTTCTTGATAAAAAGTTTCTGTTGAACGTTGGATAAAATTCGTGAAAGATGTTTCATCTACAGCATGGGTCGTAACAGGTTCAGTTAATGATTTTCGATACAAGTTGAGCTTGATTTTAAACTCAGAAAAACCTTCGCAGCCAAACTTGCGGCAAAAACGTAGAATACTGGCGGTGCTGCTGTGGGTTTCTTTGGCTAGTTCTCGAATCCGCATATATACTACTTCATCAATGTGAGCAGCTACATATTTGTAAATTTCTAAATCGATAGGACTAAGATCTGGACTGTGATTTAAAAATAACAAAATAATTCCTCACTTTCTTTACTAATTCTCGGTAGTTTCTATAGACATAGTCATAACGTACAAAGGACCATACTCACCTTGAACAATTTTTTCTGTCTGCTTAAATCCAGTTGTTTCATATAGTTTTTGCGCAGCAATATTTTCTTGGTTCACTGCAAGAATAATTTCGTTACAGTTGGGGAAATGAGTTTGAATAAAATACGGCAATGCTTGTAATACTTGTTTTGCATAGCCTTTTCCTTGGTAACGATAATCTGTAGAGAAGGTTCGAAGTAAAACAGCTTGTTGATTGGTTGTATATAAAGCTACATCTTTTTTCTCGTCTAAAACAAAGAAATTCGTTAGTAACTCATCTTCAATACCTAAAATAGGATGAATAAATGAATTTGCTTTAGAAATCTTAATCGGCATTTCAGGTCTTCCAGTGTATGCTAATTGTTCATCGGTCAGTTGAAATTGTTGAATCATAGTAGAAAACGCATCAGTATATTCTTGAAGAAGCATCCTGTGTCACAACCTTTCTTACTAGAATTAATTTAGTAGCTTGCTTTATCTATTTTACCATGAGTTGGGTGATTTCTTCACTAAGATTATTTTAAAACAATAAAGAAGAAATACTCATATAAATCATATATAAGCTAAGTGTAATTAAAAATAAAGCAAAATATTTTTTAATGTTAGCATCGGATAATTTTAGCATGATTTTTACACCGATTCGGGACATAGGAACAGAAACTGCTGAGATCAGTAAAACTGTTGGAATATGAATAAAACCGAGTGAATAAGCAGGTAAATTTGTATAACCCAAGCCGCTAACAATAAATCCAACAGAAGCAAAAACAGTTAGAAAAATTCCGCAAAAAGCTGAAGTACCAATCGCTTTTTTTATTCCCATACCACTTTTATTGAAAAAAGGTACAATCAGACCACCACCAGAAACCCCGCCCATTGTTGCGATAACACCAATCCCAATAGCTGCCAAGATATTTTTAGTTTTGAAATAGCTAATGCTTCCTGCAGCTATTTGGTTGACATTTTTATTCTGAAACAACATCTTCATCCCAAAATAAACTAAAAAGAGTGAGAAAAATAATTTAAGAAAATTTTGATTCACGGAAGTCACTATTTTACTGACAACTAAAACTGATAACAGAAGCGGCGGTAAAAATAGTTTAATACGATTAAAATCAATATTTTTATTTTTATACTGTGTATAAGCAGAAGTGCTGGTACTGATTATCATAGTTGCAAAAGAAATTCCCATCGCCATAAACATCAATTCAGATTTCTCAACGCCAATTCGTGGCAAAAGTAATAATAAAGCTGGAACAATAATGCCACCACCTCCAAGACCAAACATGCCGGAAGCTAATCCGACGAAAATACCTAATATTAAAATACCTAAAATATAAATAAACATATGATGACTCCTCTTCTGGAATAGGTAATATTTTTCGATTACGATTGTAGTCGTTAATTTATAGTAATTCAGGAAAAGATCTTTGTCAACAGTGAAAGAGTTGTGGTAGGAAGGTGGAATATAGTTAAAAGAAAACTGGGAGTTTGATACTAATGATTCCTTGTATACTGATTTCATCAGGTTATGACTGCAATCACCTTCAGTAAATAAAGTCGCCCGTGACTTAAAATGAGAGGAGCTAGTTAACATAGATGGATGATTTTACTTTCCAACAGCAAGATAAGGCGATAAAAAAATAATTGAAAGTTATCAAAAAGCTGCAAAAGAGAGTAAGAGCGGAACAACGGCAAAAAATTCAGTTGACAGCTCAACTAAAGCGATCGCAATATCAATTAGAAAAACTGAAAAAGCAGTAAACAACTAAAGGAGGAAATGAATATATGACAGCATTAAGCGGAGTAGATGTAGTTTGGCGTTTTCGTTTAGCCGAAGATGAAGGAAATGAAAATGCGTGGGGATTAGCCTACAGCACAGAAAACGGTTATTCAAAATCAAAAGAAAGTGAATCAACTGTAACAAAAGATGGCAGCGTGGTAACACCTGGTGCCACAGAAACAACAGTCACAGCAACAACTCTATATAAAATTGGTTCAACTCAAATCGATAAATTAGAAGAAGCAATGGATGAAAATAAACGCGTCCAAATTTGGCGTATTAATACCAAAGAAATTGGAACTGGTACAGATGAAGGAAAATATAAAGCAAAATATTTCGAAGGTTTCTTCACATCATTTGAAGAAACAGATTCTGCTGAAAATAAAGTGGAATACTCGTTAGAATGGGCGATTGAAGGCGCTGGTAAAAATGGTTTTGCTTCTCTAGTTGTCGATACAACTGATGGTGGCGACTATGAATTTAAAGATACAGTTAAAGTAGCAGCCGCTGAGTAACTATATGCAGAAAGAGATAGGGACAGAAGTGTTTAATTCCGAGAAATAAGAAGGAGTTGCTTCTGCGCCCACCGCTTATTAGGATACTAAGAGCCTGAAATATAACTTTTGAGTTATGTTCCAAGCTCTTTTAAAAACAGGAGGGCAATCATGGAACTTACAATTAACGATAAATTATTTAATTTTAAATTTGGATACGGATTTTTGAAAGAAGTCAACCAACGTTATTCCGTTGAACGAGGCGGGATGAAGTTGAAATTAGGTGTAGGGGCGATTATCTCGAATTTATTATTATCAGATGTCGATACTCTTTTCGAAACATTATTGATCGCAAATCTGACTGAAAAACCAAGAATTCAAATCAAAGATCTAGAAGCTTATGTGGAAGAAACAGGTACGCAAGCTTTGTTTGAAGCGGTTATTGAAGAATTAAAAAAGTCCGAATATACAGCGATGATGGTGAACAAAATGTTGGAGGAAGCCGAACTGTAGAATCGGTAGAAACAGATTTTGACACAAGTTATGCTCAAGTACAGCTTAATTGTTTGAGATATTTGAATATCGAAGATTTAAATGAAATCGATCGATTGACGATTCCTGAATACGAGTTACGGATCAAAGCCTATCAATTAAAAATTCTAGATCAGCAATACAATATTCATTTACAGGCCTGGGCGACTGTTATGGCTGGGCAGACTAAAAAAGGACGTCCTGTCTATCGAACCTTTGAAAAATTCTTTAATTATCAAAAAGCAGAAGAGAAAATTCTTGGAAAAGAACATAGCTTGTCAAAAAATCATGAAAAAGAACAACTCCAAAATTGGATTGCAAACTTTAATTCGTAGAAAGGAGGAAAAAATGGAAAACAAAAAAGAATTAACAACTGTGTTAGCTGTAAAAGAAAATAGTTTTTTTAAAACATTAATACAAGCTGAAACAACCTTAAAAAACACTACAAGGACATCAGATCAATTATACGATTCGTTTGTTAAGCTATTTTCTTATTCTGTCAAACCCAAAAATTTTGAACTATTTAAACAAAGTGCAAAAGAAGCCTCGATTGCTGTTGATAGTATTGGCGAGAAGCTGAAACAAAATTTTACCCCAGTAATTGAACAGCCAAGCCTTTTAGGAGTAGCAGATGCTGTAGACACAATGGTTAAAGATATCAATGAAAAGCTAAACAAGTTTCATATACCTAGTCTAGGAAAAATGATGTCAGGTGAAGACTCTGTTTTTGCAACTATCAATTCAAATGTTGATAAGATAACACAATCATTTGGTGGAATGGCACAAAGCTTTGGTGATAAACAAAAGACGATGATTGCGGGAATGTCTAATTGGAAGAAGAATCTCGCTGGTTTTACTGAAAATACGAAATATCAGATGAAACTTTTTACAATGGCAATGAGGACAGAAGGATCTCCGGTTGACAAAATAGGCACAGCTTTTGATGCAATTTCTACAAAAGTTACATCGGGCTTTTCAAAAATTTATGAAAGTTCGGGAATGATGGGGAGTGCGTTTCAAAAAGTTGGAGAAGGAGTTAATACCGCAAAAACATACATGGCTGGATTACCTGAGAATGCACGATATCAGATGAAATTACTAAGTATGCATATACGGAGCGAACATCCAGCTATTGCAGAGATAGGTTCGAAATTTTCGGAGATGTCTACCCAAGTGGGCGGAACTCTTTCAAGTGTTTCCCAAAAATTTGGAGAATTTGGTAGTAAAATTGTAAATTCAGAAGGTCTAAAAACGGCTTTTAGCGGCATTGGATCTAGTTTACAAAAATCTGCAAATGTGGGGACAACGGCAATGAGTTCAATGGTTCAGGGGTTATCCTCTGTTTTTGGTTTTGCTTTAAAAGCACTAGGCCCTGCAGCTATTCTAGGAGTTGCTTTAGCTGGATTTGGTTTGTTAGATAGCCAATTTGATGGACAAATAGGCAATATGATTCAAACGGCAATAACTAAAGGTCCTGAAATCATTACTGGATTTGTTCAAGGGATTATAGATAAATTGCCGACGTTGATAGAAACAGGTACACAATTAGTTGCTGGATTGGCAGAGGCTATTGCAATCAATTTGCCAATAATCATGCAAAGTGCAGTCAATTTGATCAATACATTAGTCCAAGGGGTAATAGATAGTTTACCGACATTAATTCCAGCAGCGTTAATGTTGATTGAATCTTTAGCTACAAGTTTATTGTCTGCAGCGCCACAACTATTGTTAACAGGTTTAAATTTATTAATGGCTTTGGTAGATGGGATACTAGCAAATAAAGATCAAATTATTACTACAGTAACCAATATTATTGAATCTTTTACTGCAAATATTACTAACAGTTTACCTGAAATCATTCAAAAAGGTGTAGAAATATTGACCAAACTTGCAGAGGGTATAGCTTCTATTTTACCAGTTCTGATCCCTGTTGCAATCGAAGCAATTGCTACATTAGTCAGAACCTTATCTGAACAATTACCAACTATAATTTCAGCAGCTACAAAAATTATAGCTACTTTAGTTGCTGGTTTACTTAAGGAACTACCAAGTATCTTGATGGCAGCTGGTAAGCTGTTATTAGAATTGGTAAAAGGAATATTAGGTGCGCTTCCATCTATTGCTACCGCAGGATTTCAAGTTATTAATGAGCTTTCTAAAGCATTATTTGATATTGATCTATTTGAAATTGGTAAAAATATCATGGATGGTTTTATCAATGGGATCATGAATCAGGCAAAAAAACTATGGGATGAGCTAGGGAAAATTGTTGATAAAGTTAAGGGATTCTTTACTAGCACATTCAAAATCCACTCACCATCCCGCTGGATGCGTGATGAAATCGGCGCCATGCTCCCAGCTGGACTTGCTATCGGTATCGAAAGAAATGCCCATATTGTCGATCAACCAATGGATGATTTAGCTTCTAAAGTTGTTTTACCAAGTTTAGATAGTCTAGATCAACAAGTAGACACTGTACAAAAACTTTCAATTCAATCTAGCAGCACCCAAACACTTCAAAAAGAAAAACAACCAGCAACATTTAATATTAAGTTGGGCAATCAACAGTTCAAAGCATTTGTATCAGATATTTCGGAAGCAATGGGACAAGATTCGGCTATTAACTTAGCATTTTAGAAGGAGGAGAAAAATGTATTATTTTGAAGACACAACAAAAAAAGTCCATAAAGATGATTTGATCCTTCCTTCTTCAGCGATGATGTATGACGGTACTTATCTAGAGAAAACGATAGCTGGTTACCGCACATTAGCAGTGACAGGCAGAGAAATGTTATCGCTGGATATCGAAACTCAGGATACACAAGTAGGAAGTATTAAATTAAATCAAAAACTGCCTGCAAGAACAATTAAAGTAACGTACCAATTGATGGGCAAAGACGCACAGGATACGCAGAAAAAGTTCCGTCAGTTGATGCGCTTATTATTTAAAGAAGCAGCTGTGGAAATTCGTTTTAAAGATGAGCTGGAATATTGTTATTACGGTCAATACATGACAACAGAAGAAGTTCGTGGAGATACAAATAATATTATTTCCAGTTTTGAAATTCTTTGTACTGATCCTCGAAAATATTCTGTTTTACTAACGTCAGAGGGCGAGATTACTAGTTACTTACCTTATCAAACCACGCCGGAAAAAATTGAAGTAACAATTACGAAATTTGCTCCTCTAATAATTACTAATAAAGAAAAAGCAATTCAAATTATTAGTTATAATTTGAACGCTGGAGACTATGTGGTTATTGATTTTTTAAAAGGAAAAGTTTTCGTCAATGGAATCGACCAAACATTCTTATTGGATCTAGAAAGTGATTTTGAAAATTTTTATATTCAAGAAGGACAAGTAATTAAATGTAGTAATGGTCACATGATTATTTCCTATCGGGAGGTACAACTATGACAGAAAGTGTTTATTTTTTTGATGAACGCCAACATTTAATTCGTATTGTTAAAGAAAATGATTTGATAGAAGTTGTCCAAGAAAAAGAGATTACCGCAAGTAAAGAAGAACTTATGAACGATACGCTAAATGTATCTACTGTTTATGATGAAGAATTAAAAACAGCGTCATATATGGCTGTAAAAGAAACAACGGATTCATACAGCCTTTACCGAATTATCATAGATAGTGAAGCAGAAAATACTTTATCGTTTGTTGGGATTAGTTTTGCGCCGGATGAATTAGAGAGCTATGTTGTGAAAAATGTTGCAGTGAATAAAGCTTCGATTAAGAGTACTCTCCAAAAGATTTTAGCTGAAACCGAATGGGGAATCGGTGTTGTTGGCTCTGATTTACC
This sequence comes from Enterococcus sp. 5H, assembly GCF_028128615.1. GTDB lineage: Bacteria > Bacillota > Bacilli > Lactobacillales > Enterococcaceae > Enterococcus_L. The sequence goes on along the minus strand of NZ_AMDP01000043.1, from coordinate 19,442 downwards.
ATTAATCACAGATGATTTTAGTTTTCTTTCTATACGGGATGCATTGAAAAAAATTCAAGCCCAAGGATGCGAAATTTTATTTAGCTACAAAATTGATGGGATTGGTATTACAGAAAAATGGTTGGATGTATCTAGAGAAATCGGTATAGAAAGCAATCAGCGTTTTACTTATGGAGAAAAAGCTTTAAGCATTGTCAAAGAGCAAGATCGAAATCAAGTCTATACAAGTCTAATTGGGCGTGGACGTGGTGAAGATGTCGGTGATGGCAAAGGAAAACGAATCGAATTTACCAATATAGAATGGAAAAAAGCAAATGGAAAACTTTTAGATAAACCCAAAGGCCAAAATTGGCTGGAAATTCCTGAAATGACTCAACAATACGGCATCCCATTAAAAAACGGTGGTATGAGGAAACGAGAAAAAGTTATTACGTTTGATGAAGAAGAGGATCCAGAAAAATTATTACAAGCAACATATGATTCGCTGATTGAATACGCTCGTCCCTTGGTTCAATTCAAAACAGAAATTTTAGGTGGAGATACAATTGGCAATACAGTGACTATTCATCGTCATGATCGTAATTATCATTATCAAACACGAATTTTCAAAGTAAAAATCGATCGATTAACTGGCAAAGTTGAAGCTGGTTTAGGTGATAATATTACGAGAAGTATTTCAAAAGCTACATCTGATTTAAAAGGAAATATGGACTCTTTAGAAGAGAAAAAGATGACCTTTTATGATTCAGAAGAAATTTCTAAATGGCAAGATGATATCATTCGTGGAGCTAAAGGTGGCTCAATTAAATTGATGAATGGTATTGAGACTGGGAAATCCAACAGCCGTGAACCATATCAGCAAGTTTTTATGAATGGAGATTCATTAGAAAACAGCAGTAACTTTTTAGTGATGAATTCTGATGGAATTGGTTTTATAAAAGACAAATTTACGAATAAACCAAAAACTGCTTGGACTATAGATGGGAAATTTAATGCTGATTTTATTCAAGCTGGAACATTAGAAGGAGTCACCGTTCAAACGAAAAGTGATAAAAATTTTCAAATCAAATTACAATCAAATGGGACCATAGCTTTTAGAAATCAAAAGAAAAATGAAGAAGAAGCCTGGATTGGAGCTACTGTTAATCGCGAAACAAACGAACCAGTGGGTGTTTCCATATGTCAGATTCCAGGATATCAATTTTCAATTGGTTCAGCAATTTCTAAAGAAGAAAGAGCACCAAGTCCCGTATTTGAGATACCAAAAGAATCAAATGGAAATAAGAAGATATGGCGATTATATGGACAAGGTGAAATTAATGGTGATTTAAACATTAAAGGCAAATTGTCTTTAGCAGGTGATTTACACATTAATGGAAAATTATTTCTAAATGGGAAAGAAATTACTGGGAATGGCAATGGAAGTGGAGGTAATAATGGAGTAACGCCTCCAGAACTTACGACAGATCAAGAAAAAAATGCCTGGGCGATTTGGCAGTTTTTTAAATCAAAAGGCTGGACAGAACAGTCTATTGCAGGGATGTTGGGGAATATCCAAAGCGAATCACAAATTATGCCAGATATCGATGAATGGGGTGGAGGCGGCGGCTATGGACTTACTCAATGGACGCCTAAATCAAAGCTAGTTGATTGGTGTACAGAACGTGGACTGGACCATCGAACAATAGAGGCACAATGTCAACGAATCCAGTGGGAAATGGAGAACAATGTCCAGTGGTTTTATAATCCTGAACGCCCAGATATTGGCTATATCTCTTTTAGAGAGTTTACTCAGCTTACGAATATCACTTTAGCAGCTGACTATTTTATCGCACTTTATGAGCATCCGAAAGATCCGTATCAGCCAATTCGTGGACAACAAGCACACTATTGGTATGATAAATTGGCTAAACTAAAACCTGGTACGTCAACAGGTAAAGCTGGGTTAGCACATTTAGAATCTTTATCTATGAAACGTTTGGGTAATGGTCAATGTTATGCAATTCCAGCAGAATATTCTGGTTTTCTAGGTGGCTGTGGTTTGGGTGCAGGAACGCAATATGGTTTAAGCCATGTGATTGGAAATACAGAAGCGGCAGCAGATATTGGTCGTGGCTATAACTGGGCTGCTTTAGGCTGGAAAGTCATTGAAAATCCATCTTATGAAGATTTAGTTGTAGGCGCGATAATCAATTGGAGACGTGGTGGAAATATTGGCGGCTTCAACGTTGATTATACGTATGGTCATACGGGTGTTATTCGTGGAATAACAAATGATGGTTTTGAAACATACGAACAAAATATCGGCTTAGGACAAGTCTTAGGTAGATACGAACGTACATGGGTTGGATCGAATGAAATCAGTTCAATCGTTATCCCGCCCAAATAATTAATTTTTAGAAAGGAGCGAGTAAATGTCAATTATTTATCCAATTTTTTTATCAACTACCCAACCAAATGACAATATACCTACAATGGTTATTCGTCAATTTGATGAAGGGACACAAGTATTAGATGTTACTGTAACAGAACATGGGAAACCAAAGGACATTTCGAATTTAACACCTTTTTTCTGTGTGAAGCAAGGACATCATGCAGGTTTAGGGATTTCTGAGCAAAAAGTTACTAAAATTATTGATGCTAGCAGAGGAAAATTTCAGTACACTTTGACGAACTATGATATGCAATCTGTAGGAGAAAATACAGCATATTTTAGCTTTAGAGAGTTGCAACAGGATCTAAATTGGAGACAACAGTTTTCAACTAGAGATTTTGTTTATCAAGTAAAAGAAAGTATTTATGATGATGGTATTAAAGATAGTAATTATATCTGGACTTTTGAAGAAATTCTACGTTACTTCACTGAGTGGGTGAAAACTTGCCAAGAAGTGTATGATGATTGGTATTTAGTGGCACAAGAAGAGTTACAACGGATTATCAAAGAATTTCAAGATTGGATTAATTCCAGTCAAGATCGCTACAATCAATGGGCAGCGATTCAACGAGCGGATTTCGATCAATGGTTTGCAACGATAAAAGAAATTTTAGATGAAAATGCTGCAGGCAATTTATTAAATCAGATTGAACAATTGAAGCAGTCACATTTCACATTAAAAAGCGGTGAAACTGGCATTCTTAGAACAATTCGAGATGACAAGTTTAGTTTAACCCATTCAGTAACTAAAATAGAAACAATCGAACATAAAAAAGAAGCCTCAGCATTAGTGATCGCTGAAATTGATAGCCAAAAACAAAATACTTTCTTTTTACGAAAGGTGGGATCAGTAGAATGACACAGAACGTAGAAATTAAAAAAGTGATGGAGACAGATGATGCGGGGATTCAGCGCCAAATTTTTCCAGAAACACATATCAGTGCGATTGTCGGTATGGACAAAATTGAAACAGTAGGAACAGGTGTTACGTCCATTAATGGTAAAACAGGAGATATTACTTTAACTGCAAAAGATCTTGGTGTACAAGGCACTGGAATAACAATTGATAAGGTGGGAACAGTATGACGGACATCGTTGAATTAAAAAGTGACGGAGTAGTTGTTTATCCTAAAACGCATGTAAATGCAGTTGAGGGAATCACGACGATTAAAGGTGAAAAAGGAGATATGGGACCAGCTGGGGCACAAGGTGAAAAAGGTGCAACTGGACCACAAGGACCCTCCGGAGCTAATGCAACAACAACTGCTGCCGCTACTCAGACAGTTAATGGTTTGATGAGTGCAGCAGATAAGAAAAAATTAGATACATTACCAACAATAACTTTTAGTAAGGTGGGATCAGTATAATGGCAGATATTGTACAATTAGAAGAAAAAGGAACAATTTTGTATCCTAAAACACATGTGAAATCAATTGAGGGATTGATTGATTTTATTTATCCAGTAGGTTCAATCTATATGAGTACCGAAAATCTAGATTTAAATACTTTCTTAGGTAGTACTTGGGAGAGAATTAAAGGCAAGGTTTTGGTGGGAGTAGATGAAAATGATGAAGATTTCTCTAATGGTAAAACAGGCGGAGAAAAAGCACATACTCTTACAATAGATGAAATGCCGAATCATAATCATAGTTTAGGTTTGAATAAAGGTTCTAATCCATCCGTTAGCGGGACAGGGACAAGTGGATTTTTATGGGGAGATATCGCAGTAGGTAAAATTAGCGGGAGCGCTGGGGGGAATAAATCACATAATAATTTACCACCATACGCTACTGTATATATCTGGAAACGTATAGCATAATTAAGTAAGAAAATAACCTTTTTGAGTAAATAGGTAACAGCAGATAATCAAATTAGATTATGGGCTGTTGCTTTTTTTGTAAAATAAAATTAATCCTTCTATATTCCCCCTTGACCTTTCAACACCTCTTATGTAATATAGTTAGGAAGCGAACTAATTTCATAAGGAGGTAAACCATGGATCGGAAAATCGCATTAAAAATCAGAATCTTAGCTAATGAACTTAACCGGAAAGTCGCAGAAATTCTAAAGGAAGATGACGGCGAAGCTTCATCTGGAATTCAGATGAGAGTACTTAATTTTATTCATCGACGCAATAGCCATCAAATTCCAGTCTATCAAAAGGACATTGAAAAAGAATTTGATATTCGACGTTCTACGGCAACAGGTGTGCTACAAACTATGGAAAAACGTATGTTTATTGAACGGAAAAGCTGTGCAGAAGATAATCGGCTTAAATCAATTACACTAACTGACATAGGTCAACAGAAAGTTAAAGAAAATATCTCCAAATTAAAACATTTTGATGATCTGCTAGTTGAAGGAATTACGGAAGAAGAATTAGCACTTTTTTTCAAGATGATCGAAAAATTATCTGAGAATAGTAAAAAAATCGATAAGGAAGGTAGGGGAACCGAGTGATAAAAAAACTGATCGCAAATGTCGGCGAGTACAAAAAAGAAAGTATTATTACGCCGTTGTACGTTACTGGAGAAGTTGCGCTTGATATTATTATTCCTTTAATCATGGCGATGATGATTGATAATGGAATTGAAAAAGGTGATACTAAAGCCATTTTAATGTATGGCGGTATTTTATTTTTATGTGCCATTGTTGCTTTATTTTTTGGTGCTATGTCAGGGCGTTATGCAGCGGTTGCTTCAGCGGGTTTTGCTAAAAATTTACGAGATAAGCTATTTGTGAGAATTCAAGGGTTCTCCTTTTCAAACATAGACCGTTTTTCGACTTCCAGTTTGATTACGCGGATGACGACAGATATTACCAATGTGCAAAATGCTTATCAAATGGTTATTCGAATTTTGGTTCGTAGTCCATTGATTTTTATTTTTTCACTAGTGATGGTTTTTAGTATAAATAAAGATTTATCGATGATTTACTTAGGTGTAGTACCGTTTCTAATGATTGGATTAACATTAGTAATTTATTTTGCTCATCCGAATTTTAATAAAGTTTTCCGCATTTATGACAAATTAAATAATGTTGTTCAAGAAAATTTACAGGGAATTCGTGTAGTGAAATCCTACGTACGAGAAGATCATGAAGACGAAAAATTCAAATCAGTTTCTAAGGATATTTACAAAACATTTTCAAAAGCGCAAAGTATTGTGGCCTTTAATAATCCAATTTTGCAGTTTTCTGTGTATGTTTGTATGTTGTTAATTTCATGGTTAGGTGCAAAATTTGTGGTTGGCGGTACGTTGACGACAGGTGAATTAGTCAGCATGTTTACTTATACGATGCAAATTTTGATGAGTTTGAATATGATGTCGATGGTTTTTGTTATGGTAATTATTGCACGGACATCTGCTGAACGAATTACAGAAGTTTTATCTGAAGAAAGTGACTTAAAAAATAATGATGCGCCACTATATGAAATTACAGATGGATCAGTTCGTTTCAAAGATGTTTGTTTTAGTTATGCCAATGATTTAGATAAATTAGCGCTAATCGATGCAAATATGGAAATAAAATCAGGTGAAGTGATTGGGATTGTTGGTGGAACAGGTAGTTCAAAATCAACATTAGTCCAGTTGATTCCAAGATTATATGATGTCACAAAAGGTAGCGTTGAAGTTGGTGGTCAAGATGTGCGGAAGTATGATCTGAAATCATTAAGAGATCAAGTAAGTATGGTTTTACAAAACAATGTACTTTTCACAGGAACCATTAAGGAAAATTTACGTTGGGGTAATGAAAATGCAACAGATGAAGATTTGATCAGAGTATGTAAAATTGCTCAAGCGGATAGTTTTATTCAAGAATTTCCGGATAAATACGACACACTGATTTCTCAAGGTGGGAATAACGTGTCAGGTGGACAAAAACAGCGTATCTGTATCGCTCGTGCCTTGTTGAAAAAACCAAAAATTTTGATATTAGATGATTCAACAAGTGCCGTAGATACGAAAACAGATCGCTTGATTAGAGAAGGAATGAGACAAGAGATCCCAGGAACAACTACATTTATTATTGGACAAAGAATTTCCTCTATCCAAGATTCTGATCGGATTATTGTTATGGATAATGGCATGATTAACGCGATTGGTACGCATGAAAGTTTATTAGCGACAAACGACATTTATCAAGAAGTGTATGAATCTCAACAGAAAGGATTTGGTGAAGACGATGAGTAATGAACAAGCAAAAGGTATTCGGAAAAACCAAGATCCTGTAAAAACATTGAGACGATTATTTTCATATATGTTTCAACAGTATAAATTTTATTTAGTGTTAGTATTGATTTTTATCTTACTAAGTACCTATGCAAATGTCCGAGGATCATTATTTTTACAAGTTGTTATTGATGATTATGTTACACCGCTTTTAGGGCAAACCAATCCGAATTTTTCTGGATTGTTAAAAGCGATTACGACTATGGCTTTGATTTACGGGGTTGGTATTGTATCGAATCTATTTTACAATTTGATAATGGTAAGAATTAGTGAAGGTACACAAAAGACAATTCGGGATCAAATGTTTACTCATTTAGAAACCTTGCCAATTCGATATTTTGATTCAAATTCAAATGGTGATATTATGAGTCATTTTACGAATGATACTGATACGTTAAGACAAATGATTTCTCAAAGTATTCCCAATTTAGTTGCAGCGGTTGTTAGTTTTATCAGTGTATTTATTGCAATGTTTACGATAAGCGTTCCATTAACCTTGCTTGTAATTGTATCTGTGGGGGTTATGATTATAACAATTCGTGCGATTGCTGGTCGTAGCGGCCGGTATTTTGGTAAACAACAACAAGATTTAGGGGAAGTAAACGGTTATATAGAAGAGATAATGCATGGACAAAAAGTGGTGAAAATCTTCAACCATGAACCACAAACCATCAAAGAATTCAAAGGATTGAATGAGGAATTACGCCAAAGCGCTACACAAGCGAATAAGTACGCGAATAGCCTAATGCCAATTATGATGAATTTGTTAAATATTCAGTATGTATTACTAGCAATAGTCGGCGGGATTTTTTCGGTTTATGGAGTATCAGGTTTAACGATAGGAATGATTGCCTCATTTCTACAGCTAAGCCGTTCATTGAATATGCCGATTAGCCAAGTGTCACAGCAAATCAATTTTGTTATTATGGCTTTGGCTGGTGCGCAGCGTATTTTTGATTTGATTGATGAAAAACCTGAGGCGGATGATGGTTATGTAACTTTAACAAATGTTAGTCGTGAAGCTGGTAAGTTAGTTGAAAGTGAAGCTAGAACAGGGATCTGGGCATGGAAGCACCCTCATGAAGATGGAACGGTAACCTATACTGAGTTGACTGGAGATGTTCGTTTTGACGAGGTATACTTTGGTTATGATGAGAAAAATCGAGTGCTAAAAGACATTAATCTTTATGCTGAACCTGGACAAAAAGTCGCTTTTGTTGGCGCAACAGGAGCTGGTAAAACAACGATAACGAATTTAATCAATCGATTTTATGATATTCAAGAAGGAAAAATTCGCTATGATGGAATTAATATTGAGAAAATTAAAAAGCATTCATTACGACGTTCATTGGGGATCGTTTTACAAGATACCCATTTATTTACAGGAACGATTCGTGAGAACATTCGTTACGGGAATTTAAATGCATCAGATGAAGCGGTGATTCAAGCAGCAAAGCTAGCCAATGCAGAAGATTTTATTAATCATTTACCAGATAAATATGATACGGTCATTACAGGTGATGGCGACGGCTTATCCCAAGGGCAGCGTCAATTGTTGGCAATCGCCAGAGCTGCTATTGCTGATCCGCCAGTGATGATCTTAGATGAAGCAACATCAAGTATTGACACGCGTACAGAAAAACACGTTCAAGCTGGTATGGATCAATTGATGAAAGGAAGAACAGTTTTTGTCATCGCTCATCGTTTATCCACTATTCAAAATTCAGATGTGATTATGGTAATGGATCATGGCCGTATTATTGAAAGAGGAACGCATGACGAATTACTTTTAGAAAAAGGTACTTACTATCAATTATATACAGGTAAAGTAGAACTTTCTTAAATAACGGGAAGACAAAAAACGGCAGTAGTCAAATGAAAATCTGACTACTACCGTTTTTTATAAATGATACGCCAAGAGAGATTCGAACTCCCGACCGCTCGCTTAGAAGGCGAGTGCTCTATCCAGCTGAGCTATTGGCGCATGTTTAACACAACAAAATTTATTATAATGAACATGTAAAATAAAGTCAATCATTAATTAGAAATAACAGGAAACTTTTTTGAAAGTATACTCAAAATGTAGAATTAACAAGTTTTCATTGACTTGGAACTGTTTTTTTGATATCATACTAATGTTGTAATTGTGGACTCCACAGCTACAACCGCGCAGAACAAGTTTTTAAGTATAACAGTCTGTTATCGCTTGGGATGGCGAGTCTAAGTCTAGAAGAAGGAGGTGCTGTATAGCATGTACGCAATTATCAAAACTGGTGGTAAACAAGTAAAAGTTGAGGTAGGTCAAGCAATTTACGTTGAAAAATTAGACGTAGAAGCTGGCGAAAAAGTTGTTTTTGACGAAGTTATCTTAGTGGGTGGCGAATCTACGAAAGTAGGTGCTCCAACTATTTCAGGTGCAACTGTTGAAGGAACTGTAGAAAAACACGGCAAACAAAAGAAAGTCGTGACTTTCAAATACAAACCTAAAAAACACACTCACCGCAAACAAGGTCACCGTCAACCATATACAAAAGTTGTTATCAACGCAATCAACGCATAATTCTTTTAAGTTGTATAGGAAAGAGGCCTATCAATGATTAAAAGTTCTTTTAAACGAAATGACGCAGGTCAAATCGTTTCATTTGAAATAACGGGGCATGCTGAGTCAGGTCCATATGGCAGTGATGTCATTTGTGCAGCTGTGTCTGCTTTAGCGATTAGCACAGTCAATGGGATTGATGCTTTAGCTGGATTTGAACCGATTGTAGAAACCAATGAAGACGAATCGGGTTACCTTTACGTTGAAATTCTTTCTAAAATCAATCAAGAACAAACCAATATAGCCCAAATACTCTTGGAAAACTTATTATTAGGTTTACAAGCAATCGAGCAAGAAAATCTTGAATTTATTCAAGTCAAAACCATAAACGAAAAATAGGAGGTGCAGACTATGTTGTTAAACATGAATTTACAATTATTCGCCCACAAAAAAGGTGGAGGTTCTACTTCCAACGGACGTGATTCAGAATCTAAACGCCTAGGTGCTAAAAGCGCTGATGGTCAAACTGTAACTGGTGGATCAATTTTATACCGTCAACGCGGTACTAAAATTTACCCAGGAGCAAACGTAGGTATTGGCGGAGATGATACATTATTTGCAAAAGTTGACGGAGTTGTTCGTTTCGAACGTAAAGGCCGCGACAAAAAACAAGTATCTGTATACCCAGTAGCTCAATAATAATTGAACTGATCGGCTCTATCCCTTGTGTAGTAAGGGGTAGGGCTTTTTTGTTTGGGTTAAACAGATACTTGAATGCCATAATGAATGCCATCTACTAAAAATTAGCGAATTGGGCTAGTTTTTCTGCGGTAGCATTTTTTTGTTTGTCGCTTAGATGAGTATATATAGAGTTAGTCATTTCTAAACTTGCATGTCCTAGTCGCTCTTGAGCTTCTTTCATTGGTATGCCAGCTTCATAGAGCATGGAAGCGTGAGTATGTCGCCAACCATGAGTACCAATGTTAGGAAGATGGACAGCTTTGCTAAGTCTGGTTGACCTTTGATAAAGTGATTGCCTATTTGAGTAATTGCTTTCGTAATCTGAAAAAATGATATTCTTATTTTTGATACCGCTCTGAAAGAAAAACTCTCTTTGTCTTAGCTGCCATTTTTTTAATTGTTGGCAAGTTTTATCATCAATTGAAATTACTCTGTTAGATGATTTTGTTTTTGGCGGCTGGACTGAAAAGCCGTTTCGAGTTTGTGATAACGTCTTGCTTATCGTTAATAAACGTTTATTGAAGTTCACATCATCCCACGTTAAAGCCAACGCCTCACCACCTCTTATGCCAGTAAAAGCCAATGTTCTATACATAGTAAAATCCCACTCGGCAAAATATTTATAAAGTAAGTTACTATCTTTCACACTTTTTACTTTATTATCAAGATAAGATAAAACTTGCTGTACTTGTTCACTGGTGTAAAATTTCACGTCTTTATCTTTCCTGGTATGTTTTACCTTTGGTCGAGTGACACGCTGAAAAGGGTTTTTGTCGGTTATTTCTAAAGTGATAGCATGATCCATGACCTTAGCAACATATTGAAGGACAACCTTATAGACTTGTAACTTGTCCGCTAACTCGTTTACTAGTTTCTGAGCCATTTTAGGAGTGATACTTGAAACCTTTAGATCTCCTAACGTTGGTAAGACGTGAATACGAATATACCGTTCTGTCGCAATGCTAGTGGCTTCTTTTACCGTCTTCTTATAATTGTCATACCAAAGCTCGTATACCTCTTTGAACGTCTCATTATTGCTTTTTTCCAGTCCGTTCGTTTCAAACTCTACAAGAAGCCGATTTAATTCTAGTTGAGCTTCTTTCTTTGTGTTAAAACCTCGTCTAGTCGTCTTTACAGGCTTTCCAGTTGCTTGGTTAATACCTAAATAGGTTTGAAACATCCACAGCTTAGAGCCGTCTTTTTTTGTATATTGTTTGATTGTTGCCATTTGTTTTCCCTCCGTAGCTAGCATGGGGCGCTGGTAGGAGAAATTAGTATGTCTAATTCATTGTAGTTAGCTTTAAGTAATATAATTTAGTTATTGCTCTATCTTTTTATTCAGTACTTAAATTTTCAATTACATCAATCGCATCTTGTATAATTTTTTCGATTTTATTTTCTAATTTTATATCAATATTAGAACTCCTGACAAACTCATGTTCAGAGGTTTTATAGTAAATAAAATTAGGTATAGTTTGTTCTAAAACGCTATAAAGGGATGATGTAACAATTTCGATTAGACCAATATTATTTTTTTCGATGTCCTCAAATAAGCGTTTTGCTTCGTCACTAAGCAACGCCATTAACTCGTTTTTATCTTGTGGCTGCAAGTTTCTAATTTCAGCTTCTTTTAATACGTTATTAAAAATTATTTTATCGCCTGTAGTCTCTTCAGTTTTATAGTAAGCGCTTCGTTCATTAATAATAGTGATATCTTCTTTCTCACCATGGTCTTTTGATGGGTCATATTCTTTCAAAGATTTCGGAACAGGGGTTCCAAAATAAGTACCTCTTTTATAATGTGCATAATCGTACACACATTCTAAAAATTTTTTTTCTGATAAAGTTTTTCCCTTAGAAGTGAACTGATCTCTTCTTAAATCATAAACTAATGGATAAGTTTCTGCGGATTTCATTAAAAAATAAATCTCATTTTGTAAAGTACCGAATATTAATTCGTTGACAGAAAGATTACTTATTTTACTTAATTGGAATAACCTCTCAGGACTTGGAAGACTGTTACCTTTTTCCCACCTTGAAACAATACTCTTTGCTGCTGGGGGGTCGAATAATTCACCAAATTCACTCTGGCTTTTACCAAGACTTAACCGAGTAGATTTAATAATTTCTCCGAGTCTTTTAAGTTTTTTTATCTTGTCTTGTTCTTCATTGATTGGAATCCTCTCCTTTTTTTAAAAAAAAGTTACGCAAAGTTACTTGACATCATTTTACATCATGTTGTATCATGTAGTCAACGAGTTACGTAAAGTTACTCGCTAAAAATTATAAGCAGGTTACGCAAAGTGACGCGAATTGTAAGGGGTGAGTAAATGACAAACATTCAAGTAACACTATCAGATGAACAAAACGCATCACTAAAGCAACATATCTTCAATATCACGAAAGATTCAATTGAGGAAGCGAAACGAGTTGCTGGGCTGGATAAGCCGTTTTTAAAACAAAATGAAATGGCTAAGCACTTAGGAATCAGCGTGAATACTTTGAAAAAGTTAGAAAGATTGGGATTGAAAAGCATCACGATTGATGGTTTGAAGCTCTATTCAAAAGAGGAAACATCAAGATTTTTATTACAACGTCAAAAATAAACGGCTAGCGTGGGGCGGACGCTTATCGGGAGGAATTCACTATGAGAAATCTAAAAATCACTAGAAGTATGATTTTAGCATTTATTTTAGGATTGAGCCTATCAAATTTATCAATTGGATCAAAGTTATGTATCAGTATTCCAATGGTGTTGATCTGGCTAATAAGCTACGATGATGCGGCAATAGAAGGGAATGACAGAAAACATGATTATCCGATTAGATAGAACAGCATTCAAGCGTAGAATTTGGCAACGAGCCTATAAACGAGCATTAGGAAACTATTCTCGTTCTTATGATTCAAATAATCAGGATGAAAAAACATTTCAATCGCATGTTGAAAAAGTCATTTTCTATGGGATTAAGAATTACGGTACCTGGAAAGAAAGAATAAAAAACCGACCGATCGAGTTATTGGAAAATCAATATTTATTGGATCAAACGATTTTAGTGGGAATGAAGTATATAACGCCTCGTCAATTTATGGGATGGTTTCCAATTACAAAAGATTACGACGGTGAACGGTTTGAAATGAAGGACTACTATACCACGATGGAATACATCGATGAGAACGGCATAGACAAACCAATCCGAGAGCCTTTAGAGTTCTTGTGGGAATACATGAATAAAGATACTCGGATGTTTTTAATTAATCATACAGGCACCATGAGCGACATTAGAAAGCACAAAACAGGTATGGGGATTATGGAAGAATTTTTAATAGATATTGGTGTAGAAGCATATTACAGGGAGGATATTTAAATGGAACAATTACAACAAACAATCAGTAGTAGAGAAGTAGCTAAAATGGTTGACAGAAATCATGCGGATGTTATGAGAGACATCAAGAAAATTGTATCTCATTTAGCCGAAAGCAAAATTGCTTTGGGTGATTATTTCATCGATTCAACGTATTTAGATGCTAATAATCAAGAACGACCTTGTTACGATCTAACGAAAAAAGGCTGCGAACTCTACTCAACCAGAATGACCGGCGCTAAAGGAACTCAGTTTGCCGTAGCCTATATTGAACGATTTAATCAAATGGAGAACCACTTGAAATTAGAACGACCACAACAACAAGACGATTTAGTCATTAAACAAATGAATGCAGAAGCAAGATTAAAGAATGCGAACAGCCGGCAAGCTAAATTATTTGCTGAACTTGCAAAAGATGCCCCAACAGAAGTAAATAAAGCTATTTTGCAAGATAAAGCAGTTGAAGTTTTAACTGGCGAAAAATTACTAGAGATGCCTAAGCTTAAACAAAAGATGTTTGATGCTGAGCAAATCGCAAAGAAATTGGGAATCTTATCTAAAAATAATGAATCCCACAAAACAGCCGTGAGTCAGTTAATTCAGGAATACATTGTTTTAGAAGAAGATGAATTCGACTATTTCCCAGGCGCAACTAATAGTTGGAGTGGTGATGTTACAAAATATAGAGAATCTGTTATCCAGAAAGTTGTAGGTTGGTTAGAAGAAAATAATTATCCATCAGTTATTGCAGGAAGTACAAAGAATTACCATGTGAAGTATGAATTTTAAAGGAGATAACCAAGTGACTAAACCAACGAAAGAAACTCACATCAAAGCAATTAATGACATGTTAGCGAATATGGACCCGAAAAATGCTAAGCGTGTTTATGATTATGTTTATCGCAAATCATTTCGACAAAGCAAAGGAGTATAGAGAATGACAAATAGTGAAATGGAAGAAAAGATCAGCAAAAGCGTTGAAGAGATAGAAAGTTCGAAATTATTATATTTCTTGCTGAAACTTGTCCAACATCAGGAAAGTAATAAACAGGATTGGAGCAATTAGTTATGAATATGAGTGTACAAAAAAAGCCTTTCCTAGTTAACTTTGGCGAGTTCAGGAAAGACAGCAAGAACACTGTAATAACGGTGTTTTGTGTACCTCGATTTTACCATAAATTTAATGAAAATGGAAATGAGGCTTAAAGATGAGTGAAAATAGAGATATTAACGAATTGATTCTAACTGCAAATAGTATTTGTGATGCTTTAGAAGGAATTGAATATTTAGTAGACAATACGCCATTTGAAAATAGCATGAACATAATAGGTAGCATAGTTAGATCAGTAAAAAGTCTTGCGAATAGTCACGCTAACGATTTGGAAAATATAAGTTTGAATAGGTCATCAAGTATCTTTGAAACGAAAGATGGTGAAACTAATGAGTAAGAAAGAATTGGTTGATTTGCGAGTTGATACATGTATTGATCAGGCTAGTAAAATTGTTGATGTAAAACATGAACTAGGATTAATTCAAAATCTAATAAATACTGTTAGTTTAGTAAGTGTTTTGGATAGAAGAGAAGCAGCAGGAGCAATTTATAGTATTTTGATAGGCGAAAAAGCACTGGATAATGTGAGTAGAACACTGGATGTTGTACTCAATAATTTAGAAGATATCGCTACAACTTTATCTGATATAGATGGAAGCGAGGACGAATAAATGAACTATCAGGCTATTTATAAACGAGAAAATAAAAATCTATTTGTAATTAATAACGGGGAGAATGATTTCGTTCGTTTCGCTATGCTAGTAGAACCCGAAAATCAAGTTGCAGTCTCAGAAATTGTTATTGACTTTCTAAAGGAACAGGATACTAACGAATTTAAAAACAATATGTTGTTTTCTTTAGAAATGGTTCGAATATTTGATTTCGATTCCTACAAGCTTTTAAAAGAAAAGGTTATCTCAATTGACACTATTGAGAAACTTGAAATTGAAATGAGCTATTTTAATATCGCAAGAACAAACGATCTTACGCCGCTACTGTTCTCATTCTCAAAAGAATTTTTTGATACATTCGCTGAGGGTGTGACAACTTCAGGTATTTCAGCTTGGATAATAGAAAAAGTTGAAATTGTAAAACAGATTCGATCAATTGAAAATCGTATTGATCCGGTATCTTTGAGTAACTAGGGGTGATTTCGTGGTAAAAAGAAAAACAATAAAAGAAAATAGAGGGTTCAAAGGTATTTGGATCCCAGCAAATATTTGGCT
Organism: Enterococcus sp. 5H; assembly: GCF_028128615.1. Lineage (GTDB taxonomy): Bacteria > Bacillota > Bacilli > Lactobacillales > Enterococcaceae > Enterococcus_L. The sequence goes on along the minus strand of NZ_AMDP01000043.1, from coordinate 3,857 downwards.
AAATTCTAATTTTACCATTCAAGAAATTGTATTCTTAGCAGAAATTGATAGCTTGGATACAACCGAAACTGGGTGTTACGCATCAAATAAATATTTTTCCGAATTTTTCGCATTAAGTAAAAATAGGTGTTCTGAGATTATCAAATCACTTGAAGAAAAGAAGGCAATTAGAGTTTTTTATGAATACAACAAAGAGAATCCTAAACAAATTGATAAACGAATTATAAGGGTAGTCGGTAAATCGAACACACCTATTCGAAAAATCGACAGACCTATTCGGAATCTCGACACCCCCTATTCGGAAAACCGGGAAGATAATAATACAAGTAATAATAATACATCTAATAATACAAAAGATAATAAACCGTCAATCAAAGAATTGACAGAGCGTTTCAATTCCCTTTGGAAAGAGTATCCGAATAAAAAAGGAAAAGAGAAAGCATTCAAGTCTTACCAGAAAGCGATAAAAGACAGTGTAACCGATGAAACGATCAAACAAGGGATTGAGAATTACATTCAAGAAATTCAATTCAAACGAACGGATAAGCAGTATATAGCTCATGGTTCAACTTGGTTTGGTAACCGTAGATGGAATGATGAATATGAAACAGGAAGTAGCGCGAATAACCAAAAACAATCAACATCTAATTCAGGAGTGAGGTTCTAATGGATTTTCCTTTGTTGAATGAAGTGCAAGAAACAAGTGAATTATGTGAAATACATGGTATTGCTAAAGTTAAGTTAAAAGACTTTGAGCCATTTTGCATGGAATGCCAAAAAGAAAAGCGTGATTACATGGAACAAGAACGAGTAAAAGAGATGTTTGAACGAAATCACCGTAGAAAAACAATCGAAACGTTGAAACTAGATTCTATAGTTGGTGATAGTAAGCTTTGGGATGCTGATTTTAAAAACTATATTCCTGATAACGAAGAAAGCGAACGAGCATTAGCGCTAACAAGAAAATTCGCTTATGAATATCTGGATAGGGAAAAGAAATTTAATACTATTTTTTCGGGTGTTCCTGGTGTGGGTAAATCACATCTAGCAATGTCTATGCTTAAAGCCATTAACGAGCATTTTGATCCTTACGGGAGTTGTTTATTTATTTCGGTGAATGACCTAATGCGATTAATCAAGGATAGTTTTAATAATCCACAAAGTAAATATACAGAAATGAACATGGTTCGTTTACTGAGCAAGGTAGATGTTTTAGTATTAGACGATTTAGGCAGTGAGTCAAGCTTTAAGCGCGATAATCGAGAAGCAGGGGAATATATCCAACAAGTTCTTTTCGGTGTCTTAAACGCACGCCAAAGAACGATAATAACTACAAATTTGAATAGCGAAGAATTAGAAGCTATTTATAATCCTAAAATCGTTAGCCGAATTTATAAAGGCGTAGAAAACCATATCATTAAATTTACTGAAGCAACGAAAGATAAACGAAGCAAAATAAAATTCTAGGAGGGAAATTGATGTCTAATAAAAATGATTTAAGAAAAGTAACAGCATGGAGACGATTGGAACGGACCAGGGATGTTTTAAGTGATATTTTGGGTGTAACCGAAAAAGGGCTGCCGATTTCTGAAACAGAACAAGCGTTAATACAACAAGAACTACTTATTGCAGTAGGAAGTATAGTAACGTTTTCAGAGTGTCTAGCCAGTGGTGAACTTCATGAATAACTGTGATCGATGCGAAGGGAAAGGAACTATCCAAGTTTCAAACAATGGAATTATCGTAGTTTGTCCTTGTCCAAAATGTAATGAACTCAATACGCAAAGGGATCAAAGTTTATTTTTGAATCAGTTGGACAAAGTAGTAACAGAAGCAGAAGAGCCAACAGTGGTAAAGAATCTTAGGATAATTGGAACACATGGCGAGCCGGACTATCTATTCACAGGGACGCTTCTAAGCGCTATAGAATCAGCTTGGAATTATGAGGCAGATGTCTATATGATAGACGATAAAGGAGAGCTAGACGATTGCCTATTCACGCCTTGGGAGGATAACGAAGAGTTGTGCTTGATGCTAAAACCGTATGGCTTAGAAATTGTAGACGGAGAAAAACAAAGAGAAGTAAGGATAATACCGCGATCAAACCGAACGGAGGAACAGGAAGAATGAATGAAGAACGCAAAAAAACAATCAATGCTGCACGACAAATTGATGAAGCTCAAAAAGCTTTACTTGTTCCGTTGGTGGTTAAGCATTATAACGAATTTATCAAGACAGAGGAATATCAGAAAATTTTAAATGATAAGGATCTTACAGACGATGGCGAAGATATGATCATCGTGTTATCGATATACGATAGAGTGCAAAATGAAATAATGAAAAATGAGATTAAAAAAATATTAAGTAGTGGGGATCCTAAAATTATCAGTGAGAAAATCATTGATCTATACAGAAATGTTCACGACTTAGAAACAGAACTTTATATGCTACAAATTATAGAGAGCGATGAGCAAGATGAACCTTTCTTCGATTGCATGAATTCATATTATGGATGTTTGCCAGAAGAAAAAATTGGATTATTTGAAGTTATTGAGGAAGTTGTAAAGCAAAGAAAGGGGTAGCCGCTTGAGCAAAAAAGAACTGAGTGACGCAAGACTAAAATATCTAGAAGAAGATTATCGATCATTCAAAAAATTACCTTCAAAAATAGCCGCAACATTACTAAGCGGTGAATGGAAGCCTGAAGATGTAAACAATTGGATCAGAAGTAGTCAAGGTCATACCGAAAAAGCATTGAATGACATGATAAAAAAAGAAAATAACGCAGCATTTCAATTGAACGTAATGAAAAAAGAAGCGATCGAAAGAAGCTATCAGAAATTGTCCAATGAGTTGAAACATATAGTTGATGAGTATTTATGGGGGAAGTATTCATATTTCCACTGGTCTGATATTGCAGAACGAGAGCATTGTTCGAAGTCTACTATCTACGAATGGCGATACAAGATTTTAGAGACTTATGCATACGAAATCGGAGAATTATTTTAAATATCGGACAAAAATAGCATGTAGTCCGATGAAAACTGCAATAAAATAGTATTATCGAAATGTGTACAGATCATAATTCAATGGAGAGTGAAATAAGAATAGACTACTCACGCAGTGCCGATCTTAAATCATCATACCGTACAGGCTGAGAGTGATCACCCATAGGTAATACCTAGTTTACAGCCTGTGGGTGATTGAAATATTGGTATAATCCCTCAAATAGGAATACAATTAATTCATGATATACGAAAGGGGAAATTTTATTATGCCAAGTGAACGTCACGGAGAAAAAGAAAATAGAGAATCATTTAAAGAACAAAAAAACAAAGAGAAGTTTGAAGCTGAAATTGATAACAACAGAGAGCATGTGGAATCAGAAAAAGACGAAAAACATCTGAAAAGATTTATTAGAGAAGAAGAGAAACGAGAAAAAGAAAATAACGAATAGAAATTTTTAGTCATCGCTTATGCGGTGGCTTTTTTATAGACATACTTTCTTTTTTGTCGATTGTAATACAATCTTTTTTCGTTATAATAATAAAAACGAAAGATTATTGGAGGCAAAAATGAATACAGCTGAAGAAATAATTAAAGCTTCATCATCCTATGTTGTGTCAACAATAGACGATTATGGATTTCCGTTAAGTGTAACAGTATCTAAAATAGTAGAAAGAACTGGTTATGTAACCTTATTTTTTTATTTTGATGAAAAATCAAACTTTGTGAATAACATGAAAAAAAGGCCCAAGGGTAGCGTGTCAATTTCTGTGGAACATCCGAATAGAATAGAAACGTTAAATTTAAAAGGGACATTTACTTTTGAGACTGATTGGGATTTAAAAAGTGTT
>NZ_AMDP01000042.1 GCF_028128615.1 Enterococcus sp. 5H | reverse complement strand
CAATGGCGTGATATCCGTGCCGGAGGTACATTTGGTTACACAGTAACTGCTGAAATGACACAACAGTTTACAGGTGCATCTTCAAATACATTAAGCGGTTCTACTATTGATTTCAGCAATGGATTTATTTCACCACAAGGGGATAACACAAATACAGTTCCTACAGATCCAGGCGCATTCCAATTAACTGAAGGTGGCGGTGCTACAACTGTTGTGACTGCTAACCAAGCAGCGCAAGAAGGAAAAGGTCGTTATATTATGGCATTTGGTAACAGCACAGAGTCAACAGAAGCAAATTCTGTAAAACTAACAGTTCCAGCCGCAACTGCTTCAAATATGGCAGTAGACACATACACAGCGAAAGTGACTTGGAAAGTCGTAGCCGCTCAATAATTTCAGCTTTACTGAAAGTAAGCTGACGAGACTTCTCGCCAGCTTACTTTTTACCTAAAAGGGTAGTTGTACATAGCAAAAAAA
>NZ_AMDP01000041.1 GCF_028128615.1 Enterococcus sp. 5H | reverse complement strand
CTTCTACTTATAGGTCCGATGTCCCCTATTTCTACGTCACCCTTCGGCTTCCTTGAATAGCGGTTCTCCTTCTACTTTTAAGTCCGTTGTCCCCTATTTCTACGTCTGCTTTCGGCTTTCTTGAATAGTGGCTTTTCTTCTACTTATAGCTTCGGTTTCCTCTATTTCTACTTCAGCTTTTGGCTTCCTTGAATAGCGGTTCTTCTTCTACTTATAGGTCCGATGTCCCCTATTTTTACTTCAGCTTTTGGCTTTCTTGAATAGTGGCTTTTCTTCTACTTATAGCTTCGGTTTCCTCTATTTCTGTATCTGCTTACTGCTTCTTTGAATAGTGGCTTTTCTTCTATTTATAGATTCGATACCCTTATCTCTTCTATAACTATTAAATGATCGAATGGATATTTTATCATCAGAAGTTACATTCTGACTTACCGATAATTTTAATTATTTGCGAATCTTTTTTGTTTAATTTGCTGGAGTAGAGCTGTTTCCATCATCAGCTTCACTTTCTATCGTACTATCAGAACTAGAAGAGCTCGACGAACTTGAAGAACTCGACGAGCTCGATGGATTTTCGTTAGTAGTCGTTGGTGTTGGAAAAAATTGATTTGAATACGATGTTGCAGTATCTTGTCCTTCAGTATTCGAATAACTTGAATCTGATCCCATAAAAATTGGTGTAATCGTAACTTCAACTTCTTCAGGTGAAACAATATATTCTGAATTTGTCGGAACTTTAACTTTCACTTTTTTTGTTGTTTTTATATCACTGACATCAACAGGTAATTCAATTGTATCAATAGCATCTAGTACTGATTTTGACCCTCTAATCTCAACTTTTTGATCTGAAAGGCTAAAACTATACTGTGCAACGTTGGATGGTGGTGACCCTGTTTGAGTGATAGATAAGCCAACTTCTTTAGAAGGTAACGCCAAATCTACAACTACTTTAACTTGTGGCGCTGGGTTCTCTATGCTTAAAATTTGTCCTTTACTATCCAAAGCTTGAACATTGACTGTTTGCTTGATTGAGTCCACAGTTGGTTTAACATCTGATAAAGGAGCCACTACTCGGTCAATCGCTTTGGCTGTTTCTTCACCTGTCGTAATTTCTACAGACTTTGGACTGATTTCTGTCTGTTCTACTTTATAACCTTCTGCTTCGATAGAATCAGGCAACTGCGCTTCTACATCAAATTTTTTCGTTACTTTATTTTCTATCGTAACTGTTATAGTCTTCGGTTCGATTTCTGCTGTAACAGCCGTACTCAATCCTTTAACTCTAAGCTGAACCTCCGATGTTCCCAGGGAAGTTTTTGTTAAATCAGCTACTACTTGAAAGTTTCTTGTATCTTCATTTGATTCTAGATTCAACTGAATACGATTGGCACTACTTAAATGGACATTAACTGTTTCTTCATACCCAGAAACAAAATACTTATCTTGATCGTATTCAACTTGAACTGGAATATTATAAAGCATTTCGTCATAAATTTGGTTTGTACCAGACATATTGGAAAGATTTCCTTGTGAATTCGCATTAAAAAACAACAATAATGCAAAAAGTAACGCCAACAATCCAGAAAACCAATTACTTTGAGAGGGCTTTTTCATTTTTTCTTCGCCCCTTTCGAAACACCTTCAATAAAGTGCTGCAAAAGATTTCTTCGATCTTTACTTCCTTCTTCTGGAACCAACTCTGCTCGTAGAATTTTCAGATACTCTTCTTGAGTTAATCTCGGAATCAAATCGTTATTTAAGGTTAAACTAACATCACCCGTTTCTTCTGAAACAATAATTGTTACTGCATCACTAACTTCACTGATCCCTACGGCTGCTCTGTGTCGTGTACCAAATTCTTTAGGAATCAAATTACTTTCCGATAAAGGCAGATAGGCACTTGCTACAGCAATTTTCCCTTGTTTAACAATCACAGCTCCGTCATGTAATGGTGTATTCGGGATAAAAATATTAATCAGCAATTCACCCGAAATATCCGCATCTAAATCAATCCCTGTTTCGATGTATTCATCTAAACCAGTGTTTCTTTCGACAGTAATTAAAGCGCCGATTTTTCGTTTAGACATATACTGAATTGCTTTGTCGAATGCTAAAATCATTTTCTCGTCTTCTTGTTGTTCTGATTTTGTTGTGCGGAAAAATGAGCTTCTGCCAAGATGTTCTAAACCTCGCCGAACTTCTGGTTGAAAAATCACTACTGCCGCAATCACACCATACATGATTACTTGATTCATCAGCCATGACAATGTATGTAAACCAATAATTTCACTCAATATCCGAATTACAATAAAGACTGCTACCCCTTTTAACAGCTGAACAGCTTTAGTTCCTTTAACCAGCATAATCAGCTTATAAACAAGGTACCACACAACTAAAATATCTATAACATTAATAATATAATCACGTGACAAAAAATCGGATGAGATCAATTGCCGCCAGTAATCGAAATCAAATAATTGACTAATTTGAAAAGACATCATAAACCTCACTTCTCTCTGAAGATTTCTTAACAAGTATACCATAATCTTTTATTTCATTACAGGACAGAGAACAAAAGATATAAAAATTTACGAAATATTGATATATAGTAATTTGAACAGTGAGCACCTTTTAACTAAAAATGGAAGAAAAAGATTTCACTTTTTTCTTCCATTTTTTTCATTTATTCTTCTGTTTTACCACGTTTTGCAGCGCGCTCTGCCCGTCTAGCAGCTCTTCTTGCTTCTGCTTCCGGATCAACGGTACGTTCTTTTTTTATACGTGGGGCTTTTTCAACAACTGCTTCTTCCGTTGTCTTTTCTAATTTAGCGCGAATTTTTTCTTCTTGCCCAGCCATCCGTGCATAGTTATAGAAACGGACTTTTGCATCATCTACTGTCTTCTCAAAAAGTTTACCTGCAAACTCAGGTTGTGTAGATTCTAATAATGAAAAACGAACTTGTTTACGCATAAAGTCTTGTATCTCATCAAATTTAGGTTTTTTATAATCCAAGGTCATTGGATTTTTACCTGATTCTTTTAATTCTGGATTATAACGGTATAACGACCAATAACCTGAATTAACGGCTTCTTTAGCTTCTTCCAAGGTTTTACTCATCCCGCCGGCTAATCCGTGAGTGATACAAGGGGTATACGCAATGATAATTGAAGGTCCCGGGAAGCGTTCAGCTTCTTCAAAAGCCTTAATTGTCTGCATTTGATTAGCACCTGATGCAATTTGTGCGACATATACGTTCCCATACGTCATCGCCATCATACCTAGATCTTTTTTAGAAACATATTTACCACTAGCTGAAAACTTAGCAATAGCTGAAACTGGTGTCGCTTTAGATGTTTGACCGCCAGTGTTAGAATATACTTCATTATCTAAAACAAGCATGTTAACATCTGCTCCACTAGCAAGCACATGATCAATCCCGCCATAACCAATATCATAAGCCCAGCCGTCGCCGCCGATCATCCATTGGCTATTTTTCACAAACAAATCATTATCCTCATAGATAGCTTCTAACAAAGGTTGTCCCGTTTTTTCATCAAGCAATGCAGCTTTTAATTTGGCAGCACGTTGCTGTGTGCCTTCCCCCGTATGCATATGATTGATCCAATCTTCCATTAAAAGTTTTAACTCAGTAGATGCAATCAGCATTGCTTCACTCATTTTCAGTGCTAGGTGTTCCCGACGTGTTTGGCTGGCTAGCAACATACCATAACCAAATTCTGCATTATCTTCTAATAAAGAATTCGACCAAGCAGGTCCTTGTCCTTGATCGTTAGTTGTATATGGTGAAACTGGCGCCGCACCTCCCCAAATTGAAGAACAACCTGTCGCATTGGCAATCATCATACGATCTCCAAACATTTGCGTCAAAAGTTTTACATAAGGCGTTTCTCCACAACCAGAACAAGCACCTGAAAATTCCAGTAGTGGTTTATTAAACTGAGAACCTAACACTGTGTTCGGTTTTGCCGGATTTTCTTTTTGTTTCAACGTCATTGAAAAAGCCCAGTTCATCGCTTGTTCTTTTTGTTCCTCGTATGGTTTCATCACCAAGGCCTTACCTTTGGCTGGACATGCGTCAACACACAATCCACAACCTGTACAATCTTCTACAGACACCTGAATGCGATATTTCAAGCCATCTGCACCACGCATTTCTCTAACAATATAACCTTCTGGGGCTTCTGCCATTTCATCGTCATCTGCTAAAAATGGGCGGATAGCGGCATGAGGACAAACAAAAGCACATTCATTACACATCGTACAACGATCACTAATCCATTCTGGAACTTCGACTGCTATTCCACGTTTTTCAACAGCTGTCGTCCCAAGAGGCATCCGGCCATCAGTCATATTGTTCTTAATTAATGTACTTACAGCAAGGTCATTACCATCTTGGCGATTGATTGGTTCAACAATTTCATGAACATAATCAGTCACATTAGCTTTTCTGATCTTAGGTGTAACTTCTATTGTTTTCCAAGCTTCTGGAACTTCAACTTTATGCAATAGCTCAACTGTACGTTCAATTGCCTGCACGTTTTTTTCCACTACAGCCATTGATTTTCTAGCATAGCTTTTAAAGGCTTCTTCTTTTAAAATCGGCAATACTTCTTCAAAGGGCATGATATCTGCTAATTTAAAAAATGCCGTCTCCATTGCTGTATTAATTCTGCCGCCTAACCCAACTTCACTTGCAAGTTTGACCGCATTAATTGTATAAAACTGAATGTCATTTTCTGCGATATATTTTTTCAATTTACTTGGTAAAAATCGTTCTAATTGGGTATCATCCCAAACCGTATTTAATAAAAACGTTCCGCCTTTTTTTAGCCCCTTCACTAAATCATACGTATTCAAATAAGCTGCTGTATGACACGCAATAAAGTCCGCATGTTCAATCAAATAAGTTGACCGAATCGGCGTCTCACCAAAACGTAAATGTGAAACTGTCAGTCCACCAGATTTTTTAGAATCGTAGTAAAAGAACCCTTGCGCATATTTATCAGTATGATCACCAATAATTTTGATTGCTGACTTGTTAGCTCCCACTGTTCCATCTGAGCCAAAACCCCAGAATTTTGCCTGATATGTTTTTGGGTTTGTTAAATCTAAAGCTGGTCCCGCATCAAGAGAAGTATAGGTCACATCATCCACAATCCCAATTGTAAAGCGAGATTTCACTGTTTTTTTATCTTTTAGCAATTCATCATAGATTGCCACAATTTGGTTTGGTAAAACATCTTTCGATCCTAAGCCATAACGACCACCAATAATCATTGGACGTAAATCAGATTCGTACATCGCACTTTGAACATCTAGTAATAACGGTTCACCACCTGCACCAGGCTCTTTAGTCCGATCCATCACACCGATTGCTTTAACTGTCTTAGGCATTTTTTCTAAGAAGTTTTCTACAGGGAAAGGACGATATAAATGAATATTCAAGAAACCGACTTTACGTCCTTGTTTTGTTAAATAATCAATTGTCTGTTCAATAGCTTGTGCTGCTGAACCCATGGATACAATTACTTCTTCAGCATCTTCAGCACCATAATAAGTCACCAAATCGTAAGACGTTCCTCGTAATTGATTGATTTCTTCCATGTATTTTTTTACAATTGTTGGAATTTGTTCATAGTAGCTATTAATGGTTTCCCGTTGTTGAAAATGGATATCTGGATTTTGATTGGTCCCACTAACAGATGGGTGGTTTGGATTCATACTGCGACCGCGAAATTCTGCCAGTTTTTCTTGATCAACTAACGGTGCTAATTCTTCATACTCTAGTACTTCGATTTTTTGGATTTCATGACTCGTTCTAAAGCCATCGAAAAAGTTAATAAAAGGAACACTGGATTCCAATGAAGCCAAATGAGCAACAGCTGATAAATCCATGACTTCCTGAACACTACTTTCAGATAACATAGCAAAACCCGTTTGACGAGCTGCCATAACATCTCCATGATCACCAAAAATATTTAATGCGTTCGTTGTTACCGCACGACTAGCTACATGAAACACTGTTGGCAGTAGTTCTCCTGCAATTTTATACATATTTGGAATCATCAGTAATAAACCTTGTGAAGCTGTATATGTAGTTGTCAACGCACCTGTTTTTAAAGAGCCATGAACAACACCCGCTGCCCCAGCTTCTGATTGCATTTCTACGATTTTTACTGGTTGCCCAAAAATATTTTGTTTACCTTCTGCCGACCATTGATCGACTAATTCCGCCATTGTTGAGCTCGGTGTAATTGGATAAATTGCTGCTAATTCTGTGAACGCATAGGAAATGTATGCGGCCGCTGTATTTCCATCCATTGTCTTCATTTTTCTCATTATATTATTCATCATCCTTCTATCTAATAGTAGAATAGTTGCACGCATATTCTCTTCCATTATAACGGATGGATTCAAAATTTGAAACATTTTGTCGAAACATTTCACAAACTTAGATAATTATTTCCTTTTTTATTATCAAACGAGGTTGTTTTCTTGTGAAATTAAACGCGAATGAATACAAAAAAAAGTAGCTTGGGGTTCAAAACTACTTTACTCTTTAATTTTTATTTTTTTATAGCGAATTCCAAATTCAGCCAGTCTTCTTAATAGTTGATAAAACCAATTATCCGTTGGTGATATCCAGTTCTTTTTAATCCGATTTCGTTCGTCCGTATCAAAGTATCTAGGTGGCGTTCCGTCTAATTTATCATGAGATTTAAATGGGTCTACTCTCGGTCTTTCACCATAATTGAACGATTCGCCATTCGCAATTGTTAGTTCCCGATAGTCACTTATTTCATTATTTTCCAGCCATTGACTTAATAGCTGTCCATCTTCATCAATGATAAATTCACTATGATAATCAGCTGAAAGGATTTTACGATAAAAGCCTCGTTTCCTTAATTTCTTCACTAGCCCTCGGTTTCTTAATGTTCGGCTTGTTTTTTGAAGATCATCAACACCTATATCCACATTTAAATAAGCTCGGTTATGATATTGGGGATCAGCATAAAACCAGTTTTTACCAAGAAGACATTTTATTGCTTGTTCATCACTTTTTAAGTCATGTGCTTCTTTAAAACGCCGAATGTATTTAATATTATGCCGATCCAACTGATTCCTAAACTGATGAATTTTAGTTTCAGCTGGATACTTTTTCTTGATAGCTGTTTTTGATAATTTTTTATCGTCTTTTTCAATAACCAATCCATTTGGATATGCGCTTTGGACTAGCTTGGCATATTTATCTAAAAAAGAAGCTCCTGGAGTCATTTGCGGATCAAATTGATAGAGTACAGATTTACTTAATTGCAAGTCGCCATTCTCATCAAGAAAACCACCCAGATGATCAATTACTAAAATAACTTTGCTCTTGTCTGACATTTGGCTTCCTTCAAGCATTTTTTCGTAAGGTTTTGAACCCACCAAAAACGTATTTTGAAGCAGCGGGTTGAGTAATTCATCTGTCTCTGATTGCTTAAGATCAGCTATAAATAAATCCATAAAAGTTGTTATTGCCCCGTAGTCCCAACCTGTTTGCTGGATTAATTTAATTTGCTCTAAAAGAAGTCTTTTATATCTAGATAAATCTTTAGTTGCTAGAGTTGGATCATTGGCTGTTTTTTCTAAAATGATTTTGTCAAAATTGGTTTCTTGCATCACGCAATTTCCCCTTAGTTATCGATTAACTTTAAATATACACGCTTTTTTTGTAATTTCAAACAAATATTCATTCATTAATTTTTTACTCATTAATTACATAACTTTTTCTGATTTTGTCTAGTACAATTGATTTTTTTTCATCTTTATTTTTATGTGCCTCGCGATGTTTTTGCAGATGCTCCGGGCGCTTTAACCAGTTTTGAAAATCTTTTTTACTTTGCCATTTTGACACCAGCATAAATTCACATGCATCTTTATTTTCCGAAAACCAGCATTCACTTGATAAACAGTTTTCAAATGACAACATTGATGCAACATCTTTCTTCGTTTTTACCTCAAAAATCTCTTTACCTTCTTTTTTTACAACAAATGTTACTGTTTGGATGATCATAGTTTTTTCCTCCCTGTTCGATTGATAATGATTCTCAATATCAATTGTAACACGTTTCTTAGATCTTAGCTTAACTAAATTTTATCGTAAAAAAAAGCTTGAGACATATGTCCCAAACTCTCCTATACCATCTAAAAATCTGCTTTTCTATTCAACACATTCGCTAATCGGTTATGATATGGTGTAGCATCTTTCCAGTGTGTTAAAAATGGAACATCTTTTCCAGTGTTAGCTTTATAGATATCATTGATCGCCTTTCTCTCATCTGCGTGAGCAAGCGGATAAGCATGCTCTCCATTAAACCATCTTACTGGCACATTGTTGTTTGCTTGATAAAATACCCACATTAAAAATTCCTCCTCTTTTTTTGTTTGTTCTGGTGATGATACGTTTGTATCTAAAAATAAACTTGCCTCATCATTTCTTCGATTCACAAGTCCTTGTAAAATTTCTCCGCCAGCATATACATACTTCTTCATTTCATTTGCAGCAGCTTGCCACTGTCGACTATTTATATAAGTCAATAATTGTGAATTTTGTAAAATGTATGCACCTAAGTTGAAATGAAAGCTTACCAATGCATCAAATTGATTTTGGTTGAGTTGAACGGTAACAAATCGAAAAATACCTATAGCATGACTAGCAACATCCTCATCTAAAAATGAATTTGCTTGAGCCTCGGTTATTGTCATACCTGGAGTAACTCCCAAAGTATGCCCATAGCCAATAGTCCACACACCTACAGAATCTTGATAGGCAGTTAAACGTAAACCTTCCCATTTAGCAATCAAATTCCGACCTTTATCAGATAATCGCATATTTTCATTAGCCATTTTTATTCCCTCCTAACTTATTTATTTTGTAAGATATTACAATATTAGTATAGATTACCACCGTTCACTTAAACTAGCGCTCTTCTTTCAATATTCTCCCAACCACAAAAAAAACTGTATAATTGATAATTCTTTAAAATCAAAATACACGATACCTTTATAAAAAAAGATCTTTAGACATCACTCTTTGAGTGATGTTTAAAGATCTCCGTAAACGAAATAAATAGTAAAGCTAAAATTGATATAAAACATAGTGAGATGCGAGCTAATGTAGTACTTTATCTACCTAGTCATAAAATACTTAAGAACATCGAGTAAGTACCAGTCATCATTCAAACACAAGCTAATGGTAACTCTTGCAATTTCCGTAAATTCTTTCCTATTTACTGAAGTCAATCACTTCTGTTCCTATCTCTCTATACTGTCTTAAAAATCTGCTTTTCTATTCAACACATTCGCTAATCGGTTATGATATGGTGTAGCATCTTTCCAGTGTGTTAAAAATGGAACATCTTTTCCAGTGTTAGCTTTATAGATATCATTGATCGCCTTTCTCTCATCTGCGTGAGCAAGCGGATAAGCATGCTCTCCATTAAACCATCTTACTGGCACATTGTTGTTTGCTTGATAAAATACCCACATTAAAAATTCCTCCTCTTTTTTTGTTTGTTCTGGTGCTTCCTTTTCATAGTTTGGACGAATAACGCCCCAAACTCCATTTAAATTATGAACTATCCTAGCTGCTGGGCTCCCTACTTCCAGACTTGGATTCACCCAATTTTGGTCAACTGAAACAAATGTACCATTTGAGCTACCATTTTCAACCGCAATAGCTGTATGCCCATACGCAGCAAATGAACCTAATCCCCATACAAGAATATCTCCTGCTTTAATTTCAGAACTGCTCACTATTTGCATCCTTTTGAAACCGCTCGGGATAGTTTGAAAAGTTAAGTTAATTGCATTACCTGTTGGATGCCAACCAAAAAATCGCTTCATAATATGAACTGTTAAATCCATACATTGAGAACCGAAAGCTCCATCTTCATCAATGGATTGTCCAACTAAATTATTTGTATAATTTACGACATCTAATACTTTAACCATGTGTTACCTCCTAACTTGTTTATTTTGTAATATCTTACAACGTTAGTATATAACCTAGTCACCCATTTAAACTGCCAATCTTCTTTCAAAATCCTTCTAAACACAAAAAATCACCACATATAGGATGACCGAAAATACGACATACAACGAATATTAATTTTTTAATACAGTTGTCAATTACCATACAGATAACACACTTTACGTGCAGGGGTAGAGAATGATTTTTAACATCATTTTTAAGTGGCAGGCTGGATGTCTGAGTAAATATTCTAATTAATCAAATATTCTTCTTGGATGTTTTCGACCAAAGCATCGATAGTGGTCATATATATATACTGTTCCAATTTTAATCGTAAAGTGACTTGATTGAGGTAATAAATCTTAATTTTAGGAACACTTGATTAATTTGATTGTTTAGTCACTATTATTTTAGTACATAAAAATAAACCAGATACCCATCGATTTGAAAGGTGTCTGGTTTATTCATTAAGAGCTACGCCTAAAGCTCTCTAAATCTAAAAAACTTTCAGTTTTCTAATTTCATTAATATAATTCCAAATATTGCTCACGTTCCCATTCAGAAACAGTTTGACGAAAAGCTGCCCATTCCATGCGTTTCGCTTCAACAAAATTAGCATAAATATGCTCACCTAAAGCCGCAATCATTACATCATCTTTACGCAATTCTTTAATCGCATTATGAATTGTTGATGGAAGATCATGAATTTGTGCGTCTCTACGCTCTTCTTCATTCATCACATAAATGTTACGATCAACTGCATCTGGCGGAGTAATTTCATTTCTAATTCCATCTAATCCTGCTTGTAGTAAAACAGCCATTGTTAAATATGGATTTGCTGATGGGTCCACCGAACGTAATTCCAAGCGAGTAGATAATCCGCGAGATTCTGGCACTCGAACTAATGGTGAACGATTACGACCACTCCAAGCTACATAAACTGGCGCTTCATAACCGGGAACCAAACGTTTGTATGAATTCACTGTTGGGTTACAAACTGCTGTATATGCACGAGCATGTTTCAATAATCCGCCAAGGAAACGATAAGCTGTTTGGCTTAATTGCATTGGTCCTGCTTCGTCATAAAAGACATTTTCACCATCTTTAAATAATGACATATTACAATGCATTCCTGAACCATTAATCCCGTATAATGGTTTCGGCATAAATGTCGCATGTAATCCATGTTTGCGAGCAATTGTTTTAACTACTAATTTAAATGTTTGGATATTATCACAAGCATCAATCACATCAGCGTATTTAAAATCAATTTCATGTTGTCCCGGAGCCACTTCATGATGGGATGCTTCAACTTCAAAGCCTAGACTTTCTAACTCAAGAACAATATCTCGACGACAATTTTCACCTAAATCAGTTGGTGCAAAATCAAAATAACCACCACGATCATTTAAGTCTGTTGTAATTTCACCATCTTCATCTAATTTAAACAAGAAAAATTCCGGCTCAGGACCAAGATTAAATGATGTAAAGCCCATTTCCTTCATATCTTTTAATGCACGTTTTAAGTTTCCGCGAGGATCACCTGCAAATGGTTCCCCATTCGGATTATAAATATCACAAATCAGACGAGCGACTTTACCGTGATCGCTTTCCCAGGGAAAGATCATCCAAGTTGATAGATCTGGATATAGGTACATATCACTTTCTTCAATTCTCACAAAACCTTCAATAGAAGAACCATCAAACATCATTTTGTTATTTAGCACTTTGTCTAACTGGCTTACTGGAACTTCCACATTTTTGATTGTTCCCATAATATCTGTAAACATTAATCGTAAAAATCGAACATTTTCTTCATCGGCAATTCGTTTGATATCTTCTACTGTGTTTTGTTTCTTTGTCATTGTTTTCCTTCACGTCCTTCATTTTTTGTATATATCACTGATGCTACAATTTTGGGCCTCTTGATTGGAATGGATTTTGTTGAGTAAGTCCCCCTTGAGAGATTAGTTCATCATATAAAATCTTCCGAACATCTTCATCCGTCAATGGTCTATTGGAATCTTGAGCATGCAACTGCTCTTCTAACTTCATCTCGTAAACACGTTTGATACCAGCCATATTTAGACCATCAGATAAATAATCTTTAATTTCAAGCAATACATCAATATCATTCAACGAATACATTCGTCGATTACCGTCGCTTCTTTCTGGATGAATCAAATCTTGTTCTTCATAATATCGAATTTGACGTGCCGACAAATCAGTCAATTTCATAACCGTACCAATTGGAAAAACTGACATCGAACGTCTCAGTTCTTTTTCTCTCATATCCACCCCCCTCTCTTTGATAGGTATAGAATATCAATACTTTTTTCGATTGTCAATGATTTATGTTAGGTTTTCTGACATAAAATTAAATAAATAGTTAAAATCCTTGTTTTAAAGAGATATTACTAACAATAAACCAATGTTTCAAGATTCTTGGTTTCAGCAATACCTTTTCATTTAGCTATTTTATTTTTCCTAAAAAAATTGTGGTCAAACCTAAAAGTCTGATCACAATCTTCTATTATTCTTCAGGTATACGAGTCCATCTAGAACCTTTTTTAGCAAATCCCTTTACATGATAAACATTTTTATCTTCTTCAAAATTCTCCGATAATAGTAAAGTGTACCTTGTTAACTCACTTAATTGTTGCCCTTGATCTGATGGAAGGTCAAACTCATATGGAACTAAAAGTTCCATCATTTTCTCTCTTACAGCTTTGGTCAAACGATCCTTCCCTGACGTGCTTTTTACTGATATTAAAACATTAGGAAACAACGTTGGGGTAAACTCATCTTCATCAACTTGATCGCTTTTATTGTAAACAGTTAATACCGGTATTTGCTCTAGATCCAAGTCGTTTAACAGCTCAACAACTGTTTGTTCGTGCTGTAAGCGATCTTCTGCACTGGCATCTACTACGTGCAACAATAAATCCATTCCCCGACTTTCCTCCAAAGTTGATTGAAAGGCTTCGATTAACTGAGTTGGCAAGTCTTGAATAAACCCAACTGTGTCAGTTAATGTTACAATCATACCTTGAGGAAGCTGCCATTTTTTGGTCAATGGATCCAAGGTTGCAAAAAGCTGATCTTCTGAATAAGTTCCAGCCGTCGTCAATACATTTAAAATCGTTGATTTCCCAGCATTCGTATATCCTATTAAACCAATCTGAAAAATATCTGAGGCTTGCCGTTTTTGCCTACTTCTTTCACGGTGAGCTGTGACTTCTTTTAATTCTCGCTTAATTGCAGTAATTTTATCACGAATATGACGGCGATCAGATTCAAGCTTGGTTTCACCTGGTCCTCTGGTACCAATACCTCCACCCAAACGAGATAATTGTTTTCCTTGACCAATCAATCTTGGTAGTAAATAATTTAGCTGAGCTAGCTCTACTTGTAATTTACCTTCTTTAGATCGTGCCCGCATTGCAAAAATATCCAAAATTAGTTGAACTCGATCAATCACTTTTACCCCAACAGCTTCAGCAATTAACTGATTTTGTCTAGGTGTCATTTCATGGTTGAAAATCACGATATCTGCTTCATACGCATCGGCTAACTGGACTAATTCTTCCAATTTTCCTTTACCAACTAATGTTTGCCGATCCACTCGCGGTCTTTTTTGTGTTAACGAAAAGACAACTTCGCCTTGTGCCGTTTTAGTTAAGTTTTTCAGCTCTTTCATAGAACCATCAAATCTAGAAAAGTTTTCTTCTGTCTCAACACCTACTAAAATAACCTTTTCTACTAGTTTATCCATTTTTTATCCTTCCGAAGAATCTAACCAGTTTTCTATTTCTTTTTCTAATTTAAACATTGTATCGGGATGCTGTACTAAATCCCACCAACTCGCATTCATGCGATTTCTAAACCAGGTTAGTTGCCGTTTGGCATATCTTCTTGAATTTTGCTTTACTTGTTCAATTGCTTCTTCTAACGTCTCTCGTCCTTCAAAAAATGGGAAAAATTCCTTATAGCCGATTCCTTGAATAGATTGCTTCGTTTGTTCGTTAAACAATAATTCAGCTTCTTTTATAAGTCCTTGTTCCATCATCCAATCAACACGGGTATTAATTCGGTCATATAATAACTTACGATCCGTTTCCAGACCGACTAAAAAATATTCATACAATGGTTTAGGCTTTTCTTTTGGCTCCAAAATGCTAAAACCTGTTTTCTCAAAGACTTCCAAAGCTCGGATAACTTTTTTACGATTATTAAAATGAATAGTTTCAGCTGCTTTAGCATCTTTTTCCTTTAACAATTCCCACAAATGCAGATTGCCATAGGTTTCAGCAAAACGCTCATACTTTACGCGAATATCTGGTGACTCATCTTTTGCTCCCAATTCATAATCGTAAAGCAGAGCTTGAATATACAGTCCTGTTCCTCCAACAACGATTGGCAACTTGCCTTTTGCTGTAATCTCATCAATCGCTCGTCTGCCTTCTTTTTGAAAATCAGCAACAGAATACGTTTCGGATAACTCACGACAATCAATCAAATAATGAGGGATACCTTCGCGTTCTTCTGCTGTTACTTTTGCAGTACCAATATCTAAATATTTATAAACCTGCATTGAGTCGCCGCTAATGATTTCACCATTTAGTTTCTTTGCCATTTCAATGCTGAATGCTGTTTTCCCAACAGCGGTGGGACCTACAATTACTAATACTTTTTTCATCTATTCATCCTTATTCTGTATCAATTTACGGATTTGCGTTGCTTCTTCTGGGAAATCTGTGTGGAATGCTGTAATATTTTGTTTAAAACAAAACATCATCTGCTCTTTTTCATTTACTGTCCAAGGGCGAATAGCCTTGGGAAAATTAACCAATCGATCTATATGATCGATTACCCATTGAATATGGGGATGCATTCCTTCAATAAAACTTGTTTTTTCAGCTAACTCTTCATCTTCTTGTGACATAAAAAAAACTAGGGCTAGCTTTGAATCTTTTGCTATTTCTTCAATTTTTTCTAAACTTGGAAAGTAGAAGCTTGAGTAAATATATTCAAAAGGCCAATTTTGTGATTGCATCAATTGAACAAGTATTTTTTCAATACCTTGATAGTGTATTTTATCCGTTTTCAATTCAATATTTAAAACTCCTTGAAATTGTTCATCTACTAGTAGTTGTAGAACTTCCTCTAAGGTTGGTATTTCTTGCCTAATTGGATTCTCTTTAAACCAACTACCTGCATCTAGTTGTTTCAATTCTGCTAAGGTCAACTGACTAATTTCTCCATAACCATTTGTAGTGCGATCAACAGTTTCATCATGAATGACAATAAGATGTTTGTCTTTTGATAACTGAACATCTAATTCAATACCGTCTGCTTCAACTCGAATAGCTTCTTTAAATGCTGCTAAGGTATTTTCAGGATGTGTACCTTTACTTCCTCTGTGAGCGATTATTTTAGTCATTTTAGAGTCCCTCCAGTTGTCATTATTGTATCATTCTACTTATTCTGTATCAAATGTTACTTTTCAACCACTTACTTCAACATAAAATTAATCAATTTCTGCACTTCTTTCACTAGGTTTCCCTTAATTCAAAAAAGAGTACGGAACAAAACTAAAAATCTGTTTTGCACCATACTCTATATCTGAATAGTTTACTAGAGGTCTTTTTTAGTAAATGAAAAAACAAAAAAGGGATATCATCTATTCTATAAAGACCAGTTCTTTCTAGAATAACTTTTCTTTGAATTAATTAACTCGAACACTGAAGTCTCCTGCTATTCTAGTTAAGTTTGGGTTATAGTATGGATCATTTTCAACATAACTTCCCCATCTAGATTCCATCAGAGCTGTCTCTTTTTGGAACCTCTGAATTTTCTCTGGAGTATCTTCATGTCCTCTTGATTGTGATTCATAATGAAATAACTCAACACTGTGAAGCCAAATGTTATTTCGACCTAATTTATGAATTTTTAAACATAAGTCTACATCATTAAAAGCAACCGTTAACTCTTCATCAAAACCATTTACATCATCAAAATCTTGCTTTTTCACCATTAAGCAAGCTGCTGTAACGGCTAAATAATTTACATTTATTTCTAGCTTGCCGAAGTAGCCAAAGTCACCACGTGGAAAAGTATGGTGTCCATGCCCTGCAGCTCCTCCTAGACCTAAAATAACACCTGCATGTTGTATCGTATGATTTGGATAATACAATTTTGCACCCACACAGCCAATTCGGTCAAATTGAGCAGATGATATCATCCGTTCCAACCAATCTGTGGTAATAACTTCAGTATCATTGTTTAAGAAAAGTAGATACTTTCCTGAAGCTTTCTTAGCAGCTAAATTGTTGATTCTAGAATAATTAAATGGTATATCGATTGATTCAATAATGATTCGATTCCCTAATTTATCTATGAATTCTTTATACAACTGATCCATCTTAGGATCTGTACTTCCATTATCAGCCACTATTATTTCATAGTTTTCATAAGACGTTTTATCAACAATTGATTTTAAACAACGTCTCATATCATCATAACCATTTTTGGTTGGAATAATAATACTGACTAGATCTTCCGACAATAAATCATAATTTACATCGAATAAACCATTTCCTGCTGCATGAGTAACCGTTCCCTTAATTCCTCTTCTAACTAAGGCATCTTCCAAAGCTTTTCTACCAGCTTCAAAAGCATAACCTTTTGTAGATTGGTCTGCCGCGGTTGATGTTGGTAAGACACGCCAATAATAAAGAATCTCAGGAATATGTGCTATCTTTTCAGCAGTTGTTTTTTCTGTAAAACGTAAAACTAAGTCAAAATCTTGTGAACCTTCCAAACCAGCTCTAAAACCACCAATTTCTTCAACTATCGAACGACGATACACACCTAAATGAGAAATGTAGTTTGTTCCTAATAATAAGTCTGGTGACCAATCTGGTTTGAATGCTGGTTCAAAACGATTTCCTTGCATATCAATTTTGTCTTCATCACTATAAATCAAATCTAAATCAGGTTTTTTATTTAATAGTTTAACTACTTCATAAAAAGCAATTGGTGCAAGCTCATCATCATTATCCAGTAATGCTACAAAATCACCTGTTGCAATTTCTAAAGCAGAATTTGTTGCTTTACTTATATGACCATTTTCAGTTCGATAGACAACTTTTATGCGAGAATCTAACTTTACAAATTTGTCTAAGACTTTTTTTACATTCAGATCCGTAGATGCATCATCGCTTATGCAAAGCTCCCAATTATCATAAAACTGTGCTTGAACAGATTGAATACACTTTTCAAGCCATTTTTGTTCAACATTGTAGACTGGCATTAACACGGATATTTTAGGTTGATAGGTAAAATCAGAAATTTCTGCTTTGATTTTTTCACTATCCCACTGTTCATTTTGTTTTATCCAAGTTAAATAGTTTTCATTTGATGGTTCTGAAATGCCTTTAAGCTTTATTCGTTGAATCGTACTGCGAAGTCCATTACGTTTTAAATACCCTAAGCCTTTACGAACAACACGGGCTTTCTTTTTCCACTCACCTTCTGAACCTGGTACTAAAGGATAATTATCATTTGCAGTAATACCTCTTATCTCTTCATTAGCATTTGTATAAAAAGTTAAGTCAAATGTATCTATTTTCCCTTGCAAATGAACTGTTACAACAAATCCTGCTTCTTGATTTCCATTAAGCTTATAAAGTCCGTTAACATCACCACGGTAAACATACTCAACATTGATTGTTCCTTGTTCTGCCGAATCAATACGAATTCGTGGAATTTCTTTTGTTTCCTCGTCCAATCCCCAACCAGTAATAACAAGGCTTTTATCTTTACCATTTTTCATGATACTATCGATACAAATTTTCAGTTGATTCTTCATAATGAACTCCTTAATTTAAAGAATTAGGATTTTTATAGCTATCATATAATTGTTCTGGGGCCCATATATCAAAAAGTTTTTTCGCGTTATCTTTACCATCTAGGTGGCTAATTCCCTCCAGCGCAATCATCTCAGCATAAGGAGTAAAAACGATTTTTTTTGAAAGATTTTGGACTTTGAGTGATAAATCTACACCCATTAATTGAATTCCTAGTGATTCATTAAACCCTGATACTTTTTCAAAATCTGATTTACGAATTAACATACAGTCTTCCGTAACAGCTTGTAATTCTCTTGGAAGTGCTGGACGGAAGTAGTAACCAATTGATTTATTTGAAACACCTCTTTGTTCATAGAACAATGAGTTAGTCTCTTGGTTTATGGAGACACCTACATTCAAGATTGTATCAAATTGATTAATGACTTTGCCACCAACCAACCCAACATTTGATTTTTGTCCAAAATTCATTAATTCATTGAGCCATCGTGAATTTTCAGGCTCAACATATTCACTGACAAATGCCAAGTACTCCCCAGTAGCTCTAGATGCTTGTTCATTCAGTGACTCACTTTCAACAAAAATAACTCTATTATCAAGTTGCCCAATGGAATTTTCTAACTCCTTAGGCATTAAAAATTCTACATTGTTATAATAAGTTTTTTCAACAAATCTCTGTAGTGCAGCTACTCGCTTATCAACGGGACCAACAAAAATGATACTTACTTTAGGTTTTACATTAAATTGATAGTTTACTTTATAAGCACCATAATTTTTTGTCATCTGAACTGTTCCTAACACATCTCTTCGTTCTAAAGCAGCTTCAATTGCTCGTTGCCCAGCAACATAAGCATACTCTTTACTTTGAGGATCAAAAGCCACTGAAGTTTCAACTGTTCTCCAATGATATAAGATTTTAGAAATATGATGAATTTTATTTGCTGCTTCAGTAGCTCTTAATACAAAGTCGTAATCTTGACTTCCATTAAACTCATCTCGTAATCCACCAACTTGTTGAAGAACTAATTCCTTTTTCACTACTACAAAGTGCGTAATATAGTTATGTCCTAACAACAGCTCTGAATTCCAATTTGGCTTAAAGAATGGATCAAAGCGCTTGCCTCGAGTGCTTATTTTATCTTCATCCGTATATATAAAATCAATCTCATTATCTTCATTTAATGCTTTTACAACTTCAAAAAGAGCATTTGGAGCAAGTTCATCATCATTATCCATAAAACCAATATAATCTCCAGTAGCAATTCCTAAAGCTGAATTAGTTGCTTCAGAAATATGACCATTCTGTTCACGAAATACTACTTTAATACGGTTATCTTGTGTCATAAAATCTTCTAATAGTGGTTTAATATATTCTTTAGACGAAGCATCGTCCGCAATACAAAGTTCCCAATTTGTATAAAGTTGGTTCTGTAATGACTCAATACAGACATTTAGCCATTTTTCTTCAACATTGTACACTGGTATAACGATAGATATCTTAGGCTGGAATTGCCATTGAGCAATTTCTTGTAACATTTGCTCATTGTCGTGCTGCTCATTTGCACGAATCCATTTTTCATAAGCATCTTGTTGATTATTACGGTCTTTATATGCACGAAGTGCTCCCACAATACCTTTTCTTCGAATTGCACCTAATAGAAGCCTGCTTCGCTTAGCTAATCCGAGTTCAGCTAAATTATAGCGATTTACAGGTAAATAAACCTTTTCATCATTCGCTGTTGTAATAATCAAGTGAACCATTTTATCAATCTGATAATTTTCAATTTCTATAATAAAACCATATTCTACATCTTCTGGAAGTTCATTAATATCGATTACATCTTGGCGTTTAATTGGAGTAACCTTGTAAAAAGCCCCTTCGTTACTTTGCAGTGCAAAACGCAAAGGTTCTTTTGTTTTATTTGAATAGCCCCAACCTTTAATAATCGCTTGATTTAATTCCTCGTCATTTTCAATTGTTTCTATATTTAGAGTAATTAAGGCATCTCGCTCTTTTTTAGGTGTCGTTGAGCCATTTAGCCAACCGTTGTTACTTTTAGATGAAACTGCTTCATTATATCGTTCAGCCATAAACTGAACTTTATCATTATTTTTCTTTTCTAATGCAATTAGTTCTTCTTGTAGTTTTTTTACTTCTTGTTTTTGTTTTACTGAATAATGAATAATCTGATCTTGTACATCTGTATATTGACCTTCAAAAAGAAAGTCAAATGCCAATGTCAACTTTTGATTTGCAACATATTTACCATCAACAAGAAAATAGCCTTTTTCATCTTCAAAAACATAAACACTGTCATTTTGCCAAAGAGCATTTGTTTCAATCGAACGTAACTCTTTTTCTTTAACTAAGCACTTAAAACGAACAATGGATGCTTCAGTAGATGGGTAAAGCTTCATACTTTGAACATCCGAAGGAACGTCTAAAACCATTTCTTTACTTTCACCTGTGTAATTATTCAACAATAAAACATTAGATTCTATTCTATCTGAATACGTGTACTCAAGCCTAACATGTTCAACAAAGTTTGAATTCTCGGGTAATTTACGAATAGGATTTTCTACTGTATTTAACGTCAACGAATAAAAATATTGATATACTTCGCCAAACAATCGATTTTTAAAATCATATCTTGCTGTTACTGGTAAATCAGCATAGGATGAATCAATTTCATTTTGCCCAACTTGCGAATAAGTATAATCTTCCACAGCGATATTCAAGCCAAGTCTTTGAAATAATTCCTCAAAACCTGATTGAGTATAAAATGTATTATGAGTTGCATCTAGCAACCCATACTTGTTCCAATTTAGTTTATTATTGAATAAATCTATCAACACAGAATTATGCGCAATATTTGGAAATGAAACCAAGATTTTACCATCTTCAGCCAAAAACGGTATCACTTGTTCTAACGTTTTTTCAGGATTTGACAAGTGTTCTAACACATCTGCAAATACAATATAATCAAACGATTTTTGATTAAAATACTTCGTCCAATTATATTCTTCAATATTCCCAAGAAACCCATCTTGAGCAAACTGCATAACAAAATTGTAAAGTTCCTCATCGAATTCTACGATAGAAACATCACAATGTTTTTTTTCAATCAAATACTTTGTCATGCGCCCATTTCCAGGACCAAATTCTAAAACTTTGCTGTTATCCTCAATTTGGGCAAGAATTTTTCCTACACTGGTATGTTCATCTAAAGATAACTCAAAATCATACTTCATTTTATAAAGAGTCCTTCCATTCATGATCTAGTACAACAATACCTTCTCCAACGTATTTTCCAGTGATAAACATATTAATAAATTTGGTTTTATAAACTAGAGGTACGGTTGCATTTTCTTCGAAAATCGCTATATCAAAATAGTATTCACCACTTAGCAGTGCCATTTTATTATAGTGCAGATAAAAAATGTTTATTCCCTTTTCCCATGGAATTGATGATTCATCCAATAATGTGTTCAATCCACAAACATAATGATTGTCTACTGTTCGAATAGCAACACCTAACACTGGTTTTTTAATTGAATCATCTTTTACATTATATTCTACTTTTACAATAACAGATTGATCTTGTTGAACCATCTCTAATGGCTTATGTTCATTATCCAATAATTCAGCTTTAATCACTTCTACAATATCAGGAGCACCATGCTCTTCAATCTTATTTTTTTCACGATCAACTGATTTAATTGATTTTTTCTTTAAGTAATTGTCATATTCTTCTGTTACTTCCATCGTTTTCCCTTCAGAAACAACTTCACCATTTTTTAACCAATAAACACGGTCACAAAAACGACGAACAGAGTTAATATCATGGGAAACAAATAGAATTGTTTTTCCAGAATTTCTAAGTTCAGTGAATTTCTCCATACATTTTAATTGGAATTCAAGGTCTCCAACAGCCAAAGCTTCATCAACGATCAGAATATCAGGATCTACATTGATTGCTACAGCAAAAGCTAAACGTACAAACATTCCACTTGAATATGTTTTAACAGGTTGATTGATATGATCACCAATATCAGCAAAAGCAATAATATCATCAATCATTTCGTCTATTTCTTCTCTGGAAAAACCTAATACCATTCCGTTTAGATAAATATTTTCATAGCCGTTATATTCAGGATTGAATCCTGATCCTAACTCTAATAGAGCCGCAATCTTCCCATTAATATCAATAGTACCGCTCGATGGTGTTAATACACCTGTTATAATTTTCAGTAAAGTAGATTTTCCAGAACCATTTTCACCCACAAAACCGATCATTTCACCTTTTTCAACAAAAATATTAACATCTTTTAATGCATAAAAAATATCATGATAGCTCTTTTTTAAAGGATTCAATGCCTCTTTCATACGATCTTTAGGTTTTGCGTACATATTATAAGTTTTAGTTAAATTTTTTATTTCTATTGCATAATCAGACATAAGTCAATCTCCAATCTTCGTTTATAAAACATCTGAAAAATGTGGTCTTAATCGTTTAAAAACAGTAGATCCTACTAACAGTAATATGAGGGTAACAATCCAAAAATAAACAGTTTGTGCAGGATGTTGCCAAAACCATCCTTGACCTAAAAATGCTTCTCTGTATCCATTGATAACATAATACATGGGATTAAATTTCAAGATCTTAATTACCCAAACTGGAAAGTTTTGTGGACTCCATAAAATAGGTACTGACCACATCAATGCCTGCATAATAACAGCGATAAATTGACTAATATCAGAAAAAAATGGTTGTATAGAAGCCGTAATCCAAGTTAACCCTGTTAGAAAGACACTCATACAAATAAGATAATAAATGATTTGTAGAGTTTGAATTGTTGGAAAAATTCCATAAATAAACATAAGTATAAAAGTTACCACTAAAAAGAAAAGATGTGTATAAAAGTTTGATAATAATTTAGCAGTAGGCAGAATTTTAATATTAAATACCACTTTTTTTACTAAATAACTATACTCCCGAAATACACCCGTTCCACTTGATAATACATCCGAGAAAAAAAACCATGGAACAATCCCTGTTACCAGATAAATAATAAAAGGAATACCTTCTGTTGGAACAGCTTTCAGACCAAAACCAAATACAAACCAATACGTAAATACCATAACTAAGGGATTAATAAACGCCCAGATAATTCCAAACATAGACCCGGCGTAACGAGATTTAAAATCATTGTACGAAAATTGTATTAATAACTTTCGATTTTTTAAAATTTCTGTAAAAAAAGAAAATAAGTCTTTTAACATTTTATCTGTCCTTCCAATTGAAGCATTTTGTTTTAATAAATCTTCTAATGTATAATAAATCATTTATCTTTAACCAATACTAACATTCTACTTAAATTAGTGATGAAAAGCAAGAATTCTTTAGATCACAGAATAAACTATTAAGAAAAAATAATTATCCACTAAAGTGTATTTCAATCTACAAAATACGTTTTTTAGTGGATATATTTGAACTAATTAATTTACATCAACCGGGTTTGCAACCATGCCATTTACTAAACCATTATTGGAATACAAATAGACATGCACTGTATAGTTCCCTGTGTTGTATTGATGATCTTTAATATTCACTGTTGCTTTGTAGGTACCATCTGCTTGTCTTGTCGCTCTATACCAAATTAAATCAGAACGATCAGCCTTGCTCCATACTGGAATACGAACTTCTTTTACCCCTGAAACCGTTGTTGGTGTTACGATCACATCAAAACTATTGGTAGCATTGTTATATGCTGTGGCTCTTGCATCTAAACCTGGTTGTGTTACGTTAAAGGTATCTGACGAGATACACTGCATTGTCCCGTTTGATAATTTCACATACGTATCTGCAAAGTATTTCCCTGAATTTTTATGATTGTTTATATTGATTGTTGTTTGATACGTTCCATTACTATTTTTAGTTGCTACATACCATTTTAAATCATTAGATGACCACACAGCTACATGTACAGTCATTGCTCCTTGATAGTTTCCTTGATTAACAGTTGTCGTTGCTTTGTATGTGGTCTCTTTTCCATTGGTGTCTTCAATGGTTGTTTTTCCTCCTAGTGACCAAGAAACATCCACCGGATTAGCAACCATGCCATTTACTAAACCATTATTGGAATACAAATAGACATGCACTGTATAGTTCCCTGTGTTGTATTGATGATCTTTAATATTCACTGTTGC
>NZ_AMDP01000040.1 GCF_028128615.1 Enterococcus sp. 5H | reverse complement strand
CCACCCATGCTACCTGAGTCCAGTTCGAATTTTGTAATATTATCATTTGTATAGAGAATATCATTAATTTTTATTTGAATGAACATGGTACGTCTGGTGTCAGCGATAGCCTTTAAAAAATCCTTTGAAACCTTTAACATTCCACCCTCTCCTTACTGTTCTATGAAATTTACAGCTAGGCTTTCCCACATGTTTTGTTCATATTTTGGATTCCAAGAATAGACAGGCGTTGTACGATCGCCACAATAAAATACCCTTGTTAACATACCACCTTCAGTGGGATCAAAATAGTTGATCGCAAAAAAAGCCGACTGAATATTTCTCAATATCGTCGACATTTCAAAGGGGCTTAA
>NZ_AMDP01000039.1 GCF_028128615.1 Enterococcus sp. 5H | reverse complement strand
GAAATCATTGGGTTAATACAAGCAATCGGTCGTTCTTTTTTAGAAGTGTGGACCAATGGAACAGGACAGCGTTTTGTTGAGAATCTTCTCATTTTATTAGCAGATGTGTTAAATATCATCGGTGATATTGCCGGAGCGTTTAAACGTGCGTGGGAACAAGATGGACGAGGAACAGCATTGATACAGAGTATTTTTGATATGTTTAACGGAATCTTGGAATTATTACATGAGATCGCCGTAGCTTTCAGAGATGCATGGAATGATAACGGACTAGGTCAAAGTATTGCGGCTAATATTCTAGAAATCTTCACCAATATTTTTAA
>NZ_AMDP01000038.1 GCF_028128615.1 Enterococcus sp. 5H | reverse complement strand
TATGTGACAATTACCAAAAAAGGCTACAATTTATGGAGCAGTTTTGACTGGGTGAAAAAGGATACTACAGATAAACTATTTAATGAAACTTATATAGCTAAAGGCTATTACAATCATTCAAATGGTTCCAGATATTACTCCTTGTATGATGAGGCAAATGGATGGATGGGCTATTTGAATGCGGAAGCTGCAAGTATTGCAAAAGAGCGAAATTTTAGTGAGATTCAAGAATACAAAATGTTGCATAAAGACCAAAAATATTCAATTGATACATTGCCTTGGGGAATGATTGGCTACGTAAAGGTAGCGAATTCAAAAGATTATATGGGAAAAGTAATTAAATTGACTCAGCAAGCTGGTCCATATTACTATTCGCCAGACTTAAAAGGTTGGATTGATAATAAAGCACTTGATACAGTAGAAAAAATTAATCAAGCATTAACAATTAAAAATAGTGGTTATCAAATTAATCCACTACCATGGTATCAAGGAGTTCCAGTGTTAGGAAATACTAAAGATCATATAGGTAAAAAAGTAACAGCAACCGGTAAAAAAGGTGGATACTACTATATCTCAAACTTAGGTTGGATTGATCATCGTGCTTTTTAATGATGAATATATTATTTTTAATTAATTATATTGAACTTTAAATTTTAGAATATAAAAAAGAAATGAGGAAAATGAAATGGCAAATACAAGAGTAACAGTAGAGATTCAAAAATATAAAATGTTACACAAAGATCAAAAATATTCGGTTGATACACTACCTTGGGGAATGAGCGGTTACGTAAAAAAAGCAAATTCAAAAGATTATGCGGGAAAAGTAATTAAATTAACTCAGCAAGCTGGCCCGTATTACTATTCACCAGACTTAAAAGGTTGGATTGATTATAAGGCACTTGATACAGTAGAAAAAATTAATCAAGCATTAACAATTAAAAATGGTGGTTATCAAATTAATCCACTACCATGGTATCAAGGAGTTCCGGTGTTAGGGAATACCAAAGATAATATAGGGAAAAAAGTAACAGCAACAGGCAAAAAAGGCGGGTATTACTATATCTCAAATTTAGGATGGATTGATCATCGTGCTTTTTAATAATTGCTGAGAGATTGTTGCACATGTTACAGAAAAACACTAAATTTCAACAAATTATTGAAGAGCTTTAATAACTATCTATGAAAAAATAAACAGTCTTAAATAAGATCTGAAAGAAATCCAGAAACCAGTCAAAGTAATTGGTTTCTGGATTATTTTTCAAGCTCAAATTCTTTGTATTAGCATATTATTCACATGAAATCACCTTATAATCCAGTTAAGTAAATAGTATTTTTATAACGACTAATGGTATATAAAAATTAAATTCACCCATAGAATTAAGTGTCTATATGTAATACAAAATTAAATAAGTACTTTTATAACAAATTTTTGTAAAGTAATAAATAATATGTTTTACGAAAATGATATTTAACGAGAAAATTTGTTGAATAAATAATTTAAGTACATTAGATGTAAAAATGCTTCTGCTTTCATTCCTGTTTCAATCAATTACCAAAAAAAATCAAATTAGAATGCGTTTACAATTATGCGAACCTGTGTTAATCTATACTTGTTCGAACAAGTTGTTTTTGAGTCGTGGTTGCTTTGCTAAAAAGAAAGTGGTGATAGCTTAAAATAAGGGGAACGTAGAATTTGTATGCATGAACTTATTTAAATTATGGAGGAAAGGAGCGAAAATTAGGATGGAAAATACACCAACTAAAGCAGAGTTGAGTCAACAATCTAAACTGAGAAGTATTCATTTTAACCGTTTTCTAGCATTCCGATATATTACTGCAGTTTTTTTCTTTATCAATTTATATTGGAGCATCTTATCATTTTCTGTTTTAAGTCTCTGGATTATTTTACCAGTAATGTTACTTTTGATTGATATCGCTATCATAATTGAACAAACTAAGAAATATTGGCATCCATCTAATGACTTGTTTCTAACTAAAATAGGATACTCTGTACAAATTTTTAGTAATTTGCTGGGGATAACTATGATTTTATTCGGGCAGCAGCAATTACTTTTTCCATTCGTCAATAATGAAGGGCGCGGATTATTACTGGTAGTGCTTACAATAGGTTGTTTAATTGGCGGGTTTGTTGAGTGGCGAGTGTGGCAAATTGAGCATAATAAAGATGCTTATCTGAAGCATATGAAAATTTTTGAAAATAGTGTTAAACAAGAAAGGTGATAAAAATGGAATCAGAAAACAAATTATTTAAATTTTTGAATAACTATTTAATGGGACCAATGGGGAAATTATCGCAATTAAGAATTGTTCGAGGAGTTATGGCTGCTGGGATGGCATCCATTCCATTTACAATCGTAGGATCAATGTTTTTGATTATTGCTGTATTACCTCAAAGTTTTCCAGCATTGCAAGGAATTTGGGAAGTATCATTTGACCGAGTTCAGAGCTTATACATGCTTGCTAATATGGCAACTATGGGGATTTTGGCACTTTATTTCTGTATTGTGTTTGGCTATGAATATACAAAAATTCAAGCACAGGAAGAAAAAATTAATCTTAATCCAATGAATGGTGCATTACTATCTATGATGGCCTATTTCATGTGTTTACCAGAATTAATTTTTGATGGTGGAATTGCGACATTAGTTAATGTGGTGTCAGACGATCAAAAGATTATTGACGGCTGGTCAATGTCTGGCGGTGTTGTACGTCTAGGAACAACAGGGATTTTTACAGCAATTATTATGTCTATTATTGCAGTTAAGATTTATGCCTTATGTGTAAAACGTAAATGGGTCATTAAAATGCCGGAAACTGTACCAACAGGAGTGTCCAATTCGTTTACAGCACTTATTCCAACAGTCTTGATTGCACTAACAGTTATTGTTATTAATGGATTATTAGTTGCTTTAGGTACGGATATTTTTAAAGTAATCGCTGTTCCGTTTGGTTTCGTTACTAATTTGACGAATACATGGGCAGGGTTATTGGTTATTTACTTCTTAATGCATGCACTTTGGATTGTGGGGATTCATGGAGCTACAATCGTAACATCATTTTTAACACCAATTGTATTATCTAATATGGTGCAAAATCAAAATGGTGCTAATTTGCCTTTTGCTGGAGAGTTTAATAATAGTTTTGTTACTATTGGTGGTTCTGGGGCAACGCTTGGAATGGTTATTTTTATCACTTTCTTTGCAAAATCAGCTCAATTGAGCGCATTAGGGAAAGCCGCTGTGATACCATCAATATTTAACATTAATGAACCGATTTTATTTGGGATGCCAGTTGTTTACAATCCGTATACAGCAATTCCGTTTTTCTTAGCACCAATGAGTTCAATGTCAGTTGCTTATTTTGCTATAAAATTTGGGATGGTTAATCCGCCAATAGCACAAGTTGCTTGGCCAACACCACTAGGATTGTCAGGCTTTATTGGCTCAGGTGGTGACTGGCGTGCGTTTGTTTTAGCCGTTGTCTGTGCATTGGTTGCCTTTCTAATTTGGTTCCCGTTCATTAAGTTTTATGATGGTAAATTGTATCACGATGAACAAGAAAAAGCAGCAACAGTAAACTAAAATATAACTTATCTCTACTAAAGAATTTAATGAAAAGAAGGATGTTATTTAACTTAGTTTGGTATAAGATAGAAGTATCAACTTGATTTAAAAAAGGGAGTGTCTAAAGGTGGAACGTAAAAAGCCAATTGATATTAAAACTTTAGTTGAAGAGCTAATGGAAGAAATACAAAATGGTGAACTGGCAGACGAAAATGGTAAATTACCAAGTGAGCATACCTTGATGTCTTATTATAATGTGTCACGTTACTCATTACGTCAAGCTTTGGCGCAACTTAGTGATATGGGATTTATTTATCAGGCGCAAGGTGTAGGTTCATTCATTCGTCCAGAACGACATGAGAAAATAAGGAATTTGCAAAATAATTTAGGAATTACAGAGGAAATTGCTCGTCCAGGTCGTAAAATTGAAACAGTAAAAGCAAGTCAGCGTATTGTGAGCGCGGCGGAAGCTGAGTTTTTACCAAGAAATAATGATTTAACGGCTGATACCCAATTAATTGAAATTGAGCGTTTGAGGACATTGGATGGCGAGCCTTATTTAGCTGAGAAATCCTATTATTTACAGTCTGTTATTAAAGAAATTCCCAAAGAATCTTTGTATGATTCGGTCTTTAACTATTTTGAACAGAACAAAGACATTAAAATAGGTTTTATAGATAAAGTCATTAGTAGTGAGGAACTTTCTGAGCCGAGCGCAAGTTTCTTTGGACTAAAGATAGGTGCGCCTACATTGGTCGTAAGAGATGATACGTTTTTAAGCTCAGGGAAATTACTAGCATTTTCAAAAATTTGCTATGATTATCGCAAAGCTGAGTTGTTTATGTTCAAAAAGACATATTGATAGATAATAAGAGCAGCTATTGAATCTTAGTGACTCAATAGCTGCTCTTTAATTTTAGCTTCTTAAACCACGCCCTTTTTCAATTAAATGCCAACAAACGCCATAAAGAGCTACAATAAAAATAATTAGAATAGTCATCGAAAACATTAACGGCACATCAATTGTTCCAAGGAAACCGTATCTGAAACCGGATATCATATAAACAATCGGATTAACTTTTGAAACAGCCTGCCAAAATGGCGGAAGCATAGAGATTGCATAAAACACGCCGCCAAGGTAAGTCAATGGCTGCAAAACAAATGTTGGTACGATAGATACATCATCGAAAGATTTTGCGAAGATTCCGTTTAATAAACCAGCCAATGAAAATAAAATTGCTGTCATAAGAAGGGTAATGATAATAATTGACCATGAATAAACGTGAAGCGGTACAAAAAATAGTGAAATCGCGGTTACCAGTGTACCAACTAAAATACTTCTGCCCATTCCGCCGATCACAAAGCCCCAGATAATAATATGTGTCGGTACAGGTGCAATTAATAATTCTTCAATGTTTTTTTGAAACTTTTGTGAAAAGAAAGAAGAAGAAACATTGGCATAAGAACTTGTGATTACTGACATCATGATAAGTCCGGGAACAATAAATTCCATATATGAAAAGCCGTCCATTTGACCAATTCGTCCACCAATCAGGTTACCGAAAATAACGAAATATAGTGATGTAGTGATAACTGGTGGTACTAAAGTTTGTATCCAAATTCTTAAATAGCGATTGGTTTCTTTTACTGCAAGGCTTCTTAAGGCCGTGAAATATAACTTAAACATTTTTATCCTCCACTTGATGTTTTTCTTCAGTGATTTTTAAGAACAGCTCTTCTAAGCGATTGGACTTATTACGCATGGAAAGAACTTTGATCCCTTGTTGCGTTAGCTGTTCAAATAATTCGTTGACTCCTTGGTTACGTTCCACCTCTACTTCAAGTGTTCGGTCATCTGCGAAAATACTGTTGTATCCTGTAATTACCGGTTCTTTATCGAAAGGAGCTAGATCAAAAATAAACGTTTCGAACTGTAATTTTGACAGAAGAGTTTTCATACTAGTATTTTCAATTAATTGTCCCGACTGAATAATCCCGATATTGCGGCAAAGCATCTCTGCTTCTTCTAAATAATGAGTCGTTAAGATAATGGTTGTCCCATTTTGATTTAATTCACGTAAAAAATCCCACATTTCCCGTCTGAGTTCGATATCTACTCCTGCAGTCGGTTCATCTAAAATTAGTAAACGTGGTTCATGCATCAAGGCGCGTGCAATCATTAAGCGGCGTTTCATTCCGCCAGAAAGCATTTGGGCACGGACATGGCGTTTTTCCCATAGGTTTGATTGTTTTAGATACTTTTCACTGCGTTTTAAAGCTTCTTTGCGTGGAACCCCATAGTATCCAGCTTGATTGACAACAATCTGTTCAACTGTTTCAAAAGGATTGAAGTTGAATTCTTGCGGAACTAAACCGATTTGCTGTTTTGCAAGGACTAATTCTGTATCAAGATCGTAGCCAAAAACACTTACTTTCCCAGAAGTTTTATTAACTAAAGAAGTAATGATCCCAATAGTTGTAGATTTGCCAGCTCCATTTGGGCCCAAAAGTGCATAAAAATCACCTTCTTCTACAGTTAAATTAATCCCCTTT
Organism: Enterococcus sp. 5H; assembly: GCF_028128615.1. GTDB lineage: Bacteria > Bacillota > Bacilli > Lactobacillales > Enterococcaceae > Enterococcus_L. The sequence continues at coordinate 11,703 of NZ_AMDP01000038.1, read as the reverse complement.
AAAGCTTCAACGCCAGTTGCATAAACTTTTTTTAAATCACTTATTTCGAGTGCGTAAGTCATGTAATGATTATCTCCTTATTGGTATAATGATTTATTTTTGTCTTTACTTTATCCTCATTTATCGGAAAGTAATTGCGTCATGGTGTTCATAAATTCTTGTACAAACTCTTCTCTTAAAGAATAGTGATGCCATTGTCCTTGTTTACTAACTGAAACAATTTCGGCACTTTCTAAAACTTTCATATGGTGAGAAAGAGTCGGCTGAGTGAAATCAAAATGTTTTAACACATCGCAAGCACACATACTGCTGTAAGAAAGTAGATCGATTATTTTCATTCGTTTAGGGTCCGCCATTGCCTTAAGCACTAATGAAATTTTTTCGTGATCCATATCTATTCCTCCTGAATATAGATGATTGTCTATGTATAATATAGATGAATGTAAATATGATGTCAAGACGTGGTATGATTAAAATACAGATAAATTGGTTACAAGGAAATCCGATTAAATTTGAACGGAAAATATCAAGTTGTATAAACTTTTCTTTGTTACGATAAATGTGTTAGGAGGGATGAAATGATTCAAAAATTAAATCAATTAGTGGATTATATTGAAGAACATTTGGATGAAGAATTATCCTTGGGGGAAGCAGCTAAAATACTTGGTTTGTCTGAGTATCATTTAAAGCGAACGTTTAGTTTTATTGCAGGTGTTTCATTGGGAGAATATATTCGCAATCGAAGGCTTGCTTGTGCGAACCGAGATTTAGTTGAAGGACAAACAGTAACTGCTGTCGCTTTTAATTATGGCTATCAATCATTAGAAGGATTTTCAAGAGCCTTTCGAGAATGGAGTGGATATCTGCCGTCTGAGGTCATAAAAAATAAAATCCAAAAGTCATATCCCCGCCTATCATTTTATGTAGATGTAAGAGGAGGAGTTTCCATGGAATTTAGAATCGAACAGAAAAATAAGTTTAATTTAGTCGGAGTAAAACAAGAGGTTCCCATTCAGTTTGAAGGGAAAAATGAAGCTATTCAAAAGTTGGTACAATCAATTACAGAAGAACAAAAAGCCGAAATGCATAAGCTAACAGATGTTTATCCGTATCAAGTTTTAAATGCATCCTATGATTTTGATGATGGACGAATGAACGAACAAGGGAAATTGACGCATATGATTGGTATTGCGACTACAAAAGAAAATAATTATTCAGATCTTCAACAGACGGAAATTGAAGAGCATACTTGGGCAGTATTTCCCAATCAAGGAGAATTTCCCAGAGTGTTGCAGGAAACATGGGGGAAAATATACTCTGAGTGGTTACCGACTTCTGGTTATAAATTGGTAGAAGCGCCTGAAATTTCATTTACCAAATTTGAAGGGGAGAAAACTGAATTATATAGTGAGATATGGATTGCAGTTAGCGAATAGTAGTAAATAAGACATCGAGAATCACTTTGTTTCTTTTAAAAAGAAATTAAAAGCGAGCTTGATGTTTTTTTGTATTTTTATGGAATTGGATGTGACTGAGGCATAGCTCTCTGAGTTATATTTACGTCAGTACAACTGCTTTTAGTTTTGAGCCACACGCTTTAATCCAATTGCTCAAGTTTAAACGACTTTTGTCGCAAACTCTTATCGGAAATAAAAACTAAAAATAAAAAAATAGATTTTTCATCATTAGTATTTTTAAAATTAATTAAAAATCACATAAATTATCATTATTATTCATAAATAAATGATATAATGTGATAGATATCATAAGATGCTAATGATTATTTTAAAGTTGCTATAACGTATTATCGAGTAGATAAGGCGCTTTTTGTAGCGAATGTAATCAAATAAACATCTGTTATCTTTGGAATGAAAATAGAAAAAAATGTGTATTTTATGAAAGAAATATCACGAAGTTCATGGAATTGAAGGGAGAATTTTATTGAAAAAGAGAAAATTACAAATTTTTATGTTGACAGTCTTGGCTGCACAAAGTTTTAGTTCAACGAGCAGTGCTTTTGCAGTTTCAGTAGATGACGGAAATCAAAATGAGCAGACGGCGAAGACGGAAAATTCTGAAGCGAATGCCACAGAAGCAGTAACAGAAGCTGAAGAAGTAGAAGAAACAACTGAGGAAACAACTGAAAGTAACGAAGAAACAAACAACATAATTTCAGAAGCAAACACATCTGTACAACCTCAAGCTACAATGAGAAGTGCAGGAACAATTATAGAAGATCAACTTCTATCGAATATGATTATTACAACGATAGATGGTAGTGAATATAGTCAAGAAACTGAAACCAGAGTATTAAATACAACCCCCGTACTTGCGAAATTAAATTTTCTAATTGAAAATAAAAATTATGAAGCAGGATCTGTTTATCAAGTAGCTTTGCCAGAGCATCTAGGTTATTCCGATATTAGCGGAGAAGTAGCCAATATCGACGCAAGCTGGTCTGTTGATGCAGCTAATAAAATGTTAACAATTACCTTTAATCAATTTGTTTCAGATGTTCAGTTTACTTTAGAGTTACATACATATATTTTTACAGACAGTCAACCGTTAGTAACAATAGAAACACCGGGCGTAACTAAAAATCAATACAAGTTTGATATATATGAAAACGTGTCTCATATAAGCTATGAAGAAGCAGATTATATTACAGGGATTAAAGGAAATGTTTACTTTAATTTAGACCGTACGTTATCAGGCTCTCAGACATTAGAATTGTTATTGTCAGAAATACCAGGAGCCCAATTAATGAATGCCTCTGAAGAACCGATACAGGTATTTTCTTATGATGTGGATATCAATGGAAATATTATGCCAGAAACAAAACAATTATTACAACTAGGTGCAGATTATACGGTAGCGGAAGATACAATTTATCGAGCAGCTATTACGATTACAAATATGAATAAACAAAAAGCTTATGCATTATCTGTAGATCGCCCAGTGGCTATTGAAAATGTTTCATCCTATAGTTACAGTTTTTATAATCAATATCCCACAACTAAATTAGGTTCAGTTAGTCTAAAAACATCAGGAGCAAATGACTTTAGCGCTAAATCAAGTAAGGAAGAAAAAGTAATCAAAACTGCTTATCTAAATTCTTTGCAAAGTGCGAACTTCTATTCTAAAGGCGATTATTACTTGTCCATTTTTTCAACACCAACATTAACTAAAAAAGGCGGACAAATCATTCTTGAAAGTAAAAATGGTCAATCGATTAGCGAATATGATTTTTATGCCTGGACTGCCGATAATCAAAGTGCCAATATTACTGATTATTTTGACATTCAAAATGAAGGGACCAAACTTGTCTTAACAGCAAAAGAAGATAATGTTTTACGAATTAGAACAAAGAAATTTGTCATTCCTTTTGAAGAAAAAGATATTTCGATCTCAGTTAGCACACCAGCTGTTGATTCTGGAAAAGAAATTATGTTGGTCACAGATCAATATGTACCGCTTGTTTCAATTATTAATCCTAATAATGCTGAAACTGCTTGGGGAAATTACACTCAAAATGGTGCTTATTCAGGGGATACATCGATTTCAATTCAAGGAACTCAAAGTAATCCAATTAATAATTTAGAAATTAAAGTAGATCATCCTAAATATCTGGAACTAAGAGTACCAGATGTCATTTACTACACCTTTACAAAAGGGAAAGATTTTACAGTAACGACGACAGATGAAGGCACTATTTTGAAATTTTCTAAACCGATAACAATTACTTTTGATCTTGATTTAGGCTTTAATTATATACCAAACAGTTTAGCTAAAAATGTCAGTATTCCAGTTGATACAATTCCAGTAACCATGAGTGCAGATGAATTTGAAGCTGTTAATTCAACTATTAGAACTGGTAGGAAAATGTATTCAGAACGAACACTGCAAGGAAGCAAAAATCAATTTTTAGTCAATGCTAGAAACGATTCTCATGATTCATTAGTTGTGACAACTAAAATTCCGGCAGGGGCAGATGTACTTTATGATATTTATGATGTGTCAAATGACCAAGTTGATTCAATTTATCCTCAATACTGGGATCGTGGGTATTATTTTGACAAACCAATGGACAAATCAAGTGCAGGTTATCCCAAAATTACATTTGATGAAATAACAAACAGCTATACGTTTGATTTTGGTAAGACCTCAAAGCGTTACATTATTGAATATAAATACGCAAACGGTTGGAGCAATGCTAATACAATTTACGTTGCAGGAAGTACTGCTGAACCATTAAATAATAATCAAATCTTATCAGCATCTGCCGCTGTCCAAAATGAGAAGGTCGATATTTTATCAACAACTCAAACGAGTCACGCTACGTTAAAAAATGTAACAACAAATACGGTTAAAACACAAAATATCAACAGTGGTACAAGAAAAGTAGAAAACCCAACCTTTGACCTTACGTTGAAAGGAACAACTAATGCAGCAGTAGATATCAACTCGGTTGTGGTTGAAGGCGTACCAAAAGATTCTTATGAGGTGAAAACTACAACTACTGGTGCTCAGATTATTTTTAGTGACTATACATTAACCGAAAATGTTACGATTTCCTACAATACTATTTCTAAAAATGCAGGTCAGATTTCAACAGAAGCTACAATAAATTCTGCTAGTTTGGCTCAGACAGATGCTAAAACGACGGTTGCTACATCAGAAGTCGTTCTACGCTTCTCAGAAGGTGATGCTTCAGGTGTAGTAGCTTTAACACAGGCACAGTTCCATACTTACGCTGAAACAGATATGGAAAAAAATATTGCCAACGTTCAGTTTGAATTAACAGAAACGGTTACTCAAAATACTGTTACTTTCACAACTGATGAAAAAGGACAATATACATTTGATTCGATTATGACTGGTTCTTATTTAATCAAAGCTGTAAATGTTCCAAACGGTTATACGATAGACCCGGAATATCTTTCAGGAAAAACGATTACTTTAACTAGAAGCAATGCAAAATTTGACATTCCTTTGAAAGAAATAATAGATTTGACTACTGTGAAAGCTGAAGATTCAACTATTTTGGTTGGTAGTGAGTGGCATCCTGCTGATAACTTTGTTGAGGCGACAGATCAAGAAGGACAGCTAGTTGATTTTAGTAAAATCACGGTCACTGGAGATGTTGATACTACAAAAGTTAATGATTACGAGATCACGTATAGTAATCAAGGCAAAGAAGCCAAAGCGATTGTACATGTAATAGATACTCTTGAAAAATTAACTGTAAAAGACTCAACAATTTACGTAGGGGATACTTGGCAAGATTTTGATAATTTTGTATCTGGAACAGACGAAGATGGAAAAGATTTACCATTTTCTGATGTACAAGTTACAGGAACAGTAGATACTACAAAAGCTAGTGTGTATGATGTGACATATAAGTACAAAGGATTAACTCAAATTGCTAAAATCACAGTTTTAGACAAACAAACTAGCGTAAGTGCCAAAGATTCGACGATTTATGTGGGTACATCTTGGAAGGCAGCAGATAACTTTATAGCTGCAACGGATGAAAACGGAAATGAGATCCCACTTAGTGAGGTTGCCGTATCAGGAACTGTTGATACAGAAAAAGCAGGAACATATGACGTAACTTACACAAATAGTGGTAAAACAGCAGTTGCAAAAATTACGGTACTCAACCAAGAAACAAGTAATAAAACAACTGATAACAATACAAGCAAAAAAGAAACCTTACCTAATACAGCGGCTGATTCAAAGAAACAAGAAACATATCCTGCAACTGGGGAGAAAAATAATATTGCTACTGTATGGATTGGATTGGGACTTGCTTCAGCAACAATTTTAGGGTTCTTTTTATCAAGAAAGAAAAAGGAAGAATAATCTGAAGATAACAGAACAGTAGATTAAGCGATGGTTTTACACTGATCTTATCAAAGTGTAAAACCATCGCTTATTTTTGTTTATGTCTGCCTATCATATTTGTGAAAGAAAAATAGGCTTGTTCTGTTCAATTTTGTAAAACTATCGTAGAATTATTTTGTAGTAGTATTTCGGTTAAGTTACTGCATCTATTATTAGGAAAGGTGCTTCTTATTATGAATGAAAAAGAAAAATTTGATTTGATTTTTGATATCGGAAAAACAATGCTGGAAAACGGCGCAGAAGTTTCTCGGATTGAGTCAACTATTACTCATCTCGCCAATTCATTGGAATTAGAAGGATTTAATGGATTTGTTTCTATTGATAGAATTTTTTTAACGTGTTCTACCGTGGATCAATCTGACAATGCTCGAGTAAGTTACGTTCCTATTTCGCCAATTTCTTTAGGTAGGATTGAACGTTTGAATAGTTTGTCTAGGAATCTTTCAGAAAAAATGATTACTCCATACGATGCAAAAAAACTTTTGGCAGAAATTAAAACAGAACATTTTTCGTCTGTAAAAAAGAAATTTGCTGCTTATATCATTGGTAGTGCAAGCTTCTGTTATATTTTAGGCGGTACCTTAATAGATTCGTTGGGTGCAGTTTTTCTTGGCGTTTTAATCGGAGCATTTACGTTATTTATTTTAGATAAACTAACGATCTCACATATCATTAAAAATGTGACGAGTAGTTTTTTAGTCAGCATGGCTGCATGTTTAATGGTCAAAGCTTTTCCAAATTTAAATTTAGTCAGTATGATTTCTGGCGGGATTATATCTTTATTGCCGGGAGTAGCTATCTCTAATGGGATTCGTTATCTTTTTGATGAAAATTACAGTTCTGGTTGGAGCCAAATATTGAATTCTTTGATTACTGCATTATGTGTTTCAATTGGTGTTGGGATTGCCTTAAAATTGTTTAACTAGATAGGGGATGTTGTTTATGTTTAAACTGCTGTTGGAATTACTTTTTAGCTTTTTAGGAACGTGGTCATTTGCGGTTCTATTTGAAGTACCTAAAAAGTATTATTTAACGTGTGGGACGATTGGAGCAACTGGTTGGATTATTTATTATTTAATCGCTACATACTCATCAAGAACTATCGTGGCTACATTTGTTTCCTCATTAGTTCTGATTTGTTTATCTAGGGAAGCAGCATATCTAAAAAAAGCGCCTGTTACTATATTTTTAATCTGCGGCATTTTTTGCTTAGTTCCGGGAGTCGGATTGTATAATTTCACTTATGATTTTTTTGTATCGAATACAGCTGATGCAAGTAAATCAATGATTTATGTGATAAAGGTAGCGATTGCTATTTCGCTGGGAATTAGTATCGGATATGAGTTACCATCATTCCTTTTTTGGGGTTATCGGTCACAAAGAAAGAAGTTGTACTAAATCATATCAGTGAATAATGTAGAAACTTCGTCGAATCTACTGGAAAATAAAGGATAGAAAATTATTGAAGAGTCTGACTTTTTCATAACGTTTATTCGGATGTAGTGAGTGGAACAAAACGAATCTTTAGTTTTGGCCCGCTCACATTTTTTATTTTAAAATATATTCTGTCAAAAAGTGATAGAATATAAGAAGCATTTAAACTAAGAATAGAAAAAATAGCATGAAAAATTTTTTAAGGAGCAAAATAAAACATATGAAGAATATCAAGTTAACAATTGAATACGATGGTGGAAGATATCAAGGTTGGCAAAGATTGGGAGATTCGGACAAAACCATTCAAGGCAAAATCGAAAATATTTTAACTCAAATAACTGGAACGAAAACGGAAATCATTGGTTCTGGTAGAACTGATGCAGGAACCCATGCTAAAGGACAAATTGCCAATTTCAAAACTGATGCGAAAATAACTATAGCAGAAATCATGGATACGCTGAATCATCAATTACCCCGTGATATCGTTATAAAAAAAATTGAGGAAGTTCCCGAAAGATTCCATGCCCGCTATAATGCAAAAGGAAAAAAATATAGTTATCATGTTTGGAATGATGTAGTTCCTTCAGCATTTGAGCGAAATTATAGTTATCATTACCCTCAGGAACTGGATTTTGCTGCAATGAATCAAGCCTGTCTTAAACTAATGGGGAAACATGATTTTATCGGGTTCTCATCACTTAAAAAAACGAAAAAATCCACCGTTCGAACAATTGATGAATTATCAATTCAAAAAGACGGAAGTCTGCTGCATTTTACCTTTGTTGGTGATGGATTTTTATATAAAATGGTTAGAATCATCATGGGCACTATTTTAGAAATTGGAGCTGGAGAAATGAGTCTAGAAATGATTGACGAGATTTTTGAAAGTAAAATTAGAAGTGAAGCTGGGATGACGGTACCGTCGCAAGGGCTTTTTTTGGATGAAGTTTATTATTAAAGAAATGGGTCTTATGAAAGGTGAAAAGTAAAAATGGGGATTTTTGATTTATTTAAGAAAAAAAAGCAAGAAAATAAAGTGAGGAATTTTTTTGATTTTCCTAGGAATGAGGAAGGATTTCAACAAATAGTCGAATGGTTGAAACTTTCTACTGAGATTATTCTTGATGTAGATCATGAAGGTCAATTAAGCGTTAAAATCATGCCGGATGGAAAAGTTTTTCTATCAGCATTTACCGAAGTAGGTCAACGAGTACCAGTTTATACTAAGAACGATAAGTTTATTGTGCTTGATTTTGCCGGAGTTAGTAAACTTTTTGAAGATAATGCCGAACTTGATTTCCTTTGGTTAAACCCTAATTCTGACAGTGCTCAAATCAACCGCTCCGTGTTTACACCCAGACATGCTATTAAAAAAAACACAGAAATTCAAATTGGATTACCAGCAGAACCTCCAGTTGTATTAATTGATTTTTTAGTGAATTATGCAAAAGAAAACCCAACAATTAATCATATGTATTTAGGATTAGCTAGATATAATGATGAGTTTAGTTATCTAGTTTTTCTTGATAGTGAACAGACAGAAAGAATTGTTCCAGAGATTGGCCCTGAAATTTCGGCTTTATGTATAGATGAAAAGATAGTATATCCGGTCGACTTTGTTTATGATAATTTTTTAGCTGATGAACAATATTTGATTTATAAAAAATAAATGGGGCTTCGAGTATCAAACTAAATTATAGAGTGGAGTATAGTAAAAGTGATCGCGTGCAGTTGCACAGTGATCACTTTTTTATTGTAAAGTATTTAAGTAAATAAATAGGTTAAAATAATTATCTTTTTGTGATAAAATAACAACTGAGATGGACTACATATGGCTGGGGATAGTATTAGATTTTCACTATAAGAACTACTGAAACAAAATATATGGAATAATGATAACAAGTTCAAGACATTTTACAAAAGCTTCAAACAGAACAAAAGACGATTCAAGGAAACTGGGAGGGTTCAAGGGTTGATAGCTTCAACGGTCAATTCATTGCACTGAAGCCAAAAATTTCAAAGTTTGTAGAATTGTTGAATCAAATCAACCAGCAATTGGTTGTGAGCTGTGGGAAAAAGAGCTGGAACTAATTTATTGGTTTCTATTTTTCTCTCTAGTAAAGTAATGAAGTCCTAAAAAATAGAAGTATTGGGAGTGAAAAATTATCAAGAAAAAGCGGATTATTTTAATCATAGCATTATCACTAGTAGTAATAGTTGGAATTAGTGGGAAATATTTTATGGATGAGAGAAGTAAAGAAAAGGAAAAAGAATTGATCGAAATAGAACGTCAATCAATCGTGGCTTTAAAAAATACATTTTCTGATATCAAAGAAATTATTATAGATAAAACTGGTCATAATCAAACGACAGGTTCATATAGAATGTTTGTGAAAATGGTGAATACTAGTAATAATGAAGTATCTTTCTCATACAACTTTTGGAAAGAAAGAAATGAAATAGGAAGCTATGGAGTTATGAATGATAGTATTCAAAAAGAAGGAGTAACTAATTCTAAAGTAAAAGTTATCTTTTCTGATAGAACTGAAGGTGAAGTTTAATGGCTACAGATAAAGAATACAATGAAGCCAGTGATATGGCATATTGGCTAGATCCTAAGCATGAAAATTATGATCCGCTCATAACTGAAGGCAGTATTCAAAATATAGGTGGACAAAAATACCAAATTTTAAAAATAAAAACAGAACCCACAAGCAATGGTAATTGGCTAGATGCTGTAACAGAGTTTATAAGGAATCTCTAAAAAGTAGAAGTTATGGGGGTGAATAATTATGAAGAAAAAGGGGACTATCTTAATCATAGCAATATCAATAGTAGTAATAGTTGGGATTGGAGGAAAATATTTTATGGATGAGAGAAGTAAGGAAAAGGAAAAAGAATTGATCGAAATAGAGCGTCAATCAATCGTGGCTTTAAAAAATACATTTAGTGACATAAAAGAAGTTATTATAGATAAAACTGGTCATAATCAAACGACAGGGTCATATAGAATGTTTGTTAAAATGAAAGACCTTAAAGGTAATGAAGTTTCTTTTACTTACGGATATTGGAAAGAAAGAGAAGAGCTTGGAGATATTGGTATTGAAAATCCCGAGGTACAAGTAAATGGTATAACAGAATCAAAAGTTAGAGTTATCTTTTCTGATGGAACTGAAGGTGAAGTCTAATGGCTACGGATAAGGACTATAATCAGTTTAGCGATATAGTTTATTGGTTAGATCCTAAACACCCTGACTACGACCCTACGCTAAAGGAAGGTAGTATAAAGCAGTACAATAATCAGAACTACCAAATTTTAAAGATAAAAACGGAATCTAGTAATGGCATGCAAGCAATGGCGATCGCGCCATTAGATTCGAATGGTTATCCAGATACAACTCAACTAACTGTCGCTTATGCAGGAACTAATTTTGATGGCGATTGGAAAGATGTTGTAACAGATGCTCAAACAGTTGGACTAAGCTTGAAGCAATTTGGCTGGAACGATGGACAAGCAGTATCAGCGCAAGAATTTGCAGACTGGATCAAAAAAACTTACCCACATGCTGTTGTGACAACAACTGGTCATTCGTTAGGGCAGTATTTAGCTATGATGATTGCTGCAGAGAATCAATGGCGAAATGTTGGTTTTAATGGTCCCGATCCATACGGTATCCTGTCACCAGATGCAAGAGATTGGGTGAAAAATAATCCTGGTATGTTGACTAATTATCGTAATTTTGCCGATTTAATTGGAAATTTAATGGGAAATGGAACAGGTGCAGAGATCAGAATAGGTTATTTTGAAGGGAACTCTCCTAATCCATTAAAAGCACATACATTAACTCTTTGGAGCTTTGACGAAAACGGGCGATTACTCATTCCTTCTACTACATATAGTCAAATGAGCGAAAAAGAATTGCAACAAAATTTAATGAGTAAATTTGTTGCTAGTATGTATATGATTAAGAGCTTAGAAGCAAAGTTAATCGCAAGTGGTGGCGGTTTATCCGGTACTGAAGAACTTTTCTTAGATGCTTCTATAGCAAGGGCTATTGTTGTAACGGCTTCAGATGTTTTGAAAGTTGCTATGAGCCAAATCATTAAATTTTATCAAGCATCAATGGATGAAGCTGAAGAATTATGGACAACTATTGTTAGCAAAGCACGTAGTGTTTCCTCTGAGTTGTCAGAAGCTGAAATGGAAGATTCATTATCTACAGTTGGATTCACACAAGCAGAAATTATTTCTAGTACATGTGAAGAGTACCAAACAAAAATCAGCGAAGCACGAGAAATTGGGGAAACTTTTGAAAGTTTAGCGTCAGAAATTAATAGTCAGATCGTAGCTGTTGTTCAGCA
>NZ_AMDP01000037.1 GCF_028128615.1 Enterococcus sp. 5H | reverse complement strand
TTGAATTTATATTTACGGATACCGCCTTTAGTAATCATAGAGATCACTTCTGCCAATTGCGTTGAATCAATCTTTTGCATGCACTAGACACCTCACTTTCCTTAAATTTTTGGAACAAAAAAGAACACTAGAATAACTTTTAGTGTCCTTTTCCTCAAAAGCTTATTTCCTATACGTTAAATCTCTTTTAGCGTATAGGAAATAAGCCTTAAACTATTGAATTTTTTCGCAAAATTTGCTATACTTTCTTAAAAGCAAATGGCGATATTACAACAGTTTAGACACTGGTTCAGTATTTTATTAGCCATTACTATCTCAGTGGGTGAGACAAAGAGTACCATCAATATTTTTTTAGACGATACTGCAATTCAAGGGCCAACTTGAATTGTGTTACGTCTTTTTTTGATTTCTTATGATTCAAGATATACTATTTTTTTTGATTTGTAAACAGATATTTCTGGCCATCCTTCCTAACTGTATACCAGTATACAGTTTTAAAAGTATACTGGTATACTTTTAAAACATTGAGATTATTTATTTGTATACTAGTATACTTTTCCATTTGTATACTAGTATACTTTGTTTTATTTATTGTTTTTGTAATCGCTAAATTGGAGAGCGATCACCATCTAGAAGTATACTAGTATGCCAGTATACTCACAGATCACTAAATAGTATACGAGTATATAAGTATCCAAGTATACCAGTATACTATTGGATAAAAAACATTTGTATACTTCAGTGTATTATTATTGATTTCTAATTATAACGATGGTATACTTATGTAAAGTTATTATCAGATATCGTAAAGGAGACTATATTATGAGTGGGACAGTCTATGTTATAGGAAACTTCAAGGGAGGAGTTGGTAAAACTAAATCTGTAACGATGCTTGCGTACGAAAGCGCCGTAATAAAAAATAGAAAAACCTTAGTTATCGATTTAGATCCTCAAGGTAATGCAACAAGTGTTTTGGCCAAAACTGGTAATATTAGCGAGATTAATCAAACAGTTACAGAAGGGTTTCAAACAGGAAATCTATCCGAACAAATTATACCTATATTGGATAAACTCGATCTAATAGCATCTAACACTGCATTTAGAAATCTTAGTAAGATTTTATATCAAAAATTTCCAGATGATGAAATAGCACAAATTACTTATCTTAAAAAGCTCATTGAACCTCTTAAAGAGGAATATGATGCTATTTACTTAGATGTTCCACCAACTATAAGTGATTACAGCGATAATGCAATGCTTGCTGCTGATTACTGTATTATTGTTTTACAGACGCAAGAACTTTCGTTAGACGGTGCACAAACTTACATTGCATATATGCAATATTTGGTTGATACTTATAATGCAGATTTAAATGTTTTAGGAATTATTCCTTGTATGTTACGTCAAGGTGGAAGAGTGGATGACAAAGTTTTAAATCAAGCAAAAAATTTATATGGAGGAAATGTTCTCGATACTATAGTTAAGTATCAAGAACGTTTAAAAGTTTATGATGTTGAAGGTATTGGGGTCAATTATAATGTTAATGGTAAACCTGATACCTGGGATAAAAGAGCTCATCAAGTATTTATTGATGTTCTTGATGAATTAGACACTCATCAAAACTATTTCGAAAGCTAGTAAGGAGGTAAGTCATGAAATCCAATTTTAAACCATTGATAAAGAATAACAGCTCTTTACAAGAAAAAAAAGTCACTGTGCAAGGTAGCACTAGTTTTAGTAGAGAAAACATTGATCCTATTATTAAACCCAGTACAAAAAAAGAAGTCCTTCCGAAAAGAGAAGTCGTAGAAAACAGCTCCTCAAAATTAATGCCGAGTAATATTGACACTGATCGACGCTTGAGAGCATCTACTACCCAAAAAACATCACCTAGTACAAATTTGAAAATCAATACTTTAAAGCCTTTTCTTAAAGAGGTCGAAGGTATGAACAAAGCTACTTTCAATGATATTATTTCATTACTCGCCGATAACTATGCTCAAACTAAGTTTACGACTCGACAACTAGAAGCATATAAGTCAATGTATAAAACACAATTTGATATGCTTGATAAGTAGAAAAGTATACTGGTATACAAATATACCAGTATACTTTTATTTACTTTTTTACAGATTATGAAAAGTGACTCTTATTTACCATTGCATCTCCAAATGAGGCAAAATTTTTGTCATTTTTGGGTATACTTACAGTAGACCACAGAGACCCTTTGCAGCATAGCGTTGCCGTGTCATTTTTACATATATTTTTTTCAAAAAAATACAGCTTTTCAACTTAATCTCTGATACACTGAAAGTGGTCGCTTTCCTCTTCAGCGATACTATCGCAGAAGGGGGTGTATTCTTGTGATCTTGTTATATTCAACGTTGATTGCTCCTATTGTTGTAGGGATAGTTTTAGCGCTATTCAAACATTGGCTTGACAAACGGAGCAAATAAAGCGACTGAGAGCCAAAAAGAACCCCACCATTTAGCGGATGGTGGGGTTTGGTGTATCTCATAATCTGTTATATTCCCTTCAATAATACATCTAAAACCCTATTTTGTCAAACTACTAACACTTATGCTGATCGTTTTGGGAAATCGTTTTACATATTTTCTTGAAGAATTGAATAAAATTGTTTTGCTTCGTTTAAATCAGCTTCTCGCATCGTTAGTACAGCTTTGTAATAATCAGCTATTCTTTGTTTTGATTTTTTTTCTGAATCATGTATAGTGTATACACGTAATCCAAAACCATTTTTAGTTTCAACTACACTAACTGTATTAAGAGAATCCTTCAATATTCCGTTTTTAAACGGCACTGTTTCCGAGTTATCTTCAAATTCAATAACTGTGTCTGTTTTTGTAATGATCTTAAATTTTTTAAATTTGAATCCTTATTTGTTGTCATAAGTAACTTGAGTAATTGGTAAGCGACTAAGCTCTGGTGACATATATTTTCCCATTGAACCATTTTTCATTTTAGTACCTCCATCTATTTTTTTATTAATTTATTATCATAATTCAGTTTCCATGTTTTTGAGAATCCTCAGAACACTCACTCAAGGTAATACCTCAGTTTAAAAGTTGAAACGACCTTAGAATTGCTCTGCCAATAACATAAATTTACGGCATATAGATTTAGCTATAAGTTTTGGTGACATTTTATCCTTTTTTCAGATTACAAGTCTTCAGTATTATACTCAGTGTATCCTTCATAGAAATAACTAACATCGATACCTTTCATGTATGTTTCACGATCATTTACTAATGACGTTAGTGCACGCTTGATTAAATGAGAAATTTCTAAATCGTTAATGGGGCTTCTTTCCATTGCAGAAAGATAATCTTCTTTATTAATCAGGTTCCAATCGATTACTTGGTTGATTTCCTGCTTAAGAATCAGATCTAACCATATTCTTGTACTGCGACCATTCCCCTCACGAAAAGGGTGCGCAATGTTCATCTCAACATACTTTGATACAATTTCATCGATAGTAGATTGCGGCATTTGATCAATATGATCTAAAGAAACGCTTAAGTACATCACCGGCGCAAACCTAAAATTCCCTTTAGCAATATTCACCGTTCTAATTTCACCGGCAAAATCATAAATATCTGAAAAAAGGTATCGATGAATATCTGCTAGGCCTTTGAATGTTCCTACTTCTAGTTTATCAATATCCCTACTATCGTATAATTTTTTTGCATTCGATTTACTGATCTTTTCTTCTGCTCTTGCTAATTCAACTTGATTTGTAATACCTAATTTATTGGTTAACATTTTTCCCCTCCTGGTCTTCTCTTTTTATCTCAGAATAGTAGCAAACTATTGATAGACAGATCACAATCAATCCTTCAAATGAATGACTCTTGGATCTTTCCCAAAAAAGGGTTATCTTCTCTTATTTGCTAAAAAAATGACGTGTTTCTTCTATTATATAGTAAATTATCTGTGCTTATAAATCTAAACTCATTACTGCCGTATCTTTATCTTCTTGTGTGATCCCAATGTAGCGTAATGTCTCACGCTGTGACGAATGATTTAACAGCTCCTGAATAATTTCAATGTGTGTCCCATTCTTATACAGAAAATAGCCAAATGTTTTTCTCATCGAGTGACTACCGATATTTTTCATCCCCATACTTTTTGCTGCTTTACTTAACACATCCCAAAGTGCTTGTCGACTTAACGGTTGATCCTCTCCTTTCCTGCTTGGAAATAGAAAGTGATCAAAATCATGTGTTGCTACCTGAGAAGGAAATGCTTCATTCACATATTCCAATATCTGTTTTCTCAATTTATTGGAAATAATAATGGAATTATGTTTGCCGGTCTTTTGTTCTTTCATTTCTAATCGTTCCTTCGTGACCATTCGGCCACGAGAAATAAGTAACACGTCTGATAATTTCAATCGACGTAAATCTGAAATGCGATAGGCGGTATTTATTCCGATCGAAAAAAGTAACATATTTCTTGGTCCCATTTTTCCAGAAGACAAAATGGCCTTCATGGCATCAATTTGCTTTTTTTCTCTGATCGGTTGAACAATTTTCATGTAAAAATCCCTCTTTTTATCAATATGACTTAACTCTATTATACTATAGTTTTAGTCTTATTCAAACAATCTATAATTTTAGAGGGCTACTCAAACAAGGACTGGCGCTTAGAGCCGTCTATCTTTCCCTTATTTTAACGAATAAGACACAACTAGCTTATGTCATATTCAGAATAATGCAACAATTTATCCTTGAATTTTACCATTTACAACAGTTACTATAATACGTTATAGTAACTGTGAGGAAGGAGTTTTTTATGTCCAATATAAAAAGTATCGAAGAAGAAATTGAAAAAATTCTTGTCAAAGAAAAACGCTCCTGGGTTCGATTATTTGAATTAATCAGAGAAGTTGAACTTGGTGCTTTATGGAAACCAGAGCATTCATCATTCACTCGTTGGATCAGACACTTAGCATATGAGTCTGGTGTAACCGAATCCCTTATTTGGAAACGCAAAAAAGCTGGAGAAATTTATTCTGATTACCAAAAAAGAGCTCGAAAGAAAGGAATCTCTGTTCCAAGAATCGAAGACGTTGACGTTAGCCCGGACAATTTTGAATTGGTCGAAAAGATCAGTCAAGGAAATAAAGAAATTAAAGACGATTTAATGGAAAAAGTACTGCAGCGTGAGTTAAAACGATCGGATCTACTCAGCGCTTGGAAATCTGTCAAAACCATTCGGCAAAATGACGGTGCCAGCATCATCAAAAAGAACAGCCATTCTGAAGTTGGCCACTCTGAAAAAGAGCTAGCCTTATCTGTTACAGATATCGCCGTCTCTTTAACCTATAGTTCTTGGCTAAATCATTTTTCTGTTTTTAACTCAGATGCTATAGTGACTCGTACACAAAGAAAAGTGTATAAGCTGCTTCCTAATTTCTCGTTTTACTCTTACTTAACGGATCGATCACATACTATTGATTTTTTATTGATGGAGAACCATACAAGTAAACCACATCAATTAAATTTACACTCCATCGAAGTGGTATTATCTGAAGAAGAGTTGCACTGCTCTTTCAATAGTAGGAAATACCAGCAACATGTGAATTATTTATGGATTGCGATTCCATCCATTATAATAGAAAAAATTGGTCCGAAAATTTCTGAAGACTACGGCATCATTGAGGTTCGTGATAGAAAAGTTGCGACGATTTGGAGAAATTCACTTTATTCAGTTGCAACAAATAAACTTGATCTGCTTCAAGAGGCTTTAATTCAGATAATTTGACTGGCAAAATATTAAGGTGTAATTTCACATAGAACTGAAGAAAATATATCTTTTTATGAATTTAAGAACAGGATTCGGAACAATCAATATGGAAAATAGTCGATATTCTTTATCAATTGCTGCACAAGTAGAAAAAGATTTAAATGAAATCATATTCTACCTAACCGAACCAGGTATGTATCAAACCAATATTGATCAATTAGTTGAGCATATTTTTGATGGTTTAGACCAGCTGCAAGTTCATCCTTTATCAGGAACTCCCTTAGATACTAAAACGGTTGTACCTACTAAGATACGGTATCTAATTATTGACGATTATTTACTATTTTATGAGGTCGTTTTTATCGCATACTATCATCTAAGCAAGATTTCATAACTACATTAAAGTTGAACTAATTTTTGGATTAGTTTAACTTTTTTCATCCCATAAGTTTTATATACTACGTTACAACTGAATAGTAAACTTTAGTTTTCTAATTATATTTTGTATAATCCATCTTATGTTAACTAATTTATAAAAGAAGCCATGTTTAGCAGATAATACTATATTGCTAAACATGACTTCTTTTTATAATTAAATATGTTTCGTTTTTTCCACCCGTGTTCCCCACTTATTTATTTTCAAGGTCAAAAGGGCATACATTCGAACAATATGAATCGTAAAGAAATGGAAAA
>NZ_AMDP01000036.1 GCF_028128615.1 Enterococcus sp. 5H | reverse complement strand
TAACATAACATACATTATACAAAGATTCATAGTTTGTTACATATATACTACCCAAAAAAGCTTGGATACATACTTTAACATATTTACACAAGCATTCTGCGTCTATTTTCTTAGAAAAAATCTTTTTTTTTGAATACTCATTTAAAATATTTTTGTTTTCTATATCATTATAACTTGATAAAAATACAAAAAATGCCTGTTCTTGTCGTATGAACAGACATTTTTGTTTGATTTTGTCATTATATAAGATATTTATAATAATCTCTTACAAAATTATGCAACTAAAATAAATCGTGCTTAATTGTAGTCCTTGGGCATCATAAAAAATTGTTTTTATCTGATTAGCAACGTACCTCTTCTATCACTAGTTTATCCTTCAGAATTTATTCTCATCTTAGTGAAAATCGAAGCGAGAACATTAACTGTTATTTTCATTAACTATAAATAAAAACAATTCTTTCAAGAACGCTACTATTACAACTTTTTAGCAATTATTAACACTTTTGTTGACGACATATGCATCTCAACACAATTTTTTTTATTCTGAACTAGTTATTCATAAAGGTCCAATCTCTTATTTAACTATTCTATGCTAAATTCTAAATATTAGGAAATTAAATAATAAGAAAAACAACAATAAATTACCTTTCCAACGTATTTCACTTCTAACTTATTTTTTCCGGAAATTCTTTATAAAAATTACTATTGCTAATACAGCAAGTATAGCACCTATAGCCCAAGGTATCATAAGAGCTAGTTCTTCATCGATCATTTCAAATTCCTCCTTCATACCTCAACTTGATCTCAACAAAATCTTAGATCCGGTTTAAATAGTTAAATATCATCAAGTTCTGAATTAGTTGCCTCTTTCTCTTGTGTTTTTTTTCCCTTGCTTCGGTGAATCGCCCAACCTGTAGCAATCCCCACACCATATAAAATAACTACCCAAAGGATAAATGGTAATTTGATAGAAAAAAAGATAAAAGTTAGTTCTGCTCTTTGTCTATTTTGAATAACAAAAACGATAACAAGAACCAAACAAATAAATGCGAGTATTCGCTGTGCAGTGATTTCTTTTTTCCAATCTTTCAATTTTATCTCCCCCCTATGACCTCTATTGATTACTAGTATAATAAGATTCAGTATTTTTGTACAGAATAATAGCTGTGATAATAAACTTAAATTTCCTTATAATTTCTTACTTACATAAAAAAACAAAGTACTAATAAGAAATCATTTTCCTTATCGGTACTTTGCATTGTCTAATTTATTCATTTTAGTTGAGATTTCTCATTTTGGAAAACCCTATTGAGAATAGCAACCAACTTTTAACCCTTACTAGTTTCTTTATTAACGTAAAATATATTTTTTATAGTAATTATGCAATTCAGAAATGGTTCCACTCATCAACAAATCTTTTGCTGCTTCGATCTGCTTTTCTGTCCAGTCAAACCAGCGTAATTCCAATAACATGCTGATTTCTGCTTCTGAAAAACGTTTTTTTATGACTCTCGCAGGATTTCCTCCAACAATCGTATATGGTGAAACATCTTTTACTACAACCGAGCCAGCAGCGATTATTGCACCTTCACCAATTGTGATTCCCGGCATAATCATAGCATTCATTCCTATCCATGCATCACTTTTAATCACTGTATTCCCTTTCGGTTCATAGGATTTCTCTACGTGACTGACAAAAGGATACACTGTGATCCAATCTGGATGATGATTATGATTACCACCCATTAAAATAGTGACACCGCCTGCGATACAGACATAATTTCCAATAATTAGTTTATCGAGCCGCCAGCCGAAATCCTCGATCGGATTAAAAGCTTGTTTTGTTTTAGGGTCACCCCAAAGATAACGAACACAGCCATCTTCAAACGATTGATTTCCATAATACCCGGAATAATAGGAAGCTTTACCGACTTCAATTAAAGGATTTGTTACTAAGTCTTTCAACTCGACTGTATCAGACCATTTTTCAAAAATAGGTTGTTTATTCATTTTTATTTCCTCGCTTCTAAGTTAGATTGGTTTCTTTACTTAGAAGCTGTTACAGTTGAAACGTTTTTTAGTTGTCTTAATCGACGAAACATTTTACTCACTCCAATAATTTTATAGCGCATTTCTTGTTAAACAAAGTTGATTATACGAGTAGCTCCACTTAAAGTCAAACAGGCTTATTTTTTTATATCAAAAAGAACCTTTTCCGTTTAATTAACTTGGAAAAGGTTCTGCTATTTTACATTAGAGATTTTAATTTTACATCTGGATACTTATCAGCAAACCAGCGTTCTGCAAACTGATTTTCGAATAAGAATAATGGCTGATCGAAACGATCACGAGCCAAGATATTTCGGCTTGAACTCATTCGTTCATCTAAATCTTCCGGATCGATCCAACGGGCAATTTTTGAGCCCATTGGTGTCATAATAACTTCTGCATTGTATTCATTTAACATCCGATGTTGGAACACTTCAAACTGCAACTGTCCGACTGCTCCAATAATATATTCTTCTGTTAAATACGTTTTATAAAGCTGAATCGCACCTTCTTGAACCAATTGATAAATGCCTTTGTGGAATGATTTTTGTTTCATCACGTTTTTAGCTGTTACTTTCATAAATAGCTCAGGTGTAAATGACGGCAACTCTTCGTATTGAACTTTTAGTTTTCCTTCAAATAACGTATCTCCGATTTGATAATTTCCTGTATCGTAAATCCCGATAATATCACCAGCTACCGCTTCTTCTACATTTTCTCTAGAATCCGCCATAAATTGAGTAACATTACTTAATTTAATTTTCTTACCTGTTCTGCCTAGAGTTACATCCATTCCACGCTCAAATGTTCCTGAACAAATTCGGACAAACGCAATGCGGTCACGGTGAGCAGGGTTCATATTGGCTTGAATTTTAAAAACAAATCCAGAGAATTCTTCTTCATAAGGACTAACTTCTTGATCGTCTTCTGTTTTATGTCCGTATGGTGATGGCGCAAATTGTAAGAAGGTTTCTAAGAACGTTTGCACACCGAAATTCGTTAACGCTGAACCAAAGAAGACTGGTGTTTGATCTCCACGAGCAATTTTTTCTGTATCAAAATCATCGCCAGCTTCAACCAGCAATTCAACTTCTTCCAGCACTTGCTGGTAAACACTGTCTTTATGCAACGGTAAATCACTCGGAATATCTCCGTCTGTCAATGGGATAAAACGCTCGCCATTATTCGTTTCCGGACGATAAACTTCAACACGTTTGTTGTAAATATCGTATAACCCTTCCAACCCTTTACCCATACCAATCGGCCAATTCATCGGATAAGATTCAATATCAAGCAACTCTTCTAATTCTTCAAGCAAATCTAATGGATCGCGACCATCTCGATCCAATTTATTGATAAATGTAAAAATTGGGATACCGCGCTTTTTAACAACTTGGAAAAGTTTTTTCGTTTGAGCTTCAATCCCTTTGGCACTATCAATAACCATTACAGCGCTATCTACGGCCATCAATGTGCGATACGTATCCTCAGAAAAATCCTCATGTCCTGGAGTATCCAAAATATTGACACGTTTTCCATCAAAATCGAATTGCATCACCGAACTGGTTACAGAAATTCCTCTTTGTTTTTCAATTTCCATCCAGTCAGATTTTGCAAAGTTCCCAGTTTTTTTCCCTTTAACTGTTCCCGCTTGGCGGATCGCTCCCCCGAAAAGTAAAAGTTGTTCTGTAATCGTTGTTTTACCAGCATCCGGATGGGAAATGATCGCAAAAGTCCGGCGGCTATCTACTTGTTCACGTAAATGTGGATTATTCATAACTTGCTCCAATCTATTTGTCTTTTTAGTGAAATGAGTTTTTTATTTTTATGATTAATTTTTAACTAATTTTACATTGGAAAATATCTCCTGCTCTTTATTCTTCAACTAGTGTAGTATATCATGGAATTACTATGATTTTAAAGTCTTTCGTTAAGTTTCGCAAAAAAACGAAGAGATCAAAACAAAACTCAAAGAATTTTGTCTTGATCTCTATCAATCTGGGGAAGATTTTCGATCTTAATAAGTTATTGCTACATAATTGGCATTTATATTAAGAAATATTTTACACTAAAGTAAGTATAAAGTTAGAATCTTAATTGTGCAAATAGCTGAAAATTTTATAGACGTCGATAATCACTACCTTTTACACATTATTTATTGAGTGTTCAGACCTTTGTTTAATAGAAGATAGTTTTACTATGTAGTTATTAAATAATTGAATACTAACTAAAATAGTCAAATTACATTCAGATATTTTACTATAATGAAAAATCAGAAGGAGGTAAAAGCATGCTAGAAGTTATAATGCTAGATGAGAACGCAAAACGAAAATTACTTCTCTTTAAATTCCTGATCAAATTTTCCGACAAAAAACGTAGTATTAATTTTTTTGAAAATAATCTTGATTATTCCTATAGTCGAGTTGTTTACCTTTTGGACTTGATCCAGCAAGATTTAACCAATTTAACTGGAGAAGCTGTACAACTAATACAAGCCAAAGGAGTTCAATACAACCAGAATATTTCCTATGATATGTATTATCAACATCTTCTAACAAATAGTATTCCTTATCAATTATTAGTCTCAATGCTCTACTATCCAAAAGATAATTTAGATAAATTTTGTGAAAAAAACTTTCACAGTAAAACGACTGTGGTGCGTAGATCTAAGTTACTAAGCGACTATTTTAAACAATTTAACATCAAAATGAATACAACACAACTTAGGCTTTCTGGTGACGAGCGAGTAATTCGAATAACTTTTTATACTTTAATCTGGTCTACTTCTCAAGGTGTTAATCTTCCTGAGATAATCAATAATCCTTTTAATTACGCTAGGGTAAAAAAAGTTGTCAGCCCTTATTTTCCAGATAGCAGCAGTTATTCTGCACATAAACAAATTGCTTTGATTTTAGACATCCTTTATTTACGCGTTCGATCCGGTTATATTTTACATGAAAAAACGGAAATTATGCCCTATATACCCATAAATACAGATCAGATGAACGCACTGTTTAATGGATTAATAACAAATCCACAAACATTGGCAGCTGAAGCAGAGTTTGCTTCATATTTATTAATTTCTGCGCCTAATTTTTTTCGAAAAAACGATCGTCGTCTAACATTAATTACTGATTACTTAAAAAACCAACCAAATCAGGCGACTAAATTATTAAAAGAATTTTGTACTGTGCTTAGTGAACAAATTATGCCGCAAGATTTTTCATGGGAAAACGAATCGATACTTTTTGGAAATATAGTGAATATTATTTTTTCTAGCGCTATTATTAAGAAGCCATTTCCTACCTTATTTCATTTAGTAAATCGTTCCCGCTATGCAAACAATGAATACTATCATCAGTTATATTCTCAGTTTAAAAAGTTATTTCAGAAAATTTCTAAGCGGAAAGATTTTAATTGGTTAAAAGAATCTGTCCCTCAATTAAGTGACTCCCTAGCTTCATTACTAGTTCCTGTCTATGAGTCTTTTCAGTTAAATAATGTAGTTCGCGTTGCCTTGATTGCTGAATCGAATTATTTGCTAATTCAACCACTTACGAAATTCATCGAGGAAATTTCTTTTGTTCAACTGGTTGCTTACAAGCAAGGTGCATTTTCATCATTCGACTTTATTTTGGCAACTTCAGCTTATTTGATACCGGAAGAATCTCCTTTACCGTCCTTTGTTTTCCGCTTTTCTGCTGATAATGATAAACAATACATTGAACTTTACGAGGCACTTAAGACTCTTCATAATCAAAAAATAATTTCAACTTACTCATAAAAAAAACTGAGATAAACGCTGATTACGCCTTATCTCAGTTTTTAATTTAAATGGTACTATCTTCTTGGTTCGTCGTCTTCCATTTCTTTACGGAAAAAGCGGCGATTTTCTTCTGGTTCTTCATCAATGATTTCCTCATCATGGAAAACAACTTTCAGAGCAATAACTCGAGTGCCTTCCATTTCTTCAGAGGTTAACGTAATATTGCCAATATCAAATGATAGTTTTTCACCTTCATCAGGAATTGTTCCCAGTGCCGTGATTAGATAACCAGCCATTGTATCAACATCACTCATATGCAAATCCGTACCAAATGATTCATTGAACTCATCAATTAACATTCTACCTTGAACTAAATATTCGTGGTCGTTAATTTTAGTGTATAAATTTTCTACTTCATCAGACTCATCATCAATTTCACCAACGATTTCTTCTAACAAGTCTTCTAAGGTAGCTAATCCTACAACACCACCGTATTCGTCCAGCAGGATTGCCATTTGATTTTGTGTTCTTTTTAATTCATATAATAAATCATCGATAAAGATTGTTTCCGGTACAAACAACGGTTCTTGAATAATACTTTGCAATTTGATTTTGTCAAAACCGAATTTGTGAGCAGCTTTGAGTAAATTTTTTGTATGAAGCACACCGATAATTTTGTCTTTATCTTCATTATACACAGGAATTCGTGAATAGTTTTCTGATAAAACGGCATCAATATTTTCTTTAATATCATCTTCTATGTCAATCATAAATGCATCTGTACGTGGAACCATAACCTCACGGGCAACTTTTGTATCTAAAGAAAAGACACCTTGAAGCATTTCTAATTCATCATTATCCAGCACGCCTTCTGATTCTAACATGTAACGCATTTCATCACGTGTCATTTTAGAATCAGCATCATCAAATTTCATTGGCGTTAATTTGGAAAGGATATCTGTTGAAATCGATAAAAACCAAACGAACGGTCGAGCAATAAAACCGATCGCACGTACAAAACCAGAAGTAAATTGAGCCACTTCTTCTGATTTGTTCATAGCAATTCGTTTCGGATACAACTCTCCGAAAACAATTGAAATATATGTCAATAAAGCTAGGATTATTATGTTTGCAAGGCTTCTGGCAGCTGCTCCGCCTCCTAAAACAGGGGCAAGCTTAGATGCTAAAGTATCCGCTAATGATGCACCAGATAAAATGTTAACTAAGGTAATACCGACTTGAATCGTTGATAAAAAGTTGGTCGGATCATTTAAGACCTTTAACAGTTTTTTAGCCTTGGCATCTCCATCTTCGGCTTTTTGCTCTACTCGATTTTTGTTAACCGAAACAACAGCAATCTCCGATGCAGCAAGAAATGCATTAATCAATGTTAAAACAATTAATAATAAAATTTGCGCTATAAGCGACTGACTCTCAGGGTCAGCATTCATAATGTGTACTCTCTCCTCTTAATGGTATTCAGATTTCATTTAGTAAAAAATAGTTTCTGATAAATTTGATAAAAAACGTGACTACTAGCTAGTAGTCACGTTAAAATCGTATCATAAACAGCTGATAATTTCAATCATCGAAATTATTTTTCTAGTATTGTTGGTTCTTTGCCTTTTTCCGTTAACACAATTTTTTCACTCTTACTCTCCCTAATCATCCCCATCACGTGGAAAACAATTGTTTTAAGGATCGCATAAAATGGTACGCCCAGGAAGATTCCCAATAAACCTGCAAGATTCCCTGCTACAAGCAGTACAATAATAATTGTTAGCGGGTGAATTTTCAATGATTTACCAATTACGTTTGGATAAATAATGTTTCCATCAATCTGCTGTACAATTAATACAACGATACAACAAAAGACTGCTTTAATTGGTTCATCAAATACCGTGACAAAAACGGCTGGAGCCAAGCCTAAATATGGTCCAAGATAAGGAATTAAGTTAGTAAAACCAGCAATTACACCAAATAAGAACGCGTAACGAACACCAATCAATGAATAACCGATTGCTGTAAATGTTCCTACAAATAAACACTCAATCGCTTGTCCACTAATATAGTTGGCTAAAGTTTTATTAATTTTTTGCAACAATTCCGAAATACTTTCTTGACGATTTTCTGGTAAAAAACGTTTGATTCCCGGAACTAAACGGTCACCATCTTTCAACATATAAAATAGAATAAACGGCGCTGTAAAAATGACAATCGTTGTCGAAGCCACTGTTGAAACTATTGAACCTAAGCTATTCGATAAACCACTTAGGAACTGCTGAATAATATTACCATAAGAGATATCTAATTTTTCAATATACGCTGTCAAATCAATATCTTTAAATAATGGTAATTCAGCCATTCGATACACCCAGGCTTCTACACTACTGAAAACTGCTGGCATATTAGATGCCAAACTAGATAGTTGCGATGCGAGTTTTGGAATCACACTAACTAAAATTAAGATGATTGCCAATAACAATAGTAGTAAAACTACAAATACCGCAAACGTTCGTTTCATTTTAGTTTTCATAAGTAAATTAACAATCGGATTCAAAATATAGTACAAAAACCCCGCCACCAATACTGGTGCAAATAACGTTGAGAAGAATGTACCGATTGGTTCAAATATAAAATTGATTTTTGAAGACACAAAAATTAATGTCGCAATAACTAATAGTTCTGCTGACCAAAAAAATAATTTCGATTGTCTTAATCGTTCAAACACTGAATTTCCTCCTTTAAAATAAAAACAATCCCTGTTATTTTTGTTTTTTATAGTAAATGCTTATTATAGATTTTAGCATAACCCAACCGCTAGATGGTAGTAACTTCTGCTAAAATTAGTAAATTAATTTTATAAAGCCTTCAATTCTTAGTTCCTTGAGCTATTTGCCTTTTTCCGATATTTTTCCAAAAAGTTTATTGTATCTTGAAAAGCTATTTTTCCAGGTTCCTTTTTTAGATCAAATTGATACTCGTGAGCTGTTTTATATTCTGATTTGTCAAAAAATCTTTGACTGACTGGAACATTTTGAGAATTTAATTTTTTTGCTAACAGTTTCCCTTGCTCTTCAAATGAAAAACTATTACCATCTGTAATATAAGCTGCTGGAAATTCTTTTGTAATAAAATCTGAAACTATCGTATTTTTTGTTGATTCAGCTAGCCCCCAATTTTTATCCTTTGAATAAGCCCAGCCGATTTTATTAAATATATATTTTACTGGCGTGATCTCATGATTATTAACAATTTCAGGTAAATCATAGGCTCCACAATATAAAAGTGTGCCTCTAATTTGTTGAATCGAAATCACTTTTTCAATACCTAGTGATTGTCTATATTTTTCATTTATTTGCGCCAAAATCAATTGACTTGCAATGTGTGCCCCGGCAGAATCACCAGCTATAAATATATTATTACGATTAACAGAATATTTTTCTGCATGCTCCATTAAATATTTAATAAATTCTGCTGCCTGAATCACTGGAATCGGATAATTTGTCTCTGGAACCAGAGCATAATTCATTACTGCAACTGTATAACCTTTTTCGGCTAATTTTGTTGCATATTCTTTTTCCTCCAACTTATCACCACCGACAAAACCGCCACCGTGAATCCAAGCAATAAAAGGCTTTTCAGCTAAGGGCTTTTTGGGAATGTAAATATCAAAAAAGTTATTTTGATACTTCGAATGATAGCTTTCATTTACATATACATGGACATTTCCATCTTCATATTCTTTTTCACGAGTGTCTTTAGGGATTTTAAATAGTGTTTTTCTGGCAAATGTTATAACCGGACGTGGGGTTAAGCTTGATAAAATACCTATACCAATTATGGATGCAGTTACAAATCCTGCACCTAAGTAAATCTTTTTCTTCATTAGCCACACTCCTTATTTCTGATTGAATAGTTTCGATCAGACAATTTTGTGAAAATTCGCTTATTCTTACTATAGCATCAGACGACTGTTTACGCTTCTTTCATCCTCAATTTTAAGGTATAATAAATAAAATAATTATTGTAGAGGTGCTAAATGAAAATTGTTCATACAAAAGATACAATGAGTGACATTTATTTAGATTCTGTTCGAATCCGCCAACAAGTTTTTGTTTCAGAACAAGGTGTCCCTAATGATATTGAAATTGATAAACACGAAGCTGACTGTATCCATTGCGTTTTATATTCAGATGACAACGAAGCTGTTGCAACGTGTCGACTGTTACCTCTCGATGAGGGAGCTATTAAACTGCAAAGAATGGCTGTTCAAAAAAAATATAGAGGTAAAGATTACGGTCGTCTGATTGTCGAAGATGCAGAAACTTTTGCAAAAAAACATGGCTACCAATCAATTACGCTAGGAGCACAAATATCAGCTCTAGGCTTTTATGAAAAACTTGGCTATATTAAAGAAGGGGACATGTTCCTTGATGCCAATATCGAACATTATCAAATGAATAAATCTTTATAAACAAAAAACTGAACACTAACATAATTTGTTAGTGCTCAGTTTTTTTATACTCCTGCATCGGCTATTTCTTTGATAGCTCTTGGTAGCGTTGATACCAGATATCTACATAAGCTTCAGAGAACGGGCCTTTTTCATTATTAATCCAATCTACTAACGTCTTCACATTTTCTTTTAGAATAAAGTCAATGTCTTCTGGATAATTCATCAGTTTGCTATGAAATTCATATTCATCTACGTCAAGCAAACGTTTTTCGCCATCAGGAAAAACTTTGATATCCAAGTCATAATCAATATACTTTAATGCTTCATCATCTAAAAGATACGGTGACGCCAGATTGCAGTAATAAGAAACCCCCTTTTCTCTAATCATCGCTATTATGTTAAACCAGTATTTTTTATGAAAATAAACAATAGCTGGCTCCCGAGTAACCCATCGTCGTCCATCAGACTCTGTCACCAAAGTATGATCGTTTACGCCAATTAAGGAATACTCACTTGTTTTTAATACCATGGTATCACGCCATGTTCGATGCAAATGTCCATCGTGTTTGTAACTTTGAATCGTTACAAATTCACCTTCTTTTGGAATTGCCATAGTCCCCCAACTTTCCCTAGTACGAAAAAATCTGTTGCTAAAAACTAAAAGATTTTCGTTTGGGTGTTCATTACACCGATATCAGTTCAATTATATCATAATTTTCAACTTTGCATACTAAGGAGTTTGATTTCTCAGATCAAGAAGAAATATATTTTTAAAAGAGCTTGTTAACACTGGTTGCGATTAGTAAAAGTTTTATGTAAGAAGTGGGAAAAGTCTAGCTCTCTAAACAGAGCTAGACCCAAGCAATTTTAGAATCAGGATCAGGAAGCAGCATTTCAATCCACTAGCTCTAAACAGAACTAGACTGTGAAAATGAGCAAAATACATTACATATTTTTACCATTTCACTACTTAGTATAGTATAACATTAAATTAAAATGAGAAAAAGTCCTGTTTTTCAGCTAAAATAAGCAAAAAGCTGGTCCGAATCTTCTAGGAATTTTATGTGCACTTGGGGTTCGCACTAAAAAATTATTTTTCTGTTTTAAAATCTTGTTTGTATAATTCGACCATTTTTTGCTGAGGTTTTGGAAAAACATAATTCGAAAAATCTTCTTTCATTGCCCAATTTTGATTATTTTTTTGCTCTATTAATCCAGTTTGACGACCATAGAAAACCAGAATATGCCATTTTAAGTGACTGAAAATATGAGTAACTTCACCTAGCGAGCGTTTTTGCCAAACTACATTTGTATAACCTTCAAAAATTTCTGAATTTTCTTCTGCAACTAAAAGTGGTTCTTCAAAATCAAGTGTTAGCTGCTGTTCTTCTTTTACCCAAGTTTTTTGTAAAAATTCAAAGCGCTCTTTACTGACTTCTTCGATTGGAAACAGCCACATATTTGCTAGTAATCCTTTAGAATCACGTTTTTCCAGTAAAAATTCTTGTTGTTTATTTTCCATGATACCACCAATATAATAGACATCTTTTGGTTTTAGCTTCTTCGATTTCACCGGAAAATTGGTCATCGTATTTTTTTCATAACTTAAGCAATACGACTGAATCGGACATTCTTCGCACTTGGGTGAAGTAGGTGTACAGATCGCTGAACCAAGATCCATCATCGCTTGATTAAAATCACCTGGACGTTTTTGATCGATAATCTTATACATCGCTTCTTCAAACACTTTACGGCTACCAGCTTTCGCAATATCTGCATCGATTTCAAATAAACGACTAACAACCCGCATCACATTTCCATCAACAGCCGGCTCAGGCAAATTAAAGGCAATACTCCCAATAGCACCTGCTGTATAAGGTCCAATTCCTTTTAATTGGCGGATTTCATCAATCGAGTTTGGCATCTGCCCATTAAAATCAGTCACAATCTGCTGAGCAGCAACTTTCAAATTTCTTGCTCTAGAATAATATCCCAGACCTTCCCAAGCTTTTAACAACTTATCTTCGGGAGCATCTGCTAAATCTTGAATCGTAGGAAACCACTCCATAAATCGATAATAATAATCGATTACAGTATCCACACGTGTCTGTTGTAACATAATTTCCGAAATCCAAATACGATATGGATCTAAATTAACCCGCCACGGTAAATTCCTTTTTTCTTGTTCATACCAAACAATAAAATCTTCCTGAAACGCATGCAGCTTATCATCATTCCAGGTCTCCCAATTTTTTTCATTCTTCATCTTCTAATTCCTTTTCGTTAATGTATTGCTGGATCGAATCCAAATCAAAACGTTTTTGATATAAGCTTTGTTTAACTTTTAGTCGTCGTTTAGCTGGCTCTAATTTACGGTTTCTTTCCCATAATTTGTCCCCTTCTTTTTTGATTGCCTCTAATTCCTGATCTTCGTCCTTTTCAAAGGATAGTTCTTCTAATGCCAAATCAATAACTTCTCGATTAAACCCTTTTTGCATCAGATGCATCTGAACTTTCTGTAAAGCATCGTTAAAGCTTTTAGCTCGATAACGTTTCATGGCTTTTGCTCCTCCTGCTTTGGCCACTTCAATCTGCTCTTCCATCGTATATAGAACCAAACCATGTTGGATATCTTCGTCATTTAAACCTTTTCTTTTAAGTTGTTGTTCAATCATCTTAGGACCTTTATCACTCGTCCTTACAAGTGTTCTTACGTAACTTTCACTATATGTTTTATCATCCAAAAGATTCATTTCTTCTAAGCGAAACACAATTTTCTTGCGATCTTCTGGTAAAATTTCTTTTTCTTTTAAATAGTCCAAAATCTCTTTTTTTGAACGTAGCTGATAACTTAAATAATTCAAAGATAATTGCAAACCAACATCATATGACCCAGCTTTTTTGATTTTTTCTATCATCTCTTCGGTTAATTCTTGATCTTTTAATAAACGCTGACGAACTAAGGTATCTTCTGATACACGTAATTTTTCCCCTGAAGACAGCCAGATAAGATAAAACTGTCCTTTATCCTTGGTAATTTTCGTGATTGTTTCCATCTCTCTCCGCCTTTCTAGTGAGAACATATATTCTACTATAACATATAAATGACAGAAGCTAAACTAGCCAAATTATGCTAAAATAAGATGAAGTTAAAGATGTGCTAATTTAATTATTGATAAAATTATGAAACAAAAGGATGAAATCATGACCACACAACTATTAAAAGAAGGACAAAATATTTCTTTAAAAATAAAGCGTTTAGGAATCAATGGTGAAGGTATTGGCTACTATAAAAAAACTATTGTTTTCGTCCCAGGTGCGTTACCTAAAGAAGATATTTCTGTAAAAATAACAAAAGTTTCTCCACGCTTTGTCGAAGGAGAGTTGACAAAAATTAACAAATCGGCACCTGAACGAGTGATACCGCCTTGTCCAGTCTATGAAACTTGCGGTGGTTGCCAATTACAGCATTTAGCCTATCCATCTCAACTAGTTTTCAAAAAAGACTTACTCAAACAAGCGTTGACAAAATTCAAACCTAAAAATTTTGAAAAATACCAATTACTTCCAACCATGGGTATGAAAAATCCGTGGAACTACCGAAATAAAGCACAATTTCAATTACGCAAAATTGACGGCGAAATTGAAGCCGGATTATACCAAGCTGACTCTCACCATTTAGTTCCTATTACTGATTGTCTTGTGCAGCAACCAGCTACAACAAAAGTGATGAATACACTTGTAGAGCTCTTAAATAAATATCAGCTACCTATTTATAATGAGCGCAAAAATAGTGGAATTTTCCGTACATTAATGGTTCGAGTTGGGATAAAAACCAAAGAAGTCCAAGTTGTTTTTATTACACAATCAGCTAAGTTTCCACAAAAAAGAGCTTTAGTAGATGAAATTAATCAGTTACTTCCAGAAGTTGTCTCTATTATGCAAAACGTTCAAAACAAACGTACTTCTATAGTAATGGGTGATGAAACCAACCATGTTTGGGGCAAAGAGAGTATTGAAGAAAAAATCAATGAAGTAACATTTGATTTATCACCACGAGCTTTTTTCCAACTAAACCCTGAACAAACAGAAGTTTTATACAATCAAGCAATTAAAGCATTGGATATTAAAGCAAACGAAACAGTTGTAGATGCGTATTGCGGCGTTGGTACAATCGGTTTGAGTATCGCTAAACAAGCGAAAGAAGTACGCGGAATGGATATCATTCCAGCTGCCATTGAAGATGCAAAAATGAATGCTGAACGATTAGGTGTAAACAATACTCATTACGAAGTTGGTACAGCCGAAGAACTTTTACCTAAATGGCTTCAGAGTGGTTTTAAACCCGATGCAATCATTGTTGATCCACCAAGAACTGGTTTAGATCAAAAGCTCTTAAAAGCAATTTTAAAGCAGCCTCCGAAAAAGATGGTTTATATTTCTTGTAATGTTTCTACACTTGCCAAAGATTTAGTCGATTTGGCAAAAGTTTTTGATGTAAAATACTTACAATCGGTCGATATGTTCCCACAAACCGCTCGCTGTGAAGTAGTCGTAAAATTGACTAGAAAATAAAAAAAGAGGATAAAGTCATCAATTCAATGATTTTATCCTCTTGCTCTGTTTAAACTTACTTATTTCTTACCTACGAAAAATGATACAACTGCAACTAAAATAACTGCTCCAATAATTGACGGAATCAATGCCATTCCAGCTAATTGAGGACCCCAACTTCCTAGAAGAGCTTGACCAATTGATGATCCAATCAGACCTGCAATAATATTAAAAATAATACCCATTGATTTACCTTTACTTGTAATTGCTCCGGCAATAGCTCCAATAACGCCACCGACGATTAATACCCATAACCAATACATAATATGGCCTCCTTCAAAATAATAAAATAATTACTAACTTATGCTATCAGATTATTTATTTTTATGCGAAGGATATGCAATAACTTTGATTTTAATCATCCATTTTTTTGTTTTATCTAAAAAAATTAATTTATTAACAGAAAACACTTTACAAAATATGAATATCATGTTGCACTAAAAATACTAATTAAACAATGGAGTTGAACCTATGGATTTTAAATTATTTGCAATTTTATACCAAGAAGCTTTAGAATACGAGAATTTTGAGATGTATACTTCAAAACATGGCTGGCAAGAATGGATGGATGATTTTGATGAGAAAAACAATTTAGGTGATATCCTACTTAATATCTATAATTTATCTAAAATGTCGATAGAAGAGATGCGAGAATCCTCTGAAATGAGTCAGACAAAATTTGCCATTACTTACAATATCCCGATAAAAATTGTGAAGGATTGGGAAACTGGTGTAGCGAAGATACCGGACTATACGCAAATGTTAATTGCTTATACATTTTTTTGTAACTAAGTACCTCATTTGAATAACCAATTATAAAACACCAACTAATACTGCCTTCTTATAAAAGATAGCATTAGCTGGTGTTTCAGTTAACACGAGTATACTATTACAAATCATTATGAATTCTATGTTAACGCTCTTCAAAAATCTAAATAATTTTTTCAATACGTTTGCGAAAAGATGAGCGTTTTTATACATTGCTTTATGTTAGAGCTTTTTAGTAAACAAAAATACCGACTTTATTTTCAGATTAATTATTTCGTGTCCTTATTCTACAAAAACAGCATAAGAACACCAGTCGTTTTACAATCTTTAAAAAACATCATCGGTCGATGTTTGTGATATATCACATTTATCAATGAGTCATATTTAATAACGTTTATAAAAAGAGAAAAGGTTTACAACATGTAGTATTAATTGTGTTTTTATTACCAATAAATAATAACGTGTGTTACACTACACTCTTAAAAACAAGCCTTTCAGCTTATTATTTGTGTTTTTATTCATTTTAATTTACACTTCTATAAGAAAATAAAAAAACACCTATTGAGCATAAAAAATCTTGGGGAAGGTTGCATCGCTCGTTTGGGTGTTTTTTTTATTTATTAAGGACATTAAATATATCATGGAGTTAAATATTTGTAAACAGACATCCCCACAAATCCGGCTAACTTCTAGCTTTTCTTTCTGCTTTTTTGCGTCTACCTCTTGCGTTACTCTTTTTTACCATATCTGCGGCAATTACTGAAGATAATAAGCCGTCACCTACAACTTTATTTGTTACTGATTTTGCTGCTTTATATTTTACTGCTGATTTTAATAAACTCATATTATCCACCTCTTAAAATTATTTTTCCTGATGTATTTACTATAAATGAGAATTGTGAAGTTTCCTTGTGTTTTTCTGTAAAAAAATACCCTGATCGACAATTTTGTCAAATTGGGGTATTCTTTGAACCACTTTATATTGTTATTGAGATAAGACAAACAGCTATAAATTCAAACATACGTAAACAAAAAACGCAATTAACACGCTTACCTTATAGAGAAGATTACGTTCGTTTTTTTTAATTCTTACTATACAACTTTTTATAAGAATTTCCGTAACACCCTCATCGGTCTACCAAAAGTGTCTGTTGATTGATCTATTTGCTCGTATCCCCATTTTTCATATAAGCCCACATGCTGAGTAACGATATAAACTTCATGAAAGCCAATTCTCCTCAATTGCTTTTCTGAAATCATCACTAATTCTTTGCTAATTTTGCGTCCTCTGTAATTCGGATCCACATATACAATGGCTATATACGGGGTGTAATTGATTGAATCCACAATATCTTTTTTAACAAAAGAACAAAACCCGACAATTGTATCTTCATCCTTCGCAACTACAATACCTTCCCAATCCGTAAATTTTCCAGTACGCATTTTTTTAGCTAAATATTTTGCTGCTTTCCAATCTGCATTATTGATAGTTTCTGCTGTAGCTAACCACTCTGGATCGTCTCTCATTAAAATTTCGTAGTTCAATTATATCATCTCTTTCTCAGATACTTTTTACTCTAAAACTATCTAAACATTTTACCCAACTACAACACAAGCGATAAATGTAAATCTCCTTATAAAATTTAATTATAACAAATTTAGAAATGTCATAATAATCATTCTTTTCTACTTACTAGCCTACTTTGACACTTATACTCTATTTGTTTCATGTTATAGTTTAATAAATGATATAGCGCTATAACATTTACTAAAACTGAAAGGCGGTATAATAAAAAGTAATTCAGAAAATGAAAGCGAAACCATAAAAATCAGGAGGAAATTTATGATTACGAAAAAAAGTCGTTTTTCTGTTGTTCTTGTTATCACGCTCGTTTCACTATGTGTTTTATTTACCCCAAAACAAGCCTCAGCCCACGGATATGTAAGTTCTCCAATTAGTCGCGGCTATCAAGGTTATTTGGATAACCAAAGATTAGGTTGGGTGCAAGCACATGCTATTTATGGAAATGTAATTTCTAATCCACAGTCGCTTGAGTATTTAAAAGGATTCCCTGAAAGAGGTCCTAGAGATGGCAGAATTGCTTCTGCTGAAGGTGGATTAGGTCAAATTGGTGATTTTGTTTTAGATGACCAATCTGAAAATAGATGGACAAAACAAGACATAAGTACTGGTAATCTTGATATCAGATGGCACTATACAGCTGTACACCGCACGACAAAATGGCACTATTACATTACAAAAAACGGATGGAATCCAAACGAACCTCTCTCTCGCGAATCTTTTGAAAAAATTTCAGAAGTCAGCCATGATGGTAGCCTTCCAGTTATCAACGAAGTTCATAAAGTTAACATCCCGAGTGATCGTTCTGGGTACCACGTAATTTTAGCTGTTTGGGATATCGCGGATACACCTAATGCTTTTTATAATGTAATTGACGCTAATATTACACCATAACAATCATAGTTATTAATAAGAATTAAATCAAGTCGCTGCGACATACGTTATATATAAATCTAATGATAGACATTTGTTTTATGTTTGTCATTAGATTTTTTCTTTAGTTTTACTGCTAATAAAACTAAGGTTTCTCTTGAAATAAGAAATACTTCTAAAATCACTCAGTACTTTATCTAGATTGTTTAAAGATTAATTGGAAATTAGAATGTACTTAGCAAATTTATAAAAACAAAAAAGTGAACAAATATAAGCTTTTAAAACGTATAATAAAGACAAAATACATAAAATAAAAACGCCTAACCCCTTGATATACAACGGATTAAACGTCCAAAGACAGTTAAGTCTATTATTTTAATGTTACAGAAGCGCCAACTTCTTCTAAAGTAGCTTTTAATGCTTCAGCTTCTTCTTTAGATGCGCCTTCTTTAACTGGTGCAGGAGCGCCATCAACTACAGCTTTAGCTTCTTTCAAGCCAAGACCAGTTGCTTCACGAACTGCTTTGATAACTTTAACTTTTTGATCTCCAGCTGCAGTTAATTCTACAGTGAATTCAGTTTGTTCTTCTGCTGCGCCACCCGCTGCTGGTCCAGCTGCTGCTACAGGAGCTGCTGCTGATACGTCAAATTTTTCTTCGATAGCTTTAACTAATTCGCTTAATTCTAAGATAGTTGCTGTTTCTAGTTCAGCAATGATGTTTTCAATGTTTAATGCCATTTGAATTTCCTCCATTTAAATTAAAATTGTTTTTTTAGTATTTAGTAATATGTTTGAATCAGATTGCAATTAAGCAACTTCTTCTTGTTTCTCTGCCACTGCTTTGACAGCGTAAGCCACGTTTCTGACTGGCGCTTGTAATACAGATAATAGCATAGAAAGTAAACCATCGCGGCTTGGTAGTTTTGCCAAAGCTGTAATTTCTTCAATAGAAGAAACTTTACCTTCGATTACGCCACCTTTGATTTCCAATGCTTTCGCATCTTTCGCAAATTCGTCGATGATTTTAGCTGGAGCTACTACGTCTTCATTACTGAAAGCTATAGCAGTTGGACCAGTAAATACTTCATCTAAACCTTCAAGACCTGCTTTTTTAGCTGCACGTGAAAGAATAGAATTTTTGATAACTTTCATTTCAACGTTTGCATCACGCAATTGTTTACGTAAGTTCGTTACTTCTTCTACTGTTAAACCACGGTAGTCAACGATAACGACTGATGCTGCTGCTTCAAATTTAGCTGTTGCTTCTTGAACTAGGGTTTCTTTTTTAGCGATTGCTGCTTCACTCATTTATTTTCACCTCCTGAATTGTGATGGTGGAGTTTGTTTGGTTTACGATATGTCAGTTAGAAGAATCGAATGAAACTTCGCTCACTTTGTTCGCCAAGTATTGTTTTACATCTCTTTTTTTCAAAAAGTCGTGTAAAACAACAAAACTCCATGCCACCGTTGACATAGAGGGACCATTGATATACTCATCAATCATTGTCCTCGGTAGGAAATTAAGACTTACGTCACCTACTGTCTTCGGTACAGTTAATTATTAACCTCACTCACTTTACCACAAGGAAAGTGAGTGAGTCAAGAATAATTTTTAAAATCATTCAGCTTTTCTCATTGTCTAGCTTCCTGAACTAGCATTTCGGAAAAAAGATAAATTCTGATGTGACTATAAAGCGTCACATTCAATATTTCCTATTTTTCTGTCAATGCTGAACGAGTTCATCCAGCTTTTCTATTGATCTAGTTCCATAGACCATATTATTTGGAAAATAGATAAACTTCCTTCAAAGATAAAAACTATCTTTGAGTAAGTTTCTCACAACCTAACCGGTCTATTACACTTTTCAAATTAGAAAGAAGCTTGGTCAACGTGGATTCCAGGTCCAAATGTTGTTGTAACTGAAATGTTTTTGATGTATTGACCTTTTGCTGCTGATGGTTTAGCTTTCAACAATACATCGTTGATTGTATTGAAGTTTTCTAGTAATTTTTCATTATCAAATGAAACTTTACCAATTGGTACATGGATGTTACCAGCTTTGTCAACACGGTAAGTTACTTTACCAGCTTTTACTTCGTTAACAGCTTTTGTTACGTCCATTGTTACAGTACCAGTTTTAGGGTTAGGCATTAAACCTTTAGGACCTAACACACGACCTAATTTACCAACTTCAGCCATCATGTCTGGTGTTGCAACTACAACATCAAAACCGAACCAGCCTTGTTGAATTTTGTTAACCATATCAGCATCGCCTACGAAATCAGCACCAGCTGCTTCCGCTTCTTTTGCTTTTTCGCCTTTAGCGAAAACTAAAACGCTTTGTGTTTTACCAGTTCCGTTAGGTAATACAACAGCACCACGGATTTGTTGGTCCGCTTTTTTAGGATCTACATTTAAACGATAAGCAACCTCAACAGTTGCGTCGAATTTTGCAATATTTGTATCTTTAGCCAAAGCGATTGCTTCTGCTACAGGGTATACTTTTGTTGCTTCAACTTTTTTTAATGCATCTTGCATTTTTTTGCTTTTTTTAGCCATTTTGTTTCCTCCTTGATTGTGGTTATAACGGTCGAACCTCCCACGTAATTCATATCTTTGAATATGAAATAAACTGAGAAGCTACTTCTTAGGGATCTCTAGAATAAAATTATCCTACAGTGATACCCATGCTTCGTGCAGTTCCTTCAACCATGCGCATAGCCGCTTCAACGTCTGCTGCGTTTAGGTCTGCCATTTTAAGTTCAGCGATTTCTTTCACTTGATCTTTAGAAACATTCGCTACTTTAGTTTTGTTTGGCTCACCAGAACCTTTGTCGATTTTAGCAGCTTTTTTCAATAATACTGCAGCTGGTGGTGTTTTTGTAATAAATGTAAATGAACGGTCTTCATATACAGAAATTACTACTGGAATGATTAAACCAGCTTGATCAGCTGTACGAGCGTTGAATTCTTTAGTGAATCCCATAATGTTGATACCCGCTTGACCTAATGCTGGACCTACTGGTGGAGCTGGTGTTGCTTTACCTGCAGGAATTTGCAATTTAACTAATTTTTCTACTTTTTTTGCCACGAGACATACCTCCTTGGGTCCGTGATGTGGTTAATTGGAGATGAAGATTTCTCCTCCCACGTCGTTCTTTGACGAATCAAAGAATTTGAATGCGCTAAAATGCACACTTAAATAGTATACTCTGCTCTCAGAAAAATTTCAATACTTTTATCAGTCAAAAGTCGATTCTTGCCTATGCATAATGAGAACAGGATAAATTTTCCTCACATTTTTGTTGTGATTCTAGTTTCTTTTGCCTAATTATGATAGACTTTCGATAGAAAAATCCTGATTTTAAATAAGAAAATAGGTGAAAGAAAATGGAAAATTTACGTTATAAAAGTGTCTTTGATATTATCGGTCCAGTGATGATTGGACCTAGTAGTTCCCATACTGCTGGAGCTGCTCGAATCGGGAAAATCGTTCGAAGTATTTTTGGTGAGCAACCGGATACGGTGGATATCTATTTGTATGAATCTTTCGCTAAAACGTATCGCGGTCATGGAACAGATATTGCTTTAGTGGGCGGCTTGCTCGATATGGAGCCTGACGATGAACGTTTAGCTGATTCTTTAAAAATTGCTCATGAACAAAATATGGAAGTTTTGTTTGTTCCTTTAAAAGAAAAAGCAGAACATCCGAATTCGGTAAAAATGCTGGTATCAAAAGGTGAACGAAAATTATCAGTAACCGGTATTTCCATTGGCGGAGGTAACATTCAAATTTCTGAGCTAAATGGGTTTAAAATTTCTTTAACGATGGGAACACCGACTTTTATTATCGTACATCAAGATGTTCCAGGCATGATTGCTAAAGTAACGAATATTTTATCTAACTCTAATATTAATATCGGTACAATGACTGTTACACGCGAGTCAAAAGGTGAGAAAGCCATTATGATTATTGAAATTGATCATGCTGAAATTGGTGATATCACCATGAATCTAGTTCAATTACCTCATATCTACAGTGTAAATTATTTTGACTGATAAATTATCCGAAAGGAGCAAACGAATATGTTTTTCTCTATAGAAGATCTAGTAAAACAAGCAGCTGAGTTTCCTTCCGTTGCTGAATTAATGATTGCAATCGAAATCGAAAATCACGGACATAGCCGTGAAAGAATTATTGAAACAATGGAGCGAAATCTTGCAGTGATGAAGCAATCTATTAACGAAGGCGTTGATGGAGTAACTTCTGTTACAGGAATTACTGGCGGCGATGCTACTCGTTTAAATGACTATATTCAAGCTGGCAATTTTTTAAGCGGCGAAACTATTTTGACCGCTGTTAGAAATGCTGTAGCAGTCAATGAAGTAAATGCGAATATGGGATTAATTTGTGCGACGCCTACTGCTGGTAGCGCGGGGGTTGTTCCCGGAGTTTTAATGGCTGCCATTGAAAAATTACAGTTAACTCATGAACAACAACTTGACTTTTTATTTACCGCTGGCGCATTCGGCCTAGTGATTGCTAATAATTCTTCAATCAGCGGTGCTGAAGGCGGCTGTCAAGCAGAAGTCGGCTCTGCAAGTGCCATGGCAAGTGCTGCTTTAGTTTGTGCAGCTGGCGGATCAGCGGATCAAGCAGCCCAAGCAATCGCTATTACTTTAAAAAATATGATGGGTTTAATCTGTGATCCTGTAGCTGGTTTAGTTGAAGTTCCCTGTGTAAAACGAAATGCTTTAGGTTCGTCTCAAGCCTTTATTTCCGCTGATATGGCATTAGCTGGCATTCGCAGTGTGATCCCACCCGATGAAGTTGTCGCAGCAATGTATCAGGTTGGGCGCCAGATGCCGCAAATTTTTAAAGAAACAGCAGAAGGCGGATTGGCAGTTACCCCAACTGCCCAACGGCTAGCGAAAGAAATATTAGATAATCAAACGAATCCTTCAACAACTTCTGCATAATTAAAAAACACTACTTTTTTGCTAAATCTAGAAAAAAGTAGTGTTTTAAGTTTTATTAATTTAAAACGCCTCAACCTCAGCCATCGTCGGCATTCCTGTTTGCGCTCCTAATTTTGTCACAGAAAGTGTCGCACCGCTTCCTGCTATTGCTATAGCCTTAGCTATATCTACGCCTTGTGTTATACAAGCAGCCAAAATACCATTAAACGTATCTCCTGCCCCGGTTGTGTCAACCACATTTACTTTTTTAGCAGGAATAGTAATAACCTCATTTTCGGTCGTGTAAGAAATTCCAAAAGCTCCTCTAGTTACAATTAACTGAGTTTGATTTTGCTTAGCCCAATTTAACATTTCATCTTCAAATTTGTCTATATCTAAAATTTCATGACCCAATAAACCTTCAAATTCGGTTTCATTTGGTGTAATAATATCGACAAACGGCAACATCTCAATAACTTTTTCATTGTAGGGTGCTGGATTTAAAATGGTCACCCCGCCTTTATTTTTGGCAAGAGCTAGACCTCGTTTTACAGTTTCTAACGGGATCTCCAACTGGGTTAAAAGTACATCGCCTGTATTAATTTTTTCACTTAATAGTTCATCCGTTTCGTTTAACAACATATTAGCTCCTGGCAAAACAACAATCGCATTATCTTCTTTGAGTTTGAAAATAGAAGCCACTCCCGTAAAAATATTTTGCTCTGATGTCACAGCTGTCATATTAATTTTTTCATTTTTTAAATGCTGATAGACTTTTGAACCAAAAGTATCATCACCGATTTTCCCTACTAACGAGACTTCAGCACCTATTCGAGCTGCCGCGACTGCCTGATTGGCACCTTTACCACCGACATAATAGTCAATGGTTCCCCCTAGAAGGGTCTCTCCTACTTTAGGTAATCGCTCTGTTTCCATTACCATATCCATATTGATACTTCCTAAAACTACTACTTTATTCATCGCGGACTCTCCTTACCTATATTTTCTTCAAATACTTATAGAAAGAACCCAGATGCTCTCTTTCAATTTCAGTGTATTCTGAAATTTTTTCAAAACCATGCTTATTAAAAAAATTCTGCATTTTTACGTTTGTGTGGTTTGTACTTGAATAAATATGTTTCCCCTTTTTTTGTTTTACTTTGTTTATTATATCACCTAGCAATAGTGACGCATAACCATTTGATAAATGAGTTGGCTCGGTGGCTATTCTTCTTATCGTAAAATTTCTCTGACTATCATTATCTAATACAGCAACTGCTACAATTTGATTTTTATTTACCAATTTTAATAATCTATGATTTTCGATATCTATTTCGATAATTTTTTTATTTGCCTGAGTTATTTCCATTTTTCCTCAACTCCGATTTTCCATAACAACCAGCTTTTAATATGGCAATAGTAAAATGGACAATACTATAACACAGATAATCCCGATAATTGTTGGTACACTTGTTCTTTTTAAAATCCGAACCGGACTAACACCCACAGTTGAAGCTACAATCATGACAACCGCTGCTACTGGTGAAATAGTTCTCGCTAAATTGGCAATCATTTGCATTGGTAGAGTAATCAAAATGCCATCAATACCTGCTTTAGCTGCAATGTCAGGAATTAATTCGATTACTGCATAGAACATTGCTAAACCGCCGCCGCTTAAAATGCCAAATAATGTAG
The DNA here is from genome assembly GCF_028128615.1 of Enterococcus sp. 5H. Taxonomy (GTDB): domain Bacteria; phylum Bacillota; class Bacilli; order Lactobacillales; family Enterococcaceae; genus Enterococcus_L. The sequence continues at coordinate 72,337 of NZ_AMDP01000036.1, read as the reverse complement.
TAGCACCACTAAAAATTAAGGTTGTGACTAAACCAGCCGAAGCTGATGACTCAACAGAAGCCATCAAGTTATCAATAATTCCTAATGATTGAACTGCCGTTGTAAATAACGAACCACCAACAACCAGCATCACAACTTGACTAAAACCTTGTCCCATTCCTTTAAACATTTCAGCTGCGGAATCTTGAATTTTTTTATACGATCTATGTCTAATCGTTTCAAACGCCACTGCAATAAAAAATGAAATGAAAGTCAAAACAAATATATCCATTTGAATGCCTTTAACAAACATACTAGTAATCCCAACAACTAAGATCAAAATCAACGGTAATAATGGCAATAACGCATAAATTTTCGGTGTATCTGACTCTTCTTGTTTGCCTAATCCATCATCTTCAATTGTAATAAAAGCTGAATCGCCTTCTTTTTTGTCACAATATTTTTGCCAAAAATAATGCACAACCGCCATAATCAACAATGTTGGAATCGAAATTTTAGCATTCCATGCAACATACGTTAATAAATCATATCCCAACGTTTGAGCAGCAATCACGTTATCTGCTCCTAATGGTGTAGGCATAATTGTTGCTGTCATAGCAATTACACCTGCTGCAGTTAAAGAAGAAATCCCCATACTTGCCAACATTGGATATAAAATTGCCATCAAGATAATCGCTAAACTTGACGCACTCGGAACAACTAATGACATTAAATTCCCCATTAAAAAAACTAGCGGTACAAATAATGCTTTGGATTTAATTTTTTGCAATGGTTTCACTAAAATATTTACTGCTACCTGATTCGCGCCGATCACATTCATATAGCCTGAGTAACCAAATAAAATCATAATAACAATTCCTGCTGAACTGACTTGAGCGATAATTGTATCTTTAAATTTTAGGAAAATGTCGAAAAATGCCAAACCTGTTCCTTCACCAGCCGGATAAAGCGGATGACCAAGTAAAACAGCGAAAAACAATAACACCAAAGCTCCCGTAATTAAACTTAGCGCAGGATGATAATTTTTAATAATCAAATATGCAATCCCCGCTAAAACCACTAACACTAATAATGACTCAATCATAGTAAGACTCCTTTTTAATTTATTTTTTCAAGATTTGTAACAACCCATTTTTGGAACGCTGGAACATCGATATCTAAACAAACAACCGCATTCGTTGTATCATGATATTTCATTTTCAAGTCAGCAACTGTCGCTCCTGCAGCTGGTCCGTCTAATGCCACTTCAACAAAAGTTTCCTGTACCGTAAATAATCCCGGATCAGTTAAATACGCAATAGCGCAAACATCGTGCATTTTTAAACCAGTCTGTAAACTGCCTCCGCGATAATGCTGGAATAGTGAATAAAACATCTCACCAACTTTTCCAAATTCCTTGATTTGTTCTGTTTCATTTTTTGTTAACACTGCTGTGCTTGTGACATCCAAGCCAACCATCGTTAATGGAATCCCTGATTGGAATACAATTTGAGCCGCATGCGGATCAACATAGGTATTAAACTCAGCACTGGTATTGGTATTCCCTCTGGATAAAGAGCCACCCATCATGATAATTTCTTTGATATTTTGCTTTGTTTCCGGATACATACTGAAAAGTAAAGCGATATTAGTCAAAGCAGCGATAGGAACTAAGGTAATTGGTTCCGTACTTTTCAGAATGCAATCTTTCATCGCTTCAACCGCATGCATATTAAGCGTTTTCAAAAAAGTTTGTGGAAAATCATAGCCGTCCATCCCGCTTTCACCATGAATATCAGCAGAATCTTCAAGCTGAATTAATAAGGGCTTATCACAGCCTTTTGCAACAGGCACTTGTTTATCAAAAAATGAAACAAGTTTTAGTGTGTTTTCAGTTGTCTTGGTTACGTTTACATTTCCAGCCACAGTCGTTAGCAGCTTCACATCTAAATCTGGATGATTTAAGGCGATAGATAAAGCAACAGCATCGTCAATTCCAGGGTCTGTATCAATGATAATTGGTCTCTTTTTTTCTAACATTTTTCCTTCCTCCTTCTCAGGTTAAGCGCATTACCAAATGTGTAAAAAAAATACTTTTTCAACATAAAAAAGTATTTTCGATTAATCGCTTAACCTATCTGCATGCAATGATAGCGCTTTATTTAAAATTAGTCAATACCTAATTTAATTTTTTTACACTGTCTCCTTTAAAAAGAGTCGGCTCTAAGCTTATTCTTTTAGGAAACTTTGTTGGTTTCTCTAAGATATTTTTTAACAATGAAACGGTTTTTTCTGCTAATAATGTGATGTCTTGCTCAACTGTTGCTAGAGAAGTGTCTAGAATATCAGCTATCTCTAAACGGTCATAACCAATGATTGACAAAACTTCTGGTACTTTCCGTTCTTTTTTTATTGCTTGTTTTAAAATGCCGAATGCTACCATATCATTTGCGGAAACAACAGCCGTTACTTTATTTAAAGCAAAAAGATCAGCAGCTTTCTCTATCCCATTTTTAAAACGGTAGCCAGTTTCAATAAGATAGTCGTTTTTTACTTCAAGTCCATAGTTTTCAAGAGCTTGTTTATATCCTGTAATTCTATCTAAGGTACTTGGTACATTGAGATCTCCTGTCATAAAAGCAATTTCCCGATGTCCCATTTGCAGTAAATATTCTGTGGCTAATTTCCCGCCAGCTAAACTATCAAAATAAACTTGGTTAACTTCTCCAAAAGCAACATATCTATCAACTAAAATAAAGGTCGCATCAAGCTCTTTTAAAAAACGTTCTTGTTCTTCCGCAACCGAAAATGATTCATTGGATAACGCAATAATTAAGCCATCTACTCCACGATTCACTAGCATTTGAATTAAGTTTTTTTCAACAGTAAAATCGTCATTCGAGTTCACAATAATAGTCAGATAACCGCTGGCTCTAAAACGTTCTTCTAATTGCTTACAAAGCTTTGAAAAAAATGGGTTTTCAATATCAGGAATCACAACACCAATGGTTCTGGAGGCTTTTTTTGCTAAACTTTGCGCTGCAATATTAGGCACATAATTTAATTCTTTTGCGATTGCTTTGATTTCTTGTTTCTTTTTTTCAGAGATTCTAGAAGGCTTATCATTTAAAACTAAAGAAACCGCAGCTTCAGATACATTGGCCATTTTTGCAATATCTTTCATTCTGATTTTCATGATGCTCTCCTTTGTTTAAACTTTCTCTTTTATTTACTTTCAACAGGACTCCATAAAAAGTCACCTACTAATTGATCGACTTCTGTGTTTTCATGTAACTGACTATGCTGCGCCGATTTTCCATAGAAGATTTTCTCCTGTACTTGGTTACCATGATTTTTAAATAAGGACACAACGCTTAGTGCATCTGTCACAAGAACAGTACCATCACTCAAACTACTATCTTCTACATCACCAGCAATTAACAGTACTTGCATATTACTAGTGACCTGATCCATTCCAGAGACATAATCTGCGTAACGCTCACTTTGAATGCTAGGACCGTTGGCGATAACGCTATCCACAGATTCATCTGACGGTAATTCCACAAAATTATTAAATGGTGCTGCTATTGCAACAAATTTATTAATCTTAGGTAAACTCGGATCATTGCCAAAAGTCGTCAAATAACGTAACGAACTAGCGCCACCCATAGAATGTCCGACCAAATTAACCTCAGTTACCTCATAATTATCTTGAATGAATTGCAAACAATTTTTAATCCATTCAGCTTGATTCCATTCGTTACTTTTATTTTCTTCAAAAAGCACTTGAATACTAGGATTATCTTTCTGCTTGGTTAAAGCCCCTTGGGATTGGATTTCTCCTTGCCCGTTTACAGTTAAAACAAGTTCTTTTTTGGTGAGATTGTCTTTTTCTAAACGATTTATCATATTACCGAAAGAATTACTACCCCCACCATAGCCATGAATAAAAAGAGTTGGAATTGCTGATTTTCGTTCTTGAATTTCAGAAGTAGGCTCTTTAGACAATTCTTGCTGCTTAATCTCAGCCGTTTTTTTGCCTGAGCATCCCGCAATCAGCAATCCGCATAAAATAATTAGAACATACATTTTATTTTTTTTCATTTCAATCACCTTAACCTGTTTACTCAAATAAGAAAGACCGAACAAAACTTGATCCATTTTGCTTCGGCCCTATTACTTCTAACTATAGAACAAAACAGAAGCAAGTCCACGTAATTTACTGGTGAAAAAGGCTTCTGTTTAACGGTCTACTTAGATCGTATCTACTTGCTCAAAATCTAATTCTGTACTTGTTTCACGACCAAACATATCAATGTTAACTTTTAATTTTTGACGTTCGTCATCAACTTCGGTAACTTCTCCTTCTAACCCAGAAAAAGCACCTTCGATAATTCGAACAGTATCACCTAACGCAACATCTAAATCAGATTGACGAGTACTCATACCAATTGAGCGTAAGATATGGTTAATTTCTTCTTGCAATAACGGTGCTGGCTTACTTCCTGCTCCGTGTGAGCCGACAAAACCAGTAACGCCTGGTGTATTACGAACAACGTACCAAGAATCATCTGTCATCGTCATTTCTACTAAAACATATCCAGGAAAAGTTTTATGAACGATTTCTTTTGACTTACCATTTTTAACTTCTGTTTCAGTTTCTTCAGGTACAACAACGCGGAAAATAAAATCGCCCATTCCCATACTTTGTGCACGTGATTCAATATTCGCTTTGACTTTGTTTTCGTAACCAGAGTATGTATGTAGTACATACCAATTTTTTTCAAATGATTCCATGATTGATTCGACTCCTTAAGTTTAATAGTTTTATGAACAATAAATTAAGAGATTCAAGCATACTCGAAACTCGTTTTGTTTTTTTGTGAAAATAAAAAAACCTCAGTCCCCCGAAGTTTTTCCTCGCCTGTAATTATAGCACCAATTGTAATAAATTACTAGCCAGAATTACTTAAGAATCCAGCCAAATACAGTTTGAATCGCTGTATCCATTACAAAGAATAGTACTGCAAAAAGAATTGATGTTTCGATTACAACTAACGTATCTTTGCGTAATTGTTTTTTTGATGGCCAAGAAACTTGTTTCATCTCAGCGGCAACGCTACGTAAAAATTTCATTTGAATACCTCCATAATCTATTTCGTCTCTTTATGTAACGTGTATTTTTGACAGTATTTACAGAATTTTTTAATTTCTAACCGTTCTCCACGTTTGCCTTCACTGACGGCTTTAGAATAGTTTCTGGAGCCACAAACTGAACAAGCAAGTGCTGATTTCTTTGTTGCCATTGTTCGACCTCCTCTATTCACAAATTTACTAACTAACATTATCATTCTTTCCCCTAGATGTCAATGGATACTCAATAAACTATGGTTTTTATTCAACTTATGTTATTATAAGCATGACAAAAGAATTTAACCTACGGGGGGCTGACCATGTTATTAAAATCCGTTGTTATTAAAAAGAAGAATCTGACGACTGTTAATGAATCTTGCACTTTAGAAGAGGCATTAAAAATTCTTGAAGACTCAGGCTATCGTTGTGTGCCTATTCTTGATGAATCAGGGAAGATTTTTAGAGGAAATATTTATAAAATGCACATCTATCGTCATAAAGCTAACGGCGGCGATATGAGTTTACCAGTGACTTATTTATTAAAAAATGCAACAAAATTCATTTTTGTGAATACATCATTCTTTAAGGTCTTCTTTACAATTAAAGAATTGCCTTATATTGCAGTATTAGATGAGAGTAACCATTTTTACGGTATTCTAACACACAGTACCTTATTAAATATCTTAGCTCAATCTTGGAATATCCAGCGTGGCAGTTATGTTTTAACGATTGCTACGACTGGCAGACAAGGTGATTTGGCCGCTATGACTAAGATTATTGCTAAACATAGCAGCATTGCCAGCTGTATCACACTTGATATTGGTGAAGATGAATTTATCCGTCGTACATTGATCACTTTACCAGCAGAAACGACTGAAGAAACATGTGCGGTAATCGTGGAAAATTTAGAGCGTAAAAATCTAAAAGTTGTTGAAATTGAAGATTTACAAGCAAACGCTGAATAGCTAACAAAAAGAACCTTTCGAGCTGAAAGGTTCTTTTTGTTATTGTTCTTCACCAATGATTCTAACTTCTGTTTCTAACGCCACAGCAAATTTTTCTTGAATCACTTCTTGGATATGGGCAATCAGTTCAACATAATCAGTCGCTGTAGCGTGATCGATATTGACAATAAAGCCCGCATGTTTTTCAGAAATTTGTGCTCCGCCCCATTTTAATCCCTGTAAGCCTGCATCTTGAATTAACTTACCAGTAAAATGTCCTTCTGGTCGCTTAAAAACACTACCGCAAGATGGATATTCTAATGGTTGTTTTGACACTCTCAATTCTGTTAGTTCATCCATTTTAGCTTTAATTTCACTATGATTCCCTTTAATTAGAGCAAATCTAGCTTCGAGTACGACGCAATGCATTTCTTGAATCACACTATGACGATAAGAAAAATCCATATCAGCATTTGAAAGTGTTTGAATCGTTCCGTCTGCCAGTAAAATATCTACAGAAACAAATACATCTTTGATTTCGCCACCATACGCACCAGCATTCATGTAAACAGCTCCGCCGATACTTCCGGGAATCCCGCAAGCAAACTCAAACCCAGCTAAGTCATGATCCAAAGCAACATAAGTTGTGTCTATTAATTTAGCTCCTGCTTCAACAATTATTTGATCGCCTAGAACTGAAACCTGATCCATTTTTTCTAACATGATAACCATGCCGCGGATACCGCCATCTCGTACAATCAAGTTACTAGCATTTCCCAAAACAAGCCACGGGATTTCATTTGTACGACAATAATTAACTAAGCGTACTACTTCATCTTTAGACTTTGGAAAAGCTAGTACATCTACGGGTCCACCAGTTTTTGTAAACGTAAAATTCATTAAAGGTTCATCAAATAGTAAAGTTATATCATTCAATTCGTTTATCATTTCAATTTTATTCATCGAAAGTCGTTCCTCTCTTTCAAACATCCAATCTATTCTAGCATGCCGAAAGAAAACTTTCTAGTCTGAGTCTATAAAATATGTTGTTGATGCTGGTGAATCATTTTGGCACATAATTCATGGCTAAGATAAATATTGTCTTGTCTTAATATACTGTGATCCTTCGTTTCAAGAGCGGTAATAAAGGATTCTATCATTTGATGAAACCCTCTTTTTTCTAATGTTGTTGTCCAATCTCCAAAACTTTTATACTTTGTCTCTTGATTATTTTGAATGGTTAATTCAGTTAAGTTTTCTAAAGTAAACGTACCTTCCGGACTCATTAGCTGGTATGTTTCTGTATTTGCGCCAGAAATTAAATTCATCGAAGCAATTGCTGTCATCTTTTCAGTTTCAACTTGGATTAGTGCTCTTTGTAATAAGCCGTTTTCTTCTACAATTTTAGTCTGAACTTGACCAATTTTTTCGTCTAAAAGATAAACTAAGGTATCAGCAACATGTAAAAATAAATCATAAATCACAAAATCCGTCGTTTCTTTGGCTGCGATGCGATTTTTTTGAATTAACAACATATTCTTATCTTTAACTGCTTTCAGTTCATCTACGAATGGCGCAAATCTTCGATTGAAACCGACCATCAGCAATAAATTTTTAGCTGCTGCCAACTCTTGAATTTCTTTGACTTCTGCTAAATTTTCGCTTAAAGGTTTGTCGACAAAAACATGAATCCCTGCTTCCAACAACTGCTTTAAAATTTGCCCGTGAACTTTTGTTGCAACATGAACAAAACAAGCAGAGATTCCTGTTTGGATTAATTCATCGATTGTTGCAGTTGTTTCTGTAAATCCATATTTTCCACTGATTTCTTTACGTGTTTGTTCATTTCTTGTTGATAAAACAAATGTCGCTTTATTTCTAAACTGAGCATATACAGGCAAATAAGCTTTTTGAGCTATATTTCCTAAACCAATGACGCCTATTTTCATCAAAAATCCCCCTTCAGTTAAACGTTCAATTTCAACGTTTTTCTACTTGTTCAGCATATCAGGAAATATCTCAGATGTAAAAAAATAGAAAACGTTTGCCTCTAATTTTGATTCCAAGTTCTTTCTTTGTTGAAATCAGCCAATTTCTTGTTACAATAGAATCGAGGTGAAGAATAAATGAAATGTATATCTTGGAATGTCAATGGCTTACGAGCAGTTGTGAAGAAAAATTTTATGGAAGTTTTTAATGAATTAGATGCAGATTTTTTCTGTTTGCAAGAAACAAAATTACAAGCAGGTCAAATCGATTTGGAGCTTCCTGGTTATCATCAATACTGGAATTATGCAGAAAAAAAAGGCTACTCCGGTACAGCAATTTTTGCTAAAGAAGAAGCTTTAAGCGTTCGTTATGGGATGGGCTTAGAGGAACACGATCAAGAAGGCCGCTTAATCACGTTAGAATATCCAAATTTTTTCATGATTACTTGTTATACGCCTAATTCTCAAAATGAGTTAAAACGTTTGGACTATCGCATGACTTGGGAAGATGCCTTTCGCGATTATTTAAAAGCGTTAAGCAAAGAAAAACCAGTGATTCTTTGCGGAGATTTAAATGTTGCTCACCAAAATATTGATTTAAAAAATTGGAAAACGAATCAAAAAAATGCTGGGTTTACACCAGAAGAACGTCAAAAATTTACAGACCTATTGGATAGTGGATTTGTAGATACTTACCGCTATTTTTATCCCGATCAAGAAGGTGTTTACTCTTGGTGGAGTTATCGTTTTAATGCACGGAAAAATAATGCTGGCTGGAGAATTGATTATTTTGTTGTTTCAGATGGACTGAAAGATGCTTTGACCGATGCAAAAATTCATACAGAAATTACTGGGAGCGACCATTGTCCCGTAGAGGTAGATTTAACCGTTAAGTAAACAAAAAGAGAAGGACAAAAAATGTTTTAAGTTTGTCCTTCTCTTTTTGTATTTAAATAAATAAAAAATAAGCAGAATAAGCTCTTAATATCAACACCCACAAAACTAATTGAAAAATCATAAAGGCCATTTTAGTAAGCTGATTTCTTTTCACTGATCTTGAAAAGACAGCATCTAACTTAGATTCGTTGAAAAAAACTGAAAATGCAACAAAAATTAATGGAAAAATCCAAATAATCATTTTACCGCCAAAATTACTGGGCTGGTTAAATAGATTAAAATGGATCGGTACAACTTGCGGTAACCTAGGATAAAGATAAACATTTAGCCCGATTAAGATCGCAGCGATTCCCCAATTAAATTTTGTAATTAAAGGGTAGCCTTTTAATAACTTTGTTAACATTTATATACATCCTCTCAAACAACTACTTAAGATCGCTCTTCATTTTAAAGCAGATTCTTTTTATAGTATAGTTTAATTAAAAGAGAATTTCATCCCATTCACGCTATTTTAGTTATTCCTTTTTTGAAAATAGACTTTTTTTATTTAAAATATGTTAATATTTCTTCAGAAACCTTACGAACAGCTATATTTTTTGCTATACTAAATGTATAAATTAATTTAAATTGAAAGGGATAATGACCATGAACTTTTATTCCATTGACTTTGAAACTGCCAGTTACGCCAAACATAGCGCTTGTTCTGTGGCATTAGTAAAAGTAGAAAATAGTAAAATCGTAGATGAATATTACTCATTAATCAAACCAGAAACTGATTTTTTCTGGAAAAATATCCAGATTCATGGAATCCGACCAGAAGATGTGACAAATGCACCTAAATTCCCAGAAGTTTGGAATCAAATTCAAGCTTGTTTTCAGCCAAATAGCTTAGTTGTTGCTCATAATGCACCTTTTGACTGCGGTGTCCTAGCTGGATGTCTAGATTATTATGGGTTAAACCAGCCGAATTATCTTTCGCTTTGCACAGTAAAAACAAGTAGAAAACTTTTTCCCGAAATGCCTAACCACAAATTAAATACAGTTTGCGAAAATTTACATATTAGCTTAGACAATCACCATGATGCTTTAGAAGATAGTCGTGCCTGTGCGGAAATTCTTCTATACCAAGAAAAACATTTTGGTGTTGAACCTTTAAAAAAATTAGTGACCATAAAGTAAGTAAACGTTGAATCAGAAAATCACTGGTGAACCGATCCCCAAAAGTTAGGCTTGGAAATCTAACTTTTGGAGTTTTTTTTATGGCAAATATAGTTTTGAATTTAAGCTTAAAGCCGTTCGTGAGTATCTGGTTCAAAAGGTAGGGATTAATTCACTTGCAAAAAAATATGCATTTAAAATTAATACTCAAATAAGAAAATGGATTAATGCGTAAAATGAGTTGGGTGAAGGAGGGCTACTCCCTTGTCTAAAAAATCAGAATTATAAGTTAGATACGATATTACTTTTGCACAATTTTTAATATATGGAGTCACCGTTTTTTGTGACATACCAACAGGTTAGTTATGGCACCAACTTTATTGATATAGTAATGGCCGTTTCTGATTTTGCCTTTTGAAGTAAATTAATATCCTCTTCAGCTAATCGATCATGCCAATATTGTTTTGCTGATTGAGGATCACTTGTAAAAGAAGGTTCTTTATTATTCCATCTTTCGAAATAGACTATTCTAAATGTCTCTGTTGTCTTATCCAACAAACGAAACTCTATTTTCATACGTTCCTCCTTAAGCTAAATTATTGATCCTCGTAATATGTATTTAGAAGGAACTTTTATTCCTTCAATCACCCTTAAGGGCTATTCCTAATTTTTTTCACTTAAATAACTAAAAAGCTTGGATATTGTAGGATTGTCATTTTTTGATTTAAATGGCATTTCTTTTTCAATCTATACACAAAGCGCAAAAAGAACTAAAGCTAAGTTTGCTCTAGTTCTTTTTTTATACGATAAATTGTCGAACGAGTAACGCCTGTCATTTCTTTAATAGTCGCAATTGGAAAGCCACTCATGAGCATACTCTTAATTTGAAAATAGGTGGCACGATTTTTAGGATTTTCAGTATCTGCAGAATAGGTTGTCGGTTTACGTTTGTATATTCCCTTTTCTTTAGCTTGCTGAATCTCCTGTAACTGACGCTCTTTATTCCAAACTCTCTTTATACGAGGGATTTCTTCCAGAAGATCCACGAACAACTGAAATCCTAATTCATTGAATTGCTGGTTATCCGTTTCAAAATCCAAAAAATGCGCATCTGTAACCACTAATTGAGCTTTTTTTGAGTGTATAGAGATTACTCGATCATGTATTTCATGATAATTTTTACCTAAGTGATTGAGCGTCATAACAATCACTTTGTCTCCTGGTTGAATCGTTTCTAGCATTGATTGGAACTCAGTTTTGCTTGTATTTTTACCAGAAGGTGGATCAATAAAACTTCGTTTAATACCTAATTCTGTAATTTGATTTCTAAGAAATTGAATCCCAGATTTGTTATCATGCATAGCTGCATAAACCATTTTCATTTGAACGCCTCATTTCTTATCTTAAGCCAATGACAAGACTATCTCGAGCTGCTTCTACAACGTCTACGGAAATTGTTTTTAGTTGATTGATTTCTAATATACGATCGATTTGGGCAAAGAGTCTATGAATCAGACGAAAATTTCCACCGGTAATTTTTGTGATACTAGTGATTGCCTCATAATCTGAAAAATCTTCTAGTTTTATTGGGATACCAAATTCTGACTATTTATATTCTAATATATGATGGGTTTCGTCTTTGCTTAATTTATCAAATTCATGGGAGAAACCAATCCTAGAGTATAATTGCGGATAGCGAGACAATCTTTTTTCTATTCCAGGCATGCCAATAAACACCATAGCTAAATCATTTCGATCGTAGATATCTCTTAGTTGCTCTAAATGCTGGAGTTTCAAACGGTCAATTTCATCAACGATAATTAATTTCACTTCATTAAAATCGCTGACCATAGCTGTTTCTACCTCAATCCCGCTTTTCTTTGCTTGATATATCGCTTTTCCATAAGATAATTTATACCCTAGATCCCGGATATCTAAACTTATTCTTGAGGCTTTTTCTGCGGGAGCTGTGCAAAATATTTTATTGGCTGCTACTATCTCTTCTGTGGCAGCTTCTACTACTTTTGAAAGTAGTTGATAATCTAATTGTGATCCTATAACATTCCAATTTGTATAATGATGAGACGATAATGTTTTGCCTACACCCGGAGCACCATAGCAGACACCAATATATTTATACTTTATACACGCATCGCAAAACTCCGCAAATCGTTTGTACTCTTTTGTTTCAATAAACGGCTTTTTCTTAGTCATTGAAGTACCTCTTCAGTTTAGATTTTTTACTTGTCTCATTTTTTAACGCAACTTCTGGTAGCTTGTCTTCAATTAGTGTATCCGCGACAGATTTAATCTTAGACGATTTTTCTTTCAACTGTCGCCTTCTTTTATTTCTAGCAGTTGCGATATCTTTAAAATCTACTTTTAAATCTGAAAGTACGGGAGCTATTGCTGTGCACAAATATCTATTTTGAAAAAACACTCTAATTTCGGCTAAATCCTTCGGATTGTATCTAATTTGAACAGACTCCCCAACGTAGGCAGATAGATTGGTATTTATATAGCGAAAGCCTTGAAATTGTATGCCATCTGAATGAACTTTTCTTGCTTTTGAAATATGTAAAAGAAGAGTGTCCAGAAAATGACCATTTTCTGGACACTCTTTATTCTTTTAAAGTAAAAATACTTTTCTACTTAAACTACTTAAAGGATTGACCCTTCGAAATAGAAGCTAATCATTTCAGTTAATAATTTTTTTCTAAATCTTGTTTATATTGAGAGATATTTTTCCCTGTCCACTTTTTAAATGCTCGTGAGAATGAACTAACTTCTGAAAATCCAACTAGATAGGCAATTTCAGCGGTTCTCAAATTATTATTTTGAAGAAAGTTTAAGCTTAATACTTTTTGCGCTTCTTGGAGTTGCCGATTAAATGTTGTATTTTCAGCTTGTAGGTTTCGCTGTAAGGTTCGTGTACTTATTCCAATTTTTAAAGCCACATCTTGTAAAGAAAAATTACCGCTGGGAATTACTTGAAATAGCACCTTTTGAATAGTCTCTACAAATGTTTTCGGAGTCGAAGCAGCTACTAATCTATTTTTTAACTCCGGTTCAATAAATTCCCACATAATATTGTTTTGTGTGTAAAATGGATACTTTAAATCTTCAAGTTTAAGGACCAATAAATTTTCTCGACTTTTTCTTGGATTGCAATTCAAATACTGTTTAATGGATTCTCCATATTCAAAAGGACCCTCTATCAGCAAGGGAGTGACTTCTTTTTTACTCCCTCTTCTCAGTAGACTTAGTAGAAGTAATTGTTCATTCAATAACGCAAAACGGGGTAATTCCTGATTTGGGAAGACAAAGGAAAACCATATTTGTACCGTTTTTCCTTCAACCTCCATCCCTATAGTGATTGGTCCAATCAATTTTTTATAGCTGATAAATCGCTTGAGAGCCTCCATTCCATTTTCAGCTGATAACGCAGCATAGATGGGAGGCATGAACATATTTATGTTCTCAATCTCACTGAATGCTAAAATTTGTTGATCTGACACGTATTGATTGAATACTTGTAAGAGATCATAATACTGCTGTTCATTTACCACCAGCTCTTCTCTCCATAACAAATTTGGAATATTTGCTTGCTGAAGTAAATGCTCTAAAGATAAACCTTGACTGCTAATAAAATTCTGGAACTGCTTTGTGATTGTTAGTTTCATATAATTCCCTTCTTTTGATATCAACTCGCATGCATCATGATGTAATCAAATACTCGGTCTGGTAGAATGGTGTGCAGAAAAACCAATGGTTTAGCACCAAATCCTATGAGATATCTTGTCCTTGGTTTGCTACTATTGATTGCTTTTGAAATTGCTTTTGAAATAATTATCGGATTTGACATCATATTCCCACTATATTGTTTTCTCATTCCCTTAGCTGTTTTTTTCGCTATTTCAGCGTAAGCTCCACTTTTTGCAGATTCCTCTAAATGATCTGCTGCAATAAATCCCCAATCCGTTTTGATCCCTCCTGGTTCAATTAGAACAACATCAATACCGAATTGCTTCACTTCCATTCGTAACGCATCACTAAACCCCTCGAGTGCATATTTAGTTGCATGATACCAAGCACCCATGAAGCTTGTAAGACGTCCACCCATTGAGGAAGTATTGATAATACGTCCATAATTCTGAGACCTCATATGAGGCAAAACAAGTTGAGTTAGTCTGGCCAATCCGAAAAGATTCACTTCAAATTGCTTTTTTGCCTCTTCAATAGTAACATCTTCTACTGATCCATACGATCCATAACCAGCATTATTGATCAATACATCGATTTTTCCTTCTTGTTTCAATATGTAGTGCACCGCACTTTTCATGGATTCTTCATTTGTGACATCCATCTGCACACTTTTGACCCCTCCATTTTTTAACACCTTCAATTTATCCACTCTTCGACCTGCACCATATACTGTATGTCCTTGTTCAGTTAAAAATTTTGCAGTTTGAAACCCAATCCCACTTGTTGCTCCAGTAATCAAAATAACTTGTTTAGTCATACTATCTCCTCCTATATGTCTTGAATGTATTATACAGAAAATATAACAAAGAAAGAATATCATATTACGCCGTTTCATTTACTAATCACGCCAAAAAAAGACCTAGAGCGAGTGCTGTAGGTCTCTGTCTTTATCAATTGATTAATAACACAGAATATGCCATTTATCGAAATAAAAATCGTGCCATTTAAATCAAAAAATGACAGTTACAACGTGCAGCCATTACGATCAAATAACGAAATCGGCGATTTTTTATTTTTCTTGCGCCGAAATAAATTTGCAAAGAGAGACATCTTCCTTTTTTTGTTTGGAATTAATACAGGACTGAGAATGTCCGATATTGTTTGTCGAAAAGTTGGCGATATTAAATACTCCAGTACTCCCCAAATCATCGAGCAAAAAACAGGAAAAAAAAGAACCCTCTATTTAGAGAGCATGCAAAAACAAATTGAAGACTACACAGTAAACATGGACGACAATGACTGGTTTAGCAGAAAAGGAACTGGACATCTGCAGCCAAAAGCTGTTTATCAAATATTCCAAAAAGTGGCAGATGGTTTGGAAAGAGACGATATCGGAACCCACACGCTACGGAAAACATTTGGCTATCACTACTACAAGCGTACAAAAGATATTGTTTTTCTTATGGAAATATTCGGACATTCCAATCAACAAATCACTAAACGATATATCGGGATCACACAAGACGAAATCAGTGATTCGTTGAAAAATTTCCGTTTAGGCTTCTAAATGGATCACCACAGGGGCATTCTAAGCGAGTTTCAAGAATTTTAACCTATAATTATCACTAGAAAAAAAGAACGTCTTAAGAAAGACGAACGAATGTTGCACCAGGTACCACTTAAAAAAACTCTACTTCCGAACGAGAGATGTTCTTCAGGAATTTTAATGCATTTTAATAGCTTGTTGACTGGAATTTTGATAACAAAAATGTTATTATGTATATGTAAAGAGGACGTACTCGACATACGTCCTCCAAGTAGAACCGTTTAAGACGGTAGCAAAAATTAATTTCATATTTAAATGACCGTTAACTTGCCAAAGTTATTGAACGGTCATTTATTTTTTGTCGTTTTTCAGCAAATCCACAACCAACTTTATCAAAGCAATGGTAAACATACCAAAGCTTAGAATCAGTTGAACTGCTTCTAATGCGGACAAAAGGCTAACTCCTTTCATAGATTTCAGCACTTATTCTCATAAGCACCACCACCTTTCGGAAGTCGCCACCGTCATACCTTTTCTACCCTCTTATTATAACATAATTTTTACAGCGCAATAAACCCTCTTTTATGTGCCTAAAACGAATAGATGTTATAGTCTTTGCAATACAGACTATTTTTCAGTAATCTTTTACAGAAATGGAAAATTAAAATTCAACATGAAGTGCTGCGCAACATTCAAAAATTCTTTCATTTCAACTTTTCCTATAACCTTTACATTACGGCTTCCGTTATCCGTATAATCTAACGAATAAACCTGTTTTGTATTCACTTTGCTATCCTTTTGTAATGCTTTGCTGTTTATTGGAAGAAAGTATGGTCGCTGCTTATCTGTTGAAGTAATCGGGCAAACAATGATCAGACTTGACGATAAGTTGTATTCGTCCCGACTCATCACTAGAGCAGGACGTCTTTTTTGAACTTCACTCCCTTTAGAAGGATCAAAATTTATTGTCACAATATCGCCTTGTCTAATCATCTATTTCACTTCCATTAGGAACAAAATTCAATGACAATTCATCTTCATCATCTACAAACTCACCTTTTTTTGCATTTTGAAAAAAGTCCTCGGCCTTAGGTATTAGAGAAATGATTCCCTCTTCATCTTTAAAATAGTAAAATTCTTGTCCTTCTTTTACTGCTAACTTACTTGCCAAAGTAACCATTATTGCGTTACCTTGCTTTCTTGCCTTTACTGTTTCCATATTATGCACCTCCTCTTTTCTACATCTTATCATGTAATCACTAGTAATTACAATATTTTTTATTCAACTTTATAAAAGAATATTTTTTATAAAAAAAGACGTGTTTCTTCTTTCAGCAGTTTATTCCCTTTTTGAGAATTTACACTAGCTATGAAGTTATATATAAATTTCAAGTCTTCCTTCATTTTAATTTCCTACCCATCGCTTTATAGTATTTATAAAGATTTATACTACCATCTAAATTTAAAATGGTTCTAAGATTTCCATTTTTATCAAACACTTCTAAATGATCTTTATGAAGTCCATCAAGATAAACTTGGTCATTTTTTTGAGATTTCC
Organism: Enterococcus sp. 5H; assembly: GCF_028128615.1. Lineage (GTDB taxonomy): Bacteria > Bacillota > Bacilli > Lactobacillales > Enterococcaceae > Enterococcus_L. The sequence continues at coordinate 55,429 of NZ_AMDP01000036.1, read as the reverse complement.
TGTCTTTTTATCAACTTTATAGACAGTTTGTCCATCTACTCGTTTTTTAGTTTTTGTTGAATTATCCTTTAACTCCGATCCAAATTTTGTTTCAAAAAATTCATCCATATTCTTAACAGACTTTCCAGAGTCATAATTATAGCCGTTACCTAAATTTCCCCAAGCACTTGTAACGACCCCTGCTCCACCTGAAAAGTAAGTAGAAGCTGCTGAACCACCAAATGCCCATAATCCACCGCCTATAAACTCTGCTCCACCTTGTACTAAAGAAGCTAAGTCCGCAACAAATTGACCAATCGCATAGCTTTGTGTTCCTGAAAGTTCTGCTCCGACTTTTCGTTCACCAAACCATTCGTTTAATAATGATTTACCGTTATTATTCGCTAGTTGATCGATAAATCCTGAACCAAAACCTTTAATCAAGTTGAAGTTCTGCGTTCTAATTGCTTCCTGCAATGTATTAGTTAATTCTGCATCAAATTTCCCATCAACATAGACACCTGTCACATTGCCGTATTCATCAAACTTCGTCGTGATTTCTTGATTGGCAAGGTTATAGGCTTTTACTTTAGCATCAATTTTTTTCTGGCGATCTTCCTAACGAGTAGTAATTGGTTTTGCCCAATTCATATCTAATTTACTGATATCAAACGTACCTGTATAGGCATTCCACGCTTTGCAGCCTTCTACCTGTGCAATGCCTGCATTAAATTCTTGTTGGCTTGCTTGATATTCTGAAAAGAAACTTCCTGATCGCACGTTATAGTCATGAAATTTTTCTAGCTTCTCTCGTTGTTTTTGGATAGCATCGTAGGCGTTCATTCCTCGTCTTTTCAAATCTGGACGTTGTGTCTTAGCCGTACTAATCAAGTGATCGATCTGTTGTAACAATTGCTCCCCACGTTGGATCTCTTCTAGCAATTGATCTTCATCTAAGTCTATACTACTCACTGTACTTTGGTATTCACTTAGAAATTTCTTGTGCGCTGCTTCCAATGCCTCACCTGTCATAATTGCTGAACGACACAACGGCGTATAGGCAACCATGAAATAATTTTTTGCTAAATCATACGCTTTTCCTGATAGTGGCGCTGACAAAAACGACTGGATACTTTGTTGCAATGAAGCCATTGCTTGACTTGCGTGACTGTTTAATTGTGCTGCTTGTGAAGCTCGTGCTTGTGCTTCGCCAACATAAAATTTAAGTCCCATCCGTTTTCTCCTTTCCGTTCATCTTCAGAAAGGTTTGTTGTTCGGTACGTACTTTCTCTTCTTTCTCAAATAGAAAACGTTCTTCTTTTTGAAGTAGAATTAGCTCTTCATCAAATTCTCTTTGCGCTTTTTTGGCCAAATGAAGGCTTTCGTCACCACGTACTTCATAAAAAGCACGCTCGTCTGGCTCTGAATTTGCGATAACAGCATTGTATAAGGCTTGTTCCTTCTGTTGCAAGTCAAAGAACTCTTCTTGTAAGAACTCTATTCTTGCTCGTTCTTTGCGAATCTCCAACTGGTCATCTTGCAGCTGTTCCAATTTTAACCGATAATGATAATTTTTATCTTCTATTTCTTGCTGCTTTTCTACCTCGCTCATGAAAATCCTCCAGGAAAATTAAATTTGGGAAGCTGTGCTATCTTTTGATCGATACACTCAAATTCTTTGGCTACAGAATGAATATTATCACCCGCTGACACAACGCTAGTCGACATTTGTTTTAACCCATTTTGAAAAGTAGAAATAGATTCTTCAGCTGCAGCATTCTCAGAAACATTAATTCTTGAAGCAGTTGGAACAACATTTATACTATTCAATAGACTTGTGGACTGACTAAGTGAAACAGAAGCGCTCCCTGCTATACTTGAATCACTACTAATCGTCATGTGAGTCCCCTTTTCTTAGTTTAAGAAAAGTATAACAAAACAAGAGAAGCCATACAAATCTATTCTTACTCAACGTATATAATAGAATTTTTTTAGACTGTAATTTAAGACAAAAAAATGATCCAATACACAGCTGCAAAGGAGCATTTGCAATTCACCATCCGCTAATTGTTCTAAAACCTCCCCATCTGGAATTAGTTCATCATTTTCTCCAGTAAATTCTTGCATTTTTTATGGTATCTGACAAAGTAATCTTTGTCATTTCATTCATTACAATTGAAAACGAGCTGCCCTCTCTCATCCAAACCTTCTTAATCAAATATTTATTACGACAGAAAAAAATAAGATTTGGTTAGAAAATACTCCCTACATCTTTTTCAGGAAAGGAACCTTATATTTAACAACCACTCTTGATGTTTATTCACGGAAAATTGTTGGACAGGCAATATCTTTCAGAATGAAAGATCAGTTGGTAATTGATGCCTTCCTTCAAGCCTGTAAGGAAGAACAACCGTAGGTAGGACTCAATATTCATACGAATCAAGGTCACAGTACACAAGCACTAACTTCCAGTTAAAGTTAAGAAAAAAAGAAGCTGTCTTTACTAGTATAAGCCGCAAAGAAAATCCTTATGATAATGCTCTGATGGAATACTTTTATAAAACAATAAAAAGAGAGCTAATCAATGATGCAAATTTTACAAGCATTGATCAAGCTCAACTAGAGATAGTCAAATATATTGAAACGTATTACAACACCAAACGACTACATTCAGCACTTTCTTCTCAATCTCCCAAGGATTTTGATAAGTAACATCTTAAATTCTCTTAATTCATTGTCTAATTTTTCTTGACAAGTCCACCCCTTAAATTGAATATTAGTCTAGGCTATAGGAGACAACAAATAACAGTCTAACTTTTTGGGGTCACTGCATAGTGCTTTTCTGATCTAGCATTTTTTATTCAAAAAACTATTTTTCTAAAATCTCGATGATCTCGTCCATATTCTTTGAACCAAAAACAATTTCTTGATCGTCGATAATCATTGCTGGAACACTCATGATTTTCTTTTCTGTTTTCAATTCCGGAAAGACACCAATATCAATCATTTCCGCTTCGACATTATGATTAATTGAAGCAATTCTTTGACATGCTGCCACCACGTCTGGGCAGTAATGGCATGTTAACGAAACAAAAATTTGCACTTTCTTTTTAGGTAATTCTTTGATTTTGTCCACAGCAGGCGCTTCAATTGGTTGGCCCGCACTACCAACATTGTAAACTGCCAAAACAATTGAATTAACTTCGTGACCACTTGGAATGCCGCTGAATTTGATCCCAGTATATTCACCTTGGTCGTTCAAGACAACGACACTTGGTAATTTATCGATACCATAAGCTGTTTCCAATTCAGGTTTTTGACCTTTTTGAATGGTTTCTAATAGAATTTTATCGCTTAATGAGGCAAACTCCGTTAGGAAAGAATTTAGTTCTAAAGATTTCTCTTCACTGCTGTCCATTACTTGTAGCAGAGTAACTTTTTTTGTCAGTTTTCCGAAGATCCCCCCTAATTGTTCTCTCATTGCATCTGGGAACCAAGTATTATTGCCACTTGATTTAATAGGCTTTTTCTCCGTTTTTGGTTGGATTTCTTTGGCTGCAGCATGTACTTCAGCCAAACGTTTCTCTAAACGTTTATTAACAATTGGTAAGTCAGCTTTGGTTTTTACTTCTGTTATATATTTTTGCGCACTGGTTGCAGCAATTGCACCGTCTGCTACAGCTGTCACGATTTGACGTAATTCTTTGATTCGCAAGTCTCCTGCAGCATAAACACCAGCCACGTTTGTTTCCATATTTTCATTTGTTGGTACATACCCACGATCTAATTCAACTTTGCCTTCAAAGATCTCTGTACTAGGTTTATTTCCTGCAAAGACAAACATCCCAAAAGTGCTGTCTGAGGGCGCTTCATACGTAGTTTCTTCACCTGTTTGATTATTGACAAAAACTGCTTTACGTACAAAATCATCGCCTGTTATTTCTTTAACTTCAGTATTATAGACAATTTTAATATCAGGATGTTGTTTAGCCGCTTCTGCTGTTAATTTAGCACAAGTAAAATCAGGTTCCCGAATAATCATTGTTACAGATTTACCATAGCGAGTTAAATAAACCGCTTCTTCTGCCGCTGCATAACCGCCGCCTAAGACAAAGATATCCAATCCTTGGAAAAATTCACCATCACAAGTTGAACAATAAGCGATACCCCGACCTGTAAATTCTACTTCACCCGGAAAACCAATCTTACGTGCAGATGCTCCAGTTGCAATAATTACAGCATATGCTTGATAGGTTTTTGTTGCTGATTTCACGGTTTTAACGGTTTGACTTAAATCTACATCAATAATTTCATCCGTCGTAAAATCAACGCCAAAATCTAGTGCTTGTAAACGCATATCTTCCATTAATTCAGGACCCGTTGTAGCTCTGATTGCCGGATAATTTACAATCTCTGAAGTTGTGGTCACTTGTCCGCCGATTTTATCTTTTTCAATAATCAATGTATCCAACATTGCCCGTCCAGCATAAATTCCTGCGGATAAAGCAGCTGATCCGCCGCCAATTACGATTAAATCATAAATTTCTTGACTCATGTATTTACTCCAATCCCTTTTTATAAGCTATTTCAATTTTTTTAATATTTTAAGAAAGACTCCCCAAAAAAGGAAGCCTTAGGATTTATTTATTAAGTTAATTAGATTTTACCAACTAAGTCTAGACTTGGTGCAATTGTTTCTTCACCTGGTTTCCAATTTGCTGGACAAACTTTATCACCATGTTCTGCTACAAATTGAGATGCTTCTAATTTACGTACTAATTCTTCTGCATTACGTCCAATCCCCATATCGTTGATTTCGTAAGATTTGATTTCACCTTCTGGACTCACGATAAAGGTTCCACGGTAAGCTTGACCTAAATCTTCATTTAAAACACCAAAGAAACGAGCGATCTTACCATTAGGATCAGCTAGCATAGGATATTTGATTTTGCCGATTGTATCTGTCGCATCAGCCCATGCTTTGTGAACAAAGTGACTGTCTTCCGATACAGAGTATACTTCACAATTCAACTCTTTTAAGTGATCGTAATGATCTTGCATGTCCCCTAATTCTGTTGGACAAACAAATGAAAAGTCCGCTGGGTAAAAGAAGAAAATACTCCATTTTCCTAAAACATCAGCTGTTGAAACTTTGATAAAATCTCCATCTTGGTATGCATCACATTCAAAGTCTAATAATTTTGTGTTGATTAAATTCATTGCTATTCCTCCTATTTTTTAAAACAAAATAAGCTTGGGCTATTCCGATAAAAATAGTTCTTAAACTGGTTTAGTTTTATTCACATTTTCCCGATAAGCCAAACATTTTTCTACTTTATTAGCGTATCAGTTTGAAATAATTGTGTCAATAGAATTATTATAATTAAGTTATTTTATTTTAGATATTTCAAGTAGATTCTTGAGAAAATTACTCTTGTATTCTCAATAAGACTGAATTTAGCAAATAAATAGTTACTCAGCAAATATTACAGATTAGTAAAAATAAATTAAAATAATTCTGTTTAAATTTGGTATAATAAATAAAATGAATTTTTTAATCGGGAGGTAAGCTTCAAATGAAAACAATTGGTTTATTAGGTGGGATGAGTTGGGAAAGTACTGTTGATTATTATAAACTAATCAATGAAACGATAAAACGTGACCTTGGTGGTTTGCACTCAGCAAAATGCATTTTATTCAGTGTGGATTTCCAAGAAATTGAGTCCTATCAATTTTCTAATCAATGGGATAAAAGTGCTGCACTTTTGTCTGAAGCCTGTCAATCTTTAGAGAAAGCAGGGGCTGATTATATTGTTATTTGCACAAATACCATGCATAAAGTAGCGGACGTTATTCAGCAACAAATCAACATTCCTATTTTTCATATTGCTAAAATCACTGCGGCAGAACTAAAACGGAACCAGATAAAAACAGTTGGCTTACTTGGAACAAGCTTCACTATGGAAGAAGAATTTTATAAAAATATAATAGAAGAAGAAGGAATCCAAGTACTTGTTCCTGAGAAAAATGATCGTGATAAAATCAGTCAGATTATTTATGAAGAATTATGTCTTGGAAAAATCAACCAAGATTCAAAAGAGTTTTATTTGAATATAGTCAATGAACTTAATCAAAAAGGAGCTGAAGGTGTTATTTTAGGCTGCACAGAAATCGGCATGTTAATTAACCAAAATGATACTGAAGTTCAGCTTTTTGATACAACCAAAATTCATGCAGTTCAAGCCGCCTTGCATTCTTTAAACGATTAACGATACTTAAGAGCTGTAGAAAACTGAACTTTGGTCTGCTACAGCTCTATTATTTTTTACTCACCAGAGTTGAATATAGCTATGAAAGATGCCAAATCAGTGTAACTATTTTATTTAATTAAGACTGGATTTTACACCAATAAAAAGCTTTCATCCATCGTTTTATTTCTACTAAAATGCTTTCCGTGAACATCAATTGCCGCATGCCATTCTTTGCATAACTCATGAGGAATCCCGTCTACTAAATGGATAAACTCTTTGCGCATTTCAGCGTAAGTTTTATATTCACCAAAACCTAAACGATTAAACAAGCGGATTGCATATTGATCGGCAATAAAAACATTACGCTCAAAAATGTATAGCAGCATTGCATCGGCAGTTTCAGCACCCACACCTTTAATTGTCAAAAGTTCTTTTCTAAGCGTTTCTGTCGGATATGTACGAAACTTTTCAAGATCACTGCCATAAGCGATAAACCAATTGATAAGTTCTTTAATGTAATTACTCTTTTGTGTGTAAAATCCTGCTGGACGAATAAGTTCTTGCAGTTCAAATAGTTCGAGTGCTCGGAGTTTTTCTACAGTTAGATGTGGTTCAAGATTCGCTAATGCTTTTTTAGCATTTTTTTCTGTAGTTTGCTGGATTAAAATCATTGAAACCCAATCGGAAATTCGATTTTCATCTTCCCACCAATACTGAAAACCGTAGTGTTCGACTAAGCTATTTAGAACCTTAATTTTTTCTTTGTCTGTTTTCATCGTTATTCTTTCCTTTGTTTCAAATTTTACTTTGCTAAAATGTACATAAAAACCCAAATCAAAATCATAACATTTTAACTTGAGTTTCATTTTTACTATTCAACTATTTCTTTGTTCTTCGTAATCATAATCACTCCATCACCTAAAGGCAATAACGTTGAAGTCAGATCAGGATGCGTCATCACTGTATCTAAAAATTCATTTAATTTCCGATGAATCGTTCGTTGTCCGCGCGGGATTTCTTCAATCGGATCTAAAATTGTACCTGCTTGAAAGACATCATCTACCATTAATACTCCGCCAACACGTAATAAACGTAAACATTCCGGTAAAAACTCAATATATTTCGATTTGGCACTGTCCATAAAAATAAAATCATATGGTCCAGATAACGTTGGCAAGATATCCGAAGCTTGACCTTCCAAAAGCGTAACTTTATCAGTTAAACCTAAGCGTTCGTAGGTAACTTTCGCTTTTCTAATCATTACATCAAAACGATCAATTGTCGTAACATGACCATCTTCTCCTACATATTGAGCCATTAGACTTGAAGAAAATCCAATTGCTGTTCCAATTTCTAAAATATTTTTAGGTTTGATCTGATCTAAGAAAAATTGTAAGAAAACCACTGTTTCATGAGGAATAATCGGCACACCAGCAACATGTGCTTCTTCTTCAATTACGCCTAACTCTCCTTCAATTTTCTTTTGTTTATTTCGCATAAAATCGACAAGTTCCTGTTTCACTACTGGTCGATGCATCATTTCGTTCCGCACGTTAATCGCCTTCCATTCATCAATCATTTTTCTCTCAATTCACTATTAGTAATATAGCAGAAATCACTTTCAGATAATAGCTTTATGACCGAATTTTTTTCAAAAGGAATGATAGAAAAATGACGATTAACTCTATGTTAACTCTATATTCCATTAATTAAAACTAGTATTTAACTGTTTTTTTACGTCTTGATAAAGTTTCAATTGCTGACTTTTTTTCACATAATTTCTTGTATTAAAACATTGATAATTATTTTTTCTAACTGCATCAAGAATTCCTTCATAAAATGCTGCCGATAAAAGAAGAGCTTCTTGACAATCACTATCAATATCTGAAATCATCGATTTCGCTCCTTGATATAATTTTTCTGCTCGCATTGCTTCGTACTCCCAAAGTTTGATAAAACTCTCATCAATACGCTCATGTTTTAAAGTATCTAATGTAACATGATACTTTTTCATTACTTCTTTTGGAAGATAGATTCGCTGGTTTTTAAAATCTTCTCCAATATCTCGTAAAATATTGGTAATCTGCATTGCCTGCCCTAATTGAATGCCTTGATTTTTAACTTTTTCAGCTTGGTTTGATAAGATCGGCAGCAGCATTAATCCGACAGATCCAGCTACATAGTATGAATATTCTTCTAATTGCTCTTGTGTTTCCGGTTGTTGAAAATCCCAATCCATTTTCTGCCCAGTTAACATATCATAAAAGGCTTGTGGTTCCATCTTATATGTTTCAAAAACTGGAACTAATGCGCGCCAAAAATAACGATCCGGAATATTACCTGACAGAAATTCAGTTAGCTCTTTTTCCAGCAATGTTAAACGACCTAGATCATTATAAACATCAATGATATCATCTGCCTCCCGACAAAATGAGTAAACCGCGAACACACTCCAAGCTTTTTGTTTAGGTAGTTGTGCAAAAGCTCGATAGAAGCTTTTAGAATGTTTACGAATTGTTTGCTCGCACTCTGCAAAATCTTCGCTATATGCTATAAACAATTCATTCAAGTCCTTTTCATTTCTTTTGCCCATCATCTTTCATCAGCTCCTCTACCGCAAGTTTGGCACTAGTTAAAACAATAGGTACTCCCGCTCCTGGATGAGTACTACTACCGCAAAAATAAAGATTATCTGCATAGTCAAACTTGTTATGCGGTCGATAGTAATTACTTTGTTTTAGGGTAGGTTTTAACCCAAAAGTTGCGCCATTATAAGCATTAAAATTTTGTTCAAAGTTTTTTGGTGTATAGCATTTTTCATAAATAATATGTTCTTCAATATCTGAAAAAATAGTTTCTTTTTTAACCAATGATAATACATTTTTACGAAACTCTTGTGTTGTAGTCTCATCCCATGTTACTCCTTGGGAAAGCTCAGGGACAGGAACTAAAATATAAACACCTTCTTGTCCATCTGGTGCAAGGCTTTGATCGATTGAAGAAGGAACATAAATATAAAATGATGGATCTTCCGGCAATCGATGGTCCTCAAAGATATCGTTAATATTTTTTTCAAAATCTGCTGCAAAACGAATGGTATGAAGAGATTTCACTGGATATTTTTTATCTAAACCTAAATAAAGAATAAAGCACGAACATGAATAGTCCATTTTATCGATTTTTTTATTTGAATATTTTCCACGATCTTTTTCATTTGGCAACAAGTTTTTCATAGCATAAGGAAAATCTGCATTACAAACCACATAGTCACTTTCAACTAGACCAGTTTCTGTGGTAATACCTTTGGCCTGTTTATTTTCAAGTACAATTTCCTTAACTGACGTATTCAAGTGGATAGTCCCGCCTAATTCTTCAAATAAACGTGCCATACCTGTTGCTAAACTATACATTCCACCTTCGATATACCAAATTCCGTAAATCAATTCAATCATTGGAATAATCGTATATAAAGATGGACCATTATAAGGAGAAACACCGATATATAGTGTTTGAAATGCTAATGATTTACGCAAACGTTCATCTTTAACAAATTTAGAAATGGAACTATACGCATCATTAAACGTATGTAATTTAAAACCAGCAATTAAGGATTTTGGATTATAAAAATCCCAAAAAGAACGAAATGAACGCATAATAAAAGCTTTCTTAGCAATTTGATACCGTTTATAAATGCTAGCTAGATACTCCAAATAACCTTGCATATCATCTTCGGAAATACCTTCCAATGTATTCGTCAAAGATACTAAGTCCGAAGAAAAATTCAGTGGTTCTTCATTCGGAAAATTCAATGTAAGCATTGGATCAACTTTTTTCATGGGAATATAATTTTCCGGATCTCTCCCACACACTTCAAATACTTCTCGATAAATTTCAGGCATCATAACAATCGTCGGCCCAACATCAAATGTAAATCCTTGTTCTTTTATTTGATACATTTTACCGCCAACTTGCGGATTTTTTTCGTATAAATGAACATCATAACCTGAATTTTGTAGCCTTACCGCCGCAGCTAAACCTGCTGCACCTGCACCAATTACAATAACTTTTTTCACTGACTTACACCTCCAAAATCAATTTAACAAAAAAACTTATCAATCGATCAGTTTTTTTAGTATATCGTCATTTGTCATTAATGTAAAACTTTTAGCTTAAAAAAACAGAACGAAACTAAAAACTAGTTATCTGTTCTGCTTTTTTGGATGTTTAGTATAAAAGACCCACTAAATCTTCTTTTTCAATATTGCCAAAATACTTTTTAACATCAATTTTATCAACTGCTGCTTCAATTGCTGCTTTTTCATATTTTGTTCCAATTAAAATTTCTTCTACATCTTTAATTTCACCCAAACCAAAGAAGTCTCCGAAAATTTTGATTTCTTTAATTTCACCATCTTCCACATTCATTTGAGCTTCAATGGAACCAATTGGGAAGCGATGGCGGCGCTCTAGGTTGAAGGCTGGTGATTTACCGTAATTCCAGTCCCAATTCCGATAATATTCATCAGAAATTTTATTAATTTTTTCCCAGTCTTCATCTGTTAATTCATAAGTCTTCACTTGATCGATAGAATCTACACCAAAAATTTTCAATAAGATATCTTCGCGAAATTCTTCTGTAGTCATACTTTGTTTATCTGCTGGTAAAAATGGTTTGATGTTTGTCACACGAGAGCGTACAGATTTGATTCCTTTTGATTCGATTTTATCTTTACGAACTTTTAACGCATTCACCACTTCATCAATGTCGCTGTCAAACATCAAGGTACCATGGGCAAACATTCTTCCGGCTGTTGCATACATTGCATTACCTGAAAATTTCATGTCATTGATAACTAAATCATTACGACCTTTTAATTCAGCTCCGGAAACACCTAGCTCATGTAAAGCTTGTATAATCGGCTGTGTCACTTTAGCGAAATCGCGGAAAGAATTACCATCATCCGGCATAATAAAGCTGAAATTCAAATTCCCATGATCGTGATAAACCGCGCCACCGCCGCTCAAACGTCGAACAACATGAATCCCATTATTATCTACATACTCTTTGTTAATCTCTTCAATTGTATTTTGATTGCGACCAATAATAATAGATGGTTCATTGATATAAAATAATAAAATTGGTTCGTCTAATGGTTTTTCTTTTAATAAATATGTTTCAATTGCTAAGTTAATTCTTGGATCATTATTTTCATTCGGCACAAAAATCACGTTGCTTCACTCCTTAAATATCAATTACTAGATTTTTTTCTGCTAAACTAACCAAAACTTGGTCGCCTGCAGCTGTTTTTGCTTGTTGTTTTAATTCTGCTAATGAACCATGCTGAGGTAAATGAGTCAAAACTAGTTTTTTTACATTGGCTGCTTTCGCGATTTCACCTGATTCTTTAGAAGTAAAATGCGCATGATGATTTTCATTTCCTTCAAATAAATAGGTATCTGCCAAAAAGACATCTGCATCTTTAGCAAAATCAACAAAGCTAGCTAAATAACCAGAATCACCCGTATAAACAAATACTTTTCCAGTTTTTGCCTCAACAAACCGCATGGCGTAACATGGAACAGGATGAATGGTTTTCATAAAGGTTACAAAGAATGGGCCTAATTTTAATTCTTCTGCTTCAAAATAGGGGACTGCTTTTGAAACTCCCGGCATATTTAGAGCTTCAAAATGCTCAGAATCATCCGTATGACCATAAATCGGTAAAATCGGGGTTGGCTCCATAACAGGATATAATTGACGATAATATTGCAATACGCCTAAATCAGCAATGTGATCGTGATGATAGTGAGACAAAATCACTGCATCTAATGTTAACGGATCAACATGTTCTTCTAGATTCACTAACGTGGTACTTCCAGCATCTAATAGTAATTTAAACCCATCAGATTCTAGCAGATAAGAACTTGTTCCTTGCCCTTTATAAGGATACGCGCCTAGACAGCCTAAAACGGTTATTTTCAACTTCATCGACCTCCTTGAGTATTCTCTATTTAATGGTAACATAAAAACGCAAAATATAGTGATATATAAGTTTTCTAGCTTATTTATTAATAGCAAAAAAACAGAACAATTCTATTAAAAGAATGTTCTGCTTTCTGAATTATTTTAGTTTACTACATCAAGTAAAAAAGAGGCTTATGATATTTTAATGATTGGAATAAGATTCACAGCTTGCGTATCGTAGTCTGTTGGAATAGACAGCGTTTGAAAGCTATCAATCATTTTTTGTGATTCTTCTTGTACCCAAGCTGGATCTGTTGTATATCGTTCGTCTTGATAGTGATTTGGGTTTTTATAAAAGCGTATTGTTCCATCATGGTTAGAGAGATACGTGACAATAATTGTTGAAGCCATTGTTCCATCCATACTAAACGACAGTGTCACACTTGGTTCATTTAATGTTTTAGAACCATCAAATGGGAGTACTTGATGTCCACTGTTGTTTCTTTGTGCTGCAACTTCAATCGGTTGTCCTGCTACATTATAATATTGTAACAGTGCTTCAGTTACACGAGCATACTCAATTTGTTCATCAGAATAACCTGCCAATGAGTTTGCTGAAGAATTTAATTGATCCGTAGGTATATTAACTGCTTCCAGCATAACATCTTCTTCACCTTGTGGATAATTACCCGCATAATTTGGCGTCGCTAAAGAAATACCACCATTTTTATTTATAAAAAGATAGAATCGATTCGTTTCATTGTCCACAGCTGGGTTTTGATAGTCGCTTGATGGTTGAATATAGATTTCTGTATTTACTCTAACAGTGCGTAAGCGATTATCAGCTGTACTATCAATGTTCTCAACTCTGATGTCTTTAGTTGCTATTGTATTGAAGCTGGCACTGTATTCTTCTGTTGTTGTTGCATTTCGTTTAAATATTACTTTGCCATTGGTTCCTTGTGAAAAATCAAGTGTTATAGACTCTGGAACGTTTGATCCTCTAAATTGAAATACAGCTGGATACTGCAATCCTTCTCTGGCTACAGCATAGGGATATTCGTTATTTGAACTTTGTTGATCCGCCGTCTCACCAATATTTTTTTCTGTATTGATCTTGTCTTTATCCTGGATAATAGACTGCGAATAGATAGAACCATCTGCATCTTTTACTGTAATAATATTTGCCCCAAATGATAGCACTCTCCCTCTTGGAAGTTTATATTGCTGTCCTTTTTTTAGATCAATACCATTAATATCAGCTAATTTTTCAGCTTTTATGTTAACTTTTTGGCCAATTGCCCAAAGAGTATCTCCACGTTTCATCGTATACTCTTTTTGACCATTAACAACCTGAATACTATCAGTTGTATTAGCTTTCCACTCTTCTGCGAAAGTTATATTGTTTGCAAAAGATAACATAAATACTACTGCTGCCCCCACAATAATTGGATACTTTTTCATCTTTTTACTTCCTCCTCGAATGTATTATTTTCTGCACAAAAAAATAAATTATTTCTATTTATATTCAATGTACTTTTTGCTTGTTTTCAATTGAACCAAGTTCAATGTTTCTCCAATCTGTTTACGCGTGTGAATTGTTTCAAGGTTATCAATGGAAAATGTAACTATTCCTTCTTCTTCTTTGATGTTTGAAATAGTCAATTCTAATTCTTCCTGCTCTTTATTGGTTAATTGTGCATGCGGATTTTCTTTATAAAAAGCAGTTACTATTGTGTATTCTCCTTTTTCAGTAATCTGATCTCCATATTTTTTCTCTAACTCAGCTAAACTAGGAAGTTGAGTAGCTGACTGTTCGCCTTCTTTCACATTAGAGGTAACCGCTTTCTCTTCTGATTGAATCTTTGGTTCCTCTTTTTGTTTAATTAAATAAAATGCTGTAAAACATACAAAAACGATTAATGCCATAATCATTATTTTTTTAATAAAAACTCCCCCTCTCTTACGTAATAATCGTAACACAAGTGAAATAAAAAAGAAACATAAGAAACATTGGAATTAACAATTTTCGTAAAAAATAGCTATCTGACTTTTAATAATACTTTTCAGCTTAATTTTTTGAATAAAAAAACTGCAGCATGAAAGTTTTTCTTAAACTTTTGCTACAGTTATTAAATAAAAATTCTCTTTTCTTTTTTTATCCTAATAAGGCGCCTTTTTCTTCACGAGCTGTATCATAAAAACTAGCAATCGCTACATTATGATACGGTATTACCCAAAATAGCCCGATTCCAAAAACCAATGTTCCGATAATAAACCAGCCAATAAATGATACCTGCAATAATAGATATTGTCCAAAACGGTCTTTCATCAAATACAAACCATATTTAATTGCATCTCCGACTGATAATTCTGGATCATCAATTTTCGCCCAAACAGCAAATTGGAAGATTCCGCTAATAAAGATTCCAATAAAAATCATCAAAATCCCAAAAATAACTAATAATAATCCTAAGAAAATATCTCCAGCTATTTCTGTTTGAAACTGCTCTACTGAAACTGTGTTAAACATTAAACCAAAATACATCACTGATCCATAAGATAAAAGAATTGGCAAAAGTACAACTAGGTTCAACAATAATTCAACCAAATATTGAATAAGGTTAATCATTAGCATAGGAAGGTAAAATTTTCCTTGAAACATTGACGTTAACATACCAGATTCAACTTTTTTTCCTCTAAGGACTTGCAGAGCACAGTAGTAAGTTCCATAAGTAATAGCAAAATAAACAAAATTATTTAATAAAAATGACATTACATTATTTCCTGCACTATCTTTAGGTAATTGAGCGATACTGCCGACCACTGATCCAATAATAAATTTGATAAAAAAAGCTAAAAAGGTAATCCAAGCCATCGCTCCCCAATTTGATTTCAATGAAAGACGGGCTTGTTCTCTGTGTTTTGCGTTTGTAACTTGACTCTTCATATAAATGAAACTCCTTTTTTCTTCTAGTATTCGCGAATTTTAGCAGCCGTTTCAGCATCTAGGCGTTTAACGACTTCCGTCACTAATTTAACTGTGTTTAAATAATCATCTTCATGAATCATTGATGTGTGGGAATGCAAATAACGTACTGGCACCGTAATCGCTAGTGAAGGAACACCATTTCTAGTTAAATGCATCCGCCCAGCATCTGTTCCGCCACCTGTAATTACTGTATATTGGAACGGAATATTATTTTCTTCAGCCACTTGAATTACGAAATCACGTAGTTTTTTGTGAGGAATCATTGATGCATCAAAAATCAGAATTTGCGGTCCTTTTCCTAACTCAGAATTGGCTTCTTTAGGTGTCATTCCCGGGGTATCACCAGCGGTACCCGTATCAAGAGCAAATGCAATATCCGGATCCACTAAATGAGTACTTGTTTGCGCTCCGCGTAAACCAACTTCTTCTTGCACATCGCTTCCGGCAAATATAATATTCGGATGTCCCGCTTCTGCTAGGTTTTCCAAAACTTTGAGAGAAACAGCTGTTCCAACACGGTTATCCCAAGCTTTAGCTAACATAAATTTAGTATTATTCATTCGGCGGTACTCAATATATGGTGTAATCATATCTCCCGGCTTAATTCCCCACTCAGCAACTTCTTTGTCACTTGATGCGCCAATATCAATAAACATATTCGCTACATCGTATGGCTGTTTTCTAGCTTCTGGTGTTAACACATGAGGCGGTTTTGACCCAATCACACCATGGAATAACTCACCTGTATTTGTTTTGATCTGAACTTGCTGCGCCAGCATAACTTGCCCCCACCAGCCACCAAGTGTTTGAAATTTAATAAAGCCTTTTTCGGTAATTTGAGTAACCATAAAACCAACTTCATCCAAATGTCCCGAAAAATAAACTTTAGGCCCTTCTTTATCTCCCACTCGTTTTGCGATAATACTGCCTAATCCGTCGTACATGATTTTATCTGCAAACGGCTCTGCATATTTCTTAAAGACGTCTCTAACTTCCCCTTCATTGCCAGGAACACCTTTTGCATTCGTTAAATCAATTAATAATTTTTCATCTTTTTGGTTCAACTTTCTCATCCCCTTATAAATTGCATCTTCAAGAATTATATCATTTCTTTAGACTATTGAAAAAATTTATCTACTGCTAAACTCATCGGCTAGATCAAAAAAAGACTAGAGGATACAGCAAAACCATAAATCAGTCTTGCTGAACCCTCCAAACTTAATTAGCTATTTCGAGCACATATTTTATAAACCGTATTTATTAGTTTTTATCAAAGTACTTTTTACGACTGTAATAAATAATGAAGTAGCTTGCTAGAATTAATAGCAACGTATACCCTAATTGTTGTTGCCACAGTTCAAGTTTTTCATTTGTATTTGGTAATTTGTTCTTGTCGTTTGTGTTATTTACAGTTACAGTGGCTTGTTGTTTTGATCCTGTATTTGTTTTAGGGACTTCCTTTTTAACAGGCTGTGTAGCCTTTTTTTCATAGACAAGTACAACTTTTTGCGATTCTTCTGTGAAAATAACCTCATTTATATTTGTTAACGATTCTACAACACTTCTGGCACGAGGTACTTGTTTTTGAATTTCTTTAAAGGTATAGCCATCAATATCTCTTGGCTGGATTGTTTGTTTGGTACCCACCTTGCCAGTCATTAGATAGTCTTCACTAATTTTATTTCCATCTGTATCATTATGGGTAATGGCAATTTCACCTATTAACGCTTGATTTTCCACAGTTATTTCTTGAGATAAATGCTCAGGTTCAATTGTTATTTCCTCTGAAATTTCTTTAGCTAGATAACCTAACGGCGCTTTTGTTTCAACAAGAGTATAGCTTGCTTGATCTAAATTTGAAAATTCCGCAATTCCGTGCTCATCGGTCGTTATTACTTGTTGCTTCGTTGGATCAGCTTTGGAAATAAGAGTGAATTCTGCCCCGCTTAATGCAACTTTAGTTTCTTGATCGACCTTTTTAACTCGTAAAGTGCCTATTGATAGTAGATTAACTTTTTCAGCAATTTCAGTATTTCTTGATTCAATTTTTGTTTTTGTTAATTCTAATGTTACTGGATCAGAATCCAAATCATAACCTTTAGGAGCTTTAACCTCTGTAAACTTATAGATTCCTACTTCTAAATCTGAAATACTTATCAACCCTTGGTCATTAGAAACAAATTTAGTAGCTTCATCTTTATCTGTCACCCATTCTGAAGTGACAGTATTCGTTAAAAAGTATTCCGTACGATCTTCTTTAATTCGTGATAAAGTGAACTCTGCACCTGACAAAGCTTCACCATTCGAATCTACTTTTCTTAGTTCAATTGTTCCAGTTGTAGGAATATGTTCATTTTCAACAACCGTTACATAACTTGGATCATCTACTTGATCGTCGGATTTTGTAGGTAATACCACACCTTCTTGATAGTCCTCTGCTATTTTATAGCCTTCTGGTGCAGTTACTTCTTTGATTAAATAATTACCTTCAGCAATCGATTTAAAAACAGCTTTGCCGTCCTCGTCTGAAGTAACTCTCAAACCTAATGTATTTTTACTTTCCGCATCAAATAATTCGAATATTGCACCTTGAAGTGGTTGTTTAGTATCTTGGTCTACTTTTTGCAACGGGATTTGTCCGACACCTTGACCAGAACCTGACCCGCTTGTCACTGTATGATTGACTGTCATCCAATCGGATTTACTAATGTTGTTACTTGTAAATACAGCCGTGTTATACACATTAGCCGATTTTGTTGTGGCGGTTTGATATTCTACTGAAACTCCGCGTGTTTCATGTTTAAACGTAATTTTAAAGTAATTGTTTTCATAATTTTTAATGGCAGAGCCAGCCGGACTAGCGTTTTCATCGTAGTTAAAAGTAATCTCGTAATCTTCTCCCAAAGTAAGGACTTGATTTTTTACTATGTCTTTTACGACAAACGCATCTGTTCCTATAACAAAATTAGTATTTTCTGCTTTCGTTTTGTCACTAAGGGTAAAACTATCTTCTAAGATCAGATCTTTGTATGGACGGTTTTCAGGCATAATATTCGTTCTAACTGTCCAAGCAGCCAGTTTATTATCTAAAGCTGAGATACGCCCTCCCTTATAAGTATTGAGTCCTAAAGAAATAAGCGCTTCTGCTTTTAAATCATGGGCATAGCTGCCTTCGTCACTGATCTTAGCGATATTCGTAAATGTTGTATAATACGCCAAAGTCGGACCAACTGTTGGTTCCGTTTTATAGCGGACAACAACTTTCTTATTCCCTATTTCTGAAAACTCTAAATGAATTTTATTATCAGTAATTTCAATTTTAGTTGGATAACGAGCATCTCCTGGTTGAATGACTTCCCCAGTAATGATATCTGTTTTATCTTGATTTTGTACCATTTTATCAAGTTCTAAGATTTCAATAGAGTCTTTATCTAATTTTTGAATCGATTCAATTTCATCATCAAAAACTAAATTCTTATACTTATGTCTTTCTTCATTAATACCGACTGTCCAAGTAAAGATACCGGCAGTACTGTCATAAGCGACATTTTTTTGCCCACCGCTGACTAAGTAATTAGGAATATTGAATGAAGCCGAAGCTTCCATTGGGATTGTGCCGTTTCCATATAAAGCAACTTTATTGGTTAACTCATCTCCAGCTTTTATGTCTGAATTATCAAATTTACTTGTATAGGTAAAAATGTATTTATTCGTTGTTGCATTACCATGTTCACCTAACATATTTACAGTAAATCCAGATTCAGTTTTTTCCAACGTATAGTCAGTTCCTGCGACCATTGAATGTTTGGTTTCATCGTCACCTTTTTCATAATAATAAAAATCAATTGACCCATCCACTAATTCTTTTACTCGTTCACCGAATGTATCAGAAATTTTATTAAACTGCATACCCCAGTGCTTACTATTGATAACAATCGTCCAATCAACTGTTCCGCTTGTCATATCTAGTGAATCTTCTTCCAATGTTTTGGAAATATTTGACGGTGCTAAATTCACTTTGGCATCCGCTGAACTGGATGAATCTGATACTTCATTTTGAATTTCACGTAGACTAGGGTTGCTTACAGCTGTTTCATAAATAAATCTATATGCTGTAGATTGAGTTGTTGGATTAGTATTCGTATAGATAAAATCTGCTGAATAATTGCCAAAATCACTCGTATCCCAATCAGTACTTGGTGCATAACCACCTAAACTTATTGAGTTGGTACCATAGACATATAGTGTATAAATTTTTAGATTAGCAAAAGTTAAATCATTTGCCACTTCATCTGTTAAAATATCGGTCAATTTTGTTCCTGGCTGTAGTTCTGTGCTGTCCATATTATAATCAACAGTCCAAGTGATTGTATTTGTTTTAGCATTGTACTCACCTTTTTTAGTTAGGTGGGGATTATGATTATATTGAAAGTAAGCATAATTAGAAAGCGATGTACCAAAAATATTTGCATCGATTCTCATGTAATACAACGCTTCATTTGTGATAGATTCTTCATTGATTTCATTGTCATAGGTAACAATCACAGCTTTGTTGGTCGCATTATTTAACGTAATGTCTAACGTAGTATTATTTTGTGTCAAAGTATAATCAGCTGTACTTAGTAAAACCGGTTCACCAATTAATTGTCCGCCCATGGAAACGTCTTGCGTAAATACTTTAATGTTTTTAGCAGTAACATATGCAGCTGCATCCTCAAGCGTTCCAGAGTTATTTTTTACGATGTATGATTTAATCGCTATTTTCTCATTTGGCTGGATCGTTTCACGGTTGATATTCGTTCTAATTTCTGCAGCAACGCTATCTGTATTAAATTTTTTATTATTAGTCAAATTAATCATTGCTTCACCGGATAGTTTGAATAAAATATCATATACTTTTTCTTGATCGTTTGCTAATGGAAAGACAATCGTTTTTAATAAATCACTCGCGTTATCATACGGAATAAAACTTGTTTCAATTTCAATTTGATAGGTTCCATTGACGACGTTTTCATTAAAGACAATTGTTAACTTACCAGTTTTATCTAAAGTCCAGTTCCCAGCATTTTCTAAGCGCCCTGATATGTTATTTGAAATAGCAATGTCTGTCGGCAATTGATATTCATAAGTCCCAGCTTGTATTTTTTGGTTGGTAGTTCCTACTTGCAATGTTAATTTTAATGGTGCTTGTCTTTGAGGCCGATTAGTTGTTGTGTTGAATTCGTCCCCTTTAGTATCTGTTAAAACAGCATCTGTTATTATGTTAGCTGTTTGTTCTGCTTTTAACAAATCATTTTGTTTAAAAGCACTTGCTGTATCAGTACTTTCTGGTGTTTCCTTCCCTTCTTCAATTGAAGAAGGATTCGACTCCTTACTCTGTTCCGTACTGTTTTCTTCATTCACATTAGAGCTTGCTAGTGTTTCTGAAGTATCTGCAAGATCTAACTCATTGTTCGGCCTTTCACTATTTACTGTAGTCGTTTCATTAGTTTGGTCAGCTGATTCAGCATAACTTATTACAGGAATGAAACTGTTTAAAGTCATTAAAAATACAGTAAAAAGTACCCAAAATTTCTGCTTTCTCATAATAATCCTCTTTCTTTTTTATTATATTTAAAAATGCTAATACTATTATTTTAACACAACAAAATTTTATTTCTTCATTTTTATTGAATTTTTCCATAAAAACACATTAAAAAATAAATATAATAAACAAAAAAACATCATTATTATAAAAATATAATAATAACGTTTTTGTTTACGCTGTATAGAAATGTCATTTTTTAATCAAATTGGGATCTTGTTGTTGCCATTTTTTTGAGTAAAATGAATTGTCTAGTTGATATTTTGGTGATTGCTTAGAACCATTTTCGATAAACGGCTGAATCTGCTGGTCTGCAGCCAACCAACCTCGCCAACCTAAATGAATTGTATCTGCCATAAAATAAGGCGTGTCGCAATTCTTTGTAAAGTCAGCAATATTGTTAAAACCTTGACTCGTCAGCTGAAACTTCACTTTTTCAGCAAAACCTTGCAGCATTTCTTGAGAAAGTCCGGTAAAGTCTGACCAGTGTTTGTTTACTGGTGGAATAATAAACAATACATCGGCATTATCTTGAGCTAACTGGCTCAAAACCAATTGTAAATCTGAATACTCAGGAGAATATCGATAATCCCAATTTTTTTGCGAATTTTCTAGTTCTGGCAGTTTCTTTTTTAATCGCTTATTATAAAACGAATTAGCTATTTCAAATTGATTGTTATTAGTCGCATTTTTGCCAATTTCAATGGCTAATTGATTTAATGCATCTGCATTATAAGTCTCAGGTAACCTTTTTTTCGATTTTTCAATCGCTTTTTCTTTATTTATCATACCAATTTTTCCAAATAACTCATCTTCACGAGATAAGGCATTGTACATCAATTCCAAATAGTTCTTATCTGATTGGTTTGGCATTTTTTTTGTACTAATATTTTGCAATGCACTTTCTAAACGTTGATCTTCTTTCACTTTTGGAAACTCTAGTAATCGCCTTGCTAAGTAACTATCGCCGTCTGTCACTTGTTTTAGCTGTGTAACCCATTGGTACGTTTGCAAATCAGAAAAGTATGCATCAAAGTAATCGTTAGTGACCCCATCTTTTACAAACCACTGAGGTGAAAGAATAAAAACAACTTTTTTATGAGAAAGATTTTTCCCCATCGATTGCATCATCAGAGCTTGCGTTAAAGACTGAGTTCCGGGTGCCCCTAGTAAAAACGGACGATAATTCCGATTATACTTATCTGCTAAAACAGAAGGATGAAACGGACTGATTCGACTTAATTCAGATGAACCAAAAAATGGAATATATTCCTTAGAACCAATTGCCTTATTTTTGATAGCATTGCCTCGTAAAACATTAGTTGCCATAGAAGTAGATGCATCATCTAAAACTTTTTTACTGTCTAGATCTACTTTAAATGGCGCAAAAAACAATCCAATCAAAAGAACCGCAGAAATTAAAATTGGTCCAAATATTCCAAAAAGTTTTTTCTTAATACTCATTCCTGTAAAGCTTTCACTTGGTCAATAATTTTATTAGGTGTGTTCCATAAATCGCGGTCAAATTCTGAAACTGGTACTTGCACACCGAGTTGTCCATCAATTTCAACTAATAATTGAACCGTAGCCAATGAATCCATCAACCCTTCGTCAAATACATTTACATCTTTATTTTCTCTAACTTCATCTGTACCAGTAATTTCTTCTAAAATAGTTAAAACTGTTTCTTCTATATCCATCGTAAATAGCTCCTTTTTTAAAGTATCATTGTACTTTAGATTTAATTTCTATTTAAAAAATAATTTATCCAAAAATCCTGAAAAAATTAGAAAACTTAAACAAACTGCATTAAATGTTAAAAATACTGCAAAACCATGTGTAAATTTATTTGAAGGAATTTTCTCTTTATGTTTCTTTTTGAACCGCAGCCAAGCATCTGTCAAACAGATTAATGCAGCGTGATATAGCCCATAAACTAGATAAAACCAAGTTAAACCGTGCCAAATCCCCATAAGTAAGAATAAAGCAAAATACCCCACATTTGATGCTACAATTCGACTTTTAAAAACTTTATTTTTAATTAAAGTAAACATTAACCGCATATAAACATAATCTCTAAACCAAAAAGATAGGGTCATATGCCAACGATTCCAAAACTCCTTAATATTCCAGCTTAGAAATGGTTTATTAAAGTTCACTGGCGTATCATAGCCCATTAAGTAACTAGTTCCTACTGCAAACAGACTATATCCAGCAAAATCAAAAAATAAATACATACTGTAAACATACATATAAGCGACAAGTCCCCATGAAATACCGCCAGCCTTTAAAGCACCATGCTCCGCTATAGGTAATAAAACTTGACCAAAATAATAGCCAATAATAAATTTATATAAAAATCCAAGGAAGAAATTGTGCAATCCTTTTCCTAAAAAGTCTACATATTTCTCACGCGTCGGTGGATTTTCAACGTCCTTTTCAAAACGGCGATAACGATCAATCGGTCCCGAAGAAATAGTTGGAAAGAATAATAGAAATTCAATATAACGAAAAATATTGTATTCCTTAATTAAACCATCTCGTATTTCCATGACAATTTGAACGGACTTGAACGTTAAATAGGAAATCCCTAAAAAATTAAGCAATGAGTGATGTCCTAAAGCAAATGGTAAAATCTTAGATAAAGCTAACGGGGCAATGGCCAAAACTACGGCACTATAAAAGACTGCACTAGCATTTTTCTTTTGACGATAATGGAAGTATAGCCAAACAAGAATGGTTTGCCAAATAACATACCCTATTAAAGCTATTCCTTGTTTCCAACTTTCCCCGCCAAAACTCATATATAAAAAGAACAGTGTAACTAATACTTGATACCATGTCCAACGTTTACCTTTAATTAATAACGTTAAAATCATTGGCGCTAACGCAACTAACAAGTAAATAAAATAAATTGGGTTAGCATAAGGAATCATATGAGGAAATTCCATCATGGTTTATTCACCTCATTCATTAATCCTTTACGGTCAATTTTTCCGTTCGGTGTTAACGGCAGTTGTTCCACATAAATAAATTTTTGCGGGATCATATAATCCATTACCGAACCAGCTAATTCTTCTTTGATTGCTTTTGATAGTTGAAACTCTTTTTCAAAATTATGAGGGTAACTAACGACATAAGCTACCAACTGCTGAACTTTGTGATTTTGATATTTCGGAACGACTGCGGCTTGTTTAACATAAGAAACGCTAGCTAAATGATGGTCGATATCCTCAAGCTCGATACGATAACCATGTAATTTAACTTGAAAATCAATTCGTCCTTCATAAATCAGTAAGTCCTCCACTAATTTACCAGCATCCCCTGTTCGATAAGCCCGCTGATCATCTAATTCAAAAAAAGCTTGAGAAGTTTTTTCTGGATTATGCAAGTAACCTTTGGAAACGCTCGGTCCAACAATAACAATTTCACCAACTTCGCCATTGGGAATAGTTTGGTCTTTGTCCATAATATACACTCTTGTATCGGCTTTAACATAGCCAATTGGAATTCGATTGTATGCATCTAAAAGCTCCTGCGTCACTTCGATACGAGAAATAGCCACCGTTGCTTCTGTAGGTCCATACGTATTAAAAATGCGTGCTTTTGGAAAACGATCCAGCAATTTTTGGGCAGTTGCTTTAGATAACTCTTCTCCGCAGAATAAGAAGATTTTTAAGTTCTCGACATGCTCTTCGTCAAATGTTGGTTCCATTAAACAGATGTCCATAAATGACGGTGTCGAAACCCAGACCTCTATTTCTAAAGTTGGTAAAACTGTAAATAATTGTTTAAAATCATTAATTATTTCTTTACGCAGGGGTGTCAATGAGCCACCTGAAGTCAGAGCTGGATAAAGATCCATAACAGATAGGTCAAACGAATAGGGTGCTTGAGATAAAAAACGCATGCCTTCAGTTATTCCAAAGTCTCTCAATTCCCAATTCACAAAACTAAGTAAGTTATCATGACTAATTTGAACCCCTTTTGGTACACCCGTCGTTCCAGAGGTAAAGATAGTGTAATATGTTTCTGCACCTGTAACCGGGATCAATGGTACCGATTGGATAGGCTGTTCACAGATTTCGCGCAACTGATTTATTGAAACTATTTCAGCTGAAGTCTTGATATTAGGCCACTCTTTTATAGCAAAAATTACAGCAGGTTTAGCTACTTCTAAAATCATTTCTATTCGTTCTTTTGGCGTATGAGCTTCGATTGGAATATATGGATGTCCTGATTTTGAAGCACCTAGAAAACAAGCTAACATTTCAAATTCTAATTCTCCATAAACTACAACTGGTTGTGCTCGCTCAAAATTATCTTGTAAATATGCTGCAACTGCATCTGATTCTTGTTTCAATTCTCCATAAGTATAAGTTCTATTCGCTTCAACATAAACAGGTCGGTTGGCTTCTTTCATCGCCCAACGATCTATTGCTTCTATAATATTTAAAACCGTCATGAAGCCTGACCTCCCTAAAATTCGTTATAAATAAATGTTCCGCCGTCAATATTTTTGTAGTGGTATAAATATATCAACATCAACAAAATACCGAAATAAAAAATTGTTCGTCCTATAAATTTCCCCCAGTACTGCACATTAGGTTGTTTAAAGAAATCTTTCATGTTAACTTATGCCTCCTAGAGTTAACTTAATAAGCTCTTATTTTTGGTACTGTTATTGTAATCAAAACAAACAAGAAAAGAAACAGAATTCTTAAATGAAATACGGTTTTTCACTAACAGTTTTGTCACTTCAAACTGAAAAGAAGATGAAACAACCTAAAAAGTTATTATCTCACCTTCTTTCAGCTTTGATAAGCCCTTATAATAGGACGATGTTCTTATAAAAAAGTTAAGCTATTTTAAGTTTCTACCATGAATAATCCGAGAATAAATCGCTGATGTTAAAAAGTAATACGCTAAATAAATCAGAACTAAAATACCACATGCAAGGTATGCTAACCAATATCCCGACCCACTAATATATTTACTAAAAACAAAAATCGCAAATGTTGCATGCAAAACTCCAATCAACATAGGTGGAAAGAAAATAATACTATTTTGTTGATAGAGTAATTTAGTAATTTCTTTTTTAGGAATCCCAATTTTCTTAAGAAGATCGTAACTTTCTTTTTCGTTTTCCGCTTCTGCAAACTGCTGCAACATTAAAATACTTCCAGTAATAATCAATGCTAAGATCCCTAAGAACATGGCCACATAAATCAATAATCCCATCACTCTTCGCTGATAGCGTAAATCTGAAAAACGATTGGTATAATTCAACTGCCAATATTCATTTTCTTTGTTTTCATCATTATTTTGAGTTGGATTTTTTTGTTCTGGCTGTTGCCTAACTTTTGAGGTATAACCTTCCAACTGATTATTAACCCATTGGTATTGAAAATAAATCGGATTATTCCATTCAACTTTAACTTCATCTGAAAGTTTGTTTGATAGAGCTTCTTCATCTACCGCGTCTACATTAAAAGCCATTAAATTATACTCAATCCCTGAGTTGACTTGCTCAAATAACTGATCCGAAACCACAACCGTTGGAAATCCGTATCTCATCAAGTCTTGTCCGAGAAAATCTGGTCTAACTTTTGATACTTCCAATTTTAGCCCTTCTTGCAAGTCAAACGTTGAGTCATAGCGAATAAAACCGCCTAAAATATTCTGAATACTATCCAGCAGTACTACATCTTTGTCATTTACCAATTCGATATCTTTCAAATAAGGATTAATTTTTTGATATTCACGATAATTCGATAAAGATAATAAATTTATCGGGCTTAGTGTATTCTCTTTTTGTTCTCGACCAATTTTTATATCATACTGACTTCCTGTTAATTTAAAGTTTAATGTTACAACTGAATCAATGTTAGCGCCTGGTTCATCTTCAATTTTTTGTGATACTTCTTGAAAACTAGGTTCCGCTACAATAAAATCGGTCGGCGCTTCCACATTTACTGAATTCATTCCTAAAGTATAAAATGAAGCAGCTCCACCAATCATCCCTAAAGAAATTGCAATAAAAATTGTAATAGCAAATAATGTATTTCCACTTCTTTTTAGGTGATGTTTGGTATTTTCTACGGCCAGCATGTTCATCCTTCGGTAATAAGTAACTTTACTTTTCCCAAATAGAAAAACAATTAAATACATCGTGTACTTAAAAAATAAATACGTGCCAAGTATACAGATCAGCATAATTATTAATGGTGCAATAAAAAAACCAGCCATTTTAAGACCATTTTCCATTAAAAGTGAGCCAAATTGAATAATATTATAAGACAAAAAATAACCGACAAGTATCAATAGTAGTCCTAAAGTCCCTGAAACAAATTTCCATTTTGTCATTTTATTAACTGCATTTGTGTTTTTTTCAGGTTGTTTAACTAAATTATTGACTTTATAACGGTAAATAAGCCAACTACTTCTTAAAGAAACAGCCAGTAACATAAACACAAAAGCAATACTTGTCTGAACGATTGATGGAATAGAAAAACGAAATAGACTCTCAACTTGTAAAAACATTGCTTTTGCTAGAATCATAGAAAAAAGCTTAGAAAAAATAATGCCTAAAACGATTCCAGTAATTAATGAAAAACCACCTAAAATCAAGGTTTCTATAAAAAATAAAAAGGAAATTTTACCTTTGCGCATACCGATTAAATGATACAAACCAATTTCCCTGCTTCTTTTTAACAGGAAGAAATGATTAGCAGCAAACATAAAACCCAAAATCATAACCACTACTAAAAAGCCGCCGATACTCATTGCACCATTGATTTGGATATCACGCCCCGCTCTACTAATCAACGTCCGATTGTAGGTAATCGCACTAAAACAATAATAAACAACAACTGCAAAGGTCATACTAATGAAATAAACAAGATAATTAAGAAATTGACCTTTAAAATTTTTCCAAGATAAATTAAAAATCATTGGCTCGACCACCTCCACCGATCGTTGCCTGCATATCAATCACTCGATTAAAAAATTCTTTTCGAGAACCTTGTCGAACTACTTCTGAAAAGATTACCCCATCCTTGATAAACAAAATCCGATTACAATAACTGGCAGTATACGGATCATGGGTAACCATCATAATCGTCGCATCGTCCTGCAAATTCATATTTGTCATGTATTGAAGTAATTCTGCTGCTGATTTAGAGTCTAAAGATCCTGTAGGTTCATCAGCAAAAATAATATCTGGCTTGGTAATCAATGCTCGGGCCGCAGCCACTCGCTGTTTTTGACCAACAGAAATATCACTTGGATAAGCGTTTAACAACAAATCAATACCCAAAATACTAGCAACATGGTGTAAACGCTGTTCCATCTCAGGCAAAGACAGACGATCCACTGCTAAAGGTAATAAAATATTATCTTTCACATTCAAGGTATCCATTAAGTTAAAATTTTGAAAAATAAAACCTAATTTTTTTCGTCGAAAATCACTAATTTCATTGTCACGCATTTTTAAAATATCTTTTCCATCAATTCGAACCGTTCCAGTCGTTGGCAGATCAATCGTTGAAATCGTATTTAACAATGTTGATTTCCCAGCACCACTAGGTCCCATAATCCCGATAAATTCTCCTCGATCTACTGAAAATGAGATATTATTCAATATTTGAACTTTATTATTCCGATAACCATAAGATTTACTTAAATGATTTACTTCTAAAATTTTTTTCATACATTTCGCTCCAGTTTCGTCATTATCCTTATTCTACCAATATTTTGAACGGCTGAACATCGTTTCCTCTTACAATTAAGTAATAATAAAAAAAATTTTATGAGACATTTATTTTTCTCTGCAAAAATGTTGTGATACTTTGTACAAACCTTTTAGGTAGTTGTTTTCATATTTTTTTCATTTCTAATAAACACTACATATAGTTGTTCAATCGGAATTTTTTTTATTTTAAACACTATATATAGTTGAAAGATTTCTTGAATTGTTTTATGATAAGGAAGGAATAAATCTACGAGGAGATGGATGCAAATGATGGATACTAAGCAAGCTACTAGTGGAGTGAACACACCGAATTCGGCACTCAATACTATGAAAATTGTGAAAAGAGATGGACGACTGGTTGATTTTGATGATCAGAAAATCTATGACGCTTTGATCAAAGCTGAACAAAAAATTCGCGGATCTTTAGACCCGCTTGCTCATGAACGTATTCAAGAAATTGTGGAAAGAATTGATCAGGAAATTTCAGACCGCTTCACTGATGATGTGAAAATCTATGAAATCCAAAATATTGTTGAGCATATTTTATTGGCAAAAAACGAATATGAGTTAGCCGAAGAATATATTAATTACCGCACTCGCCGTGATTTCGAACGCAGCAAAGCAACCGACATTAATTTTACAATCAGTAAATTAATTAATAAAGATCAAACTGTTGTAAATGAAAATGCCAATAAAGATAGTGATGTCTTCAATACACAACGAGATTTAACTGCTGGAATTGTAGGCAAATCAATCGGGTTGAAAATGTTACCGCCTCACGTTGCAAATGCCCATCAAAAAGGCGATATCCATTATCATGACTTAGATTACCATCCATATACACCAATGACAAACTGTTGTTTGATTGATTTTAAAGGCATGTTAAATAATGGTTTTAAAATAGGAAATGCTGAAGTTGAATCACCAAAATCAATTCAAACGGCTACTGCTCAAATCTCACAAATTATTGCAAACGTCGCTTCAAGTCAATATGGCGGGTGTTCTGCTGACCGAGTAGACGAGCTTTTAGCCCCATTCGCTGAATTAAACTATCAAAAACATTTAGCTGATGCAGTTGAGTGGATTGAAGGCACTGAACGTCAAGAAGCCTATGCAAAATCAAAAACACAAAAAGATATTTACGACGCTATGCAAAGTTTGGAATATGAAATCAATACGTTATTCACATCTAATGGTCAAACCCCATTTACCTCTTTAGGTTTTGGTCTAGGCTTAAATTGGTTTGAACGTGAAATTCAACGAGCTATTTTACAAATCCGTATCAAAGGTTTAGGCAGCGAACACAGAACTGCTATTTTCCCTAAATTAATTTTCACATTAAAACGCGGTGTAAACTTAAACGAAACGGACCCCAACTACGATGTAAAACAACTTGCTTTGGAATGTGCTACTAAACGGATGTATCCAGACATTTTGAATTACGATAAACTTGTTGAATTAACCGGTAGTTTTAAAGTACCAATGGGTTGCCGTTCCTTTTTACAAGGTTGGAAAGATGAAAATGGTGAAGAAATTAATGTTGGTCGCATGAATTTAGGTGTTGTCACATTAAACTTACCTCGTATTGCTTTAGAAGCCAATGGTGATCTTGATAAATTCTGGGTCCTTTTAGCTGAACGATTAGAGACAATGAAAGATGCTCTTGTTTATCGTGTAGAGCGTTGTAAAGAAGCAACTCCAGCCAATGCTCCGATTTTATATATGTATGGAGCTTTTGGTAAACGTTTGTCTAAAAAAGAATCAGTTAATGAGCTATTTAAAAATAAACGTGCCACTGTCTCACTAGGGTATATTGGATTATATGAAGTAGCTTCTGCCTTTTATGGTGGTGATTGGGAAAATACTCCTGAAGCCAAAGACTTTACTTTAGCTATCTTAAAAGATTTAAAAGCTCATGCAGATAAATGGGGCGACGATTATGGCTATCATTTCAGTGTTTATTCAACACCAAGTGAAAGTTTAACGGATCGTTTCTGCCGATTAGATACTGAAAAATTTGGGATTGTCGAAAATATTACGGATAAAGAGTATTATACAAACAGTTTCCATTATGATGTTCGTAAAAATCCAACGCCTTTTGAAAAATTAGATTTTGAAAAAGATTACCCGCAATATTGCTCTGGTGGGTTTATCCATTATTGCGAATACCCTGTTTTACAACAAAACCCTAAGGCATTAGAGTCTGTATGGGATTATGCTTATGACAAAGTTGGTTACCTTGGAACAAATACACCTATCGATCATTGTTATGAATGTGGATTTGAAGGAGATTTCCACCCAACCGAACGCGGATTTGAATGTCCACAATGCGGCAACCACGATCCAAAATCATGTGACGTAGTAAAAAGAACCTGCGGCTACTTGGGTAATCCACAAGCAAGACCAATGGTACACGGACGCCATAAAGAAATCTCATCACGAGTGAAGCATATGAAATAAAAAGCGAAATGAACCGAATAGTCCTCGAACAAATTAGGAAAATGTAGGAAAGATGCTCTTTATCTTTTCAGCATTTTATCTATTTGTTGAGAGGACTGGTTCATGTAGCTGGATTAGATAAAAAGCGGAATGAACTCGCTTAGCTCTGACTGAAAAATAGGAACTATTGATTGCGGTGCACTTTGCCGCTGACAATAGTTATCTTTTTTCCGAAGAGTTGGTTCATGCAGCTGGATTAATAAAAAGCGGAATGAACCGAATAGTCCTCGAACAAATTAGAAAAATGTAGGAAAGATGGTTTTTATCTTTTCAACATTTTATCTATTTGTCGAGAGGATTGGTTTATATCAGATAGATAAAACAAAACGATGTTCTTTACAGAAATTGCTGTAACCATCGTTTTTATTGAAAGGATGACGAAATATGAGAAATCCTAAACCACAAGAATGGCTAGCAGAAGAACTTAGTCAAAATTATATCGCAGATTACAAAGCATTTAACTTTGTCGACGGTGAAGGTGTTCGAAACAGTTTATACGTTAGCGGCTGTCTTTTTGCTTGTGAAGGTTGTTTCAACCAAGCAGTTCAAAATTTCCGCTATGGAAAGCCATTTACAAAAGAATTAGAAGACAAAATTATTGAAGATCTTTCCCATGATTATGTTCAAGGTTTGACCTTACTTGGTGGAGAGCCTTTTTTAAATACAGAAGTGTGCTTAACGGTGGTGGATCGTGTTCACCAAGAATTTGGTACGCAAAAAGATATTTGGTCTTGGTCCGGTTACACATTTGAAGAATTACTACTGGAATCTAATGATAAACTTGAATTACTAAATAAAATTGATATTTTGGTAGATGGGCGTTTTGAACTATCTAAACGAAACTTAAATCTGCAATTTCGAGGCAGTAGCAATCAACGTATTATTGATGTAAAAAAATCATTGGCTTCTGGACAAGCTGTGATTTGGGAAAAATGTCATGATGCTGACCAAGCCTACGAACAAATAAAAAAATCCGAATTAATTTAATAAAACGAGTGTGGACAAAAATGAGTACTAGTTTTTATCCATACTTTTTTATTTTATAATGTTATTTCCTACCTAATCATTAGCTACACCAACATATCTATATTACAATAAAAAGAAACACGCAAAGGATGAGCTGAAATGACAAAACCGCCTTCTTCAAAGATTTTAAAAGCGATTATTACAGGTGCTGCTTCAGGAATTGGTTATGCTACAGCAAAACTGTTTATTGAACAAGGAATAATGGTTGGGTTGATTGATGCTGATAAAAAGAAACTAGAAACTATTTCAAAGGAATTTAAAAAAACTGGAGCAAATTGTTATTATCGGAATGCGGATGTAACAGATGAAGCAAATTTAAAAAAAGCAATTGATGAATTACATTTCAGCATGCAAGGATTGGATATTTTTTTCAGTAATGCCGGTATTAATGGGACTTGGGCTCCTTTAGAATCCTTAACTATCTCTGAATGGGATCGTACAATTAATACAAATCTTCGCAGTACCTTTCTTTGTACAAAATTTGCGGTCCCTCATATGAAAGAAAACGGCGGCTCCATTATTATTACTAGCTCAATTAACGGTACTAGAATATTTGATAACTTCGGCTCTTCAGCCTATAGTACATCGAAAGCTGGACAAGTCGCATTTGCTAAAATGGCTGCATTAGAACTAGCTCGCTATAATATTCGTGTAAATGTAATCTGTCCTGGTGCAATTGATACAGCTATTAATGAAAAAACAATTTTGTCTGAATCACTAAAAGAAATTGAAATCAAAATTGAGTATCCTGAAGGTAATCGTCCACTAAAACAAGAAACTGGAACTAGTGAGCAAATTGCTAAAGCTGTTCTATTTCTTGCGACAGATGCGTCTGCAAATATTTCTGGAACAGAACTTTATATTGATGGTGCTGAATCACTTTTATAAAATTAACAATTAAATAAGCTGAAATTACCACTCTTGAAAAAGTGACTATTTCAGCTTATTTGTTATGACTATTCTTTAAAAAAACTAAGAACTTTCGAGCGAATTTTACTGTGATCGATAATTTTCTCTGGATAGTCTTTGCCTATCACACATTGACTTGATTGTTGGATTTCATTAGGCATCGTGCTCGGCATATGAATATATTTATTAGGTACATTCCCTAACTCCGGTACAAACTGACGAATGAAGTCACCTTTAGAATCAAACCGTTCGCTTTGCGTGATTGGGTTGAATATTCGAAAATATGGAACTGCATCTGTCCCGGTTGATGCAGCCCATTGCCAGCCGCCAATATTACTGGCAGGATCGTAATCAATTAGCTGTTGTTGAAAATAACGTTCACCCCAACGCCAATCAATTAGTAAATCTTTCGTTAAAAATGATGCAACAACCATTCGTAAACGGTTATGCATCCAGCCTGTTTGGTTCAGTTGCCTCATTGCTGCATCAACCAACGGGTAACCTGTTTTACCATTTTTCCAACAATCAAAATAATAGTCACTATTGTTCCACTGCAATTGTCGATATTGTTCTTTGATCTCTTCGTTTTTCTGTTGAGGGTAATCGAAATAAATCATGTTATAAAAATCTCGCCAACATAACTCAGAAATAAACGTCTGCCGACCATTCGAATCTGGCTCTGCATTAACCGCATGCCATACTTTACGAATCGACAATTCTCCTGTCCTAAGAAACCTGGATAATTTACTTGTTTGATCTAATGCTGGATAATCACGAGTATCACCATAATCATGTAAGTATTCTTTGATAAACTCTTTTAGGTATCTCTCTGCTACTAATTCACCGCAATCGTATTCAAAAGGCAGCTCACTATCATTTATCAACTGCTTAAATGCTTGCTGCCCTTCTTCAAAGATAGGATGTGATAATTGACTAAATGACTTTTCAATTTTTTGTGTCTTCTCATAAGATCGTTTCGGTTTTGTCAGCCATTGTCTAAAATAAGGTGTAAAGACTTTGTAATTTTCGCCATTTGGCTTTCTGATTTCTTTTACGCCATGAAGATGACTGTCTTGAAAAGCATACACTTTTATCTGTTTTCCATTGAAAAAATCCAACATTTTTTGGTCACGTTCTCGCCCGAAACCACGTTCATCTAGATTAAAATAAATAGTCTGCCAATCAGGATATGTTTCTTTAAATTCCTGAAAACTATGTTCCGGATCTCCAGATAAAAAATGAATCTTGATTTTCTTAGCTTTGGCAGATTCAACAAATGCATACACACTTTTGAAAAAACTCTTGTGATTAAAGCTATCTGCAATAAACTGTGCTGGATTTAACTGAAAAATGCAAATGAGTTCTTCCTCAAGCTTACTCTGTTTCAACAATTCATTGAAAGCTGTATTATCCTCAAAGCGCAAATCTTTACGAAACCACATGACTGTTTTACTCATTTATTTCTCCCCTTTTAGCAAACATTATTATTTAAGCCTAACACCCCTATAGAACTAAAACAAAAATTTCAAGCTGTCCCATTGAATAAACAATAGGTCAGACTAATCGAAAAATCACTTATTCATCCAAATTTATTTGATCACCCTCGTTTGACTTTTCCCATAAAGGCAATACAATATTTTCGTACGACATCGGATCTAGATTTGTGACCGTAATCCCTAGCAAACGAATTCCTTCATCTAGACCAAGAATTTCTTCCCAAATCAAATTGGCTTGATAGAATAATTCTTCTTTTTTTGAGACATATTCTGGCAGAGTTTGACGCTTAGTCACCGTTGTATAATCTGCGTAACGAACCTTTAAAACAACTGTTTTCCCATGTTTTTGAACCTTCTTTAAAGCCGATTCTACACTTTCGGCTAATTGTCTTAATTGTGCTGTTACCTGAGCTTCCGTTGTTAGCGGAGTACCATATGTATGTTCTTTACCGACCGATTTTCGATCTCTAGTTACATTTACAGGAGAATCATGTATGCCTCTAACTTTTCGATAAAGCGAATAACCCATTTTTCCAAATCTGCTAATCAGTTCCATCTCATCTTTTTCATAAAGATCTGCTCCAGTAAAAATACCTAGTTCATGCATTTTTGGCACAGTCTTCTTACCAACACCATGAAATTTTTCAATCGGAAGTGCTTTTAGGAATTCCTCAGCTTCATCAGGCATAACAACCGTTAGACCTTTCGGCTTTTGGAAATCAGACGCTAATTTGGCTAAAAATTTATTATAACTAATTCCAGCTGAACAAGTTAAATGAAGTTCATTCCAGATATCATATTGAATTAGCTTGGCAATCTTAATTGCTGATTTACTATCGATTTTATTTATCGTCACATCTAAATACGCTTCATCAATTGAAACGGGTTCAATAATATCTGTATAACGACTGAAGATTTCTCTGATCTGATGAGAAATTTCGGAATATTTCTGATAATCCCCCGCTTTAAAAATTGCTTCCGGACAAAGCTCAAAAGCTTTTTGGGCACTCATCGCTGAATGAATTCCAAACTTGCGGGCTTCATAATTCGCTGTAGTCACAACGCCTTTACCACCTGTATCACTAGGATGGCGTGCAATGACCAAAGGATGCCCAACTAACTCCGGATGATCGCGCTCTTCAACAGAGGCAAAGAAGGCATCCATATCGATATGAATAATCTTACGGGAAGTATCTTTTTTTAATGGAAAACGCAATTCACTAATCATTCTACCACCCCTTCTTTGATGTTCATAAAACGCGCAAACATTTTTCAAGTTAGTTTTAAATAAATTCCCTTTTCACTACTAAACCGCATTTTTTCAATTTTTTTCCGTACATCACTAGATACTTTTGAAACTGGAATAACTTCATGATCGACTTCAACTAACGGATCTACCAGCCGCAGCTTTTTCTTTTGAAAGATATCATACTCTTCATTACTAGAAACAACGGTATAATTCGGCGGTTGATTTATTTTCTCAAGTAATTCTTGAATTTTATCCGAGTTGATTAATTTTAAGGTTGCTAAAAATTGGTTATCAGTCATCATTAAATCAGCTTCAGTCAAATTATTATTATCCAATCCAAGCCGGATTATCTGAGCCATCCAATCATAACTAAAAATATTTCTAGGATCGTAGAAAAAATCAATAACTATCTTTTTATATTGGTCAACAAACCATTCTGCCCAACCAATCGACTCTAAAACAATTTTATCCGAAATTATTTTGATTGCTGTTAAAAACTGATGAATTTCATCGATTGAAACAGAAAAATATCGGTAAACTTCTCTTAAAGTATAATCAATTCGATCACAACATAATAATGGCGCTTCTTGCTCCAATAAGCCCCACTGTTCATCATTTAATAGTAGTTTTTGATAATCATAGCCATATTTTTTTAATACCTCTGGAATCGCTGAAGTTTCAAGTATTCGCTGTTTTATCTTTTCATGATAATCATCCGCCTCATTCGCTAAAGCCAAATCAACCACATGAGAAAATGCAGTATGTGACACATCATGAAGTAATCCAGCAATCTGCTCTTCAATTGATCCGCCAAGCTTTCGAATCAGCAACATAACGCCAATTGAGTGTTCATATCTTGTTTCATTCCAAGTAGAGTTAATTAAAAAAGCCGGCCCCGCCATATGAACATCTTTCAACCGTTGAACCTCTTTTGATAAAATTAAATCAGCTAAAACAGCTTCAATTTCAAATGAACCGTATAAGACATCTTCAACTATCATATTTACACCTAATCCATATTATTATTCACTCCATTATATACGAACATTTGTTCAATAGCAATTAAATCTAACTACTAAATAAATAAAAAAATAAGACCAACTTATTAAAAATCAGTCTTATTTCCTCTCTATTTAAATCGCTTCAGTTCCACGTTCTCCAGTCCGAATCCGAATTGCTTCTTCAACATTATATACGAATATCTTACCGTCACCAACCTCACCTGTTTGGCAAGTGGCTAAAATCATTGAAATAACTTCCTCTACTTTTTCATCTGAAACAACAAAACTTACTTTAACTTTCGGCAGTAAGGTCGTAATGATTTCTTGTCCACGAACATATTCTTTAATTCCTTTTTGATTACCAAAACCCAGTACTTGACTCACCGTCATCCCGCTAGCTTCTTTATTTTCATTTATTTTTTCTTTTAACTCTTCTAATTTTTCCTGTTGGATAATCGCTTCTACTTTTTTCATCTATCTTCCTCCTACGAATCTAAGCCCATAAATGTTGGATAAGCCGTTTCATCATGTTCAATTCGATCTAAACCTACTGCTTCTTCTTTTGCTGAAACTCTAATTGGCATAAATAATTGAATCCCTTTGATAATAATAAAACTCGCTGCTGCAGCAAAAATGATCGTAAATACAATACTGCCAACTTGAGCTATAAATAAGTCAGTACCACCATAAATCAAGCCCACTTTACCACCAACTGCCGGATCTGCAAAAATCCCTGTCATAATTCCGCCAAAAATACCGCCAACACCGTGACAACCAAAAGCATCCAGCGCATCATCATAACCAATTTTATGCTTCACAAATGAAATAAAATAATAACAAAACGGACTAACCAAAGCTCCTAAAACAAACGAGCTCCAAAGCGATACAAAACCAGCTCCCGGCGTAATCGCAACTAATCCTACAATAGCTCCTGTACAAGCACCAACAATCGTTGGTTTCCCAATTGATAATTTTTCAATCAACATCCACGAAAGCATTCCTGTTGCTGCCGCTGTATTCGTTGTCATCATTGCATGAATTGCTAAACCATCTGCCGCTAAAGCTGATCCTGCATTAAATCCAAACCAACCAAACCACAACAAACCGGCGCCAAGAACTACAAATGGAATATTATGTGGACGATATTCAGTCTGATGAAATTCTCTGCGTTTCCCAACAACTAAAGCTAAAACTAAACCAGATACACCTGAACTAATATGAACCACATTTCCTCCAGCAAAATCAATTGAGCCAATCTCCTCTAAAAATCCGCCTCCCCAAACCATGTGCGCCATCGGATAATAAACCACAATTGACCAAATCGCTATAAAAATAAAAATAGCTGAAAAACGCATTCTACCAACAACTGCCCCAGTAATAATTGCAGTCGTAATCAACGCAAACATCATTTGAAATCCAGCAAATAAACCTTCTGGAATCGTATCTCCTTCAGTCATGGAAACGTGATTAAAGAAAATTTTATCAAAATTTCCAATGAAAGTATTTTCCCCACTAAACGATAACGAATAACCTAAAATAACCCAAAGCACCGAAGCCAATCCCATTACACAAATAACCATCATCATAGTGTTAAGAATGTTTTTTCGCCGTTCCAATCCTCCGTAAAAAAATGCCAATGCAGGCGTCATTAAAAAGACCATCGCTGAACAAATTAAAATAAATGCGATATTTTCTGTTTCCATCTTAAACCCCTCCATTTTTAAATTAAGCCAACCTTCATTTAGCTTTGTCGGTAATTTTATCATCGTTTTCTGAAAAATTACAATAATAATCTCTGATTTTTCAAAAATAATTTCAATTTTCTGACAATTAATGTTATGAAAAATGACATATAGACCAATTATAATTATTATGTGTTGAACCAGACATTGAATATGGAACCAAAAAAAATAAACCAACAGTAGCGTTGATTTATTTTCATGAAACTCTAGTTAATTCACATGATATTCCTTATAGACCTCTTGCTTTTTCAACCCACGAAGCTTTGCTACTTCTTTAATCGCTTCTTTTGAAGAACTGCCAGCATTTATCAACAATTCAATATGCTCTTTTAGCGGTAAAGCAAGGTCTTCATTTCCCTCATCAGCTGTTCCTGAAAAACCTTCCACTAACAAACAACATTCTCCTTTTAAGGTATGATCCGCTAAATATTTACTAAGTTCTTCCAATGTTCCTCGCAAATATTCTTCGTGTAATTTCGTCAGTTCACGGCAAATAACTGCTTTTCGCTCTGTTCCAAATACTTCTGAAAAATGCTTTACAGTTGTCGCAATTCGATGAGGTGATTCATAAAAAATTTGAGTGGGTACATCAGTCTTTAAACGTTCCAATACTTCGATTTGTTCTTTTTTCTTTCTAGGTAAAAATCCGTAGAACGTAAATGGCTGTGGCATCAATCCTGAAGCAATTAGCGCAGTGATACCCGCACTTGGTCCTGGTAAAGCAATAACTTTCAGATTTGCCTCAATACAAGCTGCCACTAATTCATGTCCAGGATCACTAATTGACGGCATACCTGCGTCGCTCACTTGAGCAATCACTTCGCCAGCTTCCAAACGCTGAATAAATTGAGGAATCCGTTCTTTATAATTATGTTCATGAAAACTAATTTGCGGTGTAGAAATCTCAAAATGATTCAATAATTTTTGAGTATTACGTGTATCCTCACTGGCAATAATCGTCGCTTCTTTTAACATATTAATGCAGCGAAAGCTCATATCTTCTAAATTACCAATTGGTGTGGGAACAAGATATAGTACCCCAGAATTACCAGAATCAAAACTTTTCTGTTTCTGCATAGTGGCTCCTTTGCATGTTACATTATTATAAAAAGGCTGAGACAATATTTGCCACAGCCTCAATTTTAATTATTTTGCTATTTACTACGTTCACCGTAGATCACATCTAAACAAAAAGCACATTCCTCATCATTTTCACGACGAGAACCGTATAAAATATTGCAGACATGAAAGCCTTCCTCATAAAGCTTTTCCAAATTCATTCGAGATTTTGATAACTCTTGCTTAACAGAGTCATTTGGTTCAGCTGCTAATTTGGTTAGCTCTTGCAAATGTTCCCGTAAGCGTTGATTTTCAATTTCAAGCGTTGTATTTTTTTCAACTAACTCGTGTAAAGCTTCTTTAATTTCTGATAATTGCCCTAACGTTCCTTTTAAATCGGTCTCTAAGGAACTCAAACCGTCATATAAAGAGCGTTTATCCATTGCGATCACCATTGTTTTCAGATTGGGATTTTTCAGTTGCTTCTTTGATTTCTTCGTAGTCATACTCAACAGCCATTTCACGTCCAACTAAGCGAACTTTAATGATACGGCTTAATAAGTTCAGTCCGACTACCTTACCCTTACCATCTGGGGTAATCACTTCTTTTCCATAATCAGGCAATTCTTTTTTCGCTGCTTCATATTCATCATTTTCGTATTTCAGACAACACATCAAGCGCCCGCATAAACCAGAAATTTTCACAGGGTTCAACGACAATCCTTGATCTTTCGCCATTTTAATAGACACAGGCATAAAATCACCTAAAAATGTTGAACAGCACAATTGACGACCACACGGACCGATTCCACCTAAAATTTTGGCTTCGTCTCTTACCCCAATCTGGCGTAATTCTATACGTGTACGGAAAATTGCTGCCAAATCTTTAACTAACTCACGAAAATCAATTCGACCATCTGCAGTAAAATAAAAGACCATTTTGCTACGGTCAAATGTATATTCGACACGAATTAATTTCATTTCTAATTCATGGGCACGAATTTTTTCTTTCGCGATGCTTAATGCAGCAGTTGCATCATCAATATTTTTTTGTTCTTTTTCTAGATCAGTGTCTGATGCTTTATTTAAAATCGGCTTTAACTCTTCAGGTAAATCTTCCGGATCAATCGTTTTTTTCGGTATCGCAACTGTGGCCAGCTGTTTAGACTGCTGTGATTCCACAAGAACTTTATCATTGTAAAAATACTCTGATTTTCCAGGAGCAAAATAATAGATATGACCGGCTTCACGGAAGCGAACTCCTACTACTTCTACCATTTTCATCCTCCTATTACTGTTTTAGGGTGAATCATTCGGATCACTAACTGCTCACAAACACTTTGCCAACTAACATTAGCTTCCCACTTTTGGCGGGCTTTTAAAATTAGTTCAATTCTTTGTGCTTGCTGTTCTATCACTCGTTTAATCTGTTCATTTGACACAGAGTCAGTGAATTCTTTACGATAATAAGCCAGTAATAAATCAAAACTCAGCGCTTGCTGTTCTTTTTCTTTAAACGCTTTTATCATCTTTTTTTGAACATAGATAAAGGCTTGAGAATCATCTTTTTTTAAATACTCAAACCATTGTTGAATAATTTCCCTAGCCTCATTAAACCATTGATCTTGAGAGATTTCAACTGCTTTGTCAAAACTATTTGTGAGTTCTGCTAAAAGTAGCGCAGTATTTTTATTAATCCCAGATGTTTCTAATGTATTTACCAGCTTTTCCTTGTTTAACGGTTGAAAATGAAGCACTTGACATCTTGATTGAATCGTCGGCAAAATTTTAGCTAAGGAAGTGGTTTCCAAGATTGCCAAAACTTTTCCTTCGGGTTCTTCTAAAAATTTTAACAAGCTATTCGCAGCTCCAACGCTCATTTTATCTGCTTGCTCAATTAGAAAAACTTTCTGAGCAGTTTCTACACCACTTTTACTAAACTCAGCTTTTAGTTCTCTAATTTGATCGACTTTGATCGTCTGACCGTCAGGAGCAATTCTTAACACATCCGGATGTTCATTTTCATTGATCCGTGTACAATTATTGCATTGATTACATGGATTATTTTCAATCAGATTAGTACAAAAAACATGTTTCGCCATCCATAAGCCAACTTCTTTTTTACCAGTTCCTGTATCGCCTTCAAAAAGATAAGCATGGGCAAGACGACCATGCTCAAAACTTTTCTGAAGCTGCTGGTAAAGCAGCGGTTGTTGTTCACTTAATACTTGTGCTTCTGTCATCTTAATACTGATGGAACCCTTCTACTGGGAGAACAAAAACTGTTGCTCCGCCCACCTCGACCTCTACAGGATAAGGTACTTGTCCATCCATCGTAATATCTAAGGTCACTGGAGTAGATACATATTGTTTACGAGATTGGCACGTTTTTTTAATTAATTCTAAGGCTTCTTCAACACGGTCATCATCGATCCCCACGATAAATGTGCTGTTACCAGCCTTTAAAAATCCGCCTGTTGATGATAGTTTTGTTGCTCGAATGTTGGCATCAATAAATTCATTGGCTAAACGATTGCTGTCTTTATCTTGGACAATTGCTAAAATAATTTTCATGTGTATTCACCTTCCTAATTTCTAAAATATGTTGGATAACGTTTAGTAATTGCTTCAAAAGTTGCTGCTACAACATCTTCTAAACTCATTCTAGCATCAATCTTAGTGATTCTTTCAGGATTTTCTTCGACTAATTTCAAGTATTCATGACGAACACGCTGGTGAAATTCAAGTCCTTCTGAATCTAAGCGGTCAATTTGCTGTTGACGATTATTTTTGATGCGGTTCAAACCTGTATCAGAATCAACATCTAAATAAATCGTAAAATCAGGCGTCGTGCCTTCAATTGCAAACTCATTGATTGAGGCGATTGCTTCGACACCAATTCGGCGACCTGCTCCTTGATAAGCCAAAGAACTATCAACAAAACGATCACAAAGAACGATCTTACCTTCTTCTAACGCCGGTAAAACTTTTTCCATTAAATGCTGACGTCGTGCTGCTGCATATAATAAAGCTTCCGTCCGCTCATCCATTTCTTGATTTCTTGGGTCTAAAATAATTTGACGAATCTTCTCAGCAATGGGAATGCCGCCTGGTTCTCTTGTTTTGATAATACTTCTTTCTGCAACTAAGTCCAATTTTGGATATAATTCATGTAATACACTTGTTTTTCCAGCACCATCTGGACCTTCAATTGTTATAAAAATACCTTGCACTTCACTAATCCCCTTACTTACTATGATTCCTTATATCTATTATACTTTATCTCTGACAATCAGTCTAATTGAATTCCTTCACTCTTACAAATAATTTAGTATCCTGTTATTTAGTTTACTTATTTTGGCTTTTCATTCCCATAAGTATATACTCAATCTATAAAGAAGAATAGGAGTGAATGCTTTGGAAAAATTATTTACAGAAGTTGATAACTATTTTATTGAAAAACTAGTAGAAAATGATCCCATTTTTGAGCAAATTCTGAAAAATAACCAAAAACATCAATTACCGCCGCATGATGTCTCACCTTCTCAAGGAAAATTTCTTTATCTACTATCAAAGATCAAAGGAGCTAAACGTATCTTGGAAATCGGTACGCTTGGTGGGTACAGCACACTCTGGTTTGCCAAAGCACTAGGTTCTGATGGAGAAGTGATCTCGCTTGAATTTGATAAAAAACATGCTGAAGTGGCTAGAAAAAATTTAGCTCTTGCTGGTGTTTCTGATAA
The DNA here is from genome assembly GCF_028128615.1 of Enterococcus sp. 5H. Lineage (GTDB taxonomy): Bacteria > Bacillota > Bacilli > Lactobacillales > Enterococcaceae > Enterococcus_L. The sequence continues at coordinate 12,181 of NZ_AMDP01000036.1, read as the reverse complement.
AACGAAAATTTTAGTAGGTGCCGCTTCTGATAGTTTAAGAAAAATGGTAGACGCTCAAACAACTCCTTTTGATCTTATTTTCATTGATGCAGACAAAGAAAATAACTCCGTTTATTTGGAGTATGCGCTACAACTCGCTCGTTGCGGTACCGTTATTATTGGTGATAATGTTGTACGCGATGGTGCTGTAATTAACGCAGCTAGTTCTGATAAGCGAGTTTTAGGCGTACGTTCTTTTGTTGATGATCTTGCCACTTCAACCAAACTAACGTCCACTGCGATTGAAACTGTTGGAGTTAAGGGTTATGACGGATTTACAATTAGTATTGTTGAAAAATAAATAACCATCAGTTAATGATCGAAGATACGCTCTTAATCATTAGCTGATGGTTTTAATTTTTAAAGTTCACGACGACCTTCTACAGCTTTTAGTAAAGTCACTTCATCTGCATACTCAATATCACTACCCACAGACAAACCATGAGCTAATCTGGTTACAATAATACCTGCCGGCTTAATTAAACGGGAAAGATACATCGCTGTTGCTTCACCTTCTGTCGTTGCATTTGTCGCAATAATGACTTCTTTAACCTCATCATCATGTAACCGTTGAATTAATGAAGCGATATTAATATCTTCGGGACCAGTTCCTTCCATTGGTGACAATACACCGTGCAGTACATGGTACAAGCCATGATATTCCCGCATTTTTTCCATAGCCATCACATCTTTCGGCTCTTCAACAACCAAAATAATACTACGATCCCGACTTTTATCCTGACAAATCTCGCAAGGATCTTCTTCTGTTATATTCCCGCAAATACTACAAAAATGTAGATCGCGTTTGACACTGATTAGGGATTTCGCAAATGCATTCACATCTTCTTCTTTCATATCAAGAGTATGAAAAGCTAAACGGACAGCGGTTTTTTGACCGATTCCGGGTAATTTCATGTAACTTTCAACTAATTTAGCTATTGGTTCTGGGTAATGCATATTCAACAAATCCTTTCAAACGTTGTATCTATCTGATATACAAACTCAGCTCATTATACCATTTTTTTTAGTTAATTTTGTAGAATATTGATTCTCAAGAAAACTGAAATAATGATGCCCAAAAATAAAATTATTGTCAACTTAACAATTATATTGTATAGTTTTATTAAAACTATACAACTATGAGGTGATTTTTGTTGTACGAGCTATTTATTCTATCCATATTAATGTATTTTCCTACGCATGCTTACCAATTATCTAAAATCATTGAACCATGGATTCATATTAGTCGGGGAACGCTTTCAACTACTCTGAAAAAAATGCTGGCAAAACAAGTAATCGTTCTAGCTAATACTGAGACAACAAGTGACAATCGACAGATTCAAAATTATCAAATTACTAACTATGGTAAAACATATTTTTTTGAGTTAATGATGGATGTTTCAGATCAAAGTAATTTTATCAAACTTTTCCATATAAAAACTAATGCCTTTCATTTATTAAAAAAACAGCAACGACAGTTTTTAATTCAAGAATTTATTAGTGCTTGCTTAAAACGGCAAGAATTTCTTTTAAAGCAAGTAGCTAATTTACAAGCCACTGATGAACCTCCGCAAGAAATGAAATATCAACATTTTAGCGATTTAGCAACGGCTTCATTAAAACTTGAATATCAACAATTAGAACTAGAAAAATCATGGGCCGAAAAATTGGAGGAAAATCATTTTGGAAAGTATTCAAAGTAAAGCTCTCAAACTATTTGCACGCTTGGCAAAGATTAATAAGATTTGGACGTTAGAAGGTGCAGATTTGCAAGCAGCTATTGCTCAAAAACAGAAAAAATTGGCAACGCCCTCAAAGAAAATGACGGAGGATTTTTTAGTTTACTATGATACAAGTCTGTCTTTTCCATTTTATAAAATCAGCCAGAAACAAAAGGCAAGTCAAAAAAGTTTAATTTATTTAGCTGGCGGTGGGTTTGTTTTACCCATGAGTGAACTTCATTGGTCTTATATTGAAAATATCATGCGCAGTCTGGATATAGAAATATATGTCCCTATTTATCCTTTAGCACCTGAGTTTTCTTTTGAAGATATGAGTGAGTTTCTAGTTGATTTTTATCGAAATCTGGACGTAGATTTTTCCAACTTGACCATTATGGGAGATTCAGCTGGAGGAACATTAGCATTATCTTTGGCTCAATCAATACAAAAACGTAATTTAAAGAACCCTAAACAAATAATTGCTATCTCTCCTTTAGTTCGATTTGATTTTTCTAATCCTCAAATTCAAATTGCACAAAAATCTGATTTCATTTCAGCTTCGAAGGCTTTAGGTCAAATTGGAGAATGGGTTGCTACTGGTTCCTCTTTGAATGATCCTTTGATTAGTCCGTATTATGGCAACTTTAAAGATACTTCACCTATTCACATTTTTTCTGGAACAGCTGATATTACTAATCCGGATACACGAACGATGGTGGAACAAAATCCGACTGATTTCAATTATTATGAGTACGATAAAATGCCTCATATATTCCCTCTATTTCCACTTCCTGAAGGGAAATCAGCTTCGAACATTATTAAAAGCTTGTTATAATAAGCTTTTAATAAAAAGATCAGATGGAGTAATAAATACTCCATCTGATCTTTTTTATTGTTCATCATTTTAAAATCCAGGTAATCCTTTTGTATATTTGCCCATAGTCGATTCTGTTTCTTTTTCAACTTTTGCTAAACCATCGTTTACTGCCATAATCACAAGGTCTTGAAGCATTTCTACGTCTTCTGGGTCAACAACATCTTCTTTAATAGAAATATCTTTCAATTTACGATCGCCAGTAAAGGTTGCCGTTACTAATTGATTCGTTGCTTCTCCAACAAATTCTCTTTCGTTTAACTCAGATTGAGCTTTTTCCATATCTTTTTGCATTTTTTGGACTTGTTTCATCATCCCTTGCATATTTCCCATGCCACGCATCATAATTATCGTCTCCTCTTAATCGTTTATTACTTCAACGAGCTCTGTGCCAAACATGGCAATGGCTTCGTCGACTACTTGGTTGTTTGTTTCAGGTTCAGGTTGTTGCTCTGCTTCTGTCATAAAATGAGAATCTCCATTTGAAACTGACTCCTCTGAATCGGATGTTCCAATCGAATCTTTGTTTTGGCTAATAAATGATTGGCGTAATTTAGGCCAACTTTCTTTCGTAATACAAACCATATCTGGTGCATAATCAGCCAATCGACTCAAATTATTATGAACAGCTAACTGTAACTCTTCATCATCCATCGCACGTCCACAGACAATTTCATAGTCAAAAGCAATCACTAAGCCTTTAGGTCCTGCTGCAACTGGTTCACTTGCTTTTAACATTGCCCGTTGTGTAACAGATAGTGTCTGAAGTAAATCTTCCCAAACGTTTTTGACATTTAATAAATGATCTCTGGTTGCTTCATTTAGAACCTTATAAACCAGTTCTGTCGGAATCCGTAAGGCATTTTTACTACTGGTTACTCGGGTTGTTTTAGCAGGTTCAGGCTCTTTCGCAGCAACACCATTTTTCTTGATCCCAGCCAATTCTTTTTGTAAAGTTTCGATTTGCTGCTGTAAGGCAGTCAATTCAGTGGAAGAACTAGCTACTTCTTGCTTTGGTTCCTCAGAAGTTTCTATGGTTCTTTTTACTGATTTCGCTAATTTGACTGTAGCAACTTCTAGATAGATATTTGCATTGTTAGTAAAACGGATATCGTTTTGCGTATCGCTTAAGATTTGGATCATCTGATAAATTTTTTCTGCCGAAGTCTGTCCAGCTAATTCTTTAAACTTATCTGTTAAATTTCCAACTTTTTCTGCTAATAATTTTGGTGCTTGCTGGAACATAAGCAAATCTCGGCAATATAATAACAAATCTTCCAAAAATCTTCGAGCTTCTTTGCCTGAACTAAGAATGCTTTCTAGCGTTTCTAAGGCCTGTTCCACGTCACCTGTAACACAACAAGAAATATATTGATCCATCATTTCGTAAGTTAAACTGCCAGTCACTTGCATAGCATCTGCCAAGGTTACTTTTTCATCACTAAATGAAATGGTCTGATCCAAGATACTCAAGGCATCCCGCATCCCGCCTTCTGCTGCCCGGCCAATGACATATAAAGCCTGCTCTTCAAATTCGACATTGATTTGCTTTAAAATATACGCCAGATGATCCACAATATCTTGTGTTCCGATTCGTTTAAAATCAAAGCGTTGTGTTCTAGAAATAATCGTTAGCGGAATCTTGTGCGGCTCAGTTGTTGCTAAAATAAAAATAACATTCTTAGGCGGTTCTTCTAACGTTTTCAATAATGCGTTAAAAGCACCTGTAGAAAGCATATGGACTTCATCAATGATATAAACTTTATACTCTGCTTGAGTAGGTGCATATTTTGCTTTATCACGAATATCACGAATTTCTTCAACACCATTATTACTAGCCGCATCAATTTCAATGACGTCATTTAAACGACCTTCTGTAATAGCAATACATGTTTCACATTCATTACAAGGTTCACCATCAACGCTATGTTGACAGTTAATTGCTTTAGCAAAAATTTTTGCCGCACTAGTTTTCCCTGTTCCTCTAGGTCCGGTAAACAAATAGGCATGTGAGGTTTTCTTTTGTATAATCGCATTTTTTAATGTCTGAGTAATCGCTTTTTGTCCCACAACATCATCAAAACGCTGTGAACGCCATACACGATATAACGCTTGATAAGCCATAATTTACCCCTCCCTGAAATTTCACTATCTACTATTATACGTGATTTCTGCCGATAAAACATTAAAAAAAGCTGACTGATTAAAATTTCTTTCACAAAAAAACCCAGACTTTCGTCCAGGCTTTACAAACTTATTAAATATGTGTATCTGTCTCTTCCTTTTTTGTCGGTCCATCCATCGCGCGGAACATTTGATTATAGCGCTCTTCATCTTCTTGGTTATCTCTAATCACTTTAGATAATGTGAATGAGGAAGAAATCAGCCCAACTGATCCCATTAAGTAGTAACCTTTAACCATCAAAGGCTCCTTCAATGTGTATAAACCGACTAACATCAATGCCACGAAAAAGGCAAATGATCCCCAACTTAAAAAAACAAAAGCCGGTGTATTTCTATAAGCTTTCTTTTTCATTTTTCTCTCCTTAAATAATAATAGTAGTGCTTTTTTAGTATATCATTATCAATTATTAAAAGACAATCATTATTTTTAATAACATTTTCATAATTATAAAAAAAACAAAATTATTATCCATTTAAATACGCAATATCTTTTGGTAAAACCAATCTTCTATTATCAATATATTTTCGTAAATCGGTCAAATTTTTAAAAGACGGGATATCTTCAACAATCATATTTACCTCGGAGTCTATCTCCTCAATTGTGTAATTCGATACATACAAATCGTAGTCTTGACTAGATTGATTAGTAAACTCATTATAGAAATGATTTTCTTGGACAGAAAGTAGAATTTTATTTTGGAAATTATCTTTTAACACTGAACTTAGTAATTGGGCATGTTCTTTCCCTAAGTCACTCAGAACTAACACTGAGACTTGGTGCCTCATTTCATCTGTTAACTTACTAAGATTTTCCCAGCGTATCGCCATTTCATGAAGAATGCTATTTAAATACATTGTTTTCCATGGAAATTTCATTTTCATTTCAATAACAGATAATGCTTTGGTGACTACCGCAGTAAAAACGATAAAATTTTGCTTAATCGCTTTGCTTGAATATAGGTAACGGTCATAAACCATAAATTGCTTATATGGAAATAACTTATGTTTAGCGTAGATATATTCAATTAAATGAACAATACTAAACCTACTTTGTTCTGAAATTGAAATCGATAAAGCATTTTTGACTGTATCAATTAAACTTTCAGCTTGATGAATGACATTCTGTTTTTCTTGTTCATTATCCCAGCCAAAATCCCACCAAAAAATGGAATAACAAAAATCCTCATACCAATTATCAGGTAAAACAACATCTAAAGGTTCGGCAATTTCTTCTATATCTGACTGATATTTTTTCACATCAGTCGTTCTTTTGACAAAAATGTTCATCGGATCTTTTTTAGACTGAATTAGAAATCCCTGACGTTCTCTGATAATTGTCACCGCAATGGAATAAGCAAGGTGAACGATTTGGCTGTCATTTAATTCTAAATTAAATTTCTGATTAATTTTATTTGTCAGGTTAAAAACTTTTTTCCGGTCTAATTGAAAAGGCCAATCTCGAATACCATAAACTTCTATAAAATAGCTTGTAAAAAAATAGCGTACTTGTCGTTCATCTTTTCCATGAACAAAATAAGGCGAGCGATCCATCTGGATATTACGATCTTTTAAAGCTGTGCCAATTACCTTAGATAAGCGATACAAACTAGAATTACTTAAAAATAATTTTTGTTCCCAATAAGCTGCTTGTTTATTAGGCTGAAAAAAAATCGATTCTAGTAATGTAAACGCATTGGATTCTTGAATGATTTCATTGTAAATTTCATGAATCGATTTGTGCGGCGATGTAATCAAACGAATCCCATGTTTTCTAGAAGTTTCAATCGTCAAATAATCTGACCAGCGATCTTCTACATACTGACAATCCAACATAATAGTTTTTTTAGAACATTCAATTTTTTCAGCTAAGTAATCTGAGGTAATCCAACCATTGGAACTACTTAACAGGTTCAACAACAACACTCTTCGATGCATAGATGGTGATAATAACCGTTCCATAATCTCTCCTCTTTTCCACTAAACTACTTTCCTTCAAAAATTTCCATTAGTTACGTTTTTTTTGAAGAAATCCTTATTTACCAATAATTATAGCATCATATTCCTTACTTTGAAATCAATCCAAAGCGCACGTCAATTGGTTTATTTAAAAACAGCTCTTATTATGAAAATATAAACAGCGCGGATTTAAAGTTTATCGATAAATGGAAAGTCTCACCACTATATTGGAGGGATTCTACATGAAAAAAGAAACATTTAAACAAACGATTATTATTGGATTCATTAGTATTTTAGGCGTGATTTTAGTGATCGGCGGCTATATTTTTAGTGATGCTGTCAGTCGGGCTAATCAAGCGGAAACAGAATCTTCAAAAGAAAAAGTTACGTTAGTTAAAAATGTTCCTACTGAAAAAGAACTAAGTTCAAAAAAAGCAGCACCAAAAGTGAAACAAATTAGCACTTCAGAAACTGCAAAAGATACAACAGCACCTACTATTACTGCACCAGAAGAAACGATTGAACAAAATGCTCCTGTTGATATTTTTGAAGATGTAACTGCTAATGATAATAAAGATGGCGACATCACAGCTAAACTAGCAACCACTGAAACTGTCGATACTTCGGTCGTCGGCACTCAAACTGTTCATTTTTCAGTAACTGACAGCAGCGGTAACCAAGCAGCAGCAGAAAAAACGTTTCACATCGTTGCCAAAAGTGAACCGATTGCTGAACCTCAAGTTGAAGAACCTGTTTCAACTCCTGCTGATACGACTCAAGCAGCAGCTACAAGCGCTCCTACAGTCCAAGCAGAACCTGCCTATGCACCAATGACAATTACAATGGCTGGTCAAACCGTTTCGTATCAAAATGGCGGTCAAGGCAGTGGTCAAAGTATTATTGATTCAAATCCTGCCGGCGTTGCTTCCACTTGGGGTGGTGCAGCCGTTCAATCTAGTGATGATGGTCAAAATACTCATTTTATCGGGCATAACCCAGGCGCATTTTCAACTGTCTTTTCACTAAGCGTTGGCAGCCAAATCGTTGTAACTGATGCTAATGGTACACCTACCACTTATACTGTACGTACAATGCTTGAGTTAGATGATTACGGTGAAGAAGTTGGTACAGGAAGAAATTACTGGGATCTTATCGTAGGAACTGGCGGTGGAGAAAGAATTTCACTTCAAAGTTGTGTTAATGATGATATAAACTTGTTTGCAATTGCGTATAAATAAATGTGACGTAGATCAAGATAGATGGTGTGAAAAAGTCAAGCTCTTCTACTATGTATAGCCCTGAAAAGGTCAACTTTTCGGGGCTATACAGCGTTTTATAAATTGCTCGATTTTTGTCACAACCTCATTACTTTATTAAAGGTTATTCAGCGAGCACTCTTTTTTAAATTCAAATAATTTTGACGAGCATCCGCAGCAACTTGTTTCATGTCTGGATAAGCTTTCTTTATATCATTCGCCGTTATAAAAAAGAATATCCATGCTACTATTTGAATAGGTATTGAAATTAACCCTGCTAAACCTAAAAAAACATCTCCTGTCCCACCATTAGATATTTCAATAATTATCGGAACAAAAAATAGTAACCCTATCGCATTTACAACATATATTAAAATTGGAGCTACATACTTTCGTTTAGATACTAAAGTTAATTTTCTAGCATTTATATTTGCTAAAATAGTAAACACAAGTAGGATTGTGCCTACAGAGTTCACATTGAAGTCTAAAAACGAGAATATATAAAATACTATAAAAGCAATCGGAATTGCTAAATAGTAGCCATATGTTTGATATGGTCTGCTTTGTTCCTTCATTTCATTTCTTGCTTTCTTAGATTCTTCTTTCATGAGTATATCTCCTTATTTTCTGTTAATTTTAAATTTAAATACTTCGTTAAATTGTTTCTTTGATCGAAATTTTTTTATACGTAGTTGTTTTAATTTGATTCAGAATATTTTGTCTCAACTCTATTTCTTGTTGTGATACATAACTCAATTGGGTAATTATTTAATTCACAGAGAACGCCCACTAATCAAAAACTGGCAGGCTACTATTAATAGTGAGTGCGTACGTTTATCATAATGTTAGTCATCATTTACGGCTTAATCACTACACGATTGCAAGGTACGTCATTACTAGCATACATTGCAAAAGGATGGTCAAAATCTTCTATGTTTTTACTGAACAATGAACTATCTCCTTGCCATTCTTGATAAAATCGCATTTGTAAAATAGTTTCATTACAAAATAATATATAGTAAATCTTGTTTTTCGTCATTAAAGTTAGGCGAGAATTCAAATACTGAATATAGGACATAGTCAATAGATACTGATCCTTTATGCTTAAATCTTTCTCAATATAATCTATAATGCGAAACTCATTGCTTGAATATTCGTAGCCAGTTCTATCAGTGTTGTATTCAATGACAGCTTCAAATTGTTCCTGAGATATTTCTATTTCCTCACTTCTATCTAAAGTACAATCTAATATTAAGCAACCAAAAATATCAAAAATTTTCCTATTAAATAGTGAGTCTGTTTCGTCTAAAGTAAGCATTAATTCTTGTTTGTGCATTTGTGCATCAAATATTTGAATATTATTTTCCCATAAACTATTACACAACATTTGTATCACTCTCCTAAATATTTTAATGCTTTTTCAATTTCTGAATTATTTAAAAGTATTTGAATTCAAGATTGTGTATAGTAGCTTGTTTTTAGATCAATGAAATTTTTCAAGTTGATATTAAAACTTCTTTTCATCAAGTATTAATTGTTCAATGTTACTTCTAAAAGAAAGCCTACCTATCGAAAACTACTAGGCTACTCTTCATAAACGAAATTATATAAACTGATAGGTAAAATAGCGAAAAAGATCATCTTTAGACATTATTAATTATATTATTAGGTAATTCATCACTTGTATAAATTACAACAGGATTATTATACTCGTCCAAATTTTCATTAAATGGGGTATCATTAGTATCCCACTCCTGATAAAAAAAGATAGTTAAAATATCTTCCTCTAAACTTAACAAGTAATAAATTCTTTTATCTGTCATTAATGTTAAACGTGAATTTAAATATTGAATAAATGATTTTCCTAATAGATATTGATCTTCAACTGTTAACTGTTGATTAATATAATCAATTATTCGAACTTCATTACATGAAGTTTCGTAATTTCTTTTACTTCCAAAATTTTTTTTCCTGAATTCTTCAAACTGTTCATAAGATAGGACATCCTCCTCCGTATCCCTGTCTCCTTCATATGAAATAGTCAAAAAATCATAAAATTTTTCTATCTGAATATTGAACAAATTCGTCAATTGCTTAATAGTAAAAGTGAATTGTTTGTTTTCATCCAACATTTTAGAATCCATTATAGTCTGTTTCCACATTTTATTTGCTAACATACTTTAGTCTAACCTCTATTAAAGTCCGCGACCGATTGCTGAAGTAATATTTTGATCTGTTTCCTCCATAATCTCAGCGGCTTGGTTCAATTGCTTGTTGATTTGATCCAACAGTTCGCCGACCTCTGAAATTTTTGGTTTAAGCGCAGCGAATTGATCGTTGAAGCTATCAAACCCTGAACCTTCCCAATTTCCTTGAATTGTGTCTTGTTCTGATTGAAGCTTTTGTAAAATGTCTTGAACTTGTTATGATCCAACCTTATATTTTGTTGCAGACGTATGTAATTTTTGTTGTGATAATTTAATGCGATCCCCATCCAATTGTAAACTCCCCTTTAATCATTATTTTCATTTCAATAGCATTTTAACACAAAAAGAGATTTATTTTTATCTATTTATTTAATTAGGTATTTTCTATAAAAACATAAAAAAGAACCTCAACAAATTAGTTACTCTGTAGTGACCCCAAGAAGTTAGACTTTTTGTAGAGTGGATTTCTCCACTCTATTTTTTATGCAGTTTTTTGATTGAAATGTCGAAATTCTACTGGGCTTTTCCAGTTAAGTTTTTCTTTGATTCTATAATGATTGTAATAATGAATATAGTTCTCAATGGCTTGTCGTAACTCATTTTGACTTTGATAAACTTTTCCATAATACAATTCTTGCTTTAGAATACTGAAGAAATTCTCCATAGGAGAATTATCTAAGCAGGTTCCTTTCCGAGACATACTTTGAAAGATACGATTATCCTTTAATGTTTGTATATAGGTGTTCATTTGATAAGCCCAGCCTTGATCAGAGTGGAAGGTGCGACGATAGGGACAATCATTTGTTTGAGAAATTGCTTCTTCTAGCCCTGCCATAACTGTTTTACCATTTGGTTGAGTAGAAAAGCTGTAACTTAGAATTTCACTGTTATACATATCCATAAACGGATCTAAATATAGTTTTTTCTGTCGAAGAATGCCCGCATCATCTGTTTCATAGTATTTAAATTCAGTTGTATCCGTCGTAATTTTTTGATGAGAGACCGAAGTTTTGAATCTTCGATGAATCAAGTTTTTAGCTACTTTCCCAACAGTTCCTTTATATGAATTATATTTCCTAGATTTCTTGGTAAATGCTTTGACTTGTAACTGTAGCTTTTGAATTAATCTCTGTACTTTCTTTTTATTTACTTGATATCCACGTCGTTTCAATTCCTGTGTCATTCTTCTATAGCCATAATGTTGATGTTCCTTACGAATCGCTTGAATTTCTTCTTCAATCATTTGTGTTGAAGTTGTTCTGTCGAAGCGTTTTTGCCAGTACATGTAAGTGGCTTTTGGAAACCTTAGGGTTTCCAAAATATCTTTTAATCGAAAGTGTCCTCGGAGGCTGTGAATGGTTCGCGCGATTCTTTCATTTTTTGTTCGTCCTCTAAACGCAGCCTCCTCAATTCTTTTAAATAGGCATTCTCAATTTTTAACATTCTATTTTCTTTTTCTAGTTTATCTAATTGAGATTGTTCACTGGGTAATAATGGCTGGGTTTCATTTCGTTTTTTCTTAGGCATTATAGGTGGACGTCCTTTCTGTTTGGAGAGTCCATCTATACCAAGATTCCGATATGTTTTAAGCCAATTCGCAATTAATGGTGGATTGTTCATTTTGAGAAGATTGGCCACTTCTTGATAGGAGAACTCTGTAGTTAAATACAACTCTATCGCATCTAACTTAAATTGAACAGAGTAATTCTTACTTTTTCGACTACGAAGTAGTCCTTCTTCACCAAGTTCTTTATAGGCATTAATCCATTTCCTTATTTGAGAACTATTTTTAAACCCATATTTTTTTGCGAGAAACCGTGTACCTCCTTGACCAGATAAATAGTCATGGACAACCTTAAGTTTAAATTCAAAACTGTATTTTGCCATACAAAAAAACCTCCAAAAGTTAGATTTCCAGGTCTAACTTTTGGGGGTCGGCTCATT
>NZ_AMDP01000035.1 GCF_028128615.1 Enterococcus sp. 5H | reverse complement strand
TTTTCCTGCTCTTTCTTGGCTTCTGCTTGTTTATCCATTTCTTCTTTCACTTGAGAAACTTTATCTAACAGTTCATTTCTTGCTTTATCATTTTTGATTTTTTCTGTTTCGGTCTTAGCCTTATCATATAACTCCTGATCTACTGAAGAAACTTTTTCTTCGGTAGAATTATAGATCTCTGATACCGCAACTTTCGCTGTCTCAATCTGATTCACTTGATCTTCGGCTGCTGTGATAAACGTATTGATTGTTTTGTCATAGTCAGATTTTGCATCTTTTACAAAATAAGCATCTTTTACATTCGTAACGATTTCTTTTTTCAGATCATCCGTAATGGCTAAGTCTTTCTTTAGCTCTATTCCGTCCATCGCTTGGGATTGATCGTCTTTTTGATAGAGTGAATTAACAGCTTCTTGTCGATTATAGGCTGTTTGCACTTTTTCAAATGATTCCTTCACCGTCGCAATTGCTGCCTTTACTTTATCATTATCGTCGATTGAGACTGCTTTATTTTTACGTTCGCTTAACGAATCCATCTGTTCTTGAGAAAAACCTTGTACTAAATAATGTTCATCTGTTTTGTCTAATGCTGCTTTCAAATCTGAATGCAACAGATCTAACAAAGCTTTTTGAGCGTCTTGTTTTTGCTCGATTCTGGCGATTTCTTTGTTTTTCGC
>NZ_AMDP01000034.1 GCF_028128615.1 Enterococcus sp. 5H | reverse complement strand
AATCAAACGTTGAACCTTCTTCTTATTTACATGGAACCCACGATTTCCCAACTCCTTTGTCATACGCAAACAGCCATAATCCTTATGATGTCTTCTTATTTTAAGCATTTCCTCTTCGATTTCTTGATCTGGATTTTCTCGATCAAAGCGTTTTTGCCAATACATAAAGGTTGATTTAGGAAATTTCAAGGTTTCAAGAAGCTCAACTAGTTTGAAGGATCCTCGGAGGCTGTCGATGATTCGTGCGATTGATTCTTTCGTCTTTGTTGGGCTTCCTGTTTTCGCAGCTTCCTCAATTCTTTTAAAAAGGCATTTTCAATCTGAAGGGCACGCACTTGCTTTTCTAATTCCTTAATACGATCGCGTTCTTTAGGTGTTTCTTTCTTTGTTTTCTTCTCTTCTTTTTTCTTAGTCAAAATGGATGGACCTCCTTTCGTCTTTGAGAGCCCATCTATTCCTTCTGCACGAAAGATTCTCATCCAGTTGGTGATTAATGCAGGATTATTTATCCCTAGATGATTCGCCACTTCACGATAGGACAGCTCAGTTGTTTGATATAACTCTATCGCATCCATCTTGAATTGAACAGGGTAACTTTGGTTTTGACGTTTTCGCAGAAGCCCTTCTTCACCGAACTCGTGATAAGCATTGAGCCAATCTTCCACCTGCTTTTTTAATTTCACTCTATATTTCTTCGATAAATACGATAGTCCTCCTTTTCCTTCAAGATATTCTTGAACGATTTTCAGTTTGAATTCAAAACTATATTTTGCCATAAAAATACCGACCTCCATTAGTTAGATTTTTGGTCTAACTTTTGGGGGGCGGTACAAAATGCTTGTCTGTTTTTTTAGTGAGCATTCAGAGATGATTGGATACTAAAAAAATTAGCGGATGAAATCAGTCAAACGAATACCTTTTTAACCTATTTAAGTAACCTCTATAAAAATACATAGATAAGAACACTAAATGGTACTAACATTTGCTAGTCCAATGATCGTGATTATTAAAGTAAATTATCTAACATCAAGTAGCAGAATATAAAATTAAGTATTTTTAGAGCAATTATATAATAGCTTTATGGAAATTGATAAATGGAGATAAGTAAAGGAACAGATGAATGGAAGAGGCACGTTTGTTTGTGAACGAAATCATTTTATTAAATAACTATCATTAATATCTTTTTCCAGATATGTATTTTAAAGAATGAAAAAATATTTTTTATAAAAAGGATGAAATTTCTGTATATGTTGATATAATGATATTAGCTTAGATTAGTTATTAAATTTCTTGAATGTATCAAGTATAAGAAAACTCTAACCCCAACAAATATAAAAAACTAATAGAAATTCAACTTCTAATTAATTCTATACTAAAAGAGATAAGCAGTCTATAACAAAAAGTTCATTTTTTTATCATGTTTTTATCGAAAAATATAAAAAAATGAGAATAGTTAGTAATTTTCTTTTTTGTTATAGAGCTAAAAAACTATTTGGATTGAGAACATTACTTTTTTATTAATAATTCTTATTTGACTTACATGAATATACGAGAAATAAACAGGTTTGTATTTTTTAAGCCGTCAAATAAGCCGTCAATTTTTTTTGAAAGGATGTTACAAGTGAGTAGAAAAGGTGAAAATATATATAAAAGGAAAGACGGCAGATGGGAAGGTAGATATATCAAAGCACGAAATGAACACGGGAAGATTATATATGGTTATATTTATGGTAAACGTTATGCTCATGTAAAAAAAAGATTAGCAGAATTAAAGGTTCAATATTCCTTTACACATAATTCAGTCAATTTATATAGTGGAACAGTTGAAAATTGGTTAAATCATTGGCTCAATATCGTGATGAAAAAGAAGATAAAACAATCAACATACACTAGTTATCGCTTGCGTATTGATAAATACATCATTCCTTTTCTTGGAAGTAAATTATTGACTAAACTAAAAAATCAAGATATAGAAGAATTTGTTAACTACTTAATTCAACTCAACTTATCTCCATCAACTACCCATTCCATTGTGACAGTATTAAAAAGTGCTTTAAAAAAGGCTCATATCGAGAAGTATATCCTAGCAGATCCCAGCATAAGTCTATCAATATCATCAAAAAAAGTGAATGAAATCTCTGCTTTAAGCCTATCAGATCAGGAGAAAATAGAAACAATAGCTCTAAAAGAAGAAGCTTGTTCAGCTGTTATACTTGCTTTATATACTGGATTAAGGATTGGAGAAATCAGTGCACTAAAATGGGAAGATATCGATTTCGATAAGGATATTATCTATATTAAGCGAACGCTATACAGAATACCAAGTCTGGCAGAAGAGAAAAAAACTGAAATAATTATGGCTGAGCCGAAAACAAAAAGTTCAAAACGTTCACTTCCATTAGCAGAAAATTTAAAAAGTTACTTGTTAAGCAAAAAAAAAGAACATTTATCTGATTATGTGATCTCATGTAAGCACGGTTACGCAGAACCTAGAGTTATTAGCTACCGCTTTAAGAAAAATGTACAAGAAGCTGGAATTAAACCTATTCATTTTCATGCATTAAGACATACTTTTGCTACACGTTGTGTTGAAAGAGGAATAGATATCGCTAGTTTAAGTAAATTACTTGGACATGCCTCTATCAAATTAACCTTGGATACTTACACAGATTCACTTTGGGAGAATAGAAAGAAAGCAGTATCTTTATTAGACCAAAAACTTGGAGCTTTGCCCTGAACTAAAATAGCTATTTAAAACGATTTTTTCGTTTTAAATAGCTATTTTTTATGGAATGCGTTCTATTTAACTAATATTCACTGCAAAATTCTTTTTTTAGCCGTCATAAAATGGTCAATCAATTTTTTCTTGTGAATAAGATCAAAGGATATCGTTACTTTTTCTTATACTTGATACATTCAAGAAATTTAAGTTGCTGTATGCCGCTTCGTAAGATAAACCGTCAGTGTTTATCAGTTGGTTCATATATGGGTGTACATATAGTTATTATAATCGCAAACCAGTTTTTTCAAAAATTATAGGCTTGAAATAGTTGAGTAAATAGCCAAAATAAAAAAAATGCTGGAGAGGAGGTCATTAGTGATGTATACGATTGGTTATATTTCATTGAGCAGTCAGTTAGATGAAGAAAGAAAAAGAGCTTTTAATGTACTTCAATGCATAATTCGTCCCATTGAAAAAGAAAAAATAAATCTACTATTTGAAGTGGAGGATTGTTTGTTAGATAAAATCGATACATTAATTGTGGAAGATGTTGATTTTTCTGATATTAACTGGATTTGTGAATTGATTATGAAAGTGCGGAAGCAATCAGATATCCCATTGTGGATTTCAGCACCTTCTGATGTTCTTAGTAAGACTAGCAGAATTGTTTATTTACAATTGGGAGCTGACGGTATTCTTGATCAAGATGATGATCTAGACGAAGCTATTTTGATAGTTAGAAATTGTATAAATCGTTTCAAACAGCCTAGATTAAAAGGAAATCCTAAAAGAACTACACTTGCAACAGGTGTTGAAGCTTTTCAATTGATTCCACAAAATCTAAGTGTTTGTTTAGAAAATGGTAAAGAAGTAAATCTGACAAAATTAGAATTTCTCACAATTGAATATTTACATAAACATGCATGTAAAACAATGACATACGAAGAAATCTATCAAAACGTTTGGAATGATACTTATAAAAATCGCAAATATCGAGTTTCTAATCTAGTTTGCCATTTGAGACAAAAAATTGAAATGGACATTGAACATCCAAAGTATATCAAAACAATTCGTTCTAAAGGATACATGTTAAATATAAAACAACAGAATTAACAAGTAATAACTAGTTGGGGAATCAGACAGTGTATACATGTACACGTTTAGAGTGGTAAAACTTTAGATAAAAATAGGAGGTTGGGATGTGTATATAAAATTGATTTCAGTCAAAAAGATCATTTACGGAACTGGGTAGAAAAAACGGGAGAAGAAGTGAATCCTTGTTATTTCTTGAAAGGGGGGAGAATAACAAGTTTCGTCAAAGCACATATTATAGGAGGAGAAACAATTGAAAAAAACACAAGTACTGAGAAAAAGTTTGTTTGCATTAGCTGCAACAGCAACACTAGGAGTAGTAGCATTAACTTTACCGACACCCATTTCAGGTAACATAATAGTTGCCTATGCGGCAGAAACAACAGCAGAAGTATCAACAATTGCAGAATTTGAATCAGCATTACAAAACCCTGCAATTACAGTTATCAATGTAAATCAAAACATCCAATTTAGAAAAAACATCACAAACATTCCAAATCGTGATTTAACAATTAATGGTAACGCAGACAAAGGTGTTGTGATTAATTCGGCACATAACTCTATCTATGGTAAACAAAACACTAAAGGAAAAAATACTATTTCAATTAAGAATGTAAATATTGTTGGTGCTGATAGTGACGGACGTTTCTTCACAGGTGGTTCTGGAAATGGACCTTCGAGCTATGGTTGGGATGTTTATGCTGAAGATGTAACGTATCAAGGTGCCCGTTTTGTACACCTAAGTGAAGGTAAATTAACATTTGCAGGAAAAAATAACAATATCAACACACGTGCTGAAAATGCTTGGGTGCATGACTTAGAATTCTTGCCGGGAACTGTTTATAACGGAATCGCTGCAAATAAAGACCATGGTCAATTCTCAGCGTTCTATTTCAATGGTGCATTAATTAATGGTAAAGCAACTGGCGAAGCAATCATAGGTGACAATGCGAAAATCAATGTAAAAATTGGACCCCAAAGTAATGTTAACTATTACTACCCAGTATTTTATGATAAAGTCCAAAAAGTTGATGTAGGGGCGAATGCTTCATTAGATGTTGATGCCGCAGGTGTGGCTTTCCAATTCATTCCGCGTGCTGATTACGTGAATAAAGTACCATCATTTAATTTAGCAACTGGAAGTTCTGTTCATTTAAATGGTCGTGGTGGTGGAAACTACGCTACGATGAAACTTCAATATTACGGATCAGAAGTTAATGTAGCGAATGATGCTGAATTAGTCATTACTGGTAATAGTACTAAAGCAGTTGTTGAAAGCGAATATAAAGGTGCAGTGATTAACCTAGATGCTCCTCGTAATTTTGAAATAACAAATAAAAAACCAAATTCAAAACTATTCTATGCAACAAATACAACAATCAATGCTACAGATGTAAGTGAAATTTCAACCTGGTCACAAACTGGCGGAGACTATGCCTATGCTCCAGTGTATTTTGACGGTGGAAACTTTACAGTAAATTTCGGAAAAATATGTAACAGTAACACATTAGCAACAACTGGCGATATCTCACCAAACTTCCGACTTGAAAACTATGGAAAATTTTCATTAGTAGGTGGGATTTTATAATTGATTCTTGTTTAGTTTAAATAAGATTTGGATATACTGATTAGATTAAGTTTTAGGTACTAATCCTAAAACTTAATCTAATAGTAGTGAGGGTAATAACTAGTTCTTATTTTATAAATAGGGGGTGACAAAAATTGAAAAAAATTAGAGTAGTGTTACTTTTAATTACTTTACTCAGTGGTATTTTCTTTTTATATAATGGTCATCAGAATAAAATTCAAGCTGCTCCTCCATCTAGCTATTCAGATATTTTAACTGCCCAAGGTATTAATGTTGTGTCGGGAGCTAATTCAGCTACATCTGAAATTGATGGAGATTATGGTTCTATGTTTAAATTAACCCAATTTACTTCATATGAGCCTTTTGGAGAAGCAGAGACAATTGAATATGCTTCACATAAATCTAAGGCCTATCGTTTTCATAAAAGTACAAGCGCGACTGAAAAAGGTGTGTGGGTCAGGAATGTGGGGATGTATAACGGAAGAAGCGTAGATCTGAAGTTAATTATTGATGACATGGATTTTGCTGATAAAGGCGGAGGAAATATTCCGTACTTTAATTTTCTAGCAGTTGATTTTTCTGATATTAATTCTACATCAGATTTGATTATTCCGAACACGAGTACATGGGGAGAAGCATTTTTATTTTTAGGAAGTACAACAAGAAGTGCTTCTAAAATCAATGACACTTATACATTTGAGGATAATGCACATTACCACTACGAATTCTATGATAACGAAACAAAAGCTCAGCTAAACTATAAAGGAACTTGGAATTTCAACAATATTAATATTGCTAAGGCTGTAACCACGCCTTTTAACAATGATTTTAGTAAAATGTTTGTTTTAGATTCTACTTGGATTGGATACAAAGATAGTAACAAACCAAATTATTTGGAACTTTTTGGTAGTGGAACAACAGTTAATTCACCAGCCAGCAGGTTAACTCAACTTTTTGAAAGTCAGTCTTTTGCTACGTCATTAGAAAAAAGATATAGCAACGGAAGTGGAGGTACGACTGTAGGTGCAATGGGAATTATGTATAGCACAGAGTCGCTAGCCAGAATAGCACCTGCTAAACCAATTATTTTTGCTGAAAAGAATAGTGCTGTGCATACAGAAGCTGATTATGGCAGAATCAAATATTCGATTCTGCAAACTGTTGCAGATAATAAGCTTGAAAATAGAAATACAACTTTTTCAATAGAAACAACTGTTCCAAGTCAATATGATATTGACTTGAGTAAAATTAAAATATACGAATATGGAACGGGAGATACGGTTGATAAGACAGGATTATTTAGTATTGCTCTGGCCCCGGCTAATTCCAGCAAAGTGATTTTAACAGTGAAAAATCCTGCATCAAGTGAATTTAATGGTTCAGTCTTAGATATCAAAATAGAAGCAAAACCAAATACTAGATTTAAATTCGACAAGGATGTACACAACTATCAAATGGGCGGAAAAGATGATGCTCATATGATTTATGAGTTAGGTGGGGCTAATACAACCACTCATTACACTTATCTTAATCGTTTTTCTGGTGATTTGAATGCAGAAATCATCACAACAGATGATCAGACGAAAGCTAAAGTCTTGTACGAAGGATTACCTGATGCAGATTCTAAACAAAACATCAAAGTCCCACTAGGAACAAATTTTACGACTGATTATCAAGATCCTGGAACATCATTTTTAGACAATATCAGAGTAGATACAGATAATCCATTAGATAAACCAGTAAAAGTTAGCTACAAGCAGCCCTTACCAGAGACTTCAGCCATTGGTGATGTTGTACTAACGCTGACATTAACAACAGCAAAAAATGTAACGAAAGATATACAAGTGAATGTCAAGATTGTCCCTACAAGTGCCGAGTTACGTGTGAAATATAAAATCAACGGAAATTATTTAACGAGTAAATATCCGGACTACGTTGACTCAACTCAAATGATCGGTGATCCAATTAATTTGAAGAATATTAAACAGGTGACAGATACTATTGAAGTAATTAAAAATGCTGGTTATGAACAAACCAATAATCCTGTTGAAGAATTTGAACTTTCTGCAAGTGGAAACACTGTGGAATATGAGTTTGAAGGTAGGCTATTTTTATCTTCAACACCAACAATTCTGAATTTTGGGATTGAAGAAGTTAGTTATAAAGCAATTCGAGTAAATGAGGCAGTTCTTGATAAAGAGTTGATTGTAACAGATACGAGAGCATCGAAACAAAAGTGGACATTACAAGCAAAAGTGACTCAGGAATTTACGCTTACTGATACTACAGATGGATCAAAAAAAGTCATTCCAAATATTTTACGGTACAACGATGGGTCGGATACAGAAAAGTCTTTTATTTTGAATAATGCACAGGAATTGTTAGCTGATACGCATACTGCAAGTGAAGAATTCAACGTAAGTAGCACTTGGAAACCAGACGGAAAAGGTTTTAAGCTGGATGTTTCAGGAGATGCTGTCAAAAAGCTTGGGAAATATCAAGCAAAAATTGAATTTACAGTTGGAGAGACACCTTAAAAATTGAAGGAGAGAAAGACAAATGATGTTAAAGAAAGTGCAAACAAGTATTGTTATACTTTCCCTTGTTTTTATAGGTAGTTTCTTCACTATAAAACCAGTATTGACTCATGGAGCAGAAGCTGCTGTTCAGACGAATGGAGAGATTGTCTTTTCTGATGAAAGTACAGTTCAAAGTTCTGGAACAAGTAGTTCGTCATCAAATGACGAAGAAATCAAAAATGCTGGGGGTAAATTTCCATCTACAGGGGAATTAGTTCTCAAAAGTTTATCAATTAGCGGATTAGCTGTGATTGTTTTAGCAGTATGTTTCTATCTGTTTAAGCGCAAACAAAAAGATGAAGGAAAGGATGGACAAAATCAATGAAAAGAACAATGTTAATTATTACAGCTTTTCTTGGTACTGTTCTCTTTTTTTCTGTACAAATGGAACAAGTGTATGCAGAAACGTCTCGTAAATCTGGAGCTGAGATAGATTTGCAACGGTTCAAAGAAGACGTTTCAATCATTCGTGATCCAGAAAATCCTGTTAATGAAGTCGATCCGGGAGAAACGCCTCAAACAGATGGAGATTTACGAATCGATTTTGTTCCAAAACTAAATTTCAGCACAGTGAAAATAACTGAAGAAGCTGCTGTATACCCAATTAACGCACAATTATTTCATGATGAAACAAGTCCAAGAGGTAATTTTATCCAAGTTTCAGATTATAGAGATAATTCTTCTGGATGGACGTTACAAGTTAGACAAGAAGAACAATTTAAACATGTGACAAAAATCGGTGCTGAATTAAAAGGAGCTGTTATTTCTTTCGATCAAGCTTGGACAAATTCAACAAAAGATACTTCTTTATCTCCAACTGTTTCTAAAGAGATTATTCATATGAGTAACATTGGAGACACCTATAACTTGGCACAATCCCAAGATGAAAAAGGCTCTGGGACTTGGAGTATCATATTTGGTGCATCAAAAGATAATAAAAATAATCGACCAAATTCATTGGAACTAAGAAAGGATTCTTCTGGTAAAACAATTGAAGATCCGATCTTTAAGAAACCTGTCTATAGTAATCAAGCGATTACCTTAACTGTTCCTAAAGAGACAGAAAAAGTAGCAGGTGCTTATTCAACGGTGTTAACTTGGATATTAGCCGAGTTGCCATAAATACACACATAAATTAGGAGGAAATACAAATGAAATTGACACACAAATTAGCTGGTACAGCTTTACTAGCAGCCTTGGCAGTAGCAGCAACTGGACCAGCAACAAAAGCAGCAGATCCAAATAAACCAGGGGTTGGAGAAGGTGAGATTGAATTCACAAGTAAAACGTATGAAACATATGATACGTCAGGTGTTGTACCGCCTAACACAGATAGCCAATCAACAAGAGATACTGATAGCACAGCATTGTTAGATGGAGAATTTTTAGTACAGGGTATGTCTAAACTAGTATTTAATTCACAAGCAGCAACTACTGGTTCAGTGGCTTCATGGGCAAAACCAACTACTGCTAACCCAACAACAGCAGCTGACCACGTACCATCACGTGCAAACTGGGTTCAATTTAAAGATGATCGTCAAACAGATGACCATACGTATGAACTAACAGCTAAAATCACTAAAAATTTCCAATTTAATGATACAGCAAAAGGTAAAGTGAGAAATATTACTGGTGCTGAAATTACTTATGGTAACCCGATCTTGGTTGCTGATAAAGAAAATGAATCATTAAAACCAGGTTCTACAGGAATTAAGACAGCTGTAGTAAATGAATCAACACCAGCAGCTGTATTTACAAATACAGACGGTAAAGAAGCGCAAGGATCTAAAGGTCGTGGACGTTACGCTGTTTACTTTGGTGACATTGATGATCCAGCTAAAAAAGCCGAAGAATCGGTTAAATTAGATATTCCTTCAAACCAAGCGCAAGAAATTATGAACGGTAAATACGTAGCTGAAATCACTTGGACGCTTGCGGAAACACCATTACCATAATCCGGCTCAGTCGGTAAGTATTAGGATAGTTCAGGCGGGAAAAGAAGTATTTTACTCAAAGAAGTAATACCTATGTTTTCATATCTTAAAGTTGCGAAAAGTATAGGAGTTTTACGGGAGCAGTTTCTGCTCCCGCCATTTATTTAAAGGAATACAATAGCTTAGTAAATTTCGATAAACTTTACGAATTCAATGCTAAATTATTAAACATTTATAACTAATTTTGACTATAGAAGTTGAGTAATTTTAGCCTCGGCTTATTGTAGTGGTAGGACGAGAAAGGACAATTAAATAAGATGAAAAAAAGAATCTGTTTATACCTGCTAATAGGTTTATACATAATATCGCTATTTGGCTTTGCACAACCTGTACATGCAGAAAAGCAATTTGCCTATGAATCAATTTTTCCAGAAAATCAACAGGGAGATGTACAATATTTTAATCTGAGGATGAATTCAGGACAAAAACAAACGGTGCAGATCATGCTCACAAATCGTGCAGATGAAGAACAAACAATTACAATCGGATTAAATGGGGCGAAAACAAATTCAAATGGTGTTTTAGAATATGGACCATCTTCAATAAAAAATGATGCTTCCTTGAAATACGATTTTAAGGATATTGTAAAAGGACCGACAGAAGTGACTCTGAAACCAAAAGAGACAGCACCATTGAACTTAGACATAACAATGCCTGAAACAGCATATGACGGAAAGCTTGTTGGCGGAATTTACATGAAATCAAAACCAACTCAAAAAGAAGAAGAAGAAAAGAAAAAAGCAACAGGCGTGATTAATGAATATGCCTTTGTTGTAGGCATGGTGCTACAAGAAACTGATGCAGTTGTTTTACCAGAACTAAAGTTAAATAGCGTTTATGCAGGATTATCAAATTACCGAAATAGTATTTTTGCAAATTTTTCTAACACATCTGCTGAATTTGTGAGTGGAATGACAGTTGAAATGGAAGTGACTAAAAAAGGATCAGAAGCTGTTTTGTATGATACTAAGCGCGCAGATATGCGAATGGCTCCCAACTCATTAATTGATTTTCCTTTGGAGATGAACGGCGACCAGATGGAGCCAGGAGATTACAAAGCTCATATTTTAGTAACAAGTGGAGAACAGAAGTGGGCCTGGGATGAAGAGTTCAAAATCACGAAAGAAGATGCAGATAAATACAATGCTCAAGATGTGACATTAATTCAAGAAAGAGGGATTGACTGGAAACTGATTGCAATGATTGCAGGTGGCGTATTTGTTGTCTTTTTAGCCATTTTCTTTGTCGTTCGAGCGATGAATAATAAGAAGAAATCAAAGAAAAAAAACAGTAACAATAAGCCAAAAAATAGAAGAAAGAAAAGCAGCTAAAGAAGAAAGGGGATCAGTAACATGGTTCTATTAGATTGGTTTTTTATAGGGTTACTTTCTTTAGCTATGCTTTGTTTTTTGTTTGTATTATTTTGCTTATTCTATTTTTTTTCTATTAAAATGGAGCTAAAAAAAAGTCAGCAGAAACGAC
The DNA here is from genome assembly GCF_028128615.1 of Enterococcus sp. 5H. Taxonomy (GTDB): domain Bacteria; phylum Bacillota; class Bacilli; order Lactobacillales; family Enterococcaceae; genus Enterococcus_L. Next base: position 57,022 of record NZ_AMDP01000034.1, on the reverse strand, counting down.
CAAAGAGTAAGATCAAGCGGAAAAAATGGGTGCGTAAGAGACAATTGCTAGTTAGTCGGCAAAAACGTTACTTAAAAAATGCATTGATCTTTATAGTTATACTGTTTTTCTCGGTGGGTTCAGCTGTATATGCGCGATATTATCAATTGACAAATTTGACATCTGAAGATGCGAAAGTAGTTGTTCAAGGATATTTGCTGACAGAAGATTTAGAACAGAAGCTTGGAACGATTAAAGAAGGCGGCAGCATTGAAAAAGTTTATCCTCAATTTCAAGAAGTGAGTTCATTATTGGTTACATATGGAAATAGACCGGTATCAGCTGGATTATCAAAAGAAGGTGCTAAACGATTGACTCGCTATTATGTATCGATGAAATATGTTGGAATGAACTTATCCACTTTAACACAAGAACAACTTGGAAACGAAGAAACAATGGAGAGTTATTTGAAAGATTTAAGTAAAATCAAAGAACGTCAAAAAGAAGTATTCACTTATTTTAAAGTCAATGAGTCAGCACTAAAACAGAAAAATTAGGAGACTCAAGATGAAACAAAAAGGTAGAGTAATAGATCAGAAAAAGCGGGAGCAAATAAAAAAAACAAATAAAAAAAGTGGTAGAGCACAAAATCAGAAGTCTAAAAACGATTTTACACTTAAAGCTACAAAAACACACCCTATCTTTAAAAAAGGGAACAGGGAAAAAATCCAAAGAAAAAGAATGAGTCAGAAAAGAAAAAGAAGTGAGCGTAGGCGTCAATTTTACAAAGAAATTGGGATCAGCTTTTTTCTGATGATGAGTCTTTTTTTTCTCCTCCAATGGATTTTCTTTAGCTTTCCAACTGTGAATGGATACGGCATGACACCTACACTAAATGACGGAGATCGTCTGTTTGTAAGTAAGCGAGCAAAAATCAAACGCTTTGATCTGATCTATTTCAAGAATCCAGTGACGAGTCAGTTAATGATTCGACGAGTGATTGCTTTACCGGGAGAAGAAATTTCGTATGAAGAGGATCAATTGATGATCGACCAAAAATTAGTCGTAGAACGATTTTTATCCAATGAACTGAGCGAAGCAAAAACGGAAGACCGTTTACTTACTGAAAATTTTTCTTTAGGTTCCTTGACAGATTCTAGGGCCTTACCAGAAAGTACTTATTTTGTTTTGGGGGATAATCGTCATTATGCAGCAGATAGTCGCCAGTTTGGGTGGGTTGATGAAGAAAATATTTTAGGTGTTGTGAAAGCGAGAATTTTTCCGCTACATAACATGACTCAATTTTAACTAAGGTAAAGTATCACATGGGAGGAACATTTGTGACAATCAAAAAAAGGCGAACGCAGATGTCTAGCAAAGGGCAGTCTTCAGTAAAAAAAAGACAGAATTTTTCAAAAGAGAAAAAGTCCCGACAAAAATTAGTACAGACGGTACAAACCCAAAAAAAGATGAGTGTTCGTGAAGGCGTGCTGCTTCTTTTTATAGGAGTATGCATTGTTGGTTTGTTGCAAATTCAATCGCATCGTGTGGATGGTCAATCCATGTTACCTACCCTTAAAAATAATGATCGAATCATCGTGAGAAAAAATCAGTCGCCAAACCGATATGACATGGTTACTTTTGATCCGGAAATTCAGGGAGAGTCTAGTTATGTTAAACGTATTATCGGTATGCCTGGAGATCAACTTTGGACAGATCAAACAGGTGTATATTTGCGCACAAAACAGGCTGATGCTTGGAATCAAGAAAATAATCAGAAACTATCTAGTATTCAGCTGCCGGATAGTACATTGAAAGTGACAGTGAGTGAGGAAGTGGCTCGGAATTTACGTGATACTCAGATAATCCCACAAGGAAGTTACTTTGTTTTAGGTGACAATCGAGCTGCCTCAAAAGATAGTCGTTATTTTGGGCTTATCAAATCTGATCAAATTGAAGGTGTAGTAATTTATCGAATTTATCCATTTAATCGAATGGGACGCATAAATTAAAAATGGTTCTAGGAGGAAAAATGAAATGAAATACAAAGAATGGATCAAAGACAAAGGCTGGGCGTTTTTATTGAGCATTCTTTTACCAATCGGCATCATGGGGTTTGTCTATTTTCTTTTAGGGATTTACCCGGGGAGTGAAAAAACTATTTTAGCTAGTGATGCTTTATCTCAAACCTCGAATTTTTTTGCTAGTTTTAATAATGCACTACATGGGAAACAAAGTTTTTTTTATACTTGGTACGGTTCTTTGGGACTAAATTACTGGTCGTTTATGGCTTATTATATCAATGGAATTTTTAGTCCGTTGGTTTATTTCTTTGATAATAGCCAAATACCTGATGCGCTTTACCTGATTCTTTTGCTGAAGTTTGGGGCAATCGGCGGATCGTTTTGGATAATGAGTGACAGAATTTTCAAAATACCTCAATGGAGCAAATTGATATTGAGTGTGAGTTTTGCCTTAAGTGGATTCTGCATTGCTTATTCTCCACAGCAAATGTGGCTGGATGGTTTAATCTATCTGCCATTAGTTATTCTAGGTATTCATCGTTTGATGGATCAAATGAAACCAGTGTTGCTATTTATCAGTTATCTATTGTTATTTTTGTCTAATTTTTATATGGCATTTATGATTGGTGTTTTTTCTTTTTTGTATGTTTTTTGTCGATTCATTTTAGCACCTAAAAGGTATAAAAAAACGTTAATTCCATATCTAGTCACTTCACTTTTAGCTGGTGGGGCATCGATGGTGACTATTTTACCGACGTTATTGGATTTGAAAAACAATGGGGAAAGTTTAACCGAACTGAATCATTTTTTTACACGAGATACTGGTATTTGGGATATTCCAGTCAAAACAATGGTGGGTGTTTATGATACGAGTAAATACGGTAGTGCACCGTTTCTTTATTTTGGTCTGTTGGGAACGGTTTTTTGTCTTTTCTATTTTGTAAGTCCTAAAATACAGCTAAAAAATAAACTGGTTTTTGGGAGCTTGTTTTTGCTTTTGATTGCGAGTTTTTATATTGAGCCAATGAATTTATTTTGGCACGGTTTTCATGCACCGAATATGTTTTTATTCCGATTTAGCTTCTTATTCTCTTTTCTAGGTTTGCTTTTAGCAGGATTTGGATTGGAGAAAGTCACGAAAGAGGATAGTAACCGCATACTCAATGTTGTTATCGGGATGATTGCCATATATTTACTGATGGTTTTTTTAGCGAATCGTAGACGTTATGACTTTTTGGACAAAACTTCTGTTATGGCGAGTGTCGTTTTATTGATCCTTTATTTAGCCATTTTATTGTTAAAAGATCGCTGGCAAGGAAAACAAAATTTTGTGCTGATTCTTTTATTTGTAGTTTTTATTGGGGAAATGACTTTAAATGCACAAAGATTAGTTGGAGGAATTGCTACTGAGTGGCGTTATCCTGAACGAATTGCTTTTGATCAAAATTATGAAGATGTAAATCAGTTAGTTGAATGGACTAAAGAGGAAAATGATACATTATACCGACTAGCAAATCTGGATAGTAGTTCAAGAAATGAAAGTTTTATTCATGGGTATAGCGGTGTTTCAATGTTTTCATCGATTAGAAACCGTCATTCTTCGATGTATATGAATGAATTAGGCTTTCGTTCAACAGGAACCAACTTAACGATTCAGTATATTAATAATACTTTGGTGATGGATGCATTATTAGGGATTAAATATAATTTAGCTCAAAATGATCCCAATAAATTTGGTTTTACTTTAAAGAAAACAACTGGTAAATATGGAGTTTATGAGAATGAGTTCGCGTTACCGTTAGGGATAGTAACAGATCAAGGGATTTATAAAAAAGATGTTGTAAAAAATCAAACAGAATTACTGCAATACTTATCTGGTAAAAAAGATTCCTTTTTCTATTTTTCGGAAATTGAAACGATTAAAGAAGAAAATGTTCAGGTTGAAGATCATGACTCTGTTTTATTTTACTCGAAAACTGTACCAAATAAATTGAGAAAAATAACTTATTCTGTCGAAGTACCCGCTCGATCACAAGCCTATTTAAGTTTATATGGACAAGGTGCAGAGGTTGACGTGAAGACTAACGTTAATGGCGTTGAAAGTTGGGCAGGGCTAGAAGGAACTGGGCAATACTATAATTTAGGCTACTATGACGAAGCTAAGACTGTAAAGGTAGAAGTAAGTTTTACGGGAGATCGAGTCGTTCATTTGGTAAAACCGAATGCAATGTTCATCAATGTCGATACCTTTAAAGAAGCCATTGAAAAAGTGAATGAAAAAAGTGTAGCTTTTAAGACTGAAGGACGTACTGCAGAAGCAAGTGTGAATTTGGTAAAAGATCAGGTTATCTTGACGACGATTCCTTACGATAAAGGCTGGCAGGCATATGTTGATGGTAAAAAGGTGGCTATTCCGACCTTTAAAGATGCTTTTCTTGCATTACCGGTACCAAAAGGTAGTCATACAATCAAATTTGTTTTTATTCCTCAAGGACTTAAAATCGGAGCTACTCTTTTGCTAGTTTGTATCTTACTTTTTATTGTCTATAACTGGTATATAACAAAAAAATCTAAAGAATGACCATAAAACTAATTGTAGACGGAGGTTATTATGGATAAAAAAATTATGAAAAGCCTATTATTAGTGCTCATACTGGTTTTTAGCGGTTGTTCTGCTAAACTATCAGACAAAAAAGAATCTTTTGAAGTGAAAGGGATTAATTATACGATTCAGCTGCCAAGTACGTGGGAACCAACAACAGATTTTAAAGTAAAGTATAGTAATGAAGCTGTTTTCGGTGCACAGGATAAGAAAAGCAATTCTATTTTGGTTGTGATGGGAGAAAGAAAAGAGTTAGAAACTATTAATGAGGACTTTGTTAAACGAATGCGTACAGAGCTCAAAAACCAATATAATTACGAAAAAGAATCTGAAATTTATATGAAAGAATTTGAAATAGGCAAGTATAAAGGAGTGAAGTATACATTAGATACTATGTTTGAAAAGCGTGCTACTTGGCTGCATCTTTATTATATTGAAACAGAACATGGACTACTCCAGTTGAACTATTATTCAGCAAATGATGGGAACCATAAAAAAAGAGCAGAGATCATTGATGAATCAGCTCTCTCAGTCAAAGAAGTCAATGATACTGGAGATAAAGCATCAACAGATACAGACGAAATAGTCTTTAAAAATGAGAACGTATCAATTGAGTTGGTAGGTGTTATGACGTTAGAAGGTGATGATGGACAAAAACTGCTTGCATTGAGGTATACGGTCACAAATAGTGGAGAGAAAAGCGCCATTACAGCAAAAGTTTGGGATGAAGCAGTACAAGTAACCCAGCACGATACAGCTTTAACAGAAGGGAAATTACCAAAAGAAAATACGATATTAGATATACCCAAGTTGACTGAACAAAAGCAAGAAGCGATTCCAATCGGAAAAAGTAACGAGAGTGTTTCTTTATATGAGTTAAGTGATACAAGTGAAGTGACCTTAATTCCTTCAAAAGAACGCTTCCCTGATGCATCTGATGTTCCACTAACTGTCGTGAACGAGGAAGGGGATAAATGATGAGAAAAAATTTTTATTTAATTTTGTTAGCGTTATTTATCGGCGTGCTGCTAGTGGCATCATGTTCTAGCGAAAATCAAACTACGGAGATAGCCCATCAACAACTTAGTTGGCATAAGCAGCGTGAAAAACCTTTTGGCACATTTGACTATCCTGAAATTTCGGAAGATGAAGCACTGGATCTACTACAAAATAAATTTTCTGTAAAAGTCCCTCAAATTATTCAACAAACAAAGCATTTATTTGATGAAAAAATTACTACTAAGGAACTTGAAGAAAAAAAGGCAGAGTATACCCTCTATGCCTCTGGAAATGAACTATTAGTTCGTGGCTATTATCCGATTTACAAGGGTGAGGAGCTAGTGGTTTTTGCGCTAATTGATCTGAAATATTCTTTTGATCCAGAGAAAAAAGAAGCCCGTTTGGCTTCTCAAAGTTTAGCTCTGTCAAATTATAGTCAAGAAGAAGCATATCCTAAAAATAATTTTGATGAATTATTACTAGCAGTAGCTCAAATCATTGATATTCCCAAAGGAAAAGCTGATGTAGCAATTAAAAATTTCAATGAAGACTACAAAGAAGTTGATAAACGGCCTGCATCAAAAACAGCAGTCGTCTATGGTAATGATAATGAAGCTGAAGCAAAAACGTTAATTTCTCAAACCTTACGTGTAGGTTTTAATGATAAACGAGAATTTAGAGAAATTCATGCTGCGATTATCGATTATACAGAATGACTATTCCAGAATATTTAGGAGAATTTGGAATAAAGCTAGCTAGGTTGTCAGACAAAGTTAAATTAAAGTAACCAATTATTTTTCTAAATCTAATAAGTTTCATTTATAAAATTGTCATGTTTATGAGTGAGACTCACGTTGATTACAATTTGTAAGATTAGAAATAATAGGAAAAAGACGAGTGAAAATGAGATGATAAAAAGCCATGTTAAAAGCTGAAAAAGCATTTAGCATGGTTTTTTTGAAGAAAATAAAACCATAAAATTGAAATTATCAAAAATGAAAAAATCGAACTCTCTTTATGCTATAATTTATGGTAGAGTAAAAAATTTGGCTTGATTTACCAAAAAAAGATAGCTAGTTAGGGAGTAGGGAAATCAATGAATGTTATTTTTTGTGACATAGATGGAACTTTTCAAGATTTGGGTGTAGAAGTACCACAGATTAATTACGATGCAATTTATGCATTGCAAAAGCAAGGAGATCATTTTGTTTTTATTACTGGAAGAGGGTATGCACAGCTGGCTGATTTAATGGCAGAACTTGAGAGTGAATGCGATGTTATCTTTAGCAATGGCGGCGGCTATAAATTAGTTGGGGAGCGGATTCAGTATAATCACTGTTTGTCTTTAGAAGAGTGTACAAAAGCTATTACTGTGTTAGAAGAACGGAATATTTTTTATCATATACATACAAATGAAGGTATCATTTTACGACCTGTTGAAAATTATGAGATGAATATTTTAGCATTAAGAGAAAAATTAGCACCGTTGGGGGAAACTGGGAAACAAATTATGGACTTTAAAGAATCATTCTTTGAAGAGCAGTGTCAGCATGTAGACAATCCATTGCGTTATCTGGCTGAACATCCTGAATTAAAAGTAATGAAGATTGAATTAATGGAAGCCAGTGATGAAGAACATCAGATTTTACGATCATTGTTGGGAAGTGATTCGGCCTATGTTTTTTCTTCATTTATCCAGTGCTTAGAAGTTGTTAATCCAAAAAGTAGTAAAGGTTATGCAATTAAAGAGTTTATGAATAAATTTCCTGATGCGGTCAGTTATGGAATTGGTGACGGTGAAAATGATCTAGCAATGCTGGAAGTTGTTGATATTCCAGTTGCAGTTGGAAATGCTAAAGAAGTTGTGAAAGAACAATGTCGTCATATTGTTGGTAATAGTGTGGACGGCGGCGTTGGTAAATTTATATTTGATACAATTATTCGTTAAATAAAGGAAAATTATTAGAATAAAAGGTTAGGTGGAGAGAATGGAAGAAATAAAAGAGAATATTGAACATGATTTAGAATATTATCAATCAGGAATTAGACAACTGTACATGAGGAGTTATCAAATGTACTTGTTTTCGTTGCTAGCTATTATGATGGTTACAATTGTTGGAATTGGTCTAGCAGATATGATTATTAAAGTATTGTTGGTTATTGTATTTTTATTTGAGCTTGCAGGTGTGTTTTACATTCTAAAATACATACGTGGTGAGGCTTTTGATAGTTATTTTCAAAAGATCAAAACTCAATTACCAGAAGGATTTCAGAAAATGCAGGTAATTGAAACACAAGAAGATGATAAAGCCTACTACTTTTTAGACGATCAAGAATTATTTGTAAAACTAAATAAAAAGAATACCAGAAATTTCCCATCAAAAATTAGACAATATACTTTATTAGTTGGTTTTGCGCCTGAACTTAGTAAGGATATGCTGGAGCAGCCTTTAGAATTTTTCTACTATGATATTACTCAGATTAAGCACTCAGAAAATTACAAAAAAGAAATCTTGAAGAATACAAATTTTCTAGCTAAACGCAGAAAAAGAAGAGTTCAATCAGCAATTTTGACTGCAATTTTTCTACTGCTATTGGGGGTAGTTCTCTTTTCTGGTGTGAAAGCTTTCTTTAAGGAAAATAATAGCGAATCGAATCACTACCAAGTTGAATATGATTATTGGGATGATTAATTTATCAAAACTTGAAAGATAGAACAAAAAAGAAGCGGCACTTCGTAAGGTTATCATAACCTCTACGAAGTGCCGTTTCTTTTTTATAGGATTAGCATCTAATAACTGAACAGCCATTAAAGTCCGAGATAAAAGCGTTTATTCGGATTTGAGGTGTGGAGAAAAACTGCCGTTTACTTTTGTCTCACATTCAATCTTAGTAGCTAGTCCTCTTTTTTATCTTCCTCTTCTTTTTTCTCGGAAGAAGAAGGCGTTGTTGCGTTTGAATCAGAACTTGAACTTGAGCTGGAACTTGAACTTGAAGAAGGTGTTGAGTTTCCAGTTGTATTATTATTTGTTGGTCCATAACGGCTCCAATAAGCATTATAATTAGCATCTGTACCGCCATAACCAAATTTGTATTGGCTCTTAGGGGCACCGTCTTTAGCGTAAAGCGAAACGGTATTTGGACCTGGCGCAGTGTAAGTGGCACCATTATAAGTGAATGTTCCTGGTTTTTCACCTGTAAAATCTGAAACAGTCGATTTTATAACATCATCTGTCAAGGTGAATTTCTCACCGACTCCGAATAAATCAGGTCTAACTGCATAAACAGCATTAATTAGGTTTGCCAGATAGGTACTGTTTTGATCACCGCTGTTAGGACTCATTGCCGTGGGTATATCATAACCTGACCATGAACCTAAGGTAATTGTTGGAGTAGAAACAACTAACCAAGAGTCTACGTATAAATCAGTCGTTCCAGTTTTACCAATCCAATCAATATTTGCCAACGCAGGATTTAAACTAGCAACCAAGTCCTTAAAAGGTGTAGTAATTTTCGAATCTAAAACGGAGCGCATCATGTCATTCATAATCGACGCTGTTGCTTGTGAATAAACTTGAACAGGAGCCATTTTATGTTCATAAATCACTGTACCATTATTGTCGGTAATCTTATCAATCATATAGCCTTGTTGATACTCGCCCTTGTTGGCTAGAGTCTGGAACCCATTAGTTTGAGTTAAAACAGTTGCCTCGACAGCTCCTAAAGGTGCAGATTGATATGCCCAACCGTCATCAGCCGGGTAATTCATTTTGCTTAAATAATTATTATAAGAAAAATTGTCATCTCCCATTTGTTTTTTCATCGCTTCATTCAGATGGTAGACAGGGATATTATATGACCATTCTAAGGCATGGCGAACTGTATCAAAAGTGTTCGTTCCAGAATTTGTTGCATTTGTTAGCTCACCGCCGCCGACATAAGAAGTTGGATAGTTAGCTAAGCGACTTTCAGAACCAATCATTCCTTGATCAATTGCAGGTCCATAGACAGAAATTGGTTTAATGGTAGAGCCGACTTGACGCACAGTGCTTAGAGCATGGTTACTTTGGCTTACATTGTAATCACGACCGGCAACAAAACCAATAATTCTTCCGGTTTTATTGTCCATCAGCACATTTCCAGTTTCAACTAAACCAGCACCATAGCCATCATCAAGCATATAACCATAGTTTGCTACAGCATTTTGCATGGTGTCATAGACGGTTTGATCTATTGTAGATTGTATGGTGTAACCACGATTTTGGATTTCTCTGCGGGCTTGCTGTTCGTATTGCTCCAAACCAAGTTCATCCAAGCTTTCTTTTTGTACACCCGCTTTTTCAATATTAAGATCCATAATAACTTTAGTAGCTTGATCCAAAACAGCATAGTATAAGAAGTCTTCAGTATTTTGATTGGCCTCTTGTTGAGGTTGGAAATCTTGTTTTAAATCATAGTTTTTGGCTTCTTCATATTCTTCTTTTGTGATGACTTTTTCACGATACATACTGAATAAAACAAAATCTTTCCGCTTCATTCCATAAGAAATATTTTCATCATCTTTTAAAGCTCCTGTGTTTGAATAAGGCGTATAAATAATAGGACTTTGAGGAAGCCCTGCTATAAATGCCGCTTGAGGTAGTGTTAAGTCATTGGCGCTTTTTCCAAACAGTCCTTTGGCAGCTTCTTCGACACCAGCAATATTTTCACCTTTATTATTACGACCAAAGGGGGATACATTTAAATAAGTCGTTACAATTTCATCTTTTGAAAAATATTTTTCGATACGATATGCTAACAAAATTTCGTTCGCTTTTCGCTTAAAGGTAGTTTCATCAGTTAGAATCTGCTGTTTTACTAATTGTTGTGTTAATGTTGATCCACCTGATGATCCACCAATACCAGTAGCATCAGAAATAAGGGCACGAACAACCGCTTTGGGTACGACACCTTTATGCTCTTCAAAATCCTCATCTTCGGTAGCAATGATGGCTTTTTTTAGTAAAGTGGAAATATGTTCACTATCAACCCGAGTTCTAATTAAGTCCGATTTAACTGTAGCAATTGCTGCTCCATCAGCGTAAGTCATTTTGGAAACTTCAGTAATATCACTAATTTCTGTTTGTAGCTCTTCTTTCGTTGGAGGTTGAGTATCTTCGACTAAGTACGCAAAATAACCCATACCAATCCCAAGACCCAAGGAACCGCCTAATATTAGCAAAACGACACCTAAGATAAATATTGATTGTATGACACGAATAACCACATTTGTGATTAAAAAAATCTTTTTCTTTTCTGTTTTTTTATTAGAATGTTGTTCCGTTTGACGGGATTGATTCTGATTGTCCAAAAGCTTCACCTCAATAAAATGATACATTCCGTGATATTATAGCAAAAAAAATGAATAATGAACAGTTGTCTAGCTGTTTCTACTGATTTTATCAAGAAAACTTAATATAACTCGGTGAAAAAAATCATCGTTTTTATAGGAAGTTGTCTGGTAAGAAAAGTCTGAAGCGATTGAGTAGTTAAATGTAACAGAAGATTAAAATAAGAAATGAAAGGCTCTTGTAAAGAATTAGAAGGCATATGAAATAAACAATGAGAAAAGAGCAGCTCCAGTCATTCGATTCGAAGTCAGAATGACTGGAGCTAAACCTTTTTTCCCAGCCTGAATCAAACAACTATTTCATATTTTCTGAAACACGAAAAAGTACAATTTTCTTAATAATTTCTAGTGGCAACTCTTGGTTAAAAGGAAATTGAATCGCGCCTTTACTTGTTTTAAAATCTTTAAGTTCATCTTTGAAGGCTTCAATTCCAGAAGGAGCTGGGTAAAAACCAACATGATGTTTAGCGTTGCCAAAATGAACTAAATTACCATTTAAATAAAAAGTTGGCATGCCATATGAAATTTTTTCGGTAGCTTCTGGAACAAGTTCTTTAATTAATGTGTAAAGCTGAATTAATTTTGTTTGATGATCCTCAGGGCATGTAGCGATGTACTCTTCGATAACAGTCATAGTTTTTCCTCAACTTTCTTTTATTAACTTTAGTATATCATGCCGCAGTAATCTAGACTTATTTAGTGATGTAAAAACAAGAAAAGTGAAACAAGTAATCGTTTTATGGTAGACTATTACTACATTTAATACGAAAAGAAAGGCTGGAAAAATGGAAAAAACAATTGTAGAAAAATTGAACTTGCTAAAATATTCTAAAAAAGCAATAATCAATCGACCAAATGAAAGCTATTTATCTGAAATAACGGATGCTCAAACAGAATTTCCTAAAGAAGCAGTCGATTTATTGTTTGTTTTTGTTAAAGATATGACTGAATTTAAACAGCTTGTTGATAAAGTCATCGAAAATCAAGTGCTGAATAAAGAGGGTGTTCTTTTTGTTGCTTATCCTAAAAAGGGGAATAAGACCTATTCGACTTATGTTCACCGAGATGAAATTTTTCCAGCTTTGCAAGTCAATGAACAAGATGGTTATGTAGGGAAAAGTAGCCTGAAATTCAATCGTATGGTGAAACTAGATGATACCTTTACAGTGACAGGTATCAAAAATGTTGAGCGCAGTGAAAAAACAAAAACTAAACAGAGTGACAAAGCTGAGGATTATGTTCAATTCATTCCTGATGTTGAAGCTTTCCTTGAAGCACACGAACAAGCGAGAAATCTTTATAATCAGTTAACACTAGGATATAAAAAAGATTGGGCGAGATATATCTTCAGCGCAAAACAAGTAGCGACTCAAGAAAAAAGGAAAGTAGAAATGATCGGGATTTTGGAAATGGGTTATAAATCAAAAGAGTTGTACCGACAATCATTAAGAAAATAAAGGAGTTTTGTATGGAAACGATAAATGAATATATTGAGAATATTGATGAAAAATGGCAGCCAGCTTATCGTAAACTAGCTGAGGTTGTGGCACAAAATATCCCAGAAGGTTTTGTATTGCAAATGCAATATGGAATGCCCACTTATGTTGTACCGTTAGAAGTTTATTCAGCAGGGTACTTAGATCGAAAAGATGAACCATTACCGTTTATTAGTTTAGCAGCACAAAAAAAACATCTGTCATTGTACCATATGGGAATTATGGGGGATAAAGAATTATTAAGTTGGTTCCAAAAAGAGTATGAAAAATCAGTTCCAACGAAATTAAACATGGGAAAAAGTTGTATTCGGTTTAGTAATCCGAAAAATATACCGTATGATTTAATTGGTGAGTTGGTTAGCAAAATTTCTATGGATGAATGGGTCGCTAGCTATGTTCTACATACAGAGCGAGATAAGAAATAATTAGTTACTTGTTAAAAAGCAAAAATATTGTTTTTTAAGACGCAATCACGTACTCTTTTAAAGGATGAAAATTATTCAAATAGTTTATAATGTAGTGAACGATTATGTTCAATTAAAGTTAAATGAGTACATTCAGTTTTCAAGTGTCTAGCTTTACGAGCTATCATCTCGGAAAAAAGATAAAACGTGAGTATGGCAAAAAGCGCCATCCACAAGTTTTCCTATTTTTCATTCGATGCTAAACGAGCTCGTTCAGCTTTTATAATTAAGGAGGATTTTTATGTTATTAGGCTCACATGTTAGTATGAGTGGTAAAAAAATGTTATTAGGTTCAGCAGAAGAAGCAGCGAGTTATGGTTCAAGTACATTTATGATCTATACAGGTGCTCCTCAAAATACACGTCGTAAACCAATTGAAGAAATGAATATTGAAGCCGGTCAGGCGTATATGAAAGAACATGGTTTAAGTAATATCGTTGTTCATGCACCGTATATTATAAATTTAGGTAATACGATCAAATTAGAGAATTTTGGTTTTGCGACGGCTTTTTTACGTCAAGAAATTGAACGTGCTCAAGCATTAGGTGCTACTCAAATTACGTTACATCCAGGAGCACACGTTGGAGCGGGTGTTGATGCTGGTTTGAAGCAAATTATTAAAGGACTTGACGAAGTTTTATGGAAGGAACAAATTCCTCAGATTGCCTTGGAAACGATGGCCGGTAAAGGAACAGAGTTAGGTCGGACTTTTGAAGAGTTAGCTACAATTATTGAAGGTGTTTCTTTAAATGAAAAATTATCAGTTACGATGGATACTTGTCATATCAATGATGCCGGTTATAATGTAAAAGACGATTTTGATGGTGTATTGGAAGAGTTTGATAAAATTATCGGTTTGGATCGCCTAAAAGTTGTCCATGTGAATGATTCAAAAAATCCAATGGGCTCACACAAAGATCGTCATGCGAATATCGGTTTTGGTACGATTGGGTTTGATGCTCTAAATAAAGTCGTTCATCATGAAAAATTAAAAGAATTACCAAAAATTTTGGAAACGCCATATGTTGGTGCCGATAAAAAGACCAGTAAAGCACCTTACGGCTATGAAATTGCGATGTTAAAATCGCAAAAATTTGATCCGGATTTACTCGAAAAAATTGAAGCACAACAATAATAATAAATAAGAAAAAGAGAATTTGTAAATTTCTTGTGAGGAATCTGACAAAAGCTCTTTTCTTTTTAGCTGCTTTCTAGTAAAATGATTTCTTGAGAGCAATTTCTTAAAAATGGGCAGACAAGCCCCACTAAATTTGAAAATGGATAAGCGCAAAGAAGATTATCAGTTGCTTAAAAGATACGCTGATAAATTTTTGTTTCGCTTTTATGTGAAAGGAGAGATTTAAATGTCAACAGGTGTAGTAGTGTTAATCGCAATTATCGCTTTATTAGCAGGTGCAGTAGGTGGATTTTTCCTTGCACGTAAATATATGCAAGACTATTTTAAAAAGAATCCTCCCGTTAATGAGGATATGTTACGAATGATGATGATGTCAATGGGACAAAAACCTTCTGAGAAGAAGATTCGTCAAATGATGCAGCAAATGAAAAACCAAGGTGATAAATAGGTTTTTTAGAGGCTATTCAAAATTCAAACACAAAGCGGGCTGATTTTTAGCTCGTTTTTTTGTATTTATTTACTGAAAGGAGATGGATTAAAGTGGGAAAAACAGTAAGAAATGACGTGAGTGAACAGTAGCAAGAGTAGAAGAGGAGAATGTACATGTCTATATTTAAAAAATTAGGGTGGTTTTTCAAACAAGAGAAGAAAAGCTATGCTATCGGGGTGTTTTCATTGGTGATGGTGGCGTTGGTTCAATTGATTCCACCGCTGGTTATTGGGAAAGTTGTTGATAAAATTGCGGCAAAAGATATAACAGCTAAATCTATTTTATTTTGGATTGGTCTGTTACTTGCGGCGGCGATTGGACAATATGTGTTTCGTTTTATATGGCGGACGCACATTTGGGGAAGTGCGGCTAGGCTGGAAAAAGATTTAAGACGACAATTATTTCATCATTTTACAAAAATGGATAATGTCTTTTATCAAAAGTATCGAACAGGAGATCTGATGGCTCATGCGACCAATGATTTAAATGCGATTCAAAATGTTGCCGGAGCAGGGATTTTGACGTTTGCGGATTCATTGATCACAGGTGGAACAACGATTATTGCAATGATCTTAATTGTAGATTGGCGTTTAACATTGATTGCATTGATACCGTTACCATTATTAGCGGTGACTTCCAGAGTTCTGGGATCAAAATTACATGATGCATTTCGTGATTCACAAGCAGCGTTTTCAACAATTAATGATAAAACCCAAGAAAGTATTACAGGGATGAAGGTTATCAAAACCTTCGGGCAAGAAAAAGAAGATATCCAAGATTTTACTGAAAAAATTGATGATGCAATTGTGAAAAATAAACGAGTGAACTTTTTAGATGCATTATTTGACCCATTTATTACGTTGATTATCGGGATTTCGTATGTGTTGACAATCATCGTAGGTGGGAAATTTATTATGGAAAGCTCAATTTCAATTGGGCAGCTAGTTTCATTTATCAGTTATATTGGGATGTTGGTGTGGCCAATGTTTGCGATTGGTCGTTTGTTTAATGTCTTGGAACGGGGAAATGCCAGCTATGACCGAGTGAATGAGCTGCTTCATGAAAAGACTCATGTGGTAGAACGAAAAGATGCGATCCGAGAACCTGCGAAAGGTAAATTATCAGTGGAAATTGCTGATTTTATTTATCCGAAAGATGAACAAGCCACCGTTGAACAAATCAAATTTGCGATTGATGAAGGTGATACGTTAGGTATTGTTGGAAAAACAGGTTCAGGCAAAACAACAATTTTAAAATTATTATTGCGTGAATATGATAATTATCAAGGACAGATTTCTTTTGGTGGTCACAATATCAAAGACTATTCATTGGATGCTTTAATGAAGTCAATTGGCTATGTGCCCCAAGATCATTTTCTATTTTCAATGACCATTCGGGACAACATTCGTTTTGCTAATCCTGATTTTGCCGATGAAGAAGTAGAGAAAGCCGCTGAAATGGCGTTTATAAATAATGATATCAAAGCTTTTCCAAATGGTTATCAAACGATGGTTGGTGAACGTGGGGTATCATTATCAGGCGGACAAAAGCAACGGATTTCGATTGCTAGAGCGTTAATCGTTAATCCGGAATTATTGATTCTAGATGATGCTCTTTCGGCAGTTGATGCGAAAACAGAAGAAGCGATTTTGTCTAATCTAAAAACAGCAAGAAAAGAAAAAACAACGATTATTTCAGCTCACCGCTTAAGTAGTGTGATGCATGCAAAAGAAATTATTGTCTTAGATGAAGGAAAAATTGTTGAACGGGGAACCCACCAAGAACTATTAAGATTGGCCGGTTGGTATAAACGGATGTGGGATAAACAACAATTAGAAGCTAAAATCGAAGGGAGTGAAGGGTAATGGAAGAAGAATATCAATCTGAATGGACGAAATCAGTACCTTTAAAAGAGCAAGTCAGTATTGTCAGGCAATTGTTTAAATTCGCACGGCCGTTTCGCCGTACGTTTTATTCAGCGATCTTATTTGCACTGGTTTTATCGATTATAAATATTTTGTTGCCGAAAATTATTCAAAATTATATGGATAACTATTTAACACCAAAAACTGCAACAACCCAAGTGATTTTGTTCTTCGCTGGTTTGTATATGTTTGGAGTGATTGTGAAAAGTATTGTTTGGTTTTTCCAGTGGTTTTTGTATTCAACTGCTTCGCTAAAAACATTCCAATATATTCGTGTGAAATTGTTTGAGAAGTTACAAACCTTAGGGATGCGTTATTTTGACCAAACACCAGCAGGTTCAATTGTTTCTCGAGTAACCAATGATACGGAAACATTATTTGAATTCTGGTATGTATTTTTGATGGTATTAACAGGAATTTTTGCGGTGGTTTCATCGTTTATTGCGATGTTTCAGATTAACGTTAAAATTGCGTTGTACAATTTGATTTTTCTACCGATTTTAATGATCGTTATTTGGTACTATCAAAAATTTAGTTCAAGAATCTATCGCAGTATGCGGGAAAAATTAAGTCAATTAAATACGAAACTAAATGAATACATTTCAGGAATGCAGATTATTCAACAATTTAGACAAGAAAGCCGTTTGGAAAAAGAATTTGAAGCGACCAATAATGATTATTTGAAGACACGTTTTTCAATGATTCGCACCAATTCTTTGTTGTTAGGACCAATTATTAATTTACTCTACACATTAGCAATTGCATTATCGTTAACTTTATTTGGTTATGATGCACTACATTCGGCAATTGAAGTTGGGATGATATATGCTTTTGTTACGTATGTACAGGCTTTTTTCAATCCAATGACACAAATGATGGATTTTTTAAGTGTATTTACGGATGGAATGGTAGCAGGTAGCCGAATCTTAAAGATTTTTGAGAATGATGAGTTAACACCTCAGCAAAATCCAGATGCAAATGCAGAAATTGTGGAAGGAAAAATAGAATTTCGCAATGTAAGTTTTTCTTATGATGGTAAAAATAATGTATTAAACAATATTAGCTTTGTTGCTAATCCAGGTGAAACAGTTGCGTTAGTTGGTCATACCGGAAGCGGGAAAAGCTCGATTATTAATATCTTGATGCGGTTTTACGAATTTTATGAAGGTGAAATTTTAATTGATGATCGTGATATTCGGGATTATCCATTACCTGAATTGCGGAAAAAATTAGGGTTGGTTTTACAGGATGCGTTTATGTTTTATGGAGATATTGCGGGAAACATCCGCATGCTAAATCCTGAAATTACAGATGAGCAAATCAAAGAAGCAGCAGAATTTGTTCAAGCGGATAAATTTATTAATACATTACCGAAACAATATCATGCCAGAGTTATTGAACGAGGAGCCAGCTATTCAAGTGGACAGCGGCAATTAATTTCTTTTGCAAGAACGATTGTTACTGATCCGAAAATTCTTGTGCTGGACGAAGCTACAGCAAACATTGATACGGAAACAGAAACCTTGATTCAAGAAGGTTTAGCCAACATGCGCCAAGGTCGGACAACGATTGCGATCGCCCACCGTTTATCAACGATTCGAGATGCGAATTTAATTTTAGTACTAGATAAAGGATCGATTGTAGAACGTGGAAACCATGAACAATTGCTTGGTGAAGAAGGACTTTACGCAGATATGTATCAACTCCAAAGCAGTGAAGGCTAAATGAAATTAAAACAGGACAAAAAAGAGTAGAGACTATTAAAGGTGCTACTCTTTTTTTGTATTATGAACTAACTGTTGATAGGTAAAAAATGGATGAATTAGCTGAAAAAGAATGCTATAATGAATAGCGATTAATTTGATGATTTTTGCTGATTGGGCAGAAATATAGACAATCAACTAGTTAAGTTGTAAAGTAAATGTACTTGAAAAATTCGGAGGTTAAAACTATGTATGATGTAATTATAATTGGTGCAGGACCAGCAGGAATGACTGCAGCGTTATATGCGTCACGCTCTAACTTATCAGTTTTGATGATTGAACGTGGTGCTCCTGGAGGCCAAATGAATAATACCGCTGAGGTGGAAAATTATCCTGGTTTTGATTCAATTATGGGTCCTGAGCTGGCCTATAAAATGTATGAAAACGTAGAAAAATTCGGTACGGAAAATGCTTACGGAATTGTAATGGATATTAAAGATCAAGGTTCATATAAAGAAGTTATTTGTGATGATAAAACGTATCAAGCTAAAACGGTTATCATTGCAACAGGGTGTGAGCATCGTAAATTAGGTGTGAAAGGTGAAGATGAATTTGCCGGACGTGGTGTTTCTTATTGTGCTGTTTGTGATGGCGCCTTTTTCCGCAATAAAAAATTGTTAGTCATCGGTGGGGGCGACTCAGCGGTGGAAGAAGCAATTTATCTAACTCAATTTGCCTCAGAAGTTGTGATTGTTCATCGTCGTGATGAGCTACGTGCACAAAAAATCATTCAAGACCGTGCATTTGCCAACGAAAAAATTTCATTTGAATGGAATACAGTTTTAGAAGAAATCGTAGGTAACGATATGGTTGTGACTGGCGGACAATTAAGAAATGTTTTAACTGATGAAGTGAAAGAAGTTCCAGCTGATGGAGTGTTCATTTATGTTGGTCTAGATCCACTAACGGAACCATTTAAAAATGCTGGGTTAACTAATGCTGAAGGCTGGATTGAAACAGATCAAGATATGAAAACCAGTATACCTGGTGTCTTTGCAATTGGTGATGTGCGTGAAAAAACATTGCGTCAAATCACGACAGCTGTTGGTGAAGGCGGAATTGCCGGACAACAAGTGTATAAATATATTGAAGACTTATCTGAAGTTGAAGAAGTTAAATAGTAGTAAAATGAATTGAGTATGGTCTAAGTTAAAGCCTCATAAGTTTTGACTTAGATCTATTTTTAATTGAAAGAGAGTGATGACAATGAGTTTAAACTTACAAGCAATCGAGGAAATAGTGAATAATGAAAAAAATGCGGGTGGTTTTGCGGAATTAATTCGTGATTTCAAAAAAATTGGTGTGGAGAAATATGATTATTTAGTAGCAGAAGGACTTTATCGTTATTATGATGAATCATCTCATGTTGACGTTAAAATGAATGGCGTACCGAAAACGGTTGTCACTGAGGAATCAGCTGAAAAGATTAAAGAAGCTGTTTTGAAAGCCCAGTCTGGGGCGATTAATTTTGAGACTTTTGCAGAACTAGCTGGTTTAGCTGGTGTAGCTTATTGGCGTTCAGATTTACTTGGTATGAAGGTAGATTATTTTGGAAATAGCGGCAAAGTACTTTTGAGTGAACCAATTCCTGTGGTATAAGATGGAATGGCTTGCTGTTTCCTTTGACAATAAAGATAATTTGAACTATGATGTTGATGGATAAAAAACTGAATAATTGTTAGGTGAGGCTCCTATTTGGACATATGCTGCTGCCGCGAAAGAATCGAGAGACTCTTAGTTGGTTGAACAGGAATGATCGTGAAGGTCATTCATAACGTAGCTGATAAGAAATTATCTACGCCCTATAGTGCTAAAGCTCAACGATAGAGAAATGTTAATTTAAGTTGCTATTTGATACGCACACTCTATTGTTGAGTGTGCGTTTTGCTTTGAATCACTACAGTTCGTTTCGATCTCATCAATTTCTATGAGCTAAAGCTCTAAGAATTGAAGGACTGAGATTGGAGTTTCCCAACGAAATCTGGTAGCTACTAAAATAATACTAATCAAAAGTAGTAAATCATTAGTCTAAACCTATACTTCAGCATATAATCAAAGTAACCAAACAATTATCAAAACATCCATCATCAAAAAAGAAAGGAAGAGTTACATGGTAGACCCCAGTCAGTCGAATAAAAAATTAAATCTAGCCTTTATCTTGGAAATGATGGAATCGAAATAAATTTTTCTTCATCCTGCTTAGCAAGGTAAGTCTGGCTAAACGAAGTAAATAAAGCTTGAAAAAATGCACTTATAATCTTTTAACTCTAAAAATAATAACTTATATTTAAACTGTGTTTCTTCGTTAATTCTTTAAGTCCTAAACTACTTAAAGCAAAAAGTAAGTCCATTGTAAGGAGGAAAAGAAAATGATGAATAAAAAAATGACAGATTTAAAGAAAACAACCAAAGATCAAGAATTACGTAAATTAGCTATGCTGTCAGAACGAGATTTAATGATGGAATTGCGCACTTCTGAAAAAGGATTATCAGAAGAAGATGCGAAAAATCGTTTAGAAGAATATGGTCTAAATGAAGTTTCCGCTCAAAAACCTACACCAGCAATTATTATGTTTTTAGAAGCATTTAAAGATCCTTTTGTTTATGTTTTAGCTTTATTAATGGTAGTATCAGCGGCAACGAAAGATTTTGAAGCTGCCATTGTAATGGGCTTGATGATTTTGGCAAGTGTGGTGATAGCTTTTATTCAAGAATATCGTTCGCAAAAAGCCAGTTTAAGTCTGAAAGAACTGATTGAAAATACCACTGCCGTTACACGAGAGGGCGTAACAAAAGAAATTCCAATGGATGAAGTTGTTCCTGGTGATATTGTTACTCTGGCAACTGGAGATATGATTCCAGCTGATGCCGTTTTGATTTGGACAAAGGATTTATTTATCAATCAGTCTTCATTAACAGGCGAATCTATGCCGGTTGAAAAATTTGTAGAGGCTGGTGTCGATCGAAATCAAGAAAATGTGTCAGCACTTGATATGCAAGATTTAGTTTTTATGGGAACTGATGTATTGAGTGGACAAGGAAAAGCGATTATTTTAAAGACCGGCCAAAATACATTTTTTGGTGATATTGCTAAAAATGCAACAACTCAAAGAGGAAAAACATCCTTTGATATTGGTCTGACTAAAGTTAGTAAATTTCTACTACGGATGGTAATGATTTTGTTCCCGATCGTCTTTTTAATTAATGGACTAACCAAGGGTGAATGGGGAGAAGCCTTCTTCTTCGCGATTGCTGTAGCAGTTGGTTTAACTCCCGAAATGCTGCCAATGATTGTTACTAGTAATTTAGCTAAAGGCGCATTAAGTTTGTCTAAACACAAAGTGATCGTCAAAGAATTACCTTCTATTCAAAATTTAGGCAGTATGGATGTTTTATGTACAGACAAAACTGGAACAATTACAGAAGACCGCGTTGTTCTCGTTCAACACTTAGATCCAATGGGAAATGTTAATGACAATGTATTAGATATGGCCTTTTTAAATTCTCATTATCAAACTGGCTGGAAAAATTTAATGGATATTGCGGTAATTAATTTTCATGAAGAAAATGGTATCGAAAGTCCCTTTAAATCAGTAACTAAGTTGGATGAGATTCCGTTTGATTTTTCTCGCCGCCGCTTAACTGTTGTTGTGAATGCCGATGGACACCAACTAATGATTACCAAAGGTGCCGTAGAAGAAATGGAAGCCGTTTGTACTCATGCTGAAATCGATGGGCAATTAGTTCCGCTTACACCGGAATTACGTAAAAAAATGCGTGAAGTCAACATTCGGATGAATGAACAAGGCATGCGAGCTCTTGCTGTCGCTGTCAAAAAAGATGTCCATAGTGAAGCCATTTACGCTGTTGAAGATGAAAAAGACATGACTCTGATTGGATTTATGGGCTTCTTAGATCCAGCGAAGAAATCAGCGATTACGGCAATCAAATCGTTACATGAGCATGGTGTGAATGTAAAAGTTTTAACTGGTGACAATGATATTGTTGCTAAAAAGGTCTGTGGCGATGTAGGAATTGAAGTTTCTCATGTTGTTTTAGGGTCTGAAATCGATGCAATGTCAGATGAGCAGATGAAAGAAGAAGTCGAAAAGACGAATCTTTTTGCTAAACTAAACCCAATGCAAAAATCTCGAATTATTGAAACACTTCAAAGTAATGGGCATACTGTTGGCTTTATGGGGGACGGCATTAATGATGCACCAGCCCTTAGAAAAGCGGATGTAGGAATTTCGGTTGATACAGCAGCGGATATTACCAAAGATGCCAGCTCAATTATTTTACTTGAAAAGAGTCTAAACGTTTTGGAAGATGGCGTTATAGAAGGACGTAAAGTCTTTAGCAATATGATGAAGTATATTAAAATTACGATTAGCTCTAACTTTGGGAATGTTTTCTCAATCTTAGTAGCAAGTGCTTTCTTACCGTTTCTACCTATGCTATCTATCCAACTATTAATTCAAAACTTAATTTATGATATCGCTCAATTGACGATTCCTTGGGACAATGTAGATGAAGAAGAGTTAGCAAAACCAGTTCATTGGGAAACGAATGGCTTGATGAAATTTACCTTATGTATTGGTCCAGTCAGTAGTATTTTTGATATTATGACCTATCTGGTAATGTGGTATGTCTTTAGTGCTAACACCATTGCTACGCAAAGTCTGTTCCAAACAGGTTGGTTCGTCGTTGGGTTAGTCAGTCAAACATTGGTTGTCCATATGGTTAGAACCAGAAAATTACCGTTTATTCAAAGTATTGCATCAACACCAGTTATTCTATCTAGCATCGGTGCAATTGCTTTAGGAATATTAATTGTTTTAACTCCAATACGTGACGCTTTCGACTTTGTGAAACTTCCAGCTAATTACTGGGGTTGGTTTATTTTAATCATTGTACTATATTTAGTCACAGTTGAAGTAGCAAAAAAACTCTATATTCACATTACGAAAGAATGGATTTAAGAAAATTTCACAAAATGTATTCTGATTTTAAACGTGCTTCAAATCCATTTTTCTAGAAAAATTGAAAGAAAACGATAAATTAAAATTTGTGAAAAAGAAATCGTAGTTATCAAATGACGAAAAATATAAATGTTTTTCTAAATGATATTCGTAAAAAAAATGCTATTTAAAATTTAACGAGTAAATTATTCGCTTTTTATAAAATACCAGACAAAATTGAACTGATTTTGTCTGGTATCATTTTTTTTAAAAGCATGAAATTTAAATTTCTATAAAGGAACTAATTTCTAACATAGCTATTTGCTGTAGCATAACAATGTGTAGAATGACTATAACAGGTGATTGTCAAAGGATTGGCTTATAGACAGGATTTGTAAAACGGTTTCTTGTTTGTGATTTTAATCACTAACCTTTGGTACGAAAGGTTTTGGCTAATTTAATGAATTTTAAAGAAATAGCAACTTTTTACTTGCTCTTTTACCTGATTAGTGATAATTTGTAAGTGTAGTCGATAAAAAGTAATACAGTTTTTCAGACTGTTGTACTTTTTTCGAAAAAAAGAAACGTAACAGAGAGGATTGTGTGACAAAATGGCAAAGGCAAAGAAACAAAAACCTATTGACTTTAACGCACTTATGGAAAAAGTCGACGCTGATTTCCCAACATTTCAAATTTTAGATAAAGATGGGAAAATCGTAAACAAAGACGCAGTACCAGATTTATCAGATGACGAATTAGTAGAATTAATGACTCGCATGGTTTGGTCACGTGTATTAGACCAACGCTCAACTGCATTGAACCGTCAAGGTCGTCTAGGCTTTTTCGCGCCAACTGCTGGACAAGAAGCAAGTCAGCTGGCAAGTCAATTTGCAATGGAAAAAGAAGATTACTTATTACCTGGATATCGTGATGTTCCTCAATTGGTTCAACATGGTCTTCCATTAACAGAAGCTTTCTTATGGTCTCGTGGACACGTAGCGGGTAACCACTATGCGCCGGAATTAAATGCTCTACCACCACAAATCATCATTGGTGCGCAATACATCCAAGCAGCTGGTGTTGCTTTAGGTATGAAAAAACGCGGCAAGAAAAACGTTGTCTTCACTTATACTGGTGATGGCGGTTCTTCTCAAGGTGATTTCTATGAAGCAATCAACTTTGCTGGTGCATACCAAGCAAATGGCGTATTTATCATTCAAAATAATGGTTTCGCGATTTCAACTCCTCGTGAAAAACAAACTGCAGCTAAAACATTAGCACAAAAAGCAGTAGCAGCAGGAATTCCAGGGATCGTTGTTGACGGTATGGACCCATTAGCAGTTTATGCAATTGCTAAAGAAGCGCGTGACTGGTCTGCAGCAGGAAATGGTCCTGTTTTAATCGAAACTTTAACTTATCGTTATGGTCCACATACATTATCAGGTGATGATCCAACTCGTTACCGTTCTAAAGACATGGATGACGAGTGGACTCAAAAAGATCCATTGGTTCGTTTCCGTAAATATCTTGAAGACAAAGGTTTATGGTCTGAAGAAAAAGAAAACGAAATTATCGAAAAAACAAAAGAAGAAATCAAAGTAGCAATCGCTGAAGCTGATAAAGTTCCAAAACAAAAAGTTTCTGATTTCTTGAAAAACATGTTTGAAGTTCAACCACAAAACATTAAAGAACAAATTGCATTCTACGAAGCGAAGGAGTCGAAATAATCATGGCACAAAAAACAATGATCCAAGCAATTACAGATGCCTTAGCTCTTGAAATAGAGAAAGACGAAAACGTACTAGTCTTCGGTGAAGACGTTGGTAAAAACGGCGGAGTTTTCCGTGCAACTGAAGGCTTACAAGAAAAATTTGGCGAAGACCGTGTCTTCGATACTCCTTTAGCAGAATCAGGAATCGGTGGTTTAGCTTTTGGTTTAGCTTTAGAAGGTTACCGTCCAGTTCCAGAAATCCAATTCTTTGGATTCGTATTTGAAGTATTTGACGAAATCGTTGGTCAAATGGCTCGTACTCGTTACCGTATGGGCGGAACACGTAACATGCCTATCACTGTTCGTGCGCCATTTGGTGGCGGTGTGCATACACCAGAACTTCACTCAGATAACTTAGAAGGATTGATTGCTCAATCTCCTGGTATCCGTGTTGTTATCCCATCAAACCCATATGATGCAAAAGGATTATTAATTTCTTCTATTAGAAGTAATGACCCAGTTGTTTATTTAGAACATATGAAACTATACCGTTCATTCCGTGAGGAAGTGCCGGATGAAGCTTATGAAGTACCTTTGGATAAAGCGGCTGTTACTCGTGAAGGAACAGATGTATCAATCATCACTTACGGTGCTATGGTTCGTGAAGCAATTAAAGCAGCTGACAACTTAGCTAAAGACAATATTTCTGTTGAAATCATTGACTTACGTACTGTTGCTCCTTTAGATGTTGAAACAATCATCAAATCAGTTGAAAAAACTGGTCGTGTAGTTGTGGTTCAAGAAGCGCAAAAACAAGCTGGTGTTGGTGCTATGGTTGTTTCTGAGATTTCTGAACGCGCTGTATTATCATTAGAAGCGCCAATTGGCCGTGTATCTGCTCCAGATACCATCTTCCCATTTGGACAAGCAGAAAACATTTGGTTGCCAAATGCTAAAGATATCGAAGCGAAAGCTAGAGAAATCGCAGAATTTTAATTAAAACTGAATAATTTGCTTTAAATAGCATGCCTTAATTTTCGCGTAATATCTTTTATTACGTGGAAATTAAGCGCTGTTGTTTTCTGCAATTTATCAGTTAGACAGATTTGATAAAGGAAGGGAAGGCTTAAAAAATGGCTTATCAATTTAAATTACCAGATATTGGTGAAGGTATTGCAGAAGGCGAAATCGTAAAATGGTTTGTTAAAGCTGGCGATACAATTAATGAAGACGATACACTATTAGAAGTACAAAACGATAAATCTGTAGAAGAGATTCCATCTCCAGTTACAGGAACAGTTAAATCAATCGTAGTACCAGAAGGCACAGTAGCAAACGTTGGAGATGTATTGATCGAAATCGATGCGCCAGGGCATCCTGAAAATGATGCAGCGCCTGCAGCAGCTCCAGCTCAAGAACAAACTCCTGCACAACCAGCAGCGGTTCCGGAAGCACCAGCAGCTAGCAATGGCGGTGGCGTTTTCCAATTTAAATTACCAGATATTGGTGAAGGTATTGCAGAAGGCGAAATCGTAAAATGGTTCGTTAAATCAGGCGATACAATCAATGAAGACGATACATTATTAGAAGTACAAAATGATAAATCTGTTGAAGAAATTCCTTCACCAGTAACAGGAACAGTTAAAAATATTGTTGTTCCAGAAGGTACAGTAGCAAATGTTGGGGATGTATTGATTGAAATTGATGCACCTGGACATAATGATGCACCAGCATCTGCTCCAGCAGCAAGTGCTCCTGCTCAAACTGAACAAGCAGCTCCTGCACCTGCGGCATCAACTGGTGTTGTAGCAGCGGCTGATCCAAACAAACGTGTGTTGGCTATGCCATCAGTTCGTCAATTTGCACGTGAAAAAGATGTAGATATTACTCAAGTAACACCAACTGGTAAAGGCGGACGTGTTACAAAAGCAGATATCGAATCATTTATCTCAGGCGGCGGACAAGCAGCAGCTCCTGCACAAGCAGAACAAACAACGGCTGCACCTCAAGCAACTGAAACGGCAGCAGCACCAAAAGCTCCTGCTAAACCATTTGTTTCTGATTTAGGTGAAGCTGAAACTCGCGAAAAAATGACACCAACTCGTAAAGCAATTGCTAAAGCGATGGTTAACAGTAAACATACTGCACCACACGTTACATTGCATGATGAAGTTGAAGTTTCTAAACTTTGGGATCACCGTAAGAAATTTAAAGACGTTGCTGCGGCAAACGGCACAAAATTGACTTTCTTACCATACGTTGTAAAAGCATTAACTGCAACAGTTCAAAAATTCCCAATCTTGAACGCATCTATTGACGATGCAGCACAAGAAATTGTTTATAAAAATTACTATAACATCGGTATCGCAACAGATACAGATCATGGTTTATATGTACCAAACGTTAAAAATGCGAATACTAAGAGCATGTTTGCTATCGCTGATGAAATCAACGAAAAAGCAGCCTTGGCTATTGAAGGTAAATTAACTGCTCAAGATATGCGTGATGGCTCTATTACAATCAGTAATATTGGTTCAGTTGGCGGCGGCTGGTTCACACCAGTTATTAACTACCCTGAAGTTGCAATTTTAGGAGTGGGTACAATCGCTACACAACCAGTTGTAAATGCAGATGGAGAAATCGTTGTTGGCCGTGTAATGAAACTTTCAATGAGTTTTGACCACCGCATTGTTGACGGAGCAACTGCTCAAAAAGCAATGAACAACATCAAGCGTTTATTAGCTGATCCAGAATTACTATTAATGGAAGGATGATTATCAGATGGTAGTAGGAGATTTCGCCATTGAATTAGATACAGTCGTAATTGGTTCAGGCCCTGGAGGATACGTTGCAGCAATTCGTGCTGCTGAAATGGGTCAAAAAGTTGCGATTATTGAACGTGAATTTATCGGCGGTGTATGTTTAAACGTTGGATGTATTCCTTCTAAAGCATTGATCGCAGCAGGGCATCATTACCAAGAATCATTAGATTCAACATTGTTTGGTGTTACTGCTAAAGATGTGAAATTAGACTTCACAAAAACACAAGAGTGGAAAGACAATAAAGTTGTTAAATCACTAACAGGCGGCGTAGGTATGCTGCTTAAAAAACACAAAGTAGAGATTATTGAAGGAGAAGCTTTCTTTGTTGATGAAAACACATTACGCGTGATTCATCCAGATTCAGCTCAAACATACTCTTTCAACAATGCTATCGTAGCAACAGGTTCTCGCCCGATTGAAATTCCAGGATTTAAATTTGGCGGACGTGTCTTAGATTCTACTGGTGGTTTAAACTTGAAAGAAGTACCTAAAAAATTCGTTATTATCGGTGGCGGTGTGATCGGTGCAGAACTTGGCGGAGCGTATGCTAACTTAGGTTCTGAAGTAACAATTTTAGAAGGTAGTCCTTCAATTTTACCAACATATGAAAAAGATATGGTTAAACTTGTTACAGATGACTTTAAAAAGAAAAATGTAACAGTTGTGACTAAAGCGATGGCTAAAGAAGCAATCGACAATGGCGACAGCGTAACAGTTAAATATGAAGTAGACGGCAAAGAAGAATCAGTAACTGCTGACTACGTAATGGTAACTGTTGGTCGTCGCCCAAATACTGATGATCTTGGTCTTGAACAAGCGGGCGTTGAAGTTGGCGAACGTGGTTTAGTACCAGTTGACAAACAAGGTAGAACAAACGTATCAAACATTTTTGCAATCGGAGATATTGTACCAGGTGCTGCACTTGCTCATAAAGCAAGTTACGAAGCTAAGATTGCTGCTGAAGCAATTTCTGGTAAAAAAGTTGAAGTTGACTACAAAGCAATGCCTGCTGTAGCCTTCACTGATCCTGAATTAGCAAGTGTTGGTATGACAATTGCTGAAGCTAAAGAAGCGGGATTAGAAGCTACTGCTTACAAATTCCCATTCGCTGGTAACGGCCGTGCAATCTCTTTAGGTAAAACAGAAGGATTTGTACGTTTAGTAACAACAAACGAAGATAATGTAATTATCGGAGCACAAATTGGCGGAGTCGGCGCAAGTGATATGATTTCTGAATTATCATTAGCAATTGAATCTGGTATGAATGCAGAAGATATCGCATTAACAATCCATCCTCACCCATCTTTAGGTGAAATTACTATGGATGCTTCTGAGTTGGCTTTAGGTTTGCCAATTCATATTTAATAGCATATTTGTCACACAGAGAAGCCGGGCAGGCCATGCCCGGCTTTTTTTATAATAATAAACTCGTTCACCAATTTTAGATTTACTGGTGAACGAGTTTATAAATGAATATTTATTTTAAAATTAATGATGAAGGTTTTCATCATCTTGCTCATCGATTCTATGAACCATTTCAAGCAAACCACCATTTCCTTCATCTAAAATTCTTTTAACTCTAGAAATAGTCGTTGTACTGCTACCTGTAGCTTCTGCAATATCGCTGTAGGTTTTATTTAATAATAGTAGCTTTGCAACCTCAAACCGTTGAATCATTGAATCTAATTCTTTTAAGGTCATTAAATCATCAAAGTAATTGTAACAATCTTCCAGTGTTTCTAAAGCGAGTAACGAACGGAAAAACTCATCGCCATGACCGTCTTGAATTTTGTCAATCTTCATAAATTCCTCCTTAAAATAAAGCTTAAAAATCTGGATAAAAAATGTAATAAAGTGCTGTCTTACAGGCTTACATCTAGATTTTTTACCCATAGCCTAACTATTTTTCTATTATAAATCATAACCCTATTTTGTCCAGTAAAAATGTTTCTAGGGTGAAAGTTTATTAAAAAAATCAATAGAGAAAATAGTAAAAAATAAGAGTACGCGATTAAAGCAATGAAAGCTTTAATCGCGTACTCTTATAAGTTCTTAATGCTTATTTTGAAGCGATTTTTACTAAAGTGTATTGTTTTTTGCCTTTTCGAACAATAATAAATTTGCCATCAAAAGTTTGTTCGTTCGTAACTTCAAAATCAAGTTCTTTGATCTTTTCACCATTAATTGAGATAGCACCATTAGTAATATCTTCTCGTGCTTGACGTTTTGAAGGTTCGATACCTAATTCGATTAGCCAGTCAACAAGATTTTGGTTTAATGTTTCAGTTTCAACTGTCGGCATGTTTTTAAAACCTTCTTCAATTTGTTTTGAAGTCAATTTGCTAACGTTACCGGAAAATAACGCTTCAGAGATAGCTAAAGCATCATTTAAATCTGTTTCACTATGAACAAATTTCGTCATTTCTGCTGCTAAGACACGTTGAGCTTCACGTAGGTGCGGTTCTGTTTGAACTTTAACTTCTAAAGCATCAATCTCTTCTTTAGTTAAGAAAGTGAAGAATTTCAAGTATTTGATTACATCACGGTCATCTTGGTTTACCCAAAATTGGTAAAATTCGTAAGGCGTTGTTTTTTCTGGATCTAACCAAACAGCTCCGCCAGCTGTTTTACCAAATTTTGTTCCATCAGCTTTAAGCATCAATGGAATTGTTAAACCAAATGCTTTGGCTTCAGCGCCTTCTTTTTTACGGATTAAGTCTAATCCTGCCGTAATATTACCCCATTGATCTGCGCCACCAATTTGCATACGAACATTGTGGTTTTGGAATAAGTGTAAAAAGTCCATTGATTGTAGAATTTGGTAAGTAAATTCTGTAAATGAAATTCCTGTGTCTAAACGGCTAGCCACAATATCTTTAGCTAACATTGTATTCACATTGAAAAATTTACCGATATCTCTTAAGAAATCCAAAAGAGATAAGTTATGTGTCCAATCGTAGTTGTTTACTAAAGTTAAGTGATTATCGTTTTCAACTTCAAATAATTTCTCCATTTGTCTTGTTAAAGAATCAACGTTGTGTTGAACAGTATCCATTGTTTGAAGTTGGCGTTCAGTTGTACGCCCGCTTGGATCACCAATTGTTCCAGTAGCACCACCGATTAAAATGTATGGATGATGACCAAATGCTTGGAATCTTTTTAACATCATAAATGGAATTAAATGTCCAATATGCATACTGTCACCAGTTGGGTCAACACCACAGTATAATGAAATACTCTCAGTTTCTACATATTTACGCAAACCTTCGCTGTCTGTTTGCTGATTGATGGCGCCGCGCCATTCTAATTCGTCAATAATGTTTGTCATAGTCTTTCTTCCTTTCCTCATATAAAAATAAAAACGCCCCATAGGCTATTAAACCTATGGGACGAACTTCACCGTGTTACCACCCAAATTGTATATAAATAATTATATACCTCTCAAATCTGTATCGTAGATAGACGCCTACTTACGGTAGGAAACCATAAAGTGTAATTCACAAAAAATGTACATGTCAGTTTTCACCAAGCACTGACTCTCTAAAATGGGAACATTCATGCTACTTCGCTTTACCATTGTTTGATATGTTATTTTATGGCAATTCTACGACAAATTAGTCGACTTGTCAAATACTTCTTTTTTTTAATTATTATTTTTAAATGAAGACTTTCTCATATTGAGAGGCTTCTCTTTAATCTAGGTTTATTGAAATAGCTAATCTATTGAAATGATTTCTAACAAATAAAATAACCTCATTGACAAAAAGCTGTATTACGGGCTTTTTCCCACTTAAATACTTTAGCGCGCTAAAGCGCTAATGCGTTATACAGAGTAGGAAAATGTTAAATAACGGCTGATTTTTTTAATTCAGCTCTTTTTGACTTGGCTGGTAAAGGTACCTATACTTTGAATGTGATTTCACATGTGAGAAACAAAAAATAAAAATTATCAGGAGGTCAACATGAATAAGAAATTGTCATTATTTGGATTAATCGGAATTACAATGGCCTTTTTTGGAACCGTGCGTAGTGTACCGACATTAGCATCAACAGGATGGGCACAAATATTTTATATGGTGATTGCAGCGTGTTTTTTCGCTTTACCAATTGCTTTGATTTCAGCTGAACTATCTACTGGATGGCCGGAAGAAGGCGGACCACAAGTTTGGGTACGTAATGCTTTTGGAGAAAAATGGGGTTTTGTTACTTCATGGTTACTATGGGTACAAATGTTTTTCGGAATGGTTATGGTTGCGTCAACAGTTGGCGTTTTACTAGGTTATGTGATTGACCGTCCAGATTTGGGTCATAACAATTTGTTTATTTTTATTATGATTTTAATATCCTATTGGGCGATTACTTTATTAAATTTAAAATTTGATATGGTCAAAATTGCTGGTGACTGGGGAGCGGTTATCGGAGTTTACATTCCATTTGTCGCTTTAGTTGTTTTAGGTTTAATGTATATGGCAAAACACGGGATCAATCCTGATAGTTATTTAGGTCATTTTGAAGCAGGTAAATTATTGCCGGATTTAAGTGATTTGGGTAGTTTACCAACATTAACAGGGATTATTTTTATCTTTGCAGGGGTTGAGATTTCATCTGTTCATGCCAATAATATTGATAATCCAAAACGTAATTATCCAATTGCAGTTATTGCTTCTGTTTTATTATTAGTTGTCTTTAATTTAGTCGCTGGTTTAAGTGTTGCTGACAGTGTACCAGCAGGTCAAATGGAATTAGCCAATATTACCCAACCATTCGTTATCATGACGGAAGATCTTGCAATTCCAGCGATTTTTAATAATATCGTTTCTCTAATGATCCTAATCGGTGTATTAGTTCAATTGAGCGCATGGGTCTTAGGTCCAAGTAAATCAATGATTAAAGTAGCAGATGAAGGGAACTTACCACCATTCTTCCAAAAACGGAATAAAAAAGGTATCCCGATTACATTTGTGATGATCCAAGCAATCGTTATTTCTCTTGTGTCATTCCTATATGTCGTTGTTCCGGATATTAGTGAAGCGTTCTTGATTATTACAATTACAACAACAATTCTATATTGTGTGGTTTACTTATTGATTTCTCTTTCAGCAATTAAATTACGTTACAGCATGCCAAGTGTTGAACGTCCATTTAGATTAGGCAGTAAAGGTAATGGTCTAATGTGGTTTGTTTCATGTTTAGCAATTGTAAGTGTGGTTGTAACTATTTTAGTTAGTTTAATACCGCCAACATCCGTACCGCAATCAGGTCATGTTGCTTATATTATTTATCAAGTTGCAGCAACATTAATTATGATAGCTATTGCGTTGATTATTTATAAGAGAAAAAAACCAGAGTGGAAAAAGACAGATAAGTAAAAGCATGGGAAATGTTTTTACCATGAGTAATTATGAAAATATTGGAGGAAAATTTCGTGAAAAATTTCAATACAGACGATACAAACTTAAAAGCATTATTTATCGGTGATAAAGGTGAAAACGTTGATTTATTCAAAGAACTATTAAACAAAATGATTGATGAGCATGTCGGCTGGAGACAAAACTATATGCCGCAAGATTTACCAGTAATTACACCGCAAGATAGAAGTTCTAAAACATTCCAAGAAACAGCAGACAATATGAGAAGTGTTTTTAATGTTTTATCTTCTCGTTTACGTACAGAATCACTTCCATGGCATTCTGCTGGACGTTTCTGGGGTCATATGAACGCTGAAACATTAATGCCTTCAATTATTGCCTATACAACAGCAATGCTTTGGAATGGAAATAATGTAGCATACGAATCATCACCAGCAACATCACAAATGGAAGAAGAAGTTGGTTTAGAATTTGCAACTTTGATGGGCTACCAAGACGGTTGGGGACATATTGCCGCAGATGGTTCAATCGCTAACTTAGAAGGTCTATGGTATGCACGTAACATGAAATCTTTACCATTTGCGATTCAAGCCGTTGTACCTGAAATGGTCGCTGGTAAGAGTGAGTGGGAACTACTTAATATGTCAACAACAGAAGTTCTGGATATTTTAGACAATGTTCAAGATAAAATGGATGAAATCAAGGCTCATTCAGCACGTAGTGGTAAAAATCTAGATAAATTAGGTAAATGGATTGTACCGCAAACCAAACATTATTCATGGTTAAAAGCAGCAGATATTATCGGTATTGGTTTAGATCAAGTGATCGCTGGTGAAGTAAACAGTGAATATCGTATGGATATTGACAAATTAGAAGCACAAATCCGTGATCTTGCAGTACAAGGAATTCCTACATTAGGAGTTGTTGGTGTAGTTGGTTCAACTGAGGAAGGCCAAGTTGACAGAATCGATCAAATTATTGCGTTACGTGAAAAATTAGCTAAAGAAGGCATTTATTTCTATGTACATGTGGATGCAGCTTACGGTGGTTATGGCCGTTCAATCTTCTTAGACGAAAACGATCAATTTATCGAATGGGATAAAATCGAAGACGTTTATGCCAAACATAATATTTTCCAAGAAAAAAATGATTGGTTAACCAGAGAAATTTATGACTCATTTAAAGCAATTGAACAAGCTGAATCTGTCACAATCGATCCACATAAAATGGGGTACATTCCTTATTCAGCTGGTGGTGTAGTGATTAAAGATATCCGTATGCGTGATGTTATCTCTTACTTCGCAACATATGTATTTGAAAAAGGCGCAGATATTCCAGCTTTACTTGGTGCTTATATTCTTGAAGGATCAAAAGCAGGTGCCACTGCCGCTGCTGTTTGGACTGCTCATAAAGTATTGCCATTGAACGTGACTGGTTACGGAAAATTAATGGGTGCAAGTATAGAAGGAGCATATCATTTCTATCACTTTATCGAGGGCTTAGAATTCCAAGTCGGTGATAAAACAATTGAAATTCACGCTTTAACTAAACCTGATTTTAACATGGTTGATTACGTATTTAATGAAAAAGGTAATACTGATTTGGTGAAAATGAACAAATTAAATCATGATTTCTATGATTATGCTTCATATGCAAAAGGTGGTTTATACACGAATGAATTCATCACATCACATACTGATTTTGCGATTGAAGAGTATGGACACAGCCCGTTTGAATTTGTAAACAGCTTAGGATTTTCTCGTGCTGAGTGGGAACGTGCAGATAAAGTAACCATTTTACGTGCGGCGGGAATGTCACCATATATGAATGATAAAGAAGTCTTCGATGAATATGCGGGTAAAATCAAACAAGCAATTCAAGAAAAATTAGAAGCAATTTACGCTGAATAATAATTAGAAGATGAGGTGTTAGATAAGACAAGAATCGATTTGTCTTATCTACACTTTTTTCAAAAAATAAATGAGAAGCAATGGATTATTTTTTTCGTACATAAAAAACTCAGATAACAATTGCTATCTCAATAAAACTGTGAGGAACAACAAATGAAAACATATCAGGTAAAGTTTAGTGAAGCAGTGTTTCTGTTAATAACATTATTGTTAATGATTGGTATCGGTATAATTGGTTTAGGTATTTCTGCTCATGTTGCTATTTTAATTGCGATTGCTTATCTGATTTTGTTTGCTGGATATAAAAAATTTTCTTGGGATTTTATTCATGAAGCTTTGGTTGAAGGGGTATCGTCCGGTATTATTCCGATCTTAATTTTTATTTTGATTGGAGCATTGATTAGTGTTTGGATTGCTGACGGAACGATTCCAACTATTATGGTTTTGGGATTTTCCTTTTTGTCGGTGAAATTTTTTATCCCAACCGTTTTTATTGTCTGCGGAATTGTAGGCGGAGCAGTTGGCAGTTCATTTACTACTGTTTCAACTATTGGAATTGCCTTTCTCGGTATGGGAAATCTGATCGGTGTGGAATCGGCGTTAACAGCTGGAGCAATTGTTTCTGGGGCTTTTTTAGGTAATTCCATTTCACCATTGTCGGATACAGTTAATTTAGCTGCGGCTATTTCAGATGTAGATTTATTTGCTCATTTAAAAAATGCATATAAAACGTCGATTCCAGCTGCAATTATTTCTGGTGTTTACTTTTTATTTATGGGCTTACGTTATGATGGCACATTAGATAGTAATAATATTCAAAGTATTGTACATTCATTAAATGGAAATTTTAATATTTCGGCTTGGGCACTATTGCCGTTATTGGTATTATTTGTTTGTGCGTGGAAAAAAATTCCGGCGATTCCTACGTTGTTGTTAAGCATTACATTATCTATTGTATTAATGATTTTTTCAAGTTCTGATTTTTCATTTATTCATACAGCTGACATGATTCAAAATGGGTTTATTTCTCAAACTGGAAATGTTCAAGTGGATGAACTATTATCTAGAGGCGGAATTCAAAGTATGATGTGGTCCGTTTCGCTGATTATATTAGCATTAGCTTTGGGTGGATTATTAATAAAAATGGAAATTATTGACTGTTTGCTTTATCGCTTTGAACGAACGATCAACTCTCGCAAAAAACTAGTTTTTATTACAATGCTGAGTTCAATCGGTATTAACGTATTGATTGGTGAGCAATACCTTTCCATTATTTTACCTGGAAAATCATTTATCCATAAATTTAAAGAGAATAAAGTTCCTTTAACACAACTTTCTCGTGAATTGAATGATGCAGGTTCCGTAATAAATCCGCTAATTCCTTGGGGGGTGAGCGGAGTGTTCATTTCTGGAACATTAGGAATTGCTACGATTAGTTATTTGCCTTACGCAGTATTCTGCTATATTTTGCCAATGATATCATTTTTGTTTGCGGCTTTTAGTAAACAAAGCGAAGAAAATAAGTAAAACAAAAAAGAAAGTGAATGATGGTCTGTAAACCCATCACCACTTTCTTTTTCTATTTGAAAGAATTTAGCTTTTTTTGATTGTTGGTATTTTTTTCAAAGGCTTGATTGCTTTTACTTTTAAAATATCTAAAAAGAATGTGAAAATAGGAATTCCAACAATTAGCCCCCAAACGCCAAACAAGCGCTCACTGACAAGTAAAATCACAAAAGTATAGAAAATTGGCAAGTCTGTTTTACTAGACATAAATTTTGGATTCAATACATATGATTCAAATAGATGAACCACAATTATTACGATTAAAATATAAATCACATCATTGATTCCGCCTTGTGAATAAGCTATAAAGCTTAAAGGAATACAAGAAATAATCACACCAGCAACAGGGATTAAACTAAGGATAAAAATCATAATTGCCAGACTAGGTAATTGATGAAAGCCGATTAAGGCCAGACAAAGTGTGGTGATACTGGTATTAACAACCGCAATAAAAAATTGAGCTTCCATAACTACGCCAAAGGTATTCACAAATTTATCAGCAAAGAAATAGATATCTTTGAAAAACCAGTCAAAATCACTTGTTAGAAATAACTTGGAGAAATCTGCCATCTGTTTTTTCTCAATCATAAAAAAGAAGCTCAAAATAAATGAAAGAAACAGTGAAACACCAAGCGAACCAATTTCTTGCACATAACGTAAAATGATGCTGGCACCATTTTGAATTTGCGACATTAAATTAGATTTTTCTAAATAACTATCAATTATCATTAGCAATTGGTTATGATCGTCAGCCGGATTTTGATAAAATTTACTGACGGAATTATACATTTGGATGGATTGATGGATGACTACAGGCACATACTTCGTAATTGCCAGATAGACCAGAAAAACAATCAATGCATAGGTTCCCATAACCAATAAAATTGATGGAATTTTAATAAAGCGCTGAACAAATTTTACGAAATGCAGTGCTAAAAAAGTAAAAATAAATGTTAGCAATATCATGGTTATCATACTGCGGGCGAGATACAACACTAAAATAACAGCTGCTAAAACAAAAAATCGCCTTAAACGTTCGTTCTGAATGAATTTTTCATATACTGACACAAGCGTCACTCCTTATAAAAAAACTGATAATAAGATAACTATAATCTTATTTAACACTATAGAAACGTTGTTTTAATAACTTTAGAATGGTTTTTCGTGTGATTTGAATACCATGTTGAATACTATTCTTAAAAATCCATATAATTCATGAGTCTATTTGCCACATCCTTTTCAGCATCTTTGGTCACATGTGTATAGATATTTAAAGTAGTATTTATATCGCTGTGTCCTAACCTCTCTTGTACTTGTTTGATAGTAGCACCTGACTCAAATAGTAAAGAAGCATGAGTGTGACGAAACCCATGAGGAGTGATATTAAAATCTGTGTAATTTTTTAAACGTTTCCATAATGTGATGTTGTTCATTATCTCATTTTTATCACCATTAAACAACAATTGTACATCATTATTTTTTACTCTTAAACCACGAGTAAGTAATTCTTTCTTTTGCTCTAACTTCCATTTTTTGAGTACATTTAGAGTAAGTACGTCTATTGAGATAAGTCTTTCAGAGGATGTTGTTTTTGTTGTACTAATGTAAGCGCCAGTGTTTAGAATGGAGACGCTTTTATTAACATTTAAAGTATTGTTTTTAAAATCAACATCATTCCAAGTTAAAGCTAATAATTCACTTTTACGTAATCCAGTAAAAGCCAATGTGTAATATGCAGCATAATATTTTAGCGGCTCGTTAACCTCAGCTTGCTTCAGGAAATCTCTAAGCTGTGTCTTGTCCAAAAAGTTTTGTTCATCTTTATTTTTTATTTCTCGTTGTTTCTTAGGAGTAATTATCCTGTTTAAAGGATTGTCTTTAATTAGATTCTGTCTAATTGCGAATTCAAAAATTTTATTTGTGTAGGATTTGATTGGGTAAAATCTTTTGTATTCTATTGCCCATTGATTAACAATCTCTTGACAATAAGCAGAAGTGATTTTATTTATTTTCAAACCACCGAAAGCAGGGAGTATTTGTTTCTCGAAATATTGTTTTACACGTTGTGCAGTGGTAGCTTTAACAGTATTTATGTATTGTAAGTACCAGAGCTCATAAACGTCTTTGAAAAGACTGAAATCTTGTTTGGAGAATCCGTTACTTTCAATCTCGAGTTGCAATTGTGCTAGAGCTAATTTAGCTTCCTTTTGCGTTTTAAATCCGCGTCTAGTTGTCCGTTTGGATTTTCCTGTTAACGGATCAACACCTAAATAGGCATTAAACTGATAGGCAAGAGTCCCGTCTTTTTTTGTATACTTTTTAATTGTTGCCACGCCCGCTTTCTCCTTTCAAATTTTGTTAAAAAGAAAAGCCCGAAGGCTCATTGTTTTTATTTAAAACTCAAAAATAAATTCCTTATTTACAAAATGATTATAACATATCAAACGGAAAACCAACGAGTGAACTAATATTTAATTCTTCTTGAATAAACCTACTTCGTATTCGTTCAACATTTGTTTGCCGCTTTTATCTTTGATTAGAGTTTCCACTTCTTTTTTCACTTGTGATGCATGTAAGTTTTCCCCTACATCTTCTAGTATATGTATAAAATCGCGAACTCGATCTATGTAGACCAACTCTCCAGTTTGTAAATATTTAGACAAATTGTCAAGGTATTGTAAGTTTAATTTAAAGTTCATATCTGTTTCAGATTTATTTTGTCGTTTAGCGATTTTAATGTACTTATCAGCACTTTCTATGTCTGCTGCATACAAGCATAAAGATATAATATTGATAAGTGTGTTATATGCGTATCTCAAAGTCTCTTGAGTTCTATTTTTCTCAAATGAAACAGGGATAATTCTGGAGACTATTAAATCAACTTGTTTAGCAGTGAAGAGTCTAACGATATTGGATATTATCAAATAATCATAAAATGTGTAAAAGCTTTTAGACATCATCAGATTATATACATAGTCCACCTCTTCAGCTGTTATTTCTTCAACTTCTTCCCAATGAGTTGAAAAGTAGTTTTTTATAGCAATATAATTCGAAAGTTCAGCTAAAGTTTTATTATTACTATTTTTTACTGCTTCATAATAACGCAATAAACTTTGTTTTTTACTTTTGTTCGTTAAGTGAGCGCCACAATAAAAGTAAAGATCTTTAAAATTCGTACGTTCAGTATCTATATCACAGAACATAAAAAATTCAGAAGATAAAATACCTAGTGTAGAAAGCATTTCTTCAAGTTCATCTAATTTAACTCCGCGCACATTTCCTTCCATGCGAGAATAAGCAGAAGTATCTAAAAAATTTGGAGCCATATCTTTTTGTGAAAATCCTAATTTCATTCTAAAAAAACGTAAAGCAGACCCTATATCCATGCATTTCACCATCCTTTTGTGTAATATTAGCATGAAAGAAGTAAAAAAAATACCAATTTTGATTAATTTTACCCAAAACGTTCAAATGTCATGCGATTTTCACAATTGTATTGATTGTGCTTTATTTTGGGTTATTTGTCTGTTATCATTCACTTATGGATGGAAGTGTCATCTAAAACGATAGCAAAAAAGGAGGGTTAAAATGATTAGTATATTAGTTGCAGCAGTTAGTGTAATTTCTGTTTATGTAATAACATCAGGTGGTTAAGGAATATTTAATATTTTATCGTATCAAAAAAGCGCAAAAAAATAAAGAGCTGTTCCCAACATCCACAGGCTACCAACCTATGTCGAGCGTCAGGAACAGACACTAAAGAGAAAGCTTTAGTGTACTACTCTAATAATGTAGCTATCGCTACAACAATTTTAGTATAACAAACTATTGACATAATAGCATCATCTATTTTTATATTGTGACAATATAAAGCCTATTTGTTATACGATTGTGTAGGATAACTATAAATTTGAGACAGTACATGCTATTTATGTACTGTCTTTTTCTTTCTATCGGGAGTTGGAGGTATTGGTATGGATTATTATAAAAAAGAGATATGTGAATTGATAAATGGAATTGAAGATTTTTCGTTATTAAAAAGATTATTTAGTTTGATAAATTATCTAAAAAAAGAAAGAGACTAGTTATGGTCTCTTTTATTGTCCAATTCCAACAATGAAGTTACTAAATTATTTACTATTTTCAATTGTTCATCACTTAGCGACGCCAAATTTCTGACAATACGAACAAAATCATCATTATCGTTTTCGAATAGTTTGCTTATTGTCTTATTCTCGTCGTTAAAAATTGTTAAATCAGAATCTTCCTTGTAAGTCGTATCAATATCACTTTTACCGATCCCAAAATAATCAGCTATTTTTTGAATTACTCCATGAGAGGGCTTTGATCTAAGGTTAAGATAGTCACTCATGGTAGAAGGTTTAATCCCAATCGAATCAGCTAATTCTTTTTGCGTTATACCTTTCAAGCGTAAATATTTTTTTATATTCTCTGCAATAATCATATTTTGTTCTTTATTATTCACAAACGTACCAACCTTTCAGTGTTTAAGATAAGTATATCGCATAATTTCATAAAGTAAACAACAAAATACGAAAATAACGAATATTTTTGTTGACTATACGAAAATAACGTATTATAATGTTGTTATCAGTTGAGGAGGGAGGCAGAATTTTATGAAAACACTAAAAGAAATACGTGTTGAAAATGGTATAACGCAAAAAGAATTAGCTGGATTTTTTCAAGTATCATATCGTACTATTTATAACGTTGAAAGGGATTCGTCTAATATTAAAGATAGTCTTCTTGCGAAATACAGAAAGGCTTTTAATTTGAATTACGATGAAATTTTTTTAGGTTCAGAATACGAAATTTTCGTATTTGAAGAAAAAAATAAACAAAAGTTAAGAACTAAAATATCAGAAAGACTTAGAGTTAAACAATCAGCATAGAAGGGGGTTAAAGC
This sequence comes from Enterococcus sp. 5H, assembly GCF_028128615.1. Lineage (GTDB taxonomy): Bacteria > Bacillota > Bacilli > Lactobacillales > Enterococcaceae > Enterococcus_L. Next base: position 15,486 of record NZ_AMDP01000034.1, on the reverse strand, counting down.
AATGTCTGCGGCAGAAGAATTGAGAAATGCTCTTTCTCGTTTAGTTTCTGAAGAAGTAACAGAACAAATGAAAATTTTAGAAGATACTTACTTTGCTAAATCCAAACAAACCATTTTCACTAAAGCTGAACTTGCTGAACGATGGGGATGTTCGACGGCGACGGTTTCTACAGCACTTAAGAAAGCAAATGTAAATCCAGTAGGAAAAAGAGGCAAGGAACATGAGTACAATCTCGAAGATGCCGAAAAAGCAAAAAATAGTCATGATGGCAAAGTTTTGGCAGATCATGAATTGTCATGGAAAGTTAGAGCTATGTAACCAACCAAGGAGGCTAGAAATGTGGAAATTACTATTAAAGGTAATCCAGAGGAAATAACAAAATTGCTCCAAACTATTGCGAGTAGTCAGGAGCAGAGAGAAACAGTTACCAGTATCCATTTAGACGGCGAGGAATTAGCAAGAGCAATTCACGAGCCTTTAAGTTTAGACAAAAATCAAAGTGTTACTTGTCATTTTTAGGAATCAGTATCTTTAATAACACCGTAACTAAAACGGCTAAAAATAATGGATCTAATTTACCAATAGAGACCAACACCACCAAATTGTAAATATATTGATGAATGAAGCTAATTGCTTCTTCTTGAAAAGTCTCTTTAGACAATAATTTTTCCACAAAGGAGGGATTACTATTTGGGATTTTATCTACAGCCTGTTCTTTATCTTTGGAGTTACTCGTTTCATTGAATTTGTACTTCCACTTATCTTCGCCTGTATCCTTGATATCTGTATCTGGATTGGTTGCAGCGAAATAGTTATCACTAGACTTTTGAATATCTTCCGAAGACTGGTTGCCAATAAATATAAGAGCATCTTTGAGTAATTTTTGATCTCGTTCAGACAAATCTGGTTCTTTTGCAAGATTGGATAAACGGTCTTCTAAAGAAATAATATCTGATTTTATTTGTTCAGTGTCATATTCATTTGAGTCATTAATAACATAACCTGACAACGGAGAAGGAGCTTTTTCAAATAATTCTGTCATGGAATTAGCGTAATCAATATAAGGTCTATATTTTTCAGATAAGGTCTTTAAAGCTATTCTATTTGGTTCTAATGCTTTATTAATTGCTTCGTAACGTTCGCTAACTGGAGCAAATAATTTTTGTTGTTTTCTTATATATTCAAGAAATTGTTCGTCAAAAAGGCTTGTAAATTGAGTCATTAAGTTTCACCTCACTTTCAAGTGAATTATACCATACAAAAGGAAGTGATCTCATGCAACAAACAATACTACTAACCACAGCAACACTAATCCTACTAACGATAGCCGTGAGTTGTTTCGCCACTGGTGAGACGGTGCAAGGTTGGGCTTTTATCGGCATTATATGGGTGTGTAGTGTGGGGTGGAGGATTAGGAGGGGAGGAATATGAACGTCATTCTATTGTTTTTGATTTCATTAGTCGGTATCCTTGTCGTTCAATTCTTCAGTGAAATTTTTGAAATGTTTAGAGATACCTTTTGGAAGAATAAATGAGAACAAGGCGAAGAATGATATTACACCACTAACCACAGTGAATTGGTCTTCTGTCAAAGAAACTAATAAAGAAAAAATGAAACTTAATGTAATAAACAATTTGGATGTAAAAAAAAGAAATTTTCTCATGAACTTTACACTAATCGAAGGATTAATCATGGACAGCACATGTGGGATAGTTGCGAAATAAACTGCAAAAGCAAGCATGCAACCACTAAAAGATTTAATAAAAAGTTGTATATTTACCTCTTGTAGTTTATAGAACATACTTGTCGGTTCTGCGGCGCTGATAACATGTTCAATAAAGAAGTAAACTCCGAAAATACTAATAAACAAAAAAATAATTATTATGAATATTTTATTGAATTTCATTACAATACCAGCCTTTTTAATTTTAATTATACCAACCAAAACAATTTCTAACAATACGGAAAGGAGCAACCGAGATGAAAAAAGTTAACGGTGTCTTTATTGGAAATAATCTATATGATCCATGCTCTAAATATGGTATTCCAGCAAACAGAAATAACCTTGATCGAGATTTAGCCGAAAAGTTAGAAAATAAAAATAAACGAATACGTAAAATGGAACAATCGTTGTTTGAATTAATAACTATGACTGGTCATCACGAAGAAAACACTCATCAGATTATTGAAATTTTGCGTAAATACAATTTAGGGGAACTAAAAATTACGCCTGAAGGGTTTAAGGAGGTTGAGCTTACATGAAAAAAGGACTAGCGGCATTTTGTCACTATAAGAAACCAAAACAGGCTGTCTTTAGATTACAGATAGTTTGTTACTTGGTGGCAATCGCACTCGTATTATCACTTGTATTCAATTTTGTATTACTAACTAGATAGGAGGAAATCACAATGACAAAATCAAAAATTTATTCATTTATCAGTCAATACGACAAAGGAATGAGTAACGAACAAATCGCTGAAAAGTTAAACGTTGCACCAAAAACAATCCAGCGGATCAAAGAAGGAAAGTATGAGCCTAGCGTTAGTTTGGCTTTGGAATTAGCTAAGTTGTTAGGTTGTATAGTCGAAGATTTGTTTGAGTTAGTAGGAGAGGAATAGTTATGACCAAAGAACAACATGAAAAACTGTACCAACAATTAAATGTTGATTATCACAAAAATATTGAACCTGTCTTACTGGCGAAGCAATGGAGGGATAAACAGAAATGAACACACCACAAATTTTCAACTTTGAACAAAATGAAGTGCGAACAGTCTTAATTAATGATGAACCGATTTTTGTTGGGATGGACATAACTGAAATTTTAGGTTATTCAAATTCCAGAAAAGCTTTAAACGATCATGTTGATCCAGAAGACAGGGTAATCCTAACGTCACAAATCGTTACTTTAGAAAATATGCCGAATCGTGGATTAATCGGAATAAACGAATCAGGATTTTATTCATTAGTAATTGGAAGTAAGCTTCCTAATGCTAAAAAATTTAAACGTTGGGTGACGAATGATGTTTTGCCTCAAATTAGGAAAACCGGAAGCTACACAAGTGTTCCTCAGACTTTCGCACAAGCGTTGAGATTATCTGCAGACTTAGAAGAACAAAACCAAGTATTGGAACAACAGTTACTTGAAGTACAGCCGCAGTTAAATTACTTAGATATCATTTTATCTTCTAAAGATACTGTGACAATTACACAGATTGCTGCTGACTACGGCATGAGCGCGATAGAACTGAACAAAATATTAAACGAGTTAAGAATCCAACATAAAGTTGGTGGACAGTGGATACTTTACAAAACCCACATGAGAAAAGGTTACACAAAATCACAGACTACTGAAATAACCAAAGCGGATGGGGATGCAAAAATTGTAATGAATACCAAGTGGACCCAAAAAGGGAGAATCTTTCTGTATAACCAGTTGAAAGAAGCTGGCTATTATCCTCAAATTGATTTAGGAATTGATGAAATTGCATAAAAAAAGACCAACAGGACTGCAATCCTAGTTAGTCGGTTACGAAAATGAATTAACAAAAGTATACCAAGAAAGGCGGTAAATTGCAATGACACCAAAAGAAGCAACTGCTTTGGACCACTATTTAACCACTCCGCCGGAAAAGTTTTATGAAGAATACGGCGATGAGATAGACGAAACAACTAATTGGAACATAGATGATTTTGGAAACGTAGTCTATGAGAATGACTGGGTATTTATCATGTATTTCAGGCATCACGATATAGAGAAAAAATTTGTAGGTAGTCAAGAAGGCTTTATGACTGCCTTAGATGAATATGACCCATCAAATTTAATCGCTGAAAAGCTAGAAATCATCAGCGGGAAAGAGTGGTTGAATAAATGAGTGAAGCAAAACTGAATGTTTACCAAAAGCTGGCTAAGGTCAGAAAAAAAGTACCGTATCTAAAAAAAGATCAAAAAAGCAATCAGTATAGCTATGTAGGATCAAGTGGTGTTTTAGGAGCTTTGAACGAAGAAATAAACAAAGTTGGATTGATCCTTAAACCAGAAATAATTAATTGGCATGTAAATGATAACCATGAACAGAGATGGATGCAAGACAAAGTAAAAAAGGAACCTATACCAACAGATCGTATAACTTATTTCACTGAATTGGAAATGCTTATGACGTGGGTTAATATAGACGATCCTCAAGATAGAGTTGAATGTAGATGGTACGCCCAAGGCGTTGATATTGCAGGAGAAAAAGGTGTAGGTAAGGCGTTGACCTATGGAGAAAAATATTTCATGTTGAAATTCTTCAATATTGCAACAGACGATGATGATCCTGATAAATTTCAAAAAGAACAATTAAAGAAAACACCAATTACACCAAGACAAATCGACATGATTTATGTATTGGTCGATAAAGTAGCTCAAATGGCAAATCAAGAATCGCTGACAGTAATTAATCAGGCTAAAGCGACCGCAAAGTTATCACCAAACAAAGAATTTGAAGAGTACAACGGCTACGAATACGGTAACCTATGTACCGTCTTAAAAGACTATATTAATTTCTACGAAGCAAAAGAAAAGAAGGACAGAGAAGCAGCGGAAAAAGAAACTGAAGAGAAGTGATCTAAATGGACTACTCACTAAAGGTCGTGGGGTATGACGAAAAAACAAATACGCTTCAGGTACAACTTGATGAGACATTAAATCTAGAAAGGCTCAATACTTATTACAAAGGTGATTTAAGCAATGTTCTAGGTAGTTTGACCCTATCAGATCCACGATCCTTTACTCATAAACAGAGAGCTTTATATTGGGCATTGCTAAAAGATATATACAATCATTTTGGCAATGCTACAACTAGCTCGCATAAAGAATTTAAGAAAATGTACCAGGTAGAATATGACCAAGAAATAAGTACAAAAAATAACGCGAATACAAGTGTTGAACAAATGAATAAACTAATAGAAATTGTCATAGATTTTATGTTCGAATGGGATGTGCCTTTTGAAAAAGGGTTTGAACTATTACCTCGAAACGAGAGCTATTTTTACTATCTTTGTCTTAAGCATCGTAAATGCTGTATATGCGGTAAACACGCTGATATCTGTCATGCGGATGTCGTCGGAAGTGGGCGGAATCGAAAGAAAATAGATCATAGCGAACTCAGATTCTACGCTGGATGTAGAGGACATCACCAAGAAGAACATACCATTGGAATTAATGCATTTTTGAAAAAGTATAATATAACGCCGATTAAATTGAATTATGAAGAACGAAAGAAATTGAAGATAGGAGGGTAACTTATCAAGCATGACTAAAGGCTGGGTAGCACTCCACAGAAAAACAATGGAATCTTTAGTTTGGACTGATCCAGTACTCTATAGATTTTGGTCTTTATGCTTGATGGTTGCAAATCATAAAGCGAACCCAAAATATATTTTTAACGGTTTGCCAGCTCCTATAGATGCTGGTCAGTTTATAACAGGGAGAGAAGTACTGACAGAGCTATACAACAAAGGTTTAAAAAAGAAAGACAAAATTTCTGAGAGTACAGCATGGCGCTTGCTAAAGAAATTAGAAAACATGGAAATGTTGAACATCAAATCAACAACAAAATATAGCGTCATATCAATAACTAACTGGAATATGTATCAAGGTTTTGAACAACAAAGTGAACAACAGTTGAACAACAAACCGACAACAAGTGAACAACAAACCGACACAAACAACAATGTAAACAATAATAACAATAAAAAAAATGTTTTAGGTACTAACAGAGATATAAATAATAAATATCAAAACGCGTGTGACATGTACAGACGAGCATACCCTGAAAAACCGATAAACGAATTCATCGCCCAATCCATTGCCGCATGGATAAATGATTTCAACGGTCATGAGGAAATTGTCAGTTATGCCATAGAGCAAGCTGGGCAAAATGCTGCTAGTACGCCTAAATATTTTGAAACGATTCTAAAAGCTTGGGAAAAGTTAGGGATCACTAGTATAGAGCAAGCCAGAGCGCATACTGAACGCTTTGAAGCTAAGAGAGATCAGGAACTTGCTGAGAAACTAAAAATGCAACAGCAAGACTTACAAGCCTATGAAGAATCACAAAAGCCGATTCCAAAAGTCACGTTGCATAATTGGCTAACTCAAGAAGATGAGGTGTAAGGCTATGAATAAATCAGAAAGAGTTGCGCAAGCAGAGGGAAGAAGGGAACTAATGAAAATCACTATACCAATAGCGCCCAAACCACAAGCACGGCCAAGATTTAACAGTTTTAGTAAACGAGCTTACGAAGATAGTGCTATGACCGCCTATAAAAAATCGGTTAAATATCATGTCATGGCGTGTAAACCTAGTTTGATTGAATCTGGCTCTTTGGGTGTATCAATTACGTTTTACATTTATCCACCTAAAAAAATATTGAGTAAGAAGTCAGCCGCTCAGGACTTGGAAAACGAAACCCTATACGTGGATAAAAAGCCAGATATTGACAATTATTTTAAAGCGGTGACGGATGCTGCAGAAGGAATTTTATATAAAAACGATGGGCAAATAGCTGTAGTGACGATGCAAAAGTTGTATAGCCTTAACCCAAGAACAGAGATCGAAGTGGAGGAACTCAAATGATTAACAACGTTACTTTAGTTGGAAGACTGACAAAATAAAGGAGTGATTACATGCCAGCGCCTTTAGAAAAACAAATATATTACTCTGTAAAAATTGGAGACAAAACCTTTGATATAACAGGGAGAAAAAGAACAAAAAGAGGATATGTTTTAGTGTGTGTCCATGGACACCCGAATACAGATTCACTTGGCTACATGATGGAGCATAGATTAGTTGCAGAAACTTTTATTGGCAGATTTTTAAGAAAAGATGAATCAATCCATCACAAAAATAAAGTAAAACATGATAATCGTATATCTAATTTGCAAATAGTAGATCCAATTGAGCATACAATACATCATCATTTTGGATCTAAAAGAAGCAAGGAAACAAGAGAAAATATTTCTCGAGCTGCGAAAAAAAGATTCGAAAACAAGAAAAATCATCCTTTTTACAAAAACGTAGATGAAGACTTAGCTCAGATGGTTAAGGATGGGTTCAAAGCGACTGAAATAGCAAAAGAACTACGAATCACAAGAAGAACAGTGTATAACAAAATAAATTATTTAGGATTGAGGGATATTTATGATAAATAATGTAGTTCTAGTTGGCAGATTAACTGCTGATCCAAACTTACGCTATACAAGCAACGGTTCAGCGGTTGCTACATTTACGCTAGCTGTTAACCGCAACTTTACAAATAGCGATGGCAACCGAGAGGCAGATTTCATTAACTGTGTGATCTGGCGCAAACCAGCCGAGACAATGGCGAACTATGCACGTAAGGGCACACTACTAGGTGTAGTCGGTCGTATTCAAACGAGATCGTACGAGAATCAACAAGGGCAACGAGTTTATGTCACGGAAGTTGTTTGCGAGAATTTCCAATTGTTGGAACCAAGACAAGCAAACGAGAACAGGAATAGCGCTCAGGGTGCGCAGAATCAAAATACAGGCGTTTCAAACAGTTCTGAGGGTAATTCTTCATTCGGCGGGAACGACGACTTTAAATCGCAGAATAATAGCCAAGAATCACAAGGACAGTTTTTTAACCCAAATAAACCGATAACTGAGGGTGATCCGTTTAGTGGTACAGGCTCGACAATTGATATTTCAGACGACGATCTGCCATTTTAGGGGGATAAGAAAATGAAAAATTATATAACAATTTACGGTGAGTTAATCACTGGTGAAATAGTGACCATAAACAAAAATACTGTGATTGTCCGGACAGCCAAAGGCGGACATCACATGGTCCATAAAGATAGTTTAGACGAGAATTTCAAAACAAAAAGAAAAGCAAATCGTTTGAAATGCGAGGGATTTGATTCGCAAAGCTGTCAAACGATCGGCGGGAAATATCCAGAGGTGAGAAAATGGCGAAAGATCCAATAGATATAAAGAAACTCTTTTGGTCGAACGTTGACTGGCATAGGCGAAACAAAGAAATTACTTGGTTTGATTTGGTTGGCGGAAATGCAAAATCGGCAAAAGGTCGAACAAGAAATATTACGTTAGAAAAGGTACAGAATATAGCGGAGCTTTTGGAAATTGATGATTTCGCCATTTTATTCGAAGAGATAGTAAAGGAGACGAAACCAAATGATTAAACAAGGAGACAACGTCAAATACATTGGTACGGCACTTCCGAAATACACGGGAAAAATATTAAAAGTAAGACGATGCTTAGTAAATAACAATTATATGCTGTGGTTACCAAAAGAAAATCGGCACCAACTTGCGCTGGAACATGGCGGAATTTGGGGTGTTGAGTCACTTATTTGTGGCAGAGAAGACATTGAAGAAGCAGGCGAACCAAATGAATAAACTAATCGATGATGAAGCGCTCGAAGACAATCGTCAACAGCACATTAACTATATTTTGAAGGTCAACGAAGTTATCGGCATAGAAAACACTGTAAAAATTGTAGATGAGATTAGAACCTTAAATTATGAGGAAGTAATTGTTCTGAGTGCTGAGGCAGAGAAAGTCTATAAATCGCATATAGAAAATTTAAAATTAGATAAGTTGATAAAGGAAACAACAGAATTAGGCGCAGAAGCAGTAGTCAAAAAATATTCTTTGGAAAGGATTGAACCAAATGAATAAACCAACGTTTCGGGTGTGGGAGAGGTGGAGTAGATGGCAAAAACAGAAATGACCAAATTTATAGAATCTGTGTTATGGGAAAAAGCAAGACTGCAAGGTGTTTATGGTTGTTTTGAGGTCACAATAGGCGTTGGTTGGTCTACAGATGGAATAGTAGATTTTATCACTTATGATTCTTACGGTGAATTCCGTTGTTATGAAATAAAAGTAAGCAAGTCTGATTTCAAGAGTAAAGCTAAGCTCTCTTTCGTAGGAGATTTCAACTATTACGTCATTCCCACAGAGCTATTGGACGAGCTAAGAAAAGATGTAGAAAAAGAATTGAGTAAATATGAGTGGCGCAAAGGCGAAGATAACTCTAGAGCTTTTGATGAACGACTAAAGAGCCAAGGCATTGGGCTAATAACTGTAAATCCAAGAGGGAATATAAGTATAGCTATTAAGCCCAAGCGAAAGTATTTGAAAGCCATGCAACGCTCAAATTTACTAGAGAGTATGGTCAGGTCACAATCAAGAGAACTAGTTAAGTTTTATAAAGAAAAGCCTTACTGGGGATTACTGAATGAGGTGAGCGGATAATGCTTAAGAAAAAATACAGAACAAGATTTTCCACTGTAGTGCCAAAAGATGCTATAGGCATGTGTGTGGACATCGAACATATAAAAATCCCTTTGTTAAAACTTAGATTTAAAAATGGCGAGGTAATCTGGTTTTTAAAAAGAGATTTAGTTGAGGTGGAGTAGATAGAAAAATACTCTTAATAAATAAGAGTATTGGTAGAGTTACTTATAGTTAAATTTGATTGACAGCAACGGCTAATTCTGAGTAGGTAATGAGACCAAAGCTTGAAATGCCCCTAGGGCGGAAAAGCAAGCGCATTTTATCTAATCCGATGAGGACAAATACAATGTGGATGTCTCTGCTGTTTGGTTTACTGGCTTGAGCATCGTTTTCTGAACAATAAAACTGATCGGCGCTAGCATAGACTTTAACAGGATATAAATTTAACATAATTATTCCTACTTTCTTGATGTATTAACAGTAACACAGATAAGCAGGGTGAAGTAATTGAGGAACTATACGTAAGTAAAACTTACGGTTTGACTAAGGAGGGAACAACGCATGGGAATTGAATTTAGTAAACGTGCAGTAATAAGAGTAATTATGGATGCAATGGCTGGATTAGATAGTTTAAAGGATATATACGACAAAGTGGAGGCAATGGAAGAGCCAACCCAACCAGAACTGGTAGAGGTGCCGCCATGTGCAGATGTTTTTTTGAATAATGGCAATAAAGAGTTAAATTTGGCTTACTTAATTTCATGTAAACGCAATTTCTTATCTTGTGAAATGAGAGAAGGGGAGTTGAAACAATGGCTAAGGAATACTTCTTTGCATGACCTGTTGAGTTTAGCTAACGGCTACACAGTGAAGAAAGAGCAGTTGTATTATGTCAAAGTTGGGATTATGGCGTTTATGGACTGGGACGATAGCTTTGTAGCAAAAATGTGCACAACTGATAGCACTGGTTGGGAAAATATGGCAGCTCAATTGTCTTTAGATAAAGCAGAAGGGGTTGCAGTAGCTATCGGCGGCGAGGCTGTACCAGTGGAGGAGAAAGAATAAATGTGGATGGTTTGGACTAATGATTTTGGTATTGAAGCGGTTGGAGATGAAGAACAATGCCGAAAAATATATGAAGAAAAAAAGGAAGAATACAGTAAATTGAATTTACCTTGGATTGACGAATCAGATAAAGGGGATCAAGTCATTTTGGCAAAAATTGAAAAGGCGTTTGGATATTACGAAAAACCTGACGGACTTTTTGAGCTGGAGGAGCATGACGGTTCAGATTTGGAGGAGGACTCACAATGACAAGGAGATTTAGAGTAGACATAGAAACTACATGGGCTGGGGTCGGTGAGACGGAATACTTTGAAGTATCTGATGATGCAACTGATGAAGAAATAGCTGAGGAAGCAAGAGAAATTTTTAGCTCATACTGCAGTTATGGTTATTCGGAAGACAAGGAGGAAGCGCAATGACAGAGAAAAAGAAGCTTTGAGTAACAAAAAAGCCTAGAGAATAAACTCTAGGAGCTAAGCTCTACTGTTTTTCAGATGATTTGGAGGAACTATCTTTTCTAAAGGTTTCTATAATCAGTAAAATACAACACAATATCCAAATTGCCATTACTATAAAAAATGGCTTAAACATCTGATGCGTTAGGAAAAATAAGTTGAAGACAAAGAAAATACAAGATAAATACCCAAATTTCTTAGACAAAATGAACACCCGCTTTTTTATTTTAATTATAGCACGAGGAGGAAATTCATTGACAGAGAAAACAGTAGAATTAAACAGAAATCAAGAGTTAGTATTGCAATGGCTAAAAGATGATTTAAAGGATGATTCAGATGAAAAAAATACACTTAGAAGTCTGTTTTACCTTCAAAAGTTCGGATGTTGTCAAGATAATGAAGTAGTAGAAGCACATAAAACATTGAACGTAAGTCAGTTCATGGAAGTTGTAAAAGAATTTGCAGATTGGACATTGTCAGACCACCAACCAACATTTGAGGTTGGGGAGTATTACAGTTATAGAAGCTTAGAGAATGTGTTGCATATCCTAAAAATTACTACTGTTATGGGAGATATTGTAGAAGCAGAATTTTTAAATACTCAAACAGGAAAATTAGTCAATACAAGGATTGAGCTTGATATGAAGTATGTACAACCAGCCACCACCGAACAGATAGCCACATTTAAACGTGCCGAACATTTTGCAGCTCATAGGCGTAAGTTGGATGAGTTTAAAACAGATGACATATGTATTTTCAGAGGTAAAGTAGTTTTAATTCAGGAATTAGATGGTGCTGGTGATCTTTGGTTTTATGGTAATCAGTTTGGAGAAGAGTATTTGTCGAAGGAAGAATTAAAACATATTACCCTCATCCAAACAGCCGAAGAACTGCGGGAGGTAGAAAATAATGAAAGCTTATGAAGTAAAAATGATGATTAGAGAATATTCAGCTAATGCAACTCTGAAAGAAATATTTGAAGATTTTGAGAGACCCTTTCAATGCCCACAGTGTAACGGCACTGGATTTTATCAGAAAAAAATAGTAGTTCCATACCCAAGTGGGTTACCCGATTCTGGATGGGTACCAGATAGTATTGAGTACAAGAGAACTGAATGTAATTTATGTGATGGTCATGGATGGTCAGACAAAGAATATAAACCAAAAATGGTGCAGGATGGCTGGCAATGATTGAAAGGACTGAGTAGGGATGGAAGTATTATCAAAAAATGAAAAAGATTTAGTAAAAAAGAGGATAGAATCAGTTATAAAAGGCACTGAGGAGAAAGTTAATTTTAATGATATCCTTTTGTCTGCAAATGTTCTTATAGATATATTGACTGATGACTTTCATGCTGAGATAGATATTTCAGAAATGGACACCAATGGCTGGCAAATGGATTTCTGGATTCCAGTAGAAATTAATGGAGAAAGTTATGATATTGAAGGTTCTGGATATTACAGAACATTGAGTTTTTATAAAGAATAACCATCAGAAAGGAGCGGAGGTTTGCGCGCGCAGGAAAAAGCTTTTTACTCCTTTTAAAATTATGAACATTTTATCATTATTTGACGGCATTAGTTGCGGTCAAGTGGCATTACAAAGAGCAGGAATCAAAGTAAATCATTATTACGCAAGTGAGATAGATAAATACGCTATTTCAGTCACTCAAAAAAATCACCCTAATACAATCCATTTAGGAGACGTCCAAAATTGGCGAGAGTGGGACTTACACAAGATTGATTTATTGATTGGTGGCAGTCCTTGTCAGGGGTTTAGTTTTGCCGGTAAACAACTAAATTTTGATGATCCACGTAGTAAATTGTTTTTTGAGTATGTGGATGTGCTAAAGCATTATAAACCTAAATATTTTTTGCTTGAGAACGTCAAAATGAAAAAAGAGTATCAGGACATTATCAGCAGTTATTTAGGTGTTGAGCCAATAGAGATTAACAGTAATTTAGTATCGGCACAAAATAGACGTCGGTTGTATTGGACCAATATTCCAGGGATTGAGCAGCCAGAGGATAAAAATATTCTGTTAAAAGATATTGTACACGAGAGTTTTGGAGAAATACTATTTGACTCTGATCCTTTTAATGTAAATCCTTGTGGCAGAGGTATGGGCGGAGTGGTCACACCGCTTAACTTTAAACACCCGACTATCACAACTAATAAAGGTGATGCACCAAAGATAGCAATACCTCTTAATGAGTACATCGTACCTTTTGATAAGACTCTACAAATTTTAGACAAAGAAGTTGAGCGAGGCAAAGTGGGTTATTTTCGTAAGGATAGCCAAGCAAACAGAGTTTACTATATCCACAACAAAGCTATTACTCTTTGCGGTGATGCTGGTGGGGGTGCTGCAAAGATGGGTCAATATTTATTTGGCTGTATCACACCAGATAGAGTAAATAAGCGCCAAAATGGTCAACGTTTTAATGAAGGACGTAAATTTTATACATTAACCGCCCAAGATAAACACGGTGTATTGATTGAGGGCTATATCCGTAAGTTAACACCGATTGAGTGTGAGAGATTGCAGACGTTGCCTGATAATTACACAGAGGGTGTTAGTAACACACAACGTTATAAAGCGCTTGGTAATGGTTGGACAGTGGATGTAATCGCGCATATTTTAGGATTTATGAAAGCAGGTGAAAGCTAATGTTTAATCTATTTAAAAAGAAACAACCAGAGCCAGAAACACAATTGACCGATCATGTACCAGTGGATAATTTAAAAGCTTATGTAGTTCGTGGATACGAGACGGAAAAACGATTGACTGCTGAGTTGGATATGAAGAATCAAACCATCAAAGAACTTGAGTCTAAGCTAGAAGATTTTGATGCGCTGGAAGTTATTTTGTCTGAAAAACAAGAAGAAATCTGGAAGTTAGAATTTGAGAATCAAAAAATCGAACAACTAAAAACAAAAATAGATGAGAGAAATCGTAAAATTGATGACTATGCTATTAAGGTAACTGAGCTTAAAAAAAGTCGAGAATCTTATGGCCGTTATCTAATCCAGAAAACTAGATCAGAGGTCAAACAATCAATCATCAATCGCATTGAACAGCACAAGGGTAATTTAAGCAAGGCCAAGGCAATTGAAATCGTGGAGGGTGAAAGCTAATGCATGAATGGTCGTTAGTTGGCTTAACTGCAGTACAAGCAAGCGAGCAAGTCTCAAGAATGCTATGTAAAGGCTCTGTCGATTTGTCGGCTTGGGAGGAGTTATCTAAACAGCCAGACTTAAAACCAAAGCCAAACAAACGCAACGGCACGATGGACAGGCGGCAAGCGTTTGGGGGATTGTTTAATAGAGGAGGGGTAAAGGATTGAATCAAATTACAGAATTATCAGATGAACAACTAGATGTATTGGCAAACAAAATTGTTGTCAAATTAACAAAAGAACAACAGGAAGAGTTTAAAAAAATGAGGAAATATGCTTTTCATAATACTAGATTGTTACTTCGAAAGTATGACGTATTAAAAGCTCATGTAGAAACTATAGATGACCAGCTAACTGCAGATCAGGAGACGTTTTGGAATCATAAATACTTAACGCTGAGTGCATTAATGCAAAACAGAGCTAAAACAGTCAAAATTATGCGCCATGTAACTCGCGGGCTTGATGAGTATGAAAGACTTTGCAAGAAAAAGGATAGCAGAGGTTACAAATTACTAGAGAAAAAATATTTTGGTATAAAAATGAATGACGAGATGATAGCGGAATATTACGGCGTAGATAGAACTACGATTAATAGGCAGATTAAAGATGCGACAAACGAACTTTCTGAAATTCTATATGGGGTTGAAGCCTTAGAACTAAAATAATGCACATTCCATGCACAATCGATGCACCACAACGCCACAATTTCCGTTATATAATGATAAGGTGAAATAAGTATCTAAACCACCTACAGCAAACAATTAAACGAAATCCAACTAAATTAAACCATGATGATTACTGTTGTAGGTGGTTTAATATTCACCCATAGGTAATACCTAGTTTACAGCCTGTGGGTGATTGAAATATTGGTATAATCCCTCAAATAGGAATACAATTAATTCATGATATACGAAAGGGGAAATTTTATTATGCCAAGTGAACGTCACGGAGAAAAAGAAAATAGAGAATCATTTAAAGAACAAAAAAACAAAGAGAAGTTTGAAGCTGAAATTGATAACAACAGAGAGCATGTGGAATCAGAAAAAGACGAAAAACATCTGAAAAGATTTATTAGAGAAGAAGAGAAACGAGAAAAAGAAAATAACGAATAGAAATTTTTAGTCATCGCTTATGCGGTGGCTTTTTTATAGACATACTTTCTTTTTTGTCGATTGTAATACAATCTTTTTTCGTTATAATAATAAAAACGAAAGATTATTGGAGGCAAAAATGAATACAGCTGAAGAAATAATTAAAGCTTCATCATCCTATGTTGTGTCAACAATAGACGATTATGGATTTCCGTTAAGTGTAACAGTATCTAAAATAGTAGAAAGAACTGGTTATGTAACCTTATTTTTTTATTTTGATGAAAAATCAAACTTTGTGAATAACATGAAAAAAAGGCCCAAGGGTAGCGTGTCAATTTCTGTGGAACATCCGAATAGAATAGAAACGTTAAATTTAAAAGGGACATTTACTTTTGAGACTGATTGGGATTTAAAAAGTGTT
>NZ_AMDP01000033.1 GCF_028128615.1 Enterococcus sp. 5H | reverse complement strand
CGCCCAACAAATAGTTGAATGAGCCAAATTCCGTAAGGAATGCCTAACAGGACAACATTCATAAGCCAGTTAGGCATTCCTATCATCACGATAGCCCCTGAAAACAATGTAAACAACAATTGAATAAGTAAACTAATAAATACTAATGCTCGTTTTTTTCTTAAATTCATTTTAAAACTCCTTCATAATGATTTTTCTTTTTAAATGATTGTTCATAATTCGTTCTTGTGTTTTTCTGCAAAATTAGACAAGTCGATAATCTTTCCTAATGTAATGTTGTTCAGATCCTTATTCCCACTACGTAGCTTACTCAACACATCTCTTGAGAATCCTGACTCCTTTTCAATTTTGTACGCGGAAAAAAGGTAATTTCCGTCTTCAGCTTTCTTTTCGATTAACAACTTGACTAAATTCAAATCAATGATCATACTTGCACCTCATTTCTAAGGTAACAAAAGTTGTTTGCTACCATTAAATTTGTTATAGTTTTAACGGTAGCAAACTTACCTACGCTTGGTTTTTGTTACTTTCTTGCTCTTGTCCTGTTACAGCAGGGCGAGAGTTTTCTTTTGTTGCCGTTTTTTTGTAATAGCTCAGGATAACTTCCCCTTCTTTTTCGTCACAATCAATTCGGAAGGTGTTATGTGTTCGATCAAATTCAAAATAGTAATCTTGGTTAATCAGCTCTTCTGTGATACCAGCAATTTTAGCTTTACAATGGGCTTCTGCTAACGCTTCTGTTTCAAAAATCTCGACTTGAATGTCTTCAGGATATTTTTCTTCAACAACGTATAGCTGTAATTTTGTTTCTTCAGTCTCGACCTGATCCATTTCACTGATAAGGTCATCGATCAAATTGTGCCAATGAACGATTTCTGCGATCTCAGCTTCTTTATCCGTTGCCCCTGCTTCACTTGCTTGCTCTAGAAAGTCTTTCATTTCCTTACGATTCTGTTTCAACCGTTCTAATTCTTCCTTTTTCTTATCGATTACTACTTGATAACTTAGTGCTGTTTTTGTCATAATTTATTCCCCTTTCGTTATTACTTTTCAAGCATATCGTATATTTATATATACGTCAATATAAATATACGATAATTTCAAACTTTTTTTATGGTACACTCGATTTTCTTTCCTTAAGATCCTTACAATCGCTTTGCAATCTCATAGACAACTGCGACAGTCACGCTATTTCCAGCTTGTTTATATAGTTGGCTATTCGATTGTTTTTGCTCGTACATACAGTCATAATGATCCAATCCTTTCTCCAGGATATCTAAGGCAATTTTCTTGCTGCCAAACTTTGCAGCAAGAAAAGCCCAATCAGGAAAGGCTTGTAGTCTCCAACATTCTAGCGGTGTCAATTTTCGTATTCTAAGTTCTTCAGTTCGTGCTGTGTGATCTTTTTTTATAGCTATTTTCGGTTCTAATCCCCCACCTTGCATGGTTAATAAGGTTGGTGAGATTCCTTCAGGACTTACCACACACCCACGTTGTCGATACTTCCCAGGAAGCTGTCCGGAGACGATAATACCGTGCCTGTCTTGTGCGGTTACTGTGAACATGTCCTCTCCATCTGTTTTGAACCGTCGCCCATTCTGACGCTTATGGAGACGATCCGGCGTTAAGATCGGAATCGCAATTTTACTCCCCTCGCCTTTATTCGTTGTAATCGTGGGTGATAACCCATCTGAATGAAAGACAGTCCCATTCATGCCACGATTTGACGGATTAACATTCCCTACGACAATTTGCTTCGGCGACTTGTAATCTGTTGCTGTCAATGTACCCATTAATCCATTGGTATAATAGGTTCTTTCTCTGTGATTTCTTGAAAGATCATTTCTTTTATGGGTGGTACCCGCTAACTTTATTTGGCTTGATTGACAATTAGTTGCGCTGTTTTCTCCGGCGAGAGGAAAAACTGTTCGGGTATCTGATCCTCTAAGACATCCGATAATGTAAACCCGTTCTCGATTTTGCGGTACGTATACTTTAGAGTTAAACAATTGCCATGAGCAGTCATACCCCAATTCATCCAACGTTCGGAGGATCGTCTCAAAGGTAGCTCCTTTTTCGTGGCTGAGTAAGCCTTTGACGTTCTCAAGCAATAAGTATTTGGGTTTGAGTATTCGAGCAAACCGAGCGATTTCAAAGAACAAAGTCCCTCTCGTATCCTCGAATCCTCTCCGTTTTCCAGCAATGCTGAAAGCTTGGCAAGGAAAGCCTCCGCACAAAACGTCGACGGATCCGATTCCGTTAATAAATTCATCTGTAACTGTTGTGATATCATGCATTTCCACCTCTCCTGTTGTCTCATGTATAGCTTTATAGCTTTGTCGTGCAAATTTGTCAATTTCGCAAAAGCCAAGACATTTATGACCAGCTTGTTCCATTCCAAACCTAAAACCGCCTACACCCGCAAATAAATCTAAAAACGTTAATGAGTCTTTCTTTTTGATTGTCGTCGTTAGTACGGGTATGTTTGATTTTCTTCCTTGTTGTTCTTTTACAGCGTTCATTTCGTTTCTTTCCCACATGTGTTTCAAGTATTTCAAGCGCTTGATAGACATAGTGTAACGGTTAATCAGTTGGCCCCGTGGCTGATTAATGCTGTATAAACGTGGTTAGAAAGTTGGTTTTTATAAAAACTGGCTCATGTTGTCAGGAAGATAGATTGCTAGTTCCATTCAATGCGCTTCAACGATTCGACGTAATACGTGGGATCTGTTTCAAATCCGATAAAGTATCGATTGGTGTTTAGACAAGCGACAGCTGTGCTGCCACTGCCTGAACAATTATCTAAAACAACTGCTTGTTCCTGTGTATACGTTTTAATGAGGTATTCTAATAAGGCAATGGGTTTCTGTGTTGGGTGGATCACGTCCTTACTATCTTTCTTAAAGGTTAAGACATTTTTAGGATAGTTTGTCCATTGACTGATATAGTCTTTATTTCTTAGCGTATCAGAATAAAGGCTACCGCCTTTGTTCTCCCCACGTCTTTTTTTTATCGGCTTGTCTCTTTTTTTGAGTCCTTGCGGGTTATAAATGGTGGTTCCCTTACAAAAAACAGAAATGGTCTCGACACTTCGCATCGGTTGATATTTCGCAAAGGCAAAGCCTGTCGCGGTGTTTTTTTGCCAGTACCAGTCATATTTGTAATGCTTCAGATTACTCATGCGCAACATCGTTGAAAACGGCTCTGCGCCAAATAGGACAATTGCTCCTTGATCCTTTATGACACGCAAATACTGTGTCCATAATTTGTCAAATGGTAATACCGTATCCCAACGTGCAGCAGTTGTGCCGTAAGGTAAGTCACACAGAATCATATCGATACTTTTGTCCGGTAAACGGTCCATTCCTTCTAAACAATCTTCGTTATAAATAATATTCGTCTCCATTGGTTCCTCCGTCTTCGATTTAGATCTAAATCTGGTTGTATTCAAGTCTTGATACCTGAAGTATACGAAGGATCTGGTTGACGCGTCTGACGAACAAAACCACCAAAAGGTTGATTAAACGTTGGTTTGAATAATACTTAAGGCTTGCGCAAAAGCGATAAGTGAAATTTTTGAATCTTCAATGATACAATTTTTTTGATAATAAATCTGCTCACTTATTGCCTCTATGGATAACCCATAAACATAGCGCAACATAAAGACCGTTCGCCTTCGGTCAGTGACATCAGATTTATACGGGTGCATAATCGCTGAATAGCCGAGTATAAATAACTGGTTGAAGCGTAAAAATTCTTTTTGGTATGGTTCTACCTCCGCTAATTCTATGGACGTAGCAATGCGCTTTTGTTCTTCATTAAGTAAATGATATGTACCCGTTCGTTTTGGAAATACTGGTAAACCCACGCGTTCTCGTGCAATTTTATATTGCACTAAAAAGATTCCTACCGCAGTCTTTGTTTCTTTCCAATTAATTGTATCGAATGAAGGACGTTGATAAGCTTCTACTTCAAAAAGACTCAACTCTTTCTCCTCCTTGTGGTATAATATAGGAGTTTCTTTGAGTTGAGTAGATTTGAAGAGACAGTGGGGTAAGGCTAGGATCATTCCTAGCCTTATTTACTTATCCTTTATTCGTTCCATTAACAGACAATACTATTGATTTCTAACCCGTTTTTGGTCACTATCATTTCTATTGAGTCGCATTTTCAAAACAATCGTCATGACAGCTAGTGGTAAAATCATGATGGTTCCAATTGGTAACCAAACGTTATCTATCATGACACCATAAACACACCACATAACTGTATTGATCGATACAATTAGTTGCGTCCAAATACTGATCCCTGATAGAGCCTGCTTGTTATTTCGATTATTCCAGGTTATTTTAGCCTGTGGGAGCCATAAAATTAAACTCGTTAGATTTGCTAAAGCACCTATAATATTTATTATCACATCCGTTCTCCTTCCAAAATAATGAGATAAGACTAAGGACATCTCTAGTCTTAGTTATTTATTGTTTTCCATACAAGAATAGCCGTTTTGTTTGTTTCTCTTGGATATGTCTGATTTGGCGGTGTAAGTACGTCATTTCCTTGTTTGGTAACGGTTAATTGGTACCCAACCTCTCGCATAATGTCCAGGGCTTCCTGATAGCTCATGCCATACTTACGCCAGATTTGTTTCTTCTTATTCTCCATCTATTTTTCCCTTTCCTACACTGTCCGACTACCGATAAATTGTACCTGATCAATCTTCCAGACTTGATTTTCCTTTACCAGCGTAAGCTGGTACACCACACTCAACTTACTTTCAATCTCATTCATTGTGCTGCTGTACTGAATTTCATTTAAAGATACCACCGTTTCCGGTGCCTCTTGTTGGTAAAAACTTTGGATCTTAAACACCGCTGAACGGACGTGTTCATTCGGATCGAATATCGACAGCTGCAGTGCTTCTTTTGCGGAGTCTGTCAGTAATGATTCCACGGCTTCTTTCCGTCCTTGATAGCTAACATAAGTGAAATAGGCTTTTAGAAAAGCTTCATTGGCTGATCGATAAGCTGCTGCTGTCTTGCCCTCGTCTTCATTGGTTTCTTTTGATTGTGTCACTTGTGTTTCTGTTTCCGTCGTACGTTCTGATTGAACCGACGTTTCAACGGTTGCTTTCGCTGGATCTTTTTGTTGCCGATTTAAAACAAGGCCAATCCCAGCAACGAGTAAAACTGCCACCCATACATATTGTTTCATGTTGTTCTTCCTTCCTAATCTTGAAAGCGCCAGACCACGCTGCGCCACCCGGCAGGTGCCGAATTGCTCACATTGCTACGTTTATCAACGAATCCTGACCCTCCAGGGTTATTACTTTCGATAACATTAACCGTTCCATCGCTATTCGTACTTTCAACGAGCATCGTATGGACACCTGTGGCGAATAAATCAGGTGAGCCGGTATTTTCATACTGAATCACATCGCCTGCTTTTGCTTGTGACCATGGAACTTCAGTTGCTCCTGATTGAACGTAACCTGTGCGAACGCCTCCTGGAATAAATGTCCCTCCTTTTGCGCCATTGATCCACCCTTGGACGGCCACAATACACTCACCTCGCTGCCCCCAACCTGTTGGAAAGGTCTTCCCTACATCTTGTTGAGCCAATTCAAGTGCCTTTTTCTTCCAGCCGGTCGCTGTAGTGGCTGACGTTTGCCCTCCACTTGTTGACTGAACCAAGTATTGTTTGACCAGATCCGGATAAAAGAAATTCCCACCGTTTAAATATAAATACCCACCGTTATAGGGAATTGCTACAGGGTTTGGATAAGGATACGTAATACCTGCCGTATTCCCTAAAGACGGGGCCACAACTGTTCGACTATACGTATCTGCCAATTTGGTTGAATGGACATGACCATGCTGGGCGATAAAATTGTTGTAATTTCCACCAAAGTTATACGCAGCGATCGCCGTCCATTGATCATTGCCCAAAGCTTTCGCTGCGTCCAGACAATTTTTATAATGCTGCACGCCTTGTTTAATACTTCCTTCCGTGTCTAATGTATTCACCGGTAAGCCTAAGCTCTCACTACTTTGAAAGACATCGACTGCACGTCCGCCTGATTCGACCATCATAATCGCCAACAGAACGGGAACCTCTTCAGGGATTCCCGCTTCTTTGGCGTACTTCTCAACTAGTGGTTGATACTGCAATACCTCTGGCGACAAGTTCGTATTCTCTGATGTGATTTCCAGTGGCGCATGAACGGAATCTCCTGTTGATAGACCACCTAATAACCCCACAAAAAGAAAGACAATGACTAAATAACTCCCACCTATTCCAACACACCACCAGATCATTTTCCGCTTTGCTCGCCGGATCATCAGTTATTGCCTCCGCTCATTCCGAGTGGGCCGACGTTTGATTATGGGCGCATCAGGTGACTGAACAGGCTTCGGTGCGCTCATTTTTGGTATTGCTGGCGTTGGTGTATTGGGTGCCTGTGGTGGCGTTGTCGGTTTGGGTGGTAATTGCCGACTTGGGTGCCTCGGTGTTTTTGTTGGTGGTTCAGGTTTCTTCAGAGACGGTTTTTGTTCCTCCGGTCGTTTCATTCGCCTTGACGGTGATTGATTCGCTCCACTTGGCGCGTGCGGCACTAGTGGACGTTTCTTCTGCACCGGAATGGTTCGCATCGGTGACAGTGGTCTAGTTGATTTCTGTGTCACTGGACGTTTCCCAATCGGCGCTTGGCTTCGTTTGGATTGCCCGATTCGCCGCTGACCGTTCGGTGCGCCCACTTCTCGATTAGGCGCTACCGTTGACAGATCGGTCGTAGGCTGTAACGATCGTTTCTGTGATCGGGGACTAACCACGCGATACCGAGGGGGTGTCTTCGGTGCTTGTCTTGGTTGTTCCTCTTTGGGCTCATTTCCTGAAGAGTTTGGTTGTTGCCCACGTTGGAAGGCTCGCCGCAGTCCTCTATGCCGTACCCAACGCTGCGCACCTTGAAAGACCTGGTTCGACTGGTTTGTCTGAAGCTGAACGCGACCGCCGGTAATCATCGAGACAATCTCATCTCGTTTTTTTAATAGGAACCATAAAATAAAGGCCAAAAATAAGCTGTTGACAAGAAACCCACCACTTGTGGTCGGTGGAATCACGCTATCTAAAATGGTTATGATTAATAACACAAATAGGAGAAAAACCACCAAAAAGGCTTGGGATAAAATCAGCCCCACTCCTTTCACTAGCGGCTTGACAAAGCTCTTGCGAAACTTCGGAATCAAACTCACAAAAAAGCTAATGCCTAAAACCAGGACACAGGCTAAGACCATCATTTGGACTAAGAAATTCGCCAATGCAAGTACGAGCAGTGGTATGCCCACACCTAATGCCAAGACTAAACTCCCGAGACTCATCCCAAATTTTGAATTGACTCCCACATCTGAGTCGCTCATATAATCATTGTTGCCTTCTCCTGCTTCTTCTTTTACCGCGGCTTTCAACCCGTCTGAATACAGGGAAATACGGCTTCGCTTCAACAGGTTATCCAAGCGCTCTGGCTCGTCTTTGGTTAACTTTTCCGCGTCCGTTGTCCCATAATTCATCAGTAAGTACGGACGATACACCGCCAAATTGAAATAGGTGTTGCGAATAATCGCTGTTACCCCTTCTTTGGTCTGATCTTCTGGAATCTCTTCATAATCCCCTGTTAACGTTGTCCCTACCGCTAGAATGGAACTCTGAATCGAATCATTACTGGCATTCACGCCTTTAATGACTGTCCCGCCATACTGGAAGAAAAACGACGCTAAGACAAAAACACCGACAAACACAGCGATCGTCTTTAAACCTTTTAACAGGTTTAACTCTGCAACTAATTGCCATAACAACACAAAGGCCATGACAACCATCATAGGGAGTAAATATTCCAGTACGGCTTGATCCCATAGGCCTTTGGCCAGAGAGAGTGTCGTATCAACCCAATCATCTAAAATGGTTTGACCGCTCATCAATGTCAACCCATGATCGATTCCCTGGTACACAAATTTACTAAGCCAAAACAAGGAATTACTGAAGCCAATCAAATTGGTCTTACCTAAATCTAAGCCCCCAGCAGTGGACAGTCCTTCATAATGTTCCAAGGGATACTCCTTGTTTTTGAGAACAATTCCGCCTTGCTTGACTGTTTGTTTCTTATATTCCTCTGGGGGGATTTCGTCTCGACCTGATTTTTTTCGATACACGTCTTCCATGATTTCATTTATTTGGTCTTTGTCTGCGTCTTCGTCTAGTCCCCATTCCAACGCTTGACTGTTGGAAGAAGATAGAACTCCTAGAAAACCAATCAATAACAGGAAACTGAACGCGAGCCAAACGCCTTGTTTGTTCAGTTTTGTCTTCATTGGTCGTACTTCCTTTCCACTTCTGCCGAATGGCTCTTATTCGACGTTTTAAACGCAAGCGCCCATTCTGGAAAGAGACAATCTACACTCAAAACACCCACGCGATCATACATATCTTTAAACAAACACTGGCCTTTTTTTAATCCCGCTAATAAGCTGATATTCTCCGGTGTGTGATCTAAGCCCATATGGGCAAGAATGGCCGGACGTTCGGCTGGTTCATCAAAGGCAAAACACAACCCAAAGTTTCCGATATCGTCTTCATTCGATCCGTCACTCACACTTTGAGATACCAGTAATAACTGATTTTTAAAGGAACGACCTACACGACGCAAGCCCTTGACTAACTTTTTACCGCCTCGTGCTTTTGTCAAAACCCACGCCTCATCGAAGATCACCGTGGTATTTTTGTGTTTGTCACGCATACCAAAATATCGACAGAAATGCGTCAGTGGTCCCATAATTGCGACCGCTTTACGGTCACTTTCTGTCCAGTCTTCCGGTGCCTCGTCTTGATCGGGTAAATCCAGGCCTTGGATCTGAAGAACCGTAAATTTATTATCTACATTCAAGCCTTTTGATCGGCCATCTGAAAAGACTAGCTGCAGGATTGAATCCTCAATTGTCAGTCGCATGTTCTCTCCATATTCTTTAATAGCTGGATCCTCATGTTGGGCCAATCCGTCTACTAAGTGTTGTAAACCGACGGCATGCCCTTTTTTCTTCAGAGTTAATACAGTCGCTAATTGACGGCGCATCTCATTTTCCACCGCCAATGGTACTTTTGGAAATAACTGGTCCATCATGGTCAATATAGCATCTTTGGCTTTACTGCCATTTAAGAAGTTTAATGGATCCAATACGCCATGATTATCTGGATCATCGGGATCCAAGGTAATATAGGTCAGCTGTTCCATGAGACGTTCAAACTCCGGATAATATTGTTGTACAGCCGGATCTTGTCGGGCTAGTTCAAACCATTCCTTGACTTCTGTTTTAGGATCGGTCATTAAAACCTGGCCTTTTAAAAACATCAAATAAAAGCCAAAGAGTTTCATTAAGAAGGATTTCCCTTGCCCTGTTGCCCCTGAAAAATAAATATGCGGACTTTCGGTAGAAGACCCTGCAACGCCTTCGTTGGCTAGAAACGCATGGATTAACACCATAAAGCGGCTACTTTGAATGGCCTCCATCACGTCAAAAGAATCCGCAAAAGAAATACGCCCAATGTATGGGCCAATATTGGTGCCTAGTTTTTGCGATAACCCGAACTGTAGCTCAGATAACCCTTTATGGGTGCTCGAATGAAGCCATTTCGGTTCCACTGGATTGAGTGCTTGACCAGGAAGAAACTTATAGAACAAGGCCAGCTGGTCACCTTGTGGCTGTACACAGCGACAATCGTTCTCTTTGAGTGTTTCCTTGACTTGTTTAACGGACTCGGCGCACTCTTCTTTGGTCTTTCCGGTCACCACATAACACGCCATCCAGTCGTATAGCGGGTGATTGCGGTTTTGAATACCAAAGCTCAAATCATTCAACTGCTCTAACCCATCCAATAAGTCCTCGTCGGTATCGTCATTGTTATACAAGACTTGATCCGTTTGTTTGAGAGTCTTTTTGGTGCTGCCGATTTTATTCATGGCCAGTGTTTTGTTTCGCTTTTTGGCTTTAGACTGGACTTCTACAGGAAATGAAAATTCTTGTGCTAACCAAAATAATTCCAATCCTTCTAAGCTATCCGGTGTGCGAGTGATTGGTAAAAAGGTAAGATAGCTCTCTCCTAAATCATCGTTAATCCGGATATAGCCTGGTTCACTTGCCGTATCTAATAAGGGTTCGGCAATATTTTTCGATCGATCGCTCACTTCTTCTTCATACGTATGCGTTAACCCGCGGATAAAATGGAATCGGTTCATGTAATACAATAATTCTTCTGAGACCGATTTTCCGCCAATTTTCAGCACATACGTACGCACGTCCTCTTCTGCTTGGGCATAAAGTTCGTACTCGCTATCTGAAATAGCCTTGCGGTAACCCAGCCATTGTAAAACGGCATGACTGACCGTGCCAATCGACTGCGCAAAAATTTGACGAACCGTTGCTTCACTTCCAAGTAAAACAGTGGGGATCCGGACGCCAATCAAGAAAGTATTTTCGGTTACTGTGCCTAATTCATCGACTAAAATATCCATGGTTCGTTGGTTATACGTACGACCAACATCAAGCAGCTCTGGATCAAAGTCTTTCTCCAGTTCCGCAAATCGTTCCTCTAAACGCATATCTGATGGGAGTAATTGAAAGTGAACATCCGTGTACTTTGATAAATCCAAATAGGCGCGCTCTAAGCGCTCTCGGTGATCGTCTCTCGCTTCTTGATTGCCTTCATGAATATAATCAGGGGTAATCGTATAATAGGCCCAACACTGCCCATTTTTGGTAAATAATAGGTTGTCCCGTAGTTCTTTCATTGGTGTTTCTATAGCCATAAGTGACTCCTTTCTACAAAATAGTTTTTTTGAATCGAATATTTTTTTCCAGTCCTGTGACAGGTTCATCCATGGCATACACACGTCGTTTTTTTCGGATCTTCCACTGGTAGTACCAATAGTCTTTTATAAAGAGATAGACATTTTTATCTTCAAAATAATCATGTTCTTCCGTTAATAGACCGCTAAAATAATAGATCATTCCGGCATAATACAAGACACTGACCGTTGTATTTGAAAATAACGCCCAAAATAAGGGCGTTAACAACACAACTTTAATGAGCCAAAACAGTCCAAATAACGGAAAAGCGATCAATAGTCGCCGTAACGGAATGGGTTGATTTGGTTTCCAAAAATCAAATTCTGGAATCATAATGGGCTTTTTAAACACATTGCGAAAGTTGAAACTCTTTCTCATGGCTAGTCACCGATCTTCCCACCGAATTTCTTCAGTAACTCGACGGCTTCTGTTGGGAAGTAAATGAAAAATGCGGCAATGGCCCCTGCCACAAACAGCGTCACAAATTGAACCCATGCTTTCTTCCCAAAAGCTTTGACTGCTTGATAGGCAAGGAGTACGACAAAGGCATTTTTCGCAAGGGTCATAATCCAGTCCGTGAGCCAGTCTCCTGTTGGTAGATCAGTAGTACCTCCTTCTGCATGGGCAACTTGTAGCTGGCAACAAACTAATAAAACGGCCGTAACTGCCTTTGTCTTCCAGTTCAATACAAAAGACCAAAATGGTCGTTTACTTCGTGCTTGGTTCATTTGTTGGTTCTTCATCATTCATGGTTCCTCCTAATGTATGGCTTAATGCCTCTACAACATATTTGTCTTCTTTTTTAGCCAAACGTAGACTATATTCTTGTTTACTACGTGCGTTTGTCACACGATCAATGACACGAATCGTCACATAGACGTCCCACTCACTTTTTGCAGGATACACTTGAAGCTGATCAATGCCATCATAGAGTTGAAGACTTCCTAAAAGCACAGGGGTTGTCATCATATACGACACATCATCTAGATTCGTTGATTCCATGTACCGTGGAAAGAATGTCTCGTTTAACCATTGTTTGATAGCTTTTTGTGTTTCTTCGTTAGCTGGATCAACCTTATCTGGTTTTTGTTGGGCAATCTTGGGAATAGCCGTCGTTTTAAATTCACTGACTTGTTCAATATACGGGTACGAGACAACCCCATAGGCTCCGTCTTCTTCTCCGACTTGAAAATGAATCAATTCAGAACGACTCCCATCGTCCACTGAATAGTGAACCAAATACGTACAATGATACGTCTTCCCGTCCCATTCTTTTGCCCACAATTGAATACTTTTGATTTGTTTCTTTCGTTTGCCATCCCCTACATTTGGGACTTCTATCCCTTTACTGAAGTATGGCTCCACTGTTTTTTGGTAGACATCTTGTTTCACGTCAGTCGTGTAATAGCTTTGAATAAAATAACGACCAAAGACATCTAAGTTATCTGATTGTTGGTTCGTTAGCTGCAGTTGTTCCGTCTTCTTTTCTAATGCACTTAATTTCTTCGTCAGCACCTCATTCGTTTGGGTAATCGAACCAAACCGAACTAAGAATAAGACAGAACTTCCCAACAAAATCAATAAAAACACCCAAATGCCAAACGAGATCACGCGTGAAAGCCAAGCGGTGGGGAGCGTATTTTTTGTTGGTTTTTCTTTCTTTTCAATGCCCTGAAAAAACGGCAATTTCTTCATTGGACACACTCCTTTCGATCATTTTTTTAGCTGTTTATTGGTTTAATAGCTTAATTTTGGTTGTTGGATCTTCCAGCGATACATTCGTAAAGACTTCACCAAAACAATCGGTACTTAACGCCGATTGTGACGTCACGAGTACCGACTGTGTTTGATAGATACTATTTGGATTCGTCGCTGTTTCTTCCTTATAGCGTAGTAATTTCTCCACAATCAACTCTGGTCGAATTCGATCACTCGCCACAAATAACGGAATATAATAGCCGATTGGTTCTTCAAAGACCACATGATCCTCGTAATTTTTGACCTTGTATCCTGAACTCAATAAGGCTTCATAGCGACTCATTTTTTCTTTAAAGGCACGATTGTTTATGCTAATTTAAAAGTGCACCACTTTTTACAGCGATGATGGTTGAAAAGTACACCACTAATAACTCACAATAGAAGAACAACTTGTTTTTTTATTGGAGGTTCAGGAGTGAAAAATTTAATGGATAAATGTACCATCATACGTCTTCTTGAAAGTGGTCGTTCTCAACGATCTGTCGCAAAAGAATTACACATGAATCGCCGTACAGTTGCGAAGTACTGGGAAGAATACATTGAAACGAAAGAGCAGATTACACTTGATCCTACGGATCCAATGAAAAAAGAAGCGCTCACAGCGAAACCCACCTATAATTCAGCCAATAGAAGTCCTAGAAAATACACAGAAAAAATGGACAAACGAATCGATGAACTTCTAGCCTTCGATAGTGAAAAAACGAAGAAACTAGGTAGGCATAAGCAAAAATTAACAACAAAAAGCATTCATGAGATCCTTGTGGCTGAAGGATTTGATATTGCAGAAAGTACAATACGTCCCTATGTTAGAAAAAAGCTTCAGAAACAACGGGAAGCGTTTGTTAAACAGATATATCCATTGGGTTACCGGATTGAATTTGATTTTGGCGAAGTAAAATGCTTGATTAAGGGAGAAAAATATACTTACTACTTAGCAGTATTTTCTTCTCCTGCCACAGGTTATCGCTGGGGAAGGCTTTATACCTCTTCCAATCAACAAGTTTTCGTTGATGCACATATCCAGTTTTTTAAAGAAGTTCAGGGTGTTTATTCCACCGTTGTCTACGATAATATGCGAAATGTTATTCAAAAATTTGTTGGAAAACATGAAAAAGAATTAAATGAGGAACTCTTGAAACTCTCTCTATTTTATGGATTTGAGCCGGTCGTCACCAATACGTACAGTGGCAATGAGAAAGGTCACGTTGAAAAAAGTGTTCAAGTCATACGAGATCGTGCCTTCACCAAAATCTATGAGTTTGCCAGCATGGCACATGCACAGGAATATTTAACTGATGCACTAACAAAGTTGAATCAAAAAGTCTCTATAGAAACTGAAAAGTCCCAGTTGAAACCGTTGGTTTCAGATTATGATTATGCCATTACAACGAATCAAAAGGTTGATAAATACAGTTTTATCCATGTTAAGAATAACTTTTACTCAATCCCGGATTATTTAGTTGGAGAACTAGTAACTGCCAAACTATATCTCAATGAATTAAAGGTAGTAAGAAATGGCCAAATAGTGGCTTCCCATGCTCGTCTGAGTGGCCGAGATAACTATCAGGTTGAAATGCGGCATTATCTTTATACGCTAAAAAGAAAGCCAGGAGCCATTGAACATTCACTGGTATTAGCAAAGCTACCGAGACTAAGGCGTTGTTTCTTACAGTTTTATAAACAACGACCGAAACGATTTATACAGCTGATTGAAGAGAAGCAAAAACTGCCCATTGATGAATTGGTTACCTATTTAGACGAACAGGCGATAAAAGACCATGAGGTCTTTACTCCTAAGCCAGCAACTAAAGCAGTCAATGAAGCCCGAAATCAATTAAGAGAATACAACCGACTTCATCAAGTAAGTGAGGTGATCTGATTGTGATTAAAGAACACGCGAAACAGCTGAAGCTCTCCTATATCAAAGAAAATTATGAACGTCTGATTCAAGAAGCAACTACATTAAATCAAGGATACGAAGAGTTTCTAAGTCAGCTTTTATCGTTAGAAGTCGAACGAAGGAAAAACAATCGTATTCATACATTGATTCGGCAAGCAAAATTACCTCAAAAAGTAACGTTTGATGACTATCTGGATAGTCATTTATCATCAAAACTAAGAAAACAAATCAAGGAGCTTCAGCAGCTTCAATTCATTGATAAAAAAGAAAATCTCATTTTATTGGGTAATCCAGGAGTTGGTAAAACTCATTTAGCAACAACCATTGGTATGGAAGCATGTTTGACAGGAAAAAGTGTCTTGTTCACGAATATTCCTAATCTCGTCGTTGAGTTAAAGGAAGCCATGAGCGCTAACCAGCTGACCTATTATAAACGGAGATTTAGTAAGTATGACTTAGTCATCTTAGACGAGTTAGGCTATGTTTCATTCGATCAAGTAGGAAGTGAAATTCTTTTTAACTTACTGTCTAATCGTACATCAACGGGTTCAATGATTATTACAACAAATTTATCATTTGACCGTTGGGAAGAAGTATTTAAGGATCCTATGCTTACTGCAGCTATGGTAGATCGAATTGCCCATCGGGCACACGTTTTAGATTTAAGCGGGAAATCTTTCCGTGTGGAAGATACAAAAAATTGGTTAAACTAACTGGTGCAGTTTTCAATCATCACGTGGTGCACTTTTCAGTTGCGTTAAACA
>NZ_AMDP01000032.1 GCF_028128615.1 Enterococcus sp. 5H | reverse complement strand
CCTTCCATAAACATCCAAGCATCCATCGCTTCAACTGTCGTTTTATTTTCATTACGATCCGGATCAACACGACCTTTTATATAGAATTTCCCCATAGGGACGAACTCAATTTCATCAGGCGTATAAGACGTTAATTGAGCGTAACCGATTTTAGCGCTACCTAATCTAAACGGATATTCTAACGGTTGGATCGTTCCATTCTCATGGACTTTTATCCCCATAGAGACTTCAACGACATCTGTTTCTTTCAATCCCTCGATCACTTGGCAAAATTCTAGTTTAATTGTATTCGCAAAGGTACTGCCAATGCCTAAGCTATT
>NZ_AMDP01000031.1 GCF_028128615.1 Enterococcus sp. 5H | reverse complement strand
TTTTGCTCGATTCTGGCGATTTCTTTGTTTTTCGCTGACACCGCCGTCGCCCCTCCTACGACTACGCCAACACACACCAATGTAACAACTCCCACAACTAATTTTTTTTTCGTTTTCCACTCTTTCATTTTATTCATACGAAAGCTCCTCCTGATTTTTTTTCTCAGCTTCAGACAATAACCCATGTTCTTTCCGCCAATCATATAATTTTGATCGACCAACATCCAGCTCTATTTCAATTTCTTGCATCGTCAACCCCTGACGTTGTAGCGCTAAAAAACGTTCTTTTTCAAAAACTCGCTTACTGTTATCCTTTGAATGCTGGATTAATTTCTGCCCTAATTCCGTTATTCGTTTATACGTTTCTGACTGTTCTTTGGTATACCACTTGTCATCCGTTGCCATTAATGCATACATTTCCAACCGCCATTTCTGGTGTTTTTCCTTCATTCTTCGCTCACTTCTTCACGTTTGATACATTTATTATAAATATTTTGTCGCTTTTTTTCTACTTTTATACTAAAGACGTAAACGTGAAGAGTTGTTCTATCGGTACTTCAAAAACTGATGCTATATCATATGCTATTAACAAGCTTGGATTGTACCGATTTCTTTCTAATTGAATGATCGTTTGTCTGGAGACACCTACCTTATCAGCTAATTCCTGTTGTGTCATACGTTCCATTGCTCGGTACACATGGATGTGGGATTCAAATGTGCTAATTCTTTTCTTTGGCATTCTATAGCGCCCCTCTCTTTTGGGTAATTAGATACTTCCCTTACTGTTAGTATACATGCTTTTCTAAGACTTTGCTTGTCTTTGAGAACCGAGGTTCCCTTTGTCTTAATATGGACTAAACACCTTTTGCTTGCTAGTTTGGGTATTCATTTGTAGGACTAAATTACTTCGCACGTTATTATAGCAATCGTAAACGCAAACTCCGGGAACACTCCTTAAAAAGAATGTGATACACCAATAAGTAACTGTCCTGCAGCCTCCCTGATAATATCTGAGTAGAATATTCGCTCGTTATACTAATCTATAGGTCTTGGCAAATCTCTCCCTGTAATGTGACCGCCCCGTCTCTCGACGCTGGCTATGCTCCTCAAACCCATTATAGTCACGCTGATTTGTTTGAGGGGTTGTCCTAAACCAAAAATATTCAATTTGTTAAAAGATTGCGATCGCGCCAACCCGTCATCGATCCACGCGATAAGAACCTTTGATGATTTTATGCATTTTTGCTAAATAAACTAGCAAACAAAAAGTGTTTAGCCTGTTCCCTTTATGTCTTTACATAATGAGTATAACAATGCCGTTTCATTTCTTTCAACCATTGACAAAAATCAACTGCTTCTGTTTCATGATAGATTCTTAAAACATCAGATAATCCGTACTTCATGGCAAGCCCTGAACCTTGCCATATACTCTCTTTTTTTGCAAATAACGGTTCACCGGACATTGTTCTTGTTGCGACGATCTTTCCTGTTGGATCAAATAACAACTTAATTTGTTGAAAAATTTTTTCGATTCGTTGTTCTTTCCCAAAATCTTCAAATATTTGTTGCCCGTGTTCCCAACAAATAAATTGACGAATCACTTTTCCTCTAACCAAACGATAGAAATGTCCATTAAATAATTGAATACGTCCCTTTTCAATTCGTTGTAGTATCTCTAACCCTAATGACGTACGCTTTTTCATTCGTTTCTCCTTCCAACAAAATAAAAAAAGAGGCGATATACATTTGACTGTATATCGCCTCCTTGAGTTCGTAACTACCACACACGTTATCTATTATAAATTCTTTACCTCAAAAATAATTTACTACAAACCTGACCTTTCATTTTGATTAACAAAACATTGTTGGCTATAGGTTGGGAGTATATTCAATTGATCGGACAGAGAACAAACTTTCCTCTGTCTTTTTTTGTAAAGAGTTGCTATAATAAGACGTTGTGACAACTGTTACAACTAGGAGCCTTTATCAGTTTCATGTACTGGTTTTACATGAGCCTGACACCTTTGATTCTGCTTGACCTTGTAAAAGAACGCCCATTCTCTTACAAGTTAGGGATCATTGGTGGGCTTCTTATTTTGTTATTTTCTAAACTTCTTACAGTCATTTTTTTATTTTTAAGTATATTTACTTTTAAACAGTAACATACAGAAAAATCAATTACTACGTTGCCTTAACTCATGATATAATTAGCCTATTAAAACTAGATTCAACGCTACAATTATTAAGCCCGACTCTATTAAGAATGATACATCAATTTTTTTCAATGTTATCGCCTCCGTAATAATACTATAACACTTAAAAAGGATTTTATCAACACCAATATAATTTTAATAGTTAAAAATAACTTACTTTTATTAAAAATGATAAAAAAAAGGTTTTATTAGGTACTTTTTATCGCTGTTTTTCCTTTGGTCTATCATTTTGGCAAAAATTAGGGTTCAAATTAATACTTTTAGGAGGTTATTATGAAATACAATGAATTACTCATATACTTACGCGAAGAATTAAATATTAAACAAGTTGACATATTCACTGACATTAGTTCAAAATCAAGTTATCGCAAAATTGAATCTGGAGAAAAGTCGCCTACCATCGACGAGTTAATTAGTTTCTGTGATAGACTAGGTATCCGATTTCAAGAATTTTTAGGTCAAGCAAATCTTTTGGAGCAGCCTGACACTTTTTTTGGGAAACATAAAGTTCAATTAATAGATATAGCAAAAAATGAAAAAGATTATAAGAAATTGTTTGAGTCATATTATCAATTGCGGTTTCAGAATATACAATACTACAGTTTATTTATCAGCTCTTTAGCCATAGCACGAAGTTGTGGTTACGATTTCCATACTTTCAACCATAACGATATTAAAGAACTAGAAAAATTTTATGCTAAGCGAACTAGTTTCCTAGGTGTAGATTATGAAATTTATTGTAATCTTTTTCTTGTTACTAAATACTCTTATTTTGAATTTTTAACTGAAAAACTTTTTCCCGTAACTGAATCAAAAGATAAAATACATGATTCTTCTGTCCAAATGGCTTTAAACAACGCTATTTCTGTTCACTTAACAGATAAAAGATACGATTTAGCAAATGAATGCTTATTGGAATTCGACAAACTTCGACATCTTCCTGGTTTTCATATGCATACCCTTACAAACCTACAAGTTTTATACTTGAAACATGTTTACAATTTTTTAACAAAACGAAATATCGAAGAATATTTGAATGCCCTGAAAATTGTAAACATGTTTTACGATTTAGGTGAATATGACATTTACAGAGTAACTTTTGAAGAAGTTTCTAACATTGCCTCACAAGAAAATTTTGAAACTCCAAAAGCAAAAGAAATGCTTACGAGCGATATGTCTTCGAAAATGAATACAGTTATAGAATAACTTAAATTTTTTTTTTTTTAATTATGTGTTATAATTAAAAAAAAAGAGGAACAGTTTACTTAAAATGAATCCCCCTAAGGTTTCGTTTGATAAGCTGTTTCTCTTTTTTTCGCCATAAAAAAAGGAAAGGCAGTCAATTGACTGCCTTTCCTTAGCTATTTAATAGCTTTACTTAACTGTTACATCACCAGTAACTTCTGCATCATTTTCTTCTAATTTAGCAGAAGTTTTGTATTCTTCTTTTTCAAACATTACGTTACCTTCTACTTTAGCGCCATCTAAAACAAAGCCATTAGCTTTAACTAAGATGTCACCTTTAACTGTTCCGTGTACGATGTTGAAGTTTTCAGATTCAACAACTAATTCAGGAACTGTCATTGTGTATTCAGCAGTTACTTTACGATCTGAATCTTGTGAGTATAAAGCTAATTTTCTGTAGATATCGCCAGAAGATTCGCCTTTATCATGAAATTCACCTGCAACAGTAACATCTTTATCAAATGTTACGTCTGCTGTAGCTGCAATAATCCAGTTACCATCTTCTCCTAAAGCTTTTTCAAGAACTTCTGGTTTGTCGCTGATTGATGCTGAAGTTACAACATCTGTACTAGAGCTTGTTGAAGTTGCTTCTGTTTTGCTACTTGAAGAAGCAGAACTGTCTTTTGAAGCTTTGTTGTCACTGCCACAACCAGCTATTACCAACATTGCTGCCGCACTTACTGTTAATAACGCTACTAATTTTCTTGATTTCATATAAATCCTCCTAAGGTATTAAAATTTTTAAGCAACTAAATTTTATCATGAAATAACCAAATTGCATAATTTTTACCCAAAGTTCATGGATACGTGACCCCTAATACTAATTTTTTAGATAAAAGCTTTACAGATGATATACCTCTACACACTGTAGTACATCTAAGAAACACGCATAGTCTCTTTAAAATCAAAATTTGTTCCAAATGATCTAGAATAAATATTCAAAAACGACGTATTCCTTATTGTAACAACCACTTGTTGAAAGATAGGTGTAAGTGGCTGATCGTTAAGCATTATATTATTAGCTTGTAAAAGTTTGTCCCATCTAGCTTCCTCACTCATCACACCATCATCATTCACTTGAGACAGTAACTTATCATAGGTTTCATTAGTGTATTTACCAAAATTAAACGGATTATCGGTGCTTAGATTATTCAAGAATGTTGTTGCGTCAGGATAGTCAGCTTTCCAGCCAAAAATGATCATATCAAAATCTCCCGAAGTTACTCTCTCCATGTAAACTTGTGCTGGGACAGGTGTAACCTTCACAGTCAATCCGTCCAATTGCTTTTGATACTCTTCTTGTAAGTATTCCGCTATTTTTTTGATACCATCATCATCTGGTATTAACAGTTCCAATTCCAATGAACGTCCAAGGTTCAATGTATCCCATGTTTTTATTGCCCCTGAATCATCCTCAAGCTCAACCGTATCCACGAAATCTTCATGGGTCGCTGCGTTATAATACACATTTCTTGGCACATATGACTCTATGGCTTGTGATCCATTGGCTAAAATCTTTTCTGCAATTGCCTCTCGATTCGTCGCACTTGCCAAAGCTGCTCTTACAGTATCACGTGATAGTATCTCATTTTCCATGTTGTATTGGATGTAGTATGTTGATGGCTTCACAATTGTTATTGCTTCTTCACTGTTGATATTTTGAGCAACATACTCCCCGAAAAGATAGGTTTCATCAACCTCACCTTTTTCATACATGGCAAATGCAGTCCCTGCATCTTTAACTGCTATATTTTCAATTTTGTCCATATGCACATTCTTCTTGTCCCAGTAATGGTCATTTTTCACAAACGTCCATTCAGTCGCTCCGCCAGAGCTGAGATCATAGTTGGACAACCTAAACGCACCATTGTAAACAGCTTTGTCAGCCGTTTTTGTGTAGTCGTCTCCGTATTTTTCAACAATATCTTCTCTCTGAGGGAAAAAATTGGGTAATGCTAACAAACTTTCAAAGTACGGTGTTGCAGTCTCTAATTCGATTACCAAATCATAGTCACTCTTTGCCGTGATTCCCAACTCATCAACATCAAGTTCTTCGCTCATAATTTTCTTTGCATTTTTCACTGGTGAAAACATGGCTGAATACTCTGATGCTGTTTTAGGATTCACTGTCCGTCGCCATGAAAAAACATAATCATCGGCTGTCACAGGTTTCCCATCCGACCACGTTGCTTTGTCATTTAACCTAAGCGTATATACTAACCCATCCTCACTAATTTCAGCTCGTTTTACTGCCCCAGCCGGCATTAATTCATTCCCTTCACCAAACCTATACAAACCTTCATACGAATTATACAGTACCGTGTGGCTAATCGAATCACTAGCCAATGAAATATCCGCTGAAACTAATTCTCCAGCTTCAACCCTTCTCATCTCCTGAACAACCTCGGCGTTATCTTTAGGCAAACTACCACACCCAGTTAAAATAAACGCTCCCACTACTACAGCAACAAAAAATCGTTTCAATACAACACTCTCCTAATAAAATATTTTTTCTAGCAGAGTATACACTAAAAAATTTAAGAGTGCGAGTTATATTATCGAGTAGAAAAAACAGAAACAGTAGCCTAGATATAATGTATTGGCAGTGTGCATGTTAAAAATTAGCCCGTGTCCCTAAGGTTTAGTTGTACATCAAATATCCCTGTTTTATCTTTTTTGTACCCTGTTTCAAGCATCTTAGTTAACATCGCTGCTTCGCTAAAGAATGTTCTGATCGCTTTCTTATACGCATCTTTGACGTGACGATTGACCACAATCACTGTACGGATCAATGATTTTCTTGTCGCAACGATCAATCCTCCCCCTTGTCCAGCAACTATACTTACAAAAATCTTGCCTTCAGCTTTTAATTCGTTCATTGCTTTGTCCAGGGAACGTTTGGGAATGTTTTTCTCTACTCCTTGATGTGTGTAGCTAATAGCTGCTTGAATATCTGCCTTTTTGATCTCAATTTCAGGGCGATAACGGTAGCATTGGGTCTCCAGGTAATTCAAAATATCGACTTTCCACTCATGGACGTGCGAACGTTTGCGTTCTGAACGTTCTTTTTTGAATTTGCACCAATGGCTGCGTTTTTGAGTAAATAATTGGTCTTCAGAGAGGGACTCTGAGCCCCAGTTTGCTAGTAACTCCAATACCTTCTCTTTGTTAGCTCCTCTGTATTTGCCAGAATACGCGCTTGTTACGATTTTATATACTTCGTTTGAAGCTAAAGGATAGTCTAGATTGCTATTGAATAAATCCATATCGTCCAGGCATCGATCCATTTCAACAGCTGACGCATAATAAGCCAAAGATAGTGTGAATACAGCATTATTACGTCCTAAAGTACCTTTTTGACCCACGATTTCTGGATTTTTTAACAGGATATCGACCCATTTTTCTTTGATTTGTTGGATCTCTCCAGCTTCAGGAACGATTCGTAAATGACGATTCTCATGTGTTTCCACTGGTTGATAGCGCATTGACCAGTCAATTAACTTTTGCATATCGTGTGTTAATGCTGGATAAACATACGCAACGTTATCAGTGCGTGGAATACGCGCAATGCCGAAATGATTGCACCCTAAATCCACTGAAGACAAGGTTTCAGCAAAGACTTTTCTCAGATTTTCAGATACTTTTTTTGCAATTTCAATTGACTGGTAGTCTTTGACAGACGAAATAAACCAGGCATTCTCCAGAATAAAGTACGCTTGATAGCCTCCTGGCGTTTTTAAGATCAACGTCGGAAGTAATTCTAGATCCAACGCAGCATCTAAGATCATTTGCACATCGAGTTTTTCTCCTGGTACTTTGTCAAAATCGATTACAAACGTATTGATTTGTTTTAGGTTTTTTTCTGAGTGACCTTTAACAATCGTGCGACCTTCGTCAGCATATGTGCCGTAGCTATAAACGTTCGGTGTCCAGTGGCTTAGGCAATCTCCGTTTTCCCACAATGCTTCTTCAGACGTTAACACAATACCACGAGAAGCGATCATATTTGGCTTTGTTCTAAACCCAAAAACTGCACCTTTGTTGCCTTCTGGCTTTGTGTTAAACGGACGGATTTTGCTATTCTTGAATTTATATTTACGGATACCGCCTTTAGTAATCATAGAGATCACTTCTGCTAATTGCGTTGAATCGATCTTTTGCATGCACTGAACACCTCGCTTTCCTAGAAATTTTTGGAACAAAAAAAGAACACTAATGTTTTTAAGTGTCCTTTTCCTCGAAAGCCCATTTCATATACGTTAAATTCATTTTAGCGCATAGGAAATAAGCCTTAAACTATTGAATTTTTTCGCAAAATTTGCTATAATTTCTTGAGCAAATGCTTAAATTCAGAAGTTTAGACACTTTACAGATTAATTTAGTAGTTGGACATGTTACATACCCAGTTCATTTTTACTCTTTAATCAAAAGTGATTAACATTCAAGGTTAAAGTGTATCGCAAGTACAACTTTAACAAAACATGCTAAACAAAGTATTAGAAAAAAGAGGTTACGGAGCACTCCTTAATCTCTTTTTTTATTACGACAATAATATAACAATAAACTCTTTGGATTACAACTTAAAATATAATTACAGTATAAGTTATACTTTAATAAAACAGTATAACTTATACTTTTAATAAGAATAGAGTATAAGTTATACCTTATTACTATTTTTAATTCCACTTTTATTATTCCATGAAAACCCGTTTTCACAGTGTTCTGAATTTAATGTATAAGTTATACTTAATACTAAATAAAGTATAACTTATACATATTAATACGATACTTACAGTATAAGTTATACTTTATTTGCAAGCGTGGAATAAAAATTCATTTCTCTAACGCATCAAAGTCATCTTTAATTTGCTCTCTTAAAATTTTTTCAGTAGTCGCTGGTAATTGAGTCTTAATATAATTTTCAGCAAGAGCATCCACTATTTTATCAAACGATATCCTGCCAGAAATTTCTCTAAATTCGCTCATGTAACCCTTCAAATTATATAGTTTTACATCTGTTGCTTTTGATATCTTAGTAGGCACAACCACTTTGTATCGCGGATCTTTTATTTCAACCGGTCGTCCCCGTTTTCCAGTTGAATGTTTCGTATCTTTATCGCTATCTTTATTTTTATTTTTTTTAATTAAGTCATCAAAATTATCGCTTCCATAACTATCTGCAGCAAACAAAAGTGGATCGTACGAACCTTCAAAGTCGCCATCTAAATCAAACTCATCTCTTTTTGTCATAACTAACCCTCCCTATTCTTCCTTCTCTAGAAACGTTCTTCTTGCTTCTATTTCATTTAAAATTTGAATAAATACGTTGTGTGCTTGAAAATCCCATTGATCGTAATTTCCATTTTTATACTTGACTAAATAAATACCTTCTCTAGAGTAACGTTTTAACCTTTTTTGAAATTTAACTATTGTTGAAAAGACATTACTTCCATATAAAGACTTAGCTTCGTTCAAAATATCTTCATCTAATACATCATCAGGATCAATCATACAAGCAATTATACCTATGATTTGTAGTTTTAAATTGAATGTTTTCACCATATACTGTTGATATCCAACATATTTTTTAACTCCATCAAAAGATTCATCCGTAGTTTGGAATGAAATTATACTGTAGTCAGAAGCCGCCATAGCATTGTCTGTATATTCACTTATCGTTGGCGGTACATCTATAAATATATCATCATATTGGTTTTTTAACGGTTCAAGCAATTTGCTCAAAATCATAATTTTTTCTTTTTCATCTTCGATTGAGTTTGCGTATTTTGAAAATGATCTAAATCTAGTATCACAAGCAACTAAATCTAAATTGTCTACAATATGCGTTACGCAATTTTCAATATTCTGATCTAGTAAAGCATCAGAAATTGTTTTTTCAATCATTTCAATTTTCCCTGTCTTGGCCAATATTTTAGTAGCATTAGCTTGGGGGTCAATGTCAACTAAGCAAGTTTTTCTATTTTTGAAACGAGCATTATCATATGCTAGCTGAGTAGCTGATTTAGTCTTGCCTACCCCACCTTTAAAATTCCCTACGGTATAAACAATAGCTGTCATTCTATTCCACTCCTTCATTATCGAT
This sequence comes from Enterococcus sp. 5H, assembly GCF_028128615.1. Taxonomy (GTDB): domain Bacteria; phylum Bacillota; class Bacilli; order Lactobacillales; family Enterococcaceae; genus Enterococcus_L. The sequence continues at coordinate 7,282 of NZ_AMDP01000031.1, read as the reverse complement.
AATAAAAGTATATATTAATTGACGCCTGTTGTCAACCATTAACTTATACTTTAATTAGATCTATTAACGGTATAAGTTATACTTTTAAACAGATCGTACATAACCGCTCTAGAAGGTATCCTTATTAAACCTTAAGTACACAAAGTATAACTTATACTTTATATAATATAATGTATAAGTTATACTTTTTTGTTTTTTTTTGACAACAAAATAATGAAAAGCAGCCAACAATTAAATTGCTAGCTGCTTTTCATCGATGTGGCGGAAAGTTCCGCTAGTTGTAGAATAGCATAGTCCCTCTCGTTATTCCAGAAATTCTCCATCATTAAAATAGGCATCACAAAATTCCTCAATTTCTTTTGGTATCTCGATACCATTAAAAGGATCGTCTATAATGTCCATATCTGACCACTTCACGAAGTCTACAGCTGATACATGCCGTATATCCGTATAGTCAATGTACGTCTCACCAATTATCACAGTATCTCTATCTAAAAAACCACTACAAACGCCTCTTACATGTGGTTTTACTCTACCAAATTCATCACTTTCATTTAATTGCACGTCCAGCAACTTATCATACTTCATCGATTGATCTAATAGAAAATCAATGAGTTCTATACTTTGCTGCGGCAATCTCTGAAGGTTTCGTTTAGATTCGTCTGAAGACTCTTTTATACCTTGCTGCAATTCACCAATCGCAAAAGCTGTATCCCATTTATACGCCATTCCTCGATCACGATATTCGTTGTAATCGATAAACTCTTTCCTGGTCCTTTTAGTCATAAACTCACCCCCACGTTGCCTCCTGCATGGCCAGCCACAAGCCCTGATCTTGACACTGCCGTCGCTCCGTCTAGTAAAGAAGAAGCATGTATCAACGATTTAAACCCGTATTTTTTCCGGATCGTATCTATCAAAAAGTCCAAGCGCTGTTCGCTTAATTCTTCTTCAGGATCTGAAAATAAATCAAGTTGAATAGCATCCGTTTTCGCTAATTTTGAATAAGAAACACCCACATGTCGCACATCTTGTCCATTGTAATCAGATCTGAATAAATGTAGGACGTACTCTGTTAAAGCCCTGGTATTATTTGTTATTGGAATTTTTATTTGCTTGCTCCAACCATGACGACCTAATTTGTCACTATACCCTTTTGAATATCCTACTGAAACAGAGACACAGCCCGTTTTTAGTTTGCTTCTGCGTAACCGCGTCGCCACTTGATCCGCAATTTCTCTCAGAACAAGCTCCAGCTGATCCTGTCGTGCGTAATCTCTTGGTAAGACTTGTCCGTTTCCTATCGATTTATCGACTTTAGCAGCTGCACGCTTCTGACCTAAAAAACTTCGATCAACACCCCAAGCATGCGCGAATAACTGCAAACCCATTACACCAAACTCTTTTTTTAAACGATAAGGTTCTGTTTCAGCAAGGTCTTGAATAGATCGAATACCTAAGCGATTTAATCGTTTCTCAGTCCTATGTCCAATGCCACAAAATTCGGTCATTGGATCAATGTTCCAAACTTTTTCTTGTACATTCTCATAGCGCCATTCCGCTATAAAATCTTTGCTGTGCTTCGCTCCGTTGTCTAATGCAAGCTTTGCGAGCAAAGGGTTGTCTCCTATACCTACTGTCACATAAATTCCTGTTTCTTCTTTTACCTTCAGCTGAATTAACTTCGCCATCTCATAAGCATTTTTACACTTAAATAACGTCAGTGAGTCTGTCACATCTAAAAATGATTCGTCTACACTAAAAACGGAGTGATCTTCGTCAGCAACAAAAGACTTGTATATTTTATTTATTTGATAGTTCTTGGCCATATAAAAATTCATCCTGGGTGGCACAACTAATAAATCTTTATGGTAGGGGACTTCATTTGATCTAGTTACATTCGTGATCCCTAGGACTTTTTTAGCTAATGGAGAAGCTGCTAATACCAAACCGTCTGAATTTTCAGCGCCACTCATCACAATTAACATGGTCTTCAACGGGTGAAGCCCTCGTTCTACACATTCGACACTAGCGTAAAATGATTTGCAATCGATACATAGAATGTCTCTACTAGGTTCACGAGCATAATCAAATTTCATTTACCTCACCTTTTTTCTAATTATTTTCCATTATAAGAACTTACGTTCCCGTTGTCTAGCATTAGATACTTGTCTTTGAGACAAAAAAACTACATACAACTAATGCATGCAGCGTTCTATTGATTATAAAATTAGTCTTTTTTTTTCTTCTCGGCAACCGTAGATTGGTTCTGGATCTTGTTGCTGCTTATATAGCTTAAAGTGCTTATGCAGCATCAATTGAGTTATGATCTCTTTCATTTCTACAGCTGGTTGATTACCTTCAGTAGCAATCAATACAAGCCGTTCATTGGCGCTCACTAGTTGGCCCACTGGCTTCAGCTGATCGCCAAACGCTAACTGGATCTCGTTCACGGCTTCAGCTTTTAAATCAATCGATAGAATGGTTAACAAATCCGTCGCTCTCATGGTTCTAATCGTACGTATTGCCCCATTCTCAAGACATACTTGCTCTTACATTTAGAACATTCAAAATAGTCCTTTAAATTGACTTTTTGAGCTAGATCGCCACAATCACACTGGACATAATAAGGCATCGTACGATTATAAACCGTTATCTCTCTATACCAGGTATCAAATGCTTTTCTTGTCATAATGATTTGCCCCTCTCGATTCTGTCTATTTGTTTACCTTTTTCAAGTAGATCAAGGTATTCCCTGCAACTCTGATTCCGTAGTTTCTCTTTTGCTTATCCAAGTAAGAAAACTCTAGCTGATCCAACTGCTTTGGTGATCGTTTCATTAACTCTTTTCGTGCCAACTTCTCAAGTAGACTTTTTGCTTCTCCTTCAGAATCACAACGATGTTCGTCTAATATTCTAAAATCAAATTCTATGAACACACGCCATAGCCCTGCGTTCGCTTCTTTTTCCGTTTGCCCAGTTAAATGTTCCATGCCTGCTCTTGTAATGATCCACGTTCCTTTTCCATTTCCAATAACATCAACTGATCCTGGTAAGAATTCATCTGGAGAACGAAAATATTTTTGAAAAACAAACGTCCGCTCTCGATTCCACTTCTCACTTGCTTCAGGAAACGTCATTATTTCTAGATCAGCTAAATTTGTCATTTCGGCTACTCACCTCTTCTCTAAACAATATATGTTGTCATTAATTATTATACAATATATATTGTTTATTAAAAGCTGCAGCCTTTGTTGTCATTTTTGAGTATACTTAAAATAGACTTTCGAAAATAGCTATGTTACACTATTTAAGACTGTCCATTATATATGCCTATTATATCGTTTGAAAAAGGAGAAGAAAAATGACTAGAATTGGTTATATTCGTGTATCATCCATCGATCAAAATTTTGACCGGCAAATTATTGAAATGGAAAAGCTTCAGGTAGAAAAAATCTTTCAAGAAAAAATCAGTGGCAAAGATACCAACCGGCCAGAATTCCAAAAATTATTAAGTTATGCCAGAGAAGGTGATATTCTCTTTTTTGATTCTCTCGATCGATTAGGTAGAGATTATGACGATATCAAAGAAACGGTTCTCTATTTTAGAAACAATAATATAGAAGTAAACTTTTTAGACGCACCGTTTTTGAATTTTAATACTGGCAATCTTCTGCTTGATAAAGCGATGTTTGATATGTTTTTATCGTTACTTAGCTATATTGCACAAAATGAACGTGAAAAAATCAGAGATCGGCAACGACAGGGAATTGCGGCAGCTAAAGCAAAAGGAGTTTACAAAGGACGTCCGACTGTTTACACTGAAGACTCTCCAGATCCACAAAAACAAATTATTTATCATAATATTGTTTCTATGCTTGCAGCTGGTGATCCGGTAGTGAAGATTGCTAAAAAGAACCATGTATCTCGAGAAACTGTGTACAAAATTAAACGAAAACTTGAATCCCGTGCTTCAGAGAGCGATTCTGAGATCATTCCAGAATTATACTAAATCAGAGGTGCTGATTGTGTGCCACACCCTAAAAAAATCATTTTTATCCTTTGAACATATGATATAATTGTTTTTGGCGACTGCCCCGTGAGGTGGTGTTTGTATGAATAATATCTTTTCGTTAATCGTCGCACCTATCTTGGTAGGTATTGTGATATCACTTTTTGATCATTGGTTATCTGATCAAGACGACGATTGAAGCAGTTGCCGATAATCACGCACCAGTAGTCGCAACTGGTGAAAAAAAGACACCCTGTTCGCAGCAGGGTGTCTTCGTGTTTGTATCGAATAATTCTTTTCGTTTCGCAAAACTATTATAACATAAAAAACTAATTACGTCATTTTTCTGTTTTATTATTTTTGATAGTAAGTTTTGACAACCTGATTTCCTGATTGTAGCTACTCGAATACATTTAATCAAGACTTTTAAGTTTTGATAGCTTTTACTGATGATAAAAAAGTGGTTCATACAATGATTAATTTGTTGTACTGAATAACTGTTTTTTCTTGAAATGCACTTGGTGAAGTCAGAGGTAGTAACACGATAGCTGAATTCACTAGTAACTTTTCAATTTTTCCTGCAAATAATACCTTTCTATACAGAAATGATACATGTTGATTTTCATAAAAAGCTTTACTTTGTTCAGAAACTTCTTGAGGTTTCCATTGTCCGAATACCATAATCATTCTCCTCACTTATTAAAAAAACGTCGTAACTTGTACGACGTTTTCTATCTCTATGCTTTATTGATATTAACAGCTTGCATACCACGTTGGCCTTCTTCAATATCAAACGTAACGGTTTGACCTTCATCTAATGATTTAAAGCCATCACCTTGTATCGCTGAAAAATGTGCGAATACATCTTGACCATTATCTCCCGTGATAAAACCAAACCCTTTGTCCGCATTAAACCATTTTACTGTACCATTATTCATATATATTCCTCCGATTGCATATCGAATATGCTATTTATTGCAAAAAAAGTTTGATAAGCAAAAGAAGAATTATAATAGAGAACACTCTTATTTACGTTTCAAAATTTATTACTCTATTAGTATAACACAAAATGAAGATTTTTGCTTGCTTTGGTTGAGAAAGACTTTTTCAGCTTCAATATTTTATACAATTTCAAAAAATGAATGTTTTTGATATAGGTTGACTTAAAAATAATGTTTTTGGTATAACACGGATTTTTTCATATTGTGTGATACTTTTTTGTTCTCTAGTATCCGTGTTAATCAGTAATTAGTATGTTACAGGATACTCATAACGACTTTTTACCAAATTACCATTTTTATTTGATTGATATAAAGACCGTGATACCTCAGTTTCTAATTTTAATTCGAAAATACTTCCAACCGGAAAATTTTGAACTATTTTTTTTGGAAAGACTTCATCTAAATTGGTACTTATTATTTTTTCCTCATAACCCAATATACTTTTAGCTAACATTCCTGCTGACATTTCTTCTAATGAAATGTATCTTCTTATATAAAAATAAGTTTCATTATTCGTTTGATTACTTAGCCACTGTAATCTTTCTTTAAATGGTCTTGACTTCAACCATTCATAATTTTCTATAATATTTTTCCAAAATATTAAATCTGTGGAGTAAATGTCAATCGTTCCACCATTAGTTAATTGCTGTATATCAAAACCATCAGTATTATCTTCTAGTAACTTATCAAGAAGTTTTGATACTGGTTGATTAAATTCTGAATATTCATTTGCTTTTTCTAATAGGGTTGTTTCTTTTTCAGTTAAACCAACAATATTTGATTTTGTAGAAGAACCTCTAAAAGAAAAACTATTCTTTTCGGTAAATTCTCTCATATATAATTCGGTCAAAGAATTTTCCATTTGATTTTTGCTAAATTCAATAGTTATTCCAAAGCCTCCGCCTTCATCAGCGTACATAAAACCATGAGTTATTTTAGGGTCAGAATTTAATACGGTCCTATAGTATTGATGTCCAGCAGAAATGTAGGGCTTGTATTTAGAGCTAGGAACATGGCACATTGTTAAAATTAAACCGAAAAATAATAAAATAACTGTTAAACAACCGATAGAACATCCTTTTGCACAACCTTTCATTTTATTCAATTGTTCTTGTTCATATTTACTCAACTTTGTTTACCTACTTTTGTAATTATTTATTTCATGCTAAAACTATGATTATTTTTAATGTACTCTTACATTGTACCCAATCCGCATTTTCTATCACGACGTTATTCCTTAAATTAGCTGTCACAGTTCCTGCTACTATTTCTAAAAAAAATGTCTTTGCTTTGATTTCGATTTCAGGTTTTAATTTCATTTTTCCACCATCTATTTTAGGCAACTCTATTGTGTATTTCTAATATCTATTATATCAGCTTTTCCTTCCGTTACCACTAACACTACAAAAGTATACCCTATTGAACTTTTTATACAAAAATAAGATACCTTAAACTGGTATCCTATTTTTACTCTCTTTTATTTATATTAGGGAAGATTAGTACACGTTAGTTTTGAAATTTATCCAATTTGTTTTTTTGTTGGTCAAATGCTTGCTGAACTGATTTTCCAAATTGACCTTTAATCGAACTTTCTAATGTTTGAGTTGTTTTAGCCAAAGAATCTGTTACTTCAGAAATAACTGATTCTCCTTTTTTCTCAACTTTCTTCTTATTATCTGCATGTTTTTGCATGCCAGCAATGCCAATAGCAGTAACGCTAGATTTTTGATAGGACTTTCTCAATTTTTTTAATAACTCATTTAGCGTGTCAATCATACATACTCCTTGTTTATTCTTTATAGTTCCTTCAGCTTAGATCGATAAATAGATTCTGCCTCTTCCTCTTTTTTTTGCAACGCTTTTGTCTCTTGTAGGATCTGTTCTTCAAACTGAGCGTTCTCTTGTTCCATTTCCCATTTTGCTTGATTAAATGCTTCGTTATCAACCGCAATGTCTCTAAGAACATAGTGTAGTTCCTCTAAAGTATCTTCTAATAGACGTTCACTTTTCTTTTGAATACTTTTCAAGTCATCTTCTTGCTCTTCAATTAATTGCCGAGACCGATTATATTCTTTTAATAGTGTTTCTTCATCCATAATTAGCCCCCTTGTAATTGACTTGCTAAATCTTGATCTTGCTGAACAACAGCTACGATCTGACTATTAATTTCTGACGCTAAACTTTCAAAAGTTTCTCCAATTTCTCGTGCTTCGCTAATTTTCGTTTGGTACTCTTCACATGTACTAGAAATAATTTCTGCTTGTGTGAA
>NZ_AMDP01000030.1 GCF_028128615.1 Enterococcus sp. 5H | reverse complement strand
TACAAGCTAATAATATAATGCTTAACGATCAGCCGCTAACACCAATTTTTCAGCAAGCTATCGTAATCAAGAGGGATCCTTCTTTTGTAAATATCGCTTCTTACTCATTTGGGTCGAACTTTGATTTTAAAGAGGCAAAGAAAGTAAATTAGCAAAAAAGGTGAAGTTGACTATATCAACTTCACCTTTTTTTATTCGTTTGAGTATGCTTTAGTACTAATGACAATATCATCTGGAAGTTGGAAATTTTCACTTTCAGCGATACCGCTTATCTCAGAAACAAGCTTTTTATGAAGCTGCGTATAACCTAATTTTTCAAATAAGTTGACCATTTTTGTAGCCTCAAGAAAATCTGAAATAGTCCTATTTTTATAAAAATTATTGATATGTTCAAGATATACTACTTCCAGATTGATAACTGAATTGATATTAAAATTATTAATTGTCCGAATCTTCTTAAACTGATTCAGGAATTTTTCAGATTCTTCAAAGTTTTTTTCTGAAACATGGTATGAAACAAGGTTTTTTAGAGCATTCTGAACAGATATATCAAAAACCTCACCAAAGGACTCTTCTAGCGGAAATAGTTTGTTTATTAAAAAATTAATATCTAAATCTAAGTCAGGTAGAAAGAAGGTAAGGTTAGCGAGTATTTCATAGTCTACAGCAAAAAAAATAGTTCGTTTTTTGTAATACTTTTTAAATTTTTTAAGATCATTTTTTGTTAAATTTAGCCGATCGATATAGCCGCAAGACATACCTAAGGCTGAGAAAGCAATAAAGATACTGTAGTCACCTATAGAGAAATATTTTTGTCGTTCTAAATCGGCATACTTGGTATGGAATTGATCATGAGATTCAAGATGATTAACCAACTCCATTTTATTTTTCCAAAATGGAATAGAGTCTAACCTTGTAAAATCTGCTCTATATAATAGTTCTGTGGGTCGCATAGAAAGACGGGTACATACGGCAGCCAACTGATCTAAATCGATACTCTTTTCACCTTTTTCAAAATTGTAATAGCTAACCTTAGAGAAGATATCTTTGTAAAGTTCAGCTTGAGTAAACCCCAATTCTTTCCTAATATCTCTGATTATACTTAAGTCTATTGAAACCACCTCCTAAATTGTGTATATTTTTTATGCAAAAAAAACTAGCTTTTTAAAAAAGAGAGAAAAAAATAGACATAGGCAGTATAAAAAACAAGGATAATTACATAAAAAACGTATTTTTAAGTATACTTATTTTGAAAAATAGAATTAAGCTTGTTTTTTTTGTTGAATAAGTATTATTTCTATGCTATTATAATCTAGCAAGGGGGTATTTGAATGCTGAAAATATTTAGAAAAAGTAGTCTATATTTATCGGTTGTTGGAGTTCTAACCATTGCTATTATAGCGTAATGGTAAAGATAGAAAAAATGTACCTTTTGATTGCAAATTATAATATTTTAATAAATAAGTAGCCCACCAATGATTCCTAACTTGTAAGAGAATTGGCGTTCTTTTACAAGGTCAAGCAGAATCAAAGGTGTCAGGCTCATGTAAAACACCTACATGAAACTGATTAACGGCTCCTAGTTGTAACAGTTGTCACAACGTCTTATTATAGCAACTCTTTACAAAAAAAGACAGAGGAAAGTTTGTTCTCTGTCCGATCAATTGAATATACTCCCAACCTATAGCCAACAATGTTTTGTTAATCAAAATGAAAGGT
>NZ_AMDP01000029.1 GCF_028128615.1 Enterococcus sp. 5H | reverse complement strand
CCGTAGTTAGTGGTATTGTTACTGGTGTTTTTGGTTCTTCCACCGGCTTCTTCGTATTCTCCCAATCTAAAGTGATCTTTTGATTGTCCAAAACAGTTACGATCATTGAATGTGGTTGATTAGGGGATAATGTGAATCCATCAGGATACCCTACTTCTGAAAAGCGGTAGCGTCCTTCTTTCAACTTCAAATTTTCTGTCGTGACTCCTGTGGTAAATATAAAGTCTACATCTCTGGTATTTTCGGAAATGCCTTCTACATGAATTTCAGCCCCAGCGATATTGAACAGGGCGTTTAAATCCATGTCATCTTTTTTATTGAAATCAACTTCTCCTGTTTTCAACTCATTCCGGATTAAACCTAAGTCATAACTAGCGATTTCAACGGTAGAAACATCGTAATCTACGCTATATTCTACTGGTTCAAATTGACGGTAATTATCTGGTTCATTGATTTCATCAAAAATGTACCTATTCTGCGTACCATTGGTAAAAGGAACAACACTCTTTCCTTTTCCTTCTTCATCCGTTACCATAGTATCAAGGTATTCTCCAGCTGGTGTGACAACTGTCTCTTGGTCGGGTGCAGTTGTATCATTGCTGTTGGTATTAGTGAATTCCGC
>NZ_AMDP01000028.1 GCF_028128615.1 Enterococcus sp. 5H | reverse complement strand
GTGCGTAGTTCTTGTGGTGATAATTTAATGCGATCCCCAGCCATTTTTAGTCTCTCCTTTTATCGTTATTTTTATTCCAATAGTATTTTAACACAGAAAGATATTTATTTTAATCTATATACTACAAATTATTTGTTCTATGTATCTGTTTTGATATGAAAAAAAGTGATCTTGTGAGAAATTCTCAAGATCACTTTAATACAGCCATGTACTATATCTGAAATAGGCTAATCTATATGTCAGTTATACTCTTTTGGTGTAATCATCATTCCGCAAATGGCTATTACACTGAAGATAATCGGATTCGCTCCAAACCAAAAGAAAACAGGCATGAAGAAAGCAACGAACATAAGCAACATAAGACCTAGTAATAGTCCTACACTACTAATTTTTCTACTGAAAATCTTACGATCCTTTAGTACATATACTACATTTATCAGCGCTAAAATGGCCATAATGATCAC
>NZ_AMDP01000027.1 GCF_028128615.1 Enterococcus sp. 5H | reverse complement strand
TTTGCCGAATCATAGGCTTTACTAGATAACGGCGCTGATAGAAAAGTTTGAATACTTTGTTGTAACGCTGCGGCTGCTTGTTGTGCCTGACCACTAGCTTGTGAAGCTTTTGTACTTCTTGTTTGTGCTTCTGATACGACAAATTTAAGCCCCACTGCTAGTCGCCTCCCTCTCGGTTTTTAGGAAGGCTTTATGAGCTGCATTTACGGACTCTTCTTTTTCGAACAAATTTCTTCGCTCTTGTTCTAATTGTTCTCGATCCTCTTCAAGCTCTTGTTGGATTTTTCGTGATAAATGAAGTCCTTCATCATGACGTTCTTCGAAAAAAGATCGTTCTTCTGGATCTACCTCATTCAATGATCCTTGATAAACTTTTTGTTCTTGTTGCTGTAACAAGTGAAATCGTTCTTGTAGATTCTCTAGGTTTCTTAGTGCCTTTTTGTTGTCTAGCTGTGCATCTTGTAATTCTTCCAGTTGGTTTCCAAACTGATGGTTTTTATCTTCAAAGAGTTGTTGCGGTGTTAGTTCCATTACCTCATACCTCCAAAGGATAGGTTAGGTAATTGGGCGATTTTTTGGTCAATCCGTTCAAACTCTTTGGCAACAGAGTTAATATTATCCCCAGCTGTCACCACACTGTTAGAAACGGCTTTTACGCTTGATTGAAAACTTGAAAAGCTAGTGATTGCAGTTCCATTCCCAGCCACATTTATTTGTCCAGAACCGACAGAAATAGAGAGGCTATTTAAAGCACTTGCAGATTTACTGAAGGAAGCAGATACTCCCCCAGCAATACTTGAGTTACTATTAATCGTCATGTGAGTCCCCTTTTCTTAGTTTAAGAAAAGTATAGCAAAGTACAGGTACAATAACAATTATATTTACGATTCAATGTATTATTTATATATATTTAAGTCACAATTTAATTTCCCAGTTTAGCTAGGCTATTTGACTTGATAGAGCTTATTTTACTTCAAGTATAGTAAATTAAATAAAGATACTTGCTAAGAACAGTAATACTTTTTTAATTCATCCGTACAAAGTAAGATTGATAGAAACGCATATATTACAATAGCTTCTCTTTAAACCACCTAGTTCCTAGTAAAAACAAATAGAAAAAGTAATAAATGCTAACACTAGAGCTAACTGGATTTGAGTCAAGATCTTGGACACAATTTAGTAGAGACGATTACACCAGTTTTTCTTTTGCCAGCTCTTCAAACTCCTGCGGAGTAAAATAGTTAATTGAGCTGTGAATTCGGTTTCGATTATAAAATCCTTCAATGTAGCTAAATAAAGCTTGATTTGCTTCTTCAAAATCTGAGTAACTTGTTGTTTATACTTCTTCCTTTTTCAATGAGGCATGGAAAGATTCGATTCCTGCATTATCATAAGGCGTTCCTTTTCGACTATAGGAATGTCTTATTTTGTTGGTTTCAAGCCATTGTTCCACTTCTCTTGCTGTGTACTGGCTACCCAAGTCAGTGTATAGAATCATTCCTTTTGGAATGTGATATTATAGTTTTGCTTTATTCAATGTTCGGATGACACAAACCACAGTCATTCGTTTTGAAAATGTATAGCTAATAATTTTTTTCGTGTGCAAATCCATGATTGAAGATAAGTAACACCACCCATTTTTCTTGGTAGGAATGTAAATAATGTCAGCTGCCCATTTCTCACAGATCGTTTGAGTAGAAAAGTCCTGATGTAAGAGGTTTTCTTTTGAAATAATTGGTTGATTAGACCTTTGGGGGCTATATTTTTTAACTACAATCGACCTTAAATTTAATTGTTTCATTAGCTTTTGGACATCCTTAAGAGATACTGAACTCCCTTCTTTTAATAAAACTTGATGAATTTTTGTGGCACCATAGCGGTGTTTATTCGTAAAAAAGATGGTTGAAATCTTCTTTTTCAACTTATTATTTCTGATTTCTGTAGCTGTCAACGATTTATTTTTATGGAAATAGTAGACGCTTCTAGGGATTTCTAACAGCCGACACAACAAAGAAACAGTGTAATCCTTACACCATTTTTCAATAAATTGAACAAGCGAATTTAGGTCTTTCGAGAGAATATGGCTGCGGCTTTTTTAATATTTCAAGTTCTTCTTTCAATCGAGCATTTTCTTTTTTCAGTTCAGCCGCTTCTCTTCCAGTCAGTCCTGTGGACTGATTTGGTAAATATAAATTCTTCCATTTGTAAATCGTCGCTTCAGATACGCCATATTCTTTCGCTAATCCTCGAACAGAACGTCCAGTTTGGTTCAGTTCAACAATCATCTGTTTAAAATTTTCTTCATATCGGGTCATAAAAATTCATCCTCTCGTAGATAAGTTTAATTTATTTTTGTCTCTACGAAAAGTTGTCTAAGATTTGATACTAACACCAACACATATGGACATCTCTATCCTAACAAGCAAAAATCAATGAGCGATAAACTAGACGACTTAATTTAAAATAACAAAAAAATTAACTAACTATTTATAAGTAGTATTTTTTAGTCCCACACAATCAAAATACACAAAAAAAGAGAATGCATACTCCATCTTCTAAACGTCCTAAAACGCCGATAGAATACCATTCTCGTGGGTTTGGCACCCAATGGGTCGTAAGGGGCTCGAACCCATGACCCGCTGATTAAGAGTCAGCTGCTCTGCCAACTGAGCTAACGACCCAAACAAATTGTTAACTACTTGATTATTCTACCACTTGAAAAAGTGAAATGCAATAATGAGATAGTTTGATTTTTACTTTCTTACTTAGCTCATTATATAGTTAATCTTCTTGTTTTTACTCTAGCTTTTGTTTTCTTGTTATTCGATTAAAGCCTTTATCCGAGCTGTAAGGGTGTGCTCTTTATCAAAATTTGCTCTTAGTTGTAAAGCTGTTTGAGGATAGTTGGTGATCATCCCGTCGATATCTAAACGAAGGTATTTTCTCATAAGATTCTCTCTGTTAACAGTCCAAACAAAAACGGTTTTCCCTTGCTCCCTTGCTTGTTCAAGCAAACGAGTAGTGAATGAAAACTCTTCTAAAACTAAAAAATCAGCTTCTATTTCAGGTAAGTTTCCTATATTTAGTGCGACTAAATAGCCTGTTTTAATCGTAGGATCTAATTCTTTTACACGTTTTACTGTTTCTCCGTTCAAACCTTGAACTAAATAATCTCTTGTTACCCCTTCTTTTTGCAAAAGTTCTACGAGATTTTTTTCCATATCTGCAGATTCATTCCCATGAAGTTTAATTTCGATCAGCAGCTTTACGTGCTCTTTTTTTGCTACCTCAATATATTCTTCTAAAGATGGGATTTTGTCGGAAAAACTGCCGCTGCTGACAGTAATTTCTTGTAATTCTGCTAAGGTTAAATCAGAAATTGATTCTGAACGATTGGCCAACCTCCGCAAAGTATAGTCATGAAAAACCACAAATTTCTGATCTTTCGTTTCCTGCACATCCATTTCTACAAAATCTGCTCCAATTTCAGCTGCTGATTTAAGTGAGGATATTGTATTTTCAACGCCATTTGCTGTATCGCCACGATGAGCAATAATCAATGTGCTGGGCTGGTAAATTATTTGACTAAGAATTCCAGTATTACTAATGCCCATTATCATAAAAATAAGAATAAGAACGATGATTGGATACTTTCCAGATATTTTAGGAAATAGATGGGATACCATTTTCTCGCTACTTTGCTCCGAAATTATATTCGAAAATCTCAAAATCAATTCAGTGAAAACCACTTGAAGCATCCCATAGCCCATAAATAAAAACCATTGAATACATGTCAGCATAAAACCTGAAACCCATGGTGCTGCGGCAATAAATTTTGTTTCCGCTAAAATTACAGGCAGTAAAAATAGTAGAATTCCGATTCCAATCACAAAACTATGTATGATTAAAATAAGTCCAAAAGTAATTGTATTTTTTAAAATCTGTCCTTTCGTTCTCGACCAACTTTTTTTCATGGCTTGTCCGATTGTCATTTTTTGATCAAGCACAAAAAACGGTACTGTATATAGTAATTTCATGCTTATATAAAAGATTAACAATAAAACAAAAATGTATATAAATGTCCCTATAGAAGATTTCATTAATTCATCCGTAATAAAATGAGGAACTCGTAATGATTGAGTCGTAGTTGGATTTAAGCCAAATAAGGCGATTGGTAAAATTAAAATAAAGTAGACAAAAAAGAATAATAGCTGATAACTCAAAAAATAAAAGGCTTTTTTACCAAGCAGTATAAGGATTTGCTTAAAACTAATACGTTCTTCACTCATTTGTAAACGGCTTAAAAGAAAGAGATAACCTACTTCACAATAGATAAAAAATAAAGATACTATCATAACGACGAAAAGTAGTAAAAGTGACAAGGGTTTGCTTAAGACACTTATAATAGTTGTTTCTGTGATTCCTTGTATCTCAGAAACCTCTAAAACTTTATAGAAAAGAAAAGTCAAAATTGGCATTACGAGTAAGATTCTAATAGCACCTAAAACCAAAAAACTTTTTAAATAGTTTTCTTTATAAATCCAAGCATTTTTTATGCTTGCTATTACTGCACGGTACTCTTTCCTTTTGTCGCTCCTCTTACTTGCTTTCTACAATTTATTTTTGAAATAAAAAAATCCTGCATAAGAAAAAATTTGCTACTTTTCCTATGCAGCTGTTTTCGTCTCTTTATTTAGCTTTTAACCAGTCAATCGCATCTTGAACATTTTTTATAGGTACAATTTCCATATCTGTATTTAATTTTTCAGCAGCATCTAACGCTTCTTGATAATTTGTCTGGATATCAGGAAAATTTTTACGCAGTTCTTCTGATAGTTCATCATCTGGAACTAAAAAAGCATCAACACCAGCTTGATCTGCAGCATAAACTTTTTCTGCAATGCCACCTACTCGAGTCACGGCACCAGTCAACGTAACCGCACCTGTTCCTGCTATATTCCGCCCAGCTCTCAAATTATTCTCAGAAGCTAATGTGTAGACCTGTAAGGTAAACATCAAGCCAGCTGAGGGTCCACCGACAGCACCCAAATCAATCGCTACCGGAACATCACTAATCAATCTTGTCTGATCCATAAATTGAATACCCAAACTATTCATTTCGGTACTTTCATTATAGATTACTTCTCCGGTAACATTTTGTTTAGAACCTTGGCGTTGAATCACTAAAGTAACTTTGCTATTTGGCTGCTGTTTTTGTAGGTATGCACTTATTTCTTGAGACTCTTCAACTGGTTGCTGATCTATCGCCAAAACAATATCTCCCGGCATTAATTTCTTGTAAAAGGGCGAATTTTTGGAAACCATTAGAACAAATGCACCTTGATATTGGATAGATGCTTCTTTATCCGCTAAATCCAAACCAACCTTTTTGGCAATATTTTGAGATGTATTCATTGAATTACGTTGAATCAGTCTAGAAACATTAGTTGGCAATCCATCATTTGCAGTTTCTTGATTTACGATTTCTCTAAACGGATCATTAAGTGTAGCAACCATTTCAGCAATTGTGGCAGATCTTGTTTGAACAGTTGTAACAAAAAAAGCCCCAGCTTGTTGATCTTTTTGCTCGTTTACTGCCACACTATTTTCCAAGCCGATTATAGTCCCCGGGCCTCGTATCAACAACGGTGTCCGCCAAAAAAAGAAAATGCTAACCATAATAATACTCAGTACAATGATCGCTATTTTTTTCTTTTTCATTATTCATTCGCTCCAATTTATTATTCGATTGGCTGATAGGTAAAACCAACTCCATGAACTTCAGAAACATTATAAGCAATTATGAAAGCTTTTTTGTCGATCCCTTCCATAATGTTTAAAACTGTCGGATATTCTTGATTACTTAATATAATCATCAACATATTTTTTTCATTTCCTGTATAACCACCTGAAACGGAAAACACTGTAATTCCCCGACTTACATTATCCAGCAAAGCTTGTTTGATTTCTTCGATATGATCTTCACTCATAATCATAACTGCTTTTCTTCGTTTTAATCCAGTTTCAATATAGTTCATTACAATCGATGTTATCACTAATGATAAGATAGCAAATAAGAACTCTTCAAAACCAAAAACAAAAATATTAAAAATCACAATGACAGAGTCTGTAACTAACAATCCAATCGAGGTACTGATTCCAAAATACTTTTTGAAAATCAACGGAGGAATTGTTGTTCCTCCGCTGGAAGCGCCGATTTTATAAAGAATAGCCACACCTAAAGCGAAAATCGCACTACCGAAAATAACTGATAATAAACGATCCGAAGTTACCATAATTTCTGGAACGACTGCTAGTGAAAGAGGTAATAAAATACTACCAATTACCGTTCTAACAAAAACTGGTTTTCCTAAAAAGAAAAATGTCAGTATCAACATAAG
>NZ_AMDP01000026.1 GCF_028128615.1 Enterococcus sp. 5H | reverse complement strand
TTAGAAGTCGAACGAAGGAAAAACAATCGTATTCATACATTGATTCGGCAAGCAAAATTACCTCAAAAAGTAACGTTTGATGACTATCTGGATAGTCATTTATCATCAAAACTAAGAAAACAAATCAAGGAGCTTCAGCAGCTTCAATTCATTGATAAAAAAGAAAATCTCATTTTATTGGGTAATCCAGGAGTTGGTAAAACTCATTTAGCAACAACCATTGGTATGGAAGCATGTTTGACAGGAAAAAGTGTCTTGTTCACGAATATTCCTAATCTCGTCGTTGAGTTAAAGGAAGCCATGAGCGCTAACCAGCTGACCTATTATAAACGGAGATTTAGTAAGTATGACTTAGTCATCTTAGACGAGTTAGGCTATGTTTCATTCGATCAAGTAGGAAGTGAAATTCTTTTTAACTTACTGTCTAATCGTACATCAACGGGTTCAATGATTATTACAACAAATTTATCATTTGACCGTTGGGAAGAAGTATTTAAGGATCCTATGCTTACTGCAGCTATGGTAGATCGAATTGCCCATCGGGCACACGTTTTAGATTTAAGCGGGAAATCTTTCCGTGTGGAAGATACAAAAAATTGGTTAAACTAACTGGTGCAGTTTTCAATCATCACGTGGTGCACTTTTCAGTTGCGTTAAACAAAAACAATTTGTAATGAGTAACTTCCTGACGGATTATATTGTTCTAGTATTTCAATAGACTCCACATCAAACTTAATATACTCTTTTCCTCTAAGACGTCTATAATATACTATCTCCTTTGTGACAGGTAACTTTAGTTGCTTTCTTAAATCTTTGGAAATCATGCTGATCGCTCCTAACATTTTTTTAATTACTATTTTTCCATTCATCAATAGATGGAACCCTATTCTCTATCAACATCTTAATTGCAAGATAAATTAGATTTGATGAATAACTTCCATTGACATAAAGATTTGAACTATGTGAAATTTGTGTTTCAACACTTTCACCAATATACTCTTTTTCAACTCGACCAGACTCTTTTAAAATATCTAAATATCCTCTTAAATCTTTACTTGTTGCAAATAAGCACTCAACAAGCCCATCCTTTACTACTAATCCATAAGGCATGAGGTAGTAATATTCAGCTGTTTGAATCATTCTTTCTAAAAAATCATCTATTTTTTGGAGTTCTAGTTTATCTATATATTCCGCATAATTCATAATAATGCTATTTCTTGTACTAATTTTCTCAAAAGTAACTTGATTCCAATCTGGAATAATTGAACCAAACCAATTTTTTTCCTTAACAACATTCACAAAAAATAATTTTGTTTGTATATCTAGTTCTAATTGATTTGGATAATCATAGCTCTTAACTTCCCAACCTTCCTTCTCATACTTAATAATCATTTTATCAACGAGTACAATAATAAACTTAATTTCATGATACTTATAGTTACCAATAGTCCCAGTTGTTCTCGCATTGTCTGCATCTCTTATTGATTTATATAATAGCGCATAGACTTGTGATGGGGAATATAATTTAAGCCACCCATCAAATGCATTACAAAATATTTTTTCTTTTTCTTCATCATACAATTCCCTAGAAAATCCCAACTTATTCATTTCAAATCTAAATATCTTAAGTAGTTCCTGAATAACGTAACTCTTCCACAAATGAATATATTCCTTAGAATTTTCTAACTCAATATTATCTAAATACTTTAGCTCTTCAAAAAGTTCTATTCTGCTATAGCGCTCGCTTACTATATTTAATGAAAAGAGTGTTTCATCTACTCTATAAGAAAAATTTGTATCAGTAATTTTTGAAAAAACTTCTAATGGAGTTTGTTCAGAGACTTTCAGTATATCTTTATCAATTAAATCCCTAAGGGTGTCCATTGTAAAGCCATTTACTGATTCCTTATATGTTTTATATTGTGGCACTAAACAATTAAACTCCAAATTGCTAATTTGGAATAGCGCTGCAATATTCACTCTGTCAAAAACATTTATATCTTGAAGTTCAACTTCACTATCCAAATAGATATCATGGATAATAGATGAAATTTTCTTTTTATCATTTTCTTTTTTTGACTGACAATTACTACAACTACACTCTCTGTTATCTTTATCATATTCAATATGACCACACTTCTCAC
This sequence comes from Enterococcus sp. 5H, assembly GCF_028128615.1. Taxonomy (GTDB): domain Bacteria; phylum Bacillota; class Bacilli; order Lactobacillales; family Enterococcaceae; genus Enterococcus_L. The sequence continues at coordinate 71,797 of NZ_AMDP01000026.1, read as the reverse complement.
ACTGAACATCTGGGGAAAAATATTTTAAACTAGATTTACTAGGCAATTGTGCAATTAGATAACGATTATCGTAAGGGCATTTTCTTGTTGTATAGAAAAATGGCAAATACACAGAAAATTTGGAAACCTTATCAAATTCAAGCTCAAACTTATCAATTATTTTTGTCACTGACAATTTTCCTGTATAGTAAAATTCAAGTATCTCTTTAAGAACTTTTGTTTCTAATCCACTGAAGGGATGTTTGTTTTCTTGAATTTGTACTAATTCAAAATTCTTTATCTCTTCATATTCCAATTTATTTCCCTTCTTTCAAGTTATTTTCATATGTTAATACAATAGAGCGTTTACAAAAATAATTATTCTTTCATATAGTGATAATCTAACCACATTTTATCTTCATCACCATTATACATTATATAAGACTACAATCCAGATAAATTTATTCAATATTCTTTAACTGAATAATCTCACCAATCCCATCTACATCCAAAGCTTCTACAATTCTAATTAAATGATTAATTTATATCTTTGTCTTTTGTCATTCGCTAGTTCACTCAATCATCTTGCTACTTCAATATCATGTAATTAGAAGGCTCGCTTAAAGAAATATTATGCTTATTTATCAAATCGTGAACTTTTAATTCCAATAATTTCCTTTCATAAAAACCTCTCCTTTCATTGCTTATATAGGCAATGAAAGGAGAGAATCTTTTGTTTATAAACTTTCCTCATCATTTCCAAGCTTTCTATTTTTTTTAGATGTAACTAGTAGCTCTTCCAGATCAAAAGAAATCATATCGGTTAGTTCTGAACATAAAAAATGAAGTTGATTTATCAAGTCTATCCATTTTTCGATGCTACTTGTGACAAGCAATCCATCTAGTTTTGCTTTAAATCCTTCAACTAAAGTATTTAAATCACTTATTTTACCATTCAGCTCTTGGTTACCATCTTTATTAATTTCACTTACAACAGACAAGGCACTATCATATATTAAAGATAAAATATCATCACAGATTACTTTATTTACTTTAATTTTCCAATCACCAAAAATATTTTCATCATAACCTTGATGATCTCTTTTATTTTCTAAAAACTGATTAACTTGGCATGAGTATATCGAATAAACGCGTAAATCCATCTGCAAACTATTGTACCTGAAAAAAGAAGCGAGTGCGGGATGGTCGATCTTTATTTCATCTGTCTGTTTAGTAGTCATCATTAGTTTTTCAATATCATCTATATATGCAAACTTTTCGCTTAATAATTTATAACTAGGAGGCACTTTATATCCCAAAAAGCTTGGACTAACAATAATTTCTTTAAAAGATTGTTTCCACAGAATATTTTCAAATGAAAAAATATCAATCTCTGGAAAAGTATAATTGAATTCATCAACTAGTTTTTTGAAAATATTTTCCAAGCTAGAGTACTCTACATTCATTATTATATTATCAGAGGCATCTAAATCAATAACACCATCATATCTAAGTATTCTATTTTCTAAAAAGTTAAATATTCTTTTTCGATACCTCTTTAAATATTCTTTCCTTTCATATCTCATATTTCGTTCAATCCTAAACTCAGATTCGTACAGGTGAGACCAAATAGCCACAAAAACAAGTAAATTATTATAATCTTCCGTAGTTATTAACTCATTTGATACTTGAAACTCTTTTTTATAAATCTCTCTCGCTGTGTATAGAATATCAACACTGTTTACGAGATTGATAAGTGATAATTTAGATTGGTGTGAGATTTCTCCTCCATTGAAACGCTCTATTAAAAGCTTATACATATTCTCATAAAATGAACTTAATTTAATCCTATAATCAGAAAAAGCTCGACTGAATTGGTAATTACTAGTAGATTCAGAAAACCTAAGAGACTCATTAATTTTAGACATAGAGCTGTTGTTAGTGTCCACAATAACTCTATTGTTATTGACTCCAAACTTATCAACAGAGACTTTAGGATAGTAAAGAAAACTATTGTTCAAATAAATCATAGCACTATTAACTTTGCTTGATAGTTCATCCATATTTAATCTAGAAAAGTTTTTCTTTTTATAGAAATGTGTTAACCCACGTTCAAGAATTTTTATTATTTCAATATTTTGGTTCATACATATCTTAATGTTATCATTTGCTTCATTCCAATTATCTGGCAGCATATCATACTCGTGCTGTTTAATTAGCCATCCATTAATCTCTGTAACCCACAACCAGGGTAAATTGTTAGCTTTAATCGTTTTAATGACTTCTGGGATTTCCAGATTATCAATAATTTGATCACCAATTAATTTGACATTATACTGGTCCTTTTCAATTGAAAGCCTTCTAAAAGAACTTACTATTGACATGATATAACTATTTTCGTATTGAATTTTTGCTTTCTCCGTATCATATATATTCATGAGACAAAATACATCATATGAATTTTTATCCTCCACAAGATAAACAATTCCATATTTTATCTTAATTTTCTCTAATAATACAGGATAAATCTTTTGGTAAATTTGCATCATGCTTTGCTTTTGAATACCAACACTAAAGTTCAGAAGAGGCTCCAAAAACTCTTCATTATCTAGAATACTATCCTGTAGACTAACCTTCGACTCATCTATCTTTATGCCTCTAAGTGCCAACCAAAAAAGACCATAACCAGCTGCACTTAACTCTTCCGAGGTGTTTATATCACAAACAGGTATGTTGTCTATAGTATTCTTCATAAATTTGTCGATAAAATCATATTTCATTTTTTTGCTTTTCAATATAGTAAGATCAGTTTCAATCACCTGAACCCTCTCAGGTTGACTTTCACGCATAATCTCTAGTAATTCACCACTTTCAAACTGAGGATAGTATGTTGTAACATCTCCTAATAAAAAAATTGGAAATTTCCCAGGATAGTGATTGTCAATTCTAAATATAGTGGCTCTATTTTCTAAGTAATATTTTCGTAGTTCCAGCCAAAGCAGAGCTCGAATTACACTTGAGTAACACTTCCATGAATCATACTTTACACTACTTAAAATATTTAATAACTCATTATTTATATTATTATCATAAAAATATGACACTAACAAAAAGAACAAATTAGTGTTGGTGGAATTCATGACCAAATCGATAACATCGATTTCAGTAACAAGAAGGTACTCTAGTAGTATATCGCAAATAAGACTTGCTCTTAATGCATGTAGCGAATTTATCTTTCTGCTATTATCAGAAACTTTTACTAGATATTCTTCTTCAAATAAAAATATCATTTTCGATCTATTTTTGACATTAATATTCGAGAATAATTTTTTTGTGTCTACATCAATGCTAAATTTTCCAGCATAACTAACAACCAGCAAAGACACAAGCCATTCTTCAATATAATCTTCACTGGTAATTATTCGATTTATTTGGGACTCAAGCTTCTTTCTCAAAGTTTGGCTTTGATTTAGCATATAGGTAAATTCCATTAATGGACCAGTTCCGCCGAAAGCATCCCATGCTTCTTTAAAAGAGCGAAACTCATTATTTTCATATCTTTGAAAAATTATTTCCGCCTCTTTGACACTCAATCTAAGGTCTATATATTCGATTGGTGTCTTCGAATTATCAATATTTGCCCTCCGGTAATCTTCTTCTCTTATTGATAATAACAACCTGAATCCAGAACCATATTCATGTAATTTTTCGCAAATCCAAGTCCAATTTGTATCTTGAGGAGAGATATCATAATACACGATAATATCGCTATGCTCTTTCGCTAGACCATCTAAAGCAATAGCAATATTCTGAGCCTGTTCTTCATTAGTAACTGATTGAATGCAAAAAATGTCTTTTTCTGAATAGTAGTTGTATAAGTATCGATATGACAGAGATGATTTACCTTGGCCAGAGGCTCCTTTTATAACAACTATCTTCTCATTTTGAAAAGATTTTTCTATTTGATCTATCCAATAATCCCTAGTAATATCAAGTCCTAAGCGTATATGCTGTGGCTGAGCATTAGTGCCAACCGCATATTCTTTTTTTAACTTATCTAAACTTTCAGTTTGTTCGTATTCAGTCATAGGAAGTATAGAATTACCAAATTCTTTCGCAAATCCTCTAACTGCCGCCAATTCAATGCTTATTTGTCTAATTTTTTTATACCACAAATTTTTAGTAGTGGAGTCAGAATGCCTAGATAGATTAGCTACGTACTGTGTCAAGACATCTAAAAATATCATGGGAGAGACCATAGTTTCAACGGTTTCTGCTAATTGGCTGTAGATTGTGTCAATTAGCTCAACTTCATCTACCTCTTCAATAGATAAATGACTACCGAGCCAGTTTATGTCTTCCTCTTCATAGCCACTTTTATTTAATTTAGAGCTAATTTGTTTGAATTCTATTGATTGTACATCACTAAAGCCCGCAATTTCAGGACCAACCTTCCCAAACGAGATAATTTTAAGAACTATATTTGAATTGACATCTTTATACGACAAACATCTTCTAAAGAAAGAGTCAGCTTCATTTGGATTCAAGTCTGACAAAGAAAGTGGAGTGGAAAGATTTTTTACTTGGACAATCTCATGAGCAACTCCGTTCTTTTTTATTAATAGATCTTCGACTTGCTCAGGGCAAAATTCAAAGTCCTCTTTAAGTTTAATTAGTCTTGAAGCAATATACGTTGTTTGTGATGAAAAACCTTTCCAAGCAGCCTTTGCACCTGTATCAGATCTAGAAAATAGATTTTTTCCCATCTTGCCACTCCTTTTTTCTTTTTCTCAAGTATATCAAATATGATGGTAAAAAACTTTAAATTATAAATCATTCCTATCAAATTGTACTCAGTTTCAGTGACTTATATTTATTTAGCTTTTCCCTAAAATATTTTAAAAGTTTCTATAGTAAATTTTTTAGCCTAACGAAATGCTATTATTGTACATTTCATATTTTGAAAGCTACATCAAATTTTTTGTTTTTACGGCTCCATAAACTATCTATAATTTTTTTAGCCCAAAACTAACTTACTTCTCCAAAAATTAAAGAAATTATTATGACAAAAATAACTCATATTGACTAAGAAAAATTATCATCGGCATCATAATTTAACATGATTATTTTAATGTATTTTCGACTTAATCAACTTTCTACAGTAAATAATTGAGAATCGTAAAATTTAAATTGATTGATATTGACTACAATTTTATTGGTGTCCTGTAGAAACAATAAAAATACCAGACAAGATTGTATTTCTTATCTGGTATACTCCTTCTCACACTATTCTACTCAATCTAGCTTCATAACTCTATCTTTATATTTTGAACTGCTCATCTAAGCTAACGTGCTTACTCTATTAATCAAGCAAGAATATAATAATTAAAAAGTATGCTAAGTATTACGTACGATAGTATAACTAATTAATGCATTATAATTCCCCTAGACTATATCGTACTTTTCCAAGAAATCATTTTCTATTCACAAAAATCCAGTAATATCCCACCATCGCTTAACATATAAACCCTTAAAAAGCTATTCATTTCTTAGAATATCTCTTTTAAAGATTTATATTTAATTACCAAGTCTTTATAACTTTTAGACTTTTGATGCCCATTTATCTCCATCAACTGCATAGTCTTTTCAATTTGAACAATAAGACCATCAGTCTCTGCTTCCCCACTTAATATCGGTTCTAAAACATTTTTTGGATTCTTTAAAGGTGTCTGTCCAGAATCGTATAATAGATTCATTTCTCTATCAAAAACCTTGATTGTTTTAAAGACATTTTCTTTATATAAGGTCGAAACATTTTCTGATAAATTTTGTACAACCAAATCATGCTGCTCCTTTTTTGTTTCTCTAGCCGTTATAGCATCTTTAGAAAACTGATACTGTCCCTAAATAGGACAAGTCTTTTGAAACAGCAACGACATAGAGACTCATTTTATATCCTTTTGCTTCTAGTAAACTAGCAGTCATTGTTGGTACTTCTATCGTTCTTAGAGTTCCTTCTATAATCAAATGATAATTCTTGTCACTCAAATATTCCACAATATCTTCTGTCAAACGATTAGAAAATGGCGTCACTTGTGTCACATAGTCTTTGCCGTATTGTTCTACAATTTCATCGAAATTTGGATGGGCTTGTTTAAATGAATCATTATCTACCACAATTATATTCGTACCAATTTCCTTCATGATTGCATATCTTAAAGCTGTCTTTCCAGCTCCAGGTTGTCCACCAAGTAAAAAAGCTTTTGTATGTATGCTAGTGTCTCTAAAAAATTTAAGAACAGTTTTTGAGTATCTATACGATTAAATCATAAATTCTTAGGAGGGAAAGCATATGATTAATTTTCTATACACGCTTGGCATCATTTTTTCAATATACTTAATGAATATCTCTATTAATGATACAAGCACCAATCTACGTCTAAAATCAAAAAGAATTGCTCTTGTACTCTTAATTATTTTTATAGTATTATTCCTTATTTCTCTTCTGTCCAATGCATAGCATGTTGATACTATCTTCAATTTTATGAAATGATTCTTCTTATTGTAGTATTTACTTTATTAAACATCTATTGATTTTTTTATTATCTTCAACAAATTTCCTCCTTTTCTACAAAAAATAGCCTGATTTTTAGGTTCAAAATCAGGCTATTGTGTAATTATTTTATTCGTTCATAACCTCGTACTTAATTTTCTAAATTTTGTAAAAGTCTACTTGTTTTAACTGGTCGATAATCATAACCAATTTCAGTTAATAACTCTTCCCAATTTTTATTTGTTCTTCTCATAATCGTATCAATTGATGGTAAAGCGTCTCTATCATATCTTTTCCTAAACTCGGTCATCGACAAGCTTTCTTCTAGGTTCAATCGAATGATTTCATTTTTTAAGCTTGTTAAAAGCTCAAAGTCTGTTGCACAAATAACTGCACTAGATTTTTTGTTAAAAAGATCATTCATGTTCTCAAAGCGTTTCTTCAAGATTGATACACTAGGAAGATTTTTGTCCATACGTTTTACCTCATACATTCTTTGCGAACGAATGTTATTCGTCAAAATAAATGATTGAACAATCTCATATAATTCTTCATTTGAATAATTTGCCCATCTATATCGATCATAAGTCTTCTTTCCCAAACGCTTCAATAAACATTCCCATGAACCAAATCGTTCATTGATTACCCAAAGACTAGGGACTGTACTAGAATTTTCTTTTTTAAATTTTTGATACTCCCTTACAGTCTTAATATCTTTCATTTCAATAAATTTTTGAATAATCAGCATTAGCTCTAGATCGTTTTTTTCTTTCCAAATAATTCTATGATCTTCTTTTAACATAAGCTCAATCGCCCTTTCATTTGTCAAAAAGTGCTTTGGCTTGTCCAATTTACAACCGTTGTAGCTGCACTGCCTTTTTTTAGAAATTTAGCAGACTCATCCTCTAATCTGCTAAATTGGAGTATCGTTTTGGTATTTTGGGAATCCTTTTTGTTGTCAATTTTCCCTATGATTTCTCCCTGTTTTCTGACAACACAGGTAGTCAAGATGGGATAATCAAGGACAATCACAGAAAATACACACGATTTCCTTAAACAAAACCAAAAGAAAAAGCCCTTGATATCAAGGACTTTCGCACTTTTTTCTTACTCGGGCAATCTAAGAAACACTTATCTTCTAATTTCTTTAATACGAGCTGCTTTTCCGTGTAATGCACGTAGGTAATAAAGTTTCGCACGACGAACTTTACCATAACGAACTACTTCGATTTGAGCAACACGTGGTGTGTGTAATGGGAATGTACGTTCCACACCAACACCATTTGAAATTTTACGTACAGTATAAGTTTCGCTGATACCAGCGCCACGGCGTCCGATAACAACTCCTTCAAATAACTGGATACGTTCGCGTGTACCTTCGACTACTTTCGCATGAACGCGAACAGTGTCACCAGGACGAAACGCAGGAATATCCGTACGTAATTGTTCTTGTGTTAATTCTTGAATTAATGGATTCATTCTTTTTTCTCCTCATTCCAAACATTCTTATGGCACTGCCACAGCGGAATATCGTAATAGTTGAGCGTTTTACACTCACAAAATAGTTTAACACAGCTATTCTAGGCTGTAAAGAGATTTTTCTTGATAGACCTTAAATACTATGCTCAATGACAAGGTTATCTAAATAGTTTTGCAGCTGATTAATTAACTTACCCAAATGAATACCATCAACCAGACGATGATTTACTTGAACAGAATATGGCAACAACAAACGTTCCCCTATCTGCTCAAATTTTCCCCAAGTTACTTTGGGAATCGAATCATCTCGATTAAGACTAAGCTCGTTTCCTAAATTAGTAAAGGAAAACCAAGGTAAACAAGAAAATTGAATCATTGTATCTTGCTGATATTCAGAAGGCGGAAAATAATCTTGCTGTTCATCACTGACTCTTTTGGCTTCATCTGAAAACTCTTTTAAACTACCTTGAAAATCCAATGTTACAATATGAAATAACTCACTACCAGCCTTTAAATCTGTAAAACTTGGAATCAAACGTTCTACTAAAACTACTTCATCTCCACGAACCTTATATCGAAAATTTTCAATTTGATTCATGACTTCCGTTGTCGCTGCGATCAAACCATAATAGAACGATAGCCGATTGTGTTTCACATAGCGATAAAAATGAGTCACATCCAATTGTGTGGTCACATCATACAGCGGAGATACACCTTCTCCAGAGAAAAAATCAAAATGTTCTTTACGTTTCCAAGTACTTTGGTCAATAACATTTGCTGATATCGTCATACATACTCCTCCATTTCGAGTAACTTAATCGTGATCGTTTACTTCGTTTTGGATTTCTTGCAGCCACTTCTCCTGCTGCTCAGTTAATTCTATTTTTTCTAACATATCAGGTCTACGTTCTAATGTTCTTCTTAATGATTCTTTTTGCTGCCATTCATCAATCAGTTTATGATTACCATTTGTTAAAACATCAGGAACTGACATACCGTTAAATTCTGCTGGGCGAGTATATTGCGGGTGCTCTAATAAACCTGTTGAATGCGAATCTGTTTGAGCAGATAACTTATTCCCTAAAACCTCGGGAAGTAGACGGACTGTGGCATCAATCATCACCATTGCACCAAGTTCACCACCTGTTAGAACGTAATCTCCCAATGAAACTTCATCCGTCACCAATGTTCGAATCCGTTCATCGTACCCTTCATAATGACCACAAATAAAAACTAAATGCTCTTCTTCAGAAAATTCTTCTGCCATTTTTTGGTCAAATTGTTTCCCTGCCGGATCTAGTAAAATCACACGTTTCTTCGTTTCAGGAGAGATTTCTTCAATATGTTTTAAATTATCGTAAATCGGTTGAACTTTTAAAAGCATTCCCGCTCCACCGCCATATGGGTAATCATCAACAGTTTGATGTTTACTATCTGAGTGGTCACGAAAATTAGAAACATTGATTTCAAGCAATTTTTTATCTACTGCCTTACCGATAATAGACTCACCCATTGGTCCTTCAAACATTCTAGGGAATAGCGTCAATACATCAATTTTCATCATCAATCAAACCTTCTGGAATTTCTACTCGTACAACTCCGTTCTCTAAATCAATCGACTGCACAACAGATTCAATATAAGGAATCAATACATCTTTTTTCTTAGGTCTTTGAACTACCCAGACGTCGTTTGCTCCTGGTGAAAGAATTTCTTTTATTTTACCTAGCTCTTCACCTTGTTCATCAATTACAGTTAAACCAATAATTTGATGATAATAAAATTCATCTTCAGGTAACTCTGTTAAATTGTCTTTAGCAACTTTTAAAATTCCATTACGGTATTTTTCAACATCATTGATTGACTGGTGTCCTACAAAAGTCACAATATCAAAATTTTTATGTTTACGATGGGAATTAATAGTTAATTCAATAGGTTGTTTTTTCTCTTGAAACAGTGTCAAAACGGTGCCTTTTTTATAACGTAACTCTGGAAAATCAGTTTGAGAAATTATACGAACCTCCCCTTTCAAGCCTTGGGTATTCACAATTTTCCCAACATTTAAATATTCAGTCACTTAAAACCCTCATTTCAAAATTTTAGTCCATTCCATTCTACCATTTCTACCACTTGAATTCTATTAACTTCTGTCATAGTTTCACGTATAAACAAAAAAGCCATTCTGTGTGAACAGCTTCTCTTACTTATACATTTACTCCTGTTAATGTTCCGTAGATCAAAAATAAATTTAAGGCAGTTAAAACAATCGCAATAACCCATGCAAGAACTTTTATCCATGTTGGATTAGCAAATTTACCCATAATTTTTTTATCACTTGTATACAATGTTAATGGAATAATCGAGACTGGTAAGGCGATACTTAAGAATACTTGGGTATACAGCAGTAAATCTTCTACCGCTGATTCCCTTCCACCATACAAAATAACACAAATAATCACGGGCACAATCGCGATCAAACGAGTCACCACACGCCGCATCCATAGCGGCATTTTTAAGTGAATAAACCCTTCCATAACAATTTGACCGGAAAGTGTTCCTGTAATAGTAGAATTTTGCCCTGAGGCGAGTAATGCGATCGCAAATAAAATACTTAACACTGGACTAGCAATATTTCCAACGATATCAGGATTTTTCAAAGCATCAAACAAATCAACGAATTTTCCCAAATCGCTATTCGTTCCATAAAACAAAGCTCCTCCCAAGATTAACAGCAAACAGTTCACTACAAATGCGACCGTTAATTGAATATTAGAATCCCAAATCGTAAAACGAATTGCTTTCGCTTTTTCTTTATCATCGTTACGATCAAATTTTCTTGCTTGTGCAATAGAGGAATGTAAATATAAATTATGTGGCATAACTGTTGCCCCTACAATACCCAACGCTAAAAACAACATAGATTTATCTGTAGCAATTCTAGTATCAGGAATGAATCCTCGTAAAACCTCACCCATGTTAGGATCGGCCAAAGCAACTTCATACGCAAATACAAAGAAAATAATAGAAATCAAACAAGCAACAATTGCTTCAATTTTTCTAAAGCCTAATTTGGTCAATAAAAGTAATAACAACACGTCAAATGTCGTAATCAATACACCAATCAATAGTGGAAAGCCAAATAGCAACTGCAATGCTACCGCTCCACCGATTACTTCAGCAATATCGGTTGCCATAATCGCTAACTCGGTAATAATCCATAGCACAAATCCCGTTTTTCGACTTGTATGCTCTCTTGTTGCCTGCGCTAAGTCACGCCCTGTCACAATCCCTAATTTAGCTGCCATACTTTGAAGCAACATTGCAATTAAGCTTGATAGCAAAATGACACTTAATAATGCGTACTTATATTCAGCACCGCCAGCAATCGACGTAATCCAATTCCCCGGATCCATATAACCTACTGCAACTAACGCTCCCGGACCGCTATATGCCAACAATGTTCGTCCAAAACTAGCATTTTTAGGGACCTCAACAGTATTATTGATTTCTTCTAAACTAGGTCCGTTAGCATAATTTAATATTTTTTCCGCTTCACTTTTTTTATCTTTCACAACTATCCCTCATTCATTTATAAATCATCAGGTTTATATTATTTATTTTTTAGGCGCGCCATAACTTTCAATTTTATTATAATCCTCTCGTTGTTACTTGTAAATAGAAAAACCTTCGTTATTTTTCAATTCAGTCTCAAGTAGGATGTTTTTTACCTATTTATTTTGTAAGATAGCTTTAAAAGAGTTCAATCTTACAATTTTATTCGTGAAATGAACTACCAATCAATGGTAAAATAAAATAAAGACTTTTATACTAAAGTTACCTAGTCTAAGGAGATGATAAAATGAGCATCGCACTTTCAAGAAAGATTATTAATTGCATTTCAATTGTTGGAATTATAGCTACCATTGCTGTGACAATCTATTTTATGCGGTTAGGTGTATTTAAAGATGTTAATGCATTGAGAGGTTTAGTTGGTGACTCAGTCCTCTTAGGCCCTTTAGTATTTATATTAGTACAAATCGTGCAGGTCGTGATTCCAATTATACCAGGTGGAATCAGTTGTGCAGCTGGGGTCTTGATTTTCGGTCCTTTTGCTGGTTTTATTTATAATTATGTTGGAATTGCGATTGGATCAATTCTCATCTTCCTTTTAGGCAGACAATACGGGAAACCGTTTATACTAAGCTTAGTCAGTGACAAAACGTATAATAAATACATCGGCTGGCTGGATAATGAAAAACGCTTTGAGCGCTTGTTCGCCTTAGCAATCTTTTTCCCAGTAGCACCAGATGATGCACTTTGTTTAATGGCTGGCTTAACGAAAATGTCAGTGAAAAAGTTCACCTTGATTATTTTGTTAGCAAAACCAGCTTCAATTTTCTTGTATAGTTTAGCATTGATTTATGGCGGTACATTTTTAAACGGTTTACTAGGTTTTTAAGCATAAAAAGATTATAATAGTATTTTAATATGAGGGTAAGACAAACGTTTAATTCACTTTTGTCTTGCCCTCTAAAACCGAACAAATATGGTTTTAATAAATTTTGGTTCTTTTACACATTACATAAAGGCGGCTTCTCAAGATGACTTATATAAAAAATAGTTTTAAAAATTTGATAGAGTTTTTTGCTGGTACTTCAGCTTATTTTCGTGATGTTTTATTAATGCATGGATTTATGCTGTTTATCTTATTACCATTTTTAGCTAGTACTACCCGATTTATTTTAAGGCGAGGAAAAATAGATTATTTGTCTTATGATACGATACCTTTGATTTTCGCAAAGCATCCAGGCGTTCTAATTGCTCTAATTTTGCTTCTTTTAGCGATGGTAATTGCCGTATTCTTTGAATTTACTTTTTTGTTATTAAGTATTTTTTTCATCAAGAAAAATAAACCTATTTCGCTTTCAAATTTGCTAAAAGGGACAATTCTGCAACTTAAAAAAATTCGTTTTAGCACTGTACTCTTTTTTCTGTTTTACTTTTTTCTTGTTCTTCCGTTAAGTGGGTTAGGTTTTAATTCTGATTTGCTTGCAAAAATAAAAGTTCCAGCCTTCATTATGGATTTTATTTTTGCCAATCGTGTTACGATTATCGCCTTGGTCATTGTTGGTTATATCATTTTGTTTTATTTATCTATTCGATTAATCTTTGCGTTACCAGAAATGATTCTGAGAGATGTTCCCTTTCAACAAGCTGTAAAAGAAAGCTGGCTTTCTACAAAAAAACAATTTTTTAAGATACTTGGACAATTTATTGTCATTGGCGGTAGTATTCTTTTCATATTTATATTTAGCAGTACGATTATTTTGGCTGGACAAGCAATTATTGAGTCGGCTTTTCCTGATTATGCATTGGTTAGTGCGGTCATTGCTATGACCTTGCTACAATTTGTTTTATTGCTGAATATTGTATTTTCTACTGTGGGGATTTTTTATATCACTATTGATTATATGGATGATGCTGGGATTTTACCTGAAATACCACAGTGGTTTCCGACAAAAGATAAACAACCTAAAACTGAATGGAGTCTTTTAAAAGTTAGCGTTTTAGCTTTAGTAGCGGCTATTTTCGGTATCGGTGTAGGCACTTATAATACTGAATACTTAAGTAATCCTTCCCTTACAAAACCGTTAACACTTTCTCATAGAGGAGTAGATAATGCAAATGGCGTTCAAAATACCCTATCTGCTTTAGAAAAAACTAGCCAGGAAAAACCAGATTACGTTGAAATGGATATTCAAGAAACCAAAGATAAAGAATTTGTGGTAATGCATGATTTTAACTTAAAAAAACTTGCTGGTGTCAATAAGCGTCCAAACGAATTAACCTTAGCTGAATTGACCCAACTTAAAGTTAGCGAAAATGGTATGGAGGATTATATCTGTTCATTTGATGACTATTTGGCCAAAGCAAAAGAATTAGATCAAAAATTATTGATAGAAATTAAAGCTACAAAACAAGATAGCCCCGATATGATTGATCGATTTATTGAAAAGTATCGTACCACTATCCTTGCCGAAAAACATATACTTCAAACGTTAACTTTCAATATTGCGACAGAATTAAAAGAAAAAGAACCAGAATTTTATGTTGGCTACATTTTACCTTTCAATATCGTTGGCCCGCCTATTTCTAATGTCGACTTTTTTACAATGGAATACTCGACTTTAAACCGTAACTTCATTAATGCCGCTCATAATGACAACAAAAAAGTTTATGCCTGGACTGTCAATGATGAAGACACAATGACTCGTATGATGTTTTATGGTGTGGATGGGATTGTGACGGATCAATTAAAATTATTAAACCAAACAATCAAAACTGATTTGGATGAATTAACTTATTCAGACAAACTTCTACATTTTGTTATTGGAATTGGTTAAAATAAAAAAACTGTTCTCAAACTAGTAGCTAGCTTGGGAACAGTTTTTTTAAATCTTATTCATTCTTGATTTGCCTTCTTGACACATGTATAACAATGGACATATATCACATTTAGGACTTCTTGCTAGACAATGATAGCGTCCAAAAAAGATCATCGTATGGTGTGTTTTTACCCACAACTCTTTAGGTATTTTGCGCATAAGTGTATCCTCAACTTCCGTTACACTAGCACTTAGTTTACAAATACGCAACCGTTTAGATACTCGTTCAACATGTGTATCAACTGCAATAGCTGGCTCACCAAAAGCATCGCCCATCACAACATTAGCCGTTTTACGACCAACCCCTGGCAATGAAACTAATTCCTCTCTCGTTCGAGGAACTTCACCATTAAATCGTTCCAACAATTGAGCTGCACATGCCTTGATATTCTTTGCTTTATTTCGGTATAAACCAATAGTTTTAATTTTATCTATGATTGCTTCTATAGGGGCTTCAGCGAGCGCAGAAGGTGTTGGGTACGCTGCAAACAGGGCAGGTGTTGCTTTGTTAACAGAGACATCTGTCGCTTGTGCACTTAAAATTACTGCAACTAATAATTGAAATGGATCTTTATGAATAAGTTCGCACTCAGCATCTGGAAACATTTCATACATAATTTCAATTGCTTCCATTGTCTTTTCTTTTGAAAGCATTTATCTACCTCCTACTCGTTATCATCAGGATTAAGCCAATTATGCAAAGTGACTTTGGGAATTGGCTCATTCGCTGCACTTTGTTGTTCAATTTCCTTTTGAATTAAGGCTTGTTTTCGACGTTTTTGGTCTTCTGCCACTTGCTCTTTCGTCGTAATATTTTTCCGTTCCCAAGCAAGTAAAATTCGATCAATATATTTCAAACTGTAAGCTTGGTTTAAAACGGCCTCTCGTAAAGCCAAACGAATTAATTCTGGTTGGTAATTGTCTGTTTCCAGCCATTGTCCAATCATTTCTAGTTCAATTGGTGATAGTTGACGACCAAATTCTTTTTCAAAGCCTTGATACAATGCCTTGATTGTTTCTTCAGATGCAAGTTCTTTTTCGGTTTCTGTTTCCTTCTGCTGTAAAAGTTCAATTTTTTGGAAAATAGGCAATAAATCGTACGTATCCATCATTTGACCTTGTTCATTCTGTTTTGTTTGGATCGTCAAAAAACCTCGCGAAACCAATTGATTTAGTAACTTATAGATTGTATCAATCGATTTACCCATTGTTTGACTGATTTCAGCTAATTCAGGAAACAAATTTCCTTTTACTTGTAAATGAAACAACTGCAGCCAAAATAAAAATTCTTCATCATTTAGTCCAATTTTGTGATAGTTCTCAAGGACCAAATTGGAGACAGTCGTTTCACCAGCTTTTAAATAGTCGTTAATTGTTAACATACTGCTCCCTGCTTTCTGATGCTAATGCTTATTCTGAAATTTTATATACATCAAAATAAATAGACTTCATGTAGTCGATTAAATATTGAGGATTCAACTCTTCTCCTGTTGCATCAAGAATCAATTGATTCGGTTTTCTAGACGCACCATACTGGTGAATATGCTGAGTTAGCCAATTTTTGATTGGAGAATAATCGTTACTAGATAAAACAGTATCGACATCCATTTCCTTTTTCATTGCATGATGTAATTGAGCTGCATACATATAACCTAATGCATATGACGGGAAGTAACCAAAGCTGCCGCCAGACCAATGAACATCTTGCACAATTCCTTCTAGATCATTTTCAGGACGAATGCCAAGATATTCTTCATACTTATCGTTCCAAATTTTTGGTAAATCCGCAACTGAAACATCTTCGTTAAAAATCATTTTCTCAATTTCATAGCGAATAATAATGTGTAACGGATAAGTCAAACTGTCCGATTCAATTCTAACTAAACTAGCCTTTGTTTCTTTCAATGAATCGTAGAAGACATCAAAATCAATGTCGTCAAATGTTCCTTCTGTACACTCTTTAAAGAAAGGATATTGTTTTTGCCAGAATTGTTTATTACTGCCAATAATTATTTCATTGAACAACGATTGAGATTCGTGAATCCCCATTGATGCACCTGTTGATAGTGGTGTGTAGTCATATTTTGGATCAATACTTTGTTCATAAATTCCATGTCCAGCTTCATGAATAACGCCAAATGTTGCCATTGAAAAGTTATGTTCATCCCAACGTGTTGTAATACGAGCATCGTTTCGGTTTAAATCTAGCATAAATGGATGAACCGTATCATCTAAACGACCACGAGTAAAATCATAACCTAATTGCTCTGTGACACCCATCACAAATTTTCGTTGTTGCTCTTTAGTTACTTTTCTAGTTAAAAAATCAGTTTGAGGAACAGTGCCTTTTTCAGCAATTGTCGCTCTAATTTCCATAATTCCATTTTTTACTTGAGTAAAGATTTTATCTAGTTTTTCAACCGTTAACTCAGGTTCATATTGATTTAATAGAACATCGTAATTGGTTGCTTCATCTTTTTTCCAATAAGGAATAAATTCTTTTAGAAATTCGATGATCGTTTCAATCTCAGTTTGCATTTTTTTGAAATCTTTAGCTTTTCGCGCTTTAAGCCATGCAGCATGAGCGTTCGTCAACGCCGTATTATACGCCTGCATACGTTCAGCTGGAATGCTATGATTTAATTCATAATCTTCTTTAACCTTTTTATAAACCTCTGTACCTGTTTCAGTTAACTCCTCTGTGTGAATGTCAAAATAAGCTATAGCGTCTTTAATTTTCGTTCCTACGCTGCGCTCAAAAGCCATTCCCGATAAATAACCAACTACTTCTCCGCGAAATGAACTGCTGGTTTCAGGCATCCCTGTTTGACTATCCCACTCCAGTAAGCCTAGAGCTTCATTTAACAACTCAATTTCTTTAACTTCTTGCAGAAATTCTTGTTCTTTCATACATTACACCTACTCTTCCCTTGGTTTTCTAGGTGGTCTTTCTCCCCAATATTGGAATAAATCAGTCCGTAGGGCACCATTATACAATTTTCTTTTTTTCGTTGCTTTGGCTCCATAAAACTGTTCAAAGGTTAAATCACTCGTCAATATATATTTACTCCAAGTTTTTAATGGTCGGAAAACTTCTCCCATTTCTTTATATAACTGACGTACAGATTCTTCTTCGCCTAAACGTTCTCCATATGGAGGATTTGCGACCATTACACCATATTCTTTATCTGTAGTAAAATCTTTTAAAGCTAGTTGTTTAAATTTAATGGAATTACCTAAACCGATTTCTTCTGCATTCGCTTTGGCAATTTCAATCATTTTTCCGTTAATATCAGTTCCTGTTATGTCCAATTCAATATCATAGTCAGCTTTTTCATCAGCCTCTGTCCGGACTTTCTCAAATACTTCTGAATCAAACCAATCCCATGTCTCACAGACAAACTCACGATTAAACCCAGGGGCGATATTATGACCAATTAATGCCGCTTCAATACAGATTGTACCTGAACCGCAAACAGGATCATAGAACGGACGATCTTTACGCCAGTTGGTCAATGTAACTAGCGCTGCTGCCATGTTTTCTTTTAATGGTGCACCGCCTTTTTCAATTCGATACCCGCGTTTAAATAAACTAGGACCTGTTGTATCAATAGTCACTGTTACATGATCTTTTAAAAGGGCCACTTCTAATTGGAAAAAAGCGCCAGTCTCAGCTAAAGGCACGGTTGCTGGACGATGATACACTTCTCTCAAACGATTAACAATTGCCTTTTTCGTAATTGACTGACAATCTGGCGTACTATAAAGCTTTGATTTAATAGATTTACCTGCAACCGGAAACTCTGCATCCATTGGTAAATAATCTTCCCAAGGCAAAGCTTTAACTTTTTCAAACAACTCGTCAAAACTAAAAGCATCGAATTCACCAACAATGATTTTCACACGGTCAGCAGTTCTTAGCCATAAATTTGCTGTAGCAATCGTTTCCATGGTGCCTTCAAACAAGGCTTTCCCATTCTCAACTTCACAAGGAATACCTAAATCACGTAATTCTTTTCCAACTAATGCTTCTAAACCACTTGCAGCTGTCGCTACTAATTTGAATGTTTTTTCTTTTGTCATTATATCTCCTCTTGTTCTTATTATCGTTAAGAACTGATAATTCTACTATCTACATTAAAAATCTTTATCTCTTACTTTAAAAAAAGCCTTCACAACAAAGTTGGAAGGTCATCCTGATACTTGTAATTTTCTATAAGCCATGTTCTGTATTGAATGCCTCTCAGGGAAAAACATTCAACGGTCATCATCTATCTGCAGAAATTAATCTGCCTCTTCTACTCGTTCATTTCCTTTAGAAGAGTGCCCCTACCATAGTTTGGGTTGCTCGCTCGAGGGGTTTACCGCGTTCCACCAATTCCGTTTCCAGAATTGCTTCGTCACTGTGGCACTTTCAAGGTTACTTTGACATAGCCGAAACCTTAGTCATTTTTCCTGCCGTTACTTTTACAAGTACCTTAGCTTATGATTTCGCTAAGCACGAACACTACAGACATCTCAGCCTGTGCGAGCATGGACTTTCCTCAGCTTGAAAAAATCAAACCGCGATCACCCGAAAATTACAAACAAAATTTAAATATTAAAATTGACGTGTTTCAGAATTATCTACTTCACGCTCATAAGGATTGTGGAAGCTGCTTTCATATGAGTTAGAATGACTCATTCCAGAAATTGGGTTTGAAGCAGGAGTATCGTCTAATTTTTTACCGAAAACTTCACGTTCTAAGTTAGACAGACGTTTTAAGATGTCAAAGTTTGTTACTGCTGCACTCTTAGGCATTTCCTGAGTACCACGAGGCATAGCTTGCTGAACTTTAGATGCTTGATCTAATTTAGCTGACAAACGATTGTTTTCTTCTTGTAATTTTAAAATTTCTTTGTTATATGCTTCATAATCTTTGATGACATTATCCAAAAACTCATCGACTTCAACTGGATCATAACCGCGCATTTTTGTTTTAAATTCTTTTTGCAGGATATCTTTTGGACTGTATACTAAATTTGCCATATTTACACCTCATTATTTTCTTTGATTAGGATAAAAGTTCATAGTTCAACAGCATTATTGTATCGGAAAACCGAGGAAAAATCAATTAGATTCTCACTCTTGCATCGAGTTTTGTAAATCATCCATGGTTATTAAGCGGATTTCATACGGATATTTCTCAGAAAAAAGTTCAGCATCTTTTAAGAAATACTCCGTTTTCCCAGGATATTCCTTATCATAAACAAGTAATGAAGCGCCTGAATGCTCTAATAAAAACTTTGTATGCATCTTTAATTGTGCTGGTGATTGATATGGCTGATGGCTCACTGAATCAACATAGTCAGCTAAACCTTCAATTTTTGTTAAGTTTCCTTGGTTTTTCTCATTCCAGTTACTGCCAAATTCTTTAAAAGGATAAATAATCCCCAATTTTAAATCAGGATAATCATTTTTCAATTCAGCAACCACTTCTGCTGCCCAAATTTCTGTCCCTAGGTTACCAGACACCAAAACCCACTCTAAACCAGCGTTCAAATAGTCACTTATTTCCCTTTTTAATACTTTTTTAATAACTGTTATTTTAGGGTCATTGTCTTGAAAAACCCCGATTTCAAAGCTTTTATAACCAGTCACATAAAGTGTTTTTACGTTTTCCATAGACATTCCTTTTCTTTCACAAAGATTTTTTGTTATAATGTTGCCTAGGAGTGTGATATAAATGGCTTTTCATTATCCTAATGGAACTCCCTATAGTAATCATGAAACACCTAAACAAAAAAAACAAGTAAAAAAACACAAATCAATTCAATTTGGTAAACGAGGAATGGATTTTGAAGAAGAAATCAACAAGAGTAATGCCTATTACTTACTACACAGTAAAGCTGTTGTTCACAAAAAACCGACTCCTGTTCAAATTGTAAAAGTTGATTATCCCAAACGTAGCGCGGCAGTAATCAAAGAAGCCTATTTCAGACAAGCTTCAACTACTGATTATAACGGTGTCTACAACGGATTTTATCTGGATTTTGAAGCAAAAGAAACACAAAATAAAACCTCTTTTCCTTTCAAAAATTTTCACGAACACCAGATTGAACATTTTAAACAATGTTTAGCTCAAAAAGGAATTTGCTTTGTTCTCTTGTGGTTTTCTTCATTGAACAGATGCTTCTTTTTAAGTGGAGAAAAATTAGTTACATATTGGTCCGAACAAAAAAGTACAGGCAAAAAATCGTTATCCCTGTTGACTATCGAAACAAACGGAATCGAAATCCCAATAGGTATCGCACCTAGAGTACCTTATTTAGGCGCAGTCGACCAACATATTCAATCAAACAAAGGAGTTGTGATTAATGACAACTGATGAAATAGGATCTCGTGCGGCCAGACACGGTCACACCTCTACTTCAACAACTACGGAAAACACACCTTCTAGCGGTGGCAAAAAACCAAAGAAAAAACGAATTCTATTGAAAATCTTTTTAGCGCTAGTTGTACTAGGGATTTTAGGATTACTTGCTGGGTTCGGTCTTTTTTGGTCTTATGCAAAAGATGCCCCCAAGCTAGATGACGAAAAATTAAGTGCCACTGTTTCATCAAAAATTTATGATGCCAATAATGAAGTTTTTGAAGAATTAGGTTCTGAGAAACGTGAAATGATCAAACCGACAGAAGTTCCTCAGTTATTAAAAGATGCTGTTGTTTCTGTTGAAGATAAACGTTTTTACAAACACAGCGGGGTTGATCCAATCCGAATTATCGGATCAGCTTTCTCTAACTTCAAAACAGGTGGTCTACAAGGGGGAAGTACCTTAACGCAGCAGTTAATTAAACTTTCTTACTTCTCCACCTCTGAACAAGATCAAAATCTTAAACGAAAAGCTCAAGAAGCCTGGTTAGCTATCCAGCTAGAAAAAGAAAAATCAAAAGAAGAAATCTTAACCTACTACATTAACAAAGTGTACATGGCTAATGGTTTCTATGGTATGGAAACAGCGGCACAGAATTATTATGGCAAACCCTTGTCTGAGCTTAATCTGCCACAAACGGCTTTATTAGCTGGTATGCCTCAAGCACCAAATGATTATGATCCTTATACAAAACCTGAGCTTGCTAAAGAGCGCCGTGACGTTGTTTTGTTTACAATGAAAGAAAACAATAAGATTACACAACAAGAATACGATGAAGCCAAAGCAACACCAATTGATGATGGTCTTCAACCACTTAAACAGTCGAATGATAATCGTAGAATTGTTGATAACTACTTAAAAGAAGTTATTAATGAAGTTGAAAGTATGGGTAAAAATATTTATACAGATGGTTTAGACATTTACACCAACTTAGATATGGCTGCTCAAAAACACTTATACGACATTGTTAATTCTGACGAATATGTTCAATATCCAGATGCTGATTTACAAGTTGCTTCAACAGTCATTGATGTTAAAACAGGGCAAGTTAAAGCACAGATAGGCGGACGCAATATTCCAGATGATGTTCAATTAGGGACTAATTTAGCAAATGAAACCGATCGTGATGTAGGTTCCACGATGAAACCAATTGCAGATTATGGACCAGCTATCGAAAACTTAAATTACTCAACCGGCCGAATTTTAATGGATCAGCCAACAAACTATAAAGGTACTAACATTGCTGTAAACAATGCTGATTTGCAATATTATGGTGCGCTAACTATGCGTAAAGCCATAATGTATTCACGTAATACCACTGCTGTTCAAACATTTGATGCCGTTGGAACTGACAAATCTGCTGAATTCCTGAATAACTTAGGAATTGAATTTAAGGAAATGGTCCCTGCTAATTCAATTTCTAGTAATACTAGTGAATTCGATGGTAATAAGTACGGTGTTTCTTCCTTAAAACTTGCTGCAGCTTATGCCACATTCGGCAATATGGGTGTCTATAATAAGCCGACTTACGTAAATAAAATTGTCTATCAAGATGGTTCTGAGGACGTTATTCAACCTGAAAGCAAGCGTGCTATGAAAGATTCTACTGCCTACATGATGAACGATATGCTTAAAGATGTTATCTCTGGCGGTACTGCCTTTAATGCTGCAGCAGATGGATTAGTTCAAGCTGGTAAAACTGGTACAGCCAATTATACTGAAGAAGATTTAGCCAAGATTGGGGCTTCAGCATCATCTAGTATCGCTCCAGACAGTACATTCGTAGGCTACACGCCAAACTATGCAGTTTCCGTTTGGACAGGTTATAAAAACCGTTTGACACCAATATCATATGAATATTGGGCTACTGCTTCTGATATTTATCGAGAAATGATGGTTTATCTTTCTCAAGGTAAGATGGGTGATGATTGGACAATGCCTGATAGTGTTGTACGTTCTGGTGGAGAATTATATGTGAAAGGTGCCTTTGAAGATATGCTACCTTCAAGCAGCAGCTACACAGCTCCAACTTGGGAAAGTTCATCTACTATGGAATCTAGTAGTACGACTACAACCCAATCAGAAACACCGCCAACTCAATCTAGCGAAGTTCCTGCTCCTACAGAAGAGCCTGAGGCACCAACAACAACCGATCAAAACGAAATTTCTACGCCAAGTAGTGAAGCGTCAACACCACCTTCGACGCCTGCTGCTCAAAATGCAACGGTCAGGAAACCTTCAGGTTGATGATATGAAAAAAGTACAAGACTTTTAAGCGGTCTTGTACTTTTTTATATACTATTTTTGATTGTTTAATGCAGCACCTACAAAGGCTTTAATTAAATGTTGTGGTCTATTCGGTCTAGAGATTAGTTCCGGATGGAATTGACAACCAACAAAGAATTTATTTTCAGGAATCTCAACAATTTCAACCAAACGATTATCTGGCGAAACACCTGAAAAGACTAAACCGTTATCTTCAAATAGTTGACGGTATTTATTATTGAATTCATAACGATGACGGTGACGCTCTTGAACAACTTCTTGTCCGTCATAAGCTTCTGCTGTTACGCTACCTTTTTTCAATTTACATGGATATAATCCTAAACGTAAAGTTCCTCCAAGGTTTTCAACATTTTCCTGATCTGCCATTAAGTCGATAATATTGTTGGTAATTTCCGGATTGTTTTCAGCTGAACCAGCATCTTCTAATTTAACCACATTACGGGCAAATTCTACACAGGCCATTTGCATACCTAAACAGATTCCTAAAAATGGTACATCATTTTCACGAGCAAAACGAATTGCTTCGATTTTACCTTCTACTCCCCGATCACCAAAACCGCCAGGAACTAAAATTCCATCAGCGTCTTTCAATGTTTCTGCAACGTTTTCTGCTGTTAATTCTTGTGAATCAATCCAATCAATTGCAATATCAGAATCAAAGGCAAATCCTGCATGTTTTAATGCTTCAACAACTGAA
The DNA here is from genome assembly GCF_028128615.1 of Enterococcus sp. 5H. GTDB lineage: Bacteria > Bacillota > Bacilli > Lactobacillales > Enterococcaceae > Enterococcus_L. Next base: position 47,945 of record NZ_AMDP01000026.1, on the reverse strand, counting down.
AGATAAGCATCTGGTAACTCTACATATTTACCTACTAAAGCAATTCTAGTTTTTTCTTTCAAGCTTAAAACTTTTTCTTCTAATGCACGCCATTCAGTCATATCAGCGACTGGCACATCAAGTTTTAAGTGATCACAAACAATTTGATCCATATTTTGTGCTTGTAAAGCCAATGGAATAGAATAAAGTGTTTCAACATCACGCGACTCAATCACGGCTTCTGGCGCAACATCACAAAATTGAGCTAATTTATTTTTGGTTCCTTGGGAAACTGGTAATTCTGTACGAACAACTAAAATATTTGGTTGGATACCTAAGCTGCGTAATTCTTTTACACTATGCTGTGTTGGTTTTGTTTTCATCTCGCCAGCAGCTTTTAAATATGGAATTAGTGTTGTGTGGATGTACATTACATTATCACTGCCCACTTCAGCTTTCATCTGACGTAACGCTTCTAAAAACGGTAACGACTCAATATCGCCAACTGTTCCGCCAACTTCGGTAATGATAATATCTGCATCTGTCATACTGGCAGCACGCATTATCTTATCTTTAATCTCATTAGTGATATGAGGAATAACTTGAACTGTCGCACCTAAATATTCACCTTTACGCTCTTTTCTCAAAACTTCTGAGTAAATTTTCCCAGTTGTCACGTTTGAATATTTATTTAAGTTGATATCAATAAAACGTTCGTAGTGACCTAAGTCTAAGTCTGTTTCGGCACCATCATCTGTGACAAAAACTTCTCCATGCTGGTAAGGACTCATTGTTCCCGGATCCACATTGATATATGGATCAAATTTTTGAATCGTTACTTTTAAGCCGCGATTTTTTAATAATCGTCCTAAAGATGCTGCGACAATTCCCTTACCAATCGAAGAAACCACGCCGCCTGTAACAAAGATGTATTTTGTCATAATATAAAAAAACCCTTTCTCTTAATAGATTTGTAGAGAGAAGTGAACGGCTCCAACCTTGTTTTTTCTCCATAAAAAACAAAAGCTCCCTATCCAAAATGAATAGGGAGCTGGAATTCGTTAAAAACTTCTGACCTTCTCAAAGGTGCCCAAGTAGTATAATACAAGCAAATCTGTTTGAGGTCAAGTGTTTCTGATAGAAGAATTATAAAAAATTTTATAGACTATTTGCCTCAAAAAATTTTATTCACTGATATAGGCATATTTATAGGTACTTGTTGCCCCAAAATTATGGTACTCAATCCCTTCAACGCCTGGTCGAACTAACTGTCCGCGTGCTTGTTGATATAAAGGAATCAAGGCCGCATCTTCTTCTACTAAAACTTTTTCTGCTTCAATTAATGTTTCCCAACGTTTTTCTGGTTCATTAGCATATTTATTTGAAGCATCATCAATTAATTGGTCAAATTTTTCGCTGTGGTAGCTTGTTTTGTTTTTCGTGCTAACAGAATTTTCCAAGAAGCTCATCGGATCTTGATAATCAGGTCCCCACATGCTGATAGAAAGTTCATAGTCCCCTTTTTTCATTAATTCAATTGAATTGTTTAAAGGCACTGTTTTGACGTTAATTTTCAAACCAGGCAATGTTTTTTCTAATTGACCTTGAATAAATTCAGCAACTTTTTTATCGCCATCGCCATCTTTAGATAGTAATTCAATTGTAATATCACCATTTAATTCCTTTTTCGCTTTTTCTAAATATTCATTTGCCAATTTTTCATCAGTTTTGACTAACTCGCCAGCTTCTTTTCTAAAATCCTCTCCTGTCTCAGGATTAGATACAAAATTTCTAGGAATATAGCCATAAATATCTTCAGAACCATCTGCCAAAATATTTTCAACTAAACTCTTTTTGTCCAATGCAAATGCTACTGCTTTTCGAACATTTTCATTAGCAAATATTGATGGTTGGTCATTTCTTTTTTGATTCATTCTTAGTGAATAAACTTTTGAGCGTTGGATTGCTTCATAATCGGGATTTTCTTTGTTTTGTTTAGCGAAGTCTCCCGTTAAAATGGCAACATCTAATTCACCTGATTCGTATAAGTTGAAAACAGTGTTCGTTTCTTTTAATACTTCAAAATGAATTTTTTCAGATTTTACTTTATCGGCATCATAATAGTCTGGATTTTGAACTAAATCCCATGACATAGAGGATTGATCCCAATTTTCCATAAGGAAAGGTCCGTTTGACACAATATTTTCACTTGAAGTTCCGTAATCTTTGCCCTTTTCAGTCACAAATTTTTCATTTTGTGGGAAGAAAGGTGAAAATGCTAATAATGACGTAAAATATGTGACTGGTTTTTCCATTTGAATTTCTAGCGTATAATCATCTAATGCTTTGACACCCAATTCATCAGCTGATTTTTCTTCATTAACGATTTCAGTTCCGTTAAAAATTGTTCCGTCCATCAAGAAAAAGTAATTTGCTTGATTTTTAGGATCAGCCATTTTCTTCCATGCAAAAACAAAATCATTTGCAGTTACTGGATCGCCATTTGACCATTTAGCATCCTCTCTTAATTTAATTGTATACGTCTTGCCATCTTCTGAGATTTCCGGCATTTCTTTTGCAACTGCTGGTATAACATTGTCATCTCCATCTAATTGATAGAGCCCTTCAAAAACATTCGACTGAGCATTAACACTTGGTTCATCTTGCGTAAAAATCGTATCCATCGAACCTATTTCAGAAGCTTCCATCAAATTTAATACTCTGGCTGATTTTTTACTATCTCTATCCCCATTTTGTGAACCATCTGCTTTTTTACTCGTATTTCCCCCGCAAGCTGAAAGCAATAGTATTGTTGTCACTAACACAAGACTTCTTCTTAACCCTTTTTTCATACGTTCCACCTTTTCCTTCATTTTTTTATTACACAAGTTCATCCATCGCTATTAGTTCTTGTTTTACATCTAGGTAAGCATAAGGAAGTCCTTGGTTTTTATATTCAAATTCACCGCGTTGATTATCGATTGGATCAGCTCTAAGATATTCTTTAGGCGGATTGAAATTTTTTTGAATCTCGCTATTAGCCGGCATTCTATAGATATCTAAATTGCCAAAGTAATAATTCCAACGATCCAAGTCACCCATTCTGTAAGCACCGCCGCCAAAAGATACATCTGCAAAAATCCAGCCGTAGGGTTCCACATAAAATTGTGCCCAATCATGACAACCAGTATAGTACTGTGATACATATAAGCCTGACTGCCATTTTGCCGGTATATTAGCCATTCGGCATAAAGTAATAAATAGAATCGCCTGAACCCCACAATCACCCTTTAAATTGACAGCTGCGTATTCTGAAATATTATTGATTGTAAAATATTCCCGCATAAAAGAATAATTGACTTTTGTTGTGATAAAATCATAAATTTTCCGTGCCTTTTTTACTGGATTAGTTTCCTCAGCTATTATTTCAGTCAATAATTCTCTCAAATATGGAGTGAAATGAATATGAGGTAATTGTTCACCTAAATCAAACTCCGGTTGCGTCTCTGATACCTGCTTGGGATCTAATTCGGTATAATCTACTTGATTGATATAACTATATTCAACTGAAAACTCTTGATTCTCTTCTAAAATAGTTTCAAAGTAAACTGTCCGCTGCGCCTCTGTTTCTGGTGCAATAAAGGTTGCTTCTGGTGTCGTATTTAAAATCTGAATATCAGAGATTTGTTTACAAGCTTTTGGCAAGGGTAAATAAACACGTACTTTTTCTCCTGGGCGTTCGTATTCTTTTTTAACTTGAATACTGGTTTTTAAATGAATCTTTGCTTTGCGAAAACCTTTTTCCTTCATTATTTGAACGTTCTGGGTTAATTCTTGTCTTCGTAAACGATCGACTTCATCATCTTCTTTGACGATCAATCGTGCAGCGTAATCTGCTTGTGTTTTGATTAAATTCATTAAAAAACGTCTTTGAAAATGTGTTTTTCCTTCTACGTAAAGCCAATCGACCAGCCCTGATTCTTTTAGTACGGTCAATTCTTGTTCATCGTAGTCTTTAAATGTTTCTCCCATCATTTTATTAGCTTCAGCAAAATCAAATGGATATTCATTAATACCGACAATCCGAATGACATCTTTTTCAATTTCTAAACGTTTTCTCAATGCATCCGGCATTTCAGTCGATAGTAAATAATTAATCAGTTTCTCAGCACCAGCAAAATCTCCAAAATTTTTCAACTTAACTACATCTTCTGGCAATGGAACACTCAAATAAGCTAAATCATTATACATTAAGCTATCTCCTCTCTTATTTATCCAAACCCAAACCAGCTTGACTCGATAATTGAATCATACTAGTCGCTTCTAAAGGTACACCACCCGGAATAGCTACTTCACTTAACCCAAACGTTGCATCTAAATCTGCCCTTGTAATATTTTTAGTCGCTGCAGCCAAGTGCGCAGCAGCGGTCACGCCTATATTTGTTTCTTCTACCATGCACCCAATCATACATTCAATTCCAGCTGCTTCACAGATGCTGTTTATTTTTATAGCTTCGTGAATACCGCCGCATTTCATTAACTTGATATTTACAAAATCTACTGCATGAGCTCTAATCAATCGAAGTGCATCCTTGGAATTAAAACAACTTTCATCAGACATAATTGGCGTAGCAACATTTTTCGTCACAAAAGCTAATCCATCAATATCATGATAAGCAACTGGTTGTTCTACTAATTCGATGTCATATTCTGATAAACGGTTAATCATATTGACAGCTTCTTTTGGTTTCCAGCCTTGATTGGCATCTAAACGTATTTTTACTTGACTGCCTATCGCTTCACGAATAGCTTTGAGTCGCGCTATATCCAAATCAGAGCCTGTGCCAACTTTTATTTTTAATGTATCAAAACCTTGATTAATTGCTAGTTTGGCTTTGTCCTTCATCACTTCTGGTGTGTCTAAACCAATTGTCATATCAGTCTTAACAGTTGAAGCAAAACCGCCTAACAGCTTATATAATGGCAAATCAGCTTTTTTTCCTAATAGATCATAACAAGCAATATCAACCGCTGTTTTTGCTGACGGTGCATGAGCTGCAATCGAATTCATTACGCTATGGACTTTTTCAATATCTAAAGGATCAATACCGATTAACTGCTTTTCAAAAAGCTCAATACATTCTGTCGTTCCTTTAAGAGTTTCCCCAGTAATTAAAATACCTGGCGAGCCTTCTCCATATCCAACAAGTCCTTCGTCAGTTTCGATTTTAACAATTGCGCTGATGGAATGATCGATCCTTCCAAGCGAAATTGTTATTGGATCTTTTAGCTTTACAGCTTTCGGTGTAACTTTAATTTTTGATATTTTCACAATTATTCCCCCGTATTTTACAATTTCATTAAAAACACATTTTACATCATTTTTTAATTATCCAAACAACATATTATATCTTCCTTAAAGATAAAATAAACACTCTTTTTTTAATTTTGAATTGAATTGTATCACATTTTTTGAATTCATTGTTACAATTTTAAGTTCAGTATTTGAAAATGTCAATACAATAATGAGATTTTAATGTGTTTTCTTTCATTAAAATCCAAGTACTTGTATTTTTTTAGTGAATCCGCGATAATATGAATGAAAAAAGGAATCTAAACAAAGGGCGGCTGTAGATGGAATTTAGAAAAATTAAACAATTACGGAAAGAAAAAAAGATTACTTTAACTGAACTAGGCGAAAAAACTGGTTACTCTGCAAGTTTTTTATCCCAAATTGAACGAGGCACTAATCGACCTTCGTTAGAAGCGCTGCGAAAAATTGCTGATGCCTTAAATGTTACTGTTGCTTCCCTTTTAGCCAGTGAAGCTCCTCAAGTAATTCAAGATGAAACAACCTCTGAAAAAGGCTATAAAGTTATTCGCAATTCTTCTGGAACAATTTATAATCCTTGGCAAACCAATTCTACTTATTACGACACATTGTTCAATTTACCCGTACATACAGATAACATGGTAATTTCTAAAATTTATATTGATGCACAATCGTCATCAAGCGGTAAAAAAATTGCTCATAATCTTTGTGAAATTAATTACGTATTAAAGGGTGAAGCCACGATTGAGCTAAAGGATGAAGTTTTGCAATTGAATGAAGGTGATGCTATCTTTTTAGAAGCTTTTACTCAACATAATATTATCAATGCTACTGAGCATGAACTGATGCTTTTTACTATGCAATTTTAGCTTCTTTTGCAATACTAGCCTAAATTAATGATCTGATTAGCTAAGCTATCGTTTTACTGAAAAAGATTCTCATTTACAAAGTATTTAAAAAAAGGTATTATATGAAAAGAACAAACTGTAAGTGAGGCCTGTTACCCTAACGAATCACTTTTATAATAGTGCTAGCAGGATAATCGGAAAAGGAGTAGATACAATGACTGAAACAAATCAAGAATGGTCTGCTGAAGAAATTGAAAATATTAAAGAAGAAATTCTGACTGCTTTAGAAACTGTTATTGACCCTGAACTTGGGATTGATATTGTTAATTTAGGATTAATCTATGAAGTTGATTTTGCTCAAAATGGCGATACTGTTATCAAAATGACCCTAACAACAATGGGTTGTCCGTTAGCTGATATTTTGACCGATCAAATTCACGAAGCGCTAAAAGAAATCCCTGAAGTTAAAAATCCAGAAGTTAAACTTGTTTGGTATCCAGCATGGACAACAGATAAAATGTCTCGTTATGCGCGAATCGCATTGGGGATCAGATAAAAATAGTAAGTAAACAGACAGTTAATTATTTTGGCCTAAAATAATTAACTGTCTGTTTTATTCAATTATCTCCACTTTTTTCATCTTCTTTTGCTGATTCAACTTGCCAATTTCCTTCTGTTTTAATTTCCAATATATAATTGTCGGCATCTTTAGGAACCTGAGCTAAGACTTTACCTGAATACTTACCTCTAAAATCAACCAAAGTTGCCACAATATTTCCATCACTATCTAACAGTTTAACTGTTATTTCAGCTTGTCCTTCGTACACTATTGAAAAAAGAGTTGGTCCTTTTTTAAAAGCTAAATTAGTAATGACTTCGTCACCAGTTCCCTTTTTTGTTAGCGTTGTTCCACTCGTTTTATCATCACCACTGTCTTCGCTACTATAGCTGCCAGGTGAATTCACACCATAGTTATCATCTCTAGCACTTTGAGGACTGTTATATTCAATTTTACAGCCCGACAAACAGAACAAACTAATCATCAAGAAATAGAAGATCTTTTCCATATTTTTCCGCCTCACATTCTTACAATGACACAACCAGATAAAAGTATGACCATAACCGCAAAAAGCAAAATTATTTTCATTTTTTTATGCATTGATTTCATCTCCTTAACTTTCATTATTTCTAAAATAAGTATACAAATTAACAGCAATGTAAACCGCTCGAAATTCTCCCAATTAACTTCCTAAAAGACAAAAAAATTGGAAGTTGTCAATTTTTTAATCGACAATTTCCAATCTCCAAGTCCATGCACTATTTTTTTGTTTTTTTCAATACTGCATTTAACATGATAATCCCCGTAACAATTGTGGTTACTGCCTGCAGTAACTTAATTTTATCAATTCCTTTTGATTTAACAGTCATACTAACTCCTCCTGTTCTTTATATATTTATCTTACAGCTAGATAAACTAGATTACCACTATTACGTTTGCTTAACTTTCTTTATCTATTGGCTGATAATAAACACACCAATAATAATTAGAATCACAGCTGCCATTTTCCGCAAGCTTAACTTTTCTTTAAAAATAAAATATGAAATAATAACTGTCCAAACATAGGTCAAAGATGTCATCGGAAAAGCTATCGAGTAATCTAAAAATTTTAATAAGACAATATTTGTTATCGCACTTAAAATATATAAGAAGGTCCCTAAATAAATCCACGCATTCGTCACGACCGATTTAAAACTAAGTTGAGGTAAATCGTTCATACCTTTTTTTAGAGCTAAGGCACCTGCGCTGCCGGAAAACGTACTAATGACTAAAATTGCTAAAATTGCTGCATAATTTATCATATTTTTTCCTCATTTCCCTCTACACCTAAAAGAACTGATCCAGCAATAATAAATGCTGTTCCCAACAGTTTATACCAAGTGATACTCTCATTTAAAAAAATAGCGCCTAGAACAATCGACAAGGCAAAACCCAAGCTCATCATCGGTTGTAAAATGGACACTTCACCATACCGAAATGCAGCCATCATGAAAAACATTCCTGCTCCTGCTGCTATAAATCCAACTGCATACAAAATCAACGCATAATTTCCAGTATTGTCCGCGCCAAATTTCCATGCTAATTGGCCTAAGCTACTAAGTGTTGCCGCGATTAAAATCAAAATTATACCTAAACTTAATTTTCGTTGTTTATTTTTTTCGTCCATAGTATGGCTCCTCCTTAACAGTAACGATGAATAAATTCAAAAACCGTTTCAAAATAATGCTCCGGCTCATAAATAAATGACGATAGATGCGGTGCTTTTTCGACAATCAGACTTTCTTTCACTCCGTTGGTTGCTTCCATGTTTACATAGATCATTTGATGTGGAACAAATTTATCTCCTGTTCCGTGAATAAATAACGTTGGCAGTTGATTTTTTGCTAATTGATTCACTGACGAAGCTTCTTTTAATGAATATCCAACCTTTTTCGTCGCTAAGAAGTTTGCTGCAGTCATAATTGGGAAAGCTGGTAATTTAAAAGCTGAACGTAACATTGTACTAAATTCATCGTAAACAGATGAGTAACCGCAATCAACAACTAAGCCTTTTATATTTGCAGGCAAATTTTCGCCACTTGTCATCATTACTGTGGCAGCTCCCATCGAACCGCCAAATAAGACAATTTCAGCCTGTGGTTCTATCGCAATTACTTCTTGAATCCACTCCAATAGATCTAGCCGATCAAGCCAGCCCATTCCAATGATATTCCCAGGACTTTTCCCATGTGAGCGTAGATCTGGAACCAAGATATTGTAATTATCTTCAGCAAATTTTGCCGCAACATATGCCATATCTCGCTGACCGTATGAACGATAGCCATGAACACAAATCACCCATTTTTTACTCTCAGGATAAGGAATGATTAAACGGCTATAAAGTTTTCCTCCATCCACAACTAACCAGTTATCTTGAGCAAAAGATCTTTGCCAGAACTCATCCCCAATCTTATTTTGTTCTACTTCAACAAGATCATATTTTGACTTTCCTTTATTAAAATTATCCGGATTCATCATCTTATGACCTGTCGTATCGTACCATTTGTTATCTCGAAAAAGTGCAACATTTATAAAAAAATTTGCTGCATAAAACACTATAGCCAAAATAATTAACATAACTATGATTAAAACAAACCACATTATCCATTTCACCCCTTATTTAGATTTATACTCTGACTTAAGTATACCCCGATTTATTAAATTGACTCAAACAAGTTACATTAAAATCAGAATAAAAAAAGGCGGATACAAAACGTAAAGTAGTTTCGCTCCTCCTTTTTTTCATTTAAATATCGCAATCCAGAGCAATTAAATCATCATAGGTTTCTCTACGAATAACCAATTTATCTTGGCCATTTTCTACAAAGACTACTGCTGGTTTTAAATTACGATTATAATTATTTGCCATAGAATAGCCATACGCTCCAGTACTTGTTATAGCAAACAAATCTTCCGGCTCCATTGGCGGTAATGCGATATCTTTTATTAAAACATCACCAGATTCACAATACTTACCTACAATAGTGACTTTTTCTTCTGACTCCGCACTAATTCTATTAGCTAAAAAACCATCGTATACTGCACCATACAATGCTGGTCGAATGTTATCACCCATACCGCCATCCACAGATATATAATGGCGAACATCAGGAATTTCTTTTTGTGATCCAACTGTATAAATCGTCGTTCCAGCCTCAGCAATAATACTACGACCAGGTTCAATCCAAATTTCAGGAAATGGATAATTTAATAATTCACATTGACCTTTCACGCCATTGACAATTGCGCGTACAAAAGCTTCCGGTTCAAGCGGATCATCAGATTCAGTATATTGTACACCAAATCCACCGCCCATATTTAGCACGTCAACACTATAGTCAAATGCTCGTTTCCATTCATTTAAAATTAATAGCATTTTTTCAACAGCTGCTAAAAATCCTTCAGCAGAAAAAATTTGTGATCCGATATGACAATGAACACCTTTCAATACTAGTCGTTCATCAGCTAAAATTTTCTCTAAAGCTTGTGTAGCTTGTCCGCTATTCACATCAAACCCAAATTTTGAATCTACTTGTCCAGTCAAAATATAGTCATGTGTTTCAGCATTCACACCTGGCGTAATCCGGAACATAACATTTTGCTGTTGATTTTTTTCTTTTAAAATCTCACTTAACAATTCAATTTCATAAAAGTTATCGATAATGATCGTTCCGACACCTTGATCGACTGCAAAAATAAGTTCTTCTCTGGTTTTATTGTTTCCATGAAATTCAATATCTTTAGCAGGCATACCAGCTTTAATTGCTGTATAGATTTCTCCGGCAGAAACTACATCACATCCTAATTCTTCTTCTACCAAAAGCTTATACATTGCCAAACAACAAAAAGCTTTGCTGGCATAAATCACTTTATTTTTTACTCCTAAAGAGTTAAATGTTTGTTTAAATCCTCTCGCACGTTCACGAATATGAGCAACATCATAAACAAATAATGGCGTACCATATTTTTCAGCTAATGTAACAGTATCACATCCGCCAATCGTTAAATGTTCTTGTTTATTAAATTCCGCAGTTCCAAATAGTAGCGGCATCTCTTCACCTTCTTCAATTTGATTTATTAAAAATGATAGCATAAAAATGAAAAACTTCCTATCTATTTTTCATTATTTTCACAACTAATCATTTTGTAGTACTATTTGGTTGTATAAACTTTGGCTTAATTCTTGAAGACTTTCGTTAGGTGATTGATTAGCAAAGAGTATCACCAAGTTTTGATTATCTTGATCGCCATAAATCACCGTATTAAAACCACCTAGGCTTCCTTCCGAATACTTTAAATCATCAAAATAAAAAATCCCTGCTTGGTAGCCTTCTTTGTGTACTTCAGCGAATTGTTCATATGTTTCTTTTGAAAAAAGTTTGCCATTAGTCAGACTTTGAATAAACGTCCAAAAATCCGTTACTGACATATACATATTCCCCGCTCCTAATAAACTAGAGAATAACTGTTTATTTGGTTGAAATGGATCGATTTCATAGTCATTATCTAAGTAATAATAAGAATTAGGGGTACGTTCTTTTTTAGGTAGTATATCCCAAAAATAGGTGCGCTTTAAAGACAATGGATCAATTATTTTTTTCTGAACGATTTCTTCATAGTTTTGACCTATAATTTGAGAAATAATTCCAGCTAATAAGGTATAATTAGCATTTGTATAAAAAAAATCTTTATTTCTACTAGTCGTTAGATTTTCCAAAGTAAAGTCAAGCTGATCTGATTGGTTCGTCAATACTTCGGCTGGTTCAATTTCATCCATCATAATCCCTGAAGTATGTGTCAGAAGCTGTTGAATCGTGATTGTATCACTTAAATCAATTTCAGGATAAAACTCATCCAATGTATCCGTAATTTTTAGCTTTTTATCTTTCAGTAAATCAACAATTATTGCTCCTGTAATAATCTTTTGTAAAGATGCAATTGGGAACAGAGTATCCAATTGATTATCCTGTTTTTTTTCTGCATCAGCATAACCATAACTTTGCTGGTAAAAAATCTGTCCTTGTTTAATTAAAAGTGCGGTTCCTTTAAAATGACTTGTCGTGATTATTTTATCGAAAGTTTGGTCTATTGCTACTTCTGCTGATGAATCAGTCATTCCACTAGCGCTTTTTGACGGTTGCTGCTCAGGATTATTTTTCAAAAACCAAGCACTTGCTATAACTAAAATCAAAATAAGTAACGACAAATAAATCAGTAGCCTTGTCCTCTTTTTCAACAAATCACTTCTTTCTAAAACAGTTCTGGCTAAAGTATACCATTTATCGTTTAAAAAATAGAAGTTACAAGCGTCAGCAGTGTACTATGTGGCAAAAATTGTGCAATTGAACTAAAACGCGCACAATGCATAAGACGCATTGTGCACGTTTGTGAAAATTGCCGAAATCTTCAATTCTAAGTGTATCAAAGGAAGCAATGCACATTCTGTGCCTTGTATCGTTCATCATCGAATCACAATATTCTTTGTGATTTACGACAATGTGATCGAAATGAAATAGAGTGTTTGACTTTTTAACATCGTTTATTTGGTTTTTCATTGACGTAGGCATAACTCCCCATTTTAAACGACTCTTTTTAACAACCGTTTATTCTTGAGCAATTGTCAAAATAGCGGCTGGAATCCGATAGGGTGAACACGAAATATAATCTACTCCAATTTTCTTTAGGAAACGAATAGATTGTGGATCACCCCCAACTTCTCCACATACACCAATCTTCATTTCAGGATCAACTTGTCTCGCTTTATCAATTGCTATTTTCATTAATTGTCCAACCCCAGCTTCATCTATCTGTTGAAATGGATCATTTGTTAACAACTGTTTCTCTTGATATGCACTAATAAATTTGCCAGAATCGTCCCGAGAAAAACCATAGGTCAACTGGGTTAAATCATTTGTCCCAAAACTAAAGAAATCAGCATATTCCGCAATTTTTTCGGCAGTTAAACACGCTCTTGGAATCTCAAGCATTGTACCGATCTTATATGGAATCACTTGTGCCTCACGTTTAAAAATTGTTTGAATCGTTTCAATTAAATGTTCCCTTAACCACTGCATTTCCTCATAGCTGCCGATTAGAGGAATCATGATTTCAGGTATTGTTATGTGTTCAGGCTGGCTTTTAGCAACTTCCAAAGCACTTTCAATAATAGCGGCTACTTGCATTTCATAAATTTGCGGTGTTGTAATTGCAAGCCGACAACCCCGATGACCTAACATTGGATTTTGTTCTTGCAGTTCTTCAATTCGATCATTAATTTGTGCCTCTGTTCGTCCTGTTGCTTCTGCTAAGTGTGTAATTTCAGCAGTAGTTTGAGGTAAAAATTCATGTAGTGGCGGATCTAGTAAACGAATAGTACAGGGTTTTCCTTTTAACAAAGTAAGCATTTCCCGAAAATCTTCTTTTTGAAATTCCTTTAATTTATTTAAGGGAGCTACTATGGCTGCTTCATTTTCTGCCAAAATCATTTTGCGCATTTCAAAGATACGTTTCTCACCAAAAAACATATGCTCTGTCCTAGCTAAACCAACACCACTTGCACCTAGTTTTAATGCTGTATTTATTTCAGTTATCGTTTCTGCGTTGGCTTTAACTTCCATTTCTGCCATTTCCTTAGCCCAGTTAATAATTGTTTCTAATAGTTGCCACTCATCACCTTCAACATAAGAAATTTCACCAAGATAGATCGTTCCTGTTGTCCCATCTACTGAAATACAATCTCCCTGTTTTAAAACAAGCTCTCCAACTGTTGCCTGTTCTAAAAATTCATCAACATTAATCATTTCACAACCAGCAACGCAACACACACCCATACCGCGTGCCACAACCGCTGCATGAGAAGTCATTCCACCCCTTGACGTTACAATGGCTTCACTAGCGATCATTCCTTCTATGTCCTCCGGCGAGGTTTCTTGACGAATTAAGATCACTTTTTCACCTAGATCGTGAGCCTTTTTGGCTGCTTCAGCGGTAAAATAAAGCTTACCACTAGCTGCACCAGGGCTGGCTGGCAATCCTTTTGCAAAAATTTCTGCCACGTTTAATTGTTCAGGTTCAAAAACAGGATGAAGCAATTGAGTAATCATCGTTGGATTGATTCTTTGAATGGCTTCTTTTTTTGAAATAATTCCTTCTTCTACAAGTTGAATACATATTTTAAATGCTGATTTAGCAGTTCTTTTTCCATTTCTTGTTTGCAAAAGATACAGTTTTTGGTTTTCAATGGTAAATTCAATATCCTGCATATCTTTATAATGTGTCTCTAACAAGCGACTTAACTGAATAAATTCCTGATACACTTCCGGCATTAGAATTTCCAATTTACTAATTGGTTGCGGTGTTCTAATACCTGCTACCACATCTTCCCCCTGTGCATTCAAAAGAAATTCCCCAAAGATCCCTTTTTCTCCTGTAGCAGGATTTCTAGTAAAAGCCACTCCTGTACCGCTATCTGTACCAAAATTCCCAAAAACCATCTCCTGAATATTTACTGCTGTTCCTAATGAATCCGAAATATCATGTAAACGGCGGTACGTGATTGCTCGGCGATTATTCCAAGAACGGAATACAGCCTCAACTGCTAAAACTAACTGTTCATAAGGATCTTGAGGAAAAGGCTGATGTGTAACTTCTAAAAAAATATTTTTATAAACCGCTACCAATTCTTGCCAATCAACTGCTTGCATATCTGTATCAGACGTATACTGTCTCTTTCTTTTGTAAAAGTCCAATTGTTCTTCAAAACGATTTTTGTCAATACCACAGACCACATCACCAAACATTTGTAAAAGTCGGCGATAACAATCATAAGCAAAGCGAGGATCTCCCGATTTTTCACTTAAACCAATAACTGTTTTATCATTAAGCCCCAAATTTAAAATCGTATCCATCATACCCGGCATCGAAAATTTTGATCCGCTTCTTACAGATATAAGTAATGGATTTTGTTCGTCACCAAACCCCTTCTTCGATCTTGTTTCCACACTTTTAATATGCTGATGGATTTCCACTATTAATTCTTGTGAAATAACTGAATCACCTTTTAAATAATCTAAACAAGCGGCTGTTGTGATTGTAAATCCAGTTGGAACAGGAAGCTGTAATTTAGTCATTTCAGCCAAATTCGCTCCTTTTCCTCCAAGTAGATCTTTCTGTTCCTTACTTCCTTCGGCAAAATCAATTACATAGTTCATTGGCAAACTCTCCTCCGTCTATATAGTGTATCACATTAAATCTTAAAACGATTATATTGTGTATCACATTTAAAGTCAACAGAATTTTATACACTTGATTTTTACTGTTGATTTATTTTTATAAGAAATATATAATAATTAGTGTGTCACATTAAGAAAGTAGGTAGATAAAATGAAACTTACCTCAAGACAATTAGAAATCATCAAAATTGTTAAGGAAAATGAACCAATCAGCGGTGATAGTATTGCTAAAACGCTTGGTTTAAGTCGAGCAACCTTAAGAAGTGACCTGGCAATTTTGACGATGACTGGTTTACTTGATGCCAGACCAAAAGTTGGTTATTTTTATACAGGTCAGACCATTGAGCCTTTACTTTATGAAAAATTGTATAAAAAAACAGTCAAAGATATTATGCTTCCGCCGATATTAATTCACCAAAGTACGACTGTTTACGATGCAGTTACAAATCTTTTTATGTATGATGTAGGCTCTTTATACGTAAAAGATGACGATAATGAACTAATCGGAGTGCTCTCACGTAAAGATCTTTTACGAGCTGCCATCAGTAATCCAAATACCGAAAAAACACCTGTAGCGATGATTATGAGTCGAATGCCTAATATTATCACTATCACAAGTGACCGAACTATTTTAGAAGCTGGCGGACTATTGCTTCAACATAGCATTGACACATTGCCAGTGGTTGAACACGATCAGCCGAAAAAAGTCATCGGGAAAATTACCAAAACAAAAATAATGGCCTATTTTATCAATGCAGGAAACGATATTGAAAAAGAAAATTATTAACCAAAAAATTATAAAACATTGCGTCTTAAAAGGAGATTCCATTTATGAAAACAGAAGAAAAAATCAAAATTTACTTAGTTTCAGATTCCGTTGGAGAAACTGCTCAAAAAATCATTTCAGCAGTCTCAGCTCAATACCCCAGTATTGATATGACTGATATTCAACGTTTTCCCTTTATTACTGATGAAGAATTACTGCAACCTATTTTGAAAGATGCGCTCCATGATAAAGCTGTTGTAGTCACAACATTAGTTAATAAAAAACTTGTCCAACTAGTGAAAGAATTTGCTGGACGGACTGGATTACAATATGTTGATTACATGAGCCCATTAAGTGAAATTGTTGAATCGACATTTGGGATTCAACCGCTACAAGAACCTGGAGCTATTCATAAATTAAATGAACAATACTTTAGTCGCGTTTCAGCGATTGAATTTGCAGTTAGATATGATGACGGCAAAGATGCTAAAGGTTTTTTAGAAGCAGATTATGTTTTGTTAGGTGTCTCTCGTACATCTAAAACGCCACTAAGTATGTATATGGCTAACCGCAATCACAAAGTAGCCAATTTACCTTTAATTCCAGAAGTTCCTTTACCTGCTGAATTAGATCAAATTGATCCTAAAAAAATTATCGGTTTAACTACCAGCATTGAAAGTTTGATGGATATCCGAAAATCCCGTTTACACTCATTAGGACTAAAAGAAGACTCTGCTTATACAAATGCTGACCGGATTCAAGATGAACTGGCTTACGCTAATAGTGTTTTTGAAAAATATAATGCCTTAGTCATCAATGTTGATAAAAAATCAATCGAAGAAACGACAACCATTATTGAAGATTTAGCTAAAAAACAAGGATAAGGAGTTTTTGTAGATGACAAATGTTCAATCCAATGACTTAATAGCAGAGCTTATCAATTTAGAAGCCATTTTAAATCTCCCAAAAGGAACTGAACATTTTATTAGTGATCTCCATGGGGAATTTGATGCTTTTAATCATATTTTGAGAAACGGTTCCGGAAGTATTCGGGAAAAAATCCAAACACTTTTTTCGAAAGAACTCTCTAAAATACAAATGGATGAACTTTGTTTTTTAATTTACTATCCTGAAGAAAAAATTCAGTTATTAAAAAGCCAACGGAACCTAACTACGCATTGGTGGTTTGAAACAATTGAACATTTATTAACTGTAGTTCGTTTTTCATCTAGTAAATACACTCGCTCTAAAGTTCGAAAAGCTCTACCAAAGAGTTACGCTTATATTCTTGAAGAATTGATTTATCCTTACAACGAAACAACAGACAAAGCTGCTTATTACCGGCAAATCATCAAGAAAATTATCGAGCTTGATGAAGCTGAACGATTTATTGTTGATTTGGCTTATTTAATTCAACGCTTTGTCATCGATCATCTACATGTGATTGGCGATATCTATGACCGCGGTCCTTTTCCAGATAAAATTATGGATTCTCTAATGAAATATCACTCGCTCGATATTCAATGGGGCAACCATGATATCATCTGGTTAGGTGCTGTGAGCGGTTCTAAAGCATGTTTAGCAAATGTACTGCGGATTTGTGCACGCTACGGAAACCTTGATCTCTTAGAAAACGCTTATGGTATTGATCTTGAAGCACTTAGAACTTTCAGCCGCAATACTTATCAAGAAAATATTCATTTTAAACCTAAAAATAACCCTTATCGGAAACTCTCAACCTTAGAAATAACCGATGCTATGAAAATTCAGCAAGCCATGGCTATTATTCAAGAAAAATTAGAAGGACAATTAATTCAACGACGAGCAGACTTTCAGATGGATCACCGATTGTTGCTGAACAAAATCAACAATAATCAACTGGTTATCAACAATCACATCTACTCACTGATTAATACCTGTTTTCAAACAATTGATTGGCATGATCCTTACCGCTTATCCACTGAGGAAAACGAGATCATCACTGATTTATTGAATCAATTCCAACACGCTGAAAAACTCAACAAACAGATGGCTTTTCTAGTTGAAAAAGGTACGCTTTATCTTTCCTATAATCACAACTTGTTAATTCATGGCTGTATTCCTCTTAACGAAGATGGAACTTTTCAAACAATGACCTTTAATAAAAAAACATACAGTGGAAAATCACTCCTAGATTTTTTTGAAAAACAAGTTAGAAAAGCTTTCTCTTGTCCTTGGCAAACAGATGATTACGCTACAGATATCGTTTGGTATCTCTGGTGTGGGGAAGGCTCTTCATTATTTGGAAAAAAAGCGATGAAAACCTTTGAACGATATTTTATTGAAGAAAACGAAATACATTTTGAAGAAAAAAATGCTTACTACGAGTTAAGAAACAAACCTGAAATCTGTCAGTTTATTTTAAATTCCTTCAATCTCAAAGAAGAAGATTCACATATTATCAACGGGCACACACCTGTTAAATTAGCCAAAGGTGAATCACCTATTAAAGCTGCTGGAAAAATGATTGTGATTGATGGTGGGTTTTCTCGCTCTTATCAAAAAGTAACTGGCATTGGCGGCTACACTCTGTTATACAATTCCTTTGGTATGCAGCTAGCAGCTCATAAGCCTTTCACTAATAAGGAAACTGCTATTGAGAAAAATGATGATATTATCTCCACCCGGCAAATTGTTGATCGTCATTCACAACGAGTAAAAGTCAAAGACACAACTATCGGACAGTTACTAATTCAGGAAACTGTATTGCTAAAACAACAATTGATGGATTCAAATCATTTATTCTATTATTAAATAAAAAACTGAGCTACCGAGTCAATTGACACGGTAGCTCAGTTTTTTATGCTTATTTAACCAATTCAAATGTTTGATTTTTTAATTCATAAACTTCATCACAAGCCTTCGCAACTTCTTGTTCATGTGTCACAATAACGATACATTTCTGTTGCTCATGTGCTACTTTTTGGAAAAGTTGAACAATATCTTTAGACGTTTTCTCATCTAGGTTTCCAGTTGGCTCATCTGCTACAATTAATTCGTGGTCACAACATAATGCTCTAACGATAGCTACTCGCTGCTGCTGTCCACCAGATAATTGAGTAACATTTTTCTTTGCAAGAGTTTCATCAATTCCTACGTTAGCTAAATTTTCTAACGCGAAAGCCTGTCTATCTGCTTGCTTTGATCCTGAAATTGCCATGGCTGTTAAAACATTATCCAAAGCTGACATATACGGTAATAGATTATATGCTTGAAAAATGATTGACACATCATTTTTGCGATAATTTCTAAGTCCAATTTTTGATAACGACTCACCATTATATAAGATAGTCCCTTCTTTGGGAATGTCCAGTCCTGCAATTAAAGATAAAAATGTTGTTTTTCCAGAACCACTTGCACCTAAAATTGCATACATTTTCCCACGCTGAAAGTCTAAATTTACATCTTTATAAAGAAATTCCTCTTCATTTTTGTACCAATAACCGATTTTTTGTGTTTGCAACATTATTTTTCCTCTTTTCTATGTGGTTAAGATTTTTTTCGGTTGTAGTCTTAAGATTCCAATAGATGATAGTAATATGGAGAAGAAACTAATTAAGACACCTAAACCTGCCAGTGTAGCAATCTCGGTTGGTTTTACTGAAATGTTTAATTCCTGAATTGCTTCGGCATTTTCTTGTGAACTAGCTCCAATTGATCCAAAGCCGCCACGCATACCGCCGCCTCCAGATGGTCCGCCTTGTCCTTGTTCACCGCCCATTCCTTGTGGTCCACCTTGATTTGTCGTAGTTTCTTGAGCTGTTGTTTGTTGACTAATCAACTGTTCACCCACAACATTTCCGACAATATTTCCACTAAATGTTGCAATGACTAAAGCAACTAACATACAAATAATGATTTCACTAAAGAATTGGAAAATAACTTTTAATCTAGACTCTCCTAGAGATAACAGCACACCAATCTCATATCTTCTTTCTCTGATAGTCATCATTATAATCAGCGTTAAGATAATCACACCTGCTACTGCTACTAAAATAACGATATTTTTCGCGAAACTTGCAACATTATTTAACGGCTGTAACATTTGTTGATAGGCTTGATCGTTAGTTTGAAGACTGAAACTATCTGTGTCAATTAATTCTTCAGCAGCAGATACAAAACTATCCATTTCTTTTGGATCACTCAATGTATACGTAGCTGAATCAATTGTTCCTGCTGAGTCATCACCTTTTAACGTATTTGCAAATGTATAAGATGTGTACAGTGTATTGGCTGGATTTAAGAAGTTAAACATCATTCCCATACTATCGCCATTATCAGATGTTTTATAAATCCCTTTAACGGTCATTTCATAAGTAACAGTGTCATCTTCAGGATTAGTAATTTTAAACGTATCCCCTACTTCTAAATCATTAGCTTCCGCTAAAGACTGTTCGATCACTACATTATTGCTATCTTTATCTGCTTCAGTGATCCCTTCACCACTTATAATTTCTGCCACACCATCTGAAAAATCAGAAGCCATTGTCAGATCCATGACACCACTAACTTGAAAATCACTCTGATTCATTTGAGACATAGGACCGCCTTGGGCACCGGAGCCTTGTGGACCGCCTTGTCCCATTTCGTTTCCCTGGTCACTTGTTGTACTTTCCGAAGTCGAAGTATCTTCTGATTCGCTGGAAATCGGTGTAATACCGTCCCCTGCTCCTGCTGATGAAGAAGATAAGAACGAATATGTTTTCACATTATCCAATGCGGCTATTTTTTCAGCATCTTCCAAAGATACTGGCGTTAAACTAAAACTACCAGGATCAGGTCGCTCACTACTATTTTCATCTTGACTTTTTTTCATCGCCGCTTCTCTATTAGCTGAAAGAGTCACTGTTGCCCCTACACTCTTTTTAGCATTTTCTGTTGCTGTCAGTGCAGCACTTCGGATGGTTAATCCAGCTAACACAAAAATCAAAATCGCTGAAAATACCGCACATAATAACAACGTTCTCCCTTTTTTTGCTTTCATACTTAATAATGCCCGTCTAATAAAATTCATATAAATCCTCCTAGCTGTTTCTTGTGAACATCCACTACTTTAGCTAAGCTACCTTAAATATAACTTAAACCACCAAAACAACTAATCAGCTTTTCCAAATCTTGCAAAAACGTAAGAAAAGTGTTTAAATAATTGTGGTTGTATTTTTATTTGGTATGATTTTATCATAGTCGAATTTTCGGAAAGGAACACAAGAAATTTGGAAAAAAAGAGAATGACTTTATACGGAATGATTTTCTCTATTTGTTTCTTTTTAATCGTGTCTTTCTTTTTTTCTACCCATACAGTAGATTACGCGTACGAAACAAAAACAAGCGAAAAAAAGAACATTCCGGAGGAAAAAACAATACCTTCTCCAGAAAAAACTAGTGAAACACCTCCTGAAGAAACTCCTGAATTTGTTGCATTTTATAATAAAATCGAACAAACGTTAACACAAAGTGCAGAGCTTTTTAAAGGAGATGTTGGAATCACCTACGTAGACCTTACAACAGGTAAACAGGTTTCAATTAACGGAACAAAAGAATTTTACAGCGCCAGCACAATTAAAGTCCCACTAGCAATGATGATCGCTGACAAAGTTCAAGCAGGTACATTAAAATGGGACGATGAGCTTTCTTATACCCCGAAAAATTATGAAGAAGGTACAGGGATTATTATTAATAATATTCAGCCTAAATATTCTGTAAGAACCCTTCAAGAATATAACATTACCTATTCGGATAATATTGCTAAAAATATGTTGTATGATACTTTTGGCGACAGTGTGAAAGCTAAACAAGCACTGTATGCTCACTTTTTACAAAGAGAAACCGACTGGGATGATGCAAAATTTACGTCGGAAGATGCCGCAAAAATTTTAAGTATTCTGTATGAGGAAAAAGCAACAAATCAAGAGTACCAGACGATTTATAACTATATGAAACACACTGTTTTTCACGAACGCATGGAAACTCCAACAACTTCTGGTAAAGTTGCACACAAAATCGGATCATATGCTGGAAATCTCCATGATATCGGGATTTTAGAAACAGAACACCCATTTATTCTAACTGTCTTTACTAATGGTCAAACAGATGCTGGAATTTCATTTATTGCAACTGTTACCGATCAATTGTGGGCAATCCAAAGTAATGATTATCCACAAAAATAGTAATTGTTTCATTTATTAGCTTACTAATTTAACTGTCTTGAACACTTTCACTATGATTTTTGAAAGTATTCAAGATTTTTTTATTTTCCAAAAATAAAAAACAAAAAACCCACCTTCGTCAGAAGATGGGAAAGGAGTTTTACTCATAAGAGTAAATGAAAAAAATTGTAGTTAGGATAAATTTATCTTACTAGCTTCTCACTTATTTTTCAAACAATATGCATTTTATATTTACATTGCATATCATTTTTATACTTTTTTTCAAAAAAAGAAAGCCTCTAATTCATATGCTGATCTATGTACTCTTTCTATTATGGTTTCTTTCCAAACATCTGTAAACCAGTCGTACTGAATTTGTTTAATAACACTCTTTTGTATCTCAATCATTAACGCTTGACCGTCAATCTGTTTATCATAAAATGAACTTAAGGCTGCTAGTACTTTTTGATTATTATGTTGTTCAAAACGATAGACACGTCCTTTTTCTACATAATAAAACCAATGATTAATAATAATTGCAAATCGCTCTTCTCTTTCTTCTAGAAACGTAACAAACATCTTAGGGGTTATTTTTTTCATGTAGACTCCTTTCACCTTTAGCTGTATTCTAACATAATCTAATCTTTAGACAAAATCTTCAACGAAAAACTTAATGAGATTAAATCAGTACATTTTGGTATAATTGATTGTGAGTATATATTTTTATAGATTGGAGAACATTTATGCAAAAACTAGTAAAAGTAACAACGACTTTTCAAAATATTTGGTTAATTGATTTAAAAGATGAGCTTTTTTCTGAAAAAAATACTATTTTATTTGGAGACACTTTACGGCTTTCTATCTCTAAAAATGACTCTTATTATTTTTCTGAGTCAATTGGTTTGACTTACGACAGAGAAATCATATCAAAAGATTTACCGACTGAAAATGAAATTGCCTTTTTCAATTACATGAAAAAAGCCCAAGAAAAAATGTTTTCAAAGACATTAGCAAACAAGTATGATATAGCAAAATATATTCGTTCAACCACTACAGAAGAGCCCGAAAATGATCCCAAAACCAAATAATAGCCTCTGATTTACTTCATTCAACAGGAAAAGTAAATCAGAAGCTACTATTTTGCACTTTTTTTTGGTACGCACTTTTTATTAATACATTTTATTTTTTTTAATCAGCTTTTTGAAACTTTGAATTTGAGGCAGTAAAATCAACTAGCCTCCACCTGTAACTACATAGATAGAAATAACGCCAGACAACAAAGCTATCAACGAGATCATCCATACACCTCCTTCAAATTTTTAAGAAATTATGTCTGCAAACAAATAATTTTCCTCAAGTAAAGAATAACAAACAGGTCTAAAAAAAGAAAGTAGGAAAATTCCAAAGTGCGAAATTGGCATAAATTTAGAAGAAATTATTTGTTTTTTTATTAAAATTAAGAAATTAATATTATTTATGTGCTATAATCGCATATGAAGGGAGAGAAATCCTTGAATATTACAGAAACTTTGCGTTTTTTCAGACTCAAACTAAAACTCACTCAAAAAGAAATGATGTCGGAATACAATGATCCTTCTACCTACTCAAAAATCGAAAGTGGCAAACGTTCTCTAAAAGTTAACGAACTGGAAGAAATACTTGGTCAAACTTCTATTAATGTGGAAGAGTTTTTTAGTTTCACAACTTTCGATAAAGAACAACAAGATTTCAGAGAATATTTTTACTATTGTGGCGCTCACTTGGAAAATAAAAGTACAAAACAAAAGCTTCTTACCTATTATTTTTCTTTAAAAGATAAAGAAGTAAAAACGTTAAGAGAATTATCCAATTATATTGCCATAAAAAATTACTTTGCAGCACATTGGAAAGAAATTGAACCGCTAACAACGGAAGAAATTACCAATACTTTTAATACATTATTAGCTAAATCTTTTTATCTCCAGTATGATTATGTTATTACAGCTAACCTTATTCGCTTTTTTAGTTCTAAAGAAGCTGATCTACTTCTTGCGCGAATGTTTCCAATCAAATATGAAGAACGACGAGACTTTACAACTAAAAAATTTGCTTACAATATTCTTATAAATCTGATCTCAATGAGACTATATGCTAAAGATTATGAAAGTGCAGAAAAATATATTAAGTTAGCTAAAAAACAAGATAAACAAAGTGAAAATTATAGCTTTAAGCTTAATCTTCAATATTTAAATAACTTGTTAAATTATATTTTGGATGGTGAACCAGTGTACATGGAACGCGTATATGACTTTATTCATCTATTAGAAAATACTGGTGATACCTTGCAGGCAGAACAAGTCAAAAAAGAAGTAAAAATGTTAACACATGAACGCGACAGCGAAAAAATGTTAAATAACTATGTTGTTGGCTTATTAAAAGAAACGTAAAAAAAAAGAATATCCCACCTCTTATAAGGTGGGATAAGGAGTATTACTCGGATTGAGTAAAATGAAAATACTGTTAGGGTATATTTATAATACTACACAAAGTAAACAATATCAAGCTTAAAGTATTGCCGTAGTCCAATTAGTTTATTTATTCCAATTACTTGGTTTTTTTAGCTATTTTTATTATGAATTTATCTTTTCCGTTATCATAAACAAAATCAGTACCTTAGGAGAATTCCCTTGAAAATTAAACTAAATAGATTAACGGTTGCCATCGGAGCAATCCTAATAGGAATAAGTGTTATTTCAATTTCCCCTTATTTTTTCAATAATTACATTTTTAGTCAAGATGACCTATTATTTCATCGGACACGTTTAGAAAGTTATTACCAAGCAGTAAAGCATTGGGATTTTTTCCCGAGAATCTTTCCAGCAATGGGCTTGAATTTTGGCTATGGTGCTGATCTATTTTACCCATCAATTCTACTGTTCCCTTTTGCTTTATTCCGACTTTTAGGTCTGGCTTTTGTTCCAGCATATTTCATGTACCAATTTGTCATTAGTCTAACAACAGCAGCTACTTCTTTTTACTTTATGGATTCAATTAGCCATTCAAAAAAAAGTGCATTATTATTTTCTAGCTTTTATACATTATCCACCTATCGCTTAATTGACCAATCCGTTCGTGCTGCGTTGGGAGAAACCTTGGCATTTGCTTTCTTACCTTTGGTTGCATTAGGTGCTTATTCTATTTTTTATAGTGATAAACCGCGTTGGAAACTTTTGGCGGTTGGTATGAGCTTTTTAATCGCTTGTCATTTAATTACCGCGTTCTACACATTTATTTTCTTAATCATTTTTATCTTACTCAATTGGAAAAAATGCAGTCAAATTCAAATGAAAAGTATTCTTTCTGCTGGTTTATTATCTGTCGGTCTCTCTGCTTGGTTTCTATTTCCATATTTAGAACAAACACATCACTTAACGTTTAATTTCAACAAAACAATTTTATGGGCAACTGGTTTGAATTTTGGATTAGGCGATTTATTTGTCAATAGCTTAACTAATTTAAGCGCGCCTTTTGCAAACTTAAAACCGAATCTAGGCGTATTCCTATTAATTGTTGTGATAGTGGCTGGCTTGAACTATCCTAAATTAACTACAAAAAATAAACAGCTCACTTTAGCTACCCTTTTTACTGTTTTACTTAGTACTAATATTTTTCCTTGGGCTATATTTAAAGAATCTATTTTAGCAACTATTCAATTTCCATGGAGATTGTTATTATTCGCTTCATTTTTCGCTAGTTTGCTTGCTGTAAATTTGATCAAACAATTTAATTGGCTTTCAAGTAGAAATACGTTACTCTTTATTGCCTTGTGTAGTTTTTTGGCAATTAGTTTCAATGTTAATAACTTAATGCAAAGTCAAGCTCAAAACTATTCAACAATTACAAATGAAAATTTTACTGATTTCTACGAATCAGAAATTGGTCATGGTAAAGAGTATTTGGTTAAAGATACCGATTTTAAGACTTACTTTGCTAACCCTGGACTAATTATCAACGGCGTTCCTTACGCTGATTCTTCAAAGCAAACAATCAACACCTATCATTATAGCCAGTATACGTTGCGTACGAATGGTGTTCAAGAAGTACAGCTGCCTAAATTTTACTATAAAGGCTATCAAGTAACTGATAATCAAAAAGTTATTGAAAACTATAATAAAAATGGCTTAGTCACCGTTAAACTTGATTCCGGCGTCCATACACTAGTTATTTCTTATAAAAAGACGCTGATTCAAAAAATTTCTACAGCTTTTTCACTTTTAGTCGTTGGGGTGCTTATCCTAGTAAGCTTGCCTCCTGTTAAGAAAAAATTTGAAACTAACAAACCTTTAAAAGCTAAATAAATATTTATAAAAAAATTGAGCGATGTTTTTCTACATTGTTCAATTTTTTTATATTGTTCAAAAATTTATTTTTTTTGATTTTATCGTCGTTTTTTTATACCTTTTTATCAGTTAGTTTTTACCTTATCCTCTTTCTTTTACGAATCTCTAGCATTTGGTTAACTATCTTATTCTAGACTTTTCGAACAAACGTTCGTATAATAGGTTTACATTCTTTAGAATAGAGGTGATAATTATGACGTTTGATTACAAAAAAGAAGAGCGAAGAGACGTTTTATGTATAGACGTAAAATCTTTTTACGCCTCTGTTGAATGTGTTCAAAGAGGGCTTCATCCATTAAGAGAAATGTTGGTCGTGATGAGCCATGCAGAAAATACTGGTGGACTTGTCCTTGCTTCTTCCCCTATGGCAAAGAAAAAATTAGGGATCTCCAATGTCATGAGAAAATGGGATTTACCCAATCATCCTGAATTAAAAATTGTTCCGCCAAGAATGAAACTATACATTAAAGAAAATATGAAAATCAATAATATTTATAAAAACTATGTTGCTGAAGAAGATTTACTCATTTACTCTATTGATGAATCTTTTCTTGATTTAACCGCAAGTAGACACTTATTTGCTTCATCCACTTATGAATTCGCTAGAAAGATACAGAAACAAATTTTTGACGAGACTGGCTTATACGTGACGATTGGCATTGGTGATAATCCTCTTCTCGCTAAACTTGCTTTAGATAATGCCGCAAAACATAATCATGATTTTATAGCTGAATGGCATTACGAATCTGTTCCACAAACCGTTTGGAAAATTGAGCCAATAACTGAAATGTGGGGTATCGGCACTAGAACAGCCAAACGATTAAAACGTTTGGGCATCTACTCTGTTTATGATTTAGCACAGGCTAGCCCTCACCTACTTAAAGAACGTATCGGAATGATTGGAGAACAGTTACATGCTCATGCTTGGGGTATTGATCGCAGTAAATTATCCGATACCTACACGCCCATAGAAAAGTCCTACGGTAACAGCCAAGTCCTACCGCGAGACTACTTAAAACAAGCTGAAATCGAAATCGTTATTCGTGAAATGGCCGACCAAGTAGCAGCAAGAATCAGACGACATCATGCACAAACTAAGTGCATAAGCCTATTTATCGGCTATTCTATGGGTTATCGTGATAGCAACGGTAAAGGAGGTTTCCACCAGCAACTTAAGATTCCCGTTACCAGCAGTACTAAATTGCTAACTGAATATTGCATCGAAATTTTTAGAAACAATTGGCACGGTCAAGAGATTCGTCATGTCGGTATTACCTACTCACAATTAGTTTACACCGATAGTATTCAATTAGATTTATTTCATGACCCTGATGAACAAATTCAAGAGTTAAAACTAGATCTATTAATTGACACCATTCGAAAAAAATATGGCTATACTTCCCTAATTCATGCAAACTCAATCACAACTGGTGGTACTGCTGTCTCTAGATCTTCTCTAGTTGGCGGACATGCTGGCGGAATGGATGGTATCCAGGAATAAACTATAGAAAGGTTGATACCTATGTCTCAAAAAATTGATTTGTCCGACCCTTATTTTAATGATTATCATGATCGAGGCATAAAAAAATGGAATGGTTTTTACTTATCTGAACATACAGCAATCATTAATGCAGAAAATGCAGCAGCAAGAAAAACTGTACCTAAAAAAAAGCGAATGACGGAGACTGAAATTGGTCAAGTACTTGAATTCGCCTTCAATAATCGACGTCAAATTGTTGTCCAATTAGAAATTGTCGATTCAGAAGGAAAATACAACGATGATACGATTGGTTTTATTGAAGGATTCGACGAGCTTGGCTTAATGATCGGGCAAGAAAAAGTACATTACGATGAAATCAGAAATATTGAATTACTGAATTTTAAAAAATGGAGTGATATGACATAACTACTGACTAAAAGACAACAACTATTTCAGGCTATATACATAAAAATTAAGGACGGTGAATATTATGGATAAAAATAACTATGTTGGTATTGTTGATAAAATTAAAGTTATTAAATCGTTCCCAAATATGTTGGTTCGATTTACGCTGCACACAGTAGATACTGATATCCAATGTATCGTCTGCAAAAAAGAGCTGGCCAATCTTTTATTATTTCTTGATAATAATAAGTATGAAGTGGCTGTTTTTGGACATGCAAACCTTAGAAAACAATTGATTGTTGAAAAATTTATGGTACGAAATCCTAACAGTTTCATTCATGAGTTCGTTACGAAAACGTTATCTAAAACTTCCTAAAAAATTAGCATCCTTTTTTATTTTAAAATCCATAAAGTTATTTTATTTTTACTTTAAGAATGGTACAATAATTAAAGACTTAAAGGAGGTCTTTAATTTGAGAAAAAAAATTGGTTTAATTTCAGCTTCAATTGCTATGGGTGCATTAGTTTTACTAGGTACTCATCCAGAGGAAGCACAAGCAAAAAGGAATAATGTTGGTACGGCTACTTACAGTCAAAATCTTGATTTTGCAACGGTTTCTTGCTATTTCGATGATACGTTAAAAACGTATTCTGGTGAAGCAGAAGATATTACTTTAACAACAGATCAACAGCAAGTTACATTCAGTTTTACTGTTAGTGGAGAAAAGCTTGAATTTAAAGGAAGCTTATATTTTTCTTCTAGAAATAGCAGTACGTATATTTTGGAAACTATGAATGGTGAAGCTTCAGCGATTACAATGACTCTATCTGTTCAAAAAATTGATGCTAATAAATCTTACGTGAATTTACGTTCTGGCAGTACTATTATGGATCGTTTTTTGATACTCCACACATTAAACCCACTCTTGATACAATAGTTATCAAGTAAAATAAATAGCTATAAGGAATAAAACATTTTCATGTTCTATTCTTTATAGCTATTTCGCAACTCTAACTAGTCATTCTTGATAATAACTACTTATCTACTATTCGTTATGCTCAATAATCGCTCTATCATTTAATGGTTGAATATCTCGATTATTATGTGAGTATAATTTTTTAAAAGCTTCAATTTGCTCTGATGATACTTCAACAGGCTCTTTCATAACGTACCATTCAACATTTTCATTTAATGGCGGTGTTGTTAACGAACCTAAATAATGATAGTAGCTTTTATTAACTGGAATCATATCATTTAAATCCGTAATAGGATCTGTTTTCTCGTTATTCACATCATCTAAAACTTCTTGGAATCCTTTGTTTTCTGCTCCCTCTTTAAAGAAGACTCCGATCACTGCGATTCGACCATCTTGGGAAGTATTAACAAAATGAGCTTCCATTGGATAATGTTCACCATCTACTGTATGCTCACTTTCCGCATGGAAATGGAATTGACTTAACTCAAAATTTCTTCCGTTAATAGTAGCTGTTCCACCATCTGTAATCTGGATACTATGCCCATTATTTTCAGCATTCGTGATATCTTTACCATAATCTAATGTAATTGTTCCAGCATCTGGCGTCATTTTTTCAGCCTTATCCGTTGGAATGTCAATTGGCGATTGCATTTTTCCAGAAGCAAATTCCCAATCTTCTTGATCGTCATAATCAATGTGATCTGATTTCTCCGCTTGTTTTGATGACTCTGCGGTTGTCCCTTCTTTTTCTGACGAATTAGTTGTAGTAGTACTTGGAGAACACGCAACAACAAATAATGCTGTGCAGCTCAAAAGTAACATAGAGAGTGCTTTTCTTTTCATTTTCCATCCTTCTTTCTAAAAAAATACTCCTTATTATATACCTTATTATGATAAATTAGAATACTTTTCATAAAATTAAATAACACTTTATATAAAATTAATTATTACTATGATTTTTTTCATTTCATGCGTAATCATAAATAAATAAATTTATAAACATAGAGTCTTAGCCTGATTTTTTACCTATATTCTATTTTCTTCTTTCAACCAATCCACGGTATCTTGAATTGTTTCTTCAAATGGTCTTGAAGCAAAGTCTAATTCCTTACTTGCTTTTTCATGTGAAAATAAATTGTTGCGTGTTAAATTATAAAGTTCAAATTTTAATACTTCTTTATCTGTTTCAACTTGTTCTTTTGCTAGATTTACTGATGAGATTTCCAACATTTCTTCGGGTGTAAGGATTATTTTCACTTTATTTACACCACTTTTTTCACTAATTAAATCAAACATCTGTCTCATGTCAACTAGCTCATTACTAATGATGTAGCCTTCGCCTTTTCTACCTCTAGAAGCTGCTTCAATAGTAGCTGTTGCTAAATCACGGACGTCAACAGAATTAAATGTTCCCGCGACACCAACAGGCATTTCGCCTTTGCAGTAGCGAATAATAAAGCTTGAGAAAGGTCCAAAGGCACTGTCATTGGGACCAGCAATTCCTGAAGGATAAATAACTGTTGCATCCAAATCAGATTTTTTAACACTATCAAAAACATACTGAGTAGCTATTGCTTTGGTTTCACCATAGTAGCCTATTACTTGATTTGGGAAAAATGTCAGTGGCTCCACGATTTTTTCACCATGTGGGGCTTCTAAAATCGCTCCTGTAGAACTCACATAGACTAATTTTTTCACTTTCTTTTGAATACATAAATCTACGACGTTTTTTGTTCCATTTACATTTACATCATAGACTATCTTATTTTTTTCTGGGGAAGTGGTGACCAAACTGGCACAATGAATAACAATTAACTCGGTATCTTCAGATTCCGCAAAATATTTGTTCATACTATTTAAATCTGTTATATCACCAAAAAAGATCTCAGCTTCGGCTGGTATGTATTTAGCGGCTGGATCATTTTTTAAAACTAATGCTTTCACTTGTTGTCCACTTTTTACTAATTGATGAACGACATTATTTCCTAAAAATCCAGCTGCTCCTGTTACCAAATAGAGTGTCTTTTTCATATACTTTCCTACTTTCTCTGACCATCTTTTTTTCTGATTCTTTCATGGCTAATCCTTATAGAAATTGCTTTAATTAATGGGTTAGTTCTTTGCTTCGTATGCTTTTTTGATTAACACACTACTCACAATAATCGTACTTAAACATACAATTGACAGTCCTATTTTTTTCATTCTATTTTCCTCCCTTCTCTCTAAACCAATTTGCCATAGTTATACGGCTATTTATAGATTTCTTTTATTTTATTCACTGTAAATTCAGTGATTGCGACAACTGTAATTCCCAAAACCATAGCAATTCCCACAGTACTAGTCATCTGCTCTCCTACTCTCTTATTTTATTTTTAATCTTATTTATTCATTCTAATTAATCCTACAAATGCAGTAAATATAGACTAATACTGTACATTATCTATCTCTACTACAAAAGTAGGAGTTGGTGCTATCGCTAGTAAATATATTCGGAAAAATTTTTATTTTTTAATTTTTTTAGCAACAAATGCTACAAGTGCCACAATGGCTACTAATACAATAATTGTAACGACCGTACTGTTCATATTTCCCCCTCCTTCTTCAGCTTGAATCTATTGTAATAATTCTATTTATATACCTAAAATTAGATAGTATATGTTGGTTACCCCTGTAATAAATTATTGGCTTGATCACATAATTCATAAAGTTCATCATATTTTTCATCAATAACTGGATTAAGCTCATCAATTTTGCGGTGATTGATTGAACGATATACCCAATAAGGTGCAATCCAACCAATTAAACCAGGAATGGCAAGAACTACACATAACGTAATCTGACCAGAAGTAACAGCGAAAACTGAACCAGCCATAAAAGCTGTGCCTAGTACACCAATGATATAAGCCCATGTTGCAGCTTTTAAAATTTTGGACCGTTCTAGCATTTTCACAGAATCCATAATATGGTCAAATTGGTATTGCAATCGAGATAGTTCTGCCTTATTTCGTAATTTGCGATTTCGTTTGAATTTTAACGTAACGAATGTTGATCCTTTCGACGGTGTAGAACTTCTTTCCAATTCCCAACCAAAATTACGATAATTATCAGTGTAAATGGATTCCCTTTGTCGCTTAACTGTAACTTCGGCATATTCATAACCTACAAACTGTTCTTGATTGTCACTCATCATTATTCTCTCCTTTTTATTTAAGTATCTTTCTATTGGATAACCCAAGTATAAATTCTTTTTGTTTATGAATTGATTTAATTTTGTTTATGTTATGTTAATTCTGATCTAGTAACTCATCTGTCAGCATCATGATTTCTTCTGTGTATCTTTGTTTTCTGCGCTTCAGCATCATTGAATACAGCGGTCTAGAAAGTATAGCTACTAACATACCCGGTATTGCCATGGCTAATCCTGTAAACATATTGTCCCAAACCATGATTGTTGACATCCCTGCTCCCATTAAAAGTGTACCGCCTACTCCAACAATACCGGCCGTTACTTTTGCCGGCAGTTTAACTTTGCGATCCAACTTTTTGAGCTGCAGTACTTTGTCTTCACCTTTCGTTAGGTATTGGCTGCGAATGTTTTTAATTTTTTCTTGTTCATCAGTGGTAGTTAAATAATTCATTTTAAACACTTCCATTTCTTTTTTTGTTAGTTAACTTATGTCCTTATATTAATAGACATATGTTTATGCTTTGCTTAAGAAGTGTTTCGATTATGTTAATTCAAAAAAAATAGCACTAAACTCTTGGAGTTTTAGCACTATCTCTTAAATCACTTTGTATCCGTTTAAACAACCTTCGCGATTGTTCAAATTAGAACAATAAATTATTTCCTTTTTCACATATTTCGTCTATTTCATCGTATTTTTGCTCCATCATTCTTTCTGTTTGAACACTTTTTTTTTGGACAAGTTTTTTATAGACAATTGGTGCTATTGCACAACAGGTAAACCCAGGAATCGCTAGTATAATACATAAAAGAATCATTGGGGAATCTGCTGTTACTGCAAACGTCGATCCAGCTATAAATGCAATTCCCACTATTCCGATCAAGATCGACCAAATAGTTGCAGAAAAAGTTGCAGATTTTTGAATCTTATCCAGTTCATTGACACATGATTCAAAATGCCGTTGCAGCCGGGTTAATTCCGCTTTATTTAAGATTTTCCGATCTCGTTTTAACTTAATCGTCATGCTCCCTTTAGTCACTGTAGGTTGAAAATTATCGTCTGGTACCCAACCAAAATTACTATAACCGTCAATATATAATGAAGCGCTTTGCCTTGTTGTCACAATTTCCTTATATTCATAGCCAATAAAATCTTTTCCTTCTTTAACAATCTGACTCATAATATCTCCTTCCAACTTTTCTTATAGCAGCACCTATCATTTAATGATTTATTTTATAGCGAACAGGAATTTTAACTGTAATAGTAGTTCCTTGACCAATTGTACTAGTAGCAGAAATAGTGCCATCCATCAATTGTAAAACACGTAAAACAAGAGCTAATCCTAACCCGTTCCCCTCAGTCGAGCGAGAAGTATCGCCTTGATAAAATTTATCAAACATACGCTTCAGTGTCTCTTCATTCATGCCCAGACCGCTATCAGTAATTGAAACAATTAATTGATTTGCCGTTGAAGTTTGCTTCATCGTAATAGTTCCTTCTGGTGCAGAAAATTTAATCGCATTAGAAATCAAATTGTTCCAAACAATTTCTAATAAACTAGCATCCGCTTCAATAGTCGCATAATCTTCAATTTCAACAACAAAATCAAGTGATTTAGCTGTCCACAACTCTTCATAACTCAATGCGCACTCTGTTAGTTGACGACATAGATCATAAGGTTCAGAAATAGGTTGTAATTTTTGATTTTCAAGCTTATTCAATTTTAAAATATTTGTAATTAAATTAGTTAGTTTAGCAGAAGAAGCAATAATTGTTTCAATATAATTCTCTTTTTGTTCTGGAGTGATGTTTTCTACCTTTAATGCTTCTGCATAATTTTGAATAACCGACAACGGTGTTTTAATTTCATGAGAAACATTCGAAAAAAAATCTGTTTTTAAAGTTTCGATACTACCAAGTTCCTCAACCATCACATTAAAATCGGCAAAAATAACATCAATATAATCCCATTTTTCAGGCAAATGCCTTGGTGAAATATAAACGGAAAAATCACCTTCTCCTACTTTACGCGCGCTCTGTGCTAAATCTTTCATCGGTTGTTGATAATTGCGTTTAAAGCGTCCTTGAATAAACAGGGTCAAAATAATAGCTATGAAAAACCAATAGAGCAAAATACCAATTATATATCCTTTTGGCAAACTCTCATGATCTAAATAGTTTTGCAAAATAAACATTTGACCAGTTGTCAGAGCACCCAGACCGATAAAAATTAGTATAAAGTTAAAAAATGGCGATCCTTTTGACTTAACTCGAGGATCAACGCTGACGTTCTCATCCATTAAGAAAACACCGCCTTATACCCAAGACCTCTCACCGTAACAATTTCAAAACCTTCTCCCTCTGATAACTTATCTCTTAATTTGGTTATGTAAACATCTACTGCACGTAAACTAGTTGAGCTATCCATCCCCCAAAACTCATCCATCAACTGGGCTCTTGAAAATGTTTTTTTGGGATAAGAAAGCAATTTATAAAGGATGTTAAATTCACGCAAGGTCATTGCGATTTCTTCACCATTGATCTGAGTATAAACAGCATCTGCATCCATTACTAAATTCCCAACGGCCAATTTTCGCTCTTCAGCAATATTTGCTCGACGTAAAAGAGCACTAACCCGCATAATTAACTCATCCATATTGATTGGTTTGACCATGTAATCATCAATGCCTAATTTGAAGCCTTTTTGTTTAGACATGATATCATCTTTAGCAGACATAAAAAGAATCGGGATTGTTGGATTCAAACTACGAATAGTCTGGGCAAACTCAAAACCATCCACTTCCGGCATCATAATATCAGAAATAATTAAGTCATAGAGACTATTGTACAATAAATCATACGCTTCAACTGGATTTAAACACCCTTTAGCAACATAACCATTATCATTTAAATAAGTACAAACAATCTGATTTAATTTGATATCATCTTCTACAACTAATATATTAATCATCTTGGTACTCTCCTTTATGGGTAATTGGTATCAATTCCATTTCTAATTCTATTTTAACCTTTTCATGCAATATCTGAAACTCTTCTTTAGACGTTTTATTTAAAAGTTTCACTTGAAGCTGAGGTTTTCCTTTAGCATCTTCTACATATTTTAATGCTGAAATCTGACACAGTAATTTTTCTTTTTTTATTATTTTATTTACTTTTCGCGAGAGATGACGATATTGTTTTCCTTGATCTATTCTCTGAATACGTATCAGCATTAAACAACCAAGAAATGCCGCGCAAAAACCCATCAAAACGCCAAATAATCCATTGGCAGTTGGATGGAGATCCGTTTGACTATCACTGAAAGATAAAATAGCGGTCTGTGTCAGAACTAGCGAAACAAAAGCTGAAGCTAAGTTTATCATCTTAAGTCCATGGATGAGTAAACTATGATTCTTTAATTCTACGATTACTCCTCTAATCCCTATTCCTATTTCAATGAATGTAACTAAGGCAATAATTAATGCTACATTCATATCATAAACGACTGTTACAGGATTAAACAGTAAACGTAACGAGTAGCCACTATAAAGTAAACTCGTTACAATTAGAATGACACCTGCGATTCGATAGTATTGATGCTGCTCTTCAACTGGTTTTAAACTTCCTTTCAAAATCATATATTTACCAGATACCATGCCGAAAATATAAAAGGCGCTGACACAAGTTATGAGTGACAATGATAACAGTCCTAATACTAATTTGCCGCTACCCACAAGAATATTGGCAGTTCCTGATGCTCCGGCAAAAATCAATGAGCGACTATGTTTTTTATTAAATTGCTGGGAAAGATTACTATTGACATCTTTAATTTTTTGAATAGACTTGGGCAACGTTTTTTTCGTTGGCATCTCGTACCCCTTTCGCAAAGTTCGCACTTGAATTAGTTTTTCTTTATTTTAAGCAAAAAATGTGTGTAAAATGTTTATGAATTGTTTCAGAATTGTTAATAGAGTGTAGTCATGAATGTTTCTGTCGTTGTTGAGTTGCTGCTAAGACTACTTTAAAACGAAAAATAGACAGGAGAAACGCCGTACAAATCTAACTCATTTTAGTAATTCATCAAATTTATCAGATAAATAAAACAATATTTTAGTTCTTTATTTTTTACAATTAGATAAATAAATTTTATAATTAATTGAAACATATTACTTTATATTAAAAGGAGGCTTTTTTATGAAAAAGAAATTTGCTGTACTTTCTGCTTTACTGTTTAGTGTTCTTTTATTTTCAGGTACTATTGGTTATGCTGATGAGGTTACGCCCAATGAGCAACCAGTGTCTTTCCAACCATATTTTTCTAGCGCTAGTGTGGAAAAATATATACTACCTTTTGAGACTTTTGACTTTTTAATACCTAAATTACCAGTTGTTTCAGGATATCATGTAAATTACAGATTCAATGTGGACGTACCTTATCCTAGAAAAGAAAACTTCTTAGTAGAACAATTTTCTCCGAATGGACAATGCATTATCGCCGAAGATGTAATTGTAGGGTCTTCTAGCGAGTACTATTTTGCTTCCACTGCGGGTGCCATTGATTATGGAAGTAACTATCTTGTTGCTAGAGTAACGAACCTTTCTCCTCAATCCATTAACTATAGATTAGTTTACAATTACAAGTTGTCTAAAGATCCAACTGATTTTGTTGGGTTATAATAATTTTTTCCCCTCCTTGCGTATATTATTGTAAGGAGGCTTTTATATGGATTAAATAATGGTAACACAGTATGATTCGTTATTAATAGTGGATCAGCTAGGTAGGAATTTAATCGTTCAAAGGACGCATTTATAAGGTTGTCCAGCAAAAATGAACAATTTCCAGAAAAAAGTAAAAGCTCTACCTTATAATGTTAGGTTTATTATTTATTTAGAGCACAACATTGAAGCGGAAAACAACAACGTTATTGTTTATCCTGTTATATAGTAACGTTCTTTTTTTTAGAAAGCCTTTACATTTTAAGTTACATATAGTAAAATATACACGACTTATCGCGATGAGAAAGAAAAAATGAAAGAAGGTTAACGTTATGAATTTAAAAAAAGGGCTTGTGTTAATTTGTGCTTTAGGTTTGGTTGGTTCTGCCGTTTCTCCTACTGCTATTGCGTTTGCTGGGGCTGTTGATACTGCTGAACGTCACGAAGAAGAGTTTGATCCGGATTTTCAGATTGACGAATCTGTATTAAAATCAAATGGATTAAATGCAAATGAAATTGAAGCATTCAACAACTATGAACCATCTGGTATTTACTTGGAAAATGGTAAAACCTTTATAAATGGTGTAGAACAAATTGACATGCAGCGCGGGAAGCTAACTTGGGCGGTTAAAGCCATCAGAAAAGTTTGGAATAAGTTACCAGCAGGTGTAAAAAACACCATTAGCGGTTACGTGGGTATCAATGGTTTCCTAAATTTGATTGAACACTATACTGGGTCTTTGGAAAACGCGATTTATAATGCATGTAAAACTGTGGGTATGCCAACTTGGGCAGCAAATTTTGTCACTAAAACAATTATGCTATTTATATAAAGATGAAAGGTGATTTATATGAAAATCAAATCCCCACTCTATCTAATTTTGTCTATAGCACTTTTAATCTTGTCTCTCTGGTATATATACTCTATTCTGACATCCAATAATTCTGCAATTAAAACAGTTGTAGATATTATAACTGTTCTATTGACACTATTTGTAGTGATTGTTTGCTTTTCAAAAGCAACCGGAATTAAGTAATTAAATGAAAAAATGTTGGTTGTTGTAGCTACTTTTGGATATAGACCTTAAACACAAACTGAAAACAGAAAAACAGCTATAAACGTTTAGTTAAAAGCGTTTATAGCTGTTTTTTTAGTTTCCATGTTACTTCTCATTTTTTTCAAATGGAAGCGGCGGGAGTCGAACCCGCGTCCAAACATATTGTCACTTAAACTTCTACACTCA
This sequence comes from Enterococcus sp. 5H, assembly GCF_028128615.1. GTDB lineage: Bacteria > Bacillota > Bacilli > Lactobacillales > Enterococcaceae > Enterococcus_L. Next base: position 9,620 of record NZ_AMDP01000026.1, on the reverse strand, counting down.
TAGTCATACTATTTTAAAGGTTCGCTTAAGTTCATGCCGCATAACAGGCCCAAACTTTTGCTAGTCTGATGATCTCTTCTAAATTTTACAGACGGAAAAATTTAGCGTATCCCACTTAATTTGAGACCCTTACCCGAGCACATGGGCGATGCCGGGAGGATCTTCACCCGCTGGTTTTACGCAGCTAAAGCGAAAGTATTGTTTTCGTTTTTAGCAGTTATATTTAACTGTAACGTTTTTACGTAGACGTAACCTACGAAGCGCAATTCAAGCTCAACTATGCCTGTCGAATCCGTAACGCCCCCGTTAGGATTAAAAGCATATTCTATGCATATAATAGTATAACATAATCAGTATAGATTTTAAAGAGCCAAGCAACCCTTTTCAATCGTTTCCATTCTTCATAATAACAAAAAAGTTTGTTGAGAATTTTCCCAACAAACCTTAACTTTTATTACTCATCTGCATAATTAAGCATCCAATTTATTCCAAATTTATCAACGACCATACCATATTTCTTTGCCCAAAATGTTTCACCTAACGGCATTGAAATTGTTCCACCTTCAGCTAGTCTGGCAAAAATTCGATCAATTTTCGCTTCATCAGTCGTATTAATAACTAAGGATACATTATTTCCTTCAATATATGTTAAGCCCATGCCATCAGGTACATCGGAGAACATAACAGGAACTCCTTCAATTGTCATTGATGCATTAATTACTAAATCTTTCCAAGCATCCGGCGTCGGATGATCCGGGTCTTGGGGCGCATCTTTAAACGTCATAATCCCATCATTCTTCACATCAAAAACTGTTTCATAAAAAGCAATTGCCTCTGCCGCTTGATCTTTAAAATTTAAATAAACTTCTAACATAGTAGTCATCCTCTCGCTCTATTTTTGTTAATTATCTCACGGAAAAATAGTTTACGCGAAAGGAACGCTCGCTTATTAAATAAAATCAGTATTTTTTAGTAAAACTGACACATATTGTTCTAAGTATTTTTGATCTATTTCATCATATCCGTGTGTAACAGAACTATCCAAATCTAAAACACCCAATAATTTTCCAGCTTTAACCATCGGTACAACGATTTCGGATTGCGCAGCAGAGTCACAAGAAATATAATTTTTGTGCGTCTTAACATCTTCAACAATCAATGTTTCTTGTTTTTCAGCTGACTCGCCACAAACACCTTTTCCCATCTTGATTCGTGTGCAAGATACTTTCCCTTGGAACGGTCCTAAAATAAGTTCGTCGCCATCAAATAAATAATATCCAGCGAAAACAGTATTCGGTAAGGTATCTGCCATTAATGCTGATGAATTCGCTAAATTAGCAATCTGATCATGTTCAATTTCAATAATTGCTGCTTGTTGTTGAATCATTAACTCATATGCGGCTATTTTCTCTTCTTTCGTTTTAAACACTGTTCTCCCACTTTCTTTTCAAAAAATAATCGGTTCATTAATTTTTATATTATACCATAGTCAAACTGACTTTTTAGTTGCAATCGCTCAGATTTTGACTTCTTTAGCTTGAAATACTCTCTTAATAATCTTCATAGCAACTTCAAACGAATTCACACTTTTTTCAAAGATTTTTATGTTTGGTTTAAACTATTAAGGTTATAGTTTAATCATAGTAAACAAACAAAAACTTTTGTGGATGAACGTGGTGTTAAAACTCTTTGAGGACTAACGGATGTTTATTCTCGACCAAGTGAGGTGTAGGTTCGAATCCTACCGTCCACGTACGTGCGATTTTGGCACTTGAATATAAAAAAATTGAAGGGATGAAGTACTATGAAAAAACTATTTGTTACAGGAGCCACTTTGTCTGCAATTACATTTGCTACCTATTCAGTATTGAAACATATGCCGAAAAAACAACATGTTTATGGAAAACGATAAAATAATTTGTCAAATAAAAAGCGTGAGGACAACGGATTAGGCTGTCTTCATGCTTTTTTAGCATTGAGAAAATTTTCACAAATAAATGTACTATTTTTTGGCTACTTAAAGACCAAGTGATACTCTCCTTCACCAGCGCTATCTAAAAACTGGTACAAAATTAATTCTAAAATCGCCAACATTGAAATATGTGACGTAATTTCCATTTTATTTAAAAATAGTTCATCAGTAAAAACATAAAAATTTATATCACTCATATTTTGGACGACATTATTATCTGCTCCTGTAATCGACACCAGCAGTGGATGAACAGTATTTTTCAATTGCTGTAATAACTGAATCCATTCTTGATCTTTTCCCTGATACGTTAGAATAAAAACAATATCTTCAGAATGAATTTGCTGTTGAACAATGGTTCTCATGGATTGGTCTTCTGGAAAAACGACTAAAAAACCAGCAGCCGCAAACAAGTATTTTACATATTGCATTAACTGTTTATTCATTCCTTTAGCGAATAGATAAATTACTGGTTTTTGTTTTAAATAATCTGCTACAGCAGTTAAGCTGCTTTTATCGATTACTCGAACAGATTCATTGATATTTTTTAAATATTCTTCCCGATACTCTCTTTGAGAGACCACAAAAGGACTAACTTTCTCTTCTGTTTTTTGGTTTAACAAGGTATATTTGATCACAGTTGTAAATTCACTATAACCAGAAAAACCAATTTTTCTAACAAAACGAAGGAACGTCGTTGTTGATACAAAACAATCATCTGCCACTTCTCGAATACTTTTATTTTTTATTTCATTTAAATTTTTCACAACATAATCAAATAATAAATGCTCATTTTTAGTTAACTCTGAAACACGAGGGTTCACTACTTCAAAAAAGTCCATTCTCTTCCCCTCCTATGCTTTTTCTGGGATACTTTGCGCGATACAATGAATATTTCCACCGCCAAGCAAAATTTCACGGGCGTTCACACCAACAATTTTACGCTCAGGATAGATTTTTTTTAACAAACTTTCTGCTGCTAAATCATTTTTATCATTAAATAATGGAAAAACAATGCCGCCGTTAGCCGAATAATAACTTACATAAGTAGCAGTTAAACGGTCACCGGGAAAACGCGGCAACATACCATTTACAGGATCAACCCCTTGGCTTTCTTCTGTTGTAATATACATTGGTTCCGGCATCAGCATTTTATGTATTATTAGTTTCCGGCCCTTTGCATCTGTTTCGTTTTTTAATTGTTCGTATGCTGCTCTTGAAATTTCGTACTGCGGATCTTCTGGATCATCTGTCCAAGTTAAAACAAGTTCCCCCGGTCTCACAACATTTAACATATTATCAATATCACCATTCGTTTCATCTAAAAAGAATCCTTGCTTAAGCCAAATTATTTTTTCTACATTACAGTATGCTTTCAATACCGCTTCAATTTCAGATTTTGAATATTGTCCGTTTCTCCCTTCTGAAAGTAAAACTTCTTCCGTGGTATAAAGTGTGCCATCGCCGTCCAAATGTATGGAACAACCTTCTAAAATAAACGATTCTAATGAGTAATAATCGATTCGGTTAAATTCACATAATTTTTCAGCAATTAAATCATCTTGATCCCAAGGAAAATACAACCCATCCAATAAGCCCCCCCACGCATTAAAACGCCAGTCAACACCTCTAACTTCTCCAGCTTCATTGATTGTGTAAACTGGACCATAATCTTTAATCCAAGCATCATTGTTGCTCATTTCCATTACCCGAATCGATTCTGGTAAAAATTGTCGTGCATTTTTATACTGTTTAGCAGAAACTAACATTGTAACTGGTTCAAATTGAGCAATTGCTTTAGCAACTTCAGCGTAAGCGTGCTGAGCTGGTTTTCCACCATTGCGCCAATTGTCAGCCCGTTCAGGCCAGATCATATAGGCTTCTTTATGAAACTCAAATTCACCCGGCACTCGAAAATTATCTTTTTTTGGATTACTATTTTTTATTTTCATAAGGGATACGCTCCTTAATTCACTATTCTTTTTATGTAAGCGTTTCTGTTTTTAATATATCAGAAAAAAAGAGTAGAAACTAGTCTTTGCTCCTACTCTTTTTAAACTAAGCGGTGATAATTGTTCCCGTTTCTTCATTTAGTAAATTTTGAATATTTTCTAGGGAGGTAATCACTGCTTTTCCTGCTGGATTTTCCTTAATAAAGGTTATTGCTGCCTCAACTTTTGGTAACATACTACCCGGTGCAAATTGAGCTTCTTTAATATAATTTTCCATATCAGTGATGCTTACTTTTTTTAGCTCTGTCTGATTTGGCTGGTTAAAATTAATACTAACATGATCCACTCCAGTTAAGATCACAAGTAAATCAGCCTGAACTAAAGCAGCAATTTTTTCTGAAGCAAAATCTTTATCAATTACAGCTTCAACACCTTGATATTTGCCATCTTTATTGACGACCGGAATACCACCACCACCGCCTGCAATAGTGATAATATCATTTTCCACTAACTGCTTAATCACTGGATGCTCTACAATATCCATCGGCATCGGTGAAGGAACTACTTTTCGATAACCTCGTCCAGCATCTTCTTTGTAGATGGCTGAAGTTTTTTGTTGTTCTTCTTTCATCTCATCTTCAGTTAAAAATGGTCCTACTGGTTTACTAGGTTCTTGAAATGCCGGATCTTTTTCGCTAACAACAACTTGAGTTAGTAGAGTCACCGTAGATTTTTGAATGCCTCGTTGTCTCAACTCATTTACTAGCGCATTATCCAGCCAATATCCGATACTTCCTTGTGTCATTGCAACGGCTGTATCTAACGGCATCGCTGGATTTTTCTCTGTTGCACCTAATTGCTGCTGCAATAATAAATTTCCGACTTGTGGTCCATTGCCATGTGTAATAATCAATTCATGACCCGCCTCAATAAAATCAGCAAGATAATAAGCTGTATTTCTTAGCGCTTGTTGCTGAGCTTCAGCACTTGCATCTGTTGTTAAAATTGCATTACCGCCAAGAGCTACAACGATTCGTTTTTTCATTTTCATAGTTGTCTCCTCATTTTGGCACTTGTTGGGTAATACAATGAATATTACCGCCACCTAGTAAAATTTCTCGTGCTGGTACTCCAACAACTTTCCGATCAGGATACAATTCTTGTAAAAGATCTAATGCTTTTTTATCATTAGGATCATCAAAAGTTGGCACAATAACGCCCCCATTTGCCGTATAGTAATTCGCATAGCTAGCAGCCAATCGGTCGCCTTTCTCTCTTGGTAATGTACCGTCAACAGCATCTACACCTTGACTTTCTGCTTCTGTAATCAATACTGGTTTCGGTACATGTAATTTGTGAACAATCAATTTACGACCTTTTGCGTCTGGTTCGTTTTCCAAAATAGCTAAACATTCTCTGGAAATTTCGTATTGAGGATCTGTTTCATCGTCTGTCCAAGCTAAAACGACTTCACCTGGTTTTACGATATTAATGATATTATCTACATGACCATTGGTTTCATCCAAATAAATGCCACGTTTTAGCCAAATAATTTTTTCAAGTGACAGATATTCTTTTAATACTTGTTCGATTTGTTCTTTGGATAACTGGGCATTTCTGCCTTCTGACAATAAACATTCTTCCGTTGTGATTAAAGTGCCTTCACCATCGACGTGAATTGAGCCGCCTTCTAAAACAAAATCATTTAAGCGATAGCGATCTTTCCACTCTACTTCACAGATTTTTTGTGCGACTTGATCATCTTTATCCCAAGGAAAATACAAGCCATCAATCAAACCGCCCCATGAATTAAACGTCCAATCGACACCGCGAATCTCACCATCGTCATTTTTAACAAAAGTCGGGCCACAATCACGAACCCATGCATCATCATTGGCGATTTCGATAACCCGAATGACTTCTGGCAGCATATGTCTGGCATTATCATACTGTTCCGCAGAAACTCCAACTGTGACTGGTTCAAATTCACTGATTGCAACGGCTACATCTACAAACGTTTTCTGAGCAGGCTTACCGCCATTGCGCCAATTATCTGGCCGTTCCGGCCATAAAATATAGACACCTTGATGAGGTTCAAATTCTCCTGGCATCCGAAAGCCATCTTTTTTTGGTGAACTATCAATTGTGTTCATTTTCAGAAACTCCTTTAATATTATTTTTTTCTATTTGCTGTTTTTTCTTATATTCTTTGTCGCCTAATCGAATACAAAACTCTCCAATGATTGCTGCTGCAACGGTTCCAATTAAGATCGGAATTTTTTCATTAAGTTCAGAGCCTGACAATGGAACAATTGAGAAGAATAATGTAACTATCAATAGGATAAAAGGGACATACGTAAATACTTTTAACAATCCTGCTCCACCTGGAACTTTAAACGGTCGTTCTTTATCAGGATCAATTTTACGTAATTTTAAAAATGCTGGAAACATCATAATGTAAGAAAGTAGCAATGCGACAACATTCAGTGCAAAAAATGCCCAGAAAATATTCTCATTTGGAATAAATGGTGCTGCTACTACCAAAACAGATGCGACAATTCCATTTACCATCGAAGCGCCGACTGGCATTTCATTTTTCGGATTTTCTTTCGCAAAGATTTTTGGTAAATCATGATTTTTGGCTGCGTAAAAAGCTACATAATTCACACCCAGTGCCCATGAAATTAAATTTGCCGCTAAAGTATACATAAACAACAAACCAATAATAATCACAAATGGGTTAATTCCACCAACTAATAAGATAAAGCTGTCTATCAATCCACCAGATGTTGAAAGTTGGTCTGCTGGCACAGCTGCTCCCATACCGAAAGCTGCAAATAGATAAAAGAATGCAATCAAAATCCCGCCATAAATAATCGCTTGAGGAATTTGTTTTTTCGGATTTTCCATATCACCTGCTAACGTCGTAACCACTTCAAACCCTAAAAAGTTGAACAAAATGACGGAGATAAAGCTTAAACTATTCAAATCAAAACTTGGTAACAAAGCTTTTCCAGAGAAATCATTGGCCATTCCTTTTGTCACTGCATGATAAATTCCTAATACGCCTAAACACACCATAATTGCTACTTTCGCAAAGGCTGCAATATTTAGAATCCATTTACTATCACTTACTGGATAGCAACTAATCAATGTAACGACCCAAATAAAAATAAGCTGAAGAACAATCAAAATCGGTGTTCCTAATTCAAGATTAAAAATTTGTGTCATAACTTCTGTGAATAAGACAGCTAGACTAGCCATCCAAATTGGAAAATTAATCCAATAAAACCAAGCTACTCGCGCACCCCACCGACGACCAAATGCCATTTTTACCCAATCATAAATCCCACCGTCTCCTGTATATGTTGTTCCTAACTCAGCTGAAATCAGCCCATAAGGTAGAAAAAATAGAATCAAAAGAATTCCCCACCAAAAAAATTGTGATGAACCTATCGCTGCCGCTGGTGCAGCAGATTCAACAACTAAAATGACTACAACAGCCATTAGAACTGCGTCAAACAACCGAAATTTCTTTTTTTCTTTCATGTTTTGTACGCACCTTTCGATTAAAGAGTAAGGAGAAGTGATAACAATTGATAGTCAGCCTCTTCTCCTCCTCTAATTAGATTCACTTAGCGTCAATAACCACATTTCTTAACATTAATTCAAATTCAGCATCATACTGTAAGCCAACCGCTTCACTCGCATAGTTCAAATACGGATTTAAGAAATAAACAAGTAACGCACGCATTGCTGTTAAACGATTTTCAGCTTCATCCAATACAACAGAATATGGTGCATCTAACACTTCATCTGTAACTTCTTCGCCTCTAGTCGCAGGCAAGCAATGCAAGAATTTTACATGTGGCGCTGCTTTAGCTATTAACTCTTTATTCACTTGATATTTTGGATAGAAAGTAGCCATCCGTTCTTCTTCAGATAATTCAGCTTCATATAAACCGTACCAAACATCGGTATAGATAAAATCTGCATCTTTCATTGCTTCATCAGCATCTTCTGTAATTAGCACACTACCGCCAGAAAGTTCAGCATTTTTACGTCCAATTGCTAAAGTTTCTTCTTTGATTTGGAAGCCTTTTGGTCCAAACTGAACAAAGTCCATGCCCATTTTTGTTGCTATAAACATGGTAGAAACACAAACTTGCGTTGCATCTCCAACAAAAACAATTTTACAATCACTTAATTTTTTCCCAGCAGGTAAATGTTCTGTCATAGTTATAATATCGCCCAGTTCTTGCGTTGGATGATTATAATCACTCATCCCATTAATGACTGGAATAGTTGCATCTTTTGCTAAATCTACAATAGTTTGATGCCGTTCAACACGTGCCATTAAAATATCAACTAAACGAGACAACACTTGTGCTGTGTCTCCCAATGATTCATGTCCTCCCAATTGAATTTGTCCTGGTGCTAGATATTGAGCATGTCCGCCAAGCTGAGTCATAGCTGTTTCAAACGAAACTCTAGTCCGTGTCGAAGATTGCTCAAATATCATCCCTAATGTTTTTTCTTTTAATAAAGGCGGATAATACCCATTTTTAATAGATTCTTTTAATTTTAAAGCTAATTGAATTAAATAATTGATCTCTGCTTTAGTAAAATCATTTGTATCTACAAAATCTCTTTTATTCATTTTTCTTTCCACCAATCTTTGTTTGTTATTGTCGGATCCTCGAGTATTCCCTTTGACGTATTAAGCATACTGCTAAACCCAAGTGATTAAAAGCGCTTTCTAAACAATTGATAAGGAACAAAGCAGCCTGTATTTTGTTTCATTTTGCGTAACAGGTTACATCTACAATTGTTGATTTTTAAAGCAAAAGAAGACAGCAAGTGTCAATTCCACTTACTGTCTTTCATTTCGATACAATAAATTAATTTGTTAAATCTTCCCCATTTGTCGCAATGACTTTTTTATACCAATCAAAAGATTTTTTCTTCGAACGTGTTAATGTTCCATTTCCTTCATTGTCCCGATCTACATAGATAAAACCGTACCGTTTTTTCATTTCGCCTGTTCCAGCTGAAACTAAATCAATACAGCCCCACGTTGTGTAACCTAATAGATCAACACCATCTTGCTCTACCGCGTCTTTCATCGCTTGGATATGTGCGGCTAAATACTCAATACGGTAATCATCAATCACATTGCCGTTTTCATCTGGCGTGTCTACCGCTCCTAAACCATTTTCTACGATGAATAACGGTTTTTGGTAACGGTCGTATAAATCATTCATAGTCACACGCAGCCCTAGCGGATCAATTTGCCAGCCCCATTCACTTGCTTCTAAATAAGGGTTTTTCACTGAGGCAAAAATATTTCCCGCTGTTTGTTCATTAATTGCTGGATCTGTTGATTGGACGCGTGAAGAATAGTAAGAGAACGAAATAAAATCAACTGTGTGTTCTTTTAATAAGTCTAAATCACCATCTTCAATTGGCAATTCGATGCCTTCTCTTTCCAATTCTTTTAAGGCATAGGCTGGATATTCGCCACGTGATTGCACATCGATAAAGAAGAAGTTTTCCCGATCCGCTTTGCGTGCAGCCCAGACATCTTCTGGTTTACATGTATAGGCATAGTTGGTCCCTGCTGCTAACATACAGCCGACTTGGTTTTCAGGATCGACTTCATGAGCAATTTTAGTTGCGATAGCACTTGCTAATAATTC
>NZ_AMDP01000025.1 GCF_028128615.1 Enterococcus sp. 5H | reverse complement strand
AAGCCTATGATTCGGCAAAAAATTACTTCATGGTAGCCTATACACCAATTTGTCAATCGATTATAATGACAGGAGAAGCCTTAGCGAATGCACACAAGAAGTTCTTAAGTGAGTACCAGACAACGGTCAATGGTTCTGATCTGGACGAAGACCAGCTAGTAGCTGAGATTGACAACTATAAAGCACTGTTAGATACCATTGATGATCTCATTCGAGATGCGAAAACACACCGAACGGATCTAGAAAGACGTTCGATGAATGCGTATCAAGCGATGCAGAAGCGACAAGAGAAATTGGAAAAGTTTCGTGAGTATAGTGGTCAGTCAGCAAGTTTCTTTACGGACTATCAATCGTCACAAAGTGAATTAAACAATGGTTTAGCACAAGTACAAGATTGTAAAGCATGGAATGCCTCTACAGGTTCCTTTGATATCACAAGACTTGATATGACCTGGGCAAAACCAATAAACGATCGTTGGGAAAAACGAGAAAAAATGAAACAAGAAGAACTGAAGAAAGCAGAAGCAACCAAAGCGAATACGTTAGCGGAACATGGGCTAACTGAAGCCGACCTTGTTCAGCCTAACGATCCTGAAAATGTTGTGTTAGAAAAGTATATAAGACTCGCTCAAATGGGTGTAAATCCACATACAGGCTTGCCAATAACGGATGAAGAAAAGTGGAAATTCCAGTACGCAGCACACACTAAAACAGTTTTTGATGTTTTAGGTTTGGTAGGTGGATCATATGCAGGAAACAAAGCTTTTAACGATACATCTAAAAAACCAGATGTTTTGCAAGGAAGTAAAAACGGGAAAAACTATACTCTGGACAGAAGTAAAAGCAAGGGGAATTACTCATACACGAAAATACCCGAAAGTTTTGATTTAAGTAAATTAAAACCTAGAGAAATTGCTCAAATGACAATTGATGAATTAAAAAATAGTATTCCAAAAGATTGGGAATTCCATGACAATAATGGGCGCATCCATATTAAAGATGAAAATGGAAACTTCAGAGTAAGAATTGATCCACCAGATAAAGTAACTAATTATGACCATATACATGTATTTGATTCTAATAGGAATCCTCTTGATTTAGAAGGAAATATAGTTGATAGAAAAAGTCCAGATGGACATATTCCGTGGAATAAAAAATAAGAAGGAGATTAACTATGGATATTACTAAAAAGCAAAATGAAATTGAGAAAACTGAATATCAAGATATGGCTATACTTGATGTTCAAACATATAATTTTGGAGATGAACTAAGTATCTTTGTAGAAAATAGTGAAGAGAAATGTTGGGAAATTTCATTTCAATCTTGTTATAAAGTTTCATACGAAACAGATGCTAATTGGAGGGGGATAGATAATGTGCGAGATATGCGTGGTGGACAACTAGGATATTATGGTCAAGATATAACACTTCATGAATATAATGAAGACGACGCTTTTATTCAGTGTAAAGTAGATCTGTCAATAATGACGCTAAACATTGTTTGTAAAAATATTTTTGTACGAGAAATTTTATTGTCTGAAAAGTCATTTTTATAGAAGTAATTTATTAGTAAAATAAATAATATATACACAAAGAAGGTGTTGGAAACAGTATTTCTACTTAAAAAAACGGATATTTTTGACTCTTAAGAGTGGGGTTAAAAGTATTTTTCAACCGATAGATGGCGAAAAAGATCAGTACACAGTTTTATTGAACTGTATTCAAAATGGATCAGAAATAAGAGTTCTATTAGTAGTTAAAGTAACTGGAGATAAGATTTCAGAAATGACGTACAACACAGTTAGACAAGAATATTAAGCAGGGGACTTTTTATGCTTGTCAGACACTCGGTTCCTCCGATACCGAGTGTTCTTTTTAATCCATTAAGGAGGCTTTTTTATTAATTGAAGTATGTTTATGGACAAAGTATTGTAAACTAACATTTATATCACAATAAGCTAAAGCTGTTGAAACATATAAAATAGTTATTTTTAATGACATAGTATGAGGAGGTTTTTTTTTGATAGATATAACATCGCCATTTTCTTATGAAAACAGGGACAGATTTACATTTACTAAGAGTGAAAAAAATATAGTAAAACAACTTGAATATTTATTCGAAAATGGTTACGGTATCAATATTGTATATGGAAATAGAGGGGTAGGGAAAACGACTTTAAAGAATTATGCGAAACATGAAATTTTAGAAAAAAAATACAGCAACATAATAGTTATAGATGTTCCAGAATACTTAGAAGATGCTGAGTTCTATTCATACATATTAGAAAGTTTGATTAATCAAATGAAATTAGAAATCAAACAAATAATTGAACACTACAGATATCCTTCTTATCTTGGAATGCAACTGGTGTGGGACGAAACAAAAGAATTAGACGAAGTGCAATTAATAAAGAAACTAAGATGTGTTCAAATTCAGGTTCCACCAAATGAAAAATGGGCAAGTGATGCGCTCAAAAGAGAAATAGCAAAATATAATGATAAAAATTATGAACTACAAAAGAGAATAGAAAATTTATTCAAAAAAAGAATTTGGAAAAATAAGCAAAACTATCCTGAAAATAGAAAAATACAAGTTGCAATAGAAAGAGATAAGGAAAAGATAGTAGAGTTGAGTAAGTGGTATCAATATGAATCGTATCAATATGAGTTGTTGGAATTGCAACAAATTTTTGATGCCGAGGTTGTTGATAATAAGATAATAGAAGAGTACGAATCTGAGGAACAAGGAAGAAAAAGCAATATTGACGCTTCAGAAAGAATTAGTGTTGTGTCACCAGTGTTTGCTTCAAATATTTCAATTGGACGAAGCCAAATCAATCATTCTAAAACAGGAGTAAATTGTACTGGGTCAAGTATGATAACACATAAATTGACTTTTCAATATAAGAAGAAAAAATTTACGGATATACTAAAAAAAATGCAAAGTGATTTGAATCTAAGAGTAAATGTCTGTATAGATGAATTAGATAAATGTTCAGTTATAGAAATTAGTGGAATGATTAACAGAAATAAATCCTTTTTTCTTGAGAGTGGTGTAACAACATTTTTGATTTTGAATTTAGGGAATGGGATTCTTTTTAAAGAAATATATTCAGACTATATTACTTCTTATGTACTATGTAAAAATTTATCTATGTACGAATTTTTCGTTAAGTCTTCGAATCAAGGTAAGAGACTGTATAATGATTTTTTTGAATTACTAAAAGGATACTGCTCAGTACGAGGAAATAATAGAAATTTACTTGTAAAAAAAATGAAAGAAAGAAATGTTGAACTATCTGAGTCTATATTATTTGTATATTTGTGGCAATCTGAATTTTATCAAAAATTAACAGAAGATTATAAAGAGCTATTTAACAACTTTTTTGATGTTTTAATTGAGAATTTGAAATTGTTAGGAGAACTGCATAAATCAGACTTTTCAAATTTAGTTTTAGAATTTAAAGAACGGTATGATATATCATCAGTGAAACTTGATTTACTATTTAATCAGCTTGAAAGAGTCTTATACCATAAAAAGTTAAATCAAAAATTTTTATTTATGCGGATGTGGGAGAATGGCTTTTCTCATAAACTAAAATATACTAAATATGAAGGTACAAATTTTTATGAGGCATTTGAAAAATATTTCAATCGTGTAATTACGGACTTAAAGATATTGATCATTGAAGATTCTAAATTAGTACTAAATTGTTCTTTGAGTTATAAAATAATAACAGAATTTGAAATTCTTTTACAACAATATAATACAACAATGAGTGATATTATGGATATCTTTAGGGACGTTTCAGGAATGAAAAATAATCATGAATTTTTAAGAAATGTGCGGAAAAATATTAGATACTCTGACCAAGAAACTTATAGCGGAGTAGATGATGCAATGAAAACTATTGAAAGATGGAGAAATGAGATAATCGGGGTGGTTTTTTTCTATCCTAAAGATAGAAGCGGTAATGTGTTGTTGAATGGGGTTATTTATAGATATAATAATTTTGGTGAAATTGTATGTATTCCTTATATGGGATATATCGGATTGCATTCTCATAAACCTAATAAAATGGAAAAATTAAAACAATTTTTAACTAAAAATAATGTATGTTTTAAAGAAGTTGAAGATCTTAATGAAGAGCTATTTCAAAAAAGTTATGAACAATCTAATGATTCAGAGGAGGAAATAATAAAAAAATTGTGTTTAGAACGTAATTATTTAAAGCGCTGGCTTGAATTAATTCCAACTTATTGAGCACCAATTAATCACCAACAATCCATAGGGGAAATTGGAAATGTCATTTGCGTATTAATGTTTTTGCTCATGTTTCAAAATTAGTTTTTACTAAAAAGATGGTTGTAAAAATTTTTTAATCAATAATCTGTAAATAAGTTAGAGATAATTATTTAATTAACATTAAAATTGTTGAGATAAAGAATATGTATTAGGAAGCATTAAGTCTTTGAAATTACTAAATTGAAATATGAGCTAAGGAATTTGATAGAGCGTGTAGAAATATGAAAAATTTTTGCTATCTAACACCCGTTTTCCGTGTAGTGTACATTAATAATTACTGTAAAACAGGTTATATATTGTTATATAATGAAGACTAAAGCTATCCTTCAATTTGATGGTAATCTATATATTTTATATAATATATACACTGAAATAGTGTATTGAAAAATAATTACAAGAATAAATCAAGTTATTTTTGACTCTTAATCAGCGGGTCATGGGTTCGAGCCCCTTACGACCCATTGGGTGCCAAACCCACGATACCAGTACATTCTTGACGTTGAAAGACGTTTCGAAAAGAATGTACGTGGTATCTTTTTTTATTTTGAGTAATTCAGAAGTCTGACAGTAGAATGCAAGATAAGCTTTATCGATAGGTTCAACCTAGCTATGGATGCTAAAATGATGGTAAAATAGTGAAAAAGGAGGCAAATAAATTGAATAAGGAATTAATACATAAACTTTATATAATCAGCGATTTCATCATAACATTTTTTTGGATAATACTATTTATTTTAAGTTTAGCTGGAGTTATTGATATAACGAGTTATCCGTTTAATATAATAGATACGTCTATTCTAATTATGTTTACCATAAGTTATATAGTAAGATTTGTACTGGCAGAAAATAAAAAGAAATATTTTATCAACAACTTTTTTAATTTATTGGCAATAATACCCTTAGGTTTGTTAAATATCGGTATTTTAGCAAAATCAAATAGAATATTTAGAGTTATAAATTTATTAGCAAAATTAGGACATAACAAAAATAGTATTTTATATAGAAATGGGTTTATTTACGCATTATATGCGAGTACTTGTATAGTATTTGTAGGTAGTGGCTTTTTTAGTATAGTTGAAAGCATTAGCTATGAAGATAGCATTTGGTGGAGTATTGTTACCATGACAACAGTAGGTTATGGAGATATTGTTCCAAAAACCGGCTGGGGTAAAATTATTGCTTCAATAACAATGTTGTTTGGGATAGGATTTATTGGTATGCTAACATCTACAATAACTAACTATTTTAAGGATAGAAAAACAAATACAAAAAATTCAGCTTTAAATGGAGAAGATTTACAACAGATAAATAATAAAGTAGACGAATTATCTAAGTTAGTAGAAGATTTATCAAAAAAATTAGAAGAAAAACCCTAGATTTACTAATTTCGGAATACTAATTTATAGTGCAGATAAATGTTGGAAAGAGCTTAAGTAATAATTCCGAAGATAAAAAATAGAAGAGTGAAAATCATAAAAAGATTTTCGCCCTTCTTTTTTTGATTACCTGCATAAGGTGTCTTGGAGTTCTATTCAATCGATTTTTTTCGTTTTAAAGCTCCAATTAGTAGCTGGAAAAGAATAGAAAGCATTTATAAATATTGTAATTAAACAAATTGAAATTCCTGATACAATTGCTTCGCGAACACCAAATACAAGAAGATTCAATAAAATTATAGCCATGTTAGTGAGAAACACGCCAACTGCTTTATTCAAATTAAAGTATTTTTCAAAAATCAAAGGAGGAATAGTTACTCCACCATTAGATGCACCAATAGAATAAAGAGAAAAGATTCCAAAACTGAAGAAAAGACTTCCCATAACTAACGAGGCTTTATAAGATTCTAAAAGCATAAATTCTGGCATGATCCACAGAATAACAGGGAAAACCAAACTTCCAATAACTGTATTAAAAAAAATCTTCCGTTCTAAAAAAATGAAAGCTAGAAATAGCATAATACTATTAATCAAAAATACAATAATATTCCGATCGATAGTGAATAAATTTTCCAGCAAATAGCCAATTGATCCTACACCAGCGGAAGCAATTTGATGAGGCAGTAAAAAAATATTAAGCGATAGACAAATCCAAAGTACCCCAACTATGACTAAAAGAAAATGTTTTACTTGATTTAACAAAAGTGCCGCACCCCCACCAGAATTTAAATAACAAACACAGATAGAATTTTATTATTTAATAAAGATTAGCGGATATTATAATGAGAGTCAATTAGGTTCTATTTGAAAACATTTTACAATACTTATTTTAAGAAAAATTTATAAAATGAGTGTGAGTATTCTAAATTAGATGGGTTACACATTTGTTTGAGACAATTAATGAAAGAGAAAGATTTCCGCTAAAAAATTATTTTATACTATAATTTCGTTGGTCTTATAGTTTCCTAAAATTCAAGGGTATTTAACTGTAATAAGTTTCTATGAATGTATTTTTAACTTATATTGATTTTTATATTACTTTTAGGTATAATAACTTCAGAAAGAGGGGTTAATTATGAAAAAAAAATTTTTGAAATATGTTGTTGCTAGTGCGCTAATCTGTATATCAGTAGGTGTCAGCGTACAAAGCGTATCTGCTGCTGCAGGAGATTCTGTGGAAGTCGAACAAAGTTCACCAAGTACGTCAGGAAAGTACTTTCCATTTAAGGCTCAGTATCTTGATCATGATTCAGTATTTACAGCAGCTATTAATTTATCTGAGCAACCTGAAGGTTCTAAAGTAGTCATCGGAGAATTTCTTGGCTATGAATTATCAGGAAATGTGAAATTAGGAAATTTTGTAGAAGCCAAAGTAAATACAATCGGTTCAGGAGTTTCAGTTGTATCGCGTGAAAAGATTTCGCAAAATGCAATAATGGCGATTGCTTATGCTAATCAAGATGGTAATGTTTTGGATTATACATTTGTGTATCAACCATTAAGTGTTAAAAACACAGTTCCGGCTAAACGTGGTAAATATTTCCCAGAAGCGAGCGGTAAATATATGAATAACGGCGTTTCTATCGTACGTATTCCTAAAATGTTGTCGACAGCTAAATTAGAAGTAGGATCATACTCAGCTGAAAAGCCACAAGGTTTGAAAGATTTCGTAGAAGCAAAAGTAGAAAAAGTTGCCGGAACAAAAGATTCTTATGCTATTTCTAGACCAGCAGTCTCTGATGAGGATTGGATGGTTGTCGCATATGTTGATAAAAACGGCAAAATTTTAGATTATATATATGTGCCTAATAAATAATTGAAATTTAAATGTAAAGAGCTAAGGGGATAATTTCTTAGCTCTTTATATTATTTTTTTGTATAAATTGGTGTTAATTTTGAAGAAACCTATATGTACTGATTAAAAAAATGGAATAGCATGCTACTAATAAATGGTTCAGCATAATCATATAATGTGAGTAATCCATTATTTGATGATAAACTGAAATAAAAGATGGTTTAGGAGGGGAAAATATGAAAAAAATCATAATTTATTCTACGTTATTACTTGTAGGTATATCAATAGCTGCATGTAGTGGGAAAGGCAAGACAGTTACAAGCTCATCTTCAACGAAAACGACCGAAACAACAAGCCAAAAAAGCACGTCAACTAGTAGTAGTAAAACATTAAATACAACATCAAGTGAAACAAAAGATTCATCAGTAGCAACAACCGAAACAAAGACTAATCAGAGTCAATCAGATAAAACGCCACAAGAAAATCAAGCAGAAACAGTGTTGAATCAGTTAACGACTTCATTTCCAACTAATCCTTTACCACAAGCAATATTAACGAGTAAAACACCGGGTTATCTTAGTGCTGCGACAACCAAGACATCCGATCAAGCGAACTTTAGAATTCTATACTATGCTGAAAATCAAGCAATTTCTGTCAACGACACTGCTTTAAACGATCTTCAACCAATTGCTTTATTTGAAAAACAAATATATAGTTCAGCTGATGAAGCAGCTAATGAAGTTGCACAGGTTATTGATACTGCTGGAAGTAAAATTGATTTAGGCTATGGTATTACAGGGTATCAGCAAGGAGCAGCGGGTTCGAGTTATCTATCATGGCAAGAAGGAAATTGGAGTTTGGTTGTGCGAGCATCAAATGTTGAAGGAGAAGTTGTGGAACCTTTAGCCAAAGAAGTAGTTGCTTATTTAGAAACAGCTATGTTGCCGGCACCTCAAAATGTTGGTCAAATTTCTTTAGCTGCAGGTACAAGCGATTTTTATCAAACCAATTCAGTAGTTTGGCAACAAGGGACAACTGTATACACAATTCAGCATTTTGACGCAGTACAAGCTGTTAAAATGGCAGTTTCTGCAAATAAATAGATCAGCAGAATTTATATTAATTAGATGAATTATTATTCAATTAATTGTATTTATTAATAAGGAGAAAATAATTATAAGTAGTTCTTTTTATGATTTTTAACTAGAATACAAGAAGAAAGACGGAATTTAAACAAAAAAATAAACAAGAATCATTATTGACGAAACATTCACTCATCTTGTACAATGAGTACATGATAGAAGTAAAATAATAAAATAAAAAGGCACTTCAAAGTTTGGTGGCCGCCAAACTCCGAAGCCCTGAAAAGTCAGCAGACACTGACCAATCAAGTTGCCCGTCGTCAATGCAAAAGCACTGACATGATTCATTGTACTCAATTTTTAGGAAAATATCTACCCCTAAAAATACAGGTAACAGTGAACATGCCAGCGTTTACTTATTGAATGATACAACGGTATTGGAAAGAATTCTGATACCGTTTTTTTATTTTTTACTTCTATCTACATTTATATTCCTCTTAAATTGCACTTAAAGTCGAGAGAAAAATTCGACGGAACATTTGGGCATGATAAGAATAAAGCGATCACTATAGGTAATTGATTTATCTTTTGGGGAAGAAAATCAAAAATTGAAAAATGTGCTTATCTAAGATTAGGAGAATTCTTGATACCTATAGTGTCGCTTTAAACATAAGTATACGTTATGTCGTATACTTTAAACTTATTATAATAGAAGACTTACTATTGAAGCAATTGAAACGATGCTAAAAGTGAAGAATAACTAAACTATTAGTGATATATCAAAAAAATTAAGTCATAAGATCTTCCTTCAATATAATTATTATTGTGTAATTCGACTTTTATCAGGCTGTGAATGTGCTAGTCTACTAGCAGCTGCTGCAGCAATCGCTCCAACAATATCATCTAGAAACGTATGAACTTCAGGACCTTCATGGGAATTTAGTTTAGCCAGAATTCCGGGTTTTACTTTATCGATATAGCCATAATTAGTAAAGCCGATGGAACCATACACATTTACGATAGAAAGTGCTAATATTTCATCTATACCGTAAAGACCTTCATCTTCTTCTATAATTTCTTGAAGAGGATTGAGCAATTTTTTTTCTTCAGCTAAAATGTCTAGTTGAACTCCAGTAATAATAGTATTATGCACTTCTCGTTTGGATAGCACACTATCAATATGTTCAATGCAAGTTGCCTCGTCAAGGTCATCGATATAGGGTTTTTGTAAAAATAAAACTAGTTCAGCCAAATCCTCAATTTTAACTCCGCGATCTTTCAATAATTGTCGTGCCTTATTTTCTAATGTTTCACCTTTTATAACCACAAATAAAACCTCCAATGCGTCATTTTTATACTTAGAACACAATAATGGTATACTAACTAAAGACAAAAATGCAAGGAGAAGGTAAATGGATCCGTTAATAGAATGCTGTGAACAAAATTTAGTCAAAGGTGGAGAACTGTTGTTAAGTGACCCATTTATAGAAGAAAACAGCGATGTAATCACATATTCTTGTATGAATGAATGCGTTCTTTGTGCTCAGAATTTTTTTGTTCTTTTTGAAGGAGAACGGATTATTGGCGACACACCAGAAGAATTGATTGAAAATATAAAAAAAGCCATTATAAATTGGCAAGAAGAAATGGGATAAAAAATGTGAGTGAGACAAAATTAAAAATCAGTTTTGTTTCACTCACTAGATCCGAATAAACGGTGAGAAAAAAGCAGCTACTGCACTTCGTTCCGATCACATCAATTTCTCGGAGCTAAACGCTGTTGTCTCAGCCTTTTTTTTTATTTTTACTTCTTTTCCTTCAAACATACTAGTGCTGTGCATAGGCTGTGTTCTAGCATCTGGCTTAATATAGTGGAGTGCATTATTAACAGCAGTAGGTGCTTCACCAAATCCTGTTGCAATTAGTTTTACTTTACCTTCATAGTTACAAATATCACCAACAGCATAAACACCAGGAATATTTGTAGACATATCAGAATTAACTTCAATCGCATTACGGCTAACATCTAAACCCCAATCTTTTAAATGTCCTAATGAGGAAGTAAAGCCATAATTAATAATTAAAGAATCTAAATCAAGTTTCTCGAAATTATCTGCTTTTGTTTCTTTTAATTGAATACCTTTGAACTCGTTATCTTCTATCAAAAGTTGATCGATAACATAAGGCGTGAAAATAGAAACTTCAGAATTTTTCAAGTTGTCTACGCTATGCTCGTGACCGCGAAATTCTGGACGGCGATGAATAATTGAAACTTCTTCAGCCACAGGTTCCAACATTAAAGCCCAATCAATCGCAGAATCACCGCCACCGGCAATGGCAACTTTTTTTCCAGAGAATTTATTCATATCTGAGACATAGTAATGAACGTGATTTCCCTCAAGCTCCTCAGCACCATCCAGCGTTAACCGTCTTGGTTGGAAAGAGCCATTGCCAATAGCAAAAATTACAGCTTTAGAATAATGAATACCCTTCGATGTTTCTATCCGAAGGTAACCATCTTCTTGCACCAAATTTTTAACCTCTTCTTCCAAACAGGTATCGTGTGCAAAAGGCGCAATTTGTTTTTCTAAATTTTCGATTAGCTCACTAGCTTTAATTGCTGGAAAACCAGGAACATCATAGATATATTTCTCAGGATAAAGCGTAGACAATTGTCCGCCAATTTGAGGCAAACTATCAATAATCTTTGTTTTAGCTTTACGAATTCCTGCATAAAAAGCGGCGAAAAGTCCAACTGGACCAGCCCCGACGATAGTTAGATCATAAATATTTTTTGAATCAGACATCGATTATTTCCTCCTGTTTCTATTATAAAAAAGCGTTCATCAATTATGATGAACTTAAAGATAGTGTATCTCATTTTTCACAAAATAGCACTTGTTACAGAAAAAAGCAAGTAAGAGTTTGTGAAAGATGAATTCTCTTAAAAGATTTTCAAAGACAATGGAATTTTCAAATAAAGTTCGTTATGATATTATATGTAAGTAAAAATTAAGTAGGAGGAAATAATTATGACAGAATTTCCACAATTAGATTTAGCAAATGCAAAAGGACCTAAAGCGGTAATAAAAACCAATCGAGGAGATATTACTGTTCAACTTTTTCCAGAACAAGCACCTAAAACTGTAGAAAACTTCGTTCAATTAGCAAAAAAAGGCTATTATGACGGTGTGATTTTCCATCGTGTGATTCCTGATTTCATGATTCAAGGCGGCGATCCTACCGGAACAGGAATGGGCGGCGAAAGTATTTATGGGGAAGCATTTGAAGATGAGTTTTCAAAAGATGTCTTTAATTTGCGTGGCGCGCTATCAATGGCGAATGCTGGACCAAATACAAACGGTAGTCAGTTTTTCATCGTTAACAATCAAAATGTACCAGCAAATATGATGGGACAATTGGAAGGTGCAGGGTTTCCTACAGAAGTTATCGAAGAGTATAAAAAAGGTGGAACTCCATGGTTAGATTTCCGTCATACTGTTTTCGGTCATGTTGTAGATGGTATGGATGTAGTAGATGAAATCGGTGGTGTTCAAAGAGATTCTCAAGATCGACCAACTTTTGATGTAGTAATCGATAAAGTAGAAATTAGCGAATAAAAAGAAAAAGTGAAGCAATTTCCTGATTAGATGGGAAATGCTTCACTTTTAGTCTATTCAAAAGCTAGTTTGATTCTACGGAGTCCTTCTTCAAGAGTCTCCTTTGGACAAGCAGCATTTAAGCGCATGTGTTTTGTTCCATGGGGACCAAAAATGATACCTGCATTTAGTACTACTTTTCCCTTATGAACCAATTGATTTTGTAACTGCGCGTCTGTTAAACCAAGCTCAGAAAAATCCAGCCAAATTAAATAAGTTCCTTCTGGGCGCATCATTTTCACTTGAGGAAGTTCATTTTTTAAGAAGTCAGCTACGGTATCAATGTTTTCTTTTAAATAAACCAATAAGTCTTCCAGCCAGATATCTCCGTGCTGATAGGCCGCTTCAGTACCTACATATCCAAAAGTATTAATTTCATTTTGAAAATTTTGTTCTTGGATTTTGACAAATTTTTTCCGTAAATCTGGATTTTCAATAAAAATCATGGAGTTCTTAATCCCAGCTAAATTAAATGTTTTAGTAGCAGCAGTCAAGGTAATGGAAAAATCCTTAAATGTAGGATGGACATTGTTAAAAGTCGTAAAGACATGTGGTGCGAAAACCAGATCTTGGTGGATCTCATCACTAATAATTAGGACATCATATTTAGCACATAATTTTCCAACAGCTTCAAGCTCAGCTTTAGTCCAAACACGACCACCAGGATTGTGAGGATTACATAAGATAAATAAACGAACATTTTCATTTTTTATCTGATCTTCCATTATAGCTAGATCCATAACAAAATGCTCATCCTCAACGAATAAAACATTTCGGACTAATTTTCGATTGTTTTGCTCTACGACTTTGGCGAATGGATGGTAGACAGGATCATGAATTAAAATAGCATCTCCTGGCTTTGTATATGCTTGAATCGCAATCGAAAGACTGGGAACTACCCCGCTGTTAAATAAAATTGCTTCTTTAGGAAATGAATAATTGTGATGCCGTTTTTGCCAACTTTGAATAGCTTCGTATAATGAATCAGGTGCTTGAGAATAACCTAATATACCTTGCTCAGCTGTTTTCTTTAATGCATCTATTACTGCAGGGTTAGCTTTGAAATCCATATCAGCTACCCATAAAGGAAGTAAACCATCTTCTCCGTATGTTTCTTTGATGGAATCCCACTTGGAACAATTTGTATCGCGTCGATTATAGACTGTATCAAATTCGGTCATTCAATTCATCCTTCCTAGAAAAAAATTTCGTATATTTTGATTTAACTATAGTATAATAGAGTTTCACCGAAATATGAACCATAATATCTATAGTAAAAATAAATTCATGCACAATCGAATAGAACATGCTATTATTTTAAATGAGCCCAACTGTTTCTAATTTTAGTAAGGAAGATGAAAAGAGGAGAGTCGGATGGAATACAAGATAGGAATGATACTTGACGGAACAATTACTGGACTACAGCCATACGGTGCGTTTGTTTCTCTAAGTGATGAGGTTCAAGGACTGATTCATGTCTCAGAAGTTCAAGCAGGATATACCAAAAATATACATAGTTTACTTACTGTAGGCCAGAAAGTTCAAGTGCAAGTAATTGATATTGACGAATATTCTCAAAAAATCAGTCTGTCATTAAGGACACTAGAAAATCATATACAACAACCGAATAATCGTCGAAAAAGATATTTTACTAACAAAAATAAGAAAATAGGCTTTGCAACGTTAGAAAAAGAGCTGCCTGTCTGGTCGGATGAGGCCATGGATAAATTGCTTGAGAAATAATTCTGTTTTTTTTCAGAAAATGTGGTACAATTTCCGTAGTTTATGAAAACAAAAATTAATTGAGGTGGATGTTTTGTCTAACAAAAAAGTCGCTGGCACTATTATGCTGAATCTAAATGATGGTTCTAAAAAGTTTCTTGTTCATCCAGTTGCTGATTCAATGGAGTTTGTTACAACAAAAGTTTCTGAGAATATGACAGGATTAGCGAGTATGCTACAAGTATTCAAAGAAGAAATTCAGCTAGATGTAGCTTCAATTAATTTAGTCGAGTTAACCAATGCTCACACAGATGCTGAGAATATGCCTTTGTTTGTCTTTGAAATGAATGAAGAAAATATAGTTTCTACTATTAACAATGCATATGTTTGGGAAAAACCATCTGAGTTAAAAAATTTATTAGCTTCTTATGATATTGAAGGAGTTCCAATGTTCTAAAAAAATTAGTTACATAGAAGAGGCAGGGAAATTTTCTTGTCTCTTTTTTTATTAGGAGGAATAATACGATGAATTTAATACAAGCTAAAAATGATGAAGGTAAAAAAGCGCTGGATATACTAAAAGAAGCAGCAGAGTGGTTAAAAGAACAAGGGAGTTCACAGTGGTCAGATGTTTTGACTGGTGAAGATAAGCATGGTTTAGCTGAAGCTGTAGAAAGAGGCGAAGTCTTTTTCTTCTATAATAGTGAGAAAGAATTAGTAGGAATGGCGGCTGCATGGAAAAAGCCAACAGAGTGGGATCAGCAATTATGGAAAAATTTTAGACCTGATAAAAAAGCTGTCTATATTCATCGTGTAATCATTCGTCCATATTATAGAGGAAAAAATTATGGGGAAGCACTGCTAACTGCTTTAAAAAATCAATTTAGAACTCAAGGATTAGAACTGCGTTTAGATTGCTTGGCAAGTAATAAGAACCTAGTTAACTTTTATAAGAATAATGGTTTTAAACAAATTGGGAAAGCGCAAGATTCAAATGGAATAATATTCGAACTATTTTCTTGCATTTAAAAAGAAACAATCGTCATTTAACTTAAATCCAACCAAAAAAATTATAACTAAAGTATAAATCCTTACAAAAGCGAAGAATTAAAAATTCAGGGGAAAAGTGCTGAAAAATTTTTTTAATTTTTTTATAAAAAGTAGTTGACCTATAAAGAAAAACTTGTTATATTATATCTTGTCGCAAGGCACGGATGAAACATGCCGAGTGGTGAAAATAGAATAACATTTCAAGTTTCAAAAAAACTTGAAAAATCAGGAAGAAAGTTGTTGACAAATAACAAGCAACCTGATAAAATAATGAAGTTGTCACAAAACATTCGATAACATCAAGCAGAAAAAACTTTGAAACTTTTGAAAAAAAGTGTTGACATCAAATCGAAGATTTGATATGATATAAAAGTTGCTGCAAGGTAACAACGTAGACCTTTGAAAACTGAACAAAGTAAGACGAACCAAATGTGTAGGTTGTTTTTACAACGGTAAAAACAAATAACAATTTTTAACAAGCGAAGCAATATGCTAGCAAACAAATGAGCTTAACAATCGCAAGATTGTGTTCAACTTTTATTATGAGAGTTTGATCCTGGCTCAGGACGAACGCTGGCGGCGTGCCTAATACATGCAAGTCGAACGCTTCTTTCCTGCCGAGTGCTTGCACTCATTTGGAAAGAGGAGTGGCGGACGGGTGAGTAACACGTGGGTAACCTGCCCATCAGAGGGGGATAACACTTGGAAACAGGTGCTAATACCGCATAATAGTCGACACCGCATGGTGTTGATTTGAAAGACGCTTTCGGGTGTCACTGATGGATGGACCCGCGGTGCATTAGCTAGTTGGTGAGGTAACGGCTCACCAAGGCCATGATGCATAGCCGACCTGAGAGGGTGATCGGCCACACTGGGACTGAGACACGGCCCAGACTCCTACGGGAGGCAGCAGTAGGGAATCTTCGGCAATGGACGAAAGTCTGACCGAGCAACGCCGCGTGAGTGAAGAAGGTTTTCGGATCGTAAAACTCTGTTGTTAGAGAAGAACAAGTAGGAGAGTAACTGCTCTTACCTTGACGGTATCTAACCAGAAAGCCACGGCTAACTACGTGCCAGCAGCCGCGGTAATACGTAGGTGGCAAGCGTTGTCCGGATTTATTGGGCGTAAAGCGAGCGCAGGCGGTTTCTTAAGTCTGATGTGAAAGCCCCCGGCTCAACCGGGGAGGGTCATTGGAAACTGGGAGACTTGAGTGCAGAAGAGGAGAGTGGAATTCCATGTGTAGCGGTGAAATGCGTAGATATATGGAGGAACACCAGTGGCGAAGGCGACTCTCTGGTCTGTAACTGACGCTGAGGCTCGAAAGCGTGGGGAGCAAACAGGATTAGATACCCTGGTAGTCCACGCCGTAAACGATGAGTGCTAAGTGTTGGAGGGTTTCCGCCCTTCAGTGCTGCAGCAAACGCATTAAGCACTCCGCCTGGGGAGTACGACCGCAAGGTTGAAACTCAAAGGAATTGACGGGGGCCCGCACAAGCGGTGGAGCATGTGGTTTAATTCGAAGCAACGCGAAGAACCTTACCAGGTCTTGACATCCTTTGACCACTCTAGAGATAGA
>NZ_AMDP01000024.1 GCF_028128615.1 Enterococcus sp. 5H | reverse complement strand
ATTGTTCATTGAAAACTGGATATTGAAGTAAAAAAGTAATCAAAACAAACCGAGAACACCGCGTTGAAGAGTTAATTAATTAATTGTTCGAAGCTTATTTTATTGACTAACCTTCTATCGCTAGAAGAAGTGGTCAAGACCCAACCGCAAGGTTGACAAGGTTAAGTGAATAAGGGCGCACGGTGGATGCCTTGGCATTAGGAGCCGATGAAGGACGGGACTAACACCGATATGCTTTGGGGAGCTGTAAGTGAGCTATGATCCAGAGATTTCCGAATGGGGAAACCCAGCATCTTTTATAGGATGTTACTTTCCAGTGAATACATAGCTGGTTAGAGGTAGACGCAGAGAACTGAAACATCTAAGTACCTGCAGGAAGAGAAAGAAAATTCGATTCCCTGAGTAGCGGCGAGCGAAACGGGAAAAGCCCAAACCAACAAGCTTGCTTGTTGGGGTTGTAGGACTCCGTTGTGGTAGTCTGTCAAGATAGTCGAAGGACTTGGAAAGGTCCGCCAAAGTGGGTAATAGCCCCGTAGACGAAATGTTGGCAACACCTAGGAGGATCCTGAGTACGGCGGAACACGAGAAATTCCGTCGGAATCCGCGGGGACCATCCCGCAAGGCTAAATACTCCCTAATGACCGATAGTGAACCAGTACCGTGAGGGAAAGGTGAAAAGCACCCCGGAAGGGGAGTGAAATAGATCCTGAAACCGTGTGCCTACAACAAGTCAAAGCCCGTTAATGGGTGATGGCGTGCCTTTTGTAGAATGAACCGGCGAGTTACGATTGCATGCGAGGTTAAGGTGAAGAGCCGGAGCCGCAGCGAAAGCGAGTCTGAATAGGGCGATTGAGTATGTAGTCGTAGACCCGAAACCATGTGATCTACCCATGGCCAGGTTGAAGGTGTGGTAAAACGCACTGGAGGACCGAACCCACGTACGTTGAAAAGTGCGGGGATGAGCTGTGGGTAGCGGAGAAATTCCAAACGAACTTGGAGATAGCTGGTTCTCTCCGAAATAGCTTTAGGGCTAGCGTCGAAGTTGAGAATGATGGAGGTAGAGCACTGTTTGGACTAGGGGCCCATCTCGGGTTACCGAATTCAGATAAACTCCGAATGCCATTCATTCATATTC
The DNA here is from genome assembly GCF_028128615.1 of Enterococcus sp. 5H. Classification (GTDB taxonomy): domain Bacteria; phylum Bacillota; class Bacilli; order Lactobacillales; family Enterococcaceae; genus Enterococcus_L. The sequence continues at coordinate 81,592 of NZ_AMDP01000024.1, read as the reverse complement.
GGCAGTCAGACTGCGAGTGATAAGATCCGTAGTCGAAAGGGAAACAGCCCAGACCACCAGCTAAGGTCCCAAAATATATGTTAAGTGGAAAAGGATGTGGGGTTGCACAGACAACTAGGATGTTGGCTCAGAAGCAGCCACCATTTAAAGAGTGCGTAATAGCTCACTAGTCGAGTGACCCTGCGCCGAAAATGTACCGGGGCTAAACATATTACCGAAGCTGTGGATCACACCTCTGGTGTGATGGTAGGAGAGCGTTCTAAGGGCGTTGAAGGTCGATCGTGAGGACGGCTGGAGCGCTTAGAAGTGAGAATGCCGGTATGAGTAGCGAAAGACGGGTGAGAATCCCGTCCACCGTATGACTAAGGTTTCCTGGGGAAGGCTCGTCCGCCCAGGGTTAGTCGGGACCTAAGCCGAGGCCGAAAGGCGTAGGCGATGGACAACAGGTTGATATTCCTGTACCAGTTGTTTTTGTTTGAGCAATGGAGGGACGCAGGAGGCTAAGGAATGCATGCGACTGGAAGTGCATGTCCAAGCAGTAAGTCTTGAGTAGAGTCAAATGCTTTACTCTGTACGGACAAGCTGTGATGGGGAGGGAAATAATAGTACCGAAGTTCCTGATGTCACACTGTCAAGAAAAGCTTCTAGTGAGAAAACAACTGCCCGTACCGTAAACCGACACAGGTAGTCGAGGAGAGTATCCTAAGGTGAGCGAGCGAACTCTCGTTAAGGAACTCGGCAAAATGACCCCGTAACTTCGGGAGAAGGGGTGCTGACTTCGGTCAGCCGCAGTGAATAGGCCCAAGCGACTGTTTATCAAAAACACAGGTCTCTGCAAAATCGAAAGATGACGTATAGGGGCTGACGCCTGCCCGGTGCTGGAAGGTTAAGAGGATGGGTTAGCTTCGGCGAAGCTCAGAATTGAAGCCCCAGTAAACGGCGGCCGTAACTATAACGGTCCTAAGGTAGCGAAATTCCTTGTCGGGTAAGTTCCGACCCGCACGAAAGGCGTAACGATTTGGGCACTGTCTCAACGAGAGACTCGGTGAAATTTTAGTACCTGTGAAGATGCAGGTTACCCGCGACAGGACGGAAAGACCCCATGGAGCTTTACTGTAGCTTGATATTGAGTGTTTGTACCACATGTACAGGATAGGTAGGAGCCGATGAAACCGGAACGCTAGTTTCGGTGGAGGCGCTGGTGGGATACTACCCTTGTGTTATGAACCCTCTAACCCGCAGCCCTTATCGGGCTGGGAGACAGTGTCAGGTGGGCAGTTTGACTGGGGCGGTCGCCTCCTAAAAGGTAACGGAGGCGCCCAAAGGTTCCCTCAGAATGGTTGGAAATCATTCGCAGAGTGTAAAGGCAGAAGGGAGCTTGACTGCGAGACTTACAAGTCGAGCAGGGACGAAAGTCGGGCTTAGTGATCCGGTGGTTCCGCATGGAAGGGCCATCGCTCAACGGATAAAAGCTACCCTGGGGATAACAGGCTTATCTCCCCCAAGAGTCCACATCGACGGGGAGGTTTGGCACCTCGATGTCGGCTCGTCGCATCCTGGGGCTGTAGTCGGTCCCAAGGGTTGGGCTGTTCGCCCATTAAAGCGGCACGCGAGCTGGGTTCAGAACGTCGTGAGACAGTTCGGTCCCTATCCGTCGCGGGCGTTGGAAATTTGAGAGGAGCTGTCCTTAGTACGAGAGGACCGGGATGGACTTACCGCTGGTGTACCAGTTGTTCTGCCAAGGGCATTGCTGGGTAGCTATGTAGGGAAGGGATAAACGCTGAAAGCATCTAAGTGTGAAGCCCACCTCAAGATGAGATTTCCCATTTCTTTAAGAAAGTAAGACCCCTGAGAGATGATCAGGTAGATAGGTTGGAAGTGGAAGTACAGTGATGTATGGAGCGGACCAATACTAATCGGTCGAGGACTTAACCAAAAGAAATAAAATAAAAGATCTTGGTCAATTTGATTACAACTTCAATCCAGTTTTGAGTGAACAATCACTCAAGTAAATACAACAACACCCAGTGTGGTGGCGATAGCGAGAAGGATACACCTGTTCCCATGCCGAACACAGAAGTTAAGCTTCTTAGCGCCGATTGTAGTGAAGGGTTTCCCTTTGTGAGAGTAGGACGTCGCCACGCTAAACGTGTTGTCTTGGAGGTTTAGCTCAGCTGGGAGAGCACCTGCCTTACAAGCAGGGGGTCAGCGGTTCGATCCCGTTAACCTCCATTTTTTGAGCCGTTAGCTCAGCTGGTAGAGCATCTGACTTTTAATCAGAGGGTCGCAGGTTCGAACCCTGCACGGCTCATAGAAATATTTTGCGGGTGTGGCGGAATTGGCAGACGCACTAGATTTAGGATCTAGCGCCTTACGGCGTGGGGGTTCAAGTCCCTTCACCCGCATTTTTAGTCTCGTTAAATAACCAGGCGAAACATACGCCGGCTTAGCTCAGTTGGTAGAGCATCTGATTTGTAATCAGAGGGTCGAGGGTTCAAGTCCTTTAGCCGGCATCAGAATGCGGAAATAGCTCAGTGGTAGAGCACCACCTTGCCAAGGTGGGGGTCGCGGGTTCGAACCCCGTTTTCCGCTTAAGCCATTTTCATTCGCCGGGGTGGCGGAACTGGCAGACGCACAGGACTTAAAATCCTGCGGTGAGTGATCACCGTACCGGTTCGATTCCGGTCCTCGGCATTACATTTTAAAATGTAGCACCCATAGCTCAACTGGATAGAGTGTTTGACTACGAATCAAAAGGTTAGGGGTTCGACTCCCTTTGGGTGCATTGTTAACGTGCTTGACTGCGATTTAGAAGGTAGAGTATTAGTTCCTTTTAGCGCTGTTTAGTCTTTTTTTATTATTATAGTAGTTACGGGAAGTAGCTCAGCTTGGTAGAGCACTTGGTTTGGGACCAAGGGGTCGCAGGTTCGAATCCTGTCTTCCCGATTATTAAAAAAATCCAACTCAATTAAGAGGCTGGATTTTTTATTTTATCTTTAGAGTATAAAAAGCCGAAAAGACAAAGATCTTTTCGGCTTTTTATAAATTTAAATTAAATATTATTTTTCAACATCTTTAATTGTTCAATTGTTTGGTCAATCGTTTGATGTGCATCATCATTTAAGCTGCCATCTTGTGCTGCTTTTACGCCTAATACTAATTCTTGGCGAAGTATATCTAATATGTTTGCACCTGTTTCACCTGTTTGTTTGATATCGGAAATTTTTTCTTCTGGAGATATACTTTCTTGATTCAAGATATTCATATCTTCTGTTTTTTTCATAACAAACACTTTTGGTGTTTTTCTTTCAAGTAGTTCGTCTGTTAAAGCTACTTTAGAAATACGTGTATTATTGTAATCTGTGTAGTAATAAGTTTTACTTTCATTACACATCATTCCCAAATATTGAGAATAGTCTTCTTTGTCTTCAGAAGTAACTACAATCCCTTTAGGAATTTGAACAGTTGCTAAAATTCTTACAGCATTTGTTACCGCTTCAGCTTCTACTGCTGCTTGATCGATATTTTCTTTAAAGAAAGTTGCACGAACAAATCGTTCTGGAGGAGTATAACCACCAGGTAAGCCCAATGTCCCAGTTCCTTGAGAAAATGCATGAGAAGTATAATCTCCAAATTCTACAGGGTCATATTGCTTAGGGCGAACATTTAAATAATTGCTTAGATTTTCAATATGCCATTCTAAAAGAGGTGTGTTTGTCATAACCCCAATTGGATTTTCTTTAAGATGAAGCATTTTTCCAGTTGGTTCAATTACCATACATGCACCAGTTGTATCTGTCAAAATCCAGTGTAGAGGAGTAACAGTGTTAATAAGTGGTGCTGGTACTTCAAAAAGATTTACCTTAGAAAGTTCTGTTTTTAAATCTGAAATTGATTTGAATTTTCCTAAAGCCCAAGTGATAAACTCGTGTGGAGCTAAATTGATTTTTTCATCATTAAGTTCTTTTTGATAGACGGCTTTATTAGGTAGGTATAATTCTGCAATAGCCAAACCATGTTCATTTACGCCATCAGCAACAAAATAAGATGTTCCTAATAAACGACCTGCGCCCAAAAGTCCATATTTAGACTGATGTTTTTCTTTATCTGCTTCAGAAGTCCACTCGTATTCTCGAGGGAGGTATAATACATTCGGATTTAACGGGAATGAAAAGTCCATAGTTCTAGCTAGCAAGTGCTTATTGTCTTTGGTTGTAGTAAAAATACTTGTACACATAAGAAAACACGTCCTTCACTTAATTTTTTAATTTGTAGATGCTTAGAGTATAGCATCGAAAGGAGACATTTGGAAATGGAAGCACTTAGAAATCAACTGTTTATGTTAGTTTTACTGTTTTAAATTTTCTATCTTAGTTTAGGTAGTGATTTTTTGGTAATAAAATGGTTTCCAGTTTTAATATTTATCTTTTCTTATTATATTGGGCATTCTCCTTTATTAAACGTTTAAAATTATGTATAATTAAGGTCAGTATTAGTCAAGGGAAAAGGATGAGTGTGATGAGTAATCAAAATACTTCAGATTTAATCGAGGCATATTTAAAAAAGATTCTTGAAGAAAGTAACAAGATTGAAATTCGTAGAGCTGAAATGGCGCATTTATTCAACTGTGTTCCTTCCCAGATTAATTATGTAATTAATACTCGCTTTACCATTCAACGTGGTTATTCCGTTGAAAGTAAACGTGGTGGTGGAGGATATATTAGAATTGCGAAAGTGCAAATTTCAGATAGCGATCAATTGTTGAAACAGATGGCACAATTTACTGGCAATGAACTATCGGAAAAGGATGCATTGATTTTTATACAAAAGCTATATGAAGAAGAGGTAATTACCAAACGAGAAGGAAATCTGATGTTGTCGGTACTTGGTAAACAGGTTTTAGGCGAGGCTGGGGCAAATGAGGATTACTTACGAGCTCGGTTGATGCATTCGTTTTTAGAACGTTTGAGCTATGAGGAGGAATGATGGTATGGATGAATTATTTACAGATAGTGCTAAAGCAGTATTAGCGATTGCACAAGAAGAAGCAAAATATTTTAGGCATCAGTCTGTTGGATCTGAGCATATATTATTAGCATTAGTGTTAGAGCCAAATGGTATTGCTGGAAAAGCTTTGCGCCAATTAAATGCGGATAAAAATGATATTCGTGAAGAAATTGAACACTTAACTGGATACGGAACTGTGAAAGATTATCCCAAAGGTGCTTACTTACCTTACTCACCTCGAGCAAAACAAATTTTTGCTTACGCAGGAGATGAAGCACGACGCTTAGGAGCTCCAAATATTGGAACAGAACATATTTTATTAGGACTATTAAGAGATGAAGATATTTTAGCATCTCGTATCTTACTGAATTTGGGTATGAGCCTTTCAAAAATGCGTCAGCTATTGATGAAAAAAATTGGTGTAACTGATCCTCAAATGAGTGGAAATGTTGGGCGTCGCCGAAATAATCAAGCACAAAAGGCAGCTCCAAAAGGTACGCCTACATTAGATTCTTTAGCTCGTGATTTAACTAAATTGGCTAGAGAAAATAATCTTGATCCTGTTGTGGGAAGAGCACAAGAGGTAAGACGTTTAATTCAAATATTAAGTCGGAGAACAAAAAATAATCCAGTTTTAGTTGGTGAACCAGGTGTTGGTAAAACAGCAATTGCTGAAGGATTAGCGCAAAAGATTGTCAATGGTGAAGTGCCGGAAGATATGCAGGATAAACGTTTGATGATGCTTGATATGGGTGCTTTAGTGGCAGGAACGAAGTATCGTGGTGAGTTTGAAGACCGATTGAAAAAAGTTATCGACGAGATTTATCAAGATGGTGAAGTAATCCTGTTTATTGATGAGTTGCATACATTGATTGGTGCAGGTGGAGCTGAAGGTGCGATTGATGCATCGAATATATTAAAACCAGCTCTTGCCAGAGGTGAACTGCAAACAATTGGTGCCACTACTTTAGATGAATATCAAAAATATATTGAAAAAGACTCTGCTTTAGAACGTCGTTTTGCTCGTGTACAAGTGGATGAGCCAACACCTGAAGAAGCGGAAGAGATCTTAAAAGGTTTACGTTCTCGCTACGAAGAACATCATGGTGTAGAAATTACAGATGATGCGCTGCATGCAGCAGTTCATTTGTCTGTCCGATATATTAACTCACGTCAGTTGCCAGACAAAGCAATTGATTTAATGGATGAATCAGCAGCGAAAGTACGTTTAGACTTGGCGGATGAACCATCTGAAATTAATGATTTACGTATAGAAATTGCTCGTTTAATTCAGGAAAAAGAAGAAGCAATTCAAGCACAATCGTTTGAAAGTGCAGCAAGATTACGCCGAAAAGAGAAGAAACTAGCTAGAAAATTAGAGAACATCTTATTACTAAAAGAAAAAGAAGCTTCTGGATATGCTAACCGTGTGACAGAACAAGATGTTTCTAATGTTGTTTCGCAATGGACAGGTGTTCCGTTACAACAATTAGAGAAAAAAGAAAGTGAACGATTACTTGAGCTGGAAAGTATTTTACATCATAGAGTAGTTGGGCAAGATGAGGCAGTTCAAGCGGTATCACGCGCGATTCGCAGAGCTCGCAGCGGATTGAAAGATCCAAATAGACCAATTGGTTCGTTTATGTTCTTAGGACCAACAGGCGTGGGTAAAACTGAGTTAGCCAAAGCGTTGGCTGAAACAATGTTCGGCAGCGAAGATGCGTTAGTTCGTGTTGACATGTCTGAGTTTATGGAGAAATATAGTACAAGTCGTTTGATAGGTTCTCCTCCAGGCTATGTCGGATATGAAGAGGGTGGACAGTTAACTGAAAAAATTCGTCAAAAACCTTATTCTGTGATTTTATTAGATGAAGTGGAAAAAGCTCATCCGGATGTATTTAATATCTTGTTGCAGGTGTTAGATGATGGTCATTTGACTGATTCTAAAGGCCGTAAAGTTGATTTTAGAAATACAATCTTAATTATGACATCAAATATTGGAGCGACTGCAATTCGTGAAGAAAAAAATGTTGGGTTTAACGTAAAAGATCTAACAAAAGACTACGATGCAATGCAAAAAAGAATTATGGAAGAATTGAAAAAAGCCTTCCGTCCGGAGTTCTTAAACCGTGTTGATGAAACAGTGGTCTTCCGTTCATTGGATCAAAAGGAAATCCATGAAATTGTTAAAATCATGAGTAAATCAATTGTTCAACGACTAAAAGAGCAGGATGTAAATGTAAAAATTACGCCAGCTGCAATTGAAGTCATTGGGAAAGTTGGTTTTGACCCAGAATACGGAGCTCGTCCAATTCGCCGAGCATTACAAAAAGAAGTAGAAGATCGTTTGAGCGAAGCGTTACTTTCAGGACAAATCCATCTAGGAGATAAAGTGACTGTTGGAGCAAGCAAAGGTAAAATTACATTAAATGTGAAGTCACCTAAACAAGAACAGGTTTTACAAGAAGTTTAAAAATAAAATACGAAAATAGAACGTGATAAGGCTGAAAGTTAGTTTTGTCACGTTCTTTAAATGTCGTAAAAACAGTATATTTAGGAGTTTTTAGCAAGAATAGGTAATTACTTTGTGAAAAATCCTTGTTAAAATAAAGAGAGGCTATTGGAAAGTTTGTGAACGTATGCTACTATAAAACAGTCATTAGAAGCTAATTTAATTGGCTTCATGAAATAACATCTCTTTTGATGTTAACTAGTTCATTCAGCTTTCAAAGGAGGATACAAAATGATTGAACTTATTGCAACTGCTGAATCGCTTGAACAAGCCGAAGCATTATTAGCAGTAGGAGTGGATACATTATATATTGGAGAAGAGGCATTTGGCTTACGTTTGCCCACATCATTTTCTCGAGAAGAACAAAAAGCAATCACTGAAAAAGCTCATGCAGCTGGAAAAAAAGTCATCGTGGCTGTAAATGCAATTATGCATCCAGAAAAAATGGAAAAAGTTCCAGAATATTTAACGTTTTTAAAAGAAATTAAGGTAGATCAATTGACGGTAGGAGATCCCGGAGTTGTTTTTGTTATGCAGCGCGATGGAATTGATATTCCTTATATTTATGATGGAGAAACCTTAGTTACAAGCTCTCGTCAAATCAACTTTTGGGCAAAACGAGGATCAGTTGGTGCTGTGTTAGCCCGAGAAGTGCCTTTTGAAGAAATGAAAGCTATGGCGGAAAATTTAATGGTTCCTGCCGAAGTACTTGTTTATGGAGCAACTTGCATACATCAATCTAAACGGCCGTTATTGCAAAACTACTATAATTTTACCAAAAACGATGAATCAGCAAGTAAAGAACGCGGCTTGTTTATATCAGAACCTAAAAAAGAAGAAACACATTATTCTATTTATGAAGACAGCCATGGCACACATATTTTTGCAGATAATGATGTTAACTTAATCGGTGAAGTGGATAAACTCTATGAATATCAATATACCAAATGGAAACTGGATGGCATCTACGCACCAGGAGAAAATTTTGTAGAAGTAGCAAAACAATTTGTTACTGCAAAAGAAAAGATCGAAAGCGGAAGCTGGTCAGATGATGAAGCTCAAAAGGCAATTATTGAAATTGAAGCTTTACATCCAGCAAACCGCGGCTTAGATATAGGCTTCTTTGATTTAGACCCAGATGAGATAAAGTAAGGAGAAAAAAACAAATGACAAACGAACGAACACTGAAGCGTCCCGAGGTTTTAGCACCTGCCGGGACGCTGGAAAAACTAAAAACTGCGATTCATTACGGCGCTGACGCTGTTTATATTGGCGGAAATGCTTACGGCTTACGTAGCCGCGCAGGAAACTTCACAAAAGAAGATATGATTGAAGGGGTAGCATTTGCTAAAGAACATGGCGCGAAAGTCTATGTTGCAGCAAATATGGTCACTCATGAAGGAAATCAAGAAGGAGCAGGAGAATTTTTCAGAGAAATCCGTGATGTCGGTATTTCAGCGGTAATTGTTTCTGATCCAGCTTTGATTGAAATTTGTGCATCGGAAGCACCGGGCTTACCGATCCATTTATCTACCCAAGCTTCGGCGACCAATTATGAAACGTTAGAGTTTTGGAAAAATGAAGGTCTTGAGCGTGTGGTTTTAGCCCGAGAAGTTTCTATGGAAGAAGTGGCGGAAATCCGTAAAAATACAGATGTCGAAATCGAAGCCTTTATCCATGGAGCAATGTGTATTTCTTATTCTGGCAGATGTACACTTTCCAACCATATGTCGATGCGTGATGCCAATCGTGGCGGTTGTTCACAATCTTGTCGCTGGAAATATGAATTGTATGATATGCCTTTTGGTGCAGAGCGTACGAGTTTGACGAATAAAGGTGAAGTAGAAGAAGAATTTTCTATGAGTGCGGTTGACATGGCAATGATTCAGCATATTCCTGAATTAATTCAAAATGGTGTAGATAGTTTTAAAATTGAAGGACGCATGAAGTCAATTCATTATGTTTCTACGGTAGCTAATGTTTATAAAAAAGCTGTGGATACCTATATGGAGGATCCAGAAAACTATGAGTGCAAACAAGAATGGATTGATGAGTTATGGAAAGTGGCACAACGTGAACTTTCAACTGGTTTTTACTATCATGTACCAACTGATGAAGAGCAATTGTTTGGAGAACGTCGTAAAATTCCTCAATATAAATTTATTGGAGAAGTCATGGCTTATGATTCAGAGACAAAAGTCGCAACAATCCGTCAAAGAAACCACTTTAGCGTAGAGGATGAAATTGAATTTTACGGTCCTGGGTTCAATCACTTCCATCAAACGGTTGAAGTTATGTATAATGAAGATGGCGAATCAATTGATCGGGCGCCAAATCCAATGATGATTTTAACGATGCCTGTCAATCAGCCAGTAGCTATTGGTGATATGATTCGTAAAAAGAAGTAAATAACAATGATTAAGAGTATGGGACAAAACTAAAGATCAGTTTTGCTCCACACATTGCACCCGAATAAACGGCGAGATCAGAAGCAACATCTTCGGAAATAAGCTGAAATTCACAAAAATTTGAAGAACAATTTTCGTGAATTCCTTCTTATTTCTCGAGGTTTAGCACTTCTGTCCCAGCCTCTTTAATTACAGAGTTAAGTTCAAGGAGGATTCAACAGATGGCAAAACAGTATGATTATATTGTAATCGGTGGCGGCAGTGGTGGAATTGCTTCAGCAAATCGTGCAGGAATGCATGGCGCTAAGGTGCTGCTGATCGAAGCAGGAGATATCGGCGGAACATGTGTAAATGTCGGTTGTGTACCTAAAAAAGTAATGTGGCAAGCTAGCTCATTAATGGAAATGATTAATCGAGATACCCAAGGTTACGGTTTAGACGTGGAAGTTAAATCCTTTGATTTTAAAAAATTGGTTCAGCATCGAGAAGCGTATATTGATAATTTACATGCTGCATATCATCGTGGTTTAGATAGTAATAAAGTTGAGGTTTTAGCTGAATATGCAACGTTTGTAGATGAAAAGACAGTCAAAGCTGGCAATGAAACTTATACAGCACCTCATATTTTGATTGCTACAGGAGGACGTCCAAAGAAATTAGGAATCCCAGGAGAAGAATATGCGCTAGATTCAAATGGTTTTTTTGAATTAGAAGAGTTGCCGAAACGAGTGGTATTTGTAGGCGCTGGATATATCGCAGCAGAATTAGCTGGTACAGTTTTAGGCATGGGTGCGCAAACGCACTGGGCTTTTAGAAAAGAACGTCCACTACGTGATTTTGATGAAATGCTCTCGCAAAAAGTGGTGGAACATTATGAACAAGATGGTATGTACATCCATCCAAATTCTGTACCTCAAAAAATCGAAAAGCAAGCATCTGGTGATTTTATAATTACCTTTGAAAATGGCTTAGAAATTAACGCAGATTGTGTGATTTTCGGAACAGGCCGTCAACCTAACACAGATTCTTTAGGCTTGGAAAACACTAACGTTGATTTAACGGATAAAGGCTATATCAAAGTAGATAAGTTCCAAAATACAACTCAAAATGGGATTTATTCAGTAGGTGATGTGATTGGGAAAATTGATTTGACACCAGTTGCTATTGCAGCTGGAAGACGTTTATCTGAGCGATTGTTTAATGGAAAAACGGACGAACATTTGGATTACAATACAATTCCAACTGTGGTCTTTACTCATCCGCCAATTGCAACGGTTGGTTTAACTGAAGCAGCAGCAATTGAACAATATGGTCAAGAAAATATCAAAATTTATCAATCAACATTTACTCCAATGTATTTTGCTTTAGGTGAATATCGTCAAAAATGTGATATGAAACTAGTTTGTGCCGGAGCTGAAGAAAAGATTGTCGGTCTTCACGGGATTGGGCTAGGCGTTGATGAAATGCTGCAAGGATTTGCTGTAGCGATCAAGATGGGCGCAACCAAGAAAGACTTTGATAATACTGTAGCAATCCATCCGACAGGTTCAGAAGAGTTTGTGACAATGAGATAGGAAAATGAATGAGGTGAAACTATTTTTTAGCTTCATCTCATTTTTTATGTAAGTCGATATTTTGAAGCAGCAGTTTACATATTAGGAGTAAATTATGAAATGTTTAACTAGTTATGCAAAAAAATCCAGTAAAAAAATTGTTATTCTCAGTATAGTAATTGTAGTTTTATCGGCAATAGTTATTCTTATTGTTGCAATATTTAATAGATGTGAATTACCCAATGCCACATTGAAAAATATAGCAATATATTTTAGTTTAATATTCTCACTACCGTTGTTTTCATATGGAATGTTCGTTTTCCCACAACTTATTATGACTCGTTATAAAATCAATAAGTATCTTGAGACTAGTTCAAAAGAGAAACAGCAAGAATTGAAAGTTTTGTTGGATCGGGAAATTGATGATAAGGAAATTAAATGGCATTGGCAACCACAATTTAGTGAACATTTTATCCTTCTGTTACCAGATATTCTGATTGATCGAGATGAACTTTTGTCTTGCAAAAATTATGGAACGACCAATTACCATAGAGCGGGTACCTATTATCGAGTGAAATTTATCTTGAAAGATGGGAGAAAAAAAGTAGTAAGTTTTCCTACAAAAGCAGGTTCAAAAGAAACTGTAAGGTGGTGGCAGCAAAAAAGCCAATAGGTTGATAACCCACTGGCTCAAATTTAATTCGTTCGTGCAAGAATTGCTTGCGTAATCGCTAAAAGTTCTTTTTTCGCATTGGAAGGTGTTTCGGGTAATTTCTCAATGCCTTTCAATGCTTTCTTTGTATATTTTTCGGCAAGTTTTTGAGCTTTGGCAACCCCATCGAAAGTATGAACATATTCATAGATTTTGTTAGTTTCGCTGTCTGTTAGTGTCGCTCCTTTTTCTAGATAGGGTAACAAAGTGTCACGACCATCTTCTAAAGCGTATAAGAGTGGTAATGAATAAACACCTTGACGGACATCTTCCAGTACGGGTTTTCCGATTTGTTCAGGACTTTGAGTATAGTCTAAAACATCATCAATAATCTGAAAAGCAATACCGATATGTTCACCGATTTGTCCACAGTTTTTGGCAAAACGTTCAGAAGCACCGCTCTCGTATGCTCCAATAAAACAACTTAGTGAAAAAAGTTCAGCTGTTTTTCCGGAAATATTTTCAAGATATTGGTCAATGGTCATAGTAAGATTATAGCGATTATCCATTTGCCCTAATTCACCACTTAAAATTTTTTCCATACTTCGAGAATTTAGCTGGATACTTTTTAATGATGAAGAGTAATCAGCCAGCAGTTTAAAACAGCTGACAAATAAGTAATCGCCAGCGTAAACGGCAGTGCTATTGCCGAATTGAGAACGAATAGTTGGAAGGCTTCTTCGTATATCTGCATCATCAACAATATCATCATGAATTAAAGTAGCTGTATGTAATAACTCAATGGCAGCAGCTAAAGCGACAGCTTTTTTTGGATCTCTATTTTCGCCAAATTGTGAAAATAGCAGTTGATAAGCAGGGCGCAATAATTTACCGCCGGAATGAATCATGGACATAACGGCATTTTCAACATCTTTATTTTTTAAATTAACACTTTTATCCATTAGTTGGAGCGTGCTATTTAATTCTTTCGCTAGTTCGGGATAATTTTTCCACATGGGATGAATATTCATAAAATGACTCCTTTGGTGTACTCACTAAAATCAATTGGTTATTGGAAGTCTTGACTCCATTTATGTTTGGTTGTTTGTTCATAGTTTAGCTGGAACTGGCGCAGTGTTTGTACGTGCCGCAATAAGTAGTTTGCCGCTATTCCAATAGCAATCCCTGATAGTATACCGAAAAGAGATAAAAACGGCAGGTACAACATCGGACTCCATGATTGGGCAAAGAAACAAGTTGTCAAAAGTTGTCCAACGTTATGCAAAAAACCACCAGCTGCACTAATTCCAATAATACTGACACGTTTAGGTCCTAATTGCATAATTAAAAGCATGCCTAAATAACTCAGTAATGCACCACTGGCACTATAAAAGAAGGTTGAAATGGTTCCGCCTAACAACGTTGTCAAAATCAATCGCAAACAAACTAAGAAGAAACTATCTCTTTTTCTCATCGTAAAAATAGCAATAATCGTAATTAAATTGGCTAAACCTAGCTTTGCTCCAGGAGCAAAAGCAAAAGGATAAGGAATCATATTTTCAATTAAACCGATAATCACACCTTGTGCAACTAGCATGGAAATGTAGATATTTTTTTGTAATTTTGTCATAATCTATCGGCAGTATCTAGTAAATTAAACTGCCATCCTCACTCCCGTCAGATGCTTGAACTGTGATGAATAAATTATGTGGTAGGCAAGCAATCGGAGTTTGTCCAGATTTAGAGATCCAGCCTCGTTGTACGCAGACTTGGTCACCACAGTTTGATTCCAGCATACGAATTCGATCTCCGCTTACCTCAATTATATTATAATCACCATCAGAATCTTCATATTTGTATGTATATGTAGGTCCATCTTCAATTAAATCAAAGACTTTGATTACTTCTCCATCAACTTTAAGAATCGCCTGATTTTTGACATTATCACTTTGGGTTTGATTCATGCTAAAAACAACAAGGGGCAAGAAAGAACTGAGAATTAAAAGTAAAATAATGGCAATATCCCAAGGACGAATGAAACTTTTTTGAAAAAAATCTTTAATTGTCAACACTTTCCTCTCCTTTATTGTTTTAGTTTTGTTTATTTTATCATAATCGTAAAATAAAGCTAAGGACAGAAGCTTATAGCTCTTGGAACCAAGAAGAAATGATCTTCTTTGAGGAGCTGCTTCTGTCCCGCTACATATTTAAATGTTAATTACTACTATTTACTGCCGTATCTGGATTTTGGTGTACCGTACCACCACTTACCTAGTGTACGTTGTAACCAAGGGATTACCCAGCGGTCTAAACCGATAGCGCGTCCAGAACCATTCATTAACGCAAATGCGACAAAGATAAACCAGATATTTACCCAGTAGAACATTCCTGATAAACAGAAGGCAACAGTTAAACCAATTGTTGCTGCACTACTTAACCAAGTGAACAACCCAGCGATTAATGCTAACGCAATTAAAACTTCAACGATTGTCATGAATTTTTGCATAAACAATGCAACATCTTGGTTTGGCATCATGAATTTCATTACGCTTTCAAACCATTTTGGCATATGATCGAAGACTTGCATAGGTTCTTCACCGTATGCATAGCTTAAACCAAAGTGAGCTGCTTGAGTTGCCGCATCAGCAGCACCATCAGTTGCACCACTTGCTGCAGTTGTCGTTTCAGCAGCTGCAGATGCACCAGTTGTTACTTGTTCTTGTAACCAAGGGAAAGGGAAAACGACTTTGTCCGTAAACCAAGAACCCTCACCAAACCAAGTACTTGGTTTTAAATAATCGCCATTTCCGACAATTTTTTTCATTGATTCTACTAACCAGACTGTTCCGTAGAATACACGTAGAGGTACGCTCCATAAAACGTTACCGTAACGAGAAGAATGTCCGCGAGTTACATTACGATCATCTTTCACATGGAAAAACTCATGCATAATGTATTGGAACATATAATAACCTGAACGAATATCAAAGAAGTATTTCAAGTTAACGATGTGTTTCATAATAATCGCTAAGAAACCGCTAAGGTGAATCTTATCAAATAAGTTCGCCACGCCCCATTTAGCACCAACAGAAACCATGAAACCTTGATAATTTCCTTTGAATTTGTGTTTTTCTCCGCCTTTGATATCAGCAACGATATTTGCAGCAGCTGTGTGACCAGTTTGTTCAGCAGCCTGAACGATTTGCGGTGTTGGTGTGTTAGGAAATTCTTCATAATAAACCAAGTCACCAACGATGTAGATATTTTTGTCTTCATAGCCTTTAGCTTGCATATATTCGTTTGCAATTAAACGATTTCCACGAGCTGATTCTAAACCAAAGTCGGCAGCATCAGAAGTTGCTTTAACACCAGCAGTCCAAATTAATGTATGCGTTGGTACTTCAGAACCGTCTTTAAGTTTAATATGATCGGCAGCTACTTCAACGATTGGCGCATTAAGAAGTAATTGAACGTTTTTCTTCGCTAAGTAACGTTCTGCTTTAGCTGCATCATTACGTGATAACATGTTTAAGATTGTCGGCATTGCTTCAACAACCATTAATGTAAATTCATTAGGGTCAAGTTTGAATTCTTTCGCAAGACGATCTTTCCAATCGATTAATTCACCGATCATTTCAATACCAGTAAATCCAGAACCGCAGACAACAAATGTTAACATCGCTTTGCGAACTTCAGGATCTGGCTCAATCGCTGCTTTTTCAACAGTTGCTAAAATGTGTTCGCGGATTCTTACAGAGTTCTCGAAAGACCAAAGTGTAAATCCATGTTCTTTTACGCCTGGTGTACCAAAATCATTTGGTTCACCGCCCATACCGATGATCAATTGATCAAATTCGTATGAACCTAATTTTGTTTGAACGATTTTCTTGTCTTTGTCGATACCAGTTACAGTATCAGTCACAAGTTTAACGTTCTTTTTACGTGCAAATAAACGTTGTAGATCATATTGGATCGCATCTGGTTCAACACGTCCCCCAGCTACTTCATGCAACTCAGTCATCATGGTGTGGTAAGAATGACGATCAATTAGAGTAATCTCAACGTCAGAGTCTTTTTTTAATTTTTTTGCTAAAAATTTAGTTGCTGAAACGCCAGCATACCCAGCTCCCACAACGACAATTCTTTGCTTTGTCATTGATAATCCGCTCCTTAAGAAAATAAAATAAAAATTGATAATAATTACACAATCGAATCCATTATATAGCGATTTGTGGGTTTTGTCTAATAACAATTCTTAAATATAGGAAATAAAATTTTTTTTATTAAAAGATCATGAAAAAACGATAAAATTTTATTTTTCATCCCAAGTTTATTTGACATAATTAGATTTTTCTATAGAATGTAAATTATATCACAAACTAAAATTGTGAATGTATAAGAAAAGGAAAAGGTGAATAAAATGAAAATGAACAACTTTGTAAAGGGATTCACAGCTATTGCACTTTCTACTCTTGTTTTGGCAGCGTGCGGATCAGATGACAAGAAAGATACAGCCAAATCATCTGAATCAAGTACTGCAACATCAAAAACAGCAGAATCTTCTACTGAAGCTGAAAAAGTAGCTGGAGGAGATTTACAAGACGGTACTTATAAATTAGAAGAAAAAAATGAATCTAATGGTTACCGTGCAACGTTTGAAATGACTGTTAAAGATGGTAAAATTACTGAATCTAAATATGACAACATCAATGCTGATGGCAAGTCAAAAACTGAAGATAAAGATTACGAAAAAAATATGAAAGATAAAACTGGTGTGGGACCAGCTGAGTTCATTCCTGAATTGAACGAATCTTTCGTTAAAGCACAAAGCGCAAGCGGTGTTGAAGTAGTAACAGGAGCAACTCATTCTACTGAGTCATTCCAAAATTATGCACAACAATTGATCCAAGCGGCACAAATTGGTGATACTGATACAATCGAGATCGACAATGGTGCTCCACTTAAAGATGGCACATATTCATTGAAAGAAAAAAATAACTCTAATGGTTACCACACAACATTCTCAATCGTTGTTAAAGATGGTAAAGTAACTGAGTCTAAATACGATAACGTAAACGATGAAGGTAAATCTAAAACAGAAGATGCTGAATACAACACAAGCATGAAAGAAAAATCTGGTACAAACCCAGAAACATATATTCCTGAATTAAATGATGAATTTGTGAAAGCAATGAACGAAGAAGACGGTTCTGCTGCCGATGTTGAGGTAGTAACAGGAGCAACTCATAGCTCTCATTCATTCGTAATCTATGCAGAACAATTAATCAATGCTGCTGAAAAAGGCGATACAAAAGAAATCGTAGTAGACAACATCGTTACAAAATAAAACTTCCTCGGTGTAAGTTAAGTAATATCATGCAGAATTCAGGTGTTTTCCTGAGTTCTGCTTTTTGCTGTGAATTATCTGCTATGTTTAAATAGATTATGTTTCATCATGAATCTCAATTATGAACAAGTTCTTTCTTTTTTTACAAAATACATAAATAAAAAATAGAAATATCTTTCCAACTAAAGAAAAAAGCGCTACTATAAATAAGATGATTTTTCTACATAAGAAAGAGGGAAGCAAATGAAAAACAAAAAAACACTATCCATTCTATTAGCAGCACTATTTTTAGTCGTGTTGGCAGGATGTAATGGAGCATCAAAAACTGAGACAGCGAAGATCAATAAAGAACCTTATACAGATCAACAATCTTTACTTGGAACCTATGTACAAGTCCGAATCTATGATGATGGCAAGGAAGATGTTTTAGAAAAAGCATTTGCTCGTGTTAAGGAGTTAGGGGATAAAATTACTGTAAATGAAAAAGGGTCTGAAATTGATGAAGTCAATGCACAAGCTGGTATTAAACCAGTGAAGGTTTCTGATGACATTTATCCATTGCTGAAACGTGCTTATGAATATAGCGAAGATTCTTCTGGCGGGTTTGATATGGCGATTGGTCCAATTACCCAACTTTGGCATATTGGTTTTGATGATGCCCGTAAACCTTCCCAGGAAGAAATCGATCAGGCATTAAAATTAGTTGATTATCATAAAGTCATTTTAAATGATGAAGATCAAACTGTTTACCTTGAAGAAAAAGGAATGGAATTGGATTTAGGTGCGATTGCTAAAGGCTACATCACAGATGAAGTAGTCAAAGTTTTAAAAGATAATGGCGTAACAACTGCAATTGTCGATTTAGGCGGAAATGTTTTTGTATTGGGCCATAGTCCGCGTGGAAAAGATATGGATTGGACAGTCGGAATCCAAGATCCAAATAAAGCACGTAATACAGTAATTGGAACGGTAAAAGAAAGCAACAAGACCTTAGTTACTTCAGGAATTTATGAACGTTATTTAGAAGTTGACGGTCAGACATATCACCATTTATTTGACCCAGAAACAGGTTATCCGTTTGATAACGATATTGCAGGTGTAACAGTTATTACAAATAAATCAATCGATGGTGATGGTTTATCGACTGCTGTATTTGCGATGGGTGTGAAAAAAGGGTTGGAATATGCTGAAGGTTTGAAAGATGTTGATGTAATTTTTGTGACAAAAGAAGATAAAGTCTACGTGAGCAAAGACATTGCAGATGTTTTTGAGTTGGATAAAGATTCTGGTTATACAATGGGCGATCGTCAAGACTTGAAATAAGGAGAACAGATATGTCGTTAAAAGTGTTTTTGCAAGTGGTAGAAATTCAGACTAAGTTAGCGAGTCTCTTTCCTTTTGCGATAGGGGTATTGTTTTCACTTGCTTATTTTCAGCAGTTTCAATTAGGTTATACACTGCTGTTCTTTATAGGGATGATTACGTTTGATATGGCAACAACGGCTATTAATAATTATATGGATTTCAAAAAGGCAAAATCTGATGTTTATAAATATGAAGAGAACATTATCGGTAGTTCCGGTGTTGCTCCGAAATTAGTTAGAAATATGATTTTTGCTATGATTATTTTTGCGGCAGTGATTGGGATTTTTCTAACAGTTAAAACAGGTTGGCTATTTTTAGTAATGGGCGGTGTTTGCTGCTTTATCGGGATTTTCTATACATTTGGTCCAATTCCATTGTCACGGATGCCGTTAGGAGAAGTTTTTAGTGGCTTTACAATGGGTCTTGGTATTTTTGTAATGACAATCTATTTGAATGTTTTGGAAGATCGTCCATTTTATTTGATGTTAGATTTTGATAAAGGTAGTTTTGCCTTGACGGGGAATCTATGGACAGTTCTAGCGATTATCTGGGCATCGTTACCGATGGTCTTTACGATTGCAAATATTATGCTAGCAAATAATTTGAGGGATTTAGATACAGATATTGAAAACCATCGGTATACGTTAGTTTATTATATCGGCCGTAAGCAAGGAGTAGTCTTGTTTCAATTATTAATGCTGGCTTGTTACGCAATAGTATTGATTGGTCTGCCATTTGGCGTATATCGTTGGCCGATTTTATTGGTATTTTTATCTTTTCCTGTTGTGTGGAAAAATCTACAATTGTTTAAAACAGAATCACCACATCCGAAGAGTTTTGGTTATTCGATAAAAAACTTGATTGCATTTAATGGAAGTTATTTTCTGGGATTATTAGTAACGATTATTTTTGAATAGAGAAGAAAAGCAAAGCTGCTAGAATGAAGATTCTACGGCTTTGTTTTTTTATTTAACACAAAAGAAAATGTAGATTAGAAATGGTTTGTAAGTAAGTTTTCAATAAAATGATAAAAAGAAATTAGATTTCATAGTCGTAAAAATGTTACAATATAGTCAGAATTCAACGATCCTAAATCATATAAAATTTTTTAGGTCTATTGGATTGATAAATTTAATAATATCAAAATGTATTCTGAAAAATAGTATATTTTATAAGGAGTTATAGCTATGAAAAAAGTAATATGGATATATTCTGTAAATGCAAGAGGAGGAAGTATTAGAACCAGTGGGTCTGGTATGCTTTGGAAGCGGTCAAAAAAATTTCAAGATAAAGTTAAGTTAGAGTTACTACCAGAGTGGGATGTTACATTTATCAGTTACGATATTACCGAAAATACGCTACCTTCCGCGGATGTAATTATGTATAGTCAAATGGATAGCATATATATTAATGAGGCTATAAAAAAGGTAGGTCTGGTTGTTCCCTACAAAGACATACTAACGGAAAATATTGAAAATTTGAAAAGGGCGCTAGAAAATTTTATAGAGAAAAAATAAATAGCATGTTTAAACAGATCTTTGAGGTTGGTCATATTTTATACATCATAGTTTAATAAAAAAAGAAGAAAGTAGAGACCAACAACATTCTACTTCCTTCTTTTTCTCTTATTTTTTACTTCGAATGAACAATAACAACAAAATAAGTAAAATCACAGCAATTCCAGCAATTGACAGGTAAATAGTTTTCTTTTCGCCTGTATTTGGATAGCTAGTTTGCCTGGTATTCTTAATCGCGCTAGATGCCATTTCAATATTTTGTGTGGTATCTAAAGAAATATCATGTTCTTTAGAATTCGTGGGAGCTTCTCCTGCAAAACTTACTACAGGAAACAGTGAAAATAACATCATCAATAAAACAACCATTTTTTTCATAAACATTCTCCTTTTGTAACATTTGAATTATTTCGCAATATAAATGTAACATGAATGAAATGTTAAGTGAGTGATTTCTAGAAAAATGCTTACCTGCTTAAGAAAAACTTAAGAAAGTATTTGGAAGTGTATTTATTTTGATGATTCTATTTTACTTAAGCTGATTTCTCCAGAAGAAAGGACTTTCTCAACGTTATTTTGTAATTCTACAACCAATTCACCACGGTCATTAATAGCAGTCGCTATTCCTTCATAATCCTGTCCAGCTTGTGAAAATTGAACTGTTTTTCCAAGAACAAAAGATCTCTTCCGATATTCTTCTAGGAATTCTTGATTAGGAAGCTGTTTCAGGATTGCGTAAAATTGATTCCAGATGTCGCCAATTAATTCATTACGCGTGATGGTTGGCTTGCTGGTAGAAAATAAGGAAGTCGCTTTTTCTCTCAACTCTTTTGGAAAGTCTGTCTCCTGTACAGAAAAATTAATGCCCATACCGATAATAACATTTGAAATTTGCCCGGATTCGACATCACTCATTGCTTCAGATAAAATACCACAGACTTTTTTTCCGTTTATATAAATATCATTCACCCATTTAATTTCTGTTTGAACATTCGCAAATTTATCCATCGCACGGGCAACTGCAACAGCCATAATCAAGGTATATTGAGCCATTTCTTCAAAATTTTGATTAGGTCGTAATAGCATACTCATGTAAATACCACCGCCAGCTTTTGAGAAAAATGGTCGTCCAAATCTTCCTTTTGGTGCTTCTTGGAGGTCTGCAACAATTAATGTATTATCTGGTTCACTATTGATAGCGGCAAGTTTAGCGTCTTTCATAGTAGATTCTGAAGCGTCTAGTACAGTAATTGAAAGTTCAGGTGTTGCTGAGTTTAAGGCTAAACGAATGCCTTCAGCAGATAAAACATCAGATTTTTCATAGCGATAACCTTTGTTTCGGCTACTTGAAATAGTGTGACCTTCTTTTTTTAATTCATTGATGGCTTTCCAAATCGCTGTTCGAGACAAAGAAAGTTGCTGGCCCATATCTTCACCTGAAATATAATCAGGAGTTTGCTGCATTAATAAAGTTAAAACCTGGCTTTTTGTCGACATAATATTCGCTCCTTTAATCGTACTTTCATTGTATCTGATGCAGCAGTTACGAGCAACCAGAATCCGTCGAAAAGCGTAGGCAAATATCCATCTAGAGGTTGAGGAAATTTAGCTACAATTTGCTATACTTAAGTGGTAGGAACAAAAAGTACCGTACACATATAATAAAGGAGTAAGTAAACATGGAAAGAAAACAGTATGTATGTGATAAATGTGGCAATACACATTATATCTCAGATCAATTCCAAGCAACTGGAGGCAATTTCTCAAAGCTATTTGATGTCCAAAATAAAAAATTCATAACCGTAAGTTGTTCAAAATGCGGTTTTACTGAATTGTACCGTGGACAGACATCAGATGGTTGGAATGTTTTAGACTTTTTGATTGGTGGATAATGAAAAAGAACCAACTGCAGAAAATTGCAGTACGGTTCTTTTTTCATTAGACGAGTAATAGCTGATCGTCTTTTAATTCAGTTCCACTATTTTTATGGAATAAATCCATTAATTCGTTAACGGTTAAATCTTTTTTCTGTTCGGCAGGTACATCAACAACGACTTGACCTTGATGCAGCATAATTAAGCGATTGCCGTAATGGATAGCATCTTCCATATTATGAGTAACCATAAAGGCAGTTAAGTTCTGTTCCCGAATGAGTTTTTCAGTCAATTCCATAACGGTAGCAGATGTTTTAGGGTCGAGTGCTGCAGTATGTTCGTCTAGTAAAATCAATTCAGGACGAATCAAAGTAGCCATCAAAAGCGTGATCGCTTGGCGCTGTCCGCCAGATAATAAACCAATTTCTGCACCTAGACGATTTTCTAAGCCAAGATTTAAACTAGCTAATTGTTCTTTGAAAAAGTCTCGGTCTGCTTTACGTACGCCATTTCCTAGTCCACGTTTTTTCCCGCGTTTCATTGCTAAAGCCATATTTTCTTCAACAGTTAATCTAACCGCTGTCCCCATTTTTGGATCTTGAAAAACACGGCTAATTTGTTTTGAGCGAGCGACAACACGTTGTTTGGTGATGTCTTTGTTATTTAGAGTAATTTGACCTTGTTCAATTGGTAAAGTTCCAGCGATACTATTTAACAAAGTGGATTTTCCTGCGCCGTTACCGCCGATAATCGTGATGAATTCTCCTTGATTAATTGTTAAATCAATGCCTTTTAATACATGATTTTCATTAATCGTACCGCGCTCAAAATATTGATGTAGGTTTTTGATTGTTAAGACTGGCTGCATTAGTTAGTACCTCCTTTACGTTTTCCTAATTTAGAAAAGCCTAATTTTTTTTGAATTAATGGTGAAGATAAGCAGATGACTAAAATGATTGCTGAGAATAATTTCAAGTCAGCCGGATCTACACGTAATTCTAAGACACAAGCAAGAATGAAACGGTAAAGAATTGCACCAATGACGATAGTAATTAAACGAATACCCAGAGATTTATTTTTGAATAAAACTTCTGCAATAATAATCGAAGCAAGTCCAATTACAATTGTTCCGATACCTGAATTTAAATCGGCAAAATTATTATTTTGGACTAATAAAGCGCCGGATAAAGCAATGCAACCATTGGAAAGCATATAGCCAATGATCTTCATATTATCTGTTTTAATACCGTTTGCTTCACTCATATCAATATTGTCGCCAGTTGCTCGTGTTGCCAGCCCGATTTCAGTTTTAAAGAAAAGGACTAGAAGTACAATGGCTAGAATGACGATAATCAGTCCAACTAAAATAGTGCTGTTTACTCTGCTAAGACCTAGTGATTGAGCCGGTGAAAAAATCGAATTGGTACCGAGTAATGAAATATTTGGAGCACCCATAATGCGTGAGTTAATACTGTATAGACCAGTCATTGTAATAATACCAGCCAATAAAGCCGGGATTTTTAATTTTGTGTGTAAAAGGCCAGAAACTAAACCGGCTAACATACCTGCAATAAAAGCAATAATGATAGCGAAAATTGGTGTTGCTAATGAATGAAAGGAAACCAAAGATTGGATCGGTGCTGGCCAAGTACTAGGATCTTTTGCCAAGATAACTGCGGCGACTGCACCACCTAAAGGAAAACTACCTTCTGTTGTCAAATCTGCAATGTCTAAAATTCGGTAAGTCAGGAAAACTCCAATAGCTAATAATGACCATAATAATCCTTGGGATGTAGAGGAAAGTAATATATCTATCAATTAAATCAACTTCTTTCAACAAAATTTTATGTATAAAGGCTGAGGCAAAAGTAATTAGTTTACTTGCTTATAATCGCTTTTGCCAAGCCGTTTACTCATATACTAAGTGGTTCGATCAAAAAATTAAGGAGCTTTGATGCTATCTGGGTCAATATCTAAGGCTTCAGCCATATCTTTGTTTACGTAAAGCTCAAAGTCTTTTGCTTTTTCAACGGGCATATCTGCTGGAGTTGCTTCACCTTTTAAGATTTTCGCTGCCATTACGCCAGTTTGTTTGCCTAGGGATTTATAATCAATCCCTACTGTTGCTAAACCGCCTGCTTCAACTTGTTCGATGGAACCTGCGATAACGGGGATTTTCTTTTCTTTGGCAACTTCGCCAATAACAGCAGCTGCTGAAGCAAAGGTATTATCGGTTGGAATGTAAATAGCATCCGCATCTTTAGCTAAGCTTGTTGTCACTTGCTGAACATCATTGGTTGAATTAGCGGTTAAAACTTTTGCTTTAACGCCAGCATCTTTCAATGCTTTTTCAGCTAAATCAGCTTGGATTTTGGAATTTGCTTCCCCTGCGTTGTACATAATTCCTACTGTTTTAGCGTCTGGAACGATGCTTAATAATAAGGCAATTTGGTCTTCGATTGGTACGATATCTGTTGTACCAGTTACGTTTCCGCCAGGTTTTTCATCGGATTTGACTAATTTTGCACTAACTAAATCAGTAACAGCTGTGACGACAATCGGGATATTAGTGGTTTCGTTTAATAATGACTGAGCGGCAGGTGTTGCAATTCCCAATAATAAATCGGGTTTTCCTCTGACTAGTTTTTCACTCATACTTTTTAATTGAGCTTGGTCATTTTGGGCATTGCTGTAAGTAATAGTTAGGTTATCGCCTTCTTTAAATCCTTCATCTGCTAATCCTTCTTTGAAACCTTCAAAAGCAGCATCAAGCGATCCGTGCTCAACTGGTTGTAAAACGCCAATGGTTTTGTGATCGTCATTTTTTTCGCCGTCAGCTTTTTTTTCGTTACCGCAAGCGCCAAGTGTTAATAATGCTACTGCTGATAGAATGCTTAGTCCTAATAATCTTTTTTTCATCTTGATTCCTCCGTTTGTCATATAATTGATGAAACAAAAAATCCATTTAGACATTTGAGCCTAAATGGATTGATAAAAGTCGTATGGTAAACACTTCTTCACTCGCCACTTAGGAATGTCTACGTGGCTGTTTGTTCAGTGCAAAATGCTCTAGCCATCATAGATACAAAAACAGGTTTTTGCTGTTTGTACCCACGATTTGCATGAATACAAAACTATCTAAAATAGCTAAAGTAAGAATGATTCAGTTGTGGGTTGATTAAGCAGTTCATAAAAATCCCTCCGCAAATTGAATTGTGTTCAGTATAAAGGAAAAAGTAGAAATTTGTCAACTAATTATTTAAAATATTCTGAAAATTTGAACTGTTATTTTATTTAAAAATAGATAGGGGAAACTATAAGTATTTAATAAATTAATAGAAGCAAGGGGATATTTTTATGCATTTTACTGTATTCATGGTAAAATCTAAGTTGAATTAATAATTATATTTTATTAGGGGGATTCAAATGATTTCAAAAAAATTAATTACAGTAGGAACTTTAGCAGTAGCAGTGTTGGCATTAGGTGCATGTAGTAGTGATAGCAGCAGTTCAAAAGACAGCTCATCATCAAGCAGCAAAACAGAAGAAACTTCAACAAGCTCTAGTACAGATGTTGTAACTTCAGCATCAATCAGCGACAAACCAGAAGTTCTTGAAAAAGCTTTAGGAGAAGATGGTAACTGGATTATTGCAGCTACAGCAGACGTAACATTTGATAAAGATGTAACTGTTGCGGGTGAATTCCATGATAAAGGCGAATCTTCTGGCGATATCTACAGAAAATTAGCTTTATACTCACAAGATTCAGATCGTAAAGTAACTGCTGAATACACAATGACAGTTCCTGAATTAGTTGTTGAATCTGAAAACTTCAACATCGTACACGGAACAGTTAAAGGTGACATCTTAGTTAAAGCTAATGGCTTTGTTTTAGATGGCGCTAAAGTAGAAGGTAACGTAACGTTTGAAAAAGAAGAATACAAAACTTCTGCTAAATTAGAAGAAAATGATGCTTCAGTTACTGGTGATGTAACAGTTAAGTAAATCAAACTTAATTAACTAAAGATGAAGAGACATTCAATTTTTATTGGGTGTCTTTTTTTTGGTAAATAAGAGATATACATCAAGATGGAAAAATCTGGAAATACCTTGACTTTTACTATAGAAGGAAGTAGAATGTATAGATGCAAAAACTATCTGAAAAATGACGAAGCAGGAGCGAAATATTGTCCGTTCCGGTTTTTAATAGGGAAACAAAAGTAGAAACGCACGAGAAATTTTCAAGAGCACATTCTATTTTTGGTTTTTTTTTGCCTAAAAACTGCAAAAAATGCTCAATATTACGAATATTTAATATTTGTAATATTAATGAAATGTTTTCGGTTAGTGTTTTGATAGACTTTTAATTAGAGGAGTGAAGAGCTTGGCTGGACACGTAGTAAAATACGGAAAACACCGCGAACGTAGAAGTTTCGCCCGGATCAGTGAAGTGTTGGAATTACCCAACTTGATCGAGATTCAAACAGACTCTTACCAATGGTTTTTAGATGAAGGCTTGAGAGAAATGTTTGAAGACATTTTACCAATCGATGATTTCCAAGGGAATTTGTCATTGGAATTTGTGGACTATGAATTAAAAGAACCTAAGTATACGGTAGAAGAAGCGCGCTCTCATGATGCAAACTATTCTGCACCGTTACACGTAACTCTACGATTGACAAACCGTGAATCTGGAGAAATCAAATCACAAGAAGTTTTCTTCGGTGATTTCCCTCTAATGACTGAAATGGGAACATTCATTATCAACGGAGCAGAACGTGTTATCGTTTCTCAGTTGGTTCGTTCACCAGGTGTTTATTTCCATGGAAAAGTAGATAAAAATGGTAAAGAAGGTTTTGGCTCAACTGTTATCCCTAACCGTGGTGCATGGTTGGAAATGGAAACAGATGCCAAAGATATTTCTTATGTACGTATTGACCGTACACGTAAAATTCCATTAACTGTATTAGTTCGTGCTTTAGGTTTTGGCTCTGACGATACAATTTTTGAAATTTTCGGTGAATCTTTAAGCTTACGTAACACAATCGAAAAAGATTTACACAAAAATGCTAGCGACTCTCGTACAGAGGAAGGCTTAAAAGATATTTATGAGCGTCTTCGCCCAGGCGAACCCAAAACAGCAGATAGTTCTCGTAACTTGCTGAATGCTCGTTTCTTTGATCCAAAACGCTATGATCTAGCAAATGTTGGTCGTTACAAAGTCAACAAAAAATTAGATTTAAAAACTCGTCTATTAAACCTAACTTTAGGAGAAACATTGATCGATTCTGAAACAGGAGAAATCCTTGTTGAAAAAGGAACAGTGCTGACACACCAAGTAATGGAAACCTTAGGCGAACATATCGATAATGGTTTGAACAGCGTAACATATTATCCTAGCGAAGATGGAGTAGTTACTGAACCAATGACCGTTCAAGTGATTAAAGTGCTTTCTCCAAAAGATCCAGAACGTCTTGTTAACGTTATTGGGAATGGTTACCCTGATACAAGTGTGAAAACAGTTCGTCCAGCAGATATCGTAGCTTCAATGAGTTATTTCTTTAACTTACAAGAAGATATCGGCAACGTAGATGACATCGATCACTTAGGAAACCGTCGTATCCGTTCAGTCGGTGAATTGTTACAAAATCAATTCCGTATTGGTTTAGCTCGTATGGAACGTGTGGTTCGTGAAAGAATGTCTATCCAAGATACTGAAACCTTGACACCACAGCAATTGATTAATATTCGTCCAGTTGTTGCAAGTATCAAAGAATTCTTTGGTTCTTCTCAGTTATCACAGTTCATGGATCAAACAAACCCTCTAGGTGAATTGACACACAAACGTCGTCTATCTGCCTTAGGACCTGGTGGTTTGACTCGTGACCGTGCCGGCTATGAAGTTCGAGACGTTCACTATTCCCACTATGGCCGTATGTGTCCGATTGAAACACCTGAGGGACCAAATATCGGACTAATCAATAGTTTATCAAGTTATGCCAAAGTGAATAAATTTGGTTTTATTGAAACACCTTATCGTCGCGTAGACCGTGCAACTGGCCGAGTAACCGATCAAGTAGATTACTTAACTGCTGACACGGAAGATCACTATATCGTAGCGCAAGCAAACTCACGTTTAAATGAAGATGGCACATTCGCTGAAGAATTAGTAATGGCGCGTCTACAAAGTGAAAACCTTGAAGTAACTATCGATAGAGTCGATTACATGGATGTTTCACCTAAACAGGTAGTTGCCGTTGCGACAGCATGTATTCCTTTCTTGGAAAACGATGACTCCAACCGTGCCTTGATGGGTGCCAACATGCAGCGTCAAGCAGTACCGTTGATCCAACCTCGTTCACCACTTGTGGGAACTGGTATGGAATACAAATCAGCACATGACTCGGGTGCCGCTTTACTATGTAAACACGATGGTGTCGTTGAATATGTGGATGCGTCTGAAGTACGTGTTCGCCGTGACAATGGCGCGTTAGATAAATATATGGTAACAAAATTCCGTCGTTCAAATTCAGGAACAAGCTACAACCAACGTCCAATCGTTCTTTTAGGCGAAAAAGTTGAAAAAGGCGATACCTTAGCAGATGGACCTTCTATGGAAGAAGGAGAAATGGCTTTAGGACAAAACGTACTTGTCGGATTTATGACTTGGGAAGGTTATAACTACGAGGATGCGATCATCATGAGCCGTCGTTTGGTTAAAGATGATGTCTATACTTCTATTCATATTGAAGAATACGAATCAGAAGCTCGTGATACAAAATTAGGACCTGAAGAAATCACTCGCGAAATTCCAAACGTCGGGGAAGATGCGTTAAAAGATCTTGACGAAATGGGAATTATCCGTATTGGTGCTGAAGTTAAAGATGGTGACCTATTAGTAGGTAAAGTAACGCCTAAAGGGGTAACTGAGTTATCTGCTGAAGAACGTTTACTACATGCAATCTTTGGTGAAAAAGCCCGCGAAGTTCGTGATACTTCTCTACGTGTGCCTCATGGCGGCGGTGGGATTGTTCATGATGTGAAAATCTTTACTCGTGAAGCTGGAGACGAATTATCTCCAGGTGTAAACATGCTAGTTCGTGTATATATCGTTCAAAAACGTAAAATCAACGAAGGTGATAAAATGGCCGGACGTCATGGTAATAAAGGGGTTGTATCCCGTATCATGCCGGAAGAAGATATGCCATTCTTACCTGATGGAACACCAATCGATATCATGTTGAACCCATTAGGGGTACCATCACGTATGAATATCGGACAAGTACTAGAATTGCACTTGGGTATGGCTGCTCGTCAGTTAGGTATCCACATTGCAACACCAGTATTTGATGGTGCCAACGATGATGATGTATGGGAAACAGTTCGTGAAGCTGGTATGGCTAGTGATGCGAAAACAGTTCTTTACGATGGACGTACAGGTGAACCTTTCGATAACCGTATTTCTGTAGGTGTTATGTATATGATCAAACTTGCCCACATGGTTGACGATAAATTGCATGCTCGTTCTATTGGACCATACTCACTTGTTACTCAACAACCACTTGGAGGTAAAGCTCAATTTGGTGGACAACGTTTTGGGGAAATGGAAGTATGGGCGCTGGAAGCATATGGTGCTGCTTACACATTACAAGAAATCTTAACGTACAAATCTGATGACGTTGTTGGTCGTGTGAAAACATACGAAGCCATCGTTAAAGGTGAGCCAATTCCAAAACCAGGTGTACCGGAATCATTCCGCGTATTGGTAAAAGAATTACAATCACTGGGATTAGATATGCGTGTATTAGATATCGAAGAAGAAGAAATCGAATTGCGTGACATGGACGATGATGATGATGACTTGATCACCGTTGATGCCCTAACAAAATTCGCAGAACAACAATCAGCGAAACAATTAGAAAAAGAAGCAGCGGAAGCAAAAGAAGCAGCTGATGCAGTGCTTGAACAAGAAATAGAAACTGCTGAAGATACAAAAGACTAATTGTATTACATTTTGTATAAAGTGCCAATGAAATCCGTTCGTTCAAAGAGGTCTGGATCTGGAAGTGACTCATTTTAAGAGTAGACTTCTGTTCCAACCTTTCTGAACCGCGGTGAATAGCTCACTCAGCTTTTCTAACTAATTGAATGGAGGGAATCCCTTTTGATCGATGTAAATAAATTCGAAAGTATGCAAATAGGTTTGGCTTCTCCAGAAAAGATCAGAAGCTGGTCTTACGGTGAAGTAAAAAAACCTGAAACGATTAACTATCGTACGCTAAAACCTGAACGTGAAGGTTTATTCTGTGAACGCATTTTCGGCCCAACTAAAGACTGGGAATGTGCTTGTGGAAAATATAAACGTATTCGTTATAAAGGTATCGTTTGTGACCGTTGTGGTGTAGAAGTGACTCGTTCTAAAGTTCGTCGTGAACGTATGGGACATATTGAGTTAGCAGCGCCAGTTTCACATATCTGGTACTTCAAAGGTATTCCATCTCGTATGGGACTTGTATTGGACATGAGTCCTCGTGCGTTAGAAGAAATCATCTACTTTGCATCTTATGTAGTAATTGATGCTGGTGATACTTCTTTAGAGAAAAAACAATTATTAACAGAGCGCGAATATCGCGATAAACGTGATCAATATGGTCAAGGCTTTACTGCGGCAATGGGTGCAGAAGCTGTAAAACAATTATTAGATAACGTTGACTTAGATGGCGAAGTTGTTCAACTTAAAGAAGAGTTGAAATCAGCTCAAGGTCAAAAAAGAACCCGTGCAATCCGCCGTTTGGATATTTTAGAAGCCTTCCGTGCTTCAGGAAACTTACCAAGCTGGATGGTTATGGATGTTATTCCAGTTATTCCACCAGATTTACGTCCGATGGTTCAATTGGAAGGTGGACGTTTTGCGACATCTGATTTAAACGATCTATACCGTCGTGTAATCAACCGTAACAATCGTTTGAAACGCCTATTAGACTTAAATGCACCAAACATTATTGTGCAAAATGAAAAACGTATGCTGCAAGAAGCAGTAGATGCATTGATTGATAATGGTCGTCGTGGCCGTCCTGTTACAGGTCCAGGTAATCGTCCATTGAAATCTCTTTCTCATATGCTGAAAGGGAAACAAGGTCGTTTCCGTCAAAACTTACTGGGTAAACGTGTAGACTACTCTGGTCGTTCAGTTATCGTCGTTGGACCTAACTTGAAGATGTACCAATGTGGACTTCCAAAAGAAATGGCGATTGAATTATTTAAACCATTTGT
The DNA here is from genome assembly GCF_028128615.1 of Enterococcus sp. 5H. Lineage (GTDB taxonomy): Bacteria > Bacillota > Bacilli > Lactobacillales > Enterococcaceae > Enterococcus_L. The sequence goes on along the minus strand of NZ_AMDP01000024.1, from coordinate 50,087 downwards.
AATGCGTGAATTAGTTCAACGTGAAATTGCCACAAATATTAAAAACGCAAAACGTAAAATTGAACGTCAAGAAGATGAAGTATGGGATATTCTGGAAGAAGTTATTCAAGAACACCCAGTTTTACTTAACCGGGCACCTACGCTTCATAGACTTGGTATCCAAGCCTTTGAACCTGTCTTAGTTGAAGGTCGCGCAATTCGTCTTCACCCATTAGTGTGTGAAGCGTACAATGCCGATTTCGATGGGGACCAAATGGCCGTTCACGTTCCATTAAATGAAGAAGCACAAGCAGAAGCACGTATGCTAATGTTAGCTGCTCAAAATATCTTGAACCCTAAAGATGGTAAACCAGTTGTAACTCCTTCTCAGGATATGGTCTTAGGTAACTATTACTTGACTATGGAAGAAGACGATCGCGAAGGCGAAGGTATGATCTTCCGTGATATGAATGAAGCTGTATTAGCATGGCGTAATGGCTATGTCCATCTGCATTCTCGTATCGGTGTTCAAACAACATTACTTGGAGATAAACCATTTACAGATTGGCAAAAAGAACGCATCTTAGTGACAACTGTTGGTAAGATTATCTTTAACGAAATCATGCCAGTAGAGTTCCCTTACTTGAATGAACCAACTGACTACAACTTAACTGTGCAAACGCCGGATAAATATTTTGTAGAAGCTGGGACAGATATTCCAGAGCATATTAAAGCTCAAGAACTTGTTTTACCATTCAAGAAGAAAAATCTTGGAAATATCATTGCTGAAGTATTCAAGAGATTCCATATCACTGAAACTTCTAAAATGCTTGACCGTATGAAAGACTTGGGTTATAAACACTCAACTTATGCTGGTATGACAGTGGGAATTGCTGATATCATGGTTTTACATGAAAAACAAGAAATCATTGATAGCGCCCATAAACAAGTAGAAAACATCACGAAACAATTCCGTCGTGGTCTGATTACAGATGACGAACGTTATGAACGTGTTATTGGTGTTTGGAATACAGCTAAAGATGAAATCCAACAAAAACTGATCGAAAGTATGGATGCAAAAAATCCAATCTTCATGATGTCAGATTCAGGTGCCCGTGGTAACATCTCTAACTTTACTCAGCTTGCTGGTATGCGTGGATTAATGGCCGCTCCGAATGGACGTATCATGGAATTACCGATCATCTCTAACTTCCGTGAAGGACTTTCTGTCTTGGAAATGTTTATCTCTACCCATGGAGCTCGTAAAGGTATGACCGATACAGCCTTGAAGACAGCCGATTCAGGTTACTTGACTCGTCGTTTAGTTGACGTAGCACAAGATGTTATCATTCGTGAAGACGATTGTGGAACTGACCGCGGTCTTGAAATTAAATCAATTCGTGAAGGTAATGAAATCATCGAACCTTTAGAAGAACGTTTACTAGGACGTTATACACGTAAATCAGTTATCCATCCAGAAACTGGTAAAGTAATCGTGGGTGAAGATCAATTAATCTCTGAAGATCTTGCTAAAGAAATCATTGATGCCGGTATCGAAACAGTAACAATTCGTTCTGTATTTACATGTAATACAAAACATGGTGTATGTAAACATTGTTATGGCCGTAACTTGGCTACCGGTTCAGGTGTTGAAGTTGGTGAGGCAGTTGGTACAATTGCTGCTCAATCAATCGGTGAGCCTGGTACTCAGTTGACTATGCGTACGTTCCATACAGGTGGGGTTGCCGGAGACGATATCACTCAAGGTCTTCCTCGTGTTCAAGAAATTTTTGAAGCACGTAATCCGAAAGGGCAAGCAGTAATCACAGAGGTAACTGGTGAAGTCATCGATATCTTTGAAGATCCTGCAACGCGTCAAAAAGAAGTAACAATCAAAGGGAAAACTGATACTCGTACGTATACAGTACCTTATACAGCACGTATGAAAGTCGCAGAAGGCGATACAATTCATCGTGGCGAGCCTCTAACAGAAGGTTCAATTGATCCGAAACAATTACTACAAGTTCGTGATGTATTATCAGTTGAAAACTACCTATTGCGTGAAGTACAACGCGTGTACCGTATGCAAGGGGTGGAAATCGGAGATAAACATATCGAAGTAATGGTTCGCCAAATGCTTCGTAAAGTTCGCGTTATGGATCCAGGTGATACTGAAATCTTACCAGGAACATTATTAGATATCGCAGAATTTAAAGATCGTAACTACGACACATTAGTAGCTGGTGGCGTTCCTGCAACAAGCCGTCCAGTATTACTAGGAATCACTAAAGCATCATTAGAAACGAATAGTTTCTTATCCGCTGCGTCATTCCAAGAAACAACTCGTGTGTTAACCGATGCTGCAATTCGCGGTAAAAAAGATCCATTACTTGGTTTGAAAGAGAATGTTATCATTGGTAAGATCATTCCAGCTGGTACTGGTATGGCTCGTTACCGTAACATGGAACCAAAAGAAGTCGGCGTAGCTAGCGAAAATGTCTACAGTATCTCTGATATTGAAGCACAAATGGCTGCTGAAGATGCGTTGAATGAGTTAAATAAATAAGAAAAAACCTTGGAATCAGCTTGATTCCAAGGTTTTTTTCTCTTCTGACGATTAAATTATTTCCGCTGCAGCTTCTTTATCAAGCACAATCGTTAAATTAGGGTGAGTTTGTAAAAGAGAAGCGGGAACATCGTTTGTAACAGGTCCAAAGAAAGCTTGCTTAATGATTTGGGCTTTTTTCTTACCAGTTGCAAATAAGACGATTTCTTTTGCCTGCATGACACTTTTTGGACCCATTGTAACATAGAAACTAGGGCGCTCAGTTTCATCACCACCAACTTCATTTAGTAGAATTTCTTTCATATTTGGTGTAGCGTTCTCGTCTACTAGAAAAGTTTCATTTTCAAAAGTTGTTGTTCCAGGAAGATTTCCGCAATAATGTCCATCAGCACCGATACCTAACAAAATTAAGTCTAAACCACCGTCTTGTTTAATTCTCAAGTCCTGTGTCTGATAATTATCTTGGTCTAACGGATGAATATGTTCTGTATCAATTCCAGCTGGGTCAAAGAAAAGCTTATTCAGGTTTGTCATTGTAACCCCAAAGCCTTTTTTCTTCATAAAAGGAATTTCATCAAAATTGTAATAATGAACATTGTCAAAATATGTTTTATCTTTCACATCATCTACAAGATATTCATACATTTTAACGGGTGTGGAACCAGCTGTTATCGCTAAGTTTACACGTTTATTCTGATACATTTTGCCTAATAAAATATTTGCAGCGACACGGCTCATTTTTTCGTATGTTTCTTCAACAATAATCTTCATTTTTATTCACAGTCCTTTCTTTTTCTTACCATAACATGTGGGATCCATCCCATGTCAATAACTTCTAAGCAAATCAATATCATTATTTTTTCTTCCGATTTATGATAGAGAAAAAGAAGAGGTGAAAGACAAATGGAACATCAATATGAAAAAGCTATCTTTGCTGGCGGCTGTTTTTGGTGTATGGTCAAACCATTCGATAGTCAACCGGGGATTATTTCTGTTATATCAGGATATACTGGCGGGCATGTGGAAAACCCAACCTACGCACAGGTTACGACAGGAACTACAGGACATACAGAAGCTGTTGAAATTACTTTTGATCCGAGCGTGATTTCCTATAAAAAACTAGTAGAAACTTATTGGCAGCAAACAGATCCGACTGATGCTTTAGGTCAATTTGCAGATCGTGGTGATTCGTATCGTCCAGTTATTTTTTATTCAAATGAAGCCCAAAAAGAAATTGCAGAACAATCTAAAGAGGATCTACAAGCCAGTGGGCGTTTTACCCAACCGATTGTTACAAAAATTGAACCAGCACAAACTTTTTATCCAGCAGAAGATTACCATCAGGATTATTATAAAAAACATAGTGTTCACTACAACCTCTACAGAGAAGGCTCTGGAAGAGCCGGCTTTATCCGTAAAAATTGGAAAGAAAAATAATGATTAGACTATAGGCAGGAGTAGAATATACTTCTGTCTATCTATTTAAGTAACAAAACAAAAAGCAATCCAAAACTTAAAAATGGAACAAATGGCAGTTGTTGAAGTTCTTGTTTTAAAATAAAGCGATAAAATAAAAAGAAACACAATCCGCTACCACTGGCAACAAACAATAAAAGTATCAGGGCTTGACTACCTAAAAGGGCGCCCCAAAGTGTTAATAAAAAGATATCCCCCCCACCGACAGAATCTGGCACTAGGTAATTCAAAATAATTAGGCATAGGAAGACAATAAAACAAGTGAAAAAGTGAATTGGTAAAGCTAAAATAATGTGTTCAATACATAATATAATTCCTAACGGATAAAATAATCTCGGTTCAACAATTAAATAAAAAATATCAGTTAAGGACAATAGAAATGCCATAGCTAAGATGCTGAATGAATAAAGCGGCTGTGTATTTTGAAAAACTAGTACACATAACATTCCACAATACAGTTCGCTCAAAAAATAGGTTATAGGCAAACGATGCTGGCAATAGCGACAACGAAATCGCAGTAATAAAATGGATATGAGTGGAATAAGCTCAAATACTTTTAATTTTGTTTGGCAAAAAGCACAATGGGAACCAGGTATGATTATAGATTTTTTTGCTGGGACTCTTTCTGCAACTAGACAAAGAAATGACCCGAGAATACAACCAAAGATAAAATAAACAATTAACATAGAAATTCTCCTTTCAAAAAAAGAATACGCAAAAAAAACACTTTTTCAACTAGACAAATATTTTTTTATTAGGAATAATGGAAGTGAGAAATGAGGCGATCTAATGGAGAAAATAGCGATTGGAGTAGACATTGGTACAACTCAAACTAAAGCTGTTGGATTTAATGAGGATGGAACTGTGCGTACGTCATTTTACGTTCGTTATCCTTTGATTCAAGAAACAGAAGGAATGGCAGAACAAAATATTGAACAGATTTTTCAAGCAGTTGTTACATGTATTAAAAAAGTCGTGGGAACTGTTCAACCGTGCGAGATTTCACTAGTGTCGTTTTCTACGGCAATGCACGGATTAATTGTGATGGACAAACAAAATCAACCATTGACGAGAGTTATTACCTGGGCAGATAATCGTGCGGAAAAATTTGCAGAAGAACTAAAAGATACTGCATTAGGCCAAACGCTTTATCAAAATACTGGCATGCCAATGCACCCAATGACGCCTTTTCAAAAAATTAGGTGGATAAAAGAGGAGTCACCAGAAATCTACAAGCAAGCAGCTAAATTTGTCGGAATGAAAGAATACATTTTTTATCGATTTTTTAATCTATACGTGACAGATATCAGTACAGCATCAGGAACTGGTTTTTTGAATATACATGAACTAGATTGGGACCAACAGGCATTAGTAGAAGTTGGGATTACAAGTGACCAGCTGCCTCAATTAGTTACATCAACTCATCAAGTAACTGGACTGGCAAAAGAGTGGCAAGAACAATTGGGGTTATCAGCAGATACGATTTTTATCCTTGGTGGGGCAGATGGTCCGTTGTCTAATTTAGGATTAGGTGCATTAACGGAAGGAACGGCTACCTTAACTGTAGGAACGAGTGGCGCATTGCGTTATATAGTAGATAATCCTAGGATACATCCACATGGAGAAACATTTTGCTGCGTATTAGATGAAAATCACTGGGTGATTGGCGGAGCTACTAGTAATGGTGCAGGTATTTTTGACTGGGCTTGTGAAAATTTATTAAAGGAAGTCCAAAGAGAAGCACGTTTAGCAGGAGAAAATCCTTATGATGCAGTAATGGAAGTTGTAAAGGAAACCTCTGTTGGTTCTAAAGGTGTATTATTTCATCCGTATTTATTAGGGGAAAGAGCACCATTATGGGATGCAGAAGCAACTGGAAGCTTTATTGGCTTAAAAAGGCATCATGATGACCGAATGATGATGCGTGCGGTGATTGAAGGAATTTGTTTGAATTTAAAACGTGTTTTAATTGAGCTAGAGGAATTAGGTGGCAATGTCAAAGAAGTTCGAGCAACAGGTGGCTTTGCTGAGTCGGCTGTTTTTAAAGAAGTAATGGCGGATGTCTTAGGTCTAAAGCTCTCATTTACTGAAAGCGTGGAGGCTTCAGCGTTAGGAGCTGTTTTGCTGGGTTGGAAAAGCTTAGGAATAATTTCAGACTTAGATGCAGCTAGTCATTTGGTAAAAATCAGTGAAGTGGTCGATCCTACAATAGAAAATCAGCGATTATACCAACAAATTTATCCACTTTATTTGAATACTCAACAACAAATAGCAGCTAGCTATCACCAGTTGGCTAAGTTACGATTAGATTTGGAATAAAACTTTTTTTGACAAATAACGCTGAACTTGTTTTACTAGTAGATAAGAGAACGGAGGAAAGGTAATGAGAAAAATTTGGATAGTTCCGTTGATACTAGTGGGAATTTTCCTGACAAGTTGTGGCAGAAAAGGAATTTCGGCAGAAGATGCTGGTGAGCTTTTTGTTAATCGACTAGTTTATCAAAAAGATGAAAGTAAATTTGCTAACGAATTTCGTGATGGAAAAGAAGTTGGAAAAGAGTTGGATCAAAACAGTGATGCCTTTGAGGAAAATTTTACAGAAGGACTGGCAGCTACTGGCGTAGACGTGCCTAAAAAACAAGCAGATCAATTAACACAAGAATTATTGAAGCAAGTTAAACAAAAAACAACCTATAAAATTGTTCAAATAGATGAAAAAAAATCAGGCGCGACAATTTCTTATTATGTAACTGGCTTAGATCTTGTTAGTGCAATGCAGGAAATGACACGACAATTAATAAAAGAAGCTACAGATGATCCTGAAATAGCAAAGGATGACCAAAAAGCTTTAGAAGCAACATTTTCTATTTTAGAAGAACGTGTTAAAGCAATTAAAATTAAAACTGATCCAGTGGAACTAAAATTGCATTTAGAAAAAGAAAAAGGCGAATGGTTCGTACCTGAAGACCAAGAAGAAGCGGTATCGAACTTGTTTATGGCGTTTATTTCAGGTACAAAAGATGCAGATACAATGAATAAAGAGTTAGAAGAAGCCCTAAATGTAGTTGCAAAAGAAGTAGTAGATACTTTAAACTCACAGCCAATAACTAATAATAATTAAAAAGTTAGATTAGAATTATTATTAAATTAAAAATATTATTAAAATGACAGATTTCAGTGTACTTTTTCAGTGATTCGTACTACAATTATAGATGTAGAAAAAACATTAGGAGGATGATGTATAATGAAATTCGAACAAACGAAAGAAGTATTGAATCAACTAGTTGCAGATCTTAGTCAATTTTCAGTGGTAATCCACCAAACACATTGGTATATGCGTGGACCAGAATTCTTAACATTGCACCCTAAAATGGACGAATACATGGATCAAATCAACGATCAATTAGATGTTATTTCAGAACGTTTAATCACATTAGATGGTGCTCCTTATTCAACATTACAAGAATTCGCAGATCATACAGGTATCGAAGATGAAATCGGTACATATGAACGTACAATCCCTGAACGTATGGAAAAATTAGTAGAAGGATATCGTTATTTGGCAGATCTTTACCAAAAAGGAATTGAAGTATCTGGTGATGAAGGTGATGATTCTACACAAGATATTTTTATTGCTAATAAAACAGATATCGAAAAGAATATCTGGATGCTTCAAGCAAAACTTGGCAAAGCGCCAGGTATTGATGCCGATTCACGTACAAAAACTCGTTAGTAATATTGAAAAAGGTATGACACAGTTCATTTGTGTCATACCTTTTTTTACTTTTCTTCACTTTGTAATTGCAGCTTGCTTCTTTGAATAGCTGATGTTACTTGATCGAAACCTGTTCCACCATAAGAATGTCGACGCTCCACTGCAGTTTTAGATGCCAGCGTCTGATAAATATCCGCTTCAATTAATGGCGTAATTGCTTGATATTTTTCTAACGGAACATCTTGCAAATAAATACCTTCTTTTGTGCAAGAAAGGACTAACTTACCAACAACTTCATGGGCTTGTCTGAACGGCATTCCCTTACTAGCTAAATAATCGGCGAGTTCTGTAGCGTTTGAAAAATCTTTTTCAGTTGATTTTTCCATAACTTCACGATTTATTTTCATTGTATCAACCATGCCCGCCATAATCTCTAAGCTAGTTAAAATTGTGTGAGCTGTGTCAAACATGCCTTCTTTATCTTCTTGCAAGTCTTTGTTGTATGCTAAAGGTAAGCCTTTTAAAACTGTTAATAAGCTGAATAAATTACCATAGACACGACCTGACTTTCCACGGATCAATTCCGCCATATCAGGATTTTTTTTCTGAGGCATAATAGAACTTCCTGTTGAAAATGTGTCTGTCAATTCCACAAACTGGAACTCATGGCTGCACCATAGGATAATTTCCTCGCAGAAACGAGAAAGATGCATCATCAAAATGGAACTATTACTAAGAAACTCTAAGATAAAATCTCGGTCGCTAACGCCATCTAAACTATTTTCATAGATGTGAGAAAAACCTAGTAATTTCGCAGTATATTCCCGATCGATTGGGAAGGTTGTTCCTGCTAAGGCAGCGCAGCCCAAAGGAGAAATATCAACTCGTTTTAGGCTTTCGGAAAAGCGTTCTTGATCCCGTGTTAACATACCATAGTAAGCCATCATATGATGAGCAAATGAAATAGGTTGAGCATGTTGTAAGTGAGTATAGCCGGGCATGATTGTTTCGATATTTGCCTCAGCAGTATTTACTAAGACTTGACGAAACAAATGAATTTTTTCAATAACTTCTTGTACAATGTCCTTCAAATATAAATGCATATCAGTAGCTACTTGATCATTTCTACTACGTCCAGTATGTAATTTTCCAGCGACTGATCCAATTTCTTCATGTAAAAATTTTTCAATATTTAAATGGATATCTTCGTTTTCAAGTGTGAATTCGAGTTTACCAGTTGATAATTTTTCTTGAAGGATGTTTAATCCATTTGTAATTTGAATAACTTCTGTGTCAGTTAGTATTCCGGTTTTTCCCAACATTTTGACATGGGCTAAACTGCCAATGATATCTTGTTTCGCTAATTTTTGATCAAAAGGAATCGATGCACCAAATTCATCGATCCAAGTTTCACTTTTACCTTCAAAACGTCCGCCCCATAATTTTTCCATTATCTGCACCTCGATATACTGTATTATTATTCATTCTGTAAAAATGAGACTGGGAGAAAAGCGCTTAACTCCGAGAACCGGGTAAGTACTGCGCAACATCAACTCGGTTCTCGTTGTGTTTTACAGAAATAAGAAGGGATTCACGAAAATTGCTAAGAATCACCATGAGCTTGCGAATGGATGATGATTGGTGTCTACTCGGTGCTCTTCAAATTTTTGAACCAAGTAGGTACTATTCTACATCAGTTCGTACCTCACTGTGTTTCATAGCAATTTTGGCTTATTTCCGAAGCCTTCAATTCTTAGAGCTTTTAAAAGGAGCAACGCACATTATGTGCCTTGTACCGTTCATCATCGGATCACAATATTCTTCGTGATTTACGACAATGTGATCGGAACGAAGTGGAGTAGTTGCTTTTTTCTCGCCGTTTATTCGGATTTAAAGTGTGGAGTAAAACTGTTTTTTAGTTTTGTACCACACTCTATAGCTCTAATTAAATGTAGTTATCTGTCGTAGCGAGCGTTATTATTAACTGCTTATCGATTTCCTTATTTCTGTCCGCAGATAGAAAAGAAATTCTCCAAGGATAAGCCAGGTGAGTGAATCGGATAACTTTATTTACACTTGTGTAAATGTTACCTCACATTTAACGTTATTCAAAAGCTAGTTCTTTTTATTTAGTGATGCCTGTACTTCAGCGTGAACTTTTGTTGGTAGTCCCCAAAGTTTGATGAAACCGACAGCAGCATCTTGATCAAAAGTGTCAGCTGAAGTGTATGTTGCTAAATTCTCGTTGTATAAGCTATTTTCTGATTTGCGTCCTTCAACGATAGCATGTCCTTTAAATAGTTTCACACGGACAACACCATTAACATATTTTTGAGTTGATTTTAAGAAGGCAATTAGCGCGTCTGTTAATGGATTGAACCACAGGCCATCGTAGATAATTTGAGACAATTGATTTTCGATTATTGGTTTGAAATGCGCAACTTCACGAACAAAGGTCAAATCTTCCAATTCTTTATGCGCAGTCATCAAAGTAATGGCAGCAGGACATTCGTATACTTCGCGGGATTTAATACCAACTAAACGATTTTCTACATGGTCAATTCGGCCAATTCCATGCTTGCCGGCTAAATCATTTAAATCGAGAATTAAATCAGATAGAAGGAGTTCTTTTCCATTGATTGCGGTAGGTATACCTTCAACAAAAGTCAGTTCAATAATGTCTGCTTCATTTGGTGCATTTTCCAGATTAGCAGTTAGTTCATAAGCACCTTCAGGCGGTGTAGCCCAAGGGTCTTCTAGAATACCGCATTCATTTGCCCGGCCCCATAAATTTTGGTCGACTGAATAAGGATTGTCTAAATCGGCGGGTACAGGTATGCCTTTTTCTTTGGCATAATTTATTTCTTCTTCACGCGACCATTTCCATTCACGAACGGGTGCAATAACTTTAAGCTCAGGTGCAAGGGCGTTGATGGCTACTTCGAAACGTACTTGATCATTCCCTTTTCCTGTACAGCCATGAGCGATTGTTGTAGCACCAGTTTCATGTGCTAGTTCTACTAATTTTTTAGCAATCAATGGACGAGATAAAGCAGATACTAATGGATAAGATTGTTCATAGAATGTGTGACCTTGTAGAGCAATTAAGGCAAAATCTTGGGCAAATTCTTCTTTGGCGTCAATAGTATAAGAAGCAGAAGCTCCAACTTGAAGTGCTTTGTTTTTAATGAAGTCTAAATCTTTTTTTTCACCAACATCTAAACAGCAGGCAATAACATCGTAGCCTTCATCGACTAACCATTTTACAGCAACAGAGGTATCTAAACCGCCAGAATAGGCTAAAACAACTTTTTCTTTCATCAGGGACACTCCTCATTTTCTAATTATCTTTTTTTGTTGTTCTCATCATATCATCTGATAATGCAAAAATCAACCGTTTTTATAAATAAATATACATAAAAAAAGAAATTAAAGGAAAAATATACATTTTTATTTTGAGGGATTACGTAATATATAATACGCAGCTTTTTTTCATTTACATTTTTACAGACTTATAGAATAAAATGAGTAAGAAAAATATCAGGAAAACCGCAGAAATTCATTGACTTTACTAGTGATAGAAGGTATCATGTTAAATGGTATTGTTTGCCCCACAATGAGCCCCGGAAACTCAAGTGTATGTCAAACATCGAATAGAAAATTGGAGGAAAGAAACGTGCGTACAACATATATGGCCAAATCTGGCGAAGTAGAACGTAAATGGTATGTAGTAGATGCGACAGATATCCCAATGGGACGTCTTTCAACTGTAGTAGCTTCTATCTTACGTGGAAAAAATAAACCAACATTCACACCACATGTGGATACTGGAGATTTCGTAATTGTAATTAATGCTGACAAAATTAAATTAACTGGTAACAAAGCAAGTGATAAAATTTACTACCGTCACAGCCAATACCCAGGTGGGTTGAAATCTGTTACTGCTGGTGAATTACGCGATAAAAACTCTCGTCGTTTAATCGAAACTTCTGTAAAAGGAATGCTTCCTAAAAATACTTTAGGTCGCAAACAACTTACAAAATTAAACGTATACGGTGGAGCTGAGCATCCACATGCTGCACAACAACCAGAAGTATTAGATATTACTAACCTAATTTAAGGAGGGAAATTCATTGGCTCAAGTACAATATAGCGGCACTGGCCGTCGTAAAAAATCTGTTGCCCGCGTACGTTTAGTACCAGGTACTGGTAAAATTACTGTAAATAAAAAAGACGTTGAAGAATATATTCCACACGCTGACTTGCGTGAAGTTATCAACCAACCATTTGGTGTAACTGAAACTAAAGGCGCTTATGATGTTATCGTAAACGTTAATGGTGGAGGCTACTCTGGTCAATCAGGTGCGATCCGTCACGGAATCGCTCGCGCATTGTTAGAAGTAGATCCTGACTTCCGCGGAGCTTTAAAACGCGCTGGTCTTCTTACTCGTGATGCCCGTATGGTAGAACGTAAAAAACCAGGTCTTAAGAAAGCTCGTAAAGCTTCACAATTCTCAAAACGTTAATTGCTGGTATCGTTGCGAATTTCTTCGCTTACGAATGCAGTATGGGACGGAGATTTCTAAGGAAATCGAGTACCATTCAATTTTAACATTAAAAGGCACTTTCCAAATTTTGGAAGGTGTCTTTTTTGAGTATAGTTTTCTCTAACTATGTCACTAATTATTTAGAAATGTTTATAAATGAACTTGGAAGAGAATGTAGATAAATAGAAAAGAGTTTGATAGAAAAATTATAAAAAAGGACCAAAATACTTCTGTTTGAGTCTATACTTCATTTTTAGTAATATATGTTTTTTTATTTGTCGTGTTTACTAACTTTTTAATAATGTTATATTTACTTTTAGTGTATCGTTGTCAAAAAAACTAATAGGAGTGAAAAAAATGGGAGAAACGGTCAGTACTGATGGAAATGCAGTAGCTAAATTTACCGCAGATATTTTAGTTGCAAAGGGAAATATTGATTTTAAGCCAACAAATAGGATTAATACATCTACAAGTCCAGCAACAAATGAGTTGAAAACATTGATGTCTTCTTTTCAGCAAACAATTAATATCTATAAAACCTGCCTAGCTACAGCGGTAAGAAATGTACAAGCTGTACATAATGCAATTGAAGAAGCAGATAAAAAAATAAAAGATAGCATAGCAACAACGATGCAAGCATGAGGTGGAATAGATGGATAAAAATTTATTTAGCTTGCGTATGAAAGTAGAGGAAGCAGAAGAAGATTTTAATAGTTTGAAAAAGAAAACAGGTGATATTCCGTTTATCTATGAAGATTGTCAAAAAATAATCAATCGACAAAAAGAGATATGGGAAAGAGTCTTGCACTATTCTAAAGGGACAGATTCAGAAAGACAAGTCTATCGAAAATTAGATGAACTGGAAGAAAAGCAAAGGGAACTTACAAAAGTTTTTTCTATTGCCGATGAAGAAATCGAAAAAGAACTAACAAATAGAAAAGCAGTTTACGAAAAAGCTGAATTATTATATGAAGAAACTAGAAAGGAGGACGCTGATGAAAATAATGTATGAGGAATTAAGTGATGTAAAAAGTAGTATTCGTTCGGAACGGTTAAATGCTGTAGGTAGTTTCAATTCTGTTACAAGTTCTATTGATGGATTAGCAGAAAATAGAAATTTATTAGGAACTGGATGGATTTCAACTGCGGATCATTTGCAAGCCTATCAAGAGATAGACAAAGCATTATTTAATGTTTATTATGAAATGGATAATAGTTTAAATAGCTATCTAACAGATTTTGTTGGTGAAGTTGGCAAGACAGATGAAGTACTAGACACAGATGATTTAGGAGGATTGCTTAGAGATTTACAAATGGCTCAAAACGAATATACTAATTTAATGAGTGATTTGGCTAAGGAGACGAAGAATGTTCCTATATTAGGTGAATTTTTTAAACAACAGAGCATTGATCCTATTAAAGAAGATATTGAGATTTTACAGAAATATCAAGCTTTTGAATCCAGCCATGCCTCTCATTATTCGGAATTATCTAGTTTGATCAGTGATGTAAACACAGGGTTAGCACAATTAGGCAATCCAGCAAATTTCCTGAATCCAAGAGACGGATATAGAATTGTTGACTATGGTAATCAACAATGGTTTAAAAATTTAAAAGGATATAATGATAGCCAACCAAAAAGTCGTGTTGAAACAGTGACAGAATTAGATGATGCTGGAAATGTTGTTTATGTGGTCTATAGAAATGGTGTAAGAGATGAAAAATTAACAACTCAGTTAACGGAAGCAATGAAAGGAAGTTTGCTGGACAGAAGTATAGACGCAGTTGCTAAATTTTTGGATATTGTAGGAGATGTTGTGTGGACTTCTCTAGGAATAGCGACAACAATTACAGGCATAATTGGAACAATCGGAGGTATGGCAATAGTTTCTACCACGAATGGCGTTGGGATTTTAGTTGGTGGGGAAGTTATTCTTGATGGAGTAGCTTTGACAGCTGAAGGAATAGAGGTTACTGTTGGTGGTATAAATGGATTAACAACAAGTAACTTTACTTCAAGTGATGGTGGAGGAAGTTATAATAAAAAATTTCCAAAAGGAAATAAGGAATTTAAAAAGAATTTTGGTACTGACAAAAATACATTCCATGACAAGGTTAAACCAGAAATCAAAAAAGATTTAAAAGCTGACCCAAAGTTTAAGAAGTGGTTGAACCAATTTGGAGATAATCCCGATATAGGCGTAGATAGTTTGGGGAATATTGTTTTAAGAGCAACCAACGGGAAGAAACCATTTGCAGAACTTATAACCAATTTAAAGTTAGAATGGTATTTGTTACCATAATTAAGGAGGAAAATAATGTCATTTTCATTAGATGTACTTGTTTTGTATCAAGAAGAAATTCAAGAATATACTACCACAAACTCTTTTAGAGCAAAAGCATATCATGAATCAACAAAAAAAGATTTTGAGGAACTATATGAAGAATATGGTGAAAAACTAATTATTCCCGAATCTGAACCTGATTATTTTTATGATAGTATGAAAGGTAAGTGGTATACATTAGGAAAAAATGATGATGGGCTTGTTTGGGCATTGGGCTTGATTGATACAGATTTTAACAAACCATTGTCTATATCTGCTCCATGGATAGATGATGAAGATGATTTTGAAGCGTTTACTCCTGTAAGGGTAAAAAAAGAATTTCAAGAAGATTTATTTATTTTATTAAGTGAGATGCTAGATACTTCTCCGAATAAAACTCTTGTAGTCCATCCAAGATATCAGAGTGGCGACGTAAAAATAGTTCAAGGCCCTATTCCATTAGAAAAATATTTTGAGTTGTTAAGAGAAGAAAAAATACCTTTTAATGTTTATTCAATTATTCAGAAGTAAAAAATTATTATGTTGATAATTCGGAAACAATTTGTATTTTGCTAACATGAAAACAAAGGATAATATAAAATGCTAAAAATGGTTGTTTCAGATTCGGCTGTGGTTCTTTGCTAAAAAACTTTCTTTTTGTTGCGCGCTCATGATGCATCTCTTCCTTATTTTCTGTTACTTAAGTATTTTTAGAAAGTGATAAGGTGTAATGACATGAAATACATCTGTACTCTTATTTTGAAACTGTATGGGAATTTATAGCTATTAAGAATGTCTTAAAAAAGCCCGTAAAATTCACAATTCTCAAAACATTAATTGCTGCAGTCATTGCGAATTTATTCGCTTACGAACACCATATGAAACATCTAAGACACTTCAGACATTCCCATATAAACAAGATTGACTTTTACAACCATAACTGATACCATTATTCCTTGTGAATATTAAAGCTTTACCGAGCCAAGTGTACATAAAAAACAACATTTAAGACATTTCTCAATAATCTTGCTGAATTTTTTATTTATAACAAGTTTAGTACAAGCACAAGTAGAAAAAAGGTGGTGCACACAATGAATTCAAAAGAAAAAATGTTAGAATTAATCAAAAAGAAACAAGCTGGTGGAGGAAAATCCAAGCAAACAACTACACCAAAAAATGATCGTACAAATATGCGAAAAGGTCCAAAGATTTACAATAAATAAGTTAAATAACAAGTAACTATTTTCATGAGCGACTCTCTAGGTAAACAGCATAGATAAATAACATAAAGGTACTTTCTTAAAAATGGAAAGTGTCTTTTTTTTAGCCAAGCAAACTGAAAAATAAAAATGTAATCTCCTTCATATCACAACTAAAAAATACAAGACAAATATCTAATATATCAAAAAAATAGTATATTTTTTAAAAAGAAAGGGTTTACAGATAAAAATATCTATGCTATTATCTTGGCATAAACTTAATACGTATGTGGATTGTTACTATTAAATTAGGCAAAAACCGCGGATGACTGATTGGCTCAATCTGTTGTTTGCGGTTTTTTTCTGTTTAGGATAGGAGGAAATGTAGTGTATCGAATTGTCCAAGTGCTGAATAACAATGTAGCTATTATACGAACGCAAGCAGATCAACAAGCTATTGCAATGGGCAAGGGAATAGTTTTTCAGAAGAAAAAAGGGGATATGATCTCAGCGGATGAAGTCACTAATCTTTTTGTCTTAAAAAACAAAGAGTCACAAGAAAATTTTTCAGTATTGTTAAAAGATGTTCCATTGGACTTTATCAAAACTGCTTATGAAATTATTGAAAACGCTATTAATAATTATAATTATCCAGTTCAGGAATATATTTATGTGACGTTGACAGATCATATTTTTTGGAGTTATGAACGATTAAAGAAAAACGAATACCAAAAAAGCCAGTTACCAGAAACAAAAGATCAATATCCAACTGAATATCAAATTGCCCAAGATGCGTTACGAATAATCAAGGAGCGGCTAGATATAGACTTTCCTACAGAAGAAAGTAAAAATATCAGCTTGCATTTCATTAATGCAAAAGGGAAAACCGAACATGCAACAGATGATAAAACGATCGACAAAAAGCGGACAACACTAGATTTGATTGAAAGCGAACTGCGGAAAAGAAATATTTCCCGCAATGCTGATAATCAAAATTTTTACGATCGAATGATGATCCACTTACGCTATGTTTTGGAACGAACAAGTCAAGAGACTGAGAATGATCCATTTGCTGAAAAAATGGCATTTGAATTAAAGAAGGACTATCCGGCGGCGTTTCAAATATCAGAAGAGATTTATCAGATTATCCACGATAGCATGGGCATTCAGTTGAACACGCATGAAAAAGTGTATTTTACAATCCATATTCAACGACTGATGTAAGTTTATTTAAATTTTATCAATGAGAGGAAGTAGCAATCATGAAAAAATTACCTGAGCACTTCATTTTTGGCGGTGCAACGGCAGCTTATCAATGTGAAGGTGCGACTAAAGAAGGCGGAAAAGGGGCAGTTGCTTGGGATGAGTTTCTGGAAAAACAAGGAAGATTCAGTCCGGATCCTGCAAGTGATTTTTACCATCAGTATCCAGTTGATATCGAGCTTTGCGAAAAATTTGGGGTTAATGGGCTTCGTTTGTCTATTGCATGGAGTCGGATTTTTCCAGAAGGTGTGGGTGAACCGAATCAAGAAGGAATTGATTACTACCATGCTATGTTTAAAAAATGTGAAGAACATCATGTGATTCCTTTTGTTACACTGCATCATTTTGATACGCCGAAAGCGTTGTTTGATAATGGTGATTTCTTAAATCGTGAAAATATTGATGCATTTGTTGCGTATGCGAAATTCTGTTTTGAAGAATTTACGGAAGTGAAACATTGGAGTACGTTCAATGAAATTTATCCAGTTGCTACAAATCAGTATTTGTTAGGTGTATTTCCGCCAGGGATTACGTTTGATTTTACTAAAATTATTATGTGTCTGCACAATATGATGGTCGCTCATGCGAAAGCTGTGAATGTGTTTAAAGATAATGGCTATGATGGGCAAATTGGGGTTGTTCATTCACTAGAAACAAAATACGCAAACTCAGATTCAGAAGCAGATCAACACGCAGCCTTTTTAGAAGATGCTTTATCAATTCGTTTCTTGCTTGAAGCTACTTATCTTGGGCGTTATACGAAAGAATTATTAGGTGCGCTGGATGAAATTTGTGCAGCGCAGGATGCTTCGTATGAATTTTTAGAAGAAGACTATATTGAGATGGAAAAAGCTTCTGATCGTAATGACTTTCTTGGAATTAATCATTATCATAGTCATTTTTGTCAAGCTTATACAGGTCCGAATGAAATCTATCATAACGGTACTGGTGATAAAGGAACATCGGTCTATCGGGTTAATGGCATTGCGGAGCGCGTTTATCGAGAAGAAATTCCACGTACAGACTGGGATTGGTTGATTTATCCGCAAGGTCTATATGATTTATTGATGCGAATTAAACAAGATTATCCTAATTATAAAAAGATTTATATCACCGAAAATGGTATGGGCTACAAAGATGATTTTGAAGATGGTGTCATTATGGATACGCCAAGAATTGATTATTTACGTCAATATCTAGGTGCGTTAAGCGATGCGATCGAAGATGGTGTAAATGTGGAAGGGTACTTCTTGTGGTCATTAATGGACATGTTTTCTTGGACAAATGGCTACAATAAACGTTATGGCTTATTTTATGTTGATTTTGAAACACAAAAACGCTATCCAAAAGAGTCAGCTTATTGGTATAAATTTTTGAGTGAAACAAAAACGATTATTTAAACAACTTAGGAGCACAAATACAATGAATGAAAGAAAAAGAGGTTGGGGCAGAAGTGTTAAACCTCGAGAAATAAGAAGAAATACACGGAAATTATTCTTTAAATTTTTGTGAATCTCAGCTTATTTCCGAAGAGGTTGCTTTTGATCCCACCGTTTATTCGGGTGTAGTGTACGGAGCGAAACGGATCTTTAGTTTTGTCTCAGACTCTAGTAAGCAGGAGGGAAATAGAATGAACAAAGAAGAACTACAAATGCTAGGTTTTGAAATAGTAGCCTATTCGGGAGATGCACGCAGTACATTGTTGAATCTTTTAAAAGAAATTCGGACAGGGAACTTTTCAAATGTTGATGCTGCATTAAAAGAAGCTGATGAGAATTTAAAATTGGCGCATAATTCTCAAACACAAGTGCTGGCAGAAGAAGCTGGCGGCAGCGATTTGGAGATTGGGTTTATCTTTATACATGGACAAGATCATTTAATGACAACTCTTTTGTTGAGAGATATGGTTCAGGATTTTATCAATTTGTATAAAGAAAAATATACTAAATAGTTTTAAGAAGGAGGAAGTTTTAGCATGAATGCAATTATCAAGCAAATTGAAAAAGGTAAACCGTTTTTTGAGAAAATTTCGCGCAATATCTATCTCGGAGCAATTCGAGATGGATTTTTGACAGCGATGCCTGCAATTTTATTTTCTAGTATTTTTATTATGGTAGCCGCAGTACCGGAAGTTATTGGTTTTGCTTGGCCGGAAGCTGTATCTACTTGGTTGTGGAAAGTCTATGGCTATTCAATGGGAATCGTCGGTTTATTAGTAGCAGCAACAACTGCACGTTGTTTGGCCGTTTCGATGAATCGCAAAATGCCAGAAGGAAAAGTAATCAATGATGTTTCTGTTATGTTGGCTTCAATCACAGGATTCTTGATGTTAAGCGTGGATCAAGTCGAGGGTGGTTTAGGTAGTGATTTCATGGGAACGAAAGGGTTAATCGCCTCTTTCATTGCAGCGTTCTTGACTGTAAACGTATACAAATTTTGTGTGAAACGTGATTTGACTATTAAAATGCCGAAAGAAGTACCGGGAACAATTTCTCAAATGTTTCGTGATGTAATTCCATTTTCATTAGCTGTTTTTTCTGCAGTTATTCTTGATTTGATTTTCCGAAATGTGTTTAGTGCTTCAGTTGCTCAGACTGTTATTACAGCATTACAACCATTATTTACAGCAGCGGATGGGTATTTAGGAATTGCAATTATTTGGGGAGCAATGGCGTTATTCTGGTTTGTAGGTGTACACGGACCATCAATTGTGGAGCCGGCAATCGCTGCGATCATTTACGCAAATGTAGAAACAAACTTGCAATTATTCCAAAATGGCGAACAAGCATCAAAAGTTTTAACGGTTGGTTTAGGAAATTTTGTTGGAACCATGGGAGGAACTGGGGCAACGCTGGTCGTTCCATTTTTATTCATGATTTTTGCAAAATCAAAACAATTAAAAGCAGTTGGTAAAGCATCGTCTGTACCGGTTCTATTTGCGGTAAATGAACCATTGTTATTTGCGGCACCGATGATTTTGAATCCATATTTCTTTATTCCGTTTTTAATTGCTCCAATTGCGAACGTGTGGATTTTCAAATTCTTTGTTGATGTTTTTAAAATGAACAGCTTTATGTATGTTTTACCATGGGCAACACCTGCTCCGATTGGTTTGATTTTAGGTACAGGGGTAAGTATTTTGGCTGTTGTTTTAGCTGTTGTATTGATTGTTGTTGATTCAGTCATTTATTTACCATTTATTAAAGCGTACGATGCAGAATTAGTTCTTCAGGAAGCACAAAATGCAGTCGAAGTTGAATTAGAAGAAGAAGCCGAAGACATTGTTAAAGAACTAGGTGCGACAGCTGCAGCGGTGGTAGCCAAAATTGACACAGGTAAAATTGGTGATGGTAAAAATGTTTTAGTTTTATGTGCGGGTGCAGGAACAAGTGCAATGTTGGCGAATGCGCTTGAAGAAGGGGCAAAAGAAACAGGGGTTAATATTAAAGCACAAGCTGGTGCCTATGGTTCGCACTATGATATTATGAAAAACTTTGATTTAGTGGTGCTAGCTCCGCAAGTGAATACGTATTTGGATGATATTCAAAAAGACGCAGACAAAATTGGCGTTAAAGTTGTTGCAACGAAGGGCGCAGAATATATTAAATTAACACGCGATCCTAAAGGTGCAGTTGACTTTGTATTAAGCCAGATATAAAAAATAGTAGATTAAAAATGAGATAAAGGTCTTTAAACAAGTGATGTTTTATATGTAAATATATTTTATCTTTAAGTTTAATAAAAATATCTCTTTTGGACTTTTATCTCAAATATTTGGCTTGAGTTAAACGTAGCTCTTAAAGAATAAAAAGGAAAAAATGAGACTGTATATTTGTTTGAAAGCGATTACCGATGGGGAGGTAGATAAAATGACTAAAAAGAACAGTCAAAAAAATAAAATGATAGGTACATTGATTTTTATGATATCGCTGTTGTTATTTCCCGGACATTCTTTTGCAGGAGAACGGACAACGACGATCAGCCATACCGATGTCACAACAACTAGGGGAACAGCTAACAAAACCTATTATGAAGGCGATGAATGGGGTAGTAATAGTACGAATCATTGGGGTAATAATGGTGATTTTTTTGAAGTGAAGTTTACTGGAAATAAGGTTAGCTTATATGGAAATCGGAATACTACAAATGGTAAAGGGCAAGTTTTTATTGATGATGTTTTAGTAGGAGAAGTTGATTATCAAGGTGCTAAAACGTCAAATGTTTTGCTTTTTACAAAAGAGAATTTAGTTGAAGGGGAGCATACAATTCGTGTTCAAGCGATTGGCTGGATTAATCATGTGAGCACAGTTGTAACGTATCAAGAAGCCGAAGATCCTAGACAATGGGTGAAAAAGTACGATAACTTAACGCAAAGTGACTATACAAGTCATTCATGGGAAGCGTTTAGTTTAGTATTCATTCAGGCAAAAACAGTTGTAAATAATTCTGCCGCAACAGTTACAGAACTTGCAGAGGCACACAAAAATATTGACGCAGCAGCAAAAGAATTAGTTATGAATGTTGGTCTTAAACAGTCAGTAATGGAGTATAAAACTAGAATATCAACCGATTATGATAATGCTTCATGGTTGCCTTTCACCCAAGCGTTAACACTTGCAGAAGCAGTTTCGACAACGGAAGATGCAACGAATGAAGCAGTGGTGAACGCAAAAAATCAATTACAAACAGCGGCTGATGCCTTGGTAAGTACATCTGCTGGTCAATTTGAGTCGATTACAAATAATACTTTTTGGCATGATACAGCCGGCAATCCGATTTATTCGCAAGGTGGCGGTATTTTTCGTTTTGGAGATAAGTATTATTGGTATGGTGTGCGTTATGTAGAAGCCGAATATTATTATAATAATCCAACCAAAATATATAATGCAAATTCACCTATTTTTTATTCAATTACTTGTTATTCGTCCACTGATTTAGTGAATTGGACGTTTGAAAATAATGTTGCTACACAGCAGACAAAAGTGTTTATCGACAGCAGTAAAAATGTCTCTAGCGATTATTTTTCACGTATGGAAACATTAGCGGATGCATCTTGGATTGGTCGTTTAGGAGTTGCATACAATGAAAAAACAGGGAAATATACGCTGTTAACGCAAATGGAAAATCGTTTTGATCCTGTTAGAGATACAAATGCATGTGTCCTGTTTTTACAAGGAGATTCTCCGACTGGTGATTTCAAATATGGAAACATCCAAACGCATATTGAAAATGCGCCGGTTCAAGGTACAGGAGATCAAACGCTTTTCACAGATGATGACGGCGAGGATTATTTAGTTTTCTCTGGTCGTAATGGTCGAAAAGATACTTTAGTAAGTAAAATTTCTGATGAAGATTCATTGACATTAGATCCAGGTGTAAAAGTTGGATATGTCAGCAGCGGACGTGAAGGGAATGCGATGTTTAAATTGAATGACCGATATCATGCGGCATCTTCTGATTTGCATGGCTGGAATACTTCGGTTACCTATTTAATCAGTTCTCTAACAGATGACATTCAAGGGAAATACAGTAATGGATACGTTTTAGCCGGCACGGAAAAAGATTATAGTCATGTGACTCAAGCTGGATTTTTTGTGAAAGTTAAAGGAACAAAAGAAGAAACGGTCATTTATTGTGGTGATCGCTGGGCAGATTTTGCTTGGAATGGTCTAGGATATAATCAATGGGTACCAATATCAGAAAATGAAAGCGGTCTATATTTTAATTCTTTAAGTGACTGGCAATTGAATGCAACGACAGGAGAATGGCAAGTTGGTGATAAAAATAATTTTGTACTAAATCCTGAATTCGCAGCAGATCGAATTATTGTAAATCAATTGACTGGTTGGACAAATACGATTGATGAAGGATCGGCTAATTTTGTCAGTAATGTTTCCCCGGGTGCTAATGGTAGTCGGTTTGGATTGAAATTAGGTGCTGACACTAAATATTCTGGGCTAGTTACACAAGAAAACGAAATTCCAGAAGGAACCTATCAGTTTAGTATTCTTGCCAATGGTGCAGGTGATTTAGATGAAGCAAAAGTAATTATTTCTGGTGCTGATGATGAAAAGTATACGCTCGATTTAAACCAAAAGACCAATGGCTGGCAGCAATTTAATTTAAGAAATATTCGTTTAAGCGAAGGTAAAGTTAAAATTCAACTGCAAGCTAAAAGTAGTACGGGAACTAAATATATTCAATTAGACAATCTATCTTTAGTAAAACAAACAACAGATAAAATGAAACTAGATGAATTGATTACAAAAGCTGTAGAAATAAAGCCAAGCCAAGGGAAAGAATTTACTGAAGCAAGTAAAGCATTTCTTGAAACAGTCATTCAAAAAGCGCAAGCGGTTAATGAAAATAACGAAGCTACTCAAATACAAATTGATATGATTATTACAGAATTAACAGATGCAATCAATGGTTTGGTAGAAGTAGATAACCAAGTCTTACCTGATAATGTTGAATTAAATATTACTGGTATAAAAACTATGAAAAATGGTGACTCAATTGACTTACTTCCTAGCTTTTCACCAAATGCAACAACAGAAAAAATGATTGAGTGGCTGATTGATAAACCTGATTTGGTAAAAATAGATGGAAATAATAAATTAATAGCAGTTAAAACGGGAACAACAAAAATCACAGCTAAAACAATTAATGGACACACAGCTAGTTTTACTATTCGAATAACAAAATAAGGAAGGTGTATGATGAAAAAGCTAAAATTATTAACAGCCTTAGGGCTCACGTTAGGTGTATGTGCTGTTTTTGCAACAATAGGTACATCTAGTACTTTTGCTGCTGAGACCGATGATTTTTACGTCGAAAAAGTTGACGGAATGCCTGCAGATTTTATCAAAGGTGTTGATATTTCAACGGTAATTGCTCAAGAACAGAGCGGCGTAAAATACTATGATGAAAATGGCGGGGAAAAAGATTTATTCTTAATTTTAAAAGAAAATGGTGTCAATTATGTGCGGATTCGTGTTTGGAATGATCCTTATAATGCAGATGGTCAAGGATATGGGGCTGGGAATTGTGATGTGCCTAAAGCGATAGAAATCGGTAAACGCGCGACTAAAGCTGGTATGCGAGTACTAATTGATTTCCACTACTCAGATTTCTGGGCTGATCCAGGACGTCAAATTGCACCAAAAGCTTGGACAGGATTTACTGTCGATCAAAAAGCTGAAGCTCTTTATAATTTTACTAAAGATAGTTTACAGCAAATGAAAGCAGCTGGTGTTGATGTCAGCATGGTTCAAGTAGGAAATGAAACGACTGGAAGCGGAGTTGCTGGTGAATCTGGTAATGGTCGCTACACATTATTTAAAGCAGGCAGTAAAGCGATTCGTGAAGTCGATCCGTCGATTTTAATTGCGTTACATTTTACGAATCCAGAAAAGACATCTACGATTCTGAATTATGCGAAGACCTTAAAAGATAACAGTGTTGACTATGATGTTTTTGCTACAAGTTATTATGCATTCTGGCATGGGAGTTTAGATAATTTAACCAATGTTTTAAAAACTGTTTCGTCTACCTATGGCAAAAAAACAATTATAGCTGAAACAAGCTATGCGTATACACTAGCAGATGGTGATGGGCAGAAAAACGTAGTGAATAGTGCAAGTCAAATAACAGCCGGTGGGTACCCAGCTTCTGTCCAAGGACAAGCCAACTCTTTAAGAGATGTGATGAATGCTACAGTTAAAGCTGGTGATAGTGCCTTAGGAATTTTTTATTGGGAACCAGCGTGGACACCAGTTGGCGCTGCTGATAGAGAAGCAAATTTGCCGATTTGGGAACAATTTGGCTCAGGTTGGGCATCGACAGCAGCTATTGGCTATGATACTGCAGTAAATGCTACAAATTATGGTGGTTCTGAGTGGGATAACCAAGCATTATTTGATTTTTCAGGAAAAGCACTAGATTCCCTAAAAGTCTTTAAATATGCACAAACAGGGTATAACGAAGCGCCTGTAGAAGAAAATTTATTGAAAAATGGCAGTTTTGAAACGGCAGACCTCAGTGATTATCTTATTTCTCAACCTTATGTTACTCGTAAAGCTGATACACCGAAAATTGGTACCAATGCACTTCATTTTTGGAACAAAGATGCTGTTGATTTTACCGTTGAACAAAAGGTTAGTTTAGCACCGGGACACTATCGTTTCAATCTATTTATCCAAGGAGATGAAACAGGAACGTCAGAAGATATTTATGCTTATGCTAAAGTCAATGGAAGTATTATTAAGAGCAGTAGTAAACTGAAATTGCAAGGTTTAGCGAACTGGCAAGAAGGACTAGTTGAATTTACCTTAACTGAAGCCGCAGAAGTCAACCTAGGTTTAAGTGTCAAAGGAGATGCAGGAGCTTGGGGGACAACGGATAGCTGGAGTTTAGTCACAACTGAAAATCCGCCGGCTGTAGTGGAAGCTGAATCAGTAAAATTAAATGCCAGTACTCTTAGTATTCTAAAAGTCAATGGTACATTGAATCTTGATCCTCAAGTTTTACCAGAAAATACGACAAATAAAAACTTGAGCTGGCAAGTAGATAAACCCGAAATTGCCGAAGTTAATGCAGCTGGGATTTTAACTGCAAAAAAAGCTGGAACGGCTCGTGTGACAAGTACAACAAATAACGGTAAAACAGCAACTTTTACTATTAGAGTTACAAAATAAGGAGAGAATCGTAGTGGGAAAGAACGTCAAAATAATTATTAGTATTTTAGTGCTAAGTGCAGCGCTAACAGGAGTTGTAAGTGAAGCATTCGGCTACTTTGTCTATGAAACAACTTTCCCTCTCGGTTTTTACCGAAGTAAAGAAGTAGCACAACAAATAACAACTTCTACTATTGAGGAAAGTGAAACTATTGCAACAACCGATAGTGAACAGTTAAACGACAACAAGCAAATTGAAACAGGATCGACCAATGCAACTGTTGAACAAAGCAGCACGAGTGATGAGTCAGGAGATGTTCAAATTGAAACGAATCATACAACTGTTGAATAAAGTTACGGCAAAAATGTATGTGCTTTTTCTAATCTGCATCATTTTATTTTTTAGCTGGATTCATTTATGTGGTCAAGCAGGACCAATTCAGTTAAAGACAGTTCTAACAGGAAGTATGGCGGAGATTTTCCCCCAAGGAAGTCTATTAGTTGTTAAAGATGAAACTCCTGAAAAGCTCAGAGTCGGGGATATTATCTCGTTTGAAAAAGGCAATGAAACAGTTAGTCATAGAATCACCAAGATTGACCAAACACAAGGGCAACTTACCTTTCAAACTAAAGGCGATAGTAATCAAACAATCGACCAAACAGTAGTATTTCCTAAAGATATTACCGGAAAAATCATTTTTTCTATTCCAAAATTAGGTCGAATACTATCCGTGATTCAGTCGCCGCGAGGGAAAATCGCTTCGATTTTAACGATTATTCAGTTATTACTATTTGACTACTTTGTCCAATTACTATTTACAAAAGAAAAAAATCAGATGATTAATGAGGAGATTTGTACAGAATGAAAAACAGAAAAATGAAATTAATATTAACAGGTTTGGCGTTATTAGTAGTAACAGTAGGAACAACCTATGCTTGGTGGACAGCATCTTCTAAAGTAGAACAACAAGTTATTATGGGGAACTTAGCCGTTACTGCAGAGTTTGAAGATGTTTCAGACAATACAGATTTTGAACCGGGATTGTCAATTGAACAAAATGGCACAGTTACAAATAGCGGTTCAATCGATGCGATTATTAAGATTGAAAGCGATAGCCAAGTGAAGTTAGGGAATGCAGCAGATTTTACCAAAGCAGATGATGAAGCTGTTAAATTAAGTATCAAACCTGCTGGTGGAGCTGGTTATTGGTACAGTGATTCTGCTGGCGGTCATTATCTATTGTTATCTCCGGGAGAGGTAGCTACAATTAATGTTAATACTGACTTTGTTGGTGAAAAAATGGATGCTGATTATGCAAATGCTGAAGTAAAAGTTGCAGGTAATTTAAAAGCAACACAAGTTTTAGAAGGGGCAATTAAGTCTGAGTTTGGGATTGATGCAGAAACATTACAAGAATACGTAGATCCAAATGCTCCAGCAGCACGCAGTCTGACCGCTAGAGGGGCGCAATCAGAAGCGATGAGCACATTGCGTCAATTATTAAATCGTGGTAAATAGACATTTCTTAAGTTTGCTCTTTTTGAGTAGTTTGCTTTTTTTTCCGAAAATTGAGCAAGCGGCAGAATTGAAAATTAGTGACACAGATAGTAGTTATCAGGTGACGCAGCCTTCCTCTTTTACAACGCAGGATTATTTTGAACCTGGGCTTATCTTGGCATCTGAACCGCTGAAATTAACTAATTCAAGTCGGATGAAAAATATCCAGGTTCAATTTTCAGTTGAAATTCCAGCTGCCTATCAAGAAAAACTAGAAGGACAGATAGTGATAAAAACAATGTCGTCAGAGCAAACTATCTCTCTAGATCAAGCTATCGATGGTCAAACGATTACGTTTTCAGATCAAGCAGAATTGTCCCCTCAGTTGTTTTTCCATGGTGAAAAAAGCGATAACCAGATACAAAATAGCCAAGAAAAATTAATTTATCATGTAGCTTTTCAAGAGCAGGCAAATCATTCACAAACTGAAAAACCTTCGAAGGCACTCCCAAAGTTAGGAAGCTTGGAAAATAATGTATTTCTCTTTGGACTATGCTTATTTGGATTATATTTATTAATAAGAAAAAAACAGAAAAAATAGCTAGCATCAAAATAAAAATAGTTCGTATTACTCTACAATTTTGGAAGAGTAATACGAACTATTTTTGTTTTCAGTATATTTTTTCTACAATTATTTGAGAAAAAATCTGCTCAAATTGCTGAATATTAATGCTGCCTGTTGATTCTTCTAATGCATTTAGAATACCGCAAGTCATCCCAGTTTTTAAAATGTCTTCGATAGAGTTATCTTCCTCAATAGCTGAAGCAAATCCTGCGATAGTAGCATCTCCTGAACCAACTGGATTGATCGCTTCCACTGTTGGAATGGTCACGCTATAAAACGAATCAGCAACTTTCGCATAGGCACCTTGACTACCACGAGACAAAACGATCCACGGAATTTCTGAAAATAGTGGTTGTTCTACAGCTGATTTAAATGAAGCAACTGAATCGACAGTGAAATTATCTCCCAGTAATTCTTTAATCTCCTGCTCGTTGGGTTTAATTAAATAGGGTTTCGCAGATCCACTAATAGCTTGTTTTAAAGAGTCGCCAGATGAATCGAGAATGACTTTAGCACCATGTTTTTGTAAAATAGGTAGCAGCAAGGCATAAAAATTTTGGGGTAATCCAGCAGCTAAGCTTCCAGAAATAGTAAATAAACGCGTCGTTTTAGCCAATTCATTCATAAGTACTAGGAACTGTTGCTGTTCGGAGTCATTGATCGTAGGCCCTTTTTCTAATACTTCTGTTTGTTTGCCTTCGTGAAGTAAGGCGATTGAGATGCGTGTAGATTCTTGAATCGGTATAAAATTAAAGTTAATCATTTGTTTAGCTAAATCATTTTGAATAAACCGCCCAAAATCTCCGCCAACAAACCCAGTCGCAAGCACCTCTTTATCCAGCTGATGCAAAACTCGAGTAACGTTTAAACCTTTGCCACCTGCTGTTTTGTCGGCTTTTTCGATGCGGTTGACTTGATCTAGCATAAACGAATTCAGCGGCATAGAGACGTCTACTGAAGGGTTCGCCGTAATTGTAACAATCATAGTCTAAACTCCTATTCTGCAGTGACTTTATCTGTCCAAGGTTGCGCTGTTTGTGCTAATACTTCATTTAATGCATCAATATTTTGACGACCGTGTGTATTCATCCATTCTTTAGCTTGAGTTTCGCCACCTGTAACAAAAGGTGTCACACCATTTGCCCAAGTCGCCCGACCACATAACACACCGTTAAAGGTTGAACCAGATTCATGGGCAAAAGTTAAGGTTTTTTTGAATAACTCAGCAGAAACACCCGCACTTAAAAAGATAAACGGTAAATTAGTTGCAGTACTTTGTTCTTTAAAGAAATTGGCTGCTTCAGTTTGTGTATAAACCGTTGTTTCGCCAAAACCTTCTACATAGTTCATATTGACGGGGACTTCCATTTTTAAAACATCCACTTTATATTGTGGTTTAGAGAATTCTTTCATCATATCGTTGACTTTATGAGGTTTAACTTTTGCGTAGTCAACAGAATTTGGGTCTAGATTCCCTGAATCATAAGAAACAAGCTCCAAATAAAAAGGAATATTTTCAGCAGCACATTCACTACCAATCCGTTCGACAAAACGATGTTTTCGCTCATTAATTTTCTCATCTTCATCAATATCATAGTAAAGTAAAAATTTGATTGCATCTGCACCTTGTTTTTTTAAAGTTAAAACAGACCAATCTTCTAATAAATCAGGCATCCGACCAGGTGTAGAAGAATCATAGCCGGTTTTTTCATAAGCCAGTAAAAGTCCTGAAGTTTCAGAGCGAACTTTAGCTGCTGGCAAGCCAAATTCTGGATCTAGTAAAATTGATGAAGCGTAAGGGGTTAATTCAGTGGAAACAATTTTTTTAAAATCTTCAATCAATGCAACATCTTCACTGCCACCAGCAGAGGTAATCATTTTTTTTAAGGCGCCACGCTGATCGATTGCTAAAGCAGCAATTTGTTTTTGTTCATTTGATAAACGTTCCATTGCTGCATATTTTTCTTGTGTTATTGTATGCATAAGTGAGTCCATCCTTATTTTAGAATATTATAAATGTTTGTTTTTGTTCGAATGAAGCGTTTTCTATTTATCGTTAACTGAAAAATGATTATTGGCACTTGATTCAGCTTTAATCGTGATAAAATCCTTGATCCCATTTTTCTATAAACTCGTTAAAGATATCTTGGTTTTCAATAACCTCATCATTGTGAGCCATTTGATCGATTTGAGTAATTAATGCTTCATTTTCAGGTGTTGCCTGATAGTTTTCATTTAAAAAAGCCTCAACAATATCGCAGATGAGAAATTCACCAGTAATCCGTCCGCCAAAGCCAATCACGTTGGCATTTAATTCTTTTTTAGCATAAAGCGCACTTGTCATATCACGAACCAAAGCGCAACGAACACCGGGAACTTTATTAGCAGAATTTGTAATACCTACGCCTGTACCACAGATAACCACACCTTGATCGACTTGTCCTGTAGCTACTAATACACCAACTTTACGTCCGAAAATCGGGTAATGAGTTCGAGTAAAATCATAGGTCCCAACATCAATCACTTCATGACCTTTAGCTTTTAAGAAATCTGCTACTTTTATTTTTGTATCTGTTACGATATGATCGCAACCAATGGCAATTTTCATTTTCTTTTCCTCCTAGCACATTTTATTTAACATATCTACGCGAATTTGGTGACGACCACCATCATAGTCAGCTTGTAAAAAGGCCAAAACAATATTTTTAGCCAACGTATCACCAACAATTTCACTACCTAATGTAATCATCCGTGAGTTGTTATGTTCACGTGTCATGTAGGCTGAACGTTCATCTGAAACTTCAGCGGCAACAATATTTTTTGACTTTGTTGCAACCATGAAACTTCCTGCACCAAACCCATCGATGGCAATTCCTAAGGCTTGTTGATCTGCGTGTAATACCTCGACGATTGCTTTAACAGAATCAATAAAATTACCATTTTCTGGTGTTACATCAATAAGATCATAATCTTTTTCCAGCAAGAATTTTTTTATTGAATTTTTCAAGGCTAAACCTTGTGTGTCAGAAGAAAGTACTACTTTCATGATAAAACCTCCATTTCTTTTTTTCGATTTCATTCTAACGTAAAAACGAACAAAAATCAACATTAAAATAAACAATAATGAACAAAAAGTGGTTGGTTATGTTCGTAAAAGAGCTGGATAGCACTTTTTTTTTACTAAATAGTTTGTTATGATAAGAATAAACAGATATAAACGTTCTTTTTTGTGTGCTTTGTAGAAAGAAACGAATAAAAAGGAGCTAAAGTATGTTAAAAGAAGAAAGATTAACGGAACTTTTGCGTTTGATTGATGAAAAAGGAACAGTCACTGTTACTGATTTAGTGGAAAATATGGCTGTTTCGGATATGACGATTCGGCGTGATCTATCTGAATTAGATGCTCAAGGTCGCATTCATAGAATTCACGGTGGCGCTCAAAGTGTGAATAAATTTAACCTTGCAGAATTATCCCATGAGAAAAAGAAAATTATTCAGCCTGATGAAAAAAAGGAAATTGCCCAGACGGCGTTAACGCTAATCAATGAAGAAGGTACGATTTTTTTAGGACCAGGCACAAGTATTGAGTTGTTAGCACAAGCGCTAACGGTTGAAAACCTTCGAATTATAACAAATAGCTTGCCTGTATTTAATATTTTGGAAAATAAAACACAGCAGTATGAAATCTATTTAGTTGGTGGAAAATACCGTCAATTAACAGGTGCCTTTTCTGGAGAAATGGCAAATAAAGCAATTCAGGATATTCGTTTTTCAAAAGCTTTTTTAGGGACCAATGCTATTCATCAAGATCGGATTATGACAGCGACAATGGAAGAAGGTATCACACAAAGTTTAGCCTTAGATAATTCGATTCAAAAATATCTATGTGTAGATAGCGCAAAATTTAATCGTGAGGATTTTTATACGTTTTATCATTTATCTGATTTGACAGCAGTTATCACGAATAATCAACTAGTAGCCAATATTGAAGACTATAAAAAATATACCCAGATTATTACTAAAAATGATATAAAAAATCAATAAGAAAAATTTAGCTAAAGAATGGTCATTTTTTTGAAATGGAGACCATTCTTCGGTTTGTTTTAGAGAAAAGACGAAATTCTTTCTAGTTGACATTTTTTTTAGGATGCATTAAGATTTAAATGTAACTTAATTTGTTACTAAAAGTTGGAGTGATAGACATGGCCATGTCGACGAAATTAAGTGTTGCGATTCATATTCTCAGTTTGATCGAAATCGGTCCGCCTGATCGTGTGAATTCCGAACTGATTGCAGGAAGTGTTAATACCAATCCTGTAGTAGTCAGACGATTAATGAGTAAGCTGAAAAAAGCTGGACTTATTCATACAAGCAGAGGCGCAACACAAACTTATTTGTTAAAAAAAGCAGAAGACATTTCTCTATACGATGTTTATGAAGCAGTAGAATTGGATCACGAAGTGTTTAATATTCATCAGAATCCTAATCCGAGTTGTTTGGTGGGAGCGAATATTCAATCCGTTTTAGAAGATCAATACACGAAAGTACAACGCAGTATGGAAGCAGAATTAAAAGAGATTGCTTTGTCTGATGTGATTCATCAAATTAAGCAGCAAGAGACATCGTAAAGTCTCTTCTCTTTTTAAATTTAAATGTAACAAAATAAGTTCTATTTAATGAAAGGATGGATAAACAAATGAAAGTAGCAATTTTAGGAGCAAATGGTAAAGCAGGTTCAGCCATTTTGAAAGAAGCAAAAAAACGTGGATTAGAAGTAACAGCTATCGTGCGTAATGCGGCAACAATCACTGATGGAACACCAGTTATTGAAAAAGATGTCTATCATTTAACGACAGATGATATCAAAGATTTTGATGTATTAGTTAGTGCTCTAGGTTTTTGGGGAGATGTCAGTGAATTTACTGGATCAACAAAACATTTAATTGATATTGTAGAAAATCAAAAAACTCGTTTATTGACAGTTGGCGGCGCTGGCAGTTTATATGTAAATCCTGAACATACATTGCGTTTGAGTGAAACGCCAGATTTTCCAGAGGCATTCCAACCGCTAGCAACAGCTATGGGGAAAGGATTAGACTTGTTGAAAGAAACGAAAAATGTTCATTGGACATACTTAAGTCCAGCGGCAGAATTTGATGCTGAAGGTGCAACGACTGGCAGCTATGTGATCGCTGGGGAAGAGTTGGAAACGGATAAAGATGGTAAGAGTTATATTTCTTATAATGATTATGCCATTGCAATGGTTGACGAAATTGAAAAAAATGCTCACCCGAATCAACGTTTTAGTGTGCATCAATAATCTTTTGAATAAAATAGAATGAGAATAGCGAAACCATAGTATTATTCGAAAATGAAGTTCCTTCAAAAATTATCTTAAAAATAGCCAACCAATTGCTTGATGAACTGGAGGGCTATTTTTGTTGTTTTGTGATTATATTGACTATAATATTAAGTAAATAAGCTAATCCAAACAGTATACATCGAATCCTTTTGTTTCACCTTCGACAACGGTTGTTAAAACTTCTTTCTCCCAAAAAGGAAGCACATCTTCAGAAAGCATCTCCATAAATATTCTTTTTGATTCCATGTCATTTTCTAAAAAACTAGAAAAATTATGAATATTTAACTGAAAATTTTTAGCTTTGATCCAGCCTAAATCAGTCATCCAATCACTTGCACTATCCCAACCATTAATATCAGGTAAACTAAATTCTGTCATTAGTGTTTCGAAAAGAGTAATTTTATTGTTCACTTTTTCTCCATCAATATTGACAACAAAGCAGTTATTTAACTTTATTACAGGGCTTAATTTTTTATATTCCTCAATTGTCATTGTACAGATTTCATTTTTCATATCCCTACTCCTTATTCTTTCAATTTCACGAAGGTTTTATAATGATCATCAGTGTAATATATCTTTCCATCACTACCTCTTATTAATCGTTCGCTACCTCTATCCATACCAGGTATTTTATCATTAACGTCGTATTCTTTGTAATTTATTGCATTACCATTATTGTCAACCGTAGGTAGTTTTCTATCTCTATTTTTGTATGCTTTTCCTGCTTTTGTTCCCTCTGCTTGACCAGCCACGGTACCTCTCCAATCATTATCTTTATATTTGTTAAATGCTTCCAGTACGTTTTGAGGTACAGAATCTAAATTTTTCGTGGGTATTTTAGGAACTTTTTTATACAAAGCATTCCCTGTACGTTTATTTCTATCTAAAGTATAGTTTTTACCGTTCTTATTCCCCTTTAAAACGGGATTTTTAGGTGTTGCAGACTTAGCATCTATTCCATCTTTACTATATTTAGCTGCAATTATAACGGTTGTGACTGCACTTGCGACGGCTGCCCATCGTTGAGCTTTTTCTAAATCGGTCAAAGGGTTACCTGTTTTTGCATTTATACCAGTTCTCAATTCTTCTGCCATTGTTGCAAAATAATCATCCAGTATGCCATTTTTCTTAGGATTCATTAAGATATAGAGATAATCTTTGTATGTTTCATTAAACTTGAAATCTTCTTGCGTTACTTTGGAAGGGTCTTTAACCCACATCCATTCATAGGCTCCCGATGTTAATTGAACACGAACGTATTGTCTGCTTTCCATTGCTTTTTTAAATTTATCAGCATGTCCTTTTTCCATTTGTTTTGCTCTTGATTCCCAACGTTCACTGATATCTTTTGCCCAGCTCATATCTAGCCTTGTAATATCAAATGTACCAGTAGACGCGTTCCATGCTTTACAGTCTTTCACTTGTGCTATGCCATTATTCAACTCTTTCTGAGACGCTTCATACTCTGAAAAGAAACTTGCTGACTGACCACTATAATCACGAAACTTTTCTAATTTTTCTTGTCGTTTCTGCATCGCTTGATACACGTTCACCGAGCGTCTTTCTAGATCGGTTCTTTGCGTTTTTGCATCCCGAATTAGATCATCAATCGTGTTTAATAATACTTTGTAATTGTCAATCTCGGCTACTAACTGGTCTTCATCTAGATCAGATCCATTGACCGTTGCCAGGTACTCACTTAAGAACTTCTTGTGTGCATTCGCTAAGGCTTCGCCTGTCATTATAATTGATTGACAGATTGGTGTATAGGCAACCATGAAGTAATTTTTTGCGGAATCATAAGCTTTACTAGATAACGGCGCTGATAGAAAAGTTTGAATACTTTGTTGTAACGCTACTACTGCTTGTTGTGCCTGACTACTTGCCTGTGAAGCTTGTGTACTTCTTGTTTGTGCTTCTGATACTACAAATTTAAGTCCCACTAACAGTTACCTCATACCTCTAAAGGATAGGTTAGGTAACTGTGCTATTTTTTGGTCAATCCGTTCAAACTCTTCAGCAACAGAATTAATATTATCTCCAGCTTTAACCACACTGTTAGAAACAGCTTTTACACTCGATTGAAAACTTGAAAAACTATTGATTGCGGTATAATTTCCAGCGACATTTATTTGTCCAGAACTGACAGCAATAGAAATACTATTTAATGCACTTGCAGACTTACTGAAGGAAGCAGATACACTCCCAGTAATACTTGAATTACTATTAATCGTCATGTGAGGCTCCTTTTCTTAGTTTAAGAAAAGTATATCAGAACAAACACATAGAAACAATTTTATTTATAACTATAAGGGTATAATAATTTACTTAAAAGTGTTAATTCACAACAAAAAAGTGGTCTCGTAATTATACAAGATCACTTTTAATATACTAGTAATAAACACCAAAATGAAAGGTTTCGGTATAGCAATTTTTCCACACTTAACTTTTACAAAACAAGAATAATCATATCACAACTGCTGAAAATTTTTAATTTCATCGGAATGTTTAAACTTTCCTGCATAAAAATCAGCTAAAATTTCTCGAACTTCATCCGTTGATTTTGTCCCCATCAATTTAACTCTTAGATCACTAGCTCCGGGAAATCCTTTAACATAAATTTTAAAGAAACGATGCAATCCAACAATCGAACGAGGTACTAAATTTGCATAATGATCCTGTAAATCTAGCTGCAACTCTAATAAGCCAAGTAATTCTTGCGGTGTATGTGTCTTCGGTTCTTTTTCAAAGGCAAAAGGATTTTTAAAAATACCTCGACCAATCATAATACCATCAACCCCATATTGTTCAGCAAGCTGTAAACCTGTCTGACGATCAGGAATGTCACCATTAATCGTAATTAATGTTTGAGGTGCAATGCGATCACGAATCTCCATAATCTGAGGGATTAAGTCCCAATGAGCATCAACTTTGCTCATTTCATCTCGTGTCCGTAAATGAATAGATAAATTGGCAATATCTTGTCTTAGCAAATGAGTAATCCAATTCTCTAACTCTGCAATTTCTTTATAACCAATCCGAGTTTTAACACTAACAGGCAAGCCGCCAGCTTTAGCCGCCTCGATTAATTCTGCAGCTACATCTGGACGTAAAATAAGTCCGCTGCCTTTGCCTCGTCCAGCTACATTAGGAACTGGACAGCCCATATTAATATCAATTCCTTTAAAACCCATTTCAGCTAAACCAAGACTCATTTCACGGAAAAATTCTGGCTTATCACCCCAAATATGGGCAACAATCGGCTGTTCATCTTCTGTAAAAACTAAGCGACCTTGCACACTTTCTTTGCCGTCCGGATGACAATAACTATCCGAGTTTGTAAATTCAGTAAAAAAGACATCAGGTGCGCCTGCTTTTTTGACTACATGACGAAAGACGACATCTGTAACATCTTCCATTGGTGCTAAAATAAAAAAAGGCTTTGGTAGTTCCGCCCAAAAATTATTCATCATTCTATATTCTCCGCTCTATTGCTTTCAGTGACTTTCCAGAAAAACATAATCATTATACTAAGAATGCTGGAAAGAATCAAAGGGAAGATTTTGATATGTCAAAGAATACCTGTATTTTTCAAGATATCGTCAATATAGGTTCAATAATCAAAAGCTATCTGGTCAGCAGTATTTGTATTGAAAATTTGATAGACATACGAAAAACTCTCTGTCAGTAATTACTGACAGAGAGCGTATACCTTATATTAGCTAGTCGACAACGGTCCATTCATTGATCGTTTTACCATTTTCATCAATTAATTCCAGCCAACTATTTGTACCACCAAAATATAAAAATAACCCAACTTCATTAACACTTTTCAAAATAATATCCTCAGTTGTGACAAAGTTTTTGACTTTATCTTTGTGGTCTTCGCGAATTCGCTGCCCCATTTTGGCAGAAAAGCCAAGAGACCCATCTTTATTTAATGGTGGTTCAGCCATCATAGTGGCACCAGCTTTTATCAACATTTCATTACGTTTATGCCAAAGCGCAGTTGCTTTACTTTCTCTAGTGTCAATAAAAAACTCAATCTGACTTACTTCTTTGGTCCATTTATGTCTAGCTTTTGCCGGTTTTGCTTTCGCTTTTTTAGGTTCTTCTTGAGGTTTTAAATGGTAGCCGAATCTTTCAAGAATTAAGAGTATTTCGTCTTTGTATTCAGTAATGGTTTTTTCAGAACTTACAGGGATTTTTGTTTCTACTTCAGGGATATTTGCAAGTTCAATCCCATTTTCTTTTGCATCTCTGATGAAGAGTTGTTCTAGATAGCCCAATTCGATGTCCCAAGGTGAAACAATTTTGATTATTTTATTAAAGGTTACTTTTTCAGTTGGTAAAGTAGATTGTCCGATAGCGACCAATTGGTTATCTTGAAATAAAAAATAGAGTTCAGATGTTTCGATGTTAACTTTTTGGTCTGGTGTATGAAAGATAGCGATCTTATTTTGGTTACTATTCCATTGAATTTCTGTTTCGTTTTCACTGATACGTACGCCTAAATTAATTTCCATTTTCTGCTCCTGTATGAGTAGGTTTTAGTCTTAAATTTTAACATGAAACGGAGAATAAGTCTTAACACAGCATTCTAGAGTTAAATGGTAAAAACATGGCTTGTTGTGGGTAAATTTATCTAACAAAATTGATAGTTTTTTGAAAGGCTAAACTAAGGTGCCAAAGTTCTGTTTCTTCTATAATAAACTAGATTAAAGAATGAGGAGTAATAAGTAATGAATAGTTTATCGGCAAGTAAGTTTAGAGGGTTGTCTACATTTGATTTAAAAATCATTGGGATTGTTTTGATGTTTATCGATCATATTCATCAAATGTTTGTTCCAATGGGTGCACCGAGTTGGTTAGACTGGTTTGGTCGGCCAGTTGCGACATTGTTCTTTTTTGTCAGTGTAATTGGGTTTAGCCATACAAGAAGCAAAGGGAAATATATGTCTCGTTTATACTTAGGCATGGTGTTGATGACGTTAGGTAGTTTAGTTTTGCAAAATATTGTTGGCTATGAGGAAGTTCAATTAATGAATAATATTTTTCGTGATTTGTTGGTGGGAGCGCTGATGATGTACGGAATTGATAAAATAGCTGAAGGACATTCGAGTAAAAAAATGAGTGAGATTTTCTTTGGAATTTTGATAATCTTGTTTCCGATTATTACTTCAATAGTATTAATGATGTTAATTTCAACTCCCGCTACAACTATCGTAGGAGTTTGGGCTGCTAACTTTATTCCAGCGTTGCTGTTTACTGAAAATAGTGTGATGGTGTTATTGATTCCTTTGATGTACTTAGCTAAAAATTATCGTTGGCTTCAATGTCTGTTAATTGCATTAACTGCACTGTTTTTCTTTTTCCAAGGTTCAACTCAATGGATGATGATTTTTGCAGTTTTACCGATTATATTATTTAATGGCGAAAAAGGTAAAGGGATGCGCAATTTCTTTTATTTCTTTTATCCATTGCATATTTGGATTTTGTATTTGATTTCGGCTTATATTTATATGCATTGATTGCTGATAATAATTTTTTATAAAATACTAGCGAATTCATGAGAGTGGACAATAGTCAGAAAAAAACTGATTATTGTTTCATTCTTTTTCTTTTTTTGAGAAGCCTTATTTGGTATAAGTAGATGTGTTTTTATTTAAAAATGATAATTTATATTTAACTCTAACATCGGTTCTGCACAAATGAATTAGTGACTTTTCATTTTTTTATAACTTTTAAGCAATATTAGTAAAAATATATAAAAAAATTGGAAAGTCAGTATGTTATTCTGTTTTTAGCCTTTGAGGAACGATAAATTTCTATTTAAAAGGCATAGCAACAAGAATCAAGTTTTTGAAACATTGATTAAAATAGAGGAGGAAACAAACTTGGTAGTAAAGATTGGCGTCATGGACAGTGGTGTTGGTGGATTAACAGTTGTCGAAAAATTGTCATGTGCGATTCCGGATGCACAAATCATTTATTATGGTGACAGCGGTAATTGTCCTTATGGTAACCGAAGTCGTACAGAAATTATTCAGTTGGCTCAAAAAGTTATTCAATTTTTACAAGAAAAAGAAATAACGTTTATCTGTATTGCCTGCAACACAATTTCAACAGTCATCAAAGAATTGGAAAAATCTTGTTCTATACCGTTATTAAGTATTGTTGAACCAGTAGCTCATTATCTGGCAACGTCTTTAAAACCAGAATCTATAGGTGTAATTGCCACAATGGATACAATCCAATCAAAGGTTTATCCACAAATGATTCATGCCGAAAATAGTGAAGTTCATGTTGTAGGACAAGGAAGTGCTACGTTAGCTGATTTGATTGAACGTGGTGAATTTAACGGTGACATGATTAATCATGAGATAGAAGAGGAAATGACTAAATTATTAGCACAAACAGCGATGAAAGAAGTTGTTTTAGGTTGTACGCATTATCCGATTGTTCTTGATCATTTTGAACAGTGCTTTCCGCAGATAACTTTTATTAATCCTGCAATTTATCAAGCAGAAGCAGCAAAAAGACAAATACATATAATTGATTCTCTTAAGAAGAACCAATTAAAACCCATTATTTACACATCGGGAGACGTAACAACTTTTGAAAAAATTGTAACAAAATTAAACATCTCTATTCAAGATCAGGTAAAAAACAAGTAATGTAGAACTACTTATTAAAAACAAAAATCAAGGAGGAATTTTTATGTGTACCAGTTTTACTTTTAGTGCTCCAGATCAACATTTTTTATCTAGGACAATGGATTTTAGCTTTATTTTAGATGCCCAACCAGTTTTTATTCCGAGAGGCTATAAATGGACTTCATTTAACAAAGAAGTACAAGTTTCACGTTATGCTTTTGTTGGATCTGGTCGTAAATTAGATGAGTATCTAGTAGCAGATGGC
The DNA here is from genome assembly GCF_028128615.1 of Enterococcus sp. 5H. Classification (GTDB taxonomy): domain Bacteria; phylum Bacillota; class Bacilli; order Lactobacillales; family Enterococcaceae; genus Enterococcus_L. The sequence continues at coordinate 9,937 of NZ_AMDP01000024.1, read as the reverse complement.
ATGAATGAAAGAGGACTTGCGGCAGCTGAATTATACTATCCTAATTTTGCCAGTTACCCAGATAAACCTACTGCTGGTAAGAAAAACATAGCGCCACATCAATTCATTATGTGGCTATTGGGTGAAAATGCAACCGTTCAAGAGGTTCGAAAGCAAGTAGTTGATCTTTGCTTAGTAGATAGTCCAGTACCTTTGCTTGGTCTGACGGTACCTTTGCATTTCATTGTAACTGATGCAACAGGTGAAACAATCACTATTGAAACAGAAAACAATCAACTGACTGTTAAAGAAAACCCAATCGGTGTCATGGCAAATAGTCCAAATTTAGAATGGCATTTGCAAAATTTAAACAGCTATGTTGGCGTTCAGCCAACAAATTTACCTACACAAAAAATGGGAGAACTAACCTTACAAGCTTTCGGACAAGGATCGGGAACTTTACCTCTTCCTGGAAGCTACGTTTCAACAGATCGTTTTATTCGTGCTGCATTTTTAAAGCAATACTTAGTAACAAGTGAAAAGCCAACGGAAACAGTAGGAAATATTTTCCACGCATTGGATAGTGTAAATGTACCAAAAGGTATTGACTTAAAGGATAATGGTGATATTGACTTCACTCAGTATAAAGCAGCATTGGATACGGTTAATTTGACCTATTACTTTATGCTATATGAAAACAATGCTCTGTATACTGTTCAATTAAACGAAGAACTATTAACTCATTCAGAACCAATTGCATTTTCAGTTAAAAAACAGATGACGGTTCATACATTAACACTTGATGATGAATGCAAATAAAATGGCATTAGATTAAAACATGAATAGAGTACCCATCATCACAGAAGATAGTGTTGGTAGGTACTCTATTTTTTAAGAGAAACGTTCACAAATTTTTTGAATATTAATCGGGATCGTCATTTTCGCTATATTTTTTGGAGGTTCAAGTTTATCATCATAAAAAATTAATGCTTGTTTCAAAGTCTGTTGTGATTGTTGCTGCAATTCATCGTAGCTAGTGCAGACTATGACAGGGATATTTAGGTAGCTAGTTTTAATCTGTTCTAAAATACTTTCCATCAAAGGTAGATATAGCTTGTTTGCAACTACAAAAAAGAGATGAATAACTATAGTTTTATCATCAAGGAGAAAATTAACTTCTTTAGTAAAACGTTGGACGAAACTTTTGTTGAAACGAAAGTTAAGTTTTTGCTCTTTGAAATGATTGATTAGTATCTGATGGACAAGTGAATAGATATGCTGTTCATTTTCGGATAAATAAATGGTCATATCGGGAAAGAGTGGTTGCATGTTTTGTGTAGTCGTTTTAAGTAACTTGATGAGTGCATTAATAAAAAATATATTTTTAGGAACTTCAGAATGAAAAGCTTGTTCAAACTGATAAAAAAGCTGTTTCAGCTCTAGCGGTGTGTACAATAATCGATTCAGTTGCTGATAATGTTTTTGGAAGAGTTTTACATCAGTAAATGTATATGGAACGGCGTTGATTATGATTGTTAAAAATAATAGATCATTTTGATCTAAGTAGTTTGATAAAGCTGTTTCCGAAAAGAATTTTTTAATAATTAAATAAATTGGAAATTGTTTCAACATTATTTTTTGCGTATCGGAAAACTGGACTTTCTTATCCCTCTGATAAGAAAGTAAAAAAGCTAGAGCAACATAGTAGCGACTTTCATCGGATAAAAGTAATCCTTCTTGGCGAATATAGGAGAAAAAATAATTAATATGTTGTTGAAACACAAAGTTTTTAGAAATCGGAAAACATGGAGCTGTTTTTAAACTAAGTTTGAGAATGAGTAAGCGTTCTTCTAATTCGGTTGGATTATTAGGCTCTGTAAAGAGTTCTTCAAAAAATAAAGCTACTTGTGTTTTAAGTTGATAGGCAGTTCCAACAGAGATAAATAATTCTTCAACAAAATGAAGATAGTGTTCTTTTCGTTGTAGATAAAAACGGCAACCATTTAAAAAATGGGATTGTTGTAGCAAAAGTTGCTGATATTGATACAATGGTTTGTGCTGATCTAAATAGAACTTGTATATTCCATGATGATAATGTTTTTTGATAATCCATTTTTGAAAGGGTATACAAAGTGATTCAATATAATTAGTGCAAGTTATCGTGGAAATTGCAAATTGTTGGCTTAATTGTGAAATAATGAGTGGTTCTTGATAATACATTTTTTTTAATAATTCACTTTTAACAAGCAGATCTTTTTCAACAAAAGTATCAATCATAAGATAACCACCTTTACTGATTGCTTATTCAGTTCTAGTATAACAATAAAAAGCGAAAAAGTACTAGTAAAGTGACGAATAAAAAACTGAAAGTTTTGTATGCTTAAAAGGCAGTCAAAGTGACTATAATTATTTTGTTAAGTGATTTATTCTGAAATAGAATTTGGAAGCCTATCTTCAAAATTATCAAATTCAGAATATTCGATAGAAGTTATTTAAAATGATTAGAGTTTAGATACCGTCTATATTATTTGTTTTTATTTTGAATAATACCAGAGTTGAGAGATTGTAGAAGTTCCTTTAAGCTTGAAAGAAGAGCAGATGATCTTTTATAAATGTATTGAAAAAAATATAAGTACTTCTTAGATTAGACTAATATTAAGATTGGTCTATTAGTTTCAAGATAGATAGAAGAGTGAGAATTAGAAAAAAGTCTTACTCTTTTTTATTTTTTTGAAAAATTATTATCCATTCATATTTATTTGGAATTTATTACTCAAATTACACATTCAGTAGAGAAAATATAATGTTTTTAAGTGGTTAATATTAAGTGCTTTAAAAACCTTTTGTATAAATTGTCTCACTTGAGCTGGTTCTGACAATTATACAAAAGGTTTTATTTTTATGGGATGAACAACACTATTCTACTTCATAATGTTTTAACTTAGAAAAAGTCAATTTTTTTCCAAATGTAATGGATTTATATTAGTAGTTTTGTGTGATACAGTATCAAGCTTTCTTTTTTGTTTAGCCAATCCAGGTATTTTTATTCTACTGCCTGTTCTTTTCTTTTTTTGAGGCGCCTTTTCGTACAAGTTACTACTTTGCTTTCCTTTTGGTTGATTTGCATTAGAGCTTCTATGTTTAGTATTAGGATCTCTAGGCAAAGATTCTAGAACTTTTTTATTTTTTTTAATAGAACCTGGTCTTTTTTTGAAATAGGAAGTAGTAGTTTTTTTTCTCTGTACCTTAGAGTTGGTAGAATTTTCAGTATTTTTTCTATTAGGAGTCGTAGGTGAGTGGCAAGCAACTAAACTGAGGGTTGATAGAGCTACAGCTGCACAAGTAAAAATTTTTTTCTTCATATAAATCTCTCCTTCTTTCTTTGATAAATTATACTTTACCGTCATGGTATGAATTCACTCTGCTTTTCTTATTAAGAATCATTTTATAGAAGCGAACAGAAATGTAAGATGAAATTGGAATAGGCCTTAATTTAGTCAAAATTATCACAAAAAAATCGTAAACCAAGATTTCTAAAGTAAAAATGATTATATATTGATAAGTTATGATCATTTTTTACCGTTTCTGTGTGAAACCTGTGTATTACTAATATTTTCATAGTCTAAAATAATAACTAATCTTTCCTCAAATTGAGCTTGTGAGAAATAGCTTTAAAAGATTTTAGTGTAGTTTAAATAATATTTTTTACATATGAAAAGTAGTGAAATAAAACAAAATAGTCCCAATAGAGTACAGGCTATTGGGACTATTTTATTTTATTTGAATACTATAATAAGTTCAGCATTAAAATTAGAATTAGGTTGTTTTTGTAAATTTAAATTAAATATAAATAAAAATTCAATTAGATATAACCGATTTGTCCTCTTTTTAGAAAAAATCAATTTTGTGAAAAGTGATTTTTTGAAATTTTTAAGGAGAAATCTATTTATACAGGTTAATCCCAATAGCCTGTACTTTAATGGAACATTTTTAATTAGCTCATATATTAAATTATCATTTTTTTGAGATGAAATTTTATGTTATTTCGTGTCCGTTTAATGGACAACTCTAGTTTGTGAAAAAAAAATATATGTATTATCTTTTTCATATGCAAAATACAAAAAAGGAGGAAACGAAGTATGTATAATTTGGCAATGTTTAACTTACACGATTATTCCATACCAGTATCAATCAAACTTTGTGATTTTTATTTTTCTGATGAAAGTCATTTATTAAATCAGCTAGAGAACGTCCACGGTGTTGTTATTCACTGTTCTGCAGATGAAAACCAAAATAAAGTTCTTGAGTTAATTTTATCTATTAAAAGAAGATTTATCTTACCGATTTGGGTAAGGTCTGAGACGAAAAATGTTATAAGTAAAAAACTAAATCTGGAGTTAGGTGTATTAGGTAACTTTGATGAAAACGTCACGAATGAAGAAATGTTTGTCATTATAGAAAACACATTGAGTCTTGTTCATAAAAAAGAAAATGAAGGAAATGTTGAAACAAAAATGAGTAATGAATTACTTCTTAATTCGTTGAATTTTAGTATAAAAGCTCCTGGAAAAGCGGAGGTAAGCCTTACACGTATGGAGTTCAAAATGATTTCATTATTAGCTAGCCGAATGAATCAGGCATTTACATATGAAGAAATTTATAAATATATCTGGGAAGATGAGGAAGATACGGATAGTGCATCTAAACGATATCGAACATCAAACTTAGCCTTTCACATACGAAACAAACTTAGTAAATATAGCATGAATCCGAAAATGTTGAGAACAGTTCGCTCAGTTGGTTACCTACTTGATTCAAATTTGGAAAGTGACAAATTAAAGGAGGTGATAGAACTCACTAGCTGAAAAAAATAATACAAAGGAGGCAAAATGAATGAAATGAACAGAAAAAAAAGACTAACGTATAGCATTATTTTAATGGTGTCACTATTGTGTTCAATTACAGTTGGTTATTTCTACGTTTCTGCTACTAAGCTCTTTGCTAGTACAGAAGAAACAGAGGATTTAGTTAATTCAAATGAAGCCGTTCAGCTAGATCGAACTGATGAAGATGTCGAGTTAGAACAAATCTCAGAAATAGAATCACCAAATACGTTTATTGAAGAAACTGAAAGTAGTAGTTTGGCAGAAGAACTTGAAACAACAGCTTTTATTGGCGAAACGGTGGAAGTTTCAACTTTCGAAGAATTACGATTGGCTGTAGCAAACTCAGAAGTCGGACAAATTGAAGTTCAAAACGATTTGGTTCGCAGTGGGACGGGCGTAGCAACTGCGATAGGAACCTTAAATAGAAATTTACTAATCAAAGGAAATGGCTATTTAATCAACTTTGGTGCTGATAACGGCAGTTTAACTTTAGGTAACTTGGCGGCGGAGCAGGAAGCTCTTTTACGAGTGGAGAATGCTTCATTGGTAAAAACAGGAGCGACCTCTATTTTTAATGCGAGTGGGACTGGAGCAGGTTGGTATTTGGAACTTGAAAGTGTCAGTACAGCGACAGGTAATGCGGCTAGGCTAGCTTTAATTCCAGAGGGACGCTTAACGTTCACTGGCGGAGCGAATATATTTGCGCAAACATTGACAAATGTGTTTGTTCAAACAAAAGAAGTCTATGTTAATAACAAAGCCGAAGTAACAATTACTCGAGGAAACTCAGCAGTTTTCTTTTCAGCTGCAACAGTTTCTGATTCAAAAATTGTGATTAGTGAGAATGCGAATGTTTCGATTACTGTAGCTAGTGGGACTGCTAATGTGATTGATATGAGAGGTCCAAATCCTTCAGTTGTAGTTTCAGAGGAGTCCACATTGCTGATAAATGCACCAGGAACAGCAGCTTCACCGTCGAATACGGCAAATAATGCGATTATTATGACTGGGACACAACCGACTTTAGAAGTGCTTGGTAATTCCGAGCTGACGGTTACAACGACCAGTGCCAAGCGAGCGATTGGTTTAGTTGCTGCGGAAGCTAAAATGATCATTGACTCGAGTGATTTAACCGTTAATGCTGTGACAGGACGAAGTATTAATGTGGCAGGAACAACTCCTCAAGTTTTAATCAATAATGAAAGCTCAATAAACTTGATTAGTACCGGAAACGGCCAACAGATTGTTTTGGATGGAGCAAATTCACTGTTCCATCTAGGCTCACGATCAACGGCAAATTTAACCACTGGATCAGGTAATGCACAAACTGTAGTAATAGGAAATTCAGCTGCTAATCCGACATTCCGAGTTGATGGAGGTTCTAGTTTTGAAATGACTAGCCCGGGTGCAACTACGGGAAGCGCTTCTGCTACAGCAAACAATGGGATTATATTGACTGGGACTACACCTAGTGTGGAAATTAAAGACGGTTCAAAAGTTAGATTGGGAACGACAGGAACTAAAAGAGCGCTGTTCCTTAATGGTATTACAGCTAATTTGCAAGTAGAGAGCTCAACCATTGATGTAACTACTGGTAATGCTATGGGCATTCATTTGTCAGGTAACGATAGCAGTGTAGATATAAATAGTAAATCTACTGCTAATATTGTTTCTGGCGCTGCGAATGGACTAACTCTTCATGGAGAAAGACCAAGATTAAGAGTAGCTGATCCTGAAACGGAGCTAACTGCAAGTAGTACAGTAAGCGCTGGGTATGTCAATGCGGCGATCTATCTTGGATCAGCAACTGCAAATTCACTTACCTTAGGTGCTCGTATAGAGATTACTGATGGTGCACAAGTTCAAGCGACTAGTAATGTATCTTCTGCAATGGGGATTCAAAGTCGAGACGGAATTTTCCTTTTATCTGATGATGCTAGTCTGAAGCTAAATAGTGGTGCTTCAACAGGTGAAGCAGCAGTTTTACGTTTCTTATATTTTGGAAGTTATAATTTCACCATTGATAATGCATTGTTAGAAATTAGTAAAAGTGGTGGGAATTCTCCAGGAATTCGTATGTACGGTGGGAATAATCACATAGAGGTTAAAAACGGTGGGATGTTTCGGATAAATAATCCTGGTAATGGTACTGCCAATGATACTGCGAATCAAGGAGTCCTTTATACAGTAAATAATGCACCGAATTCTTTTACCGTTAGTGATCCTGGCTCATCCGTTATCATTAATGCTACAACTGGCCCATCTATTGATATGGGTACTGGCACAGGAACGATTGATGTATTGAATCAAGGCTACTTTCAAGCATCAGGACGAACAAGTAGCGCAAGTGGTGGAATTTTCAATGCAGGAAACTTAAGTGTAACATTTGATAATCCCTTGTATATGAATTTCCGGAATAATCGTCCTGCTGGGGGAAATATCTTTAATGTGTCTAATGGCTCGACCTTAACAGCCACAAACAGTGATTTGGCTGTTTGGCGAAATGGAGCGGACTTAGATGGCGATCCGAATATTAATTATCGGACACTTGACTATTCGTTTAGCGGTCAGAATTTCAATACATTAGCGTCTACCAATAATCCGGATATTTTGAACACAGACAATTTTGGAACTACTGGTTTAACAGCATATTCTCGTTTAAGTTCAAACAATGCTCGTTGGGCAATTGCTGATGAATTACGAGTTCCAACAAATGCGGATAAGAAAATCTATGGACACATTAGTATACCAGTAGGACTTTATGAATCACGCTCAGCTTGGGACGATGAGGCAGAAGTGTCTGTTGAAGTGACAAAATCTAATGGTTCTAACCAAAGTTACAGAGCAAAATCTGTGGGACACTCCGATGAGGATCCTGGAATCAGTATATACGGTGAAGAGCGAAGAGGGGGATTATTTGAAATTACCCTAAATGATTATCTAGAAGCGGGAGATAAGGTTGAAATAAAAGAGGTTCGTTTAACTAGTGGAGAATTAACACCAGGATTTGAGAATACCATTTTAAGTGACCCAACAGTCACGTTTCCAATAGTTCCGCCAACACCTGCTGTATTCGACAATGAAATAGTGCTAAGTACAGCTTCCACTATTCAAGGATATTCTGAAAATAGAGATGCAGAAGTTACTGCAACTCATAATGGACAAGCCATTAATACTTCAGATGTATCAATTGATAGTTCAGGGAACTTCGAAATCTTGTTAAATGGGCTAACATTATCTGAAAATGATGAAATACAGGTGTTTCTAAGAGATAAAGCAGGTCTAGCAGAAAATGCAGGTGTTGCTAATCCGCCTATCACCAATAATGAAACTGGAAATATCAATCCCGCAGAAGCCTTGGCGTTTCACGATGCAACGTTTAGTCAAGGGACTATTTTAACTGTAACAGAAATAATAGATTCCATTTTAACTGTAGAATTTGTTAATGAGCTTGATCAATTACTTCCAGGCTATACAATCATGATTGATGGTCTGATAGGAGACGAAATTGATTTAACGAAAGAAGAGACTGTGGTCAAGCAATTAGAAGGCTTACTTAATGCGGGATATGAAATTTCTGAGCGGCCTGCAAATGAAACGGCAGTTGTTTTAGATACTACAGAAGTAACAGTTCGCTACAAGCTTCAAGGCGTTCTAAGTTTAGCTTCAGCACCTGCTGCTCTTGATTTCGGTTCATTAACCTATAACGCTACAACCAAACGAGTAGAAGATCCGGAAATTGACCAACGATTAATTGTTACCGATACACGTGCAAACCCTGCTAATGGTTGGACCCTGACGGCATCATTATCCAGTCCGATGAGAAATAATGAGGGGCAAGAGTTAATTAACGCTTTACGTTACGTATATAGAGGGCAAGAAGTGATTTTAGATGGTAATGCACAGACTGTTTATCTAAATACTGACGGCTCATCTGGAATTTTTGATATAAGTAATAGCTGGGGAAATCAAACTGGTACTGATGGAGTCAAACTACAAATTGGTTCATCTGATACAGTTCATACAGGAAGTTATGTCGGTGAAATTACATGGAAAGTCATGGCTGGACAGCCCTAAAAGGAGAGGGGAAAAATGAGAAAAAACAAAATGATCATCTTATTCTGCTCTTTAATAGTGCTGGTTAGTCTAGCGATATCACCACTAATGGTTTATGGAACAGAAGCTGCAGGCGGGCAAGTCAATACAGGTGGGAAAATTTCATTTTATGAAGAAGAAGCTATACCTGATGAAGTCGCGCCCATAGCACCAGAAGAATCAGGTTCCTCTAGCGATCAAGATACTGCTGGGGTGAAAAAACCTGCTGGAAATCTGCCTAGTACTGGTGAATTGATCGGGAATTTTGGTTTTATCGGTATTGGGCTAGTGTTACTTTTCCTTCTGCTGATTGTATTACGTAGATGGACAAAGGAGGAGAAGTAGATGAATATACAGAAGTTTAAAGCTGTTAATAGCTTACTCCTTATACTAGCTGGATTGACTCTCTATACTCCGTCAGTTCATGCAACGACCGATTCATTAGGACAAACTGGAACAGTAACGGTTGAAGGAAGTTCGATTTCTAATCCAGTTGATCCAGAAAATCCTGGTGAGGTTATTGACCCGGGAGAGGGACCTTCTACTGAAGGACCATTGAGGATAGATTATGTCTCATCCCTTGACTTTGGTCGAGCACAATTAACCGATACCAACCGGATCTTTCCAGCATTAGCGCAACAATTTTTAGGTGAAACTGGGCCAAGAGGTAGTTTTATCCAAATTACCGATCAGCGCACCAATTCGACTGGCTGGACCCTTCAAGTGAAGCAAAATCATCAGTTTCGTAATACGGTGATTCAAGAAGCCAGCGAACAAGAACTAAGCGGTGCGGTCCTTTCCTTAGATAAAGGCTGGGCTAACAGCAGTGGCAACAGCGGTTCACCAACGGTAACCCGAGAAACGATTGCGCTAAATTCGATTGACACAGCTTACGAATTAGCCACAGCGACAGCTGGAAATGGCCGCGGCGTTTGGACGATTGCCTTCGGTGCTTCTGAAACCAACAGTAACAACAT